>CAMCZZ010000039.1 GCA_945888375.1 Akkermansia muciniphila | reverse complement strand
GGTAGTGTCTTAAAAGTTCAGCAAAAGGTCGGGTCATGGAAGGGTGGTTTTGGTGACCAAACCTAAACCACAAACGAACAAGGAACCGACCATGACCCGACAGAAGAAGAAAGTAGAGAAGATGAGCGACGCGCGCGAGCAGATGCTGGCGCTTTTGGAGAAGGACGAGGCGATCAAGGAGCTGTTACAGGTAACTATCCAAGGAGTGTTGGAGGCGGAGATGGAAGAGGCGCTGGGCGCGGGCCGGAGTGAGCGCACGAGCGGCCGGCGGGGCTACCGCAGCGGCTACTATTCGCGCAATCTGGTGACGCGGGTGGGCACTTTGGAGCTGAGGGTGCCGCAGGACCGGCAGGGGCTTTTTCAGACCGAGGTTTTTAAACGTTACCAGCGAAGCGAGCGGGCGCTGCTCTTGTCCCTGGCGGAGATGTATGTGCAGGGAGTTTCTACTAGGAAGGTAAAGGCAGTGACCGAGCAGCTCTGCGGGCACGCCTTCTCGGCCTCGACGGTGTCGGAGGCGGCCAAGCAGCTCGACACGGAGCTGCAAAAGGTAATGCGCCGGGCCTTGGACGAGGCCTATCCCTACCTCATCCTCGACGCCCGCTACGAGCGGGTAAGGGAAGACGGGGTGATCCGCAGCCGCGCGGTGCTCATCGCCATCGGCGTGGACTGGGAAGGCCGCCGCCAGATCCTAGCGGTGGAGCTGGCCAACCGCGAAAGCGCCTCCAGCTGGCAGGAGTTTTTGCTGGGGCTGAAGCAACGCGGCCTGCGCGGCGTGCATCTGGTGGTGACCGACGACCACCCGGGCCTGAAACAGGCGGTGGCAAAGGTTTTGCCCGAGGCCTCGTGGCAACGCTGTTACGTTCACTTCCTGCGCAACGCGCTCGATCACCTCAGCCGCAGCGCCGAGCGCACCGTATTGCAGGAACTGCGCTGGCTCTACGACCGCCACGACGCCACCGAGGTCCGCCACGATCTGCGCGCCTGGCTGGAGCGCTGGCAGGGCAAGCACCCCCGGCTGTGCCGCTGGGTGGAGGAAAACATCGAGGAGACCTTCGCCTTCTACCGGCTGCCCCGCGCTCACCACAAACATCTCAAATCAACCAACCTGCTCGAACGCCTTAACCAGGAGCTGAAGCGGCGCACCCACGTCGTGCGCATCTTCCCCGACGCCGAGGCCTGCCTGCGCCTCACCCGCGCCCTCGCAGTCGAGACCCACGAGGAGTGGATCGACGCCAACCGCTACCTCAACATGGAACCCCTTCGCGAGATCGCTCCTCACCTCTTCGCCCAAGCCGCCTAAAACCAATCCCGAGCGGGCGGGGCGGGGGCCATGCCCCCGCCCCTGCACCCCTCCCCATTTTTAATCTTTAGGTCTTCAATCCACCTACCAACCCAGACCCTTTTGCTGAACTTGACGGACACAACTAACGGCGCCCAATCCTGCTACGCGGTCAGCGGCGTTCGTGCCTCGCTTCGGGGATGTGCCACCGCTTCGAGTTTCTCCGCATAAAAACCGAGTGAAGTCTCGCGGGCGGGGGCGTATGGCTCAATGTTACCCACCCGAATTTTCCGCCGCCGCTATTTTTGACCATGTCCCTTGCTGAAAAACGCCAGACCCTGATTGATGATCTGATGAGCCTGCCCGACGCCGAGGAGCGGTTCATGTATTTGCTGGCCAAGGCCAAGAAATGGCCGGCGCTGGACGCCGGACTCAAGACCGAGGGGCGTTTGCTGCCCGGGTGCGTCTCGCGGCTCTGGTTTTACCCGGAGTTTCGCGACGGGCGCTGCTGGTTCCGTATGGACGCCGAGGCACTCATCTCCAAGGGCATCGCCGCAGTGGTCTGCGGGTTCTACGATGGCGAGACGCCGGCCGCTATCCTCGCGACGGAACCGGACTTTCTCGCCGAGGCGGGGTTGAGCCAGGTGTTATCCGCTAATCGCAGCAACGCCCTCTCCAATCTGCGCAAACGCATCAAGGCCTTCGCGGAGGCCTGCGCGGCCGGCGAGGTCACGGAAACGCCGGGCTCCGCTTAGGCCGGGTTTTGGGCCGGACGGTGGGTGCAGTCCGTGTGCTGGGGCACGGTGGCGCGGCCCGCACTTTGGACAATTTGGGCGCGGCGCGCGGCCCGCCAGCCATCGCGGTGCTTGCGGATCCAATCGAGCAGGGCGCGTTCGAAACCGATATCCTGGCCCAGTCGCTCGGACTCCAGCCACTTGTGACGGAGGATTTCCTCCCGCTCGGCAAGAAACTCCTGGTAGAGGCTGGACTGTTTCACGAAATCGCGCGCGCCGGAGGCGGTTTGCGAGGAGTCAAGCGTCGTCATGGGCTCTTGCTGGTTCCGGGGCGTTAAGGAATTTCACGGTAGGGCAGTGGCGCGGGCTGTCAACCCGCCGTCCGTCCGCAGTAAAGCGACATATTTAACCTTTTTCGGAAGCTGCCAAAAACGGGTTGCGGGATAACCCGGTCACACCCACGTTATTCAATCCGTGGTCGTCGCCTACGCGTCGGCCGTGGCTCCCGGTCTCCTTTCACCTTCAACCTATTGTTTCTCATGGCTCTCGCCGTTGGCACCCGCGCCCCTGATTTCACGCTCAAGTCGAAGACCGCTGACGGTCTGGTCGATGTGACTCTCTCCTCCCGTTTCGGCCAAAAGCAGACTGTGCTGTTGTTTTTCCCGCTCGCCTTCACCGGCGTCTGCACCGCCGAACTGTGTGACATCAGCTCCGGTCTCTCCGCCTATGCCGCCCTCGGTGCGGATGTGATCGCGATCAGTGTGGACAGCCCCTTCGCTCAAGAGGCTTGGGCCAAGAAGGAAAACATCACCCTCACGCTGGTTTCCGACCTCAACAAGACCGTCACCCAGGCCTACGATGTGGTGTTCCCCGGCCTCGCCGGCATCGGCGACACCTCCGCCCGCGCCGCCTTCGTGATCGGGGTTGATGGCGTCATCAAATACTCGGAATGCACCCCCACGCCGAAGGACCTGCCAAACTTCGAGGCCGTCAAGGCCGCCCTCGCCTCCTGAGGCCCCGTCGC
>CAMCZZ010000038.1 GCA_945888375.1 Akkermansia muciniphila | reverse complement strand
CCCCCGGCCAAACCTGTTACCCGCCTGGTCACCTTCTCCGGCGTGCTCCGCCAAGCCCCTGCCGGAGACCGCGAACTCGGCGCCGGCTTCTTCCTCGTGCCCGGCTTCGCCGTCCCCAAGGGCGCCGTTCCCGCCGAGCAACCCTCCGGCGAAATCCGCTTCTCCGCCCCTGCCACTAATCGCTAAAAAACATTAAGACTTTAATAACTACGGATTAGCTGTGTTGGGCACGGATGGGGCTTGGTATATCCATGATTATTCGAACGATCCGTGATCAAGAATTTGGGTGTTTATTGTCCAATGGGCATTAGCCGTTGGTAAAATCTCCAAGGAGTCACCGCCTGGCCCGGGCGGTTCTGCGTTTGGGATTTGGCCTAGGCCGATAGCCGGGTTAACCCTCCCTCCATGTCCCTCAAAATCGCCTTCCTCGGCGCCGGCCGCATGGCCTCCGCCATTATCGACGGCCTGCTCTCCACCCGCGCCGCCGCCTCGGCCGACATCGCCGTGCTCGGCGGCTCCGGCGCGACCGCCACCGCCCTAGTCGCCCGCACCGGGGTGCGCCTCGCCGCAGACCTGCCCGACCTCGCGCGAGAAGCCGACCTCTTCGTCGTCGCTTTCAAGCCCCAGCACCTCGCCGGCGCCGACCCGCGCCTCGCCGAGCTCACCCGCGGGAAACTGGTCCTTTCCGTTCTCGCCGCCAAGACCCTCGCCCGCCTCGCCCGCACCTTTCCCCACGCCCGCAACCTCGTGCGCACCATGCCCAACACCCCCGCCGCCATCGGCGCGGGCGTGACGGGCTGGGCCGCCCTTCGCGAGCTGTCCCCCGCCGACCGCGCCACCGTGGTCTCGCTCCTGAGCGCCATGGGCCGCGAGATCGAGCTGCCCGAGGACCAGATCGACGCCCTCATGGCCGTGAGCGGCTGCGGCCCCGCCTTTGTATTCGAGTTCACCGCCGCCCTCCGCGAGGCCGGCGTCGCCTGCGGTCTGGCCCGCGAGACAGCTCATCTCCTCGCGCTCGAAACCGTGGTCGGCGCCGCCAAGCTGATGGCCCATACCGGCACGGAGCCCGAGGAGTTGCGTAACCAGGTCACCTCGCCCAAAGGCACCACCTACGCCGGCCTGCAAGTCATGGCCGCGCGGGATTTTCGCGGCCTGCTGCGCGACACCACCCTGGCCAGCAAGGCGCGCTCCGCCGAGCTCTCCGCCCAAGAGTAGTCGGCCCCACGCTAAACCGCGCCCCTTTACTGGCCGGTTTTGGCCGGTCGGCGCGCTGCTTGCTCGAGCCGACGATGCTGCCGTGTCCCGTTCTCGTCATAAGTGACAATGGTGCCGCTCTGCAACTGGCCGAGCCAGGGTGCACCGCCGTTGTCGAAATAGGTCTTGGCCACCTCGGCCCCGAGGAGGCCGGACACTTTGCCGCGCGCCTGCTCGGCTAGCTTTCCGATCTCCGCCCGTTTCTGCTCACCGCTCAGGCTGGTGTCATCGGCCAGTCGCATCGCCGCCTTGGCCGTCTCCTCCCTCAAGGTGAGCACGGCGGAGGGCGTGCCCGGCGCCAGACCGAAACGCTTGGTTGCTGCCTGCAACTGCTGGAAGTCGCCATCATGGGCATTCACATAGGTCTGGTAACGCTCAGTGCCTAGGGCCTGGCGTAGTTGCGCGTTCAAAGCCTTCTCCGCCTCCATACGCGCCTTCGGGTCCGTTTCACTTTTGGCCGGTTTGAGACGGTTCCCGTAGGCGTCGTAGTCGGCAAAGCGCTCGTCGAAATCCTTCCGGATTTCAAAAATCGCCAGATACTCCTCCTCGGAGGCATCCATCTGGGTCATCTGCCAGCGCAGCTTTTGGGCCGTGGGCGAGTTGCGCCGGTCGTATTCAGCCATTTCGGCGGGGGTGAGCAGGGCGGCCAGATCACGCCTTTTCTCCTCCTGAATGAAGCGCGCCTTTTCGGCGTCGGCCGGAGTCTGGAACCCCCGCGTCTCCCGGCGCATGTCGTTCGCCAGCTCGTTGTAGTCTTGTTCCAACTGCTGAAGCGCCTCGCGCTTGTCGGCTGCGGCAAAGCCATATTGGCGCTCCATCCAAGGGTTCATTTTCGCTGCCTCAGGATCCTTGCCAAGCACCCGCTCGCTCTCGGCCTTTAGTTCGGCCTGCAGCGCCTTCATCGCCACCCGCTGCTCTTTGCTCAGCCCGCCCCAAAAGCCGTCTTCATCATTTTTCCACCAAGCCGGTTTCGCGTTATTTGCGGGCTGCAACTCCTCGAAGCGCGCGGCGAAGCGACGCCAAATCGAGGCGCTCACCACAGCCCGGATCAACTCCTCGCCGACGCCCGCTGCGCGCAATTCGTCGCGCAGGGACTCCGCATCGTTCTTCTTCAAAGCGGCGGCGATCGCCACGGATTTACCCGTCGCCAGTGATGAGGCGGGACCTCCCGCCGCGACCGCAGCCTCCGCCCCTGCCGCGACCGCACCCGCCTCGGGCCGGTCCGCCTTTGGGGCCGAGCCGGGCGGCCTGACCACTAGAAGAAAGGCATTCACCAGCAGGGATAAAACCAACAGCAAAGGAACGATTTTCATGGGGCTTGGAAGGGGATGCCGGACTATCTTCCTGCACGGAGCATGCGGCCAGTCGTAAATACGCCGTCCCCCGACCGCTGGCCCACCGCAACCGCCCGCATCCTTCATTGACCGGCCCGCCCGACATTCTACCTTGGCACAAAACCAGCCACGCGCTGTCGCACCTCTCCGCCTCGCTCCCATGCCCATCCCCGCCCGCCGCCTTGCCCTCGCCCTGTTGTCCGCCGGCCTGCTCGCCGCCCCCGTAGCCGCCCGCGCCCAGGCCGACGCTGGCCCCGCCGCCACGGTGAACGATGATGGCCTCAACCTGCGCTTCGCCAACGGCATCGCCGCCGTCGTCGAATCCAAGGTCATCACCGTGGACGACATCCGCCGCGAACTCGCCCCCATCCTGCCCCAGCTCCGGCGCGACTCCCGCAACCAGCAGGAATTCTCCCAAAAACTCGAAAAGGTGCAGGACGAGATCATTCGTAACCTCGTGGATCGCGCCCTCATCGTGAAGGATTTCCGCAAGGACGAGAAACGCCAGATTCCCCAGAGCTACGTTGACAACGCCATCTCCGAGCAACTGACCACCCAGTTTGAAGGCGATCGCGCCCGCTTCCTCGCCTATCTAAAATCCCGCGGCTTTACCCTCCGCGACTACCGCAAGGAAGTCGAAGAGGACATCATCTACGGCTACATGCGCGGACAGCAGCGCAAGAGCCTCAACGTCGTCAGCCCCGCCAAGGTCGAGGCCTACTACGCCGCCAACCAGGAACGTTTTTATCAGGAGGAACAAGTCCGTCTGCGCCTCATTCAGCTGAACCGCGGTGAACTCGCCGACGCCGACCTCCTCGCCAAGGCCGCCGAGATCCTCGCCAAGCTCAAGGACGGCGCCAAATTCGAAGACCTCGCCAAGGAATACACTGACGACGCCCGCAAGGCCAAGGGAGGAGATTGGGGCTGGCAGAAACGCGCCGACTTAAAGCCCGAGTTCAGCGACCCGCTCTTCGCCCTCGCCGCCGGCGAGGTCAGCGCCCCCATCGTCCAGCGAGAAGGCGTCTACCTGCTCTTCGCCGAGGAACGGAAAGCCGCCGGCACCCCGCCCATCACCGAGGTCCGCGAACAAATCGAGTCCACCCTCGCCCAGCAAATGACCCGTGAGTCCCAGGAAAAATGGCTGGAACGGCTGCGCAAGGGCGCCTACGTGCGTCTCTACTGAGCAACCCGCCGGCAGCATTCTAGGCTTAGCTGGGGTCCTGCGGTTGTATGGCCGAGCAGCAGTTCGGAATGGCGAACGCATTTCGGCGCGGATCGAGTAGAGGACGGAGCGCAGCGCCATTTGCTGCGCAAATGGCGGAGAGGGAGGGATTCGAACCTGAATCTCCGCTGCTAGCTAAGTTCCGGATTAACGCGGACTTAGTTGATGGTTAGTGGCTTAGAACGTGAAGAGAGAAGCAGATAAATGCGTAAAAGTGAAAGCAAAAACAGCGGCTTGGACAACCTTTTGGCAACCTGACCGGAGCGCTTTCGACCGCGCCCAAAAAGCTCGCGGTGTAAGTAATCAAATACCATGTAATTCAAGGCATGAGAATATTGGCACTTAGGATAGCGCTGTTCTTCGTAGTGGCTCCATCCAGCCAGGCCCAAGATGCAGTAGCGTCGGTCTTCGCCCCGGGGGATCGTGATCTAGGCACGGTCAGTGTGCTGACGTGGCATCATGGTAGCCCAAGCCAGGTCGAAGCCGCCAAGCGAAAGGAGTTAAAATTCAAATGACGGGCTGGAAACGCATCGTCGTCCTCGCAAACTCGACCAAGCGGCATAATCGCTGCGTGGCCGGAAAGGAGATATCATGGGATGCTACGCAGTATCATGCCGCGGGTTGGATTCGCCCCGTAGATAGGAATGAGGCTGAGGGGGCCGTTTCCCTCCAAGTCATGCGTTACGAGGATGGAACCTGCCCGCAAGTTCTAGACATAGTGGACGTTCCTATTCTCACCCATGCCGCAGACGTGAATCATCCCGAGGACTGGGTCATTGATACCACCAAGCGCTGGAAGCGTTTGCATCAACTCCCTGCGGCCTTCGTGCCGCATTTATGCGATGATGGGGGCGATCTATGGCACCAGTCGGGTCAATCGCGCCGTGTGCTTGAGGGGTATGTTTCGCGGATGAGCAATCCGGCAAGCTTGATGCTGGTGAAGCCGCCGGATGGATGGACAATTTCAATTTTCAAAGATACCAACTTCGAAGGGAAGGTGCGGACGAAGTCTCGCTTGAACTTGTCGCTGGGTGGACATGTCCATGTCTTCGACAACAACGACTCTCAAATTCACACGCACTATGCACAGTCGGTAAGCGTCCCGTTCGAAGGCGAACTGATTATTCCGTTCCGCGAGCCAGAAAACCTATACTTTGCGCTTAGCCTGACCCCTGCTTTCAAGGGTTGGCATTACAAGATTCTTGCAGCGGTCATTCGGGGTGAAAACGCATGAGCTCGCTATACACAATTGGCCACTCCACCCACGAATGGGAGCACTTCGTGGATCTTCTCAAACTACACCGTATTGAGGTTCTGGGGGACGTGCGCTCCAGGCCTTATAGCCGCTTTACGCCTCAGTATAACCGCGAGTCGATGATGGGTGGGCTGGCCCGTTACGGTATCAAGTATGTCTTCCTAGGCGAAGAGCTAGGCGCACGGCGCGCGGAGCCGGAGTGCTTCGTCGACGGTAAGGTGGATTACGGGCTGGTAGCGAAAACCCCGGCATTCCAACGCGGTCTGAATCGGCTGCGCACTGGCATCACAAAATATCGGGTGGCGATCATGTGCGCTGAAAAAGATCCCTTAGAGTGCCACCGCACGATTCTCGTCGCCCATCATGCCAAGGCCTTTGCCGAGGTGGCACATATCATGGCCGACGGCAGTCTAGAGACTCACGCTCAAGCCGAAGCACGCCTGATGGCTGAATGCCGACTCGGCGAAGATGATTTGTTTGTGCCTGAGGCGCAGCGGATCGAAAATGCCTACGCTAAACGCGCCTCGGATATCGCCTATCAAGAAACGACCGGAGCCGCCAAAGTATGAACACCCCTGAAATCCAGATTCACACCATCGGCTTTACAAAGAAATCGGCTGAACAATTCTTTGAAAAGATTAGGGGTTCCGGCGTGAAACGAGTGGTGGACGTGCGCCTAAATAATGTGTCGCAACTGGCCGGGTTTAGCAAAAAGGACGACCTCCAGTATTTCCTGAAGCAGATCGGCGGCATCGACTACGTGCACGAGCCCAAGCTGGCCCCTACACAAGATATCCTCGACGACTACAAAAAGAACGGCGGCGATTGGGTTATCTACGAAGAGAAATTTCTCGCACTCATGGAGCGACGACAGATCGAAAAAACAATCCCGCCCGCCCTGCTGGATGGCGGCTGCCTGTTATGCAGTGAAGACAAGCCTCACCACTGCCACCGCCGCCTTGTGGCTGATTACCTCAATCGCAAGTGGGGCTGCGTGCGGGTGACGCACTTAGTCTAATCATAGTCGGCTTCCTAGACGACGGAGGGTGATTTAAGCCCTTCGAGATAGGCCCACGCATGGAGCCATAATTAGCATAGTCGGCGCTGAAATTTCCACAAGCTATTGATTAATAATATATTGACTTTAATTTATGCTGTTTGATTTTCCCGGAAACTGTGAATTCGACACAAGTAAACCGGGAAAATTGATGAAGCCGAAGAAGACCGAGCATAAGCCGCAAAGA
>CAMCZZ010000037.1 GCA_945888375.1 Akkermansia muciniphila | reverse complement strand
CCGGCGCGGGCGCGAGCGACGTGCAGGTGGTCGCCTCCGGCCCCGACGTATCCGGCGACCCGCTTTATGAGGGTATCCTCGCCATGATTCAGGAGAGCCAGCAGAGCATCTGGATCGTCACCCCCTACTTCATCCCGGACGAGGTGCTGCTGCGCTCGCTGGTGGTCAAGGCCCGCGCCGGCCGCGACGTCACGCTCATCCTGCCCGCCCGCTCCAACCACCCGATCACCGACCTCGCCCGCCGCCCCTACCTGCGCCAACTGGTCCGGGCCGGCGCGCGCGTGCTCGCCTATCAAACGCGCATGCTGCACGCCAAGGCCATCATCGTGGACGAAAAGTTCGGCCTGATCGGCTCGGCCAACGTCGATATGCGCAGCCTGTTTGTGAACTTCGAGATCGGCGTGGTGCTGCACAGCGCGCCCGACGGCCGCGCCCTGCGCACCTGGGCGGGAGAACTCGCCGCCGAGTCCCGCCCGCTCACCCTGGCCGATCTCAAGCGGCCACGCTTCCCCGCCAACCTCGCGGAGGACCTCAGCCGCCTGCTCGCACCGCTGCTCTAGCCGCCCGCCGGCCTCGGCTCGGCCGCGACGACCTCCACCCTCTCACCCGCCAGCCGCCAGCGCAGGTTCCAGCCCGCGATCGTCATGCCATAAACCCGCCCGGCATCTGCGGCCTGATAGGCGGGCTGCAAATCGAGGGCGAGCAGCTCGCGCGCGAGCACCGCCACCTCCTCCGGCAACACCGCGGCAATAGCCGGGGGAAGGTAGATCTGCCCAGCGGAGCGCACCTCCGGAGCAGCCTGGGCCCAGTCCGCGCGGGCCTCGGGCTGGGCCTCGCAATAAGGCAGATAAGGCTTCACATCGTAGACGGGCGTGCCGTCCACGCAGTCGATCCCGGCCACACGCAAGACCCCCGGCTCCACCGCGAGTAAACGCACCAGCGAGAGCCCGAGGCCGTTGGGGCGCAGGGGCGAACGCGAGGCAAAAACCCCCACCCGCTCGTTGCCGCCCAGCCGCGGCGGCCGCACCGTCGCGGCGCCATCCCAAGGCGGGTTTTTATGGAACCCCGTGACCAGCCAGAGGTGCGAAAAAGCCTCGATGCCTCGTGTGAAATCCGGCGCGGCAAACTCCGGCAAAAACTCCACCCTCCCCTCGGCGGCGGGCACGAGGCCCGACTGACGCGGCACGCCAAACTTTTCCGCAAACGGCGTGCGGAGGAGGGCAACGGGCCGGAGAGAGGGAGGAGTAACCACGAAGGGCACGAAGACACGAAGCCGGCCAAAATACGAGGCCCGGAACCTTCGAGCGCTTCGGAGTGAACGACACGCCTCAGCCCTTGGCCGCGAGGACGTGGAAGTTGGCCATGCTGATGCCACTGAGCATGGCGCCCACGATACCGAGGAAACCCTGGTCGGTGCCGGCGAGATAGACATTGGCCAGAGGGGTGCGGCCGTCGCGGATTTTTACCGGCGAGCCGTAGATGGCGCCGCCAAGGTGGCCGGTGAATTTGGTGATGGTGCGCGGCGTGAACATATCCGTCGCCACCGTGGCCCGGCCCAGCGCGTCCGGTGCCGGCAAGGGCGGCAAAAACCGCAGGGCGCTGCGCTGGATCTCGCCATACCAGCGCTGTTTCTCCGCTTGGTAGGCCGCCTCGCCGGGCAGGCCCGTCCAGTGGTCGTAGTTTGCGAGGCAGGTGCAGCGAAAAAGACCTTCGGGGAGGTCCGCGCCGTCCGGGTAGGCGAAGTTGTTGGGCAGGCAGATGACGCCGCTGCGGGCATCGACCGGCCCGGCGGTTTGCTCGTAGGCAAAGCGCGCCGAGTCGTTGAAAAATACGATGGTATCCTCCCCCCAACCCAGCGCGGCGGGCGGGCGGTTGAGCACGGTGATCGTCTCGCAATAGCTGAGCCGCCCGACGGGATGGGACGCGCCCGGCACCGCGGCCTCGACACTCAAGCGCTCCGTCTCGGCCGCCCCGATGGTGCTGAGGACATGCGTAGCCGTGACCTCGGTGCCGTCATCGAGCACGAGCCGGTCGGCGCGGCCGGCGGAGGTGAGGATACGCCGAACGCCGCACTTCATCCGGCGCTCGCCGCCGGCGTGGCGGTATTTCTCCAGCAGCACGCGCAGGATCACGCGCACGCCGTCAAGCGGGCGGGCAAAGCCCTCGAGGAAGAGGGCCTTGAACATGATCACGAACTGGCCGAACTCCATGTCCCGCTCGGTGGCGCTGCCGTAATACATCACAGGGCAGAACAACATGTCCTCCAGCAGGGGATCGGTGACGTGCCGCCGCACTAGTGCGCGGGCACTCTCGGGCTTGGCATCGAGCGAGACGTCGTCGTAAGCACGCACGAGGGCCACCAGGGCGCGGAAACCATCGATCTGGGCGGGGAACTTTTGCGCCACCTCGGCTTCGAGAACGGCGAAGTCGTTGGTAAAGGTCAGCGAGGTCTCGCCGGCTGGGCCGAAGGCGATGCGGGAGCGTTTCTGGGGATGGAGGGCGAACTCCTCGCGCTCGATGCGCAGCTGGCGGAGGAGCTTGCCGAGCGGTGTGCCCTTGGTGCCGGGCGGCACCCAGTTGGTCATGGCGTGCAAGCCGACGTCGTATTTGCGGCCGTCGATCGCGTAGAAGGAGTTGAGCCCGCCGACGGCGTTGTGGCGCTCGAAGATGCACACGCGCTTGCCGAAGTGGGCGAGCCGGATGCCGGCGGCGAGCCCGGCCATGCCCGCGCCGATGATGGCGACGTCGTAGTGCGAGGAGGTGTTCACGATCAAAAAAACCGATTGAAAGCGCGAAGAGGCGAAGGTGCAAAGTTAAGACCGAAAAGACCGGCTGGTTTTGCGGCCCTTGCGCCTTCGCAGCTTTGCACTTCCACAATAAAAAAGGCCCGACACGAGGCCGGGCCGGAAGCAGGGAATGGGGCCGCGGGCTTATTTACCCAGCGCTTCGAACTTGGGCGTGAGGTAGTCGGCGCAGCTGTCGAGCGAGGCGAGGTGGATATAGTCGGCCTCGGGCACCTCGATGCCGTGCTGCTTGCGGAGCTCCATGACGATATCAAGGAAGTCCATGCTATCCAGCTGCATCTGATCGCGGAGCCGGACATCCGGCTTTAAGTTGGAGAGATCCTCGTCCGGGGCGATGTCGGCGATGATATCGAGGACGATTTGCTTGCAGGCGTCTTTGGTCATGAGAGTCGAAACGAGAGTAAAGTGTCGGGATTAGGCAACAAAGCGCTTCACAATCAACGTGGAATTAATGCCCAGCATGCCGAACGAGTTGTTCAGGATGGCTTCGACCTTGGCCACTTTGCGCGGCTGATTGAGCACAAGGCCGTCGATGGCGCAGAGCGGGTCGAGGTCATCGACGTTGATGGTGGGGTGCACCACGAGGTCGTCGAAGCTGGGCAGGTTGCCCGCCAGTTCGAGGGCGCCGGCCGCGCCCATGCAGTGGCCGATGTAGCTCTTGGTGTTGTTGATATTCGTCTCCGGGCAGCCTGCGCCGAAGACGGCGCGGATGGCCTCGCACTCCTGAATATCGCCCTGCGGGGTGGCGGTGGCGTGGGTGTTGACGATGTGGATGTCGGCGGCGGCGAGCTTGGCGTTGACCAAGGCCTTGCGCACGCACTCGGCCTGACGGCCGGGATTGGGGAGGACGTAGTCGGAGGCATCGCTATTCACGCAGTAGCCGGCGATCTCGCCGTAGATCTTGGCGCCGCGGGCGAGGGCGTCGTCCAGACGCTCCAAGGTGTAAATGCAGCCTCCCTCGGAAACCACGATGCCGTTGCGGCCCTTGTCGAAGGGGCGGGAGGCTTTTTTCGGATCGGCGTGAGTGGCAAGCGCCCCCTGGGATTTGAAGCCGGCGAAGATACCGAAAGTGTGGATCGACTCGCTGACTCCGCCGCAGAAGGCGAGATCGACCTCGCCGAGGCGCAGCATCTGAGCGGCGTGGATGAGGCCGACATTGCCCGCCGCGCAGGCCGCGCCGATGGTGTAGGCTGGGCCGGTGATCCCGAGGGCGAGGGAGATCTCGCCGGCGGGGTTATTGGCCACCGTGCGGGGGTTGTGATAGTGCGACCAATACTTGGTGTCGTAATTAAACTTCGAGATGGCGTAGATCTCGTTCTCGGTCTCGACGTTGCCGTGCTCGGTGCAGCCCAGGTAGATACCCACGCGGTCCTTGGGGACGGAGTCGAAGGCCAGCCCGCTGTCTTTCAAGGCCTCGTGGGCGCAGTAGATGGAAATGGACCCGGCGCGGGTGCCGACGCGCAGGCCCTTGCGGGTCTGGTAGCGGAGCGGGTCGTAGTGGCAGACCCCTGCGATCAGACGGCCCATGTAGCGGACGTCGAAGGGCTCCACTCCGGCCACGCCGGCGAGCAGGTTTTGGCGGAATTCGGACAGGGAATTACCGTTCGGCGCGGTGAGGCCGATGCCAGTGATGACGATGCGGGCGGGCTTAAACGACATGCGGGAAGTGAAAGCGCTAGCCAAGGCGGGCGAGTTGGCAATACAAGCCTCGCTCCGTTTTTCACCCAGTCTTTTATTCAGCCCCCTGTCCAACACGCTACCATGAACGTCCTCGTCGTCGGAGGCGCCGGTTATATCGGCTCCCACTGTGTCCGCCAATTGATCGCCGCCGGTCACCAACCCGTCGTGCTCGACAACCTGGTTTTCGGCTACCGCAAGGCCGTGCCCGCCGACGTGCCCTTCTACTCGGTCAACCTCGGCAACGAGTCCGAAGTCGGCAAAATCATCAAGAAGGAGAAGATCGAGCTGGTCATGCACTTCGCGGCCTACGCCTACGTCGGCGAGAGCGTCACCGACCCCCTGAAATACTATTTCAACAACGTCGCCGCCACGCTGCATCTCCTGCGCTGCATGCTGGGCTGCGGAGTGAAGAAATTTGTCTTCTCCTCCACCTGCGCCACCTACGGCGTGCCCGAGAAGATGCCACTGGTCGAGAGCATGCCCCAGGCCCCGATCAACCCCTACGGCCAGACCAAGCTGGATGTTGAAAACGCCTTGAAAGCCTTTGCCCAGGCTTACGGGCTGAGCTTTGCCGCCTTCCGTTATTTCAACGCCGCCGGCGCGGCCGAGGACGGCACCATCGGCGAGTGCCACGACCCCGAGACCCATCTGATCCCGCTGGCGATCGACGCCGCCACCGGCAAACGCCCCCCGCTCAATGTCTTCGGCACGGACTACCCCACCCCGGACGGCACCTGCCTGCGCGACTACGTGCATGTGGACGATCTCAGCCGCGCCCACATCGCAGTCTTCGAGAAACTGGAGACGCCCGGCGCCCAGTTATTCTACAATCTCGGCACCGGCACCCCGACCTCCGTGCTCGAAGTCATCCAAGCAGTCGAGAAGGTAACCGGGCTAAAGGTCCCCTACACCACCGCCCCCCGCCGCGCCGGTGACCCGCCCGCGCTCTACGCCGACTCCACCAAGGCCAAAACCGAGCTCAACTGGGAACCCAAATACTCCAGCATCGAACCCATCGTCGCCACCGCGTGGCAGTGGCATTCCAGCCACCCCGAGGGCTACGGCAAAAAGACGGGGTGACACCGGCGCAAACCGGCTGTCAGGGATTAACCACTGATAGCACGGATGCCCACGGATGGGTTGGTTTGCATCCGTGAAAATCCGCGAAATCCGTGGTTAAATCGAACGCTCACATCGAGCCGCGCGCGGAAATCCGAGCAAGCGACTCGAGGAAGCTAAACAAAACGCCCGCCGGACAAAATCCGGCGGGCGTTTACCTTTACGGTGACCCGACTGGGGGCCGCTAGGTCAGGCGTAAACTTCGTCGGCGCGGAAAAAGCGCGCGATCTCGATGAGGCCGTTTTCCTCGCTATCGGAGGCATGGACGACGTTCTTCATCATCTCGGTGCCGAAGTCGCCGCGGATAGTGCCCTTCGGGGCCTTGCGGGAATCGGTCGGGCCGAGAAGGTCGCGCACCACCGCGACGACATTTTCGCCGCGGAGGGCGAGCACGACCACCGGACGTGAGCTCATGAAAGCCTCGATCTCAGGATAGAACGGCTTGCTGGCCACGTGCGCATAGTGCTCGCGCAGCTGGGCGGAAGTCAGGCGGGTCATCTTGCACCCGATGATCTCAAAACCGGCTTTTTCAAAGCGGTCCACCACGTTACCCACGTGCTTTTGCTCAAGGCAGTCGGGCTTACAAATAATGAGGGTTTTCTGCATAGAACCTCCGAACAAAAAGAACCCGCGCCCGGGTTGCAAAGCCTGATTTTAACCCGCCTTGAGTTTTGCCGGTTTCCGCCCGAGTGGCCGCCCGGCAGCGTGCTGCCACCCAGGCACAGCCGTCGCCAAAACGCAGAAAGGCACGAAGGCACCAAGCACCCCGCCCCCCGTTTCCCGCCGCCGGCGTTCAGGTAGGCAACTGCGGGCGGCAGTTCCGGATTCCCAACATCCGCTGGCTGCGTCCTGGTGAGGTATAATTCGCGAGTGCAGGGAGACATTTAATTTCTTTAACCCGAAACCCGACTTTCACCTCCGCGATCGGTCGCAATCTGCCGGGCATCTGGGTTTAAAGGTTCCACGGCGGGCGCGTCGATGCAGCCGCCGGCTGCATCGTTGCACCGGAATCGTGCACCGTTGTTGCCGGCCGGTGCAACTACGCACCCGGCCGGTGCATCGTTGCTGCTGGCAGCTGCATCGTTGTAGCGGATTTGTGCATCGTTCCTGTCGGCGGGTGCATCGTTCTAGCGGGCCGCTGCATCGTTCTAGCGGGCCGGTGCATCGTTGCACCGGAATCATGCATCGTGGTTGCCACCGGCTGCATCGTTGTAGTCGCCCGGTGCATCGTTGTAGTCGCCCGGTGCATCGTTGCACCGGAATCGTGCATGGATGCGGTCGGCCGGTGCAACGTTCTGGCCGCGGGCAGCAACCGGGATGCATTTAACCACGAAGGCGCGAAGGGCTGGGTTCGAGGCAAACCGCCAGACTTCGTGCCTTCGTGACTTCGTGGTTCGCACCTGTTCGGAGAAGTCTATGGGGTCGAACCGAGAAACGTTGATTAGGCGGCATGAGATTGTCCTTTTACCAGGCGGATTTAACCCAAGTCCACGGACAGCCTGCCCCCCCTCTATCCACGGATCACGCCAACCAACGGTAGCACGCTCACGAACACCCTTCAGATCAGCTTTTAAGCATTTCTCGGCCTGTCTCCTTGGGCTTGGCCGAATTAGGCCCGAACGCGGCGGCGAGTCGCAACACAACCCAACGCGGCCAGACCGAGGACAATGGTAACCGTCGAGGCTTCAGGGATAGGAGTGGCGCCAAGATCGACGATTTGCAGACCGTTTAATTCCGCCTCGTTGCCGGCTTGGTATCCGGACAGGCTGCCCAC
>CAMCZZ010000036.1 GCA_945888375.1 Akkermansia muciniphila | reverse complement strand
GCCATGCCCCCGCCCCTGCACCCCTCCCCATTTTTAATCTTTAGGTCTTCAATCCACCTACCAACCCAGACCCTTTTGCTGAACTTGACGGACACAACTTAGCAGAAGCCACACTGGTAATTACAGGGCACAAGGGTGTGCAGGTTTATGGTGGGTGGAAGCGCAGGTGTTTGCATTGCGCCGTCTAAAACAAACAGACGCGCCGGGAATTCACTCGGGGAAGATTCGGAAAAGTTGAAATCATCCTCTCGCGCGGTCTCCTTGGGTTTGACTAAACCACAAGGCGTCATCATATATCGTCATCATGAGAACAATCATTGATCTCCCTGACCATCAGGTGGCGGCGCTGGCCGAGCATTGCGAGCGGGAGAACATTTCCCGCGCCGAGGCGGTGCGGAGGGCGCTCGACGCCATGCTTGCCCAACAGCAGGCGCAGGGGCGCGAGGCCGTCTTTGGCGCGTGGGCTCCACGGGGCGATAGTCGCGCTGTCGTCGCGGCCCTGCGCGAGGAGTGGTCGCGGTGAAAGCCGTCCTCGATAGCGACGTCCTGATCGACTACTTGCAGGGTGTGCCCGCCGCCCGCGAGGAGCTGGCCCTCTACCGCCGGCCCCTCTGCTCGATCATCTCTTTTATGGAATTGCTGGCCGGTGCCCGCACTGCGGCGGAAAGCCAGGCCGCCGAGGCCCTGCTCGCCTCGCTGGGCCGTGTCGAGTTGACCGAGGCCGTCGCCCGCCGCGCGGTGGAATTGCGTCAAAGCCTGCGGCTCAAACTGCCGGATGCAGTCGTGCTCGCTTCGGCCGAGGAGGAAGGTTGCATTCTGGTTACCCGCAATACGCGTGATTTCCCTGCCAGAGATCCTCGCGTGCGTTTCCCCTACACGGTCTAATCCATGAGCACCCTCGGCCAACCCGAACGCGCGACCCAGAAACGCGTCATCGCCCTGTTTCGCGACGAACTGGGCTACCGTTACCTCGGCGACTGGTCCGATCTGCCTGCCAACAGCAACATACACGAAGGCCTGCTCACCGCCGCGCTCACCCGCGCCGGTTACGTGCCGGACCAAATCAGCCGCGCCCTTCACCGCCTGCGCACCGAAGCCGACCACCCCCAGCGCAGCCTCTACGAAAACAACAAGGCGGTTTACTCCCTGCTGCGCTATGGCGTGCCGGTGAAAACCGAGGCGGGCAAAGCCACCGAAACCGTCCACGCCATCGACTGGGAGCGGCCCGAGCGAAACGATTTTGCCCTCGCCGAGGAAGTCACGCTACGCGGCACCCGCGAACGACGCCCGGATCTCGTGCTCTACATCAACGGCATCGCCGTCGCGGTCATCGAGCTCAAGGCCGGCCACGTCTTCGTGAGCGAGGGCATCCGCCAGCTCCGATCCAACCAGGAGAAAGCGTTCAACGAGTGGTTCTTCTCCACCGTGCAGCTCGTCATCGCGGGCAACGACTCCGAGGGCCTGCGCTACGGCACCATCGGCACGGAAGAGAAGTTTTTTCTCAAATGGAAAGAGGACGAGGCCGATAACACCCGGTTCAAACTGGATAAGTATCTCCTGAAAATGTGCCGCAAGGACCGGCTCATCGAGTTGCTGCACGACTTCGTGCTCTTCGACGGCGGCATCAAAAAGCTGCCCCGCGTCCACCAGTATTTCGGCATCAAGGCGGCGCAGGCCCATGTGCAGGCGCTCCGGGGCGGCATCATCTGGCACACCCAGGGCAGCGGTAAGAGCATCGTCATGGTGTTGCTCGCAAAGTGGATTCTGGAAAACCGCGCCCAGGCCCGCGTGCTCATCCTCACCGACCGCGACGAGTTGGATAAACAGATCGAGCGCGTATTTTCCGACAGCGGCGAGCCCATCTATCGCACCTCCAGCGGCCACGACCTGATGACGCAGCTCGGCCGGCCCGCGCCTCGCCTGCTTTGCTCTCTCGTCCATAAATTTGGCCGCCAGGACGTGGGCGATTTCGACGCCTTCCTCGCGGAACTCAAAAACCAACCCAGCCCGGCGGTCGGCGAGTTGTTCGTCTTCGTGGACGAGTGTCACCGCACCCAGAACGGCAAACTGCACAAGACCATGAAGGCGCTCCTGCCGGGCGCGGTGTTCATCGGCTTCACCGGCACGCCCCTGCTCAAGGACGACAAGGCAACCAGCCTGGAAATCTTCGGCGGCTACATCCACACCTACAAATTCAACGAAGGCGTGGAGGACGGCGTGGTGCTCGACCTCGTCTATGAGGCGCGCGACATCGAGCAAAGCCTCGGCTCGCAGGACAAGGTGGACGCCTGGTTCGGGGCCAAGACCAAGGGCCTGAACGACTGGCAAAGAGCCGCCCTTCGCGAGCAGTGGGGCACCATGCAAAAGGTCCTCAGCTCCCGCTCCCGCATGGAGCGTGTGGTGGCAGACATCATCTTCGACTTCGGCTGCAAACCACGCCTCTCCACCGAACGCGGCAACGCCATCCTCGTCGCCTCCAGCATCTACGAGGCGTGCAAGTATTATGAGCTGTTCCAGAAGACGGTTTTTAAGGGCAAGTGCGCGGTCGTCACCTCCTACAACCCGCAGGCCCAAGACGTGACACTGGAGGAGACCGGTGCGAACACCGAGACGGAAAAACAATTTCTCTACAACACCTACACTGCGCTGCTGGTGGACGTGGACGCCAAGCCTGGCAAAAACAAAACCGAGACCTACGAGGACGAGGCCAAACGCCGCTTCATCAAGGAGCCGGCCAACCTGAAACTCCTCGTGGTGGTGGATAAACTCCTCACGGGCTTCGACGCCCCGAGCTGCACCTACCTCTACATCGACAAGTGCATGCAGGACCACGGCCTGTTCCAAGCCATCTGCCGCACCAACCGGCTCGACGGCGACGACAAGACCTTCGGCTACATCGTGGACTACAAGGACCTCTTCAAAAAGGTGCAGGGAGCCATCGCCGTCTACACCTCGGAACTCGCCGACGCCGCCGAGGGCGTGAGTTCGGCCATCCTCATGCAGGACCGCCTGGCCAAGGGCCGGGAGCGCCTCGACCAAGCCCTCGAAGCCGTCGCCCTGCTCTGCGACCCGGTGCCGCCGCCCAAGGGTGTCCTTGAGCACCAACACTACTTTTGCGGCAACGCCGAGTTGCCCGAAGACCTCGCCGCGCACGAGCCCCAAAGGGTGGCGCTCTACAAAGCCGCCGTCACCCTGGTGCGCGCCTACGCCAACATCGCCGACGACCTCCCGCAGGCCGGCTACACGCCCGCCCGCATCGAGCAGATCAAGCAAACGCTCGACCGCACCTTGAAGCTCCGCGACCTCATCCGCCAAGCCAGCGGCGAGACCATCGACCTCAAGGCCTACGAGGCGGACATGCGCCACCTCATCGACACCTACATCGAAGCCGACGAACCCCGCAAAATCTCGGACTTCGGCGAAATGGGTCTGCTCGACCTCATCGTGAAGAGCGGCATGGCCGAGGCTCTCAACCAGTTGCCCGACAGCATCAAGGGCAGCTCTGTTGCGGTGGCGGAGACCATCGCCAACAACGTCCGCAGCAAGATCATCAAAGAGCACCTTAACGACCCGGCCTTTTACGACAAGATGTCGGCTTTGTTGCAGGAGATACTCGCGGATTTAAAGGCGGCCCGGATCAGCTACGCGGAGTTTCTCAAGCAAGTGGCAGAAAAGATCATCCGCCCCATGCACACCGGCACGGCCGACGACACCCCGGAGCCGCTCAAAAAGAGCCCCGCGCTGCGTGCGCTCTACAACCAGCTCGAACGCGAACTGGCTGCTCAAACTGGCAACGCCGTAGCCGAACCCAAAGCAGCAAACGCGGAGGAGTATTCGAGTTCGGCACTCTATCTCGCCCAACAGGTGGATGAGGCTATCCGGGCTGGTAAACCCGATGCATGGCGTGGCGTGCGCACGAAGGAACTCATCATCAAGCGCCTGATTCACGAAGTCATCGCGGATGCCAAGATGGTCGAGCGCCTTTTCCCCATCGTCTGCGCGCAAAAGGAATACTGATGTCCGCTCAGCTACAACTGGGCGATCTCATGGTGGACGTGGTTCGCAAGGACATCAAAAACGTCCACCTCAGTGTGCATCCGCCGACCGGACGGGTGACAATCGCCGCGCCCCTGCGCCACAGTCTGGACACCTTGCGCATCTTCGCGATTTCCAAGCTGGCTTGGATTCGTCAGCAGCAAAAGAAACTCAACGCACAGGAACGCGAAACCCCGCGAGAATACCTGAACCGCGAGAGCCACTACCTCTGGGGCAAACGTTACCTCCTCAGAGTGATCGAGCACGACGCCCCACCGGCGGTGGAGCTGGGTCATAGTCGCATTGTGCTTCGGGTGCGACCGGGGGCCGGTCCCGCTAAACTCCAAACCGTTTTGGAGGAGTGGTATCGCGGGCAACTCCGCGCAGCAGCTCCCGCCCTGTTCGCAAAATGGGAAACCATGCTGGGCGTGAAAGCTAAGCGTTTTGCCGTGCGTCGGATGAAAACCAAGTGGGGTAGTTGCAACCCGGAGGCCCGCACCATCCTCCTTAACACCGACCTAGCGAAGAAGCCCCGCGAATGCCTGGAATACCTAGTGGTGCATGAGTTGGTCCACCTGTTGGAGCCGACGCACAACGCCCGCTTTATTGCGCTCATGGACCAGTTCATGCCAAAGTGGAAAAGACACCAATCAGACCTAAATCGACTGCCAGTTCGTCACGAACACTGGAATTACTGAGAATCGCCCCCCACCGCAGTATTTTGGGGTTCAGCTCGTAAGCCTATCCTCACAGATACGGAGTTTCTGGTGCTTGGGTTCGTTTTTGCCGACTTCCGCACCTTATGGCGGCCAATGACTTTTTATTACAAAAACGCTCACTTCCGCCGGTCGCCACAGGGTCGTCGCCGGAGTCGGCCCGGGGCTCGCCTCCGCACCTCTCAAAACCAAGCCCGCCCCTACCCTGTTCCACTCGTTGACAGGACTCGCGGCGCGCCCCAGGGTCATTTGTTTCCCAGCCCACGCCTTCATGGAAGCAACCTCCTACACGCTCGAATTTGAGAAACCGCTGCGCGAACTCAGCGCCCAGCTCGAGCAACTCCGCAAGCAATCCATCGAAAACAACCTCGACCTCGGCAAAGAGATCGCGGCCATCGAGAAGAAGATCGTCGCCACCCAGCGCGAGATCTACTCCAGCCTCACCCCCTGGCAACGCGTCCAGATCGCCCGCCACCCGCGCCGACCCTACGCCTTGGATTACGTTGCCTTGATGTGCACCGGCTTTACCGAGCTGCACGGCGACCGCCAGTTCGGCGACGACCGCGCGCTGATCGGCGGCACCGCCTTTTTCGACGGCCAGGCGGTGATGATCATCGCCCAGCAAAAGGGCCGCGATACCAAGGAGAAAATCGCCCGCAACTTCGGCATGCCCCAGCCGGAAGGATACCGCAAAGCACTTCGCCTGATGAAGTTGGCAGAAAAGTTTAACCTGCCCGTCCTCACCTTTATCGACACCCCCGGCGCCTACCCCGGCCTCGGCTCCGAGGAACGCCACGTATCCGAGGCCATCGCGGTAAACCTTCGCGAGATGGCCCTACTCGGCACTCCCACCATCTCCATCGTGGTCGGCGAGGGCGGTTCCGGCGGCGCCCTCGGCATCGGCGTGACCGACCGCGTGCTGATTTTCGACAACAGCTACTACTCGGTAATCTCGCCCGAGGGCTGCGCCGCCATCCTCTGGAAAGACCCCGTCGCCGCCCCCAAGGCCGCCGAGGCGCTCAAACTCAACGCCGACGTGCTGGAAAAACTCGGCGTGGTCGATGAAGTGATCCCCGAGCCCTTCGGCGGCGCCCACAACGACGCCGCGCAAGCCGCCGCCACCCTGAAGTATGCGATTCAGAAGCACCTGAACGATCTGCGCGCCCTCCCCGTCAGCCGCCTGCTGGACACCCGTTACGAGCGCTACCGCCACCTCGGGGTCTACCAGGAGGACGGCGCCGTCCACGCCTGAGCACTCCCGCCGCTCCGCCGCCGCCCGTATGAGCGCCGAACCGACGCCGCCCGACGCCGCCTCGGTTCCGCCCGGTTCCACTCTCGCCGAGATCGCGTATCGCCGCCTCCCGGCAGCCCCGCCCGCCGAGCCGCGGCCGGTGCTCGACCCACCCAACCGCCTGCTGGGCCTCGCCGCCGACGAACGCCCGCGCGAACGCGCCCTCCACCACGGCGTCGCCGCGCTCGACGACCTCGAACTCACCGCGCTCATCCTGCGCAGCGGCACTGCCGGTCTGGATGTGATCACCCTCGCCGAAAAGTTGCTCGCCGAGGCCGGTTCGCTCCACGCCCTCGCCCGCTGGCGCGAACCCGACTTCCGGCGCTTGAAAGGCATCGGCCGGGTCAAGGCCGTCCAGCTCTGCACCGTCTTCGAAATCGCCCGTCGCGTCCTCAGCGCCGAACGCCAGCTAGCGCCCGAACTGGGGGAACCCGAGGCGGTTTACGCCTACTTGCGCCCCCGCGCCCTCGGCCTGGATGTCGAGAAATGCTGGGTTTTGACCGTAAACAGCCGCAACCGCCTGCTGCGCTGCACCGAGCTCACCTCCGGCACCGCCAACCAAACCCTCGTGCGCACCGCCGAGGTGCTCCGCGAAGCCGTGCGCGAAGCCGCCTCCGGCTTTATCCTCGCCCACAACCACCCCAGCGGCGACCCCGAACCCAGCTCGGCCGACCTGCGCATCACCCGGCAGCTCCGCACCGCCGCCGACACCCTGGAAATCCGGCTGCATGACCACCTCATCGTAGGTGATCCGGCCGTCGATCGCGCCGGCCTGGGCTACTACAGTTTTAAGCGCGGCGGGCATTTGTGACGCTTCCGACAAAAAACTCCTTGAATTTCCCGGCCGCGCTCGCGACCTTCCACCTTCCCGTTTTGGTGCGATATCCAAGTGGCTAAAGGACGTTGACTGTAAATCAATTCAGCTTGCTGTTCGCTGGTTCGAATCCGGCTCGCACCACCACTTTAAAACCCCGGCCGCCACGCCGGGGTTTTTGCTTGGGCGCACCCCGTCCGCCCGCCACCGCTTGCATCCCTCGGTCCGGACGGCCCTAGTCGGCGCCGACGACCCATGCGCCTCGCCCTCCTCACCCTCGATCCCGTCGTCACTGATCTGGTGAAAACCAGCCTCTGGTCGCAGGTTTACACCCTCGGCGGCCTTCTCCTTGGCCTCTTTGCCCTCGCCCGTCTGCTCAGCGAGCGGCGCCAGCCCGCCAACACCCTCGCCTGGCTCTTCGCCATCCTCCTGCTGCCCTGGGTGGCAGTCCCGCTGTTCCTGCTCTTCGGCGGACGCAAGATCCGCCGCCTGGCCAACCGCAAGCGCCGCCTCCGCCTGCCCGCCCCACCCGCCGATCGTCCCAGCGCGGTCACCGTCGCCCACCCCGTCACCCAGACGATGCGCACCCACGGCGCCGGTGACGCCGTCGGGGGCAATGCCGTGCAATTGCTCACCAGCGGGGAGGAAACCTTCGCCGAACTCGAACGCCAGATTCTCGCCGCCCGCCACTCCATCCACATCGCGACCTACATCCTCGGCCGCGACCGCGTCGGCAAACACCTGGTCGAGCTCCTCGCCCGGCGCGCGCGCGAAGGCGTGCAGGTGCGCCTGCAACTGGACGCGCTCGGCTGCTTCTTCTCCAGCGGCCGCTTCGTCGAACCCCTCCGCCAGGCCGGCGGCGAGGTTGCCAAGTTTCTCCCAGTTCTCCCGCTTTCGTCCCGCGGCTCCGCCAACCTCCGCAACCATCGTAAAATCGCCGTCTTTGACCGCCACACCGCGCTGATCGGAGGCCACAACCTGGCCCGTGAATACCTCGGACCCCAGCCCTGGTCGAAACGCTGGACGGATGTGGGCGCGGTGCTGCGGGGACCTGCCGCCGCCTTGCTCGATGAGGTTTTCGCCGCCGACTGGGCCTTTGCCACCGGGCGGCCTCTGAGCTACGCCGAGCCCGGGCCGGAGCGGCCCGCACCCGGCGCG
>CAMCZZ010000035.1 GCA_945888375.1 Akkermansia muciniphila | reverse complement strand
GGCGGCGAGGTCGGCGGGTAAGGTGCTGCGGGTGACGAGCTGGCGATTCGAGAAGACGAGCTCGGCGGTCTGCGGGAAGGTCGCGGAGCTGGCGATCTTTTGCGAGGCGTCCTCGGGCAGGGTGAAGCCGTCGAGATTGAGATCCTTTAGATTGGAGAAGCGCCAGTTCTCATCGGTGCGCGAGGGCTGGGGAAGGGCGAGGAACTGGTTCCACGCGGCCTTCTTGGCTTCGAGCCACCAGGCGGGCAGGGAGGCGCGATCGGAAAGATGGGCGGCGAAGAGTGCGGAGTCGAGGCCGGGGAGGGCGGAGGAGGAAAGGGCGGGAGCGGACATGTTTGGTGAATCTTTCTCTTAATTCTTAATCTTTCTCTTTCTCCCTCCGGCTCCTTTCACCGATTGCGATCAGAGAAAGAGTAAGAGAAAGAAACTAGAGAAAGATTTGATCAGCCGACGGAGCCTTCCATTTCGAGGTCGATGAGGCGTTTGAGCCCGACGCTGTATTCCATGGGGAACTGGCGGACGAGGTCATTGACGAACCCGTTCACCGCGAGGCTCATCGCCTGGGCCTCGGTGAGGCCGCGTTGCTGCATGTAGAAGATCATGTCTTCGCTGACTTTCGACACACTGGCCTCGTGCTGGACGGCGTGGGTGTCGCCGCGCACCACGATGGCGGGGTAGGTATCGGTGCGGCTGTTGGTGTTGATGAGCAGGGCGTCGCACTCGGTGTTGTTCTTGCAACCCTTCAGGTGTTTCGGGATGTGGACGACGCCGCGGTAGGTGGAGCGGCCCTGGCCGACGCTGATCGATTTCGCCACGATGACGGAGGTGGTGTCGTCGGCGGCGTGGATCATCTTCGCGCCGGTGTCCTGGTGCTGGCCGTCGTTGGCGAGGGCGATGGAGATCACTTCGCCGCGGGCGCGCTTCCCCTTTAGGATCACGCCGGGATACTTCATGGTCAGGCGGCTGCCGATATTGCAATCGATCCACTTCACCTCGGCGTCCTCCATCGCGATGGCGCGTTTGGTGACGAGATTGAAGACGTTGTTGGCCCAGTTCTGGACGGTGATGTATTGGATTTTCGCGCCCTTGAGGGCGACGAGTTCGACCACGGCGGAGTGCAAGGTCGAGGTGGAGAATTTGGGTGCGGTGCAGCCTTCCATGTAGGTGACCTCGGCGCCTTCGTCGGCGATGATGAGGGTGCGTTCGAACTGGCCGAAGTTTTCCGCGTTGATGCGGAAGTAGGCCTGGAGGGGCATGGCCACCTTCACGCCCTTGGGCACGTAGATGAAAGAGCCGCCGGAAAACACGGCGCTATTGAGGGCGGAGAACTTGTTGTCGCCGGTGGGGATGACCTTGCCGAACCACTTCTTGAACAGCTCGGGATGCTCGCGGAGGGCCTCGGTGGAGTTGCAGAAAATCACGCCCTGCTTGGCGACGATGTCCTTGACGTTGGAATACGCGGCCTCGCTGTCGAACTGGGCCTCGACGCCGGCGAGGAACTTGCGCTCCTGCTCGGGAATGCCGAGGCGCTCGAAGGTCTTTTTAATGTCGTCCGGCACTTCGTCCCAAGTGCGCTTAGGCTTGGTGCCTTGCGAAAGGTAGTAGCGGATTTTGTCGAAATCGATGTTCTCCAGATCCTTGGTTGCCCAGTGGGTGGGCATGGGCTTGGCGAGGAAGGTCTGGTAGGCCTTGAGGCGGAAATCGAGGATCCAGTCGGCCTCTTTTTTGACCGAGGAGATGTAGCGGATGACGTCTTCGCTAAGGCCGTTGCCGGCGTCGAACTCGTATTTGACGTCGTAGGTGAAGTCGCCGGCGGACTGGTCGATGCCGACGGTGGGGTTTTCCACGGCGGTGGCTTCGGCGGCGGGCGAGTCGAGCTCGGGCGCGGCGAGGGTGTCGGTGGGAGGCTGCATGTTTTTAAAGTTTGAAGGAGACGTTTAAGTTGAAGGGAGGAGTGCCGGGGCGGAGGGGTGGCGTGTCGCGGAGGGTTTGGTTTTACCTTTACCTTTTTTCTTCAACTTAGAGGCCGGCTGCGCCGGCCTCAGACGGCGGCGAGCTCCTGTTTTACCCAGTCGTAGCCCTTGGCCTCGAGTTCGAGGGCGAGGGACTTGTCGCCGGACTTTACGATGCGGCCGTCATACATGACGTGCACGTAATCGGGGACAATGTAGTCGAGCAGGCGCTGGTAATGGGTGATCAGGAGGACGCCGAGCTTGTCGCCGCGCATGGCTTCGACGCCTTCGGCGACAATGCGGAGGGCGTCGATATCGAGGCCCGAGTCGGTCTCGTCCATCAGGGCGAAAGTGGGTTCGAGCATGGCCATCTGGAGGATCTCGCAGCGTTTCTTTTCGCCGCCAGAGAAGCCCTCGTTGACCGAACGGGAGGTGAACTTCCGGTCGATCTTGAGCATATCCATCTTGGAGTAGAGGTGTTTATAGTAGGCGGTGGCGTCGAGCTCTTCGCCCTCGGCGAGGCGGGCTTGGACGGCGGCACGGAGGAAATTGGCGATGGAGACGCCGGGGATCTCGCTGGGGTATTGGAAGGCAAGGAAGAGGCCGGCGCGGGCGCGCTCGTCGGGCTCCATTGCGAGAATGGATTTGCCCTCGAGGATGACGTCGCCGGAGGTGATGACGTAATCGGGGTGGCCGGCGATGGCTTTGGAGAGAGTGGATTTACCGGTGCCGTTTGGCCCCATGATGGCGTGCACCTCGCCGGTGCGGATCGTCAGGTTAAGGCCTTTGACGATGGGCTTGTCGGGGGTCGCGGCGAGGGCGACGAACAGATCGCGGATTTCGAGGGAGGGCATGAGAAAAGTTTAAGCGGGAAAATGAAGTTGAAGGGAAAAGTGAAGAAGGCGCTGCGACATTGAAGCTGCGGGATGGTGTCGGTGGGGACGGTGGCGGGCAGGGTCTTAAACGGGATCTTTTGGCTGCGACTCCGCCGGCGGGTGCGCGGGAGCTTGGCCGTGGAAGGTGATTTCGACCGTCTTGGCGTCGTAGCCGGCGGGCAGGACGCTGCGCACGTGGGCCAGCACCTCGGGAGGGAGGGGGATATCGTAGGTCGCGCCGGTGGTTTCGTCGTGGAAGTGGGCGTGGGGGTGGAGGTTGGCGCAGTAGCGCGACGGGCCGCGCTCGAAGTTCACCTGCCTCACGAGATCGCACTGCACGAGGGTTTCGAGGCAGTTATAAACGGTGGCGAGCGAGATGGAGGGCATCCCGGGGCGCACCCGGGTATAAACTTCGTCGGCCGTGGGGTGATCGCGCCGGAGGAGCAAGGCGTGATAGACAACCTCGCGTTGCTGGGTATTCCGCAACCCGCTGTTTGCCAGCCGTTCGGCTAGGTTGGCGGGTGGGTCTTGGCGAGCGGAGCGCATGGTGGAAAAGATAGCGAATAAGAATCATTCCAATCAGCAAGTGCTAATGAGAATAATTCCAAAATAGTGCACCCGTTTACGATAGGCTATGCTGGATGGATTTCGGGAAACCCGGGACTGCCGGTGGACCCCCCGCGTGGGTGCGCGCCGGGGCTGGCTCGAGCCGCGGAAGCCCCCGGTTAAGTTTCACGCATTCCGGTTCAGGAAGGCGGAGACGAGGGCGTAGAGTTCGGGGCTTTCGAGCAGGAAGGAATCGTGGCCTAGGTCGGTGGCGAGTTCGGCGTAGGAGGCGTGTTTGCCGGCGCGTTGCAAGGCGAGCACGATGGCGCGGTTTTGCTCGGGCGGGAACAGCCAGTCGCTGGTGAAGCCCACTACGAGGGTCTCGGCCTGCACGGGGGCGAAGGCGGTCTCGAGGGTGCCGCCGTGGCTGGCGGCGAGGTCGAAGCCGTCGATGGCGCGGGTGATGTAGAGGTAAGTATTGGCGTCGAAGCGGTTGATAAAGCTCTGGCCCTGGTAGCGCAGGTAGCTTTGCACCTCGAAATTCACGTCAAAGACGGCCTCGGCCGGATCGGGGGTGGCGGAGGCGGGGCGCTCCTTGACCGTGCGGCGGCCGAATTTGCGGTCCATGGAAGCGTCGGAAAGGTAGGTGATGTGGGCCATCATGCGGGCGATGGCTAGGCCGACGCGGGGGCCGCCGCCGCGGGGGTAGTCGCCTTGATTCCACTCCGGGTCCTGCAGGATGGCCTGGCGGCCGACCTCGTTGAAGGCGATGGCTTGGGCGCCCTCGCGGGCGGTGGTGGCCATGGCGAGGATCTTGACGCAGAAATCGGGATACTCGATGCCCCACTGCAAGGCCTGCATGCCGCCCATGGAGCCGCCGAGGGCGCAGCGGAGTTTTTTAACGCCTAGGTGGTCGAGCAGACGTTTTTGCGAACGCACCATGTCGCGGATGGTGACGGCAGGGAAGGCGAGTCCGTAGGGGCGCCCGGTGGCGGGGTCGGGGGAGAGGGGGCCGGTGGAGCCTTGGCAGCCGCCGAGGACATTGGCGCAGACGACGAAGAGGCTGTTGGTATCGACGGCCTTGCCCGGGCCGATGAGGTTGTTCCACCAACCGGGTTTGCGGTCCGCCAGACTGTGGATGCCGGCGCAGTGGTGGTCGCCCGACAGGGCGTGGCATACCAACACGGCGTTGTCGGCGGCGGGGTTGAGGCGGCCGTAGGTCTCGTAACGCAGGGTAAAGCCGGGCAGCACGCGGCCGTCTTCGCAGTTGAAGGGCGCGGCAGAGATGAAGTCACGCGGCTCGACGAGGCCAACCTCGCCGGGTTCGGCGAGGTTGGCGGCGGGCAGGTCGTCGTCGAGGGCGGCGTCGTTCATTTAAAAAAGCGGAAGGAAAAGGGTGAGTTAAAAACGGAAAGCGGGCGGGCTCAACGCTGAAGCCGGAGGGGCGGATCAGAAAAACAAGCGGCGGGGGTGCACAAGGAAGGGAGCGGGGTTGGAAAAAGGTAAGTGGAAAAGAAAAAGCCCGGAGCGCGGAAGGCGCGGCCGGGCTGGGTGAGGCGGGGAGGCGGCGGGCTTACCAGCCGACGGAGCTGCGGCGGCCCTGTTTGGTGATCTGGGTCTCGTCCTCCCAGACGGCGAGGCCGTCATTCACGGTGGTGAGGCTCAACTGGAAGGTGTAGGTGGTCTGCTGGGTGGAGCCGCTCTTTACGCGATCTTCGAGCAGTTTGCCGGACAGGGTGTAGTAGGGCAGGGTGGTCTTTTGTTTCTCGCCGGCCATGAACGCCTGCATGGCGCCCGCATCGGCGGCGACGGCGTCCTCAACCTTGCCGTCGGGCCCGAGGGTGGTGGTGGTGACGATCTTGCCGCTCTTGTTCAGGGCGACGCGGATTTTCTTGGTCAGGGCGTCGGTATCGACCTGCTGCTGGGTATTGTTCCGGATGCGCGAGACGGCCATCACGGCCGGCAGCGTGGGGGCGCGCTCGAGGACGTTGGACTCGAGGAGGGAGGCGACGAGTTTGTCTGCGGCGTTGTTCCAGTCCTGAATGTTGATGCTGTTTAGCGAAACGATGGTGTTGGGGCCTTGGGAATCGACGTATTTGGCGTCGTTTTGGGAGGCGCAACCCGAGACGAAGAGGGCGAGAGCGGCGGCGGCGAGGGTGCAGGTGAATTTTGGATTCATGGGAGAAACGGGTGGTGTGGAAAAAAGGGGAGGGGGTGAGAGGGCGAGAGCGGCTCAGTTTTCGCGGATTTTCAGACGGAAGTCGACCGCCTTGGGGCTGGTGGCGATGGCGGACACGGCGCGGGTCTCGCGGCCTTCGAGTTGGATTTGTTTCCAGCCGCCGGTGGGGGCGGAGAGCTCCATGCCGTCGTTGGCGACCCAATCGAATTTATAGGTGAAGGCCTGAGGCTTGGAGGAGCGGTTCTCGAGGGTGACCTGGATCTTCAGCAGGTCGCCGGAGACTTTGGCTTCGTTAACCGACACGATGGCGACCTTCCGGCCGAGGGAGGCATCGGTGATCACGCGCTGATCGGCGACGTAGGAGGGCGAGGCCTGCGGCTCGGCGCGGGAGACGGTATTGACGCTGGTGGCGCAGCCCGAGCCGAGGAGGGCGAGGGCGGCGGCGGAGGTGGCGAGGAGGAGTTTCATAGCGGGAGGGTGGGGCGCAGGCGGGTTTATTTTTTAAGGATGAATTGGCCGACAAACAGGGGGGCGGTCGCGCTAGGGCTCTTCACATAGACGACCTGAACGGCGGCGGGTTCCAAGGTAACGGTGCGGGTCTGGTTGCCGGCGGTGAGGGTGAGGAGTCCATCGGAAGGGGTGGCGAGGCGGGCGTAGTGGAACTCCTTGGGCAGGCTGCGCCAGGTGCGGGTGTCGGCGATATTCACCGCGGCTTGGGTGATGGCGGTGGCGAGGCTGAAGAGCAGGGCGCCGGTGGGGCCGGCCTGGTCCTGCATTTGTTTCTGCAGGATGGCGTCGATGGTGGCCTTGGTGGCGGTGGAGACGATGGTCTTGGTGAGGATGATGGGCCACTCGTTTTTGAAATCCTGGGCCACCACGCTGTCCATCGAGGCCACGAGGGCGGCGGGGTAGCTCTGGCCGCCTTCACCGGTGACCGAGAGGGAGGGAGCGTGGCCGGAGACGCGGGACAATTCGGGCAGGGCCATGCCGACGTAGGAGATGCTGCCGGTTGCAATAAACAGCGGCAGGTCGATGCGGATCTGGTCGCGGTAGGGGGCGGCGCCGGTCTCGAAAAGCACATAGGTGAGCGAGGCGGGGGCAGGAGCCGCGGGGGATTGCAGGTCGGGCTCGACGGCGCGGTAATCGGCCTGCGCGTAGGGGTTGCTTGGGGAGAAGGAGACCACCCGCTCCCAGCTCTTGCGGGCGCGCTCGACGTCGGAGGCATCGGCGGCCTGGTGGGTGAAGACGAGGGCGTCGAGGAAGGTGGTGAAGGGGTTGACGTAATTGCCGTAGGGCAGGATGGCGGCGTCGAGTTTGCCTTCGACACTCGAGAGGGCGGCGGAGGTCTTGGGGTCGCGTTTGGCGCGGTCGGAGTCGTAGTTGGAGCCTGGGCGGCCTTTGTCGTCCGCGACCTTGCCGGATTTGGCGTCATCGGCGAGTTGCTGGGCCTCCTGGATGCGTTTCGCGTTGGCCTCGACGGCATCGCGCTGGCTTTGGAGGGCGCGATTCAACTCGACGCGGGCGGCGTCGGGATCGCTCAGCTGGAGGTAATTGAGGGCCTGGTAGGTATGCAGCATCACCTTATCGTAGGCGCGGCCGCGGTAGGGCAGGTTGGCCTGATTGGTGAGCATGGCGCCGGCCTCGGCTCCTACCTTGATTTTGGCTTCCTCCTCGTAGCGGGCGATGCGGCGGGCGGCTTCCTCAAAGGAAGCGACGGAGCGGGTGAGGTAGGCGATACGGGGGGCGATCTGGTCTGGGGCGGCGGCGTTGAGGGCCTGATTGGTCTGCGTCTGGCCGGCGGCCTCGAGAGGCTGGGTGGGACTCCCGGGGGCGGGGAGGTTGGCGAGGGCGGCGGCGCGGAGGATGGCGCCCTGTTCGAGGCGGTAGAGGATGGCGTCCTTGGTGTCCTGGTTGCTCTCGGCGTCTTTCTCGGCTCTGGCCAGGGCGGTGGCGATATCGCCGGAGCGGACGGCCTCGTCGCGGTCCTGGGTTTTGGCGGTGTAGGTCTGGCAGCCGGTGAGGCTCAGAAAGAGCGGCAGAGCGACGGAAGGCAGCGCGACTGCGCGGAAGCGACGTAGACTGCGGACTAGGGACGGAGAAGCGGCGGGCATAGTCTGGAGACGGGAGGGAACGGAGCGAAAGGCAGCGGAGGAACCGGAATAAACGCGCGCCAAGGGCAAAGGGCCGTCGCGCGGAGCGAAGCTGTCCAAGCTTATTGCTCGACGCGGCGAACGACGGCGCCGCGATCTATGCCGAGGTCCTCGCCGGACACCTCGCCTTGGGCGGTCTTGGGTGTGACGCGCTGGATGCGGATTTTGCCGACTGAAACTTCTTCCCTGCCAAGGGAAGCGCCTGTATCAGGATCTTTGAGTTCCTCTCCTAAAGCAAAAACCTCCCAAAGTTGTCCGGCGGCTATTCCTGTGCCATCACCTCGGTTTATAGTAACTACTTTGCCGGTCTTAGCAAGGATTTTAGCTGGGTAAACAACCTCTGTAACTCGTATAACCGCTTGTTGAGCAAGTTCTGTAGCTAATTGCCGAATTAATGCATCCGATACAGAACCACCTGAGTTAGAAGAGCTGGAAAGAACCTGTTCAGCGTCTAAGTTTTTAATTTGTAAATTAGCAGATTCCAAAAGACGACCGCTTTTAGAATCATAAATCTTGGCAACTGCTCCCAGACGTATGGTCCGTCTTTCTGCAACTTTGCCCAGTCCGCTAAAATTAACTCTTTCTTGAATATCCTGGAAGTCATCAATGCTAACTACTAATAGGTAATCGACCTCAGATACACCCACCAAACCACTACCAGTGAAACCACCTTCTTCTTGTAAGGCAGGCAGATCGCTTCGGGCGATAACTTGAAATTTACGCGAAGACTGTAGCGCGGAGATAAATTGTCCGTCCATCGACTCGGCGATACGTTTTAGAGAGATGTCGGAACTTTGTTTTTCAGCAACAGATTTAAGCGC
>CAMCZZ010000034.1 GCA_945888375.1 Akkermansia muciniphila | reverse complement strand
CTCTTCGCCCAAGCCGCCTAAAACCAATCCCGAGCGGGCGGGGCGGGGGCCATGCCCCCGCCCCTGCACCCCTCCCCATTTTTAATCTTTAGGTCTTCAATCCACCTACCAACCCAGACCCTTTTGCTGAACTTGACGGACACAACTCGCTTGACAAGGGCCGCCCCGAGGCAATTTGTCCCCCTGTGCCTTCGCTGCATCGCCTAATCACGTTGGTTTTGCTGACTCTTTGGCTGCCGGCGACCTCGCATTGTGCGATCGCCACAGTGCTCGGCGTGATGAACGACCACTGCGAATCGGTGTGTTCGCATGAGGGGGTGGATCCAGTGGGTCACCCCGCAAGCGACGCCTGCGCGACGGTGGAGGATGGCGCCATCAAGCCCGCCCTCGCCGCCCTGCACGCGCCGATGCCGATCCTCACCGTGGTCGCCTTCCTGAGTCGCGCCCACGCCGCCTTGCTCGCCGAGGCCCGCCCGCTGGCGCGGCCGACCTGGAGCGCCGCCCATCCCGATGCCTGGGTGCCCGAGCGGCATCTGGCGAGCCGAGCCGTCGCGCCGGCTCGTGCCCCGAACCTGAACTGACGCCCCGTCGTCGCCCCCATCCTCGCGCGGATGCGGGATTGCCTCGCCCGGTGCGGGGCCGCGCGCTCCGCCGTTTTGCGGGCGCGTTCCACCCTTAGGTTCGTCCGCCATGAATTTCCCCGGTATCTTTTCCCTGCCTATCTTGCTCGCGACGCTGGCCGTCGCCGGGCCCCTCACCACCGAGACCGCCACGCGGCTTGCGCTGGAGAACCATCCTGATCTCGCGGCCGCCCGCGAGCTGATCGTCGAGGCCGAGGCACGCGCCTCTGGGCTCGACCGTCTGCCCAATCCAGAGCTCGAGACCGAAGTCGCCCTCGGGCGGCAAGGGCGCGGGCGTATTGAGATCGGTGTCGCGCAAACCTTTCCCCGGGCCTCGCGTCTTCGGCTGGAACGCCGCGTCGCCGCCGAAAGCCTGCTCCTGGCCCGCAGCGAGGTCGTTTTGGCCGAACGGGTCGTGGTTGCCCGTGTCCGCCTGGCCGTGCTGGCTCTCGCGGCCGCCCAAGCCGAGGAGGAGCTCGCTCAAAAACAGGCGGGGCTGGCACGTGAGTTCGCCGTCGCCCGGGCCATGCAGGCGCGCGCCGGGCAGGTGGCTTCCTTTGAGGCCTCCGAGGCGGAACTCTCGGCCTGCGAAGCTGAACTCGGCGTCGCCCTTCCCCGAGCGACTCGGACGGCCGCGGCGGCGGCGCTCGCCACCCTGGTCGGGCGCGATCCGGCGGAGGCTCTTTCCGTCGAGCTCGACCTTTCGCTCCCGGCCGACGACGCGGCTCTGCCGCCGCCCGGGCTTTGCGCCGAAGTCGCTCTGGCCGAAGCCCGGCTGAACGCCGCCGACGCCGAAATCAGCCTCGCGCGGACCCGCGGCCGGGAGGACTTTCGTCTTGGTGTTTTTGCCGAGGGCGAACAGGTGCGCTCCGACTTCGGCGACCGCGCGCAGGAAGTTATGCTCGGCTTGCGCTTCAGCATGCCTCTGCCGACGCGCTCGGTCGCCGGCCCGCTTATCGCTGAAAAACAGGCCGCTCGCCGCCGCCTCGCGCACGAGGGCGAGGCGCGCGCTCGCGCGGCTCGTCATGAACTCGCCGCCGGCACGGTCGAGGTGGGCGCCCGCCACGCTGCCGCTCGCGCGATCGCAAACGAGCTGCTGCCCGCCGCCCGGGCCCATCTCGCGGCCACCGAGGCGGCTCAAGCCCGTGGCGAGCTCGAGCTGGTCGCGGTGTTTCGCGCCCGAGAACGCCTCGCCGGGATCGAGCGGGCCGATCTCGCTGCCCGTCTCGCCTACCATCGCGCCGCCATTTACCGCGTCTCCGCCGCCTGCTGCCTACCGTTTTGAACCTCATGAAACCTATTTTTCTCTCTCTTTTCCTGGTCACCGTTTACGCCGCCGCCGCGCCCCGCGCCGCCGAGTCCAATCCCGAACGGGTAAAAAACACCGTCGTGCTCGACGCCAATACCGTGGCTAACCTGCGACTACAAACCGCCGCCGCCGAGCCGAGCCTCTTTGAGGAAACGGCCTTTGCCCTCGGCCGCGTCGAGCCCCGGCACGGAGCCATCGCGGTCCTCAGCAGCCGCATCTCGGGTCGAGTAGTGGAGCTGTCCGGTCATCTTGGCGATGTTGTCGCCATCGGCGAAGACCTTGTCCGGGTCGAGAGCCGCCAGGCCGGTGATCCGCCGCCTGTCGTCACGTTGCGCGCTCCGCAGGCCGGCACGATCACGGATTGCGAGATCCACCTCGGTGACCCGATCGAGCCCGACCGCCACCTGCTCGAAATTACCGATCTCACCATGGTCGAGGCCGTCGCCCGCGTGCCCGAACACGAGGCCGGGCGCATCCGGGCGGGCACCTTGGCGCGCATCCGCCTCGCGGCCTATCCTGATGAGGTATTCACGGGCGAGCTGGTGCGTTTCGCCACTGCCGCTGACGTCGGCTCCGGCACGCTGGCGGCGCATTTCCTTCTGCCCAACGCCGACGGACGTCTCCGCCCCGGTCTGCGCGCCGAATTCGCCATCGTGGTGTCGAGCCGGGCCGAAGTATTATCCGTGCCCCGCGCCGCCGTGCAGGGCGAAGGGGGCAGCCGCTTTGTCTTCGTGAAGGACTTCGAGCTGGCTAACGCGTTTATCAAGTCGCCGGTCGTGCTCGGCGCGAGCAACGACCAGTTTGTCGAGATTGTGAGCGGCCTTTTCCCCGGCGATGAGGTTGTCACCCGCGGGGCCTATTCGCTCGCGTTCGCCGGTGGCGGCTCGGTTTCTCTCAAGGAGGCCTTGGACGCCGCTCACGGCCACGAACACGCCGCCGACGGTTCGGAGTTGAAGGACGGCGCTCCCGCCGCCGCTCACGATGATCATGGTCACACCCACGGCGACACGGGCCACGCCGGCCATCCCGAGGTCCCGTGGCAGATCGCTACCGGCGTGCTCGCGGTCGTCGTCATCGCTCTGTTGACCAGGCATCGTGGCGCCGCGACCCCGAAGGAGACCTGAGCCATGCTGAATCTCCTCATCCAGTGGTCGCTGCATCACCGCGTGGTGGTGCTCGGACTCTCCCTTGTCGTGCTCGTATTCGGGCTGCTCAGCGGCGCTCGCTTGCCCGTCGAGGTTCTGCCCGACCTCACTAAGCCCACTGTAGTCATCCTCACCGAGGCCCCCGGCCTCGCGCCCGAGGAAGTCGAGACCCGCGTTACCCAGCCGCTCGAGAGCGCGCTTCTGGGCGTCGCCGGCCTCACACGCCTGCGCTCCAACTCCGATGTTTCACTTTCATTGATCTACGCTGAATTCGGCTGGGGCACTGACATCTACCAGGCCCGCACCCTGGTGCAGGAGCGCCTGCAATCCGCCCGCGAGCAACTGCCGGAGAACGCTTCCCCCTTTATGACGCCCGTGGCCTCGCTGATGGGCGAGATTCTGCTCGTTGGCGTGCGTTCGACGACGCCGGCCGGCCAGCCCGGTTATCTCGCCCCGCCCGAGGTGCGCACGCTCGCCGACTGGACGATCCGGCGCCGTTTGCAAAACATCCCCGGCATCGCCGAGATTCTTAACATGGGCGGCGGCGTGCGGCGTATCGAAGTTCAGCCCGAGCCCGCCCGGCTGCAGGCCCACGGCGTCACGCACGCCGAGCTGGAGGCGGCGGTCGCCGCCGCCGTTGGCACTACCACGGGAGGCTTCCTAAGCACGGGGTCCACCGAGGTCATGGTGCGCAACCTCGCGATGAGCACCGATCTCGCCGCGCTTGGCCGCACTGTGGTCAAGTCAACCGCCGACCGCGCCGTCACCCTCGCCGACGTCGCCACGCTCGCCTGGGGCATCGAGCCGATGCGCGGCGACGCCAGCGTGAGCGAGTTTCCCGAACGCGAGCCCACGCCCGGCGTGATCATGTCGATCACCAAGGCCCCCGGCTTTGACACCCGCGTGCTCACCGAGCGGATCGACGCCGCCCTGGCCGAGCTGGCCCCCGCCCTGCCTGCCGGGGTTGAGACGGTCATGCTGTTCCAGCAGCGCACCTTTATCGACCACGCCATCGGCAACCTCAAGGAGGCCATCCGCGACGGCGCCATCATGGTTACCGTGGTGTTGTTCCTTTTCCTCCTGAATTTCCGGACGACATTCATCACGCTCATGGCCATCCCCATGAGCTTCGCCATCACGCTGCTCACCTTCGCGTGGTTCGGCCTGTCGGTGAACTCGATGACGCTCGGCGGTCTGGCCGTGGCCATCGGCATGGTGGTGGACGACGCCATCGTGGACGTGGAAAACGTTTTTCGGCGCCTGCGCGAAAATGCCGCCCGTCCCGGGCCGCGTCCGCGCCTGACCGTCATCGCCGAGGCCTCCAGCGAGGTGCGCAACTCCATCCTCTACGCCACCATCCTCATCGTGCTGGTATTCCTGCCGCTGTTGGGCCTAAGCGGCGTGGAGGGCAAACTCTTCGCCCCCATCGCCGTCGCCACCATCCTGAGCATGGTGGCTTCCTTTGTCGTCTCGCTCACGCTCATCCCGGTGCTCTGCTCGCTGCTGCTCCGGCCGCATGCGGGAGCGGACCATCCCGACGGGCGTTTTGTGCGCGGCCTGAAGTTTACCCTGCGCCACACCTGCCTGCGTTTCGGGCTCAGCCACCCGATCCCCTTGCTCGGTCTCGTGCTCCTAGGCATGGTTGCGGCCTTCACGCTCTATCCCCGGATGGGCAAGGATTTCTTGCCGCGGTTTCAAGAGGAGACCGCGCTCGTCGCCGCCACCTCCTCGCCCGGCACTTCGCTGGCTGAGATGACGCGTATCTCCGACATCATTGAGCGCGAGATCCTCGCCACCGAGGGCGTGGCACGGGTCGGTCGCCGCCTCGGCCGCGCCGAGCGCGGCGACCACGTGGTGCCGGTTTCCACCGCCGAGTTCGACGTGGATTTCCGGCCGGACACCAAGCGCACACGCGCCGAAATTACGGCCGAGATCGGCTCGCGCTTGCGTCGCATTCCCGGAGTCTTCGCCGCGATCAGCGGTCCGTTGGCCGATCGGATCGGCCACATGCTTAGCGGCGTGTCCGCGCCGGTGGCGTTGAAGATTTTCGGCCCGGATCTCGACACGCTCCGTCGCCTGGGCGGCGAGGTGCAGGCCCTCGCGAAAGGCATCCCTGGTTTTGAAAACGCCCGGCTCGACGCCCAGTCCAGCATCCCCCAATTGCGCATCGAGGCCGACCGCGAGCGCGCCGCCGCTTATGGTATCGCGCCCGGCGCGCTCAACGAGCAGCTCGCCACCCTGGTCGGTGGTCGCGAGATCGCCGAGCTTCGTGACGGTCAACGCTCCATCCCGCTCGTGTTGCGTTTACCCGAGGCCTGGCGCGATTCCGCGGCGCGTCTCGCGCAACTCCCCATCGAAACCCCCGCCGGCCCGCGTGTGCCGCTCGGCCTCGTTGCCGAAGTGCGCGAAGCGCGGGGGCCCAACGTGATTTTCCGCGAAAACAGCCAGCGCCGCTTCACCATCGCGATTCAGCCTACGGTGCGCGATGTCGGTGAGCGCGTAGATCAGCTCCGCGCCGAGGTCGCGGCGAAGGTGAAGCTGCCCGAGGGCTATTTTATAACCTACGAGGGCGAGTTCGAGGCCCAGCGCGATGCGACCCGCCGCATCCTGCTTTTCAGCGCGGTGATCTTCGTGGTCATCATTGTGCTGCTACAGACCTATTTCCGCAGCCTCGTGCTCGCGCTGCAGGTCATGCTCAGCATACCGCTCGCGCTGGTCGGCGCGCTGGTCCTCACTTGGTGGAAGCTCGACAACATCAGCATCGCGACGCTGGTCGGCTTCATCGCGGTGGGCGGCGTGGCGGCGCGGAACAACATCATGTTGATCTCGCACTACCTGCACCTCATGCAGCACGAGCGCGAAAAATTCACCCGTGAGATGGTGGTGCGCGGCACGCTCGAACGGGTGGTGCCGGTGCTCATGACCGCCCTGGCGGCCGGCATCGCGTTGATCCCGCTCGTTCTCGCCGCGGACGAGCCAGGCAAGGAAATCCTGCACCCGGTCGCCGTCGCCATCGTGGGCGGTCTGGTGTCGTCCACCTTGCTCACTTTTCTTGTCACCCCGGCGATGTTTTTCGCCACCGGCCGGCGCGCCGCTGAAATCTCGCTGGAGCGCCACGGCGCGGGCCTCGAGTAAGTCATTCCTCAATTTTCTCCCCACCAAACCTCTTATGAAAAACCTGCTCACCGCCCTCTACCTTGCCCTGCTCGCTCCCGTCGCGGGCTTTGCCGGCGGCACCCCTGCCCACGGCCTCACCCACGTCAAAAAGATCGCCGGCCCCCACCAAGGCCGGGTGCTCGCCGGAATCGAGCCTCGGGCCGAACTTTTCGTCACCGCCGAGCGCCAACTGCGGCTCACCTTTCTTGATGATGCGGGCAAACCTCTCGCGCCCCCGGCCGGGGCCAGCGTCACGGTGATCACCGGCGACCGCGCCGCCCCGACCACGTTGAGCTTCGCCGCCGACGGCGAGGCTTTGCTCTCCACGGCTGCCCTGCCCGAGGGGGGCAACCTGCCCGCCGTTCTGCGCATAAAGTCCAGCGGCGAGGCGAAACTCGTGACGATCCGCGTGCAGCTCAACCTCGCCAAGTGCGGCGAGTGCTCACGTCCCGAATACGCCTGCGTTTGCGAAGGGCATTGAGCCGGCTGCGCGCCGGTCAGAAACCGATACGCCAGCCGAGACTCAGGCCGCGCTCGGCGCCGACGCGGGCGATGCGGGCGAGCAGATCGGTATCGAAAAGATTATTGACCGAGGCCGAGAGGGTGTGGGTGACCGTGCCTGATTTCCAGGTGCGGGCGGCGGAGAGCCCGGCGACGGTGTAGGCGGGGGTGTCCAGCCGTTCGCGGTCGGAGCGGGCGTAGGTTTGCACGGTGCTGCCGACGTGGGTAGCGGTCAGCCCGATGGAGCATCCGGTCAGCGCGCCCTCGGTGAAGTAGTGCCGGGCGCCGGCGGCGGCAGTGAAGGTCGGCAGGCGGGTGAGGGGCAGGTCTTCCTCCTCGGGGATGTCGGGTGAGGACAAGGTGATGGCGTCAACGAGCGTCGCCCGGCCGGTGAACGTCCAGGCGGGTGAGGCTTTCCAGCCGAGCTGGGTAGAGACGCCACGGAACTCCTCTTCGCCACTGCTCACCAGTTGCGGCTGGGTCTGGTTCGCGTCGGCGACGGGGTCTTGGTATAGTGGATTGCGGCGTGCGATATCGGAATTGGTGTAGGCATACGCGATGGTGGAGGCGCTCAGGGTGCGTTCGAGCAGGACGGTGCGGGCGCCAAATTCGAAGCCGTGGGTGGACTCGTTTTCCTGGATCGCGCCGGTGCGGGCATCGACGCGGGTGGAGGGCGACACGGCGGTGCTGGTGTTGGCAAAAACCAGCAGTTGCCGTCCGATTTTTCGGTTCATGCCGAGGTGGTAGGAGAGGTCGCCGGCGGATTTTTCGGAGCGGGGAAAGGCGGCGCCGGGGCGGCGGTTGTCCACCTCGGTGCGGCTGAAATCGTAGCGCAGGCCGGTGGTGAACACGGTGCGGCCACGGTCAAGCGCGGTGCGGGTATCGGCGAAGAGGGAGGCCAGGGCGCGGGCGGTTTTTTGATCGGCCAAGATGCGTTGGTAAACCGTTTCCGAGTAGGCGGGCCGGTAGTAGTTGGGGTTCTCCGGATCGAAGGACTGGACGTCGGCGGGCAGGTAGAGATTTCGCTCCGAGGCGAGAATGCCGCGCGATTCCTCGGCGCTGCGGGTCAGGGTGCCCTCGGCGCCAATGCGGAGCTTGTGGTTGCCGGCGGCGTGGAGGCGGCGGGTCAACTCCGTCTGGTGGGTGACGGCGGCCAAATCTTCAAGGCGATGCACGGGCTCGCGAATGCCGGAGAATCGCCCGGTGGAGACGACGTATTGGCCCGTGGTAAAGCGGTCCTGCAAGCTGTCGCGGCCGAGCACTTGGGTGGCGGAGCTGAGCGAGAGGTCGGGTGCGAGCTGGCTTTCGAGTTGGAAGGCGAGGGACGCCGCGCGGCGGCGCAGGTCGGCTTCGGGGCCGTTCACATGAAAATCGGCGAGTGGCCGGTAGGGGCCCTGGATTTTACCGCTGGGGGTGAGCCGGTAGTCCGGCAGGCCCGGGGCGGGGTTACCGGAAGTCTCGGCCACATCGAGGCTCCACAGGGTGCTGGTGGCGGGAGAATGCTTGAAGGCGAAGGCGACACCGGCGGTCGCATTCATGATACTGGAGTAATCCTGCGGTCCCTCGCGGCCGGAGACGGAGAACGACTCCAGATGCCACGCCTTTTTCGGCGTGATCACGCCAGCGATGCGCGCCCCGGCGCGCCAACTCCCATCGGTGCCAACGCCGGTATCCATGGATCGTTCGCTGCGTCCCCGTGGCCGGGCGGTAAAGGCGTTGCGGATGCCGCCGGGCGCGGCGCGGCCTACCACCGAAACCAAGGAACCGGCGATGGTCTCGCCACCCTGAGAATTGAGGATCTCGGGGACGCCGGACTGGGTGAAACCGTTGCGCCGGTTTGGTGTCGGGAAGCCGCGCAGGTCGAGATTTTCCCCGCCGGCGGCGACTTGGGCGGCATCGTAGCCCGCCGCGGCGAGGGCGGCGAGTTCGCTATCCAGTTCGCCCAGAGGCATCTCGTCGGCGCCCATGTCGTCTAGAAGATCATTTGCGAAGGGGGGTTCGTGCCGCTCGGCGTCGGCGCCGCCGAGGCCCGTGGGGTCGTAGCCGGGGGCCTGATCGGCGTCGCCCATGACGGTAAAAGGGTCGAGCAAGAGGGGCGCGTCGCGGTCCTCTCGCGTGGCGTCGAGCTGGGCGAGGCCGCAGGTCGTGACGCAGGCGGCGAGCAGGGCCAGGCGGATGCGAGGTAGGCGGGGCGGCATCAGCATAGCCTCAGCTTGATGATAGGCGGGTTCGGGCGCAATCATCTGATTCGGGGCGGGGAGGGGAGGGGCCTCGCGAGGTAGGGCGATATTTTTGGGAGACAAGCCAATCTAAACTCGCAAAACCCCCGGCCCGATCAGCCAAATAGGGCCGTGCCCATGAAAAAAGCCTTGTTCCTGAGTGGTGGCTGGGAAGGCCATCAGCCTGAGAAAATCGTCCAGCTTTTCGCCTCTGACTTGGCTGCGCAGGGCTTGGAGCCGGAGGTTGTGCGGACTTTGGAGCCCTTGGCGGATGTGGAGGCCTTGAAGGCTTATGCGTTGATTTTCCCGTGTTGGACGATGGGCAATTTAACGGATGCCCAGGAGCGCGGGTTGGTCGCGGCGGTGAGGGGGGGCGTGGGGCTGGCCGGCATCCATGGCGGCATGGGCGATGCGTTCCGGGGTCGGCTCGATTATGAGTGGATGGTGGGCGGGCACTTCGTGGGGCATCCCCACGTCGGCGACTACCCGGTGCGCATCGTGGACTGGGCCAATCCGGTCACGGCGGGTTTGCCGGCGAGTTTCGCCTACCGTTCGGAGCAGTATTACCTCCTCACCGACCCGGCGGTGCACGTGTTGGCGGACACGCCCTACGTCCACGCCGGGCGAACGGTCAATATGCCGGTGGCGTGGGTGAAGACTTGGGGCGCGGGCAGGGTGTTCTACAGCGCTCTTGGCCACGCCCCGGAGGAGTTTGTGCAGTTCCCGGCGGCGCGCACCCTTTCGGTGAGGGGCTGCCTGTGGGCGGCAGGCTTGTTGTAAGCACCCCGCGCGAGTCACTTTTGCCCTCTTTTTAGCATGAAAAAAACCTACTCCCATTCCTCCGAGATTAAAGTTGGTGTCGTTGGCTACGGCGGCGCTTTCAATATGGGCCGTCAACATCTCAAGGAGATGCAGGCGGCCGGCATGTCGCCTGTCGCGGTGGTGGAGATCGATCCGGCGCGGCTCGCGGTCGCCACCCAGGATTTCCCGGGGATCGAGACCTATGCCTCGGTCGAGGAGATGCTGGCGAAGTCGTCAGTCGAGTTGGTGACCGTGATCACCCCGCACAATACCCACGCCGCGCTGGGCCTGCAGATTGTGGCGGCCGGGCGGCATTGCGTGCTGGAAAAACCGATGGCAGTGACGACGGAAGAGTGCGACGCGATGATCGCGGCGGCGCGCGACACTGGGGTGATCGTGAGCACCTACCACAATCGCCACTGGGACGGCTGGATCCTGCGCGCCAACGAGTTGTTTCAGGCGGGGGCCTTTGGCGACATCGTGCGCATCGATCTGCGGATGGGCGTCCATGGGCGGCCGGGGGACTGGTGGCGTTCTTCGCGCAGTATCTCGGGCGGCATTCTTTACGACTGGGGCGTGCACCTGCTCGAGTATTCGCTTCAGCTCATCACCGCACCGGTCACCGAGGTGAGCGGCTATGCGTGGAATGGGTATTGGGCGGGCCAGCCGGACGCCAAGTGGGGCGAGGACACCAACGAGGACGAGGCGCAGGCTACGGTGCGTTTTGCCAGCGGCCAGCGGGTGAATCTCACCATCACCCAGCTCGACGGTGCGCCTGACAAGGGCTTTATGAAGATCGTCGGCACCAAGGCGACGCACGTGATCGAGTGGAATGGAGCGGAGACGATCACCGGCCATCCGGGTGGACGTGTAAGCACCGAGCGGGCCCCCAATCCAAAGGCGGAGGGGGAGAAGTTCTACCAGAACATCGCCGCGCACCTAACCACGGGTGAGCCACTGGTTATCACGGGTGAATGGGCGCGGCGGCCGATCCACCTGCTCGATCTCGCCGCCCAGAGTGCGAAGGCGGGCCGGGCCTTGCCGGTGAAGTATGCCTGAAGCCGGATGCGTCCGGACCTTTCGGAGGCGAAGTCAGGCGGGATCAAAAAAACCGCTTGCTTCGTGTCCCGGCGGGCGGCTTTCTGACCCTCTTGTCAGTTGTTCGGGCTGTAGCGTAGCCTGGTAGCGCGCTTGCATGGGGTGCAAGAGGTCGTGAGTTCGAATCTCACCAGCCCGACCATTTTTCCCCGACTGCACCTGAATGGTGCGGAACGCGGGTGACGCGGCGGGCCGACGGCCAACAGGTTGCGCGAGACGCGCTTGTGCCGGGACCATTCCGTTGCCCGGGTCGCGTCGAGGCGACTGGGCGGCCCTTTCGGTGGGGCCCTCCCTTGAAATACTCCTCGCGTATTGTCCGCTCTGCGGGCTCACCCCCTCGCCCTGCGGCTTCGCCGTCCAAAGGAATGCTCCCGGCTGCGAGGGTAGTGTCTTAAAAGTTCAGCAAAAGGTCGGGTCATGGAAGGGTGGTTTTGGTGACCAAACCTAAACCACAAACGAACAAGGAACCGACCATGACCCGACAGAAGAAGAAAGTAGAGAAGATGAGCGACGCGCGCGAGCAGATGCTGG
>CAMCZZ010000033.1 GCA_945888375.1 Akkermansia muciniphila | reverse complement strand
CTCGACACCGACAACCTCCGCGCCCGCGCCCTCCGCGTGATGGTGCTGCGCCGCCTCGAGCGCCCGGCCGAGGCCGGGGAGTTACTATCCGCGACCCTCGTCCTTGATCCGCTAGACGGCTGGTCTCGCCACCTTTCCGGCCGTGCTGATATCGGCGACGCCCAGGCCCGCCTGGATCTCGCACACGACCTCGCCCATGCCGGTTTTTTCCAGGAAGCGATCAAAGTGCTGGCCTCGGATCCAGACGCCCTCGGCGACTTGCCCGACCAAAGCTGGGGCACTGCCCCGCTCGTCGCCTACACCCTCGGCTGGTTAACTCAACAAGCCGGCGATTCCCGCGCAGCACTCGCTTTTTTCCGCCGTGCCGCCGCCCTGCCGGCCGACTATTGCTTCCCCGCCCGTCTCGTTGAGATCGCGATCTTGAAAGCCGCGATGGCTGCCAATCCCTCCGACGCCCGCGCGCCCTACTACCTGGGCAACCTGCTCTACGATCGCCGCCTTCATGCGGAGGCCATCCTACTTTGGGGAAAATCGTCCAAACTCGACCCCGCCTTTCCCACGACCTGGCGCAACCTCGGCATAGGCTACTTCAACATCTCCAAGAACCCGGCCAAAGCCCGCGCCGCCTACGTGCGCGCCTGCCGCTGTGCGCCGACGGACGCCCGCCTGCTCTTCGAGCGGGACCAGCTCTGGAAACGCCTCGGCGAGACCCCGGAGAAACGCCTGCGCGCGCTCGAAAAAAAAGCCGCCCTCGTCGCCCAGCGCGACGACCTCAGCGTGGAGCTTTGCGCGCTCTACAACCAGACCGGTCTTCCCGCCAAGGCGCAGGCCATCCTGGCCGGACGCCACTTTCAACCGTGGGAAGGCGGCGAGGGGCAGGCGATGAGCCAGCACGTTCGAAGCCATCTACTGCTTGGTCGTGAAGCCCTCGCGCGCCGCGATTTTTCCATCGCCGAGAATCACTTCGCAGAGGCTCTCTCTTCTCCCGCGAATCTCGGCGAGGCCAAGCACCTGCTGGCCAACCAAAGCGACATCTACTTCTGGCTCGGCGAAGCCCGCGCCGCCGATGGCAACCTCCAAGGAGCCCGCGCCGCCTGGATGACCGCCGCCACGTTCAAGGGCGACTTCCAGGATATGAGCGTGCGCGCCTTTTCGGAGATGACGTTCTTCTCCGCGATGGCGTGGAAACATCTTGGCCAAAAAGCCAAGGCCCGACGTCTGCTCACCGCTTTGAAGGCCTACGCCGAGGCACTGGAAAAACAGACCGCCACGATAGATTACTTCGCAACCTCGCTGCCGACCATGTTGCTCTTCGACGCCGACATTCAAGCCTGCCAGATTACCAACGCCCGTTTCCTCAAGGCCCAGGCTCTCCTCGGGCTGGGCCAAAAAACGAAAGCCCGCGCTCTCATCAAGGACGTCCTGCATCGCGATCCGAATCACGCGCACGCAGCCGATCTCAATCTATTCTCTTGATGAAACGCCTGTCTCACCTCGCTTCGTTAAGCCTCCTGTTGGCAGCGGTCCTTCCCGCCTTGGCGGGTGACCTTCCGTTGGCCTCCGCCCTGCCTGCTCAGGCGGACGTCGCCCAGTTGTTTATAGACGACATGACCCTTCCCAACGCCATACGTCCGGTTAAAATCGACTACGAATGGACGTTCGCGCCGCGCGTCGGATCGGGCAACATCATCCCCAAGGATTGGTCTCACGCGACAATGTGGGGCGGAATCCACACGGGGCGTCCCGGCAACCCCGCGCGGAATGTGCGAATCCAAATCCGCGATTGCGCGCTCTGGGTGCTCAGCCGGAAAACCGGCCAATGGAAGCTGCTGCAGCACAGTGTGTCGCCGGAGGGTGGCGCCTTTGCCGAGGATTTCAAAGGCAACGTCAACACCGCGGCTGCCGCCCGCACCGAAGCGGACGGTTCGCTTTCCGTGCGTTTGGAGCCGGGTTACGCCTACCATTTTTGGCCTTCGTCGGGTCGCGCGCAGAGCGATCCCGCCGACATCGCGGGACTGGCATCCGTGTTCTTTGCGCGCCTCGTGGTCGATGATCCGGAATTGCCCGATGACCGCGGCGAGGCTGTTCTCGTGGGATCGGCGGGAGGCGACTACTGGCGCAGTCTCGACGCAGAGTGGAAAGCCGACTGGAGCAACAACCACGATTGGGCCATCGGGCGCATCAAGCGCCTGACCAGCCAATGGCAGGCTTTCACCGGATGCACCCACGGCCGGGCAATCCAGAACGTCGAATGGACCGTCTCCGCCAAGGCCGCTCTCCCCGCCGACTTTTCTCCCGTTCTGGACGAGGACACTTTGCGCGCAAACCCGCCTCCGCTCCGCGCCCTGCTCGGCCAACCTTGAGCCTATCCCTCTGTTTCCATGCCGCTCATCAAGCGCCAGCACCACCAGGGTTTTCAGTTGATTACGGCGGAGACCGAATATGCCTCCGTGACGGTGATTCCCGAGCTCGGCGCGCGCCTCCTGTCTTTGCGTGATTTGCGCTCCGGACGCGAATGGCTGTGGCGGCCCGACGGACCGCTCCGCCTCTGGCGAAACCAGCCCGGTGATCCCTTTTCCCTCGGCACCTTTGTCGGCGCCGACGAGTGCCTGCCGACCATCGCGCCCTGCACCTGGCAGGATCGCGAGTTACCCGACCATGGCGAGGCCTGGAACCAGCCTTGGACCCTCGATGAGGCGGCGCTCGACGCCGGCTGTATCAAAACTTCCCTTGCGCTGCCGCGTTCTCCGTTCCACTTCTGCCGGACCCTCACCCTGGAAAATGGAGTCCTTCGCCTCGACTACGCTCTGCAAAGCGTCGGCTCGACTCCCGAGGCCTGGCTCTGGGCCTGGCACCCGCTCATTACCCTAGAAGCGGGCGACCGGCTCTCGGTCCCTTGCGATGCGACATCGCTTCGCGTCGAGACCGCCCGGCACCCGAACGCCGCCCGAGGTGAATGGTGGCCCTGGCCGGAACCGAAGCCCGGCGTGCGGCTGGATAAACTCGAACTCGGCGGAAGCGGCGATTCCTACCTGAAGGCCTTTGCTGGTCCTCTCCAAGAAGGCTGGGCCCGGCTTGAAAATCCGTCCTCGGACGCCTGCCTCACCTTGCGCTGGGACGCCGCCCGGCTCCCCTACCTTGGCCTCTGGCTGACGCGGGGCGGCTACCAGGGCTGGCACCACGTCGCGCTGGAACCGACCAATCTCCCCGCCGATTCGCTCGCGGACGGCGTCCGCGAAAACTCCCCGCCTCCGCTCGCCCCGGGGGCGACCGTTTGTTGGTGGCTTGAGCTCACCGTCGGTGCCGCCGGTGAACGCGGCCGAATGGGTTCGTTAAAGGAAGGACGCTGACATGCGAATCGCACGTCTTCTTCTTCAGCTCGTCCTGCTCGCCGTTGCGCTGCTTGTCGGCACGAGCGCCGCCCACGCCCAGATCACGGTGCAACCGGAAACCCAGCTCGGCCGACTCGACCAGTTGCGCGGCGTTCACCCGCGTCTTTTTTTGGAAGCCGCGCAGGTGAAACGCCTCCAGGCCGGACGCGCAGATGCGTTCTCCGCCGAATGGAGCGCCATGCTGCATAGCGCGCAGGAGGTCGCGGCGATGAGACCACCGGCCTACAAGTCGGACCCAACCCAGCAATCCGAACACGCGTGGAAGCGCGAACACGGCAACCAGCTCGCCATCCTCTCCTTCGCTTGGTTGATGACACGGGAACGCATCTACCTCACGGAGGCGAGTGCCTGGGCACGCGCCATCGCGTCGCAATCGGTTTGGGGCATTGATTCCAAAACCGGCAAGCCCATCGAGACCGGCCTGGTCTACGGCCACCTCCTCCTGGGCCTTTCCATGTTCTACGACTACGCACACGACGACATGGACGCCGGGACGCGCGTCATCGTCCGCGACACCCTTCGCTCGCACGCCGCCGGCGCCGCCGGCCGCCTGCGTCAAGGCACGTGGGGCCCTGGCCACGCGCTTCAATCCAACCACACCTGGGTCTATGCCACCGGCGTGATGGCCTCAGGTCTGGCTTTGCTCGACGAGGAACCGGCCGCCGCCGAGTGGATCGGCCTGCCGCTGGCGATCCTCCGCGCGAGCGACGAGATGCTCTCCCCCGACGGAGCCTCGCAGGAGGGTTTCGGCTACCACCAATACGGCGTCGAGTATCTCTTAAAACTGATAACCTTGGCTGAGCCGCTCGGCTTCACCGAGGGCAAATCGTCGTGGTGGGCGCACACCGGCGACTACGCGCTCGCGATGCTGACTCCGCGCAAGGCTTGGACGAAGTCCGCTTTGCAGGTGGATTTCTCCGATGCGGATCGCTCCCCGTGGTATGGCCCCGATCACCTGCTCCGCTGGCTCGCCCGCCGCAATCAGGATGGTGTCTCCCAATGGCTCGCAGGCTCACTGGTCAGCGCCGGAGTAGGTGAACCGGTTTCCCCCTGGCTGGCCCTCCTCTGGAAAGACCCGGCGGTAAAACCCGTATCACCGGAACACACCCCGACCCTGCGCCACTTTGAAAACATGGGCATCGTCTCCGCCCGCAGCGACTGGTCGGGCGACGAAGCGTTGGTGGTCTTCAAATCCGGCAATCCGATCGGCGACCACGCCGTCCGCCTGCACCGCGAGCGTGTGCACCGGGGCGAGTATTATCACATTCACCGCGATTCGAATCACTTTTGCCTCTTCGGCGGCGGCCAGTGGCTGATCCGCAATCCCGGCTACGGACGCTGGGATACCCGTTTCCACAACACCCTGCTCGTGGATGGGCGCGGACAAAAGGGTGACCGAGATCCCGCCGTGCCCGACGAATGGCCGCTCACCGAAGCATCCCGCTTCCCTCGCATGGTTTCGGTCTCCTCCACTCCGGAGGTGGATCGTATGGTGGGCGACGCCACCGCCGCCTACGCCGACGACTCCGGCCTGCGTGCCTATCAACGCGAACTCATCTTCATCAAGCCCGACGTGCTCGTCGTGGTTGACCGCGTGACCGCCGATCAGCCGCGTGTTCTATCGATTCTTTTCCTCCCCGAAACTAACCCGGCGCAACAACCCGACGGCTCGTATCTGGCCGAAATCGCCAACACCCGCCTTCGCCTTGATCCGCTGTCCATCGAGGATGCCACGGTCACGCTCGGCGTCCTGCCGCTCAAAGCCCGCAATACCCGCAGCCCTTCCGAACTCGCCACCTGGACCCTCGCGAAAAAGGCGGCGCAATGGACCATCGTCACCGCCCTCAGCTGGTCGGCCACCAGCACCTCCCCCCGGCAGGTGAAACTGGAAGGCACCGGGGCCAACGCCCTTCTCCGCGTCGGAACCCAAACCGTAAAGGTGAACCTCTCTCCTCTGTCACCTGATCACGCAAAAACTTCCCTGTAATTTAAAAATGAATACATCTAGTCCCATTCGTCACCGTTGCCTCGCTCTCGTCCTCGCCGCCGCCGCGCTCCTGCCCGGCACGAGCCAGGCCCAGCTCGCTGTCCCCGATGCGCGCATCCTGCCCATCGAGCTGGCGGCGACACCGCTGAAGGTGACGCCCGATCGCGCGGACTGGACTTACGTGAGCGGGGCGCAGGCCAGCTTTCGTATCACCCTCGACCTCTCGCCTTATCCGGCGGAGGGCGTTTCCATCCGCTACAAACTCGGCCCCGAGATGCTCGAGGGCCCCGAGAAATCTGCTCCCGTGCCGGCCGGCGGCCTCGTCCTGCCGGTGACGGCTCCGACCGAACCAGGCTTCGTGCGGTGCAGCGTCACCGCCACCCTCGAGGGCAAACCCGTGACGGTCCTGGCAACCATGGGCTTCGCCCCCGAGCAGATCAAACCGACCCAAACCGCGCCGGCCGACTTCGATTCGTTCTGGGCCACCCAGAAAGCCGCCCTCGCCAAGGTCGAGCCCGACTACCGTCTCGACCCCGCGCCCGATCTCTCCTCCGCAACCGTCGAGGCCTTCTACCTGAGCTTTCAAAACGTTGGCGGCTGGCCAGGACCGAGCCGAATTTACGGCGTGCTCTGCGTGCCCCGCCGAGAAGGCTCCTTTCCCGCCGTTTTGAGCGTGCCGGGGGCCGGCGTGCGGCCCTACACCGGCAACCGCGGCCTGGCCGAGAAGGGCGTGATCACCCTGCAAATCGGCATCCACGGCATCCCGGTCAATCTGCCCAAGGAGGTCTATGAGGGGCTCCATCGCGGTGCCTTGGACAACTACAATCGCTTCAACCTCGATAACCGCAACGCCTACTACTTCCGCCGCGTTTACCTCGGCTGCCTGCGGGCGGCCGACTACCTCACGACCCTTCCGAAGTGGGACAAGAAGGACCTCGTCGTCATGGGTGGCAGCCAGGGCGGCCAACTCTCGATCATGACCGCCGCGCTGGAGCCGCGCGTCACCGCGCTCGCCGCGTTGTATCCAGCCTACAGTGACGTTTCCGGTTACCTGCACGGACGCGCGGGGGGCTGGCCCGGCTTGTTCCGTCCCATCGCGGGCGGCGGGGTCAACGACGCGCCGGTCGAGCCCAAGCTTCTTACTTCGACTTACTACGATACCCTCAACTTCGCCCGCCGACTGCGCGTGCCGGGCATTTATTTCCAGGGCTACAACGACGTCGTCTGCCCGCCGACGTCTGTGTTCGCCGTTTACAACACCATCACCGCCCCCAAGCAGCTCGTGCTCGGCCTAGAGCACGGCCACGCTTGGTCCGCCACCCAACAAGCTCCGATGGACGCCTGGGTTTATCAACACCTCGGGATCCACTGATGCCTCCAACTTCCGCTGAAACCAACATTCCAAATAGACCTTAACTTACCAGGAAAACCCACACCTGCTCCCATGAACTTCATCTCCTACCAACCGCTCAAAGAACAGCTCCGCAGCCGCACATTTACGGACCGGCAGGCCTTGCCCTACTTCATCCTGTTTTGTGTCTTGTCGGTCCCTGTCCCCACCTCCGTAACAGCCAACTCCTTGGACTGGGTGCTCACCGGTTGTTGGGTTCTGATTACCGCGCTTGGTCTTCTCTACGCATACCGCAAGAACGGCGGCAGTGATGGGGTTGATTTCATCAAGAAGTTTATCGCTCTCGGCTGGATCGCCCTTGTTCGCTGGACACTGGTGTTCATTCCCTTGTCCGTGATTGTTATGATAGCGGTCGGCCATTTTGGCGGACCACTCGATGAATCGGTGAAGGCTGAAGCGACAGAATGGTTTCACCTCATCGCGCCCTGCATCTTCATGATCGTGCTTTTTCAACGCATCGGCTGGCACATCAAAGATACCGTGGAAGATGACGGAACAAACTGCCTCGTATAAGTCACCCCAGCGCAACGGAAACGCTCCCTCGCTTCACCTCCAACCCCGTCCAACTCCCATGATCCAGCATCCCGTCATTTCCTTTCTCGAAAACGAATTCTGGTGGGGAGGCCGCAACGCCGACGGCGTTGACATGCCCTTCACCCCCGCGAGCCGCCATCGCGTGGACCTCTCAACCAACCTGCGCGAAAACCAGGGCGCGCCTCTGTTGCTCTCCAGCAAAGGCCGCTACGTCTGGAGCGATCGCCCTTTCACCTACGAGTTTCGCGACGGCAAAATCCACATCTCCGGCAGCATGTCCCCCATCACGCTCTCGGAGGGACACGGCGACCTGCGCGGGGCTTTCCGCGCCGCCGCGGCGCGCCACTTTCCGGCCTCGGGGAAAATGCCGCCGGAGCTATTCTTCTCCGCACCCCACGCCAATACGTGGATAGACATGCAGCACACGCAAACCCAGGCGGGCGTGTTGCGCTACGCGCGCGGTTTGGTGGAGGGCGGCTACCCGCCCGGCGTGCTGATGATAGATGCCGGCTGGGCCGAATATTGGGGCAGTTTTAAGTTCCACGCCGGGCGCTTCACGGACCCCGCCGTGATGACGCGTGAACTGCACGCGCTGGGCTTCAAGGTCATGCTGTGGGTCAGTCCGTTCATCGCGCCCGACGGCATGGAGTTCCGCCGTTGGCGCGGCCAGCCCGGCTGGTTCCTGCGCGACCGCCAGGGCGCTCCGGCCGTGCTTCCGTGGTGGGATGGCCACAGTGTGCATCTCGATCTCACCCACCCGGAGGCCATGGACTGGTTCAAGGCAGGCCTGCGTTCGCTGCAAAACGACTACGGCATAGATGGTTTTAAGTTCGATGCCGGCGACACCTTGCACTACCTCAATCGCCCCGCTTCCTGGCAAAACGCCGAACCGGTGGACCTCACCGAGGCGTGGGCGCAGTTGTCGTTGGATTTCCCCTACAGCGAATTCCGCGCATGCTGGAAAATGGGCGGTCAGCCTGTCGTGCAACGCCTGCACGACCGCGCTCCGAATTGGACCACGGCGGGCATCCTGAGCCTCATTCCGAACAGCATCGCGCAAGGTCTGATCGGTCACGCCTTCACCTGCCCGGATTTGATCGGCGGCGGCGATTACCTGTGTTTCACCGATCCGGCCTACAGACTCGACGAGGAGTTGTTCGTGCGCTTCTGCCAATGCAGTGCGCTCATGCCCATGATGCAGTTTTCCGCCGCGCCGTGGCGCGTGCTCACGCCGCGCAGCAACGCGCTTTGCAAGGCGGCGGTGGAACTGCACGCCAAGTTCGCCCCCAAGATTCTCGAGCTGGCCCGCCAGAGCACGAAAAGCAACGAACCGATCCTGCGCTCGATGGAATACGTTTTTCCGGGTCAGGGCTACGAGGCGGTGACTGATCAATTCTTGCTTGGCGGCGAGCTGCTGGTTGCGCCGGTCATCACCAGGGGTGCGACCACCCGCCGCGTCACGCTGCCTCTGGGTCGCTGGCGTGCGGACGACGGCCGGACCTACGAGGGCCCGGCGCTCATCGAGGTGCCCGCTCCTCTGGAGCGGCTTCCTTACTTTTTGAGAGATCCACAAAGCTCAGCGCCTGCTGGTATGCAAAGGTAATGGCGGGAAACGGCCTCGTGTAAGCCGCGCTACCTGCCACCGAAAACACTTCGCCCCTACACCTCTGATTCCAACCACTCCCATGATTAAGCATCCATTCATCACCTTTCTCCAAAACGAATTTTGGTGGGGCGGCCGCAACGCCGACGGCGTTGACATGCCCTTCACCTCCTCCAGCCATCGTCGAGTAAATCTCGCTACCAATCTGGGCGAGAACGAGGGCGCGCCACTTTTGCTTTCGAGCAAGGGTCGTTATCTTTGGAGCGACCGGCCCTTCACCTACGAGTTTCGCGACGGCATAATCCACCTCACCGGCAGCATGTATCCCATCACGCTCTCGGAGGGCCACGGCGACCTGCGCGGGGCTTTCCGCGCTGCCGCCGCACGGCATTTCCCGGCTTCGGGAAAGATGCCTCCCGAGTTATTCTTCACCACGCCTCACGCCAACACGTGGATAGATATGCTGCACACTCAAACCCAGGCCGGGGTGCTGCGCTACGCGCGTGGTTTGGTCGAAGGCGGTTATCCTCCCGGCGTGCTCATGATTGACGCCGGATGGGCCGACTATTGGGGCAGTTTCCAATTTCACCCCGGACGGTTTCCTGACCCCGCCGCCATGACCAAGGAACTGCACGCGCTCGGCTTTAAAATCATGCTTTGGGTCAGTCCGTTCATCGTTCCGGATGGCGCGGAGTTCCGCCGCTGGCGCGGCCAGCCCGGCTGGTTTCTGCGCGACCGCCAGGGTGCGCCGGTCGTTCTCCCTTGGTGGGATGGTCACAGTGTGCATCTCGACCTCACTCACCCGGAAGCGATGGAGTGGTTCAAATCGGGCCTGCGCTCGTTGCAAAGAGACTACGGCATAGACGGCTTCAAATTCGATGCGGGCGACACCTTGCACTACCTCAATCGTCCGGCTTCCTGGCAGAACGCCGAGCCGGTGGATCTCACCGAGGCGTGGGCGCAATTGGCGCTGGAATTTCCTTACAACGAATTACGCGCCTGTTGGAAAATGGGTGGCCAGCCTGCGGTGCAGCGCCTGCACGATCGGTCCCCAGACTGGACCACGGCGGGCATCCTGAGCCTGATCCCCAACAGTATCGCGCAAGGCCTGATCGGCCACGCTTTCACTTGCCCGGATCTCATCGGCGGCGGGTATTACCTCCCCTTCATCGATCCGTCCTACCAACTCGACGAGGAATTCTTCGTGCGTTACTGCCAGTGCAGCGCGCTCATGCCGATGATGCAGTTCTCCGCCGCTCCGTGGCGGGTGCTCACCCCCCGCAGCAATGCGCTTTGCAAGGCGGCGGTGGAACTGCACGCGAAGTTCTCGCCAAAGATTCTCGATCTGGCTCGCGAGAGCACGAAAAACAACGAGCCGATCCTACGCTCGATGGAATACGTTTTCCCCGGTCAGGGCTTCGAGGCCGTGACCGATCAATTCCTGCTTGGCGATGACCTGCTGGTCGCGCCGGTCATCACCAAAGGTGCGACCACCCGTCGCGTGACGCTTCCCTCGGGCCGCTGGCGTGCGGACGACGGCCAGGTTTACGAGGGCCCGGCGCTGGTCGAGGTGCCCGCTCCACTGGAGCGGCTGCCGCATTTCACGAAGAGCTGATCGACCCGGATACCGCGCCGCCGCTGCCCAACCTGCGTAAATCACTATGGCGCTCAGGTCTCAAACGCCATCGTCCCCTGTGGCGATCGGCGGTTCCACCTCCGACCGTCGCTGGAGCGTGGGCACGCTCACCTACACCTCGGCCGGCTTGTGTGCGCTCTTCGCCTGGCTGCTCTGGGGCGACTTCGCCTGGCAACTCAAGGAGCGCGCGGCTACTCCCGTCGCGCAACTGATGCTGCGGCAATTCGGCTCCAGCGATCTACTCGTCAGCATACTGGTCGGCTCGGTCCCCGCCGCCTTGGGCATGATTCTCGGGCCGATAGTCAGCGTGCGCTCGGATCGCCATCGCGGCCGCTGGGGGCGGCGCATCCCCTACCTGCTCGTGCCCACGCCCTTCATCGTCATCGGCATGGCCGGGCTGGCGTGGACCCCCGCACTGGGCGCGTGGATGCACCAGCTTTGGGGCGCAGGCTCGCCGGGCGCGGACGTTTGCCGCTTGATCGCCTTCACCTTTTTTTGGGGCCTCTTCGAGATTTTCACCGTGATCGCGAACGCAGTTTTTGGCGGCCTGATCAATGACGTGGTGCCGCCGGCTTTGATCGGTCGTTTTTTCGGTCTGTTTCGCGCGGTGAGTCTGCTCGCCGGTATCATCTTCAACTTCTGGCTCATCGGCCACGCCGAGGAACATTTCACGGCCATCTTCCTAGTGCTCGCGTTCGTTTACGGCGCGGGTTTCGCAATCATGTGCCTGCGGGTCAAAGAGGGCGACTACCCTCCGCCTCCGCCTCCCGCGCTGAAGACCAACCGGATCGCGCCGGTGAAGGCGTATCTGCGCGAGTGCTACTCCAAGCCGTTTTACCTCTGGGTTTTTGTCGCGCTCATGCTCGGGAACCTGGCAGGCGGACCAGTTAACTCCTTCAGCGTCTTCTACGCGAAGAGCATCGGGATGGACATGACGACCTACGGAAAACTGCTGGTCGCGACCTACGTCAGCTCGTTCGCGCTTTCGTTCTTCCTCGGCTGGCTGGCGGATAAGTTTCACCCGATCCGCGTGGGCCTCGTCGCCATGGGACTCTACGCGGCGGTGATGCTCTGGGGCGGTATTGCCGCTACGGATACGGCACGGTTTGGCGTGGCGTTCATCGCGCACGGCGTGCTGACCGGCACTTTCTTCACCGGCACCGCCTCGCTCGGGCAGCGCCTTTTCCCGGCGACGAAGTTCGCCCAGTTCGCGTCGGCGGCGGGCATCCTCGGCGCCTTGGGCTACGTCGTGCTTCCGCCGGCCACGGGGCTCTGGCTTGACCTGACGGGCCACGTTTACCGCCACACCTTCACTGCCAGCGGCCTGCTCGCTCTGCTGGCCTTGGGGGCCTTCGCCAAGGTCTATCAAAGCTACCGGGCGCTGGGCGGCGATGCCGGTTACCGGGCGCAGGAGTAAGCGCGCCGAGAGCCTACGGATTTTTTGTTTTTTTCTGCTTAACCGGGGGCAAGGCGGGTTGGCGGCTGCTTGGCGCGGCGCGCTTCACGCTGGAGGGACGGGCTTGGGGCGCGGATACAGCAGGCGGGGCGGGCGAGACCGGCACGGCTGGAGGAGGGTTTTCCGGGCCGAGCGGCATATCGAGAAACCAAGGGGCGGGCGGACCGACCTTGCGCGTGGTCTGATGGGGGAACCACTCGCCATCAATGAGCACGTGCTGGGCGGCGCTCGGTATCCCGCGCTCGTTCCGGTGGATCATCGCGACGATCAAATCAACCGCCGCGCGACCGATTTGAATCTCATTCTGGTTCATTCCACTCAGAATCTTTTCACCGTGGTTCACGTTCAAAAACGCCAGGCCAATGTCCTGAGGGACCTTGATCTGGCGGGCGATAAACCAATCCCATAGAAAAACGTCCTGCGTTACGACGACCTCCGGGCGGTGGCGATCTATCCATTCTCCAAGTCCGTCGGTATCGTTGAAGTATCGCTGCGCCAACATCGGCACCCGTTCCTCGGCGGGGATGGTCCGGTCATAGGCGGCGTAGGCCGAGCTCGGCCCAAGGTTAAGGCGCCGGTCGAAGGCCTCCGGAACAAAAAAGCCGATGCGCCGGTAACCAAGGTGACGGAGCTCGCGAAGCAGGTTAAGTGCGGAGCGAAATTGGTTAACGGTCACCCGGTGCAGTTGCGGATTCTGGAGGCTATAGCCAAGGGCAAGGGCGGTGAAATCGGACCAAGGGAAATCCGGGATTGCGCCGGGAGTTTCAAGCGGAAGCACGAGAACGCTTCGGATGCCACGAGCGAGCAGCCTGCGTCCCAGAGCGGGACCGACGGGGCCTTGCTCAGCCAGCCAAAACTCCTCGAGCTTGTAACCGAGTTCGTTAGCCCTCTCCGTCGCGCCATCAATGTAGTCCTTGAACCAACATGCGTTCAGGGGCCTGTGCCGCTGCGGGTAACTATTGAACCAGGCGATCGTCGCTTGATAGGCCGGGGCCTGGATGTTGTTCCGGTAGGCGACGAGGGAACTCAAAGCGGCGTCTGGAGAGTAACCCATGTCTCGTGCGAGCGCCTTCAATCGAGAACGCGTCGCCGGCGGCAGGCGGGGACTATCACGCAGGGCAAGCGACACCGTGGTGATATGCACTCCGGCGCGAGCCGCGATCTGACCGAGGGTGACTCGAGAATTAGGCATGGGCTCGTAGGGCAGGTGCAGGACTTTTCGTTCGAATTATCTCTGTTTTGGGAGGGCGAAGTGTGCCCGGCATTTTCATTGCAGGAGTCAAGCGGGGCGCGGGTGCAGACTCATGCTTACTATGAAAAACGATGGGCCTGGTGGACTCAATACTATAAATAGAATTGAGCAAAGATTGCGCGAAACCGACCGTAAGCGCATTTTCTTCACGTAGTTCAGCCCTTTCCCCGCCCCTCCAACGTCATGAAATCTTCCTTCTCTCATGCCCGCAAGCAGGCGCCCGCCGCCTTCACTTTGATCGAGTTGCTCACCGTCATCGCCATCATCGGCATTTTGGCTGCGATCATCATCCCTACCGTTGGCAAGGTCCGTGATACCGCTCGCAGCGCTCAGTGCATCTCAAATATGCGCCAGGTGGGGCAGGGCATTTTGCTCTACGCCCAAGCTAACAAGGATGCTTTGCCCGGGCCTTTGTATGGCGCACAGGGTCCGAAGTTTTTCACCAACTCAACCGGCAACCATGGCAACTTGGCGGTATATGTAGCACCCTTCATCACCAGTGTATCGGGGGTGTCTGGGACGCAGCAGCGCCAGCAAATGTTTGAATGCCCCGCGTGGCTCACCGCCACGCCGGATCTCAACGGGCCCAGCATGCAGATGAACTTGAATCCGAAAAACTGGCTGAACGGGAGCACTCAGGTCTGGCCTTTTGGCGATGCCAACACGTCTCTCCAGCCGGGGAACATCTCGCGCGTCAGCAGTTTTCCCACTTCCCAAACTTGGATGATGGTGGAGGTGGACAAGGTGTGGGTGACGAATACGCCGGT
>CAMCZZ010000032.1 GCA_945888375.1 Akkermansia muciniphila | reverse complement strand
GCCGTTTTCGATGGTGGCGCTGACAAGTTCAGGGTCGTCGGAGGTGACGACGTGGCTGAGTGCGGGCACGATGGCGGCGTTGGTTTCGATGAAATGGGCGCGGGCGAGTTCTCCGGTAGTCAGAGGCAGGTCGGTCCAGGCGGAGGCGTAGTTGGAGGCGTCGTAGCGCGGGGTGGCGGCGATGGCGTCGGCGACCGTCATGCCTTCGCCCAGCACGTGGGCGAAGACGGTGAAGCCGCCGTTCTGCGCGTCGAGGTTGGCGGAGTTGTCGGCCAGATTGATGAACCACTGGCTGGTGGCGCTGTCGGGATCACCGCCGAGCTTGGCCATGGCCACGGTGCCACGGAGGTTGGACCGGCCGGGCTCGTTTTTCACCGGCTCGAAGGTCGGCACGTAGTCGAAGGTGGTATCGTTAATGAAATAAAAACCGCCGTTCTGGATGATGAAGCCGGGGACGGAGCGGTGGAAGAAATTGGCGGCGTAGCGGCCGGCGTTCACGTAGGCGATGAAGTTGGCGACGGTAAGCGGCGCCTCGGCGTCGTGCAGGGCGAGGTCGATCGTGCGGGTCTGGTCGGCCATGCTCACGGTGATGCGCGCGGCGGTGCCGGGAACGTCGGGATCGCGCAGGTGGGCGGAAAGCGGGATGGCGGGGGGAGTCTCGCCGCGGGCGAGGGTGAGATCGGGGAAGGCCGCGAAACGCTCGGGCGGGACGTTGGCGGCGCAGGCGGCGCAGGCGGCTAGGAAAAACGCGACCAAGGCAAAGAGGCGGGCGGCGAGGGTGGGTTTCATGGGGGGAGGCAGGCGTTAGTCGAGGGCTTCGGCGAGGGCGGCGATGATATCCTCGGCGGGTTCGGCGCCGAGGCCGAGGCGGAGGAGCTCCGGGGCGAGGCCTTGGGCGGCGAGTTCCGCGCGGCCGGCCTCGGAGGTGACCAGATCGTAGTGGGCGAGGTAAAGGAAGGGGCAGATCAGCGAGGTCGCGAGGCCGAAGCTGGGGCCTTTGGCGAGGCGCAGGCGGTCGTAAACCGAGGCCACCGGCACGTCGGGGCGGAGCACAAACGTGATCATGCTCCCGACGCTGCCGGGGCTGCGGGCGAGGGCGGCGTAGTTGAGCGCGGAATCGGAGTGGCCGCTCCAGAAGACGGCGGTCACTTTGGGGTGGCTTTCGAGGAAGGCCACCACGCGCGGGGCGGTGCGATTGATCTGTGCGATCAGGGCGGGAGCGGCGTCGATCTGGGCGGCGAGGCGGGCGACGTCGCGCGGGTAAACGGCGGCCAGGGCGGAGGCGCGGGCGAGGGCGGGGCGCAGCGCGAGGGCGAGGGGGGAGGCGGGATTGACGGTGGCGGCGCCGAGGATGACATCGCCCTCGGACGCGGTGTATTTGGTGAGCGAGTTTACCACCACATCGGCGTGGGGCAGGACATCGACGTTTAAAGGGGAGGCGATGGTAGGATCCAGCACGAGGGCGGCGCCGTGGGCGCGGCAAAGGGCGGCGAGCGCGGGCAGGGCGGGGGTTTGGATGAGGGGATTGGTGGGAATCTCGGCGAAAACGCCGGCGACGCGGTCGGGGTGGGCGGCCAGCAAGCGGGCGAGGCCGTCCAGGTCGAAGACGTCGCGGTGGTGCAGGTAATCCTCGGCGGGAGCGGCGGTAAACTTTTGCAGCAGGGCGATGGTATCGAGGTAGAGCCAGCCGAGCTGAATCCAGCGGGTGCGGCCGAGGGGGGCCTGCACGGCGTTTACGGCTTGGAAAGCGGCGTAGGTGGCGGCCATGCCGCTGGGGGCAAGGTGAACCTCGGTGGCAGGCAGGCGGCGGTCGAAAGAGCGGGCGACGGCAGCGCGAACGTGGGTGGTGGCCGCTTCGGACGGCCCGGGGAAGAGTGCCTCGGTCTCGGCCGAGCTGATCTCGCCCCGGGCGACCAGCCAATCCTCGGCGGCGCGGGATGAGGCGAAGGCGCCGGTATGCTGGAGGTAGTGGCGGGCGCGGCGGGAAAGCTCGGGGGCGGCCCCGGCGGGCAGGGCGAGGGCGGTGAGGCAGGCGGTCACCGGAAGGATTTCACCCGCCCCGGCCAGGTGTTGGCTGAGGGCGGCGGCGACGGCGGGACCGGCGCACAGCCAGAGTTCTCGCTCGGCGAGGGCGGGGTTCGCTCGGCGCAGGCTATCGGCCAGGCGGCGCAGGAGCGGATGCACCACGAAGCGTGGATAGCCGCTGCTCAGGTGGGCGGTGACGGCGGGGTCCTTTTCCTCATAGCCGATCACATCGCGCATCGTGGGCAGACTGCAGGAGACCGCGTGCAGGCGGTCGGGGATGCGTTGGCCGAGGGGGCGGTGGACTATGGCGGGGGCGGACATGGGCGGCAGAAAAGCCCAGTTTTTCTCCAGTTGGCGGCTTGGGGCAAGGCAGGAGCAACCGGTTGCGTTATCGTTGCAGGGTTGAAAAGAAGGCGGGCCACGGAGAGCCTGCCAAGGATTACGAAAATGAAACTTCTTTCCTGGAACGTTAACGGGGCCCGCGCGGGCCTGGACAAGGGCACGCTGGTCTCGTGGATGGAGGCGAGTGGCGCGGATGTCGTCTGCCTTCAGGAAACCAAATGCCACCCCGGGGATGTGGCCCATGTTGCCTGGCCCTCGGAGTATTGCTCGGTGACCTTCTATGCGGCGGAGAAAAAAGGCTACAGTGGCACGGCCATTTTCAGTAAACATGCCCCCCTCGGCGTGCGCTTTGGGATGGGGGAAGCCGAACATGATGCCGAGGGGCGCGTTTTGACGGCGGAGTTCGCGAATTTTTTTCTGGTGAATGTTTACACGCCCAACGCCCAAGACGGCTTGCGGCGGCTTGAGTATAGACAGCGTTGGGACGGGGTGTTTTTGCGGTATTTGCAGGGGCTGGAGCGAAGCAAGCCGGTCGTCACCTGCGGGGACTTCAACGTGGCCCACCACGAGATCGATCTGGCCCGGCCGAAGGACAATGTGGCGAACCCGGGCTTCACGCCCGAGGAGCGGGCGGGGTTCACCAAGTTCATCGACGCGGGCTTCGTGGACACCTTTCGCGAATTCGAGAAGGGGCCGGGCCACTACTCTTGGTGGAGCTACCGGGGCGGGGCGCGGGCGCGCAACGTGGGGTGGAGAATCGACTACTTTCTGGTTTCGGCCGGCCTGCGCTCAAAATTGAGCCGGGCCTGGATCGAGCCTCAGGTGATGGGCAGCGACCATTGTCCGGTGGGAGTGGACATCGCGTTTTGACGACGGATGGAACCGATGGAGACGGACAAAGACAGAGGGGGATGGACGGAAGCGGAGGGCCGCTCGCTACACACCGCACTGCTGGCCGGCGGATGGCGGGTCGCGGTGGCGGAGAGCCTGACGGTGGGGCGGGTGCAGGTGGAGCTGGGGCGGTGGAGCGGGGCGTCGGGGTATTTCGCGGGCGGGCTGACCTGCTATGCGGCCGAGGCGAAGGTGCGCCTGCTCGGCGCCGATGCGGCGCATGTGGCGGAGGTTAACGCGGTCTCGGCGAGGGTGGCGGAGGAGATGGCCTGCGGAGTGGCGCGTCTGTTTGGGTGCGAGGTCGGGCTGGCGACGACCGGTTACGCCGAGCCGGATGCGGCCCGAGGGGTGGCGACGCCTTATGCCTGGGTGGCGGTGGCGCGTGCAGGCGACACCCGCACGGAGCGGGTAGAGGGAGAGGGGCTTGACCGAACGGCCCTCCAAGCGGCCGTGGCTGCAGCGGTTTTACGACTGCTGGCTCAGACTTTGTCTGCTGCCGCGCCGCCGCTCCAGCTCAACTTGGTGCGGACGACGGCAAAGTGACTGTGGTGGCGGCGCTGGATCAAGCGCAGGCGCCGGGGGGAGAGGGAAATCTCAATCGCATCGCCAGCGGCGGGGGCGGGACGCGCGCGGCCGTCGGCCGCGATTACCAGGTCGCAGGCGTTTTCCGATAGGTTGCGGACTCTGAGACGGACCCCGGCGCGGAAGATAATCGAGCGGTTTGAAAGGGTGTGAGGGCAGATCGGGGTCATCGCCAGCACCTCGGCATCGGGGTGGATGATGGGGCCGCCGGCGGACAAGTTATAGGCGGTCGAGCCGGTCGGGGTGCTGAAGATCAGGCCGTCGCAGAGGTAATCGGTGACGAGCTCATCATCGGCGAATACTTCCAGGCGGACCAGGCGGGAATTGGAGGCGTCCTTGATCAGGATATCATTCAGCGCGGATACGGGTTCCGAATTACCGACCCGGCACGACAAAAGGGCGCGTTCCTGGGTGGCAAAGTCTCCGGCCAGCAGGGTGGGCAGGTATTCACGAGCTTCTTCGGCGGTCCAGGTGGTCAAAAAGCCAAGGCTGCCACGATTTATCCCCATCAAGGGGATGCCGGCGGCGGCGGCGGCGGGAGCGGCTCCGAGCAGGGTGCCGTCTCCCCCGATTATGCAGCAGGCATCAACATTTTCTAGCAAACTGGCGGGCAAGGGGAAAGCCAAGGTGCTCCGGGTGGCTACGCCGGCGGCCTCGGCCCGGGCGATGAGATCGGACGCGAGTTCGTGGGCCCCGGTTTTCTGGGCATTTACCACGAATGCGAGGCGGCGGATTGGCGTCATACGGGAAGGTTTGAAAAGCAGAGCAAGAAAGGTGGGCGGATTCCGACCCGATAGAGAATGCGCGAGGTTAGATCAATCCCGCCGCCAATAAACCCAGGTGCAGATGCTGGCGAAAAGAAGGGAGGGCGCGATGACCCACCAGGGGCTGACAGGCACCGTGTAGGCTGTGCAGAGCCAATGCACGCACCCGCACTTCGCTACGATCAGGGCCCAGCCTATCGCCAACACCGCCTCCGAACGCCGGCTCCGGGGTTCGCGGGGGTGGCGGACTTGCACCTCGGCGATGAAGGCGCGGTCAGCATCTGCCGGGTCGGGAGCTCGGTAGCGGGTAAAAGGGGTGAACATAGCGATTAGAAATTTTAGCTCCTCAATCCAATCGCTTTTGCGCGCTTTGCGAATCGCGATATCAGGTAAGTCATTAAAATAATAGTTGTCAGATAGTGATTTTATATATTTCAACACTCTATCGTTAGCGAAACGTTAGATGACAGGAACTGGTGAGTCGTCAGAAGAGTTAGGCTCTAGTGATGATTTGAAACCCGATGGTCGGGAACGGACTGGCAGAGACGCGTGAGCGACGAAATCAAACATCATGAGCAACTCCAAACTGTATGTCGGCAACATGTCCTTCAAGACCTCCGAAGACGAGCTCCGCTCGGCCTTCGGTCAATTCGGTTCCGTGACCGACGTTTACGTCGCCATGGACAAGATGACCGGTCGCCCTCGCGGCTTCGCCTTTGTCACCATGGGCACCGCTGAAGAGGCCAAGGTAGCCGCTGAAAAGATGAACGGTGCCGACCTCGGTGGCCGCGCCCTCACCGTCAATGAGGCCCGTCCCAAGGAAGAGGGCGCTGGTCGCTCCTTCGGCGGCGGCGGCGGTGGTGGCGGCGGCCGTGGCTTCGGTGGCGGCGGCGGCGGTCGTGGCTTCGGCGGCGGCGGCGGCCGTGGCGGCTTCGGTGGCGGCGATCGCGGCGATCGTCGTTATTGATCCCCTGCGCGCGCCTTTGGCGCGTCTGGCCTTTCTTACTTCACGGCGCCTCTCTTAAGGGGCGCCGTTTTTTATTTTAGATTTTGCTTATCTGCCTGCACTTTGCAGGCAATCAAACCCATGAGCGACGAGTCCGCCCCAGACGTTTCCCCGTTGCGCTTAAAGCGTCCGGCCACGGTTTTGCCCGTTGAGCAGATGCCCGCGCCGGCGGTTCTGGCTGCGCCCGCCCCGGCGCCCTCGGGGGAGGGGGAGACGGTTTTAGCGCCGATTCCGGCGGTTTTGCGAAAGCGGCCCACGCTTTCGGCAGAGGTGGAATCGGAACCGCTGGCTCCGCTTGCCCCGGTGGTGGAGCCCTTGCTTCCCGCTATGCCGCCTGCATCGCCTGCGCCCGTGAAGCTGCGAGTGGGGGTGAAAGCGCCCGCGCCTCTTGCCGGGGCAGGGAGCGCGACGCCCCTTGTGGCCCAGGATATCCTGCCGCCTTTAACTGGGGCGCCGCTCGTTCCTCTGCCGGGCATGCCGGATATGCCGGCGGTGCAAACCATTCCCTTCGGCGCAACGACTGACGGGATGCCGCCGTCGTTTGCGCACCCTGCCGGTTCCAGTTTGCTGGAGATGGAACTCGCGGCCGGCCCCCGGCCGGTAAATTCGAGCGCAGAAACCGGGTTTGGGGCCGATTTCGGAAGCGGGTTGGAGTTGCCGGGCGGGCCTGCGAACCCGGCGGTTCCAGCAACCGATCCGAGAGTGAAACCAACGAATTTTATCATTCCACTGGTAGGCAATAAACCGTCGGAAAAACCCGATGCCGCAAAATTTAAACGCCAGACCAAGCCCAAGGACTATTTTATCTACGGCTGCGCCCTGCTCTTTATGTTTTTATGCGGCAGCGGACTTTTATTCTATTTGGTAAAACCTGAGGCCGCGACTTCGGCTTTTAATAGCGCGAGGACCCAAATGGATAAAACCCTCAAACTCCCTTCCGGAGCCACCGGTTCGTCGCTTGAGTCCGCCAAGACTGCGCTAGCGGACCAGCGTGTAGCCAAGGAAGCGCCGCTCGAATCCATATTAAATAATGACGATAAAGGATTGGTGGCCCCCAAGGAAACTAAGGGGGTAAGCGAGGCGGTTTCTGCTCCGCTGACGTCGCCGGTTAAAAACAATAATCCAGATGCTGGGAAAGACTACCCGAGCAGGGCGGCGGTCTTAACCACGGTGTCGCCGAGTCCGGTAACAGCACCGCTTCCGAACAGTCGATTTGTCCGCTACGCCGAGGCGCTGGTCGTCAGCGGAGTGTTTCAAGGTGAACCCGCCCGGGCTTTGGTAGATGGTCGCATCATCCGGACGGGCGATTTGATCGAGCCCATGCTCGCGGTGACCTTTATCGGCGTCGATACGACTGCCCGGCAGTTAATTCTGGAAGATAAAAGCGGTGCCCAGGTTAGAGTGAGGTATTGAGTTATAAAAAACTTACTGCCCGGGTTACCAGTTCTCGACGGGGCCTTTGGGCACGGGGATTGATTCGCGTTCGAGCAGCGGGTCGTCCGCATCCCGCATGAATGAAGCCACCATGGGGTCGGGCTGGAATTTGGGTAACAAAGCCCCTCGTTCGTCGCAGAAGCGGGCGCGCCAAGTGGTGTAATCGGCTACGCAGCGTTCGAAATCGGTGCGGGAGGCGATGGTGAGAATAGCTTGTTTAAAGGGTTTTGCAGGACCAAAACGGCGGGCATACCAAGGAGCTACGCGCCGGAAAAGGCGGGCCCCGTGCTCTTCGCCGTAAAACTCGAGGTAGCGTTCAAAGTGTATTCTTAACACGCGGATGCGCTCTGGGAAATCGGGTTCGGGCAGCAGTTCCCCGGTGCGCAGCAGGTGGTCGGTGCGGCGGAAAATCCACGGATCGTAAAAAGCTCCTCGACCGATGCTTACACCCGCACACCCGGTTTCGTTCAGCATGTGGAGTGCCGCTTCGGGAGTGGTCACGTCGCCGTTGCCGATGATGGGGATGCGCTTGACCGCCTCGACGACGCCGCGGATGCCGGCGAGATTTACCCGCCCGGCAAAGCCCTGGGCGCGGGTGCGGCCGTGCACAAAGACGGCGGCGACTCCGGCATCCTCCAGCACGCGAGCCAAATCTGGAGCGGTGAGATTCTGGTCATCCCAACCGAGGCGCATCTTGGCGGTGACAGGGATTTTTACCGCCGAGATCATGCCGCGCACGAGGGCGGCAGTCTTGTCTAGTTCGGTCATCATGGCGGAGCCACCGCCGATCTTGACCACTTTTTTCACCGGGCAGCCCATGTTGATATCGACGGCATCGGCCCCGAGTTCCTGGCAGATTATGGCGGCGTCCCGCATCTCCTCGGGCACGGCCCCAAAGAGCTGGATCGCCCAGGGGCGATCGCCCGGGGCGGAAGCGACCAACCTCAAAGCGCCCGGGCTGCGCTCGATCAGGGAGCGGGCGTTGACCAAATCGGTCGTGGCAAAACCCAGGCCGCCCAGCTCGCGAACGGTCAGGCGCATGGGCAGGTTGGTGTATCCTGCGAGCGGCGACAGGAAGAGGTTGGATGCGAGATTCAGGGGGCCTAGGCGCATGCGATGCTCCCGAGCCAAGCGTGATCGACGCGCACGGGCAAGCGTGGCGGGCCGGGTTGCTTTGGCTGCGCTGCTGGCCAGAGTTGGATCATGCCTGTAAACAGCGGCCCGGTTTTGCTCTACGATGGAGAATGCGGGCTTTGCTGCGCCGTAGTGCGAAGGCTGGCACGGGCCGACCGGAGGGTGGCGCTGCGTTTTGCCCCGTTACAGGGTGAGTTTGCTCAGGTCGCGCTGCGGCGCTGCGGGCTCCCGGCCCAGGATTTCGATAGTCTGGTGTTCTTGCCTGAAGCGGAGGAACCGGCCTTCCACTTGCGCACCGGCGGAGTGATCCTAGCGCTCGAATGTCTGGGTGGTGGCTGGGCCGCAACCGCGAGGGTGCTGGCGGGGGTGCCGGCTCCGTGGCGTGAGGTGGTTTATCGAGGCGTGGCGAGGATGCGCCACCGGATTTTCGGCCGGGTGCGATATCGGCCGGGTGAGCCGGTGAACCCGGCGCGGCCGGAGCAGTTTCTAGCCTGAACGGGTGGCGGGCTTATAGCGCGGCAAGGGCGGCGCGCATCCGGCGCAGACCCTCGTCCAGCGTCGCGCGCGGGCAGCCGAAGTTCAGACGAACATGGGACCCGCGCAGGGCGCCAAAGTAGGAGCCATCGCTCAAGCCGACCCCATGGGCCTCAAAGTGCGCTACCGGGTCGCTGAGGCCGAGGGCGGAGACATCAAGCCAGGCGAGGTAAGTGGCCTCGAGCGGGGCTGCCAGGCGCAGGCCGGGCAACTGCCCGGTCCGGAGTGCGCCAACGATGTGGTCGCGGTGCCCGCGCAGGGTTTCCAGCAGGGCCTGGCGCCAGGATTCGCTGTCTCGGTAAGCGGCTTCACAGGCGGTGAAGCCAAGGCTCGTCACCTCCGCGACTATGCCTTGGGTCGCGCGCACGAAACGGGTGCGGAGAGCAGGGTCGGGGATGATGGCGAACGAGGTGCCGAGTCCGGGCACGTTGTAGGTCTTGCTCGGGGCCATCAGGGTGATGGTGCGCGCAGCGTGTTGCGGGGCCACTAGCGCGGTGGGCAGGTGGGGTAGCGAGGGGTCAAGAATGAGGTCGCAGTGAATCTCATCGGAGCAGAGCACAAGATCGTGTTGGGCGCAGAAGCTGGCCAGACGAACGAGTTCTTCGCGGCGGAATACGCGGGCGATCGGGTTATGCGGGTTGCAGAGGAAGAACAGTCTGGTCCGAGGAGTGACGGCCGCCTCGAGCGCGGCCCAATCAATTTCCCAGCGCCCGTCGGCGACACCGGTGGGGCCGGGGTGAAGCACGAGCGGCACGGTGGTTGAGATGCGCCCGGAGTTTTTCGGCGCGGTCATGAAGGGAGGATAGACTGGGGCGAGGCACAGCACTTCCTCCCCGACGGCGGCGAAGGCTTGGGCGGTGACATTTAGTCCGCAAACCAGACCGGGCAGCCAAACGAGCCAGGCGGGGTCGATCGCCCAGCCATAGCGGTTGGCACAGGCCTCGACCACGGCGTCCACGGTGGATTTTACGGGCCGGGCATAGCCGAAAACCCCGTCCTCCACGCGGCGGTGCAGGGCCTCCACGATGGCTGGCGAGGTGCGGAAATCCATGTCCGCGACCCACATCGGCAGGATATCCCGGCCGGGGTATTTCTGCCACTTTTGCGAATCGGTGCCGAGGCGCGGAGGGACGGTGGTGAAGTCGAAACTCATGGGGTCGGCGCGGACCTTGGCTGGCTGGGCGGCCTGGCGTCAACCGTGCCGGCAACGATAGAGAGGCCTGTTCTCCAGCCCTGCTAGAAGCGTTCTCCGCCGTCGCCGGAAGTGGTCAGGCTGGCGGTTGACTCCGCAAAACGCAGGGCGCTAGTTCTGGGTCACTTTACCTGATCCCAGCCATGCGTTTCATTCACCTCATCAGCTCTCTTTTTTTCGCTTCTTTCTCAGGGGTTCTGCGCGGGCAGGACACTGCCGCCACCCTGACGCCGGATGTGGCGACGCAAGCGGTGGCGGCGTTGGGAAGCGGTGCGGTGCCAAACCCCTCGCCTGATCTTGTGGAGTATCTGGTGGATCTCGTGCTCGGGCTTTTCGGCGTTAAAGCTGCGGGCAATACTTGGCAGCACTGGGCCATCGCCTGCCTCATTACCGTTCTTTTCTATCTGCTGCGTAAGGTCGTGGCCAAGGGGGTTTTTGGTTTCTTTAAACATCTCACCGCGCGCACCGAGACCACACTGGATGATGAGCTGATTAGTGTTTGGCATAAACCGGTGTCGGCCTTCATCGCCGTGCTCGGCACCGTGGTGGCGGTAAAGGTCCTGAAGCTTACCCCTGAGGCGGACGGCGCATTTCGCTACTTGAGCACGATCGCCTATGCGGTGGTCGCACTCTGGTTTTTCATCAGCACGGTTTCCTGTATTCTGGATCACCTCCATGAAACGGCCAGGGCCAAGGGCGCGGCGGTGGCGGCCTTCATGCCGTGGATCAAGAAGACGGTGATAGCGCTGCTGCTTATCTTTGGCGTGCTCATTGCGGCGCAATCACTCGGCGCAAACGTCGCGGCCTTTCTCCAAGCCATGGGTATCGGCGGTCTCGCCTTCGCTCTCGCGGCGCAGGATACCCTGGCGAATGTCTTTGGTTCCGTGGTGGTGGCGGTCGACCAGCCTTTTCGCGTCGGCGAGTTTGTGCAGATCGGGGCGCACCAGGGCGTGGTCGAAGACATCGGGTTGCGTTCGACGAAGCTCCGCACGCCGGGGCGCAGCCTGATTGCGATTCCGAATAAAACGGTGGCGGGTGAGGCGATAAACAACTTCAGCCGCATGCCCCAGCGCCGCGTGGACCAGACTATCGGGCTGACCTACTCGGCCAAGTCGACACAAGTGGAGGCCTTGCTCGGCGAGATCCGCGGTCTCCTGCAAAACGACGCCGAGGTGCACCAGGACTTCATCGCGGTGAACTTTCTCAACTACGGCGCCTTCTCGCTGGATGTGCAGATCATCTATTTTACGGAGTCGCCCGATCTCTTGAAGTGTTTTTCCACTCGGGAGCGGATCAACTTAGCGATCATGCGCCTTGTGGAGGCAAACGGGCTTAACTTTGCCTACCCGACCCAGACCATTGAACTGTCTGGTGACATCGCCCAGCGTTTGGCGGGCCTCAAGAAGTAAGCGCAGTCAGCTGGTTACGGCCAGGCAGGCTTGAAAGGCCGAGTTCAGGGCGGCTCGATCGAGGTTTTTCCCGATAAATACGAGGGTGTTTTCGCGCGCATCCTTGCCCCAAGGGCGGTCGAACTTGGCGTCGAAGAGCATGTGCACGCCTTGAAAAACTAGCCGGTTGGGCGAGCCCTTCACTGCGAGCACGCCCTTGCTGCGATAGATGTCGTTGCCCTTGTCCTTGAGGAGCTGGCCGATCCAGTCGTTGAGTTTTTTGCCATCCAGATCGCCGGTCTGGCGAATGCCCACGCTGGAGACATCCGCATCGTGGGCATGGGTGTGCTCATAATCCTGCTGCCAGCCGGGACGGGCCGTCTCGCCCATGACGTGAATGTGCAGCGGGTGGTGGCCGCAGGCCTCGAACACGACGTAAAAACCAGGCGTGGGGATGGTAAGCGGGAAATGGGCGTGGCCGTGTTCGCCGAGGTGGAGGCGGTGGAGGGTGGCGCCGGGCGCGATGGCTTCGCCGGGGCGCACGTTGTTTTCCCAGTCGGCGAAGACGAGCACGGCGGCGTCACGCGCGATGGCGAGATCGGCCGGGGCCAAAGATTTCACGGGCAGGACGGCGATATCGAGCGTGCCTGCTGGCCCATGGTGGTGGTGGGCGTGGTCGTCTCCATGTCCGTGGTCTTGCTCGTGGCTGCAGCAATCGTCATGGGCGTGGCCGATCACGAGTTCGTGGGTGCCGGCGGGGAGGGCGTAGGCGCCGGACCACTCGAAGGGGTAGGAGGGGGCGAGGAAGGCCGGGTTGAGCTCGGTGGCGCGGGAGAGGTTGAAGCCACCGACGTTCAGAATGCGGTCGAGGGGCACGTCGGCGTTGGTGGCGCGCAGCAGGCGGGCGGCGCCGTTCATGCGCCGCACCCGGGCCTCGAGGGCGTCGAGCTCGGCGGGGGTGGCGAGATCGGCTTTGTTGAGGATGAGCACGTCGGCAAAGCCGATCTGTTTTTTCACCTCGGGCGAGGTGTCGAGGTGCTGAAGCACGTGGCGGGCGTCGACCACGGTGACGATAGCGTCGAGGCGGAAGGCGGCCTTCATCTCGTCGTCGGTGAAGAAAGTCTGCGCGACTGGGCCGGGGTCAGCGAGGCCGGTGGTCTCTATAAGGATGCCATCGAGGCGGTCCTTTCGCTTCATCAGGCGTCCGAGGATGCGGAGAAGGTCGCCCCGCACGGAGCAGCAAATGCAGCCGTTATTCATCTCGAAAATTTCTTCCTCGGACTGGATCACCAACTGGTTGTCCACGCCGACCTCGCCGAACTCGTTTTCGATCACGGCGAGTTTTTTGCCGTGGTTTTCGGTGAGGATGCGGTTGAGCAGGGTCGTTTTGCCGGCGCCGAGAAAACCAGTCAGGACGGTGACCGGGATGGGCGCGGGGGCGGCGGAGGCGGGCGAGGCGGCGGGAGCGGACATGGTTGGGGATAAAAGGGGCAAGGCCGGTCAGGTCGCAAGGCGGGACGCACCTTGGGCGTCGGACAAGAAAAGCCCGATCCGCGCAAGGGCGGATCGGGCCGAAGTGAGGAGGAGGGTGTGGATTCGGGCGACTCAGCCGCGTTTGGCGGCGATGAGTTGCTCCAGCTTTACGATATCGGCGCTGAAGAGGCGGATGCCTTCCGCGGTCTTCTCGGTGGCCAGGGCGTCCTCGTTCAACGCGAAGCGGAAAGCTTTTTCGTCGAGACTGACCTTCTGCAAATCAGCCGAGGCGGCGCAAACGGGATCGAGTTTGCGGATGATCGGCTCGGTGCTTGCGGCGAGTTCAGCTAGGAGAGCTGGGGCGATGGTCAGCAGGTCGCAGCCGGCGAGTTCGAGCACTTCGCCCTTGTTGCGGAAGGAGGCGCCCATGACCTCGGTCTGGTAGCCAAACTTTTTGTAATAGGTGTAGATCTGGGTGACGGAGATAACGCCGGGGTCTTTGGCGCCGACGAAATCGCCCGTCGGATTCTTGGCCTTGTGCCAGTCCAGAATGCGGCCGACGAAGGGGCTGATGAGGGTGATGCCGGCCTCGGCGCAGGCCACGGCTTGGGCGAAGGAAAAGAGGAGGGTGAGATTGCAGTGGATGCCCTCTTTCTCGAGGATCTCGGCCGCCTTGATGCCTTCCCAAGTGGAGGCGATTTTGATCAGCACGCGCTCGCGGGAAATGCCGGCTTTTTCATAGAGGGCGATGATTTCGCGGGCCTTGGCGAGGGTGCCAGTGGTGTCGAAGGAGAGGCGGGCATCGACCTCGGAGGACACGCGACCGGGGACTATCTTTAAAATTTCGAGGCCGAACACGACTAGCAGGCGGTCGATCACCTGATCGAGGCGGGCGGAGGCCCCGGCGTCGGCGATGGCTTGGTCCAGCAGGGCCGCGTATTCGGGCATGGCGGCGGCCTTGAGAATCAGGGAAGGGTTGGTCGTGGCGTCGCGCGGAGCGTAGGCCTTCATGCTTTGAAAGTCGCCGGTATCGGCGACCACGACGGTAAGGGTCTTAAGTTGGTCGAGTTGTGTGGACATGGGAAGAAAAAGGGCAGTCTCGGCATCAAGCGCGATTCGCCAGGAAGAGTCGAGTCCCAGGCTGTTCGCAGCTAGACAAAAACGACCTCCCCGAGGCGGCGTGGTGCTAATTTTGCGGTGCTGCGCGCTCCTGCGAGGCCAGGCGGGTAGACAACCACTTGGCGGCCTCGGATGCACTGGTGAAGGCGCCGTCAAGCTGGGCTTCAAAGGCGAGGTCTAGGAGGTGTTTGAATTCGGGGCCCGGCGCGAGGCCGGCGGCGATCAGATGGCGGCCCAGCAGGAGGGGGCTAGGGGCGGCGGCCGCGAGGTCGAGAGCGGTGGCGCGGAGGAGTAGACGATCAATCAGTGCCACGGTCTGGGGTGAATGGAGCGGGGGGCGTCCGGCGTTATCGGCCCGCATCACCATCGCGAGCTCGGCTACGGTGGAGGGCTGGAGGCGGCGGGCGAGACGACGGAGGGCGTTGGCGCCGAGGCCATCGGGTCCGCCGTGATGGTGGACCATGTGATTGGCGACAAGCGGAGTGATGGCCGGGGCGTAATCCAAAGGAGCGCCAAGCCGGGTGAGGAAAGCCTCGGCGGGAGTGATTCCGGCGGGTTCGTGGCCGGGACTCACCCAGCGCAGCCGGCCGGAACCGACGGGCTTCTCTTCTTGGCGGGTGCAGGCGGGTTTGCCGGCGTCGTGGAGCAGCACGGCGAACATCAACAGGCGGCGGCGGCGGGCGTTCGCGTTTTGCCATTCCGGATCGCGGGCTAGGGCGTCACAGGCGTGGGCGGTGTGGGTGAAGACATCGCCCTCGGGGTGCCATTCGGGATCTTGGGGGCAATCGACGAGGGCGGCTAGTTCGGGGAAGTGGGCGAGCCAGCCGGTCTCGGCGAGCACGCGCAGACCGGCGGAGGGACGACCAAAGGGCGGGGCGGATTTTTCGGCCCACTTGGCCCATTCTTGCCAGACGCGCTCGACCGGTAGTTCGCTGAAGGTCGGGGAAATGGTGCGGCAAAGCGCGGCGGTGGCCGGATCGAGCGTCAGATCAAAGCGCCCGGCG
>CAMCZZ010000031.1 GCA_945888375.1 Akkermansia muciniphila | reverse complement strand
GGGTTGCAGCCGCGTGGCCATGCGTCCGGGCAGGCCGATGGTGTTGCGAAAGGCGGTGATGACGCGGCACTTGGATGCCACGAGGACGAGGTCCTGGTTGCCCATGAGTTTGGACACGGCGGCGACCATCTCGGGAGTGAGGCCGGGGGCGACGGCGGCGAGAGTGGTGGTGTCGGTCTCGTAGCGCAGGAGCCAATCGCGGAATTGGCCGACGGTGAGGTCGGCGACGGGGGCGAAGGCGGCGCGGTCGTGGGTGTCGAGGATGAGGCGGGTGACCTCGTCGGTCTCGTAAGGAATGAGCGGATACCGCAGGAAGTCGGCGAGCGGGACTTCGGCCAGGAGCAGCTGGGCGGCGACGCGTTCCTCGGCGGACGCAGCGGCGACGCCGGCGAGGACGTCGCCGGAGCGGAGCGGGGTGGCCTTGGCCATGAGTTCGCGGAGCGAACCGAAGAGGTGGCGGGTTTTACCCGTGGAGATCGACCAGCTCATCGGTATGGATACCGCTTCAACTCGCGGCCGGCCACCACTGGTAGAGGAAAAAGTAGACCAGCACGCCGGTGACGCTCACGTAGAGCCAGATCGGGAAAACGACGCGGGCCCATTTTTTGTGCCGCTCGAATTGGCCGGAGAACGCCAGCGCGAAGGTGCGCGGCACGAGGTAGGCGATGGCCATGGCGAGCAGCACGTGGGTGATTAGCATGACGTAATAGACCACGCGGATGGGGCCCTCGCCGCCGAACTGGGTATGGACCGCCTCGCCTGCGCCGGCGGCCATGCCTTTTAGGACCTTGTGGGTCAGGTAGCCGACGAGAAAAACGGCCGAGACCACCCCGGCGGAGAACATCGCTGCGCGGTGGGCGGTCTTGTTTCCCGTGCGGATAAAAACGTAACCGGTCGCGATCAGCAGGGTGGCGAGGGCGTTGAGGGCGGCGTTGAGGGCCGGGATGTCGTTGAGCGTCATGTCAGGGGGCGAAAAAGAGGCGGTCGATCACCAGCGCCCCGAGTTGCAGCGGCAGCCAGACGATGGAGCAGAGGAAGAGTTGGCGCGCACTGGCGTCGCGGCCGGCGGGCCGCAAGAAGGCGACGGCGCGGGCGAGGAACCAGGCGCCCAGGACTGCGGTGACGGCCGCGTAGCCGGGCGTGGTCAGCCCGAGCAAGCTGGGCAGGAGGCAAAGCGCCACAACTGCTAGGGTATTGATCAGCGACCAGCGGGCTACGCGGGTGCCGTCGGGGTCGCGGGTGGTCAACATGGGGAAGTTGACCTTCGCGTAGTCCCGGCGGTGGGTCCAGGCGATGGCCATGAAGTGCGGGATTTGCCATGTGGTGAGCACGCCGAACAGGATCCAGCCCAGTGCGCCGACGTGGAGGCGTCCGCCCTCGGCGGCGGCCCAGCCGATCAAGGGCGGGAAAGCCCCTGCGATCGCCCCGATCTCGGTGGCCCAGGGGGACTCGCGCTTGGCCGGGGTGTAGAGCGCGAGGTAGCTCACCACGGTGGCGAGGGCGAAGAAGGCCGAGAGGCCGTTGACTTGGGCAAAGAGGCACCCGAGGCCGAAGGCGGTCAGGCCCCAGCCGAGCACGAAGGCGTTGCCCCCGGGCAGCCGGCCGGAGGGGAGGGGACGGTCGGCGGTGCGGTCCATCCGCGCATCCGTATCCGACTCCATCCACTGGTTCACCGCAGCGACGCCGCCGGCGCAGGCGCAAGTGCCGACGCACAAAAAGGCAAACTCCCGGGCATGCCAACCGGGTCGCGCGGCGGCGTAGCCGACCAGCGTGGTGAGCACGGAAAGCAGGCTCAGGCGGGGCTTGGTCAAATCCAGCAGATCCCTCCAGGACGAGGCTCCGCTGGCGGGTGCGGCGGAAGGGGCGGCGGGCTCGGTGGCGCTCATGCGGCGGGGGCGGAATCGACTTGGTCGCGGTGCAGCACCCAAGTGATGAGAAATGTGGTGACCAGCAGCCCGGCGCCGACGATCACATGCCAGGTGGCGTAGTAGGGACTGCGGCCGCTCAGCACGGTGGCCGCGCCCAGGAAAATCTGCAGGCTGAGGAGAAACAGCAGCGCGCCGGCGCCGAGACGCATCGCGCCCGGGGCGGAGCGGCTCCGCCAGATCGAAGCAGCCAGGCCCAGCAGCGCGAGCGTGAGGACGGCCGCCATGACCCGATGGGCGAACTGGATGCCGACGCCGAAACTCCAGTTCGCAGGCAGCAGGCTGCCCTCCGGAGTGCTGTGCGGGAAGGTCGGGATGGCCATGCCGGCGAAGCTGTGGCGCATCACGGCGGCGATGGCGAGCTGGGCGAACAGGAGACCCAGGCAGAGAAGAGCAAACCCGCGTAAACCGGCGGTCGGGGCCGCGCGCAGGCCGGCGCGCCGTTCGATCCAGGGGCGGGAGCAGGCCACGGCGATGGCGGCGATGGTGCAGAGAAAGAGCTGGGCCAGGCAGGCGTGGCCCATGGCGAAGAGCCGGCCGACACTGGTGTTGACCATTTCCACGTGCAGGTGGTCGAGCAGCACGCGCAGTCCGCCCACGAAGGCCTGGAAAAAGACCAGCGCGAGGGCGGCCCAGCCCAGCCGGCGCAACCACGCGCGGGCCTCGCGCAGATGCAGCCAGATGGCCAGCACCACGCAGAGGATGGTCATCACGCCGGCGGTCAGCCGGTGGCCGTGCTCGGCGAGCATATCCTGGTCCTGCAGCCAGCCGGCGGGGTTGAGGGAGCCGTTGGAGAGGGGCCAGTCCGGGAATACCATCCCCGCGCCGATGCTCGTGGTAAAGGCACCTTTGTAGATGATGAAAAAAATCCAGACGAAGGCACCCCAGGCAAAGGCGGCCAACGCCGGCTGGCAGGCGGCGCTACGGCGTCCGCCGCTGGCGGATTGGAGCTTGGTCTCCGGGTGGGCGTTCACAGTGGGCAGGGGATAATGGGTGGGCGCGGGCGAGGGCATGGAGCGGTTCGGGACGCGCAAGGAAAGCCGGAACCTAGAATCCGCAATCCCTTTGACAAACGTTTCCCTCGGGCGGAACGGTGGGTTCATGAACGCATGGTCTTCTTTTGCCCGGCCCGCGCTCCTGCTCGCCCTCCTCGCAGCCGGTGGCTTGACGGGTTGCCACCCCCGCGCGGATGCCTCCCGACCAGTCGCCCAGGCTGAAGCGCCCGCGACGCATCACTTGCTCACCGGCCGGGTGGTGAGTGTGCTGAAGGAGCGCTCGAGCCTCCTGGTCGATCACGATGAGATCCCGGGTTACATGCCGCGTATGACGATGGAGTTTCTCCTCGGGCCGGGGGATCTCGCCCTGGCCAGTGAGGGTGCGGCGCTGCGGGCGACCTTGGTGGAGGAGGCGGCGGGGCGCTTTCGGCTCGAAGGGGTTTGGTGGGTGGATGCGGTGAAGGACTCGGCGGTCAGCCAGGCTTCCGCTAAGCTACGCGAGGATACCAACATCCGCGGTCGCTCGGCCTACCGGGAGGTGGGGGAGAATCTGCCGCACTTTGCGCTTTATGATCAGCGCGGAGAGGTCGTCGATGCCGGGCGTTGGCGAGGTAAGCAGATTCTGCTCAACTTTATTTTCACACGCTGCCCGGTGGCTACCATGTGCCCCGCCTCCACGGCCCGGATGATGGAGACCCAGGCCAAGGCGAAGGCCGCCGGCGTGGCTGATTTGGAGCTGATCTCCATTACCTTGGACCCCGAATACGACACTCCGGGGGTCTTGCGGGACTATGCTGAGGCCCGTGGGATCGACACCGCCAATTTCTCGTTTCTGACCGGTCCGGAAGGCGCGATCAAAGACCTCTTCAAGCAGTTTGGCATCCTCACCGAGATGAAGGGCGGCGTGCTTTCGCATACGCTGGCCACGCTCTTGATCAATGAAAAGGGGCGCATCGTTTGGCGGGCGGATGGATCCGGCTGGACGGCGGACGAATTTGTGGAGCGGATGAAACGCTGATGGCTACCGTCTCCCCCGGCCTTACTGGTGTTAACTGGCTTTCCGTTGCGGCGCTCACGGCCGGAGCGCTGGCCTTGTATCTGGGGTTCCGCGCCCTTCCGACCGGCACCAATCTCAACCACATGGATTTCCGGGTGGCGGGAGCGAATGCATTGGAGATGTGCGATCCTACGCGTCCGCAATTCATACCTGTCGTGGCCTCGCGTTCTCCGGTGAGCCTGACCTTGCGTCCGCTGGCCGGTTCACCCGCGCCCGTGGCGGGGCAGCCGACGCGGTTTGTGCTTAGCCTCGCCACGGCCGGGGGATTGCCCATCGGGCCGGTGGATCTTTTGACGGTGCACACGCGCAAGCTGCATCTGCTGGTTATCGACCCCACGCTCAGGGACTATCAGCACTTGCACCCCGTGGCGGGCAAGGTGCCGGGCGAGTGGGAATTTGAGCATACCCCCGCGTTTTCCGGAGTATATCGGGTTTTCGCGGACTTTACGCCGGTTGTCACGGGCCGCGGTCTGTATGGGTTTGCCGATTATAATGCCGGCGGCCCTGTTCCGGAGCAGCGCGCGGTCGTCGCTGCCTCATCGGGTGGCGAACAGCCCATCGGGCCTTGGTTTTTCGGACTCACGACCGAGGGTGGGGGAGCGGTGCGGGCCGGGGTGGCCTCCACCGTGATTTTTTCCGGCCGAGAACAAAACGGCGGGGAGGTGCCCTTGACGACGGTAATGGATGCTTTTGCGCATCTGGTAGCCTTTGATGGGGAGCGAAGCGGTTTTGCCCATTTGCACCCGCGGGCAGACACTCCGGGAGACTACAACGTGGGGGTGCTGGATCGGCACCAACCGACCTTGCGCTTTGACCTGACGATCCCTCGTCCTGGGGCTTATGTCGTTTGGGCGCAGGTAAATCTGCAAAATCGCGAACACTTTTTGCCGTTCGCGCTCACTGTTTTGCCCTGAGGGGCGCGCGGTCCCGGCGGGTGTGCCGCGTGCTAGGCCGGCGTGGCTTCGCTCCTGCTTTCGCCGGACAAGACGGCCGCTACGGCAGCCAGAAAGTCCGCTCCGCCAAAAGGTTTTGTTAAAGCGTAATCCGCCCCCAAAAGGGTGGCGGTTTGCAGGTAACTCGTATCCTGCATGCGGCCTCCGCCGGACATCACGATGATTTTTAGGTGCGGACGGGTCGCTCGCACGCGCTGGATCAATTCCAGCCCCTCGGTTTCCGGCATTACGATATCGGTTACCACTAAATCCACTGTATGTTGGTCTAGTTGGCGCAGCCCCTCCCGGCCATCTGCAGCTAGAATGACGGTATGACCCGCTCGCTGTAAAGTCAGGCTCAAGACCGTTCGGATGGTTTCGTCGTCGTCGATGAGCAGGATTTGGGGCATTTTTTCAGTATTGGTTTAACACGGTCCGATAACTTTAAAGTTTAATTAATTTTCGAAATATTTTGGTAAATTTTTCGCTGCCGCAGTTGCCTCGAGGGCGGGGCGAAAGGATCAGGCGTTTAACGCCTCCTCAATGGCGGCAAACAAGGTGTCTTGCAGGATGGGTTTGGTGAGGATTTGCCGGATGCCCAGCCCGCTTAGCTTATCCTTTTCCGCAAAATCGTGCATGCCGCTGGTGATGACGATGGGCAAATCTGGTTTTTGCAGCCGGAGGGCGCAAACCAGGGCGGCTCCGCCCATGTGAGGCATCATTAAATCTGTAATCACCAACCGGATAGATTGCGCATGGGCGCGGTATAAATCCATCGCTTCGGCGCCGTGGCAGGCGAGGAGCACGCCGTAGTTTTGATTTTGCAGCACGGCGGCGATGGCCAGGCGCACGGCCTCTTCATCGTCAACGACGAGGATCACTTCCTGATTGCCCGGCGCCGGAGGGAAGGGCACGGCCGAACCGGTGCCGTGGGCGTGTTCTTGGACAGGCAGAAAAACGTCAAAAACGGTGCCCTTGCCGGGTTCGCTTGCGACTGTGATGAAGCCCCCGTGGCTGCGCACGATGCCCAGCACGGTGGATAGGCCCAAGCCGGTGCCTTTGCCGATCTCTTTGGTCGTAAAAAAAGGCTCGAAAATCCGCAGGAGAAGCCCCGGCGGGATGCCCTCGCCGGTGTCTTTTACTTGGATTGCCACATAATGACCCGGCTTGGCCTCGGGCTGGCCGGGGCAGCCCTCCGGTCCGACCTGGACGGTCCGCGCATTTATAAACAGCTGTCCTCCCTTCGGCATGGCATCGCGGGCATTGACGCAGAGATTTAGCAGCACTTGGTGGATCTGGGTGGCATCGGCCAGGATGGCGGGCAGCTCCGCGGGAGTTTCCAATACCACCTTGATTCCACGGGGAAAGGTTGCCCGGGCGATTTCTGCGACTTCCGCCATCAGCAGGGTAACCCGCACTTTATCGCGTTTGCCCTCGATGCCTCGGCTGAAAATCAGGATCTGGTGGATTAACGACATGCCGCGCCGGGCGCTGCGTTCCATCATTTGCAGCAGTTCGATATCCCGCTGGGAGGTTAAGTTGTTCTCGATCAACGGGGCGATCAAAAGCACCGGCGTGAGAATGTTATTCAGGTCGTGGGCGATACCGCCCACCAAGGTGCCGACCGCCTCCAGCCGCTGGTTACGCAAAAATTGCCGCTCTAAATCTTTACGAATCGTTATATCCTCGGCCACGCCCACCATGCGGATGATTTGTCCTTCCCGGTCTTTGACCGGGAAGCTGCGGTCATGGATCCAGCGCAAGCTGCCATCGGGGCGCGTGATACGATAGGTATGCGCGTGTTCCTCGGTGGAGTGGCGGGGGTTGAACCGGGCCAGATCCCTCCGGTCATCGGGGTGGATGTGGTTTTGCCAGGCTTGGGGGTTCTCGTAAATCTCCTCACAGGTGCGCCCCCAGATTGTTTCGAAGCTTGGACTCAGGTAAACGATCTGTTGCAGGCCGATATCATAAATCCAAAAAACCTCCCGCATGGTTTCCACCACTTGCTGGAATCGTTCCCGGCTGGTTTCCAGCGCCTCTTCCGACTGCTTTTGCGATGTGATATTCGTGCTGATCGAGATGATTTTAAGTAAGGATCCCTCGGCGGAAAGGACGGGTATGATGATGCTGCTTAACCAGTATGTGGAGCCATCTTTGGCTTGGTTGCGCACTTCCCCATGCCAAGTCTGGCCGGCGTGCAGCTTGCCCCAAAGCGCTTGCCACCAAGCCGCCGCTGCCCCGTCCGCGGGATTCACGGCCCAGGCATTTGCGCCCACGACCTCATCCAGGTTATAACCACTTAAAATGCAGTATTTTTGGTTGCAGTAGGTGATGCGGCCAACCGGGTCCGTGTGGACCAGCAACGAATGTTCATCCAGTCCCGCCAATAATCCATTCAGGAGCCCAGCCGAAGCAGTCGGATGCGAGGGTGGTGTAACAGGGGCGCTCGGGGTATTTGACACTATATTAACGAAAGCAGAGGCAGGCGAATGGTCGATTTCAGAAATTCACAGAAACAGCGTAGGGTTATGCCTTAGGGTTACTCATCACTAATGAGGATATTTTGTAAAAGTTGAATCTAAATTTTATGGTGCACTTATGCGTAGTCTGGGGCTCGGGCGAACGGCTCGGAAAGGGCGGGAGACAGGTTTTTGTCCGGGGAATTCCGCCCGCCTTGCCTGCGTGCCGCGTCCGCGCTGGGGCGGTGGACCAAGCCCGCGCCACTCCCCGCTTGCCAGTCTCGGCCGCGACGGGTGTGCTGCGCCTTTTCCCCCTTCGCCGATGACCTCCGCGCAAATCCGCCAGTCCTTCCTCGATTTCTTTCACGCCCAGCAGCACACGATCGTCCCTTCCTCGTCGCTCCTGCCGGACTCCCCGGGACTGTTGTTTACCAACGCCGGCATGAACCAGTTCGTGCCCATTTTCCTCGGCGACAAGCAGGCGGATGTGTCCAAGTGGGCCGGCGCCCGCCCTGCCGCCGATACCCGTGCCGCGGACACCCAGAAGTGCATCCGCGCCGGTGGTAAACACAACGACCTCGAGGACGTCGGTTACGATACCTACCACCACACCCTTTTCGAAATGCTGGGCAACTGGTCCTTCGGCGACTACTTTAAGAAGGAATCCCTCACCTGGGGCTGGCACCTTCTCACTAAGGTCTGGGGCATCCCCGCCAAACGTCTCTACGCCACCGTTTACGCGCCCAAGCCCGGTGACCCCTCGGAGTTTGACCACGAAGCCAACGCGATCTGGACCGAGATCTTCCGCGCCGAGGGCCTCGATCCCGCCCTCCACATCGTCCACGGCAACCGCAAGGACAACTTTTGGCAGATGGGCGACACCGGCCCCTGCGGCCCCTGTTCCGAAATCCACTTCAACCTGCTTCCTTCCGACGATGAGGCCGAGGGCCGCAAGGGAGTGAATTCCTCCAGCCCGCGCTGCATTGAGATCTGGAACCACGTTTTCATCCAGTTCAACGCCAACGCCGACGGCACCTTTTCCCCCCTCGCCGCCAAACACGTCGATACCGGCATGGGCTTCGAGCGCGTCGCCGGCATCCACGCCAATACCCAGGGCTTCACCGACTTCACCCCGGAGCCCTCCAATTACGCCGCCGACGTCTTCGCGCCCCTTTTTACCAAGATCGCCGAACTCGCCCCCGGCAAGGCCTACGCCGGCACCGTTCCCACCAAGCGCGAGGGCCTGACCGAGCAGGAAAACATCGACGTCGCCTATCGCGTGCTCGCCGACCACGCCCGCACCGTCAGCCTTTCCATCGCCGATGGCATCATGCCCGGCAACGAAGGCCGCAACTACGTCATCCGCCGCATCCTCCGTCGCGGTATCCTCTACGGCACCAAGCTCGGCCTGAAGCCGGGCTTCTTCGAGCAACTCGTCGCCCCCGTGGTAGGCAGCCTGGGCGATGTTTTCCCCGAGGTGAAGGAGCGTCAGGACATCATCCGCCGCGTGATCAAAAGCGAGGAGGAGAGCTTCGGCCGCACCTTGGATCGCGGCCTCGCGATTTTCAACAAAGCCGCCGCCGGCGCTTCCGTGATCTCCGGCGCCCTGGCCTTCGAGCTTTACGATACCTACGGCTTCCCCCTCGACATGACCGAGCTGCTCGCCACCGAGCGCGGGCTCACCGTAGATAGCACCGAGTTCGAGCGCCTCATGGATCAGCAACGCGCCCGCGGCCAAGCCTCGACCAAGAAGGTCATCGTCGTCGCCGCCACCGAGGGCGCCGAGGCCGCCGAGGCCAAGCCCACGCCCTTCACCGGTTACGTCATTGCCAAGTCCCAGTCCTACGCCGTCTCCGTCACCGAGGTCGTGCGCTCCGGCGAGGACACTTACCTGGTATTCAACGAGACTCCTTTCTACGCCGAGATGGGCGGCCAGCTCGGCGATCGCGGCGTGCTGCTGCCCCTCGGCCGGCCCGGCGCCGCTGCCGTGCAGATCGGCGATACCATCAAGGATAAAGCCGGCCGCCACCTGCACCATGTTTCCAACCTCGAAGGGCGCCTCCTCCCGACCGCCCCGCGCGGCAGCCAGCCCGTCACCGCCGCCTTCCTCGATTCGCTCGTCGGCACGTCGGTCGAGGCCGGGGTCAACATGATCCACCGGCGCGCCATCCAGCGCCACCACACCGCCACGCATCTATTGCACTTCGCCCTCCGTCGCGTCATCGGCACGCACGTGCGTCAGGCCGGCTCCCTCAACGCCCCGGACCGTATGCGCTTCGATTTCGCCCATTTTGAAGCCGTGACCCCCGCCCAGCTCCGCGAGATCGAGGCAATTGTGAATGCGCGCATTCTAGATAACGCCGAGGTGAAAGGCTACGAGACCGACTTCGACGCCAAGCCCAAGGGCACGCTCGCCTTCTTCGGCGAGAAATACGGCAAACGCGTGCGCGTCGTCGATATCGGTGGCTACAGCCGAGAGCTCTGCGGCGGCACCCACGTGAATACCACCGGCGAGATCGGCCTTTTCAAGGTCGTCAGCGAAGGCGCCGTCGCCGCCGGCACCCGCCGCATCGAGGCCGTCTGCGGCCAGGCTGCCTACGACTACGTCGCCGCCGAGCAGGCCCGCCTCCACGCCCTCGCCGAGCAGGTCGGCACGCCCCTCAGCCAGCTCGAGCAGCGCTTCACCGCCCTCCTCGCCGAAAAGGCCGAGCAGGCCAAGAAACTCGCCGCCCTGGAACAAGCCGCCACTGCCGCCCAGGCGGCGAAGCTCGTCGCCGGCGCGACCACCCGCGACGGCCTGCCCTACGTCTCCGCCGTGGTCCAGGCCGACGGCCCCGAGGCCCTGCGCCAGCTCGGCAGCCAGGTCCTCGCCCAGCTCGGCGAGGGCGTGGTGCAACTCGGCGCCGTGATCGGCGATAAGGCCAGCGTCGTCGCCCTTTGCAGCCCCGCCGCCATTAAAGCCGGCAAGAACGCCGGGAAGATCATTCAGGCCCTCGCCGCCCAGCTCGACGGCAAAGGCGGCGGCCGCCCCGACTCCGCCATGGGCGGCGGCAAAAACACCGCCAAGTTGGCCGAAGTCCTCGCTGAGTAAAGCCGCCGACCTCCGCCCGGCTCCGCCGGGTGGGTTGCGCGGCTGCTCCGGTTGCCCCGTGCTGCGGCCTTCGTCGCGTTTGCCGCGTCAAGACGGACCGTGGCCTCGTGGTTAAAGCAGGGGCCGGCCGGCGGGGGTGGGTCTTGACGCGGCTGGATTCCTGCTTCGCTTGGTGGGGCGATGAAGCTCTCCCCGGCCACGGTCCGCCGTTTATCTTATGCCGAGGGTTATCTCCTGCTCGGAATGCAGGCGCCGGCGGCGGAAGAGCTGGCGGGCGTGCCAGAGGCGGAGGCGGAGGCCCTTCCAGTCGTAAAATTGCGTCTGGAGCTGGAGCTGGCCCGGGCGGCGTGGGTCGCCGCGGCGGAGCTGGCCCGGCGTTTGTGCGAGAGCGAGCCGCAGGAGGCCGGCCATTGGATTCAGCGGGCCTATGCGACGCGCCGGGGGGAGAGTCTGGCGGCGGCCCGGGAGATTCTCTGGCGCGGGCTGACGCTGCATCCCCGCGAGGCGACGATTCACTTTAACCTCGCCTGCTATGAGGCGCAGCTCGGCCACCTCGATATCGCCCGGGCCTATCTCGGGGGGGCGGTGCGGCTCGATGCGGGCTTTGCGGAACTGGCCAAGACCGATCCCGATCTGGCGCCCTTGCGCTAGCTGCCGGCGCCAGCCGGTGCCGTGAGCAAGGCGCGCAGGGTGCGTTGGTGGGCGGCCAGGCCGATATCCTCGCTGGTCTCGAGCAATAGCCCGAGCAAGAGCGCAAAGCCCTCGGCGGTGCCGCCGTCGCGATGGCGGGCCAGCGCGAGGTAGGCCGTGAACTCGGCGTGGTCAGGGAACTGGGTGCGCGCCGCCTCGAGGGCGCGCGCCGCCTCCGCGGCCTTGCCAAGCCGGAGTAGGCAGATCGCATGGCCGGCGAGGGTGTTGGCCTGCTCGGCGGGCGAGGGGAGGCCAAGGGCGAGCGCGCGTTCGTAGGCGGCGAGGGCCTCCGGCAGCGCGTCTTGCGCGGCGAGGGTGTAGCCCAGCTCGGCCGCGATCTCCGGCACGTTGGGGTGGCGCTGGTCCAGCTCGCGCAGCGCGGGGGCGAGGTGTTCGATCCGGCCGCCGTGGCGGGCGCCGGTAAGGGCTTCGAGGGCGGGTTTCCATTCAGGGAGCATGGACTCGAGTAGAACCGATGCGGGGCGGGGAAACCACCGCTTTTATCCGATTGCTTGTTTCCATGGCGGGCGGCCGGCGGCAGGGTTGCGTGCGGCCCGGCCCCGGCTTACGGTGGCGGTTCTCCTTTCGCCATGATTGTCCCAACTTACAGCGGCGAAATCGCCTACATCTACGCCTTCGACATCGCCTACGAACTGCGGTGCAAGGTGGCTACGCTCCTCGGCCAGACCGTCACCGAAACCACCCTCGATCCGAGCAAACGCACACCACGCCAGTCGTTTCTTTACCGCTCGCAGATGGTCAATCTGCCCGACGTGCACGTCGACGTGGACCGCGAGAGCAAACGCGTGCCGGCCAAGCGCACCGTGCGGCTGCTCCCGACCGGGGCCGTGAGCATCACCTTCCGCGTGCCTTTCACCCAAAAGACCCTGGAAGACCTCGTGCCCCTTTCACCTCCCGAGCTTTGGCGTGATCGATCTTCAGGAACAGGCCCGCGTCCTCGCCCGCCAAATTACTGCGGAGCTAGGCGATGCCTGCGTGCGGCCCAACCTCGATTTGCCCGCCGAAGAGGCCTACACCGTCTTCTGCATCCAGAACCCCCCAGACAATGCCCAGGACTGGCTCCGGGCAAATCGGCGCGAGGTGGCGGCGCTGCTCACCCAGGAGGCGAACCCCGCGGATCTGGCCGAGGAGGAGATCGATGAAAGCATCCACCAGCGCGTGAGTTACTACCGGCAGGATATCGCCGTGATCGACTGGGATGCCGCCCTGCTCATGGATACGCCCCGCAACCTCCTGGAGGCGCTCCATGTGATCGAGCTGGCCAATCTCCAACTGGCCGAACTCGAGGCCTTTGACCGCCTGCTCGACCGCGTCCTTGACCGCGCCTACCGTGACGTGCAATCGCGCCGGGCACGGGTAAAAAAAGACATCCTTAAAGAGTTGAAGGAGATCCGCATGGATATGGCGCGCTTCGGCGACGAGTTGTCCAATGCCACCAAGTTCCTCGGCGACTGGCACTACGCCCGGGTTTACCAACTTCTCTCGCGGCGTTTTCACCTCACCGAGTGGCAGCAGACCATCACCAATAAACTGCGCACGCTCGACGACCTCTATCAGCTCCTGCAAAACGACCAGAATCACCGGCTCATGAGCACGCTCGAAGTGGCGGTCGTGCTGATGTTTCTCATCGAGATCCTGCCCACGCTCTGGAACGCCTGCCTCCACCTGGTCGAAATAGTTTTCTAAACCGCAATCGGGCAACCCGTCGCTCGTGCGCAGGTTCATCCCGGAACCCCCGGCCGGGCACGGCCGGGCCGGAGAGTTTGCTAAGGGATCCGTAAAAAACGCGATCCGAGGTCCGCCCTGGATTTCCACGTTTTGAACCCGGATACCGCGCCCCAGGCCCGTGCCCGGTCCTTTGCGGGCACGAAAAAACCGGCGACCCGTGGGTGCGCCGGTTTCTTAACGGTAAAGGGCTGGACGCTTAGACGTCGGGCTTGGTCTTGCGGAGACCCATGATGCGGTCGCCTTCTTTCCACTGGCCGCGCTTCTTCAGGGTGGCCACGCGCTCGAAGCGCTTGAGGACGTTGCGTTTGATGACGATGCCTTTGGCACCTTGGAGGCTGGCGTGTTGCGACATGGCGGGAAGTGGTCGGAGGGTGAAGGAGACGAGTTAAAAGTTGACTGAGCTACGGGTCTGCCGGGCCCATGACAAGTATTTTTCTCCCGTGTGCTCCACTTTAACCACCAGCCACTGGGGAGTGGTGTAAGGGTGGGCGCCGTGCACGCAGGCGGAGAGCGGCGCGGCGGTCTCGGGCAGCAGCTTGTAAGTGACGCGCCACTCCTCGGCGACGGTCGGGCGGCCTTCCCAAAGATAGTGCGACTGGAGCGGTCCCTCGACTTGGGCGCAGACCGCGAGGTTTTGCGCGATGGCGGTGGCAGCGAGAGCCTCGGCCTCGCGGCGGGTGGGCAGGGTGGTGGTGGCGATCAGCATGGCCATGCGAGCGGGCATGGGCCAACGCAGGCAGGGCGGCGAGGGGCAAAATCGCCCTTGACCGGGCTGGCGCGGGGTTTTGTCCTTTTCGGTTTTCAATTCACCGCCCGACTCCACGAACGAACATGCGCGAAGATTATCTCAAAGAAGCCAAGGCCGTCATCAGCGACCCCAACGTCCTCATCAACGTGGTCTCCCGCCGCGTGAAGCAGCTCAAGCGCGGCAGCCGCCCGCTGGTCGAGTCGCTTGAGAAGCTCTCCCTCGAGGACGTCGCCCTGCGCGAGGTCAGCGAAGGCAAAATCACCTTCGAGCTGGCCTGAGTCCGGCCCGCCGCCGGCCGGCCTCCCTTTTCCGCCGTCACCTGTTCGCGGGTGGCGGCTTTTTTTTTAGCTTTTCCTTATGTCCGCCGCCAAGGCCAAGAAAGACGCCAAGCGTTACACCGAGATCCGCAATGCCAAGGCGCTGCGCGACTTTGCCGTGGAGGAGCGCTTCGAGGCCGGCATCAAGCTGCAGGGCACCGAGGTCAAGGCCATCCGCGCCGGCCGCGCTCAGATCAACGACGCCTTCGGGCGTTTTGAGAAAGGCGAGCTCTGGCTGCTCAATGCCCACATCGACGAGTATGCGTATGGCAACCTAAACAACCACGCCACCCGCCGCACGCGCCAGTTGCTCCTGCACAAACACGAGCTGCGCAAGATCGCCCAAGCCCTGCAAATCGGGGGCTACGCCCTCGTCCCGCTCCGCTTCTATTTCAAAGAGGCCCTGGTGAAGGTGGAGATCGCGCTCTGCACCGGTAAAAAACTGCACGACAAGCGGGATGATCTGAAAAAACGCGTGGTCACGATGGAGATGAAGCAGGCGATCAAGCAGGCCAACCAGCGCCGTTGATCCCACGCCCTGCATCCCGGGCTGGACGCGCGCGCGAATCCTGCGACGACTTTCCCCCAACGACATGAGCACCGGCCCCCTCCCTTCCCACGTCACCATCCGCGTCCCCGGCAGCACCTCGAATTGCGGGGCCGGTTTTGATACCCTCGGTCTAGCGCTGGCCGTTTACAACCGCGTCAGCCTGCGGCGCGAGGAAGCGCCCGGGGCGGCCCCCGGCTGGCTCCCCCGGCCGGAGCGCGAGGCGGATGGCCGCGCGGAAAAGATGGTCGCCGCCGCCGCCGAGGCCTTCGGCCGCCTGGCGCGGGTGGGGGGCTTTGCCTTTGCCTACCGCATCGAAGGTGAGGTCCCGCCCGCCCGCGGACTGGGCTCTTCCATCACGGTGACCGGCGGTATCCTCGCCGGTTTAAACGTGCTCAGCGGCGCCCCTTTGTCCCGCGAACAACTCGTGGCGGTGGCTTCGCATCTCGAAGGCCATCCGGACAACGCCGCCGCCGGCCTGCTCGGGGGCTTCTGCGTCGCCCGCTGCGAACCGGTGAAAAACGACTACCTCGGCACCATCCGCGTCGTGGTGCCGCCGACCCTGCGCTTTGTGGTGGCGTCGCCCTCGGTCGAGTTGCTCACCAAGGAATCGCGTGGCGTGCTGCCTGCGACGCTGCCGTATTTTGACGCGGTGCGCAGCATCAACGCCGCGGCCTACCTCGTGGCGGCCTTCGCCACCGGGGACTACGCCCGGCTGCGCGACGCGGCGGGCGACTTCATGCACGAGCCCTATCGCCTGCCCAAGATCCTGGGCGGGCGCGAGGCCATCGCGGCCGGTCTGGCGGCCGGGGCGCTCACGGGCTGGCTCAGTGGCAGCGGCTCGAGCGTGCTTTGCGTGGCCGAGGACGGCACCGCTCCGCAGGTCGGCGCCGCGATGCTGGCCGCTTTTGCCGCCGCCGGCGTGTCGGCCGAGGTGCGGGACCTCGCGGCAGACAACGTTGGTTACGTCGTCGAGGGTTGAGCCCGCTCCGGGTTATCCGGCCATGCTGCACGTTGTCCTCTACTGCCCGGAGATTCCGCAAAACACGGGAAACATCGGCCGTATGTGCGCCATCACGCGCTCCCGGCTGCACCTCATCCATCCGCTGGGTTTTAAAATCACCGACGCCGCCCTGCGTCGCGCCGGCATGGATTATTGGTTCTCGCTCGATGTGCACCAGCACGCCGATTGGGCGGCGTTCAAGGCCAGCCCGCACGCGCCGTCGCGCCTCTGGTTGATCGAGACGGGCCCGGTTCGCACCATTTGGGACGCGGCGTTCGCCGATGGGGACGGACTGGTTTTTGGTAATGAAGGCCGGGGTTCTCCGGCGTGGCTCTACGAGGAGCTTGGCGCGGACCGCAGTCTCACGATTCCACAGGCCAATACGGCGCTGCGTTCCCTCAATCTCAGCACGGCGGCGGGGGTGGCCTGCTATGAGGCCCTGCGCCAGATCGGGATGCCGGCCTGAGGCCCGGGCTTCCCGGCTCAGGCGATGGCGGCGAGGCGCTCGACGGTGTCGGCGGCTACGACACGCTCGATATCCAGCAGGGTCTTGACCACGCCCTTGATCTTGGCGAGGCCGAGCAGGTAAGAGGTGTCGATCTTGGCGCCAAACTCGGGGGTCGGCTCGATTTCCGAGCCAGTGAGGTTCACCACCTCCTCGACGGAATCCACCACCAGGCCCATTTGCACGTTCCGGCCTGCGCCCACGCTGATCTGCACGACCACGATACAGGTGCGCTCGGCGATCTCGGCCTTCAGACCAAACTTGATGCGCAAGTCGATCACGGGAATGACGCGGCCGCGGAGATTGATCACACCCCGAGCCGCTGAAGGCCTTTCTTAAACAACTCGTCGACGAGGCCACACCCCGGGGCGATGCCTATGCCCGCCTCTTGAAACTACTCGGGCCGAATCCGGCATGAAACGCTTTCGTTTTCGGCTGGAGGCCGCGCGCACCCTCCGGGAGGTTGCCGAGCGAGCCCAGCGCGAGGCCTTCGGCGCCGCCCAGCAACGCCTCGCCACGGCGGAGGCCGCGGTGCAGGCGGCGGCGACCGCGCGCCGCGAGCTTTTTGACCGGGTGGCGGGCACGCGAAGCGGGGTATTCCGCCCCTCCGAGCAAACCGCTGGTCTCGAGGCGCTACGCCAGGCCGCGCAGCAGGAAGCAGCCGCTGAAAAAGTCCGCCAAGAAGCCGCCAGCGCGCGGGAAAAAGCGCGCGAGACCTGGCTGGAGGCGCGGCGCGCCCTGCAAATCATCGAACGCCTCGAGGAAAAAGCCCGCGCAGCACACCGCGAAGCGGCGGACAAAGCCGAGCAAAGCCTCCTCGACGAACTCGCCTCCATCGGCGCCGCCCGCGCCACGCCATCGAGCTTTGGCGCCAGCTAGGCAGGTTTAGCGCCCGGCTAGTTCGCGCCGCTGCGCTGGCTGTCAAAGGGCGAGGCCAAGGCGGCGAGCGGTCAGCCCGCTGCATTAACAAAAACGGCGAGACCCCATCGGTCTACTTTCCGCGAGATTACCAGCCGGGAGCGAAACCACACAGTCGCCGTCATGACCACGCTTCTTTCCCGAATCACTGTCGAGCCTGGCAAGTGCGGAGGGCGGCCCTGCATCCGCGGGTATCGGATGCGCGTAAAAGACGTTCTTGAGCTGCTGGCGCATGGCGCGAGCTGGGAGGAAATTTTGACCGATTATCCCTTCCTTGACGCCGACGACCTGCGCGCCTGCCTAGAATTTGCCGCCGCGCAAAACGACCATGTTTTGCTTCACGCCGCCGCCTCGTGACGCGCTTCCTGGTCGATAATCAGTTGCCTGCCGCACTCGCGCACTGGCGGCAAGCGCGGTGACACTAGGCCGAGCATGTCCTTGCCCTTGGCATGGGGCAGACGGCCGACGCGCTGATCTGGCAGCACGCGGCGCAAACCTGGGCGGTAAGCCAAAGGGGTCTAGCCAACGTTTCTCGGCCCGACAGCATAGACTTCTCCGAACAGGTGCGAACCACGAAGTCACGAAGGCACGAAGTCTGGCGGTTTGCCTCGAACCCAGCCCTTCGTGCCTTCGTGGTTAAATGCCTCTCGGTTGCTGTCCGCGGCCAAGCCAAAGGGGTCTAGTCGAGAAATGCTTAAAAGCTGACCTGAAGGGTGTTCGTGAGCGCGCAACCGTTGGTTGGCGTGATCCGTGGATAGGGGTAACAGGTGGTCCGTGGACTTGGATTAAATCCAGCTGGTAAAAGGACTATCTCATGCCGCCTCAAACAAACTGTATTGGCCCCATAGTTATGGCCGAGCCCATAGGTATAGCCGATGTTGCGTTTTCTGCGTTATTTTCCGACCAGCAACTTCTTAGTGGAATTTGAATTAGAGGACACGTTTTTAACATTGTCAGTTGCAGGCGTGTATAACGAAAATCACCAAATGAATCTCTTTCACGTGCCTACCGCCTTCAAGTCATTCGCTCTCCTTCTCCTGGCTGCGGGCGCGGCATCGGCCCAGACTGTGGTGAATATCGAGGCCAAGGTTAGTTTCTGGGGTGCTTATTCGGGGCAGGGTGCCTATGCGGATGCGGGCAATAATTACTGGAACTCATTTACC
>CAMCZZ010000030.1 GCA_945888375.1 Akkermansia muciniphila | reverse complement strand
TTCTAGCTCAATCGCGGCGACCTCGGCCTGGGCCACGACGCGGCCATGAGTTGGCACGAGCAAGGTGCTTCGCGTCCGAAGTTCCTGTTCAAACTCAAGTTCAGCTCGGGAGTCCGCGCCGCCCTGCACCGGGTGCCCGCCGAAGCGTGCCAGGGGCCCAACGTGCTCGGGGTCTGGCAAGTGGCCGAAGGTCGCCTCGCCCTGCATCGCTGGCAACAGGAGCGCCGCGTGGTGTTTTCCCGCCAGTTCCAGGGCCTAGTGCCCTCGGAAGAAAGCGGCGAGCTATGGGACAGAAACAAACACGAGTTCGTTGTGTCTCCTTCCGCGGCGGCTGGGCCGAGCAATTGCGCGACGGCTACCTGCGCCTTCACCACTGGATACGAACAACTCCGCCGCAGTTGAAAACCGCCTTTTCCGTCCCGACATAAAACCACCCGATTCCACCCCTCCACTCACCGAAAGCTCACCTCAACTGCGGAATTTAGGAAGATCGGGCGAAGCACAACCAAACATGGCCGGCCTGAAATAGCGTTTTTAAAATTGAGCACATCAATCCCCCAAGTTTCAGGGTGCTGGTTCTAGCACCTGCCTAAATTTGGGGAATTTTTGACTGACCGACTCAGCTTCGGGGAAGGAGGGCGGGGTTGATTTGAAGGCTTTCCAGCTCGCTGTCGTTGGCGCCGATTAGGAGGAGAAAGATGCGGTAGTCGTAGGGTTGCTTGAACACCGGCGGTGAGAGGAGCGTGGATGAGTCGGACGGCAGGAGGACGGCGCGGCGAGGTTTGTGGTCCTGCCAGCGGGCGGCGATGCGAACGGCGTCGGCGGCGACCTTCTTTTTCTTTGCGTCGTAAAAGGTGATCTTTAACTGCACGCCCTGGAGTCTTACCCCGAGGAAGGTGCCGTTGGCACGGGGGATTTCCAGACCTTCGATCACGGCGGCGGAAGCCTCGACGGCAGGTTTAGTGGCGGGGCTGGTTTGCGCGGTGACGAAACCGGCTGCGACCAAGTTGGCGAGCAGGGCGAGGGCGGCGCGGATCGGCATGGATTGCAGGCTAGCGTGCATGGGGTTGACGGCAAGTCCGGGACAATTTCAGGCGCTCGGTGGGCGGCCGAGGGCGGCGGCACGGAGGGCGCGCCAGCGGGTAAGGCGATCGGCGAGCTTGGTCTCGATGCCAGCGGTCTTGGGGGTAAAAAAGGTCTGGGGTTTTTCGAGGTAGGCCTGGGGGGCGATGTTCTCGGGGAAATCGTGGGCGTAGAGGTAGCCTTTGCCGTGGCCGAACAGTTTATTCGCCTTGCCGCCTTTGTCGCGCAGGGGGGCGGGCACGGCCTGGACGGGCTGGGTGGCGAGGGCGTGTTTGGCGGCGGCGAGGGCAAGGGTCACGGAGTTGCTCTTGGGCGCGCAGGCGATGTGGAGGGTGGCGTGGGCGAGGGCGTATTCGGCCTCGGGCAGGCCGACGAATTCGCAGGCGTGGTGGGCGGCCACGGCGAGGGGCAGGGCGAGGGCGTCGGCCAGGCCCACATCCTCGCTGGCGAGGATGACAAGGCGGCGGGCGAGGAAGCGGGGGTCCTCGCCGCCGGCGAGCATCTTGGCTAGCCAGTAGAGGGCGGCGTCGGGATCAGAGCCGCGGCAGCTTTTGATAAAGGCGGATATGGTGTCGTAGTGTTCGTCCTCGTCGGCGTCGTAGCGGATGCGGCGTTCGCGGGCAAAAAGTTCGAGGGCGCGGGGCGTGATGGGCACGCCCGGGGGCAGACCGGCGACGACGACCTCGAGGGCGTTCAGTGCGCGGCGTAGGTCGCCTTCGCAGAGGTTGGCGAGGTCGAGCAAGACCTCCGCGGCGGCGCTGCAACCGGTGGTGCCGAGACCGCGTTCGGGGTCGGCGAGGGCGCGGGCAAGCACGCTGGCGACGGCGGCGGGGGCGAGTGGTTCGAGGCGGAAGAGGTGGCTGCGGGAAAGCAGGGGCGGGTTAACGTAGAAGCCGGGGTTGTGGGTGGTGGCGCCGATCAGCCGGACGTGGCCCTCCTCGACGTCTGGGAGGAGCAGGTCTTGCTGGGATTTGTTGAACCGGTGCAGCTCGTCGATGAACAGCAGGGTGGGCTCGCTCGGGCGGCGGCGCGCGGTGGCGAGGATCTCGCGCAACTCGCCGACGTTGCTCATCACGGCGTTGATGCGAACGAACCGGCTGCCGGTGACGCGTGCTATGACTTCCGCAAAGCTGGTCTTGCCGCAGCCGGGGGGGCCGTAGAACACGAGGCTGCCGAAGCGGTTCGTCGTGATCAGGCGGGCGAGCAGGCCGTCGGGGGCGGTGAGGTGTTCCTGCCCGGCGATCTCGTCGAGGGAGCGGGGCCGCATGCGCGCGGCCAGCGGTTGGTGGCTGCGCGGGGCGCCGGAGGCGTCGGTCGCGGACGGGTTATCCAAATCGCCGAAGAGGTCGGATTCGCCGGCGGAGGGCATCGGCTACTTCACGGACTGGCGCAGCTCGATCGGGTGGGCGGGTTTGGTGCGCAGGCGGAGGTTCAGCATCTCCACGAGGAAGGCGAAGGCCATGGAGAAGTAGATGTAGCCCTTCGGGATATGCTGGCCGAGGCTCTCGCCGACGAGGGTGACGCCGATCAGAATAAGGAAGCTCAACGCGAGCATCTTCACGGTCGGGTGGCGGTTTACGAAATTGCTGATGGCGCCGGCGAAGGCCAGCATGACGCCGAGCGAGATGATCACGGCGGCGATCATGATCCAGAGTTGTTTCACCATGCCGACGGCGGTGATGACGGAATCCAGCGAAAATACGATATCGAGCAGGAGTATCTGCACGATCACGGCGTTGAACGAAACCTTCGCGCCGCCGGCCGGGTTGGCTTCGCCGTCCTCGCCCTCGAGCTTGTGGTGGATCTCGGTCACGCTTTTGCCGATCAGGAAGAGGCCGCCGAGGAGTAGGATGAGGTCGCGGCCGGTGAGGGCGTGGCCGAGGATGGGCAGGGTGAAGAGGGGCTTGGTGAGGCTCATCAGCCAGCTGATGCTGAAGAGCAGCGCGACGCGGGTGACGAAGGCGAGCAGCAGGCCGGTCTGGCGGGCCTTGGCTTGTTGCTCCTTCGGCAGCTTGCCGGCGAGGATCGAGATGAAGATCACGTTATCGATACCGAGGACGATCTCGAGCAGCGTGAGAGTTAGCAGGGGGATGAGCCAGGTTTCGGGGTGGGCGAGAAATTCCATAATGGGTCAGCAAGGCGGGCGGATGGTGGGCGTCAACGCATGAGCGCGGCGTGCGCGGCGGAGAAAACGTTGCCCGGGGGTGGCGGGGGCTTTTGGTTGGCGGGGATGCCTCACCCGGTGATCCGCGTTTTCTCCGATCTGCACTATGGCGACGCCCGAAGCCGGCTGCGATGCCTGGCGGCCCTCAGGCCCTTGTTGCGGGGGGTGGACGAGGTGGTGCTCAACGGCGACACGGTGGACACGCAAATCCCGGGGCGGTCCTCCGGCTGGGATGAGGTGGCGGACTTTTTTGCCAAGGCCGGACCGAGGCCGATGTATTTGACCGGCAACCACGATCCGGATCTCGAGGCTCCGGCCGAGCTGGGGTTGGCGGGTGGGCGGGTCTGGGTCACCCACGGTGATGTGTTCTATGACGCCATCGCGCCCTGGAGCCATCATGCGGTGGAGTTGCGACGGCGGCTCGAGGGGCTGCGGGCGGGGGTGAAGCCGGAGGAATGGGCGCGGGTCGAGACGCGCTTGCGGTTGAATCGGGCCGCCTGCGTGGCCTTGCCGGGTTTGCTCGATGTCTCGCGGCGAGGCGTGGCGGCGCGGGTGGCGCGTTTGGTGCGGACGGTTTTGCCGCCGACGCGGTTGCTGGAGATGGCGAAGTCCTGGCGGCAGACTCCTGCGCTGGTCGGGGCGGTGGCTCGGGTGGAGCGGCCGGCGGCGCGCGTGGTGGTGCTGGGCCACACCCATTTTCCGGGGGTTTGGCCGGCGCCGGGCGGAAGGGGGGTGCGGGTGGTCAATACCGGGTCTTTTGCCCGGCCTTTTGGGGGCGCTTTTGTCGAATTGGCGGGCGAACGGGTGCGGGTTGTCCGCATCGTCGAGGCGGGCGGGGAATTCCGGCCGGGCCGGGTGGTGGCCGAGTGGGATCTGGAAAAATAGCGGCGAGTGGATAATTTGGTATGCGTTGGCGTGAGCCGTGGCTAGGGAAACGGACATGACGCCGCGCAGCCTTTCCCATCGCGCCCCCCTGCTGGGGTTATTGTTGGCGTGGGCGGTGGGCTCACTCGCGGCCCATGTAGGCTGGGTGGCCTGGTCACCGGTGGTTTGGGTGGGTTTGGCTGGGGCCGGGCTAGGGCTGGCGTGGGCGGGGCGTGGGCGTGGTGTAGTCTGGTGGGTGGCGGGGCTTTTTCTGGCCATGGCGGCGGCGGGGGCCTTGCGCACCGGGCAAGAGCGGCAGCGTCTTGCTGAATGGGACGAGCTGGCGTTGCCCCCGCGTGAGGCGTGGTTGGGGTTGCGAATCGAGCGGGTGTTTGCCACCCCGCCTGGGGAGGCCCGAGCGGGTGGTCTGGCCGAGGTGATCGGGGCGGAGGCGCATTTGCGGGGGCTTGTGGGGCAGCGGGTGCAGTTTTCGGTCGACTGGCCGCGCGGGCCGGGAGCGGTGCGGGCTTGGCGAGGGGCGGAGTTTAGCGCGCTCGGGGTTTTAAGGCCGGTGGCGCGGTATCCGGAGGAAGCGACCTTTGACCGGTTTCTGGCGGATGCGGGGGTGAATTTTTCCTTTGGCCGTGCGCGCTTGCGGGGTGAGCCGCGGGCGGCGGGGGCCTGGGGACGGTTTTGTGTCGAGGCGGGGGATCGGCTCGAGTCTATCCTGCGTAGCGGGCTTGGCGGGCAGGAGCGGTTGGCGGACATCCATGTCGCGATGATGCTAGGGCGGCAGCAGGAGATGAGCGAGGGGCAGCAGGATCTCTTTGTGCGCACGGGCACGATGCATCTTTTTGCGATATCCGGGCTTCATATCGCGGGGATCGCGCTGGCGGTGAATCTCCTGCTCACGGTGTTGCGTCTGCCGGCGGGGGTGCGCTTCGCGGCGGGCACGTTAATGTTGTGGGTTTTTGTCGAGGTGACGGGCGGGACGCCCTCGGCGGTGCGGGCGTTTTGGATGGTTACGTGTCTGCTCGGCGCGCAGTTTTGGCGGGTGCCGGGTAACAGTCTGGCGGCGCTGGCGGTCTCGGCCTTGGGGGTGCTGGTGGTGGCGCCGCACCAGCTCTTCTCGGCGAGTTTCCAAATGAGCTACGGCATAGTGGCGGCGTTGTTGCTTTACGGGGTGCCCTTGCAGGAAAAATGGTTGGAGCGATGGACCCCTTGGGTGCGGTTGCCGGGGGCGGACCGCGGAGGGTGGCGCGGATTGGTGGAGCAAGCGGGGCGCGGTTCGATCAGCGCGGTGGCTTTGGGTTTGGCAGCTACGCTGGTGGGCACGCCGGCGACGCTGGGGTTTTTTCAGCTCATGACGCCGGGTGGTTTTTTTGTGAATCTGCTGCTCATCCCCCTCTCGACGCTGGTTTTGTTTGCAGGGGTGGGGGCGATGCTGGCGGGCGGGGTGGGGCTAGTGTCGCTGGCGAGTATTTTTAACCATGCGGCCGCGCTGATCCTGGCTGGCATGGAGGCGGTGGTAACGGGGGCGGCGGGGGTGCCCTGGGCGGCGTGGCCGGCGCGGTTTGTCTGGCCGGGGTTGGCGACGGGGGCGACGGCGGGTATATTGGCTTTGCTTGCGGTCGGTTATGCTCGTGGGTGGCGGAGCCGGGAGGGCGGATTTTGGGCGCCTTATGTCGTGCTCGGCCTCGTGCTTGTGCTCGGGGTGCGCGGTGTTAGACTGGCCCCATGAAAAGTGCTTATGAATTGGCGATGGAACGGCTGGATAAATCCGGTCCCCGGGAAAAGCCCCTGAGCCCGGGGCAAAAGGCCCGGCTGGCGGAGTTGGACACGGTCTACAAAGGCAAGTGGGCGGAGCGTCAGGTTTTCCTGAACGAGCAATTGGAAAAGGCCTTGGCCGCGGGTGAGGCGGAGGCGGCGGAGCAGGTGCGGGTGCAACTGGCGCGCGAGAAGACGCGACTGGATGAAGAGCGCGAGGAGGAGAAGGAGCGGGTGCGGCGCGAAGCGCGGGGCTGAGCGCGCGGGCCGGTTTAAGCCCAGATAAAGTCGGCCACCAGCGGCAGGTGGTCGCTGGTGAGGCTGGGGGCCACCCGAGCGGAGACACAGCGGAGGGGGGCGTTATAGAAGATGTGGTCGAGCACGTAGGGCATGCGGTGCCACGTGATGGCGGCGGTCTGGGCGGTGGTGAAGCCCTCGGCGGCGAACTGGGCGGCGAGGCCGACGTGGTCACGGACGTTGAAGTCGCCGGTGAGGAGGGTCGGGGTCGTGCCGGCGGCGCGCAGGTGTTCGGCGATGCGGCGGCGTTGGCCGGGATGGGCACGGCTGTCGGTCTTTAGCATGAAAAACGCGAGCAGGTGGGTGTTTAACAGGGCGATTTCGCGGCCGGCGACGGTGGTGCGGGCGCCGATAAGCAGGCGGTCGGTGGGGGTTTTGGTTTCACCGAAGAAGTCAAATTCGACTGGCGGCGAGGGCAGGTCCTCGGCGAAGGTGGCGGTGAGGGGCGTGCGCGAAAAGATGGCCAAGCCGATGCCGAAGGGCAGTTCGCGCGGGTCGGGCCTGGGGAAGGCGAAGTGGGCGTGGTAGCCGGGCAAGGCGGCGCGGAGGCGTTCAAAATTTTCGGCGGTTTGGTGGGCTGAGGAGCGGGCGTGTTCCACTTCTTGGAGGTGGATGATGTCGGCCTCGTGCGAACGGATTTCAGCGATGGTGTCTTCCAAGCGGACCGGTGCGTGGTCGGGGTCATACGCATCCCAAATCTGGCCGAACTGCATGTTAAACTGAAGAATGCGGAAGGGGTGCACGCTTTGCGGGTGGTGGGGCGGCAGTTTGGGCGGAGGGGGCGCTGGACGGGGGCTCAGCGGGTGGTGGCCTGGGTGGGCGAGGATTGACCGGAGGCGTCGGCGGCGGGTCGTTCGGAACCGGCGGTGGTGACACTCACGCTTTGGTCGCCGTTTTTACGGAAGGCGAAGCGGTTGATGCGATCGAAGGTGGTGCGTTGTTTAATCGCGGGCTTGGTATCTTTGGCGAAGGGCGAGGCGTCACCGATTTTGTCCTGAAAGCGGGTGGCGACGCGGGTGCGATAGGCGTCTTCAGCGGTCGAGTAGCGGGAGGTTTTGCCTGACCAGGGGCTGTCTTTGCGTTCGATCGTCTCGTAGGTTTTGCGCTCCGGGGTGATCAGCTCCTTCGGGCGGGACTCGGCAACCGTGATCGGGTTTTGGCGCTGGCCCACGAGGGCGTCTTTTTTTTCGAGTGATGCGGTTGGGAACTTCTTGTCCATCAACACATCGTTCCGTTCCAGAGCTTTGGTCTCGGGCAGCGTGGCCTTTTCTTCGGTGGAGACGCGCGGGGCTCGGCGAGTGGTATCGAGGCGACCGGGGCCGGCGGAAACGGCCAGGGTGCTCGCGAGGAGGGCGAGGCAAAGTCCGGCTGGCGGTTTCATGTTAGAGAATGGCATTTAGGTGCGCATTCTGGAGCAAGGTTATTCGGGCTCGGCGGTGCCTTCTTCGACCCACGAGCGGGCTTCGGGGACTTGGGCGAAAAACCCGGCGAGGGCCGAGGAAAGGTGTTCGGCGTAGCGGTAGTGGGCACCGAGGCCGGTGCGCAGCTCTGCCTCGTAAATGAACTTGTCCGCGTGGGTGGAGTGCTCGAAGGGCGTCTGGGCGCCGAGGAGGAGGGAGTAGACGTAGGCGGGCGAGCCGGCGGCGAGGAGTTCGCGGGTGAGGGCGAGTTGGTCGTCGAGCAGGGTTTGGTGGCCGGCGTGGGGAATCTCGGGGGGGAGGTAGAAGCCGGCTTGGATGAGGGGGGTGTAGCGGTGGCCGGTGCGGTGGCGGTTCAGGTCGCGGAGTTCGGCGAGGGCGAGGTTGTTCCAGGCGAAACTTACGCGCATGCGGCGCGTGGCGGAGCCTTGGTGGCCATAGCGGTTGGTGCGGGCGGACAAGGCGTCGGGCACGCTCTGTTCCTCGGTGAGAAAGGGCGGGGTGGCGCGGTCCACGTGGACCCAGGTCTCATCGGCGAGCGGGCGGCAGGACAGGCGGGCGAGGCCGAGGCGGCAGGAGGTGGCGAGTTCGGCGGCGGCCTGGGTCTGATGGCTGGTCTCGGCGGTGCTGTGGCGCATCAGGCGCGGGGAGATTTTCAGCAACTCGCCGCGGATCAAATCAGCGGCGGCGCGGGCCTCGGGTTGAGGCAGGGAGGCGAGGTGTTTGACGGTCTGGGCCCACATCCGCGAGGTCTGGACGAGGGCGAGGTTGGTGCGGGTGGCGAGGGGGATGAAATAGCGGGCGCGGTCGAGGGCGTAGTTTTTACGGATGCGGGCGATGACGGCGGGCTTGGCGCCGGCGGGCACGCGCACGCGCTCGGGCTCGGCGAGGGCGAGGGTATCGAGCCGGGTGTATTCGGCCTGATAAGCGGCGAAAGCCCGGGCCATCACTTCGCGCCAGCGCGGGGCGAGCTCCGCTGGCACGCCAAGTTCGGCGGGATCGGGCAGGGCGGAGGGGGCAAGAGTGATGTAGCGGGTGGAGGATTCCTGGCCGTCGGCCATCTGGGCGATCTCGAACACCTTATAGGCAAGCCACATGGATACGTCGTCGAGGGCGATGGCCAGGCCACCAGTGAGGCCGCCGATGGAGGCGTGGCCGTAGTCAACGAACTTCAGGATGCGGTCGATGGAGGCGTCGGGATCGGCCGGATCGACTTTGTCCAAAATGGCGTGGATGCCCTCGTTACTGCGCGAGTAGCGGGCGAGGACGGAGGCCAGCAATTCGGGCGTGACGCGGGGGAGATCGGCGGCGGATGGCGGAGGGACGAGGGCGAGACCGGTGATGCGCATCGCGTCCTAGGCAAGCGGGCGGACGGGGTGGGGCGAGCCGAAACCGAGGCGGCCCACCGTTACCGGTGGGCGGGGAGGGTCAGACTTTAGGGAATTTTATCCAAGCGGCCCCCTGCCGAGCGCTGGCCACCACGGTTTCGATGAAGGCCATGCCCTCGACGCCGTCTTCAATGGTAGGGAAGTCGAGATCAAGGGGCAGGGGAAGGCCGGCAACCTCGGCGTGGATGGCGCGGAAGGCTTCGCGGTAGACGTTACCGAAGGCCTCGAGGTAGCCTTCGGGGTGGCCGGCAGGGATGCGCGTGGCGGCCCGGGCGGCGGGAGCGGTGATGTAGCCGTTGCCCCGGCCCCAGATTTCGGTGGGGCGGTCGGGGTATTTCACGACGAGTTGATTGGGGTGTTCCTGGCGCCATTCCAGGCCGCCCTTTTCGCCGTAAACCCGCAGGTTGAGGTTATTCTCTTCGCCCACGCTGATCTGAGAGCTGTGCAGCACGCCTCTGGCGCCGCCTTTGAAGCGGAGCAGGACGTTGCCGTCGTCATCAAGTTTACGACCTTTCACAAAGGTGGTGAGGTCGGCGCAGAGTTCCGCGATATGCAGGCCGGTGACGTAGCGGGCGAGGTTTTCGGCGTGGGTGCCGATATCGCCCATGCAACCGGCCGCGCCGGAGCGTTTCGGGTCGGTGCGCCAGGCGGCCTGTTTCTGTTGGGTCTTTTCCAGCGCGGTGGAGAGCCAGCCTTGGGGGTATTCGACCACGACTTTGCGGATGGCGCCGAGGTGGCCGGAGCGGACCAACTCGCGGGCCTGCTTCACCATGACGTTACCGGTGTAGTTGTGGGTGAGGGCGAAGACCTTGCCGGTTTTTTTAACGATTTTGCGCAGCGCGACGGCCTCGGCCAGGTCGAAGGTTGCCGGCTTGTCACACACGACGTTGAAGCCGGCCTCGAGAAACAGTTTCGCGGGCGGGAAATGCTGGTGGTTGGGGGTGACGATGACGATAAAATCGAGGCGGTCGGCCTTCGCGCGAGCGGCCTCGGCCCGGGCCATCTCGACGTAGGAACCGTAGACACGGGCGGGGTCCAAAAAGAGGTCGGCACCGGAGGCGGTGGAGCGGGCAGGGTCGGAGGAAAAGGCGCCGGCGACCAGTTCGGCCTGGCCGTCCATCTGGGCGGCGATGCGGTGGACGGCGCCGATAAAGGCGCCGCGCCCGCCGCCGATCATGCCGTAGCGAAGTTTGCGGTTCATGGAGAAGTGTGGGGGCGGGAGTAGTGAGTAGTGGGTAGCGAGTAGGAGAGAGTCGGGCAGAGTCGGGCGGCGATGTCTGGACGGGGATGCTCGCTACTCGCTACTTCGAGCGGTTACTGGTTCTTCTTGGCGAAGGCGGCGTCAAAAGCGGCGGCGTTTGGAGCGAAATCCAAGCGGCGCACAAAGGCGGCGGCCTCGGTGGCGCCGTGGACTCGGTCCATACGAACGTCTTCCCACTCGACCGAGAGGGGGCCGCGGTAGCCGACGTCGTTTAGGGCGACGATGATGTCCTCGAACCGGATATCGCCACGGCCCGGGGAGCGGAAATCCCACTGGCGGCGGGCGTCGCCGAAGCTGGTATGCCCGCCAAAGACGCCGACGGTGCCGTCGCCATGACCCCACCAGGCGTCCTTCACGTGGGCGTGGAAAATGCGGTTTCCGAACTCGCGGATAAACTTCACGTAATCGACGCCTTGGTAGCCGAGGTGGGAGGGGTCGTAGTTAAAGCCGAAGCGCGGATGGTTTTTAACCGCTTCGAGGGCGCGTCCGGCCGAGGCGATGTCGAAGGCGATCTCGGTGGGGTGGACCTCGAGGGCGAAGTTAACCCTGGCTTTGTCGAAGGCTTCGAGAATGGGGAGCCAGCGTTTGGCAAAGTCGGCGTAGCCAGCATCGTAATACGACTGCGAGGTCGGCGGGAAGGCGTAGAGCGCGTGCCAGATGGAGGAGCCGGTGAAGCCGTTGACCACGGCAGGAAGGGCGTCCTGCCGGGCGGCGACGCCGGGGCGGGCGTCGAAGAAAGCTCGGGCGGCCTTCGCCGTGGTGATCATGCGGCGGGCGGCGCGGCGGCGCACGGCCTCAGGGTCGCCGTCGCCCCAGACCTCGGCGGGCAGGATGGCGCGGTGGCGTTCGTCGATGTGGTCACAGACGGCCTGACCGACGAGGTGGGCGGAGATGGCGTGGCAGGCCAGGCCGTGGTCCTTCAGGAGTTCCCATTTGCGGTGGACGTATTTCTTGCCCTCGACAGCAGCCTCCACGTCGAAGTGGTCGCCCCAGCAGGCGAGCTCAAGACCGTCATAACCCATTTTTTTGGCAAGAGGGGCGAGTTGCTCCAAGGGAAGGTCGGCCCATTGGCCGGTGAAAAGGGTAACGGGTCTAGTCATGGGTCAGGGAGGGTTGAGCGAGTTGGTCGCGGCGGACGGTCCCGGCGCAAGCGCTTTTCCATACGGGTGGGGGCATTTTTTAAGGGCAAAGCCCGGCTTGTGGAGGTGGTTTTTCTGCTGCCTGCTCGGGGCAACCCCGCCGCCACATGATGCCCCGCACGTTTTCCACGCTCGGATGTCCCGAGGTGGACCTTGACCACGCCATCGCCATCGCCACGCGCCACGGCTTCCATTCCCTAGAGCTCCGCACCCTCGGCGGCACCACCGACTTGCCGGCCTGGTTCCAGACCCACTACGGATCGCCCGCCGGGCTGGCGGCGCATCTCCAGCAGCGTCACTTCAAGGTCTGCGCCCTCGGGACCTCGTTCAAGCTGGTTGGCCGCGACGGCATCGACCGCGCCCAGCTCGGGCAGTTCGTGCGCTGGGCGGACGAGTGCGACGTGCCGTGGCTGCGGGTCTTCGATGGGGGCAAGACCGGCGATGCGAACGAGGTAGCCGAGGCGGCTTCGACCCTTGATTGGTGGCGTGAGGAGCGCATCCGCAACAACTGGGCGGTCGAGCTGATGGTGGAGACGCATGACGGCTTCGTCACCTCGGCCGCGTTACACGGGCTGATCGCGAAGTGCCCCCGGATCAACTTGCTCTGGGACGTGCACCACACCTGGAAAAAGGGCGGGGAGGCTCCGGCCGAGACGTGGAAAACGATCCGTAACCACGTGGTCCATTTGCATGTGAAGGATAGCATCAGCCGGCCGGCGCCGACCGGCACGCAAGCCTACACCTACGTGCTGCCGGGCGAAGGGGAGTTTCCCATGGGTGGGCTGCGCGAGCTTCTGGAGCAGGACAAATTTGACGGCGTGATAAGCCTCGAGTGGGAGCGCATGTGGCATCCCTACCTGCCGGAGATTGACAAGGCCCTGCACCACGCGGCACGCAACCGCTGGTGGTGATCGGCGCGGCTCGGCGCGGACGATCAGAAGTTAATGCAGACTGGTTTGGGCGTGGCGAAATCCGGCCCGACGGGGGCCAGCGCGCCGCTCTCGGCATCGACGGCGTAGACGCGCACCGCGTCCGCGTCTTGTCCGGCGGAGAGCAGCCAGCGGCCGTCCGGGCTGATCGCGAAATGGCGCGGATTCGCTGGCACCGCGACATGGCCGCCCGGGGTGAGGCGCCCGCTGGCGGGGTCGCGGGCGAAGAGCGCGAGCGAATCGTGGCCCCGGTTCGAGGCGTAGACGAAGCGGCCGTCGGCGCGCACTGCGATCTCGGCGGTCTTCGTGAAGCCGGCGAACCCCGCGGCGGGGAGGGTCGACACCGTTTCGACCAAGGATAACGCGGCGCCGGCTGGATCGTAAGCGACTACGGCGACGGTGTTATCCAATTCATTGATGACGTAGATGTGGCGGCCGTCCGGTGAGAATTGGGCGTGGCGGGGGCCGGCGGCGGGGGCGAGGGTCAGCCAGGGCTGGCCGGGGTTGGGCACGAGGGAGTCATCGGCCTTGCGGGCATAAACATACACGCGGTCGCCCCCGAGATCGGGGACGAGGAGCAGGCGGCCTTCGGGAGACCAAGTGACGCCGTGGGCATGCGCGGTTTTTTGCCGGTCGGGGTGGGCTCCGGAAGCGTGGGTGTGTTGGAAAAAAGCCATCTTCTGATCCAGCGAGCCGTCGGCCGCGACGCGGTGGACGATCACGCTGCCGCCGCCGTAGTTGGCAACCGCGACGAGGCGGCCTTCGGGCGAGAGGGCGATGTCGCAGGGGCCATTTCCCTCGCTGCTGCGGGTATTCAGCGGGGTGAGCGTTCCCCCGGTTCCGATAGAAAAGGCCGCCAACACTCCGGGTTTTCCCTCGGCTACGGCATAGAGAAAGCGGCCGTCGGCCGAGCGATCGAGAAAGGAGGCGCGGGCGAGCGGGGCGACCGCACGGTCCGGGCCGAGTTCGCCGCTTACGGGATCGAACTCGGTCGCGCGGATGGCGTCGGCGTAGTTGCCGAAGTAAAGGGTGTGGGCGGCGGCGGTCATGGCGGAGAGGAGCAGGGCGGGGATGAATCGGATAAAACGCATGGGTGGGGCGGTGCGAGATTGGGACGGTCTGCGGGGTTGCATGCAAGCGAGGGGATTCCGCAGGCTAGGGGATCCATGGCCCTCTTCAGTCTTCTCGATCTCTCGCACGCCTTTGGCGGTGCCCCCGTCCTTGATCACGTTAATTTCCAAGTCGATCCCGGCGAGCGCGTGTGTCTCGTGGGTCGCAACGGCGCGGGCAAGTCCACATTGATGAAGCTTATTGCGGGGGACATGAAGCCTGATTCCGGCCAGGTTTTCCGCCAGCCCGGTGCGCATTTCGCACGGCTCGTGCAAGAGGTGCCGAAGGACCTTGCCGGCACGGTGCACGATGTGGTTGCCAGCGGAGTCCGGCGGGATGCCGCCGGCCACGAGGAAGACTGGGAGATCGATGTGCGCGTCGAGGATCTGATCGCCCGGCTCCAGCTCGATCCGCACGCCGAGGTGTCAACGCTCTCGGGCGGTCTCAAGCGCCGTGTGCTTCTCGGCCGCGCCATCGCCAGCAAGCCCGATCTGCTCCTGCTCGACGAGCCGACCAACCATCTCGACATCGAGAGCATCCTCTGGCTCGAGGAGTTTTTGCTCAGTGAAAAAGTCGCCCTCTTCTTTGTCACCCACGACCGGGCTTTCCTGCAAAAACTCGCCACCCGCATTGTTGAGCTCGATCGCGGGGTGCTGACCAACTGGGCCTGCGCCTACGATGTGTTTCTCCTGCGCCGTGCCGAGCGCCTTGAAGCCGAGGAGCGCCAGCGTGCCGCGGCCGACAAAAAGCTCGCCCAGGAAGAGGAGTGGATCCGTCGCGGCGTGCGCGCCCAGCGCAAGCGCGCCGGCGCCCGCATCGAGGCCCTCTACGCCCTGCGGGCCGAGCGCAAGGCCCGCCGTGATCGCGCGGGCGGAGCCGTCATAAAAATCACCGCGGCAGACGAGTCCGGCGTGAAGGTAATCGAGGCCGACAATTTGAGCTTCGCCTACCCCGGAGCGACGCCGCTGGTCACCGGCTTCTCCACCATCATCACCCGTGGGGATAAAATCGGCCTCATCGGCCCCAACGGCGCGGGCAAGACCACCATCCTCAAGCTCCTCTTGGGCCAACTCGCGCCCACCGGCGGCACTCTCAAGCACGGCACCAAGCTCGAAGTGGTTTACTTTGACCAACTGCGTGCCCAGATCGACGACAGCAAGACGGTCGCGGACAACGTCGCCGACGGCAACACCCACGTGACTATCGAAGGCCGCACCAAGCACGTCATCAGCTACCTGCAGGACTTTCTCTTCGAGCCTGACCGCGCCCGCACCCCGGCGCGCGTGCTCTCCGGTGGTGAGCGCAACCGCTTGCTGCTGGCGCGGCTTTTCGTGAAACCGGCCAACGTCCTCGTGCTCGACGAGCCGACTAACGACCTCGACGCCGAGACGCTCGATCTGCTGGAGAATCTACTGGTCGAGTTCGAGGGCACCGTCCTGGTGGTGAGCCATGACCGCAAGTTTCTCGACGAAGTGGTCACCGGCACTTTCGTTTTCGACGGCAAGGGGCGCATCGACGAGTTCATCGGCGGCTACAGCGACTGGCTCGAGGAGAAGACGAAGCAGGCCAAGGCTCCCGCCGCCGCCCCCCGGCCGAATGCCCGGGCGATCGCCGCGCCCGCCCAGGCCCCGGGCGCCTCTGCCAAGGCCGGCGCACGCAAGCTCAACAACCGTGAACAGCGCGAACTGGCCGAGTTGCCCGCGCGCATTGAAAAACTGGAGACGGAGCAAACTGGTTTGGTGGCGAAGCTCGGCGACCCGAAGTTCTTCAAGCAGGATGCCGCCGTCGTCCGCGCCGCCGAGGCCCGCTTGCGCGAGCTGGAAAAGGAACACGCCGACGCCCTCGCCCGTTGGGAGGAGCTGGAGGCGGCTAGTGCGGGTTGATTTTTGCGCCAGCGGCGGATTGCCAGCGGGACGCGCGGCGGTTGACCATTGGATATGAAACCCACTCTCGTCGTCCTCGCTGCCGGCATGGGCTCGCGTTACGGCGGGCTGAAGCAGATCGAGCCCATGGGGCCGGCCGGCGAGACGGTGCTCGACTACACCGTGCACGACGCGGTGCGGGCCGGCTTCGGGCGCGTGCTTTTCGTCATCCGGCGCGATTTTTCGGAAGCATTCCGTGCCGCCGTGGGCGCGCGGTTCGCGGGCAAGCTTGAGGTGGATTACGCTTTTCAGGAACTAGATCTTCTGCCGCCGGGCGCGGCTCCCCTGCCCGGCCGGACCAAGCCCTGGGGCACGGGTCACGCTCTCTGGTGCGCGCGCGAGTTCCTGCCCGGGCCCTTCGCCGTGGTGAATGCCGACGATTTTTATGGGGCGGGCTCGCTGGCGGCGCTCGGCGACTTTCTCCGTGCCCCGGCCGCCGCCGGCACGCCTGCACACGCGATGGTGGGCTTCCCGCTGGGCAATACCTTGTCGGAAAACGGCGCCGTATCCCGCGGGGTCTGCACGGTGGATGCGGCTGGCTGGCTGACGGGCATCGAAGAGCGTTCCGGCATCCTGGCGGCGGACGTCGGCGCCGGTCGCGCTTATGCTGCGGCCACGCCGGTATCGATGAACTGCTGGGGTTTTCGTGCCGGGACCTTTCTCAACTCACTGGATGAGGCCTGGCGGGATTTCTTCGCCGCGCGCGGGCAGGAGGAAAAAGCCGAGTTTTACCTGCCGGCGGCGGTGGATGGTTTGGTGCGGCGCGGCGCCGTGCGGGTTCGGGTCCTGGCAACCGCCGACTCGTGGTTCGGCGTCACCTACCGTGAGGATAAACCTGGGGTGCAGGCTGCGCTGGCCAAATTGGTGGGGCAGGGCGTCTATCCTTCCCCGTTATGAACCTGGTTTTTTCCCGACCCGACGCGGATATATTTGTGCCCGGTGGCGGCGACGCGGTGGCGGCGTTGGCGCGGGTTACTCATCTCTGCGTGGCGGCGCATCAGGATGATATCGAGATTCTGGCCCATGACGGAATCTGTGACTGCTTAGATGCACCCGCCTCGCGCGCTTTCGGGGGGGTGGTCGTGACCGATGGCGCCGGCTCTCCGCGCACCGGCGTGTATGCGGCTCATACGGATGAACAAATGCGGGCGGTCCGGCGTGATGAGCAGCGGCGCGCGGCCGAGCTGGGGGGCTACGCGATCCAGCTCCAGCTCGCGCACCCGAGCGCCGGTGTGAAGCTTCCGGGCCAGGCGGGCCTCGCGGCGGATCTGGCGGCGATTTTTACCGGTTGCGCGCCGGAGCGGGTTTATCTGCACCAACCGGCGGATAAGCACGACACCCACGTGGCGGTTTTCCTGCGCTGTCTGGAGGCGCTGCGGGCTTTGCCGCCTGAGCGGCGTCCGCGGCAGGTGGTAGGGGCGGAGGTCTGGCGGGACCTCGACTGGCTGGTCGATGCCGACAAGGTAGCGCTCGACAGCGGGCGGCGGCCCGCGCTGGCGGCGGAGTTGTTGCGGGCCTTTGATTCGCAGGTGACGGGCGGCAAACGCTATGATCTCGCCGCGCAGGGCCGGCGGCTGGCGCACGCGACTTTCCACACCTCCCACGCCACCGACCGGTTGACCGGGATCACCTGGGCGATGGATCTCACCCCGCTGGTGGCGGACCCGACCCGGGACGTGGCGGATTTTACCCTGGGCTATCTTGACCGTCTGCGCGCGGACATCGCGGCGCGGCTCGCTCGTTTCCGGTGAACCCCGTCGGCCGCCCACTGCACGACCTGATGAAAGCACTTCGTTTTTTTACCGGCCTGGCAGTGCTCCTGGGGTTTGGAGGGGCGCGGTTGGCGGGCGCGAAGTCTTCCGCCCAGGATGCGGGCGGCCCGGGTCTGGTCTGGGCGGAGTTGTTAACCAGCGGTCGGCCGGCGGATCTCGCTGGATTCTATGCGGCGACCCTCGGCTGGACGGCAACGCCGGAGGGTGAGGGCAGCGGGGCGCGGATGAGGCTGGAGAACCGGGGGCGTCCCGTGGCGGGTATTTCCTTCCGCCGCGATATCACGGTCGGCATGGCGCTGGGCCGGTGGGTAGGCTTTTTAGCCGCGGATGATGTGGCAGAGGCTGCGAGGCGGGCTGAGACGGCGGGCGCGAAGGTGTTGGTCCCCGCCCGTGAGTGGCCGGGGCATGGCACGCAGGCGATTCTCGCCGATCCGGAGGGGGCGACCTTCGGCTTGGTGCAGAGGCCGGCCGGTGCGACCCCGGCAACCGGTGACTGGACGTGGCCGGGATTGCTGGCGAAGGATCCTTTTCCAGCGGCTGATTTTTACGGGGCCATGCTCGGGTGCCGGATCGCGGATGATCGGCGCACGCCATTATTTATCGGGGACCTTTTATTGATGTCGGGCGGCCGGCCGTGCGCTGCGGTGACGGCCCTGCCGGGCAGTTCTGCGCGGGTGCCGGGCTGGGTGTGGTTTGTGCGCGTGGCTGAGCTTGAGGACGTGGTGCGCCGCATCCGAAAGGAGGGAGGGAAAATCCTGCGAAAGCCGGGGGTGGATCTGATGGGCGGGAGGCTGGCCGTGGTCAGCGATCCGTGGGGGGCGGTCTTTGGCTTGATCGAGCCATCCGGTCCGGTGTGGCCGGTTGCCAAGGCGGTCGCAAATACCCGCCAGGTCTCCGGTCAGCTGGAATACGCCTGGCATGACCCTGCTTTTTACCAGCCCTGGTTTGATCCGGCGGCGCTGGTCCTGCCCGAGCCGGAGGCGGCCTGGGCGCGGGCGAATCTGCGTGTGGTCGAGCCGGGGCAAGCAGCGCAAGCGGCTGGGGTGCTTCCTTAGCGGTTGGGCGCAAAAAAGCCGCCCTTGGAGGGGGCGGCTTGAGGTGAAGACGAAATCTGCGCCTCAGGCGCGGCCCATGTAGGAGCCGTCGCCGGTGGAGACCTTGATGAGCTCGCCGACCTTGATGAAGAGGGGGACTTGAACGATGAGGCCGGTCTCCATGGTGGCGGGCTTCTGGACGTTGGAGGCGGTGTCGCCCTTCACGCCGTCGGCGCTCTCGGTGATCTTGAGCACCACGGAGGAGGGCAGATCGATGGTGAGGGGCTTCTCGTCGACGTAGAGGACCTCAACCTTGCCGTTGGCGGTGAGGTAAAACTTGCTCTCGCCGATCAGGCTGGCGGGCAACTCGACGGTTTCGTAGGTCTCGGGGTCCATGAACGCGAAGGCGTCGCGGTCAGCATAGGAAAACTCGAGGGTCTTGCGCTCGGTGGGCAGGACTTCCACCGTATCGGTAGAATTAAAGCGTTGGTCCAGGGATTTGCCGTAGCGCAAGTTGCGCATTTTCATCTGCACGAAGGCTCGCAGATTGCCCGGGGTGCGGTGCATGGTCTCCATCACGAGATGGGCCTCGCCGTTGAATTTGATGACCTGACCTTTGCGGATGTCGTTGGCTGAAGGCATGTGATGGGAGGGGGAGGGTGAAGGGTTAAAAGGTTGAAGGGCTAGCGGTCGCACTGGCGGGTAGTCAAGGGCGGTATCGGCGGGGTGCTGACCGGGTGGTGCGCTTGACGGTAGTGTCTTAAAAGTTCAGCAAAAGGTCGGGTCATGGAAGGGTGGTTTTGGTGACCAAACCTAAACCACAAACGAACAAGGAACCGACCATGACCCGACAGAAGAAGAAAGTAGAGAAGATGAGCGACGCGCGCGAGCAGATGCTG
>CAMCZZ010000029.1 GCA_945888375.1 Akkermansia muciniphila | reverse complement strand
CTTTTTCCAGTTGTAGATCGTCTGGCGGCTGACGCCGAGCAGTCCGGCAAGGGTGCTCCATTGCGTCGAGCCATTGACTTTACCTTGGGCGGTGGCGGGTGGGGTGGCGGGTTGTTTCATTTGTAAATGAACCGGCGGAAAGTTATTCTGGAGAATTGTTAATGGGTTGCATTACCTGATCCCCTGCCTGAGTGTGATAACTTTCTTGCCCCCCCCCTAGTCCGCCCGAGAGGTCATAGACCCCGCTCCGGATTCCAAGCCAAGCCCACAAGGTCGTCGGCAATCTCGAGACGTCTGCGCGGATTTCGTCGCGTTTGGCCTTGGGCAAATTCCGCCACCACTGAAGGGCGCGGGCGGCTGCGGGTTTATTTCGGGCGCGGATTCGTCGGGCCTCGGCGATTTCGGCGCGTATGAGGGCGCGGACCTGGGCGAGGGCGGCGCGGGATGCTTGGAGCGGGCTGGGTGGGCGTTTGGTGGTGGTGGGCATGGTGAAAAGTTATTCGTCGTTGTCGGCGAGGGAGGTGGCGGCGGCGATTTGGGCGGGTGTCCACTTTGGCCAGACGTAGGGCTTGCAGGCGCAGGTGGGGCCGCCGATGACGGCAACGATCTTGCGGTTCCAGCACGCAGGGCAGAAACCCTCCGGGCAGGGCGTCGGCGTCTTGGGTGCCGGTGACGGGGCCGGGCTGGGTGTTTCCGCCTCCGCCACCTGCGGGCCGATGATGCGCTCGAGGTAGTCGGCGAGGTCGTTGCAACCATCGGGGAACTGGAACCATTGCACCTCCGCCCCAGCCTCCCGTAGCTGGGCAGTCCATAGGCGGGCGGCGTCCTGCCCTACCCTGTTCTCGTCTTGGTGGACGGCGACGATGACCCGCTTGTCGGTGAAGTGCGCAAGGTCGGCGGAGCGTAGCTGGGGGTGGTGGGGGTTGGCTCCGATGACGGCGCAAAAGGCGATGCGCTCGAAGTCGAGACCGGCGAGGCGGGCCACGATGGGGGCGGCGAGCAGGTCCGGGGCTCCTTCCGTTAACCACACTTCCGGCCGATCTCCGATGCAGGTCGCGCCAACCATACGGCCTCCCTGGGTGAGGGTCTTGGATTTCGAGTCAATCCACGGGTAATGCGCGCCATTCATCCTCCGCGCCTGGGCGGCTAGTCTGCTGTGGTCGGTGATGACCCAGCTGTCGTAAGCGTCTCTCCCGACCGCAATGTCGGCGCGGTGGAGTTGGCCGCGCTCAACAAGGATCTCCATACCGATAACGGCGGATGTTTCGTGCCAGCGGCGGGAGCGGGCAATCTGACAGAGACCATCCCGTCCCATCCGGCGGAGGGAGGGGAGGGGCTGGGCGGGCTTGCAGACAGGGCGGGGGTGGATGGCAGGGGCTGGGCCGGGGGGGCCTTTGCTGCGGGTGCCAGCAAGGGCGTAGATGCGGCGGCGGTGCTCGGCGTCCCCCTGGTAGGCGGAGCAGGCGAAGGGGCCGGTGCCGTCGGTGGAGTTGAGGAATACGAGGTTATCCCCGTCGGTGTCCCGCCCCAGCTCCGCGCAGGCTGGGCAGCGGGCTTGCAGCTTCCCTCCGACCATGCGGAGGCGTTCGAGCTTGGTGAGGTCTATGGCCATGTTATGCCGCGTCCCCCTCCGCAAAATCTGCTTTATCTGCATTATTCCCCCCGGCGGTGTCGGCTGGGGGGATTGTGTCAGATTTCGCAGATTTTGCGCCGGGTAGCCTGAGGATTTCGGAGGGGCGTCCGGCCTTGCCCGTGGTTTCGCGCTCCATGATGAAGTCACCGGGGAACGCGGCGATGATACCGGCGATGATGGACTTGGTGATGGCGTTGCGGCGTTCGAGTTCGCGGAGGGTGACGATGCCGCCATTGTCGCGGAGGATGTCTGCCAGCCGGTCGCGCTGTTTTTGTTGGCGCTCCCTGCGTCCTGTAGAGAGCAGGCTGAGGTAGCTGTAGCCTGCCCAGCGCACGATCTCGCAGGCACGGCGGGCTTGGTCGGCGCTGATTGTGGGGGTGTCCTCCGCAGCGGCGATGAGTCCCGCTACCTTTATCGAGTTCTCCCCCCAGCGGGAGAGTTCACCGTCGAGGTCGGCGAAGGGGCCACGGCCGAGCATAACGGATTCGTCGCTGAAGTCGGCGAACACCTCACGGGCTGCGGATGCCGCCTCTATCGCAGCGGGCTCTTTCCCTTCGCGCTCGAGCCGGATGTCGAGGATCTTGTCGATGAAGGCGCGCCACTTCCCGCCGGTGGTGGTGGCGAGGCTGCGCCGGTCTGCCAGCTGTCTCTCCGCCCCAGTGGCGAAGGTGAGAACGCGGGCAGTGAGACCACGATCAAAGGCTTCCGGGTTGGCGAGCAGTTCGCGCAGAACGCATCCTTGAACCAGCCAAAGCAGGGCGACGCAGGGGGAGGTGAGCGTTATTCCTTCCCGCCCCATACGGTCGTCTTTGTAGCAGTCACGCGAATACGCCATAAGCAGGACGTCGAAGTCCCCGCCTCCGTCGTCGTTGTGCCGCCCCAGTGCGACGCGCACGGCCGCGCCAGCTTCGGATGAGAAGCTGAAGGTGGTTTCGTGGTTATCCCCCAGCGCGCGCGCCAAGCCGGGGCCGGTGGCGTTGGCAACATGGAGAGTTCGCTTGCGCTTCGATTCGCGTTCGAGGTGCTCGGCGCGGAGATGCTTTTCAGCAAGTGCCGCCTCCGCCCCATGGCGCTCTGTGCCGGTGGCGATGGCCGCGCTGTTCTCGAGCTTCTGGATCTCCTTCTTCAAAATCCCGATCTCACCGCGTTGCTGGGCCACGATGTCCTTGTGGCGCTCCGCCAGTTGTGCGCTGCGCTCGGTAAGGGGGCGGGCGAGTTGCTCACCGATGTTGCCCTTGCCGGTGCCGCGTTCGGAGGCGGCGATGGCGTAGGTGTTGAGCGAGGTGTCCTTGTCCTTGTAGGCGCTGCGGGCGACGATGCTCTGACCGATAGCGCCGGATAACACGGAAAGGGCGGTCATGGCAGGGAGGCAGACCGGGACCTGATAGACCTTCGCAAAATCCTCCGCCACCTCGCGCACGATGGGCGGCAGGGCAGACACTGGGAAGTTGTCGGGCGAACCAAGGGTGAGGTCGGGCGCGGCGTTCGAGGGCGGCGGCATGATGATCTGGGGCAGCTGGATTTTAGCGACCATGTTTTACCACTCCTTTCCGGGCGCGCAGAGCGTCGAAATACCGAGCGACCATGACGACTGCGGGTGCGTTGCCTAGGGTCGGGCGCTTAGTCCACCCCACCAGCAAGGGAGAGGCGAGGCGCACCAGGTGGCGCAGGCGGGCCAGTTCTTCGCAATGCGCTTGCGATTGCTCGGGGGTGCGGGCAGGAAAAGGTGTGTCGATTGGTTTGGTATAAAGTCCCCTCACGCCTTGCCGGGCGCGGGGGCTTTTTCTTTTGCTGCGAATCATTCGAGGTCCCCTCCTTTCTCGCCGGTCGCGGCGACGCTTTCGGCGACGGAGGGCAGGCCGTCGAGGTAGGCGAGCAGGCTTGCGCGGTTTACCAGGACGATGCCGCGCGATGTGCCTTTGCGCTTGAGGTGCTTCGCCTCCACGGGCGGGCGGAAGCCGTTGCGCTCGCAGGGGCGGACAAGCTCCACGAGGGTTGATCGGGACAGGCCGGAGACGGGGCAACGCTCGCCGGGGCGAACCAAGCGGAGCCATTCCGTAGGATTGAAAACGGCCGACGTGCGAGACGGGCCGGTGAGGTGGGGCGCAGCGGGCGCGGAGGGAGTGTTTAGCATGACGCCAAGCACACTAGGCGCTAGGCGTTTTTCCGGTCAGATGACCCTTGTTTGTATCCAGATGTCCGCTCGCCCTAGTGTTGCCACTTCGTCGCCTTGGGCGGGATGCCTAGTTTTTTAGCGATGCGCCGACCGTGGCGGGAGGTGTAATGCGTCCGTTCCGCAATTTCCTCGCCGGATTTCCCACCTTCGAGGGCAACTGAAACAGCGGTCGCGAGATCCGGATTGGCGGGGCGGAAGGTGAGCGCGTCGCCTTCGATTTCAAGGCGAGAGTGAACGCGTTTCACGGAGTTGGTCAGGTTGACGAGGGCCTTGTGATTTCCAACTAGTATCCAGAATAGCATCCGGCCAACGAGTGCAGGCGGGAAAAGAAGTTGCTTGGCGAATTCGTCTTGAGATCGGTCCGGGCCAAGGGTCATCAGGTCGTAATCCACGCCGACCGGTTCGCCTTCGTCGTTAAAACGCGGCTCGCCGTGGTGTTCGCCGATAAGCGGGTAACGACCGGCGTAAACGGCTTCGAGGAAGTCTGCAACCAGTCCGTCGAGATCGCTTTTGCCGTGAAGTGCTTTGGCCTTCTCTTTCTCGATTAGTTCCCTGGCAGTCAGGGCGCGGGCCTTTGCCGTAAGTTTGGCAACTAGCTTTGCTTTGGCTTTGCCGGAGAGTTTGCGGGTAGTCGGCATGGTCGGCGAGGGTCAGGCGGAGAGAAGGCGCGGCATGACGGAGAGGGCCTTGCGCGTGGCCTCAATTTCGCGGTGCGTGTAATCGCGGTGAACGTCGGATGCGTGCCCGACGTGCTCGCGCCGGATTTCCTCAGAAACGCCAGCGTTTGCGGCGTGCGTGACGCAGGAATGGCGGAGCGAGTGAAAGCCGAGGTCGAAAAACGATTTGGCCGCGCCTTCGCCGGAGACGTCCACGAAAACGATTCCGGCTTTCGTGAGCAGGTCGCGGAAGTTGAGCGAGAGGCCGTTGCAGCCTCCCGACTTTTTCCCGGCGAGGGTGGGGCAGACTAGGGCGTTTCCTACGCCTTGGCGGGGGCGGAGCCATTCGAGCAACTCGGCGGGCATGACGGTTTCCTTTTTCTTCGCGGCACGGTCGCGACGCTCTTTTCCGGGGCGGTGAGCGATGACGCCTTTTTCGGGGTCGATTTGATTCCAGCGGAGCGAGGCTGCGTCTTGGATGCGGAAGCCGCAATGATAGCCGAGCAAGATCATGGTTTTCCAGTCGGCGGAGGCGGCGGCGAGGACGTCGCGAAGCTCCGCCACGGTGAAGGCTCGGCGCTCGGCTTTTTCGTGGCCAAGGGTGTCCACGGCCTCGGCGGGGTTCGAGGTGAGCACGCCTTGGCGGCGGGCGAGGTTTAGGGGCACGCGGAGGACTTTGACGGCCATGTTTGCGCTGGCAGGCGAAACCCCACGGTCAAGCTCGGCGTCGCGGAAGGATTGAACGTCGCGGGCGGTGAGGCGGGCAAGGGGTTGGTCGGCGCGCGCACCGAGGTGCTTGACGAAGTCGGCGAGGATGCGGCCGTAACGGGCGGAGGTTCCCCTGGCGCGGGCCTTGGTCTTTTCGGCGAGGAAGGCGTCGAGGAATTGGCGAACGGTCTCCACGCGGAGCCGGTCTTGCCCGGTGGATTCAAGCAGATCGGAAACGAGGTTTTGCGCGTCCTCCACGGTGAGCGAACCGGCGCGGGCCTTTTGGGAAAGGGTGATGAAGCGTTCGAGGACCTCGGGGGCCTTCGCCATTGGCAGGCCTGGGGAGCCGTCGCGGCAAGATAGAGTGGCGGCCTCGCGTTGCCATTTCTCGGCGACGGCAAGGGCGGCGGTGCGGTCCTTTTCGCGGGTGCTGCGCAAGCGCCACCGGCCGGAGGCATCGCAAAAAGAGGCCTGCCAGAAAGTCGGGTTTCGAGGGTCGCGGTGAACGGAGGGCATGGCGAGTTGGGTTGCGTCCCTTTTGTCCCTTTGCCGGGGAGGCTTTGGGTCGGTCAGGACGACAAGGAAAGACCTAGTTTCGCTCCACCCCTAAAGCAACCCCTAAAAACGCAGAGGTTTTTAGAAAACGCCTATGTTGCTAAACAAGGAGTTAAGTTTATAAACGGCATAGACTAGAATCGAGAATTCGAGTCTATTCGCCTGCTCCATTTTAGATAGAAAGCCCCGGACCCGAAAGGGATCCGGGGTTTTTGTTTTCTCCCTCCCGCCACCGCAGGATCAAGCCGCCCAGAAACGGGGCAGGCGGCGGGTGACCGCCACGCCAATGCATGTCCATCCTTTGGCCGGGATCCTACAGCGTGCTTACTCGCGACACCTGACCAAGACGACATCGGCGCATTCACGCCATGCCTATGGCAACCGGTGGCGTCGTCTGCCTCGGAGAAGTTATGGTCGCTAACGACAAAACCATAGGGCGTTAGCAGCGTGCCGCGAAAGGCATCCGAACTCATCACATCCTACACACGATGTCCGAAGGTCCCCGATTATGTTTTCCCTGCGCTTGCGCTTCTGGACTTCGCGCAGAATAGACAACGCCTCTTCTCCATGCCCGCCCTCTTCGAACTCAAGTCCGAGATCTCTCCCGCCGCCGTCGATGCCATCGACGAACTCCTCCTCGAAAACGGGTTGGAAAACTGGAGTCTGCTTCAGGACGTCATCGCCAATCGCGCCTGGCTGGTCGGCATCTTCGCCGAAGCCGGGTCCGCCCGCGCCAGTTGGAGCGAGCTGTTGCCCCTCCTCCCCGCCGAAGCCACCCCCGCCGCACCCGAAGAGCGCTCCCTTGCCGACCAGGACTGGCGCGATAGCTACAAGGCGCACTTCAAGGCCTGGCGCTGCGGCCGGCTCCACTGGGTGCCCGTCTGGGAACGCGCCACCCACGTCCTCGCCGCCGGCGAGACCGCCATCTGGCTCGATCCGGGTCTGGCTTTCGGCACCGGCAACCACGAGACCACCCGGCTCTGCGTCGAGCGTTTGGTCGCGCGGGCGGAGGCGGGTGGCACGGGCGGCCGGGTGGTCGATGCCGGCTGTGGCTCCGGCATCCTCGCCCTTTCCGCCCTGCGGCTGGGCTGGCGCGACGTGGCTGGTTTCGACAACGACCCCGAGGCCGTCCGCGTCTCCATGGAAAACGCGGTGCTCAACGATCTCGCCGGCGCCGTCCGCTTTTCCACCGCCGATCTCGTCACCGGCCTGCCCGCCGGCACCCAGGCCGAGGTCGTGCTGGCCAACATCCAGGCGGATGTGCTCATGCGTTTCGTGCCGCAATTAACCGGTGCGGTGGCGCCCGGTGGTTTGCTGGTGCTTAGCGGTATCCTCGCCCACGAAAATGCCGCGGTGCGGGCGGCCTTTGCCCCGGCGATTGCCGGCTGGACGGTCGAGCATCGCGAGATGGGTGAATGGAGCGACGTCGCGCTCACCCGGCCCTGAACGGGCCGGCTATTTTTTCGAACTTCCGGAGTTTTCCGGTGTCTTCAATTGGTCCGCGGCCAATCCCTTCCTCCCTATGAAACTTCTCCGCCTGCGTCCCTTCGCCGCGCTTTTTGCGCTGGTCCTGCCCTTGGTTTCCGCTGTTTCCCTCCGCGCCGAGGCGCTGCCGGTGGTCGGTCCGGCGCCGGCTTGGCAGCTGACTGCGCTGGATGGCAAACCAATCGGCCTGGCCGAGTTGAAAGGTAAAGTCGTGGTGGTGGATTTCTGGGCGACTTGGTGCCCGCCCTGCGTGCACGAGATTCCGGGTTATATCGCTTTACAGAAAAAATATGCCGAACGCGGTCTGGTCATCGTCGGACTCTCAGTGGACCAGAAGGGTGCGCCGGTCGTCGAGGCCTTCGCCAAAGACAAGGGGGTCAACTACCCGCTTGCTCTGGCCACGCCCGAGGTCGTCGCGGCCTTTGGCGGCCTCGAGGGTATCCCGACCACCCTGCTTATCGATCGCGACGGCAAGATCCGGCACAAGAAGGTCGGCTTGATGAAAACCGACGACTACGAGAAGCTGATCCTGCCTTTGTTGTAGGTCCGGATACCTCGGTGTGGCGGCGGCCGTCCGCCCCGGATATCGCCAATAGTCCGGCGAAGAAGCGCGCCAGTTGTTGCTTCTACGGGCCGGCCTTAAATCCCCGGTCTGCACCTGGCAGGTGCTGGACGCGGGTGAGACTCTGGGCGTCCGGCCGACAGGTTGCGCCAGACGACCCGCGAAAACCACGCCAGTCGGGTTTAATTCTCTCCGCGCCGCACTCGGGTTTGAGTTTTCCGGGGAGCCGGTCTGAAACGTAGTCATGGTCACTCCGAGTTTTATTCGCGCCCTGCCCAAGACCGAGACGCACCTGCATCTCGATGGTTCCTTGCCCTACGAGTTGCTCCACGCCTGGAAGCCCGAGACCTACCCGCCCGAGCCGTTTTTCCACGCGCCAGATTACCGTTTCCCGAGTTTTCCTAAGTTTGACGAAATCCTGCTCGGCCATGCGCTCCCGTGGTTCACTTCCCCCGAGCGTTATTTTGAGTCGGCCCGCCTGACTTTCGCCAAGCACGTCGTGGCCAATGTGCGCTACGTCGAGTGCAGTTTTCACCTCGCGGTAGCCCATTTTATCCAGGTCCCGGTGCGCGAGATCGTCGCGGCCATCCAGGCCGCCGTGCCGCCCGGCCTCACGGTCAAGCTCTACGCCGGCATGCTGCGCAGCGACTACGCGGGACCGATGCAGGCGGTCATTGACGCTCTGGTCGACGAGGACGGCATCGCGGGCGTGGACTTGCATGGTTTTGAGCAGGTGCCGACGGAGGCCTGGACCGCGCCGGTCTGGGCGCGCATGCGGGCGGCGGGCAAGGTCACCAAATGCCATGCGGGAGAGTTCGACGGACCGCACCGCGTGCGCGAGGCCATCGCGGAGCTGGGGGTCACCCGGGTGCAGCACGGCGTGCGCGCGATTGAGGATCCTGCGGTGGTCGCGCTGGCAGTCAGACAAGGCGTTACCTTTGACATCACTCCGATCAGCAACGTCCGCCTCCAGGTGGTGCCGCATCTTTCCGCCCACCCGCTGCGGGCCCTGATGGCGGCGGGGGTGAACTGCACGGTCAGCACCGACGACCAGTTGGTGTTCAATAACACGGTTCTGGATGAGTATCAGGCCTTGGCGGAGGAGGCGGGTTTCACACGGGCCGAGTTGGCGACGGTCGCCTCCAACGGCTGGCGGGTAGCCGATGTTCCGGCGGTCGTGCGAATGGCGATGCTGGCTGAAATCCAGCGTTTGGCGGGGGCGTTGGAGCAGAGCTAGGCCAGCGTGGAGTGCGGGCTTGTCCCGGCAGGGGCGGGTCTGGTGCCATGGGGTATGCAAACCAGCGCGCCTGCCTTGACCTTGTCGCTACTTGGGCGTCGTGCCACGGCGCCCTCGATCACGGCTTTGATGCGGACCGCGTTGGAGACCCCGGGGTTGCTCTCGCTTGCGGCGGGTTTCACGGACAACGCGTCCCTACCGGTCACGGCGCTTTCCGAGGCCCTGCGGCGAGTCACCGCGCAGACGCCAGACCGGGGCTACCTGCAATATGGCACCAATGCGGGCCGGCCGGGACTGCGGGCGCGGCTCGCCGGGCGCATGCTCCGGCAGGATGGCCGCGCGTCGGAAGCGGAAGACCCGGCTGCGCTCGCCCTTTGGACGGAGCGGTTTTTTGTCACCAACGGCTCCCAGCAGGCGCTCTACCTGGCGGTCCAGACCCTCTGCGATCCGGGGGATATTCTGCTCGTGGACCGGCCGACCTACTTCGTTTTTCTCGACCTGCTGGCCGGGCTCGGGGTGGAGGCGCGTTCGCTGCCGGTGGATGCGGCGGGAAAGCTCGATCCGCAGGCGTTGCGCGAACTCTTGGCGGGTATGCGCGCCGACGGCTCCCGTGCCCGGCTCCGGGCGGTTTATTTCATCGGTTGGTTTTCCAATCCCAGCGGTCGCAGCCTTCCAGCGGAGGAGGGGCGGGCGCTGGCTGCGGCGCTCCGGGCGGAGGATTGCGTGGTGCCGGTCATCGAGGATGCGGCCTATCGGGAGCTCGGCTACGACGCTGGCTCGGCGGCCAGCCGGCCGGGCGTGTTGTCCGATGCGGCGTGGGACGGCTTTCCCCGGCTTTATTGCGGCACGCTTACCAAGCCCTTTGCCACCGGTCTTAAGGCCGGCTTTGGGGTGTGCGATCACCAGGCTTGGCGCGATGCGATGCTGCACGTGAAGGGGCATCAGGACTTTGGCACGGGCAACTTCGTGCAGGCCCTGCTCGAGGATGCGATCGCCAGCGGAGCCTACGATGACCAACTGTTGGTATTGAGGCGCGTTTACAGGGAGAAACGCGACGCGCTGCACGCGGCCTTGGTGGCGGGAGGTTTGGCCGGCCTGGGCTGGCGCTGGGCGGTCCCGGAGGGCGGGTTGTATCTCTGGCTGGAGGGGCCGGCCGGGCTGGATACGGGCAGTGATAGTGACTTTTGCCGGGCCTGCCTGCGCGAGGGGGTGCTCTATGTGCCGGGCGCGCTTTGCCATGGTGATGCGCCTCCGCGCCATACGGTGCGTCTCAGTTTCGGGGTGCTCCCGCCGGCGGGCTTGGCCGAGGCGGCGGCCCGCTTTTGCCGGGCGGCGGTGGACGTCACCGCGCGGGCTTTCAAGGGCTGACGCGGGGTCTGGGTTTGAGCAGGGTGACCCAGGCTTGGCCGAGGTATTCACGCCAGGCCCGGGTCGTGTTGGAGAGAGACTCCGCATCCCATGAGAGCCAGGCACTGGAGGGGGTGGCGGCGTCGCGGCCGCCGAGGTAGTCGGCCGGGCAGGGCAGGGCGTTTAATCCTGCGACAGTGGCGAGTTTCATGGCGCGCGGCAGGTGCCAAGCGGACGTGACCAGCGCGACCGGCTCGGAACCGGCGAGCAAGGCGAGCGCCCGGGTCTCCTCGGCGGTATCGCGCGCGGTGTCGATCTCGACGATGCGTTCGCGCGGGAAACCCAGCTCGACGGCGGCGTCGGCCAGCACGCGGGCGTGGGTGGGTAGCGTCGGGGCGTCGGCTGAGTTGCGCGGGCCGGAGACGACCAGCCAGGCGGCGGGCAGGGCGCGGGCGAGGCGCACGCCCTCGATCAAGCGGGCGCGGGCGGAGCCGCTCAGGCGCTGGCTGGCGGATAGATCGGGCGAGTCACCGTGGCCCCCGCCGAGCACGGCAACAAAAGGCGCGGCTCCCAGTTCCCCCGTGGGTGCGGCGGATTCGGCCAGCGCGGGGACGGGCGGGTAGGTGGTTTCCAGCGAAGCGGTGAGGGCGATGGCGACACCGCGATTAGCTGCGGTGAGCAAGACCAGCCAGCCGACTACGAGGGCGAGCCAACCGGGCACGCGGCGACGGGCGGCTAGCAGCAGGATGCCCAGTGTCACCAGGCCGAGACCTAGCGGCAGGGGCATGAGCAGATGCCCGAGGATTTTTTTCAGGAAAAACATGGATGTCGGCGGGAGCTTGAGCAGGGCGGGGAGTGAATCGAGTCCGCGGTCCCCGGATGGCTTGCGCAAGAAGAAGGGTTGACAGGGGGGCGGGGCTCTTACGTTTTCTTCCCTCCCTTTACGGCGGCCATAGCTCAGTTGGTTAGAGCACAAGATTGTGATTCTTGGGGTCGCGGGTTCGAATCCCGTTGGCCGCCCCATTTTTAGCTCGTAGGGGCTAGGTTGAAGTATGAATCGGCTTCGTCTAGTCACCTACAACATAGCTCATGGCCGGGGCTTGCGTCCCATCCAAGGTTTGCAGAGCAAGCGTTCGATGCAGGCGCATCTCCGGCGTATCGCGGCGCTTTTGGTGCGGCTGGATGCCGATGTGGTGGCCTTGCAGGAGATCGATCAGGATTCGCGCTGGGCGGGAAATTTCGATCACCTGGAGTATCTACGCCAGCAGGCGGGTTATCCCTTCGCGCTTCACGGGGTGACGACGCGGCGGACGGGTTTGTTTAATTTGTGTTATGGCAATGCCTTTCTCTCCCGGCATGCCTTGGAGGAGGGCGAGGCGGTGGCTTTTGGCAGCAGGACGGTGGGGGAGAAGGGGTTTTTGTTTGTGGAGACCGTTCTGGGCGGGCGGCGCATTCCCTTGATCAATCTGCATCTGCACTATGGCTCGCGGACGGCGCGGCTGCGGCAGGTGGGGCAGGTCTTTCGATATTTGGAGAACCGTCATAACACGCGGGCGCCGTTCTGGGACGTGCTTCCGATCGTGTGCGGTGATTTCAATACCTCTGGCAAGGCGAGTGACGCGGCCGCGGGGTTATTGGCCGATTTGGAGCATTTCGCGGTCTATGCGTTGCACCCGGAAAACGGCCGCACCTTTCCGTCGCCTTTGCCGGCCCGGGCGCTGGATTTCGTGCTGGTGCCGGCGGGCTTGGAAGTGACGCGCTGCGAGGTGGTGCGTTCGTGGCTTTCGGATCACCGGCCGGTGCTGGCGGAGATCCACCTGGGTTAGGCTTATCCCGCTGCGGTCGAGGGGGAGGCGAGGGCGGCGAGGGCGGTTTGCCAGGCGAGCAGGGCGCAGGCGTGGCGGGCGGGAAAAGCGTGGGTGGCGGCGAGGGCGGCGAGGTCTCCGAGGCTGGCCGCATCCTGAGCTGCGGCCCCGGTGCGGACCAAGCCTTCGACTGCGCCGGCGATGGCGCGGGCTTCGGCCACGGTGCGACCGGTCAGCGAGGTTGCGAGTAGGGAGGCGGAGGCTTGGGAAAGCGCGCAGCCCGCGCCGGTGAAGCCCACGGCAAGAAGGCGTGCGGCGGGGGCGACCGGGTCTGCCGGGGCGGGGGGCGGGTCGAGTTGCAGCTGGATCGCGCAGACGTCCCCGCAGGCGGAGTTCTCGCGGCGGGCGGCGCGATGGGCGACGGGCAGCAGGCCGCGGTGGCGGGGACGGCGGCGGTGATCCTCGATCACGGCCTGGTAGAGCTCGGCAGGGTCGGGCATGGCGCCGACGGAGGCTAGAGCAGGCTGCCCTGGGCGTCGCCCGGTCCGGGGCTGAGGCCGACGGCGTGGTAACCTTTGGCGGTGAGCATGCGGCCCTGCGGGGTGCGTTGCAGGTAGCCTTCCTGGATGAGGAAGGGTTCGTGCACCTCCTCAAGGGTGTCGGCGTCCTCGCTCACCGCCATGGCGACGGTGCCGAGGCCGACCGGGCCGCCGCGGTAGTTTTCGGCCATGATGCGCAAGATGCGTTTATCCATCTCGTCGAGGCCCTTGGCATCGATTTCGAGCAGTTCGAGGGCAGCGGCGGCGGCGGCCTGGGTGATACGGCCGTCGCCGCGTTGTTGGGCGTAGTCGCGGGCGAAGTTGATCAAGTTGTTCGCGATGCGGGGCGTGCCGCGCGAACGGGTGGCGATCTCGCGGGCGCCGCCGTCGTCGAGCGGGACCTGGAGCAGGCCGCAGGAGCGTTTGATGATGCCGGTGAGGGTGGCGGCGTCGTAGTAGTCGAGGCGCGTCTGGAGGGTGAAACGCGAGCGGAGTGGAGCAGTGAGCATGCCGGCCCGGGTGGTGGCGCCGACGAGGGTGAAGCGGGGCAGCGACAGGCGGACCGAGCGGGCGTTCGGGCCTTGGTCGATCATGATATCGAGCCGGAAGTCCTCCATCGCGCTGTAGAGGTATTCCTCGACGGTTTTCGGGATGCGGTGGATTTCGTCGATGAAGAGCAGATCGCCCTCCTCGAGGCTGGTGAGCAGGCCGGCGAGGTCGGAGGCTTTTTCGACCACGGGGCCGGAGGTGATGCGCACGTTGCGGCCCATCTCGGCGCCGAGGATGAGCGACAGGGTGGTCTTGCCGAGGCCGGGCGGGCCGCTGAGCAGGATATGGTTGAGGGCTTCGCCACGGGTGCGGGCGGCCCCGACCATGATCTTGAGGCGTTCGACGGTCTTGGGCTGGCCGGCGAAATCGGCGAAGTTCAGCGGGCGCAGAGCGGCCTCGGCGTTGGAGACGGGTGCGGCGAGCTGCGCGGCGAGGTAGCCGAGGCCCTTGACGTCGGCGGGTGGAGTGGCGGGGGCGGAGGGCGGCTTGGGCATGGGTCGGAGAATTTAACCACAAAGGCGCGAAGGCACGAAGGGGCGGAGTCGGCGGGAAGGAGGAGAGTTGGGATTTGGGGCCGGGCTTCGTGCCTTCGTGACTTCGTGGTTCATTTGGTCGGAGGATTTAACCACGAAGACGCGAAGACGCGAAGGGGTGGAGTCGGCGGGAAGGAGGTGAGTTGGGATTTGGGGCCGGGCTTCTTGCCTTCGTGACTTCGTGGTTCAATTGATCGGAGGATTTAACCACGAAGGCGCGAAGGCACGAAAGTTCGGATCAGTGGACGAGGCGTTTGATGCCGTGCTTCAGCAGCGGAACGTTGAAGTTGATCAGCAGGCCGATGCGGTGGCCGGAGAGTTTCAGGTAGGTGAGGAGCTGTGCCTCGTGAATCGGGGCCAGCTGGTCGACCGTTTTAAGTTCCACCACCACCGAGTTTTCAACCAACAGATCGATCCGAAAGCCGCATCCTAGGTCGCGGCCCTTGTAGATGACCGGCAACTGGACTTGCGCCGCAAACTGCAAGCCGGCGTCCGTCAACTCCTGCGCCAATGCCTTTTCATAGACCGTTTCCAACAGCCCCGGCCCAAGGGCGCGATGAACCTCTATCGCGCAACCCAGCACTCTCTGGGAAAGGGGATCGAACTCCATCTTCGTGCCTTCGTGAGCTTCGTGGTTAAAATGATCGGGCTGATGGCAGGTCACTTCCACTCCATGTCCGCGCCGAGGCTGCGGAGATTTTCGACGAAGCGGGGGTGGGCCCGCTTGATGATCTCGGCGTGGCGGACAACGGACTTGCCCGGGATGGCGGCGGCGACCATCGCCAGTGCCACGGCGGCGCGGATGATGTAGGGGGAATCCACGACGGCGGGGCGGAGCGGGCGGTTGCCAAACATGATCAGGCGATGCGGATCGCTCACCACGGCGTGGGCGCCAAACTTGGCCAGTTCGGGGATCCAGGAGAAGCCGTTCTCGTAAACCTTGTTCCAGAAGTGGATGGTGCCATCGCAGCGCACGCTCAGGGCGATCATCAGCGGCAGCAGATCGACCGAGAAATAAGGCCAGGGTGCGGCTTCGATCTTGGGCAGCAGGTTGCTGGTGAACGGCTCCTCGATGCGCAGGCGCTGGCCGCGGCGCACGAAGGCGACGTCGCCTTCGTGCTCGACGTTTACGCCGAGTTTCGCGAAGGCGCGCACGATGAGATCGAAGTGGTGGGGAAGTGCCTTGGTCACGCGCACTTCGCCGCCGGTGATGGCGCCGAGGGCGAGGAAGGTGACGATTTCATGGTAATCGGTGCCGATGGTGATATCGGCGCCGTGGAGCGAGCCGACGCCGCGGATCTGCAGGCGGGAGGTGCCGAGGCCCTCGATGCGTGCGCCCATGGCGACGAGAGCGGCGCAGAGTTCCTGCACGTGGGGCTCGCTGGCGGCGTTGATCAGGGTGGATTCGCCGGCGGCCAGGGCGGCGGCCATGGCGAAGTTTTCGGTCACCGTAACCGACATATAATCGCACCAGTGCCGGGCGCCGGCGAAGCCGGAGGGCAGGGCAATCACCAGCGGGTCGCCGGAGCCGACCGTGGCGCCGAGGGCGGCGAGGATTTCGAGGTGCGGGTCGATCTCGCGGACGCCGAGGGAGCAGCCCTTGGCGTTGGCGAGCAGGGTGATGCGGCGGAGGCGGTGGAGCAGGGCGGGGAACAGCAGCACGGTCGAGCGCATGTCCGAGGGCAGCTCGTCATTGGCCAACTGGCTGCGGAAGCCGGAGTGGTCGAGGTGCATGACCCCGGTCTCGCGGTTCCACTCAATGCGCGAACCTTGCCCGGAGAGAAAGGACACCAGCTTGTTTAAGTCGGTGATATCGGGAACGTTCCGCAGGGTCACCGGTTCATCAGTGAGCAGGGTGGCGCAGAAGATCGGCAGGACGGAGTTCTTATTGCCGGAGGGGACGATGGTGCCGGAGAGCGGCTTGCCGCCTTGGATGTGGAGGTCGGACATGAACTTGGGTGTGAGGGGGCTTGGGGAGTGAGGAGCGTGGAAAACCGGCTAAAAAAAAGCGCCCGCCAGATGAGGCGGACGCTTTGAAAATGCGCGGGGAGGCGCGGGGCTTGGCAAGGTTTATCAGCCCTGCGGGCGGGGGTTGCCGCCCTCGGGGCGCGGGCCGCGCCCGCCGCCGCCGTGATGACGGCCACCGCCGGGTTGGCCCTGGCCCTCGGGGCGGGGGCCGCGGTTTTCACCGCCAGGCTGGCCCTGGCCTTGGTAACCGCCGCCGCCATTGCGACCGCGACCGCCGCGCCGGCGACGCCGTCCGTCGCCACGACCCTGGCCCTCGGGGCGGGGTCCCTCGGGGCGGGGTCCGCGTTCCCCGCGGGGCTTTTCGCCGGGAGGGGGGGTGGCAGGGGTCTCGGAGGCTCCGCCGCCGAAGATATTTTTTAACCAACCGACAAAGCCGCCGGCTTTTTCGCCTTTGGGGCTATTGGTCGTGGAGGCGCTGGTGGCGGGCTTGCCGGGGCCGGGGCGCTGGCCTTCGGGGCGGGCAGGGGAGCCTTCGCGCCGGGGATGATCCCCCCGGCGGCCGTCTTTGCGCCCTTCACTGCGGACGTCGCGTTGGGCGGGTTCCCCGGCGGGCCGGCCTTCGACGGGGCGGAGCGGGGCGATCTCTCGGGCGACGACCGGTTTGCGCTCGACTTGGAAAACCGGACGCGGGCCGCTGGCGGCGGGGGCCGCCGGGGCGGGGGTGGCGGCGCCGGGGGATTCCCAGCTCGTCACGGGCCGGGGGGCGGCGGGGGGGAGGATGTTGAGCTCGGCCTTTGGCGCGGGCGCGAGAGGCCGGGGGGCGGGCGTGAAGACCGCCGGGGCGGGTGCTGCCTCGACCTTTGGCGCGGGCTCAGCCACGACCACCGGGGCCACGGGGTCCGGCGCAGGGGCAACTGGGGCGGGTTCGGCAGCGGGGGCGAACGGGTTCACGTATTCGGTCTTGGCGACGATCACCTGGAGGGCGGTCGGTTGGTAGCCGCCGGCGGACGTGGAGTCGGCCGGGGCGGGGGCGGCGGGGCGGGCGGGGCGTTTGCCCCGGGCCAGGCCGGTGCCGCGCGTGGAGCCGAAGCCGTCGAGAGCGACGGGGGCGGCAGGCGCGGCGGGAGTCGCGACGGGCTCCGGAAGGAGCGCGGCGTCGGACGGATTTTGTTCGGACATGTCTGGTTTGGTTTGGTGTTGAATGCGCGCTCACCACAAGGGCGCGGGAGCTGCGCGGGGTTGATCGTGGCGGCGGAGCGCAGGAAGCGCGTCACGCGGCAACAATCTTGTGCAAGCTCATGGCGGCACGGAGCGGGCGCAACCTTTTGTTTCAACGCCGGCCCCGGTCCGGCCGGACGGGACCAGGCTTCGCGGGCTTGCCATGGCCCGGGGTGCGACCCAGCTTGGCGCGACCATGGACAAATTAGAAGAAATCTTCCGCATGCAGGAGGCCTTGAATGCCCGTATCGGGGTCGCTTTGCCGCCCCCGACTGATGAGGAGAAGGCCAAGTGGATCCTTAACTACACCCGGGCCATGCAGCAGGAGACGGCTGAGCTGATCGACAGTGTGCCGTGGAAATGGTGGGCGAAATACCAGAAATTCGACGAGCAGAACGCCAAGGTGGAGGTCGTGGACCTGTTTCACTTTTTGGTCTCGCTGGCGCAGACCCTGGGCATGACGGCGGAGGATGTTTACCAAGCTTATCTCAAGAAAAACGCGGTCAATCATCAGCGTCAGGAAACCGGCTACGTCAAAAAGGACGCGGACGACTCCAAGCATATCTGAGCCGGGTTCGCGCCCTTGTCGTCCTTTCCCTGCCGGGGTGTGCCTGGGGAATTAACTCATTCTGCGCGCTAACCAGAGATGAGTCTCGCTGGTCCAGCATGGCCCCAGACGGCCAGGATTGCTGGTCCTCCTCCGCCTCGATCGCCTGGGTCGGGCTTCCCTTTTTCCTCGTGCCGGCCGGCTTGGTTTCAGCGACACACCCTCGGGTGGCGAGTGCCCTCTTGGACGGGTAGATTTTTCTGGCGGGCCCAAAAAACCGAAGACCGCGCCGAGCACAGATCGTCTGGCGCAAGCGGTTGGTCGGCCGCTCTTCGTATCCCCGCGTCGAGCCCATTTAGGAGCCGGTCGCGAAGAACCCCCCAGTTGCCAAGGGGACTCAAGGACTTTTGCCGAAGGAAGTAAGCAAAGAGACAAGGGTCGCGCTTGCCTTCCGCCGCTTCCCGGCGAAGTTCAATTTTCCCTATGAGTTACTACGTTCCGATGGTGATTGAAAACAACGGCCGCGTGGAGCGGTCGATGGATATTTACTCCCGGCTCCTGAAGGACCGGATCATCTTCATCGGCACGCCAATCGATGACGGCGTGGCCAACGTGGTCATCGCCCAGTTCCTCTTTCTCCAGATGGAGGATCCGAAGAAGGACATCCATCTCTACATCAACTCGCCCGGCGGCGTGGTGACCGGTGGTATGGCGATCTACGACACCATCCGCTTCCTTCAATGCGACGTCGTCACCTATTGCATCGGCCAGGCGGCGAGCATGGCGACCGTGCTCCTCGCAGCCGGCACCAAGGGTAAGCGCTTTGCCCTCCCGCACAGCCGCGTCATGATCCACCAGCCCAGCGGCGGCGCGGGCGGCCAGGCCTCGGACATCGCCATTGCGGCCAAGGAAATCCTGCGTTGGCGCAAGACCTTGAACCAGGTCATCTCCCGCCACACCGGCAAGACGGTGGAGCAACTCGAGAAGGACTCGGACCGCGACTACTACCTCAGCGCCCACGAGGCCAAGGACTACGGTCTGGTCGATCACGTGGTGGAAAACTCGGCCGACACCGCCGCCATCACGCCGACCTCCAGCGCAGCCTAAGACGAGTTGCGGCCTGAGAAAATGTTTCGGGCACTTTTTTCTCATTTGCACAAAGAAAGCTCTTGCACACCGCATCCCCCCATGCAGGTTTAAGGTCTGCCTCTGTTATGCAGAGGTTTTTGGGGTAACTAAGAAAGCAATTGCCGGACGCCTAGGGGTAGGCGTCCGGCATCTATTTTTTACGGGGTTTAGCATCGCCCCTCAGCCTATTTACCAGCGCGAACTTCTGGCGCAGAACAATTTGTGCAAACGTTTAACGGCGCTGGCTGATGGCATTGGCCAAGCCGGGGGCAATCACTTGCCCGGGTCACGTTTGTAGTGACTTGGCGGCCCCTTTCGGTGGGGCCCTCGGCTCGAAACATTCTCCGAGAAGGCCTTCGCCAGGTCTGCGCGAAATCTGTTCGCCCCTAGCCTCGCTGGTTTGCCGTCCAACCGCCCGATTTCGGCTGAGAGTTTAGGGGGCGGAGAAGCGGATTTCGCCGGAGGGTTGCTCGGTGGGAACGGCGCCCTTGGGGACGGCGAAGCCGGGCACGAGGAAGAAGCCGGCGCCGAGTTCGCGGTCTCCGGCAGGGGCTTGGCGGAGCACGCCGGAGAAGGTGACCAGGCGGGTAACAGGTTTGGCCGGGGGCTGGGCGATTTGATCACTAAGCGTGAAGCTGCCGGTGAAGGCGCCGGTGGTCGGGGTGA
>CAMCZZ010000028.1:0-19844 GCA_945888375.1 Akkermansia muciniphila | reverse complement strand
AATGTGGAAACCGGTGTTGCGGGCGGCGCGGCTGACGCAGTTCTCGATGGTGTTATCGTTGCCGGAGATCTTCACCGAGTTGTGTGCGGCGCCGACGATTTCGAGGCCGTAGAGGTGGTAAAAAGATCCGCTGATGGAGATGGCGTCCTGGCTGGTGCCGGCGGTGGCGGAGACGTCCAGCACCGGGCGTTCGCCGGGGTAGGCGCGGATACGGATGGGCGCCACGGCGGTGCCGGCGCGGGTGAGGCTGATCTTGGTTGTGGCGAGGTAGGTGCCGCCGCGGAGGTAAACGAGGTGGCCGGATTGGGCGAGTTCGGCGGCTTTTTTGATGGTGGCGAAGGGGGCTGCCTTCGTGCCGGCGGCGGCGTCGTCGCCGTTGGGTGCAGCGTAATAGGCGGCGGGTTCGAGGGCGAGATCGACCGCCGTCACCCGCACGCGGGCGAACCAGGTGCCGCGGGCGGACGGGCGGGTGTAGAACTGGGTGCGGACCGAGCCCGCCGGATCGCCGGCGCGCGACGCCAGCGGGGTGCGGCGCCAAGGCGGGCGGACCCAAGTGGTGAGATCCGCCGACAGTTCGAGGTCGATCTGCACGCCACCGCGGGGGCCGGCGCGTTCGAGCAGCTCGAAGGTGATTTCCCCGGTCGCGGTCGGCGCGGAGGGCGGAGAAAGCGGCGACGTATCGGCGGAGGGCGAGAGCGGATTCAGGCCGAAGGCGTATTCTGCCAGGTTGCTCAGGCCGTCCCCGTCCGGATCGGCCATGGGGGCGCTGGTGGCCGCGTCGCCGGGGAGGGCGCTGACGGACCAATCGGCGTAGCTGTCGGCGCGGAGGGAGGGCGCGAGGAGGCCAAGCAGCGTGCCGGCGAGCCAGGCGGTCGGGTGGGGCAGGGGCATGAAGTGAAGTTTGCTTACCTGAAGCCGGGGCGGAGTCGAGTGCACCACCGGCGCATTGTTGCGCGCGCCTCGGGCGGAGGCGTTGGCCAGACTCAGCGTCCGCGGCCGTTGACCAGCGGTTCGCCGGTGTCGCCGGGCTGGAAGGCGGGCACCATGGGGTCGATGGGGCGGATGGAGCCGTCGGGGTTGAACTCCATGCGGGCGAGGCAGGTTTCGCGTTTGTAGCCGCTGCCGTCGGGGATGGCGTGGCGGTGGTAGGCGACATACCAGCGGTCGGTGCCGGGGACGTTGACCACGCTGTGGTGGCCCGTGCCCTTCGCCGGGCCGTTTTTAGCCAGGACCAGGGAGCCCTCGGCGGGTATCGTCACCGGGCCCAGGGGCGAGCTGGCGGTGCCGTAGGCGACGCGGTAGTCGTCGCTGCGGGCGTCGTCCACCGACCACATGAAGTAATAGCGGCCGGCGCGTTTGAAGACGACCACGCCCTCGCGGAAATCGACGACCACCTCCGAACTGCGGCCCTTGATCGGGATGTCGATCAGGTCGCCCTCGACCGCAAGCATGTCGCGTGAGAGGCGGAGGGCGTTGGCTCGCTCGGCGCCGTTGCCCCAGTAGAGGTAGGCCTGGCCGTCGTCGTCGATGAACGGATACGGGTCGATGGTATTGGTGGTGAAGCGCGCGTCGGCTTTGCGGTCGAGTAGGGGTTTGCCGAGGGCGTCGACAAAGGGGCCGGCGGGGGAGCGGCCGGTGGCGACGCCGACCTTTCCCTCGGCGCAGAAATAGAAGAAGTAGGTGCCGTCGCGCTCGATGCAGTCGGGGGCCCAGGCGCGGAGGTTCGCCCATTTCAGGTCGTTCGCAACGTCGAGGATCATGCGCTCCTTCTTCCAAGTCACGAGGTCGCGGGAGGACCAAACGGAGAAGTCGGTGGTCAGCCAGTCGGGTTTATCGGAGGTTGGGTAGACGTAGTAGGCGTCGCCGAAGACGCGGATGGAGGGATCGGCGGTGAAACCGTCGAGGATGGGGGTAGGAGGAGTGGCGGCGGGCATGGCGAGGGGGAGCAAGGCGGCGAGGCAGAGGGTGGCGAGGGGTAGGGGGCGCATAATGCAGATCAGGACAAATCTGGACTCCCGCACCAAGTCGCGTGTTTAGACGCAGGCGTTTAGTTCATCACTTTGGGACTCGGGACAGGCTCTTCTTTGGCGGGAGTTGCCCAAGAGCCTGGCGACAATCGTTTCAAGAGGGGCTGGAGATGCATTTGCTCGCACCTGCGGTTAACTTGACCGCCCGGGCGCGCTGCCTTGCTGCCAAAACCGGGCTTGATGTTTCAGGTAATGCGCAGGTCTGAAAAATGACGGGACGGCCTTGCGGGCGCGTCCTAGAAAAAGGCCAGACTCCCGGACGGGACTTTGGTTAAACCGGCCGGATGCGGAGGAGGAGATCCTTGCTTTCCACGGTATCGCCCACCGCGACGTGGAGCTCGCCGACCACGCCGTCGCAGGTGGCGTAAACCGTCGTCTGCATCTTCATCGCTTCCATCATGAGCAGCTTGTCGCCCTTTGCCACTTTTGCACCGACGGAGGTCGAGAGCGCGGCCACCAGCCCGGGGATGGGCGCGGCGATCTGCGCCGGGTCGGCGAGGTCGGCCTTGGGGCGGGTCTTGGCCTTGGAGGCGACGGAGCGGTCGGCCACCAGCACGTCGCGGGCGATGCCGTTGAGTTCATAGCTGAGATTGCGGCGGCCGTCTTTGTCGGGTGCGCCGATGCTGACCAGCCGGATGATGAGCACCTTACCTTCCTCGATCTCGACCGTGATCTCCTCGCCGGGCTGCAAGCCGTAGAAAAACGCCGGGCTGGGTAGCACGCTGACATCGCCGAACTGGCGGCGTTGTTTGTCGAAATCGGCAAAGACCTGCGGATACATCAGGTGGGAAAACACGTCGTCCTCGTTTGCTTCGCGGCGGAGTTTCTCGGCCAGGTCGGCGCGGAGGCTGGCTAGGTCGGCGGCGGCGATCGTGGTGGCGCCGGGTTTGGTGCGTTTGGCCTTCGCGGCATCGGCGTGGAGGGCGGCGCGGTATTTCGCGGTCGCCTCGGCGTGGCGTTTTTCGCCCAGCACGGCGCGGGACACGTCGGCGGGCCAGCCGCCCTCAGGCCAGCCGAGGCCCCCGGTGAGCATGTCGATCACGCTCTCTGGGAAGGGTGTCTCGCCCGGGGGAAGGTTGACCACATCGGCAGGTTGGATGCCGCGGGAGAAGAGGAAGAGGGCCATGTCGCCGACGACCTTGGAGGAGGGTGTCACCTTCACGATGTCGCCGAAGAGGCGGTTCACATCGGCGTAGGCGCGGGCGATCTCGGGCCAGCGGTGGGACACGCCCATCGAGGCGGCCTGTTCCTTGAGGTTGGTGTATTGGCCGCCGGGCATCTCGTGCAGATAGACCTCGGCTGATCCGCTGCGGGGGGCGGTATCGAAGGGGGCGTAGACCGGGCGGACGTTTTCCCAGTAGTCGGAGAACTCGTTGAGCGCGTCGAGGTCCAGGCCGGTGTCCCGAGGGGTCTGCCGGAGGGCGGCGACGATGGAGTTGAGGTTGGGCTGGGAGGTGCTGCCGCTCATGGCGGCGAGGGCTAGATCGACGATATCCACGCCGGCGTCGGTCGCGCGCAGGATGGAGGCGGCATTGATGCCGCTGGTGTCGTGGGTGTGGAAGTGGATGGGCAGGCCGGTCTCCTCCTTGAGCGTCTTGACCAGCTTGTGGGCGGCGGCGGGGCGGCAGAGGCCGGCCATGTCCTTGATCGCGATCATGTGGGCGCCCATTTTTTCCAGCTCGCGGGCGAGGCGGACATAATAGGCGAGGGTGAACTTGTCGCGACGCTCGTCGAGGATGTCACCGGTGTAGCACAAGGCGGCTTCGCACACGCCGTGGGTGCCGCGCACCGCCTCCATGGCCACGCGAAGATTGGGCAGGTAGTTCAGCGAATCGAAGATGCGGAAGATATCCATGCCCTCAGCGGCGGCGTGGCGGACAAAACCGGCGACGACGTGGTCGGGGTAGTTGGTGTAGCCGACGGCGTTGGCGCCGCGCAGGAGCATCTGGAAGCAGATGTTTGGCACGCGGGCGCGGAGCTGGCGGAGGCGGTCCCACGGGTCCTCGTTGAGGAAACGCATGGCGGTGTCGAAGGTCGCGCCGCCCCAGCACTCCAGCGAATAAAGGTCAGGGGTGCGGCGGGCGACCGCGCCGGCGGCGGCGAGCAGGTCGTGGGTGCGCACGCGGGTGGCGAGCAGCGACTGGTGGGCGTCGCGGAAGGTGGTGTCGGTCACCAGCAGGCGTTTCTGCGCGGACGTCCACTCGGCGAATTTTTTCGCGCCGAGTTTGAGCAGGAGCTGGCGGGTGCCGTCCGGCGGGGTGATCTGGGGGTCGTAGGCCGGAGGCGCGATGGGCGCGAAGGGTTTGGCCGGGCGGTGGCCCTTGGCGTGGGGGTTGCCGTTCACGGTGACGTCGCCGAGGAAGGCGAGCAGCTTGGTCGCGCGGTCGTGGCGGGCCTTGAAGCGGAACAATTCCGGCGAGGTATCGATCAGTGTGGTGGTGGCCTGGCCGGCCTGGAAAAGCGGGTGGGCGACGACGTTCTCCAGGAAGGGGATGTTGGTCTTTACCCCGCGGATGCGAAACTCGCTCAGCACGCGGCGCATGCGCTGGAGGGCGACTTCGTAGTTCTGGCCGCTGACGATGACTTTCACCAGCATCGAGTCGTAGAAGGGCGTGATCACGGAGCCGGCGAAGCCGGCCGCCCCGTCGAGGCGGACGCCGAAGCCGCCGGGCGAGCGGTAGGCCTGGATGCGGCCGTAGTCGGGCACGAATTTGTTTTCCGGGTCCTCGGTGGTGATGCGGCACTGGAGGGCGTAGCCGTTGCGCGGGATGTCGGCCTGGGCGGGCATGCCGACCTCGGGCGAGTGCAGGGCGTGGCCCTGGGCGATGAGGATCTGCGCGCGCACGAGGTCGAGGCCGGTTATGACCTCGGTGACCGTGTGTTCCACCTGGATGCGCGGATTCATCTCGATGAAGAACCACTCGTGGTGGTCGAGGTCGTAGAGAAATTCGACGGTGCCGGCGTTGTCGTAGCGGATCTCCCGTGCGAGGCGCACGGCGGCTTCGCACAACTCGGCCACGATGGCCGGGGGCAGGCCGTGGCTGGGCGCGACCTCGATCACCTTCTGGTGGCGGCGCTGCACGGAGCAGTCGCGCTCGTGCAGGTGGATCACGTTTCCGTGGCGGTCGCCGAGGATCTGCACCTCGATGTGTTTGGCGCGGGGGATGTATTTCTCGAGGAACACGGCGGCATTGCCGAAGGCGCGGCCGGCCTCGGCCTGGGCCTCGTCGAGCAGGTCGGCGAGGTCGGCGGCCTTGTGGACCACGCGCATGCCGCGGCCGCCGCCCCCGAAGGCGGCCTTGATGATAAGGGGGAAGCCGATGGCCTTGGCGGTGCGGAGCGCCTCGGCGCGGTCCTCGATGGGGTTTTCCGTGCCGGGCAGCACGGGCACGCCGATCTTTTGCGCGACGGCGCGGGCGGCGGTTTTGTCGCCCATCATCTCCAGCAGTTCGGGGCGGGGGCCGACAAAAACGAGGCCGGCGGTGGCGCAGGCGCGGGCGAAGTCGGGGTTTTCCGAGAGGAAGCCGTAACCGGGGTGGATGGCGTCGACGCCTTTTTCCTTCGCGACGCCGATGATGCCGTCGATGTCGAGGTAGGCGGCGACGGGGCCCTTGCCGCGGCCCACGCGGTAGGCCTCGTCGGCTTTCTGGCGGTGGAGGGAATAGCGGTCCTCTTGGGCGTAGATCGCCACGGTGCGCAGGCCCAGTTCGGTGCCGGCGCGAAAGATGCGCACCGCGATCTCGGAGCGGTTGGCGGCCATCAGTTTGGCGATGGGACGGATGGCGGGGGCAGGGGTTTTCGCGGCGGGGGACTTGGCGGGGGGCATGCGAGGGTGGGAGAAGGGGTTAAGGACCTGGCCGTCCGGGGCGGACGTGGTTGCGGTGGGGGGCGGGGAAGTGGATTCGGGCGGGTTTTGGAAATCTTGTCGAGGCCGAGCGTGGGTTGGACGCAGGGTTTTGCCGCGACTTACAAAAACAGTAGGCGCAGCTCGGCCCCGGGACGGGTGCGGGCGGCGGCGAGGTCCTGGACGTATGCGAGTGCGTCCTCGTATTCACGCCGGCGGCGGGCGGTTTCGCGTTGTTCAGGCGGGAGCAGGGCGGCGCGGAGGTTGGTCACGAGCACGGTGGCCTCGGCGCAGGGGGCGAGGCGTTTAAGGCCCGCCATCAGTTCGGTGCGGGCGAAGAGCGGGGTGGCGGAAGTCAGGGTGCTGAGGGCGTCCCAGTGAAAAAAACCGTGGCCGGGCAGGCCGGCGAAAAACTTCTCCAGCAGGCGGGCGGCGGCGGTGTTGAAAGCGGCGTCGTAGCGGGCGGCGAATTCGGGGTGGGCGCGGGTCTGCTCGGCGAGTTCGGTCAGGCTGAAGGTGATGGCGTCGCGGATCTGGCCGGCGAGGTAGAGATCGTCGCCGGTCAGGCGGGCGAAGAGGGCGTTGACGAAATGCAGGCGGCGCAACTCGTCGCGGGCGGCGGGGGTATGCATCCGCGCTCAGGCGCCGGGCCCGGCCGGGGCGGGGCCGAGGTCCTTGATTTCGCTGACGAACTCGGCGACGTCGCGGAATTCCTTGTAGACACTGGCGAAGCGCACGTAGGCGACTTGATCAATCTTGCGGAGTTGCTCCATTACACCTTCGCCGATGGCTGCGCTGGGGATCTCGTGGTCGTGGCTGGCCTCGAGGATGTCCATCACGTCGTCCACCAGCATGCTGATGCGTTCGGCGTCGATCGGGCGTTTATGGCAGGCGGCGCGGACCGAGCGGGTGAGTTTATCGCGGTCAAAATCCTCGCGGCGCCCGTCGTGTTTCAAGACGACCACGCCTTCGCGGATCAAGACCTCGGTGGTGGAGAAACGGTAGCCGCATTCCAGGCATTCGCGTCGGCGGCGGATGCTGTTACCTTCGCGGCTGATGCGGGAGTCGGTGACTTTGTCGTCGATGGAGGTGCATTTCGGGCAGCGCATGGGCGTTCGATTAACCGAGGGAAAGGAAGTTCTCGAGGATCCGCAGGCCGCCCTCGGTGGCGATGGACTCGGGGTGGAACTGGACGCCCCAGACGGGCAGTTCGCGGTGGCGCAGGCCCATGATCTCGCCCTCGGCCGTTTCGGCGGTGACGGCAAGGCAGGCGGGGAGGGTGGCGCGCTCGACCAGCAGCGAGTGGTAGCGGGTGGCGGCGAAGCCGGGGGGCATGCCGGCAAAGACGTCGGTATTTTGGTGCAGGATGGGCGACGTTTTCCCGTGCATCAGGCGCTCGGCGCGGACCACGCGGCCGCCGAAAAAGTGGCCGATGGACTGGTGTCCGAGGCAGACGCCCAGGATAGGTTTTACGCCGGCGAAGGCGCCAATCACCCCGAGGGATACCCCGGCTTCGGCGGGCGAGCAGGGGCCCGGGGAAATCAGGACGCGGTCGGGCTTCAGGGCGAGGGCCTCCGCGGGGGTGATCTGGTCGTTGCGAAAGACGCGCTGCTCCACGCCCAGCTGGCCGAAATACTGGACCAGATTAAAGGTAAACGAGTCGTAATTATCGATGACGAGGAGCACGCGCGAAGATGTTTAACCGTGACAGTGAGGTGACGGAGGGGCCGGGGGCAAGCATCCGGGAAGGCTGCGAAAGAGAACTTTGAAACAGGCTGGCCGAGCCGGGGAGGGGCGAGCAGGATGGGCCCATGTTTGAAATCAACGGGACCATAAAAAAAGTTTTCGACGAACAGACCTTTGGCAGCGGCTTCAACAAGCGGGAATTTGTGCTCACCATCGAGGCGGGGCGCTTTCCCCAGGACATCAAGTTCGAGTGCGTGAAGGACAAGGTCGGCCTCGTTGCGGACCTCAAGCCCGGCGCCCAAGTGAAGGTGTTCTTCGATCTGCGCGGTCGCGAGTGGAAGGAAAGCTACTTCGTGAATCTCAACGCCTGGAAAATCGAGGCGGTCGGGGCGACCCCGACCGGGCCTGCCCCGGAGGATGACGGGGCGCCGCTGCCCGAGGCGCCCGGTGAGACGGTAGACGACGACGTGCCGTTTTGATCTTAATAACCGGGGGAAACGGTTTTTGGAACCGAATTTTTTGACCACGCATCTTCCGGATTCTCACGGATAACAGTCTGGCAATCCATGCCCATCCTTGGGATCCGTGGTTAAAGTCCGGATACTTGAGTTCTTTGGTTTGCCAGGCAATTTTCGGCCATGCTCCACGACGCGCACAACCACCTCCAAGACGAGGCTCTTGCTTCGCACCTCGACCGTGTCGCCTCCGCGTGGCCCGACCTCGCCGGGGTGGGCGGGGAGATGGTGGTAAACGGCACTCATCCCGACGACTGGCCCCGGGTGGCGGCGTTGGCCGTGGCGCACGCCTTTGTGCGTCCGGCCTATGGTTTGCATCCGTGGGACGTCGGCGCATCCCGGCCTTCGGACTGGCTGGTGCAGTTGGCGTCGCGACTCGACGCCGAGCCGCGCGCGAGCGTCGGCGAGATCGGGCTGGACCGCTGGATACTAGATTCCGCCGCGCCGGATGATCCGCGTCTTGGCGGGGTGCGCCCGGCGTCCATGCACGAGCAGGCGGAGGTCTTTGGCGCACAATTTGCGCTCGCGGCGGCGCGGAACCGGCCGGTCACCGTTCATTGCCTCCAGGCCTTCGGCGAATTGCTCCCGCTCCTGCGTGCCCAGCCCGCACCGGCTCGCGGGTTCCTGCTCCATGCTTACGGTGGCTCTGCTGAAATGGCTGGCGAGTTGGTGAGGCTGGGGGCCTATTTTTCCTTTAACCCGGCTTTTCTCGACCGGCGCAAAGCGGCCCGGCAGGAGACCTTCCGGGCGATACCCGAAGACCGGTTGTTGTGTGAAACGGATGCACCTGCGATGCCGCCTCCCCCGGTTTGGCGGACGCATAAGCTGCCGCCGGGGCCGGATGGTTTCGCCCCCAATCATCCGGGCAACATCGAGGCGGCTTATGCCGGCTTGGCGGCCCTGCGCGGGGTCACAGAGGCCGCCCTGACGGGCAGAATCGCGGAAAATTTTATCCGGTTTTTTGGTCCGCCTCGGTAATAAGGCGAACCGCCTCCTGGGCGGCGGCGAAGCCGAAGGCGGCCGTCACCCACACGGCTGCGCCCAGCCCGGATGAGCAATCCAGCCGTGTAGCGGAGCCGGGCTCGGGGGAGGCGGCGCAGGTGCCGTCGGCCCAAGGGTAGACGGGTGCTTCGGTGCTCCAAACGGCCCGCACGCCGTAGCGATGGCCCTCGCCGCCAGGGAAGCCCTGCTCGCGGCGCAGGGTCTTGCGCACTTGGCGGAGCAGGTCATCGCCGCCGGATTCCCCGAGGTCGCCAATACGCAGGCGGGTGCCGTCGCGCTTCCCGCCCGCGCCGCCGGTGGTCACGCAAGATAGGTGGCGGGCGGAGCAGGCGGCGAGCAGGCGGGCCTTGTGGGCGACGGAATCGATCGCATCCACCACGACGGTGTAGCCGTGCTCCGGGGCGAGCAGGGCGTCGGCGTTGGCGGCGGTGAAAAACTCCTGCACCGGGGTGACCCGGCATCCGGGATGAATGGCGCTGATCCGCTCGGCGAGCACGAGGACCTTGGGCCGGCCGATCTGGCCGTCGAGGGCGTGGAGCTGGCGGTTGACGTTGCTCACGCAGACCTCGTCGAGATCGATCAGGGTGATGGCGCCCACGCCGCTGCGGGCGAGGGCCTCGGCGGTCCAGGAGCCGACCCCGCCGACGCCGATCACGCAGGCGTGGGCACCACGCAGGCGCTCCAGCGTGTCGTGGCCGAGCAGACGGCCGAGGCCGCCGAAGCGGGCGGCGTGATCAGTGGTTTCGCCTTTCATCGGGAGGAGCAGCGATTCAGGAGCAGGTCAACCGCGGCGCCGGCCCGCGCTTCGCGGGCGCGGTCGGACCCGTGGATTCGGGTCCAACGCGCGCCGGTGGCCTCGAGTTTTTCCAGGAAGAGCCGCCGGCACATTTCACGGCCGGCCTCATCGGGGAAACACCGCTGGGGATCGGGTGCCCAGGGCAGGTCAGTATCGCAGAATAGATAAAGGTCGGTCGCGCGGGCCCGGGCGGCCGCCTCGGCCCGCAGCCACTCGGGGCAGGCGCCGGGAAAGAGGAGGTCATCCCAGATCGTGCAGGCGAGCAGATCGGTGTCGTGAAAAGCCACCCGCGCTCCATCCGCCTCGGCCCGTGCTCGGGCGGCGTCCTCGGTGGCGCGCTGCCCGCGGGCGATGGCGTCGAGATCGGCGGCGGTAACGACGCCGCCGTGGGCGTCCCAGAATTCGCGGACATATTCGGCCGACCAGGGCGCGGCGAAGCGCGCGGCGAGGTGTTCGGTGAGGGTGGATTTGCCGGTGGACTCGGGGCCGAAGATCACGACGCGGAGCGGGTGGGTGGGGACGGGATTCATGGCGCGGGCTCCCGTTTTTGCGCCAAGGCCTGACGCCAGGAACGCAGTCCGAGCGCGGCGAGCAGCAGGTAAAGGGCGTAGAGGAACGCGGTGTAGGCGAGGTCGGCGGACCAATAGGCGGTGACGGCGACGGCGTTGACCACCAGCCACACGAGCCAATTTTCGATATTTTTTCTCACCTGGAGAAACTGGCCGATGAGGCTGAAGGCGGCGATGAAGGCGTCGCGAAAGGGCTGGGCGGCGTCGGTGTGGGTGTGTAGCCACGCACCCCAGCCCAGGGTGAGGACGAGGCCGGCGGCGATCCAGCCGAAGCGAGCTCGAAGGGGCAGCATGGTCACGTGCGCACCGCCGGTTTCCGCTCGCGCAGTGTCGCATCGCCAGTGCCACCAACCGTAGGCTAGGCAGGCAAAGAAGAAGCCCTGGAGAATGGCGTCTGCGTAGAAGCGGGCGTCCCAGAACAACACGCCCTGCACGCACACCGCGACCAGGCCGACGGGGAAGGCCCAGAGGCTGCGGCGGATCATCAGACCGACGCCGAGCAGGCCAAGGGCGAGGTTGGCCTGGTCGAGAGGCGAGGCTTCGGCCAGGCCGCGCCGGATGTTTTCCCAGATGGCCTCCACGCTCGTGTCAGGGGTGGGCGGTCACGTAGGCCTCGAGCGCCTCGCGGGTCACCGCGTGGCGGGCGGCGCAGCGGGGGCACTGGATGGTGACCACGGGGGATTCGCCGAAGAGTCCCTCGGCGTCCTGGCGCATGACCGGTGCGAGCACTTCGAGCATGCGATCGTGGGTGCAGCCGCAGTGCCAGCGGCATACGCGGGACTCGAGCGGGGCGGTGGATTCGGTTTGGTCGAGGTGGCGCACGGCTTCGGCGTCGAGCGCAGCCAGCCAGGCGGTGTCGCAATCGGGGTGCTCGCTCACGAGGGCGAAATCCTCCTCGCCGAGGTCGAAGAATCGCACCGGGCGCTGTTCGCTGCGGGCGTAAAACATTTCCATGCCGGCGACCGGGTCGGCCTCGGTGAAGGCGACGACGCTGCGGCGTTTCGGTTCACGTCCGCGGATCACATCGGCGTAGAAGAGGTTTTCCGGTAGCTCTTTCACGTTCTCGTCGAAGATGCGTCCGGCCACGGCGCCGAGGGTGTTGTCGCCGGCGAGGAAGAGGTTCACGCGGGGCGATTGCAGGTTAATGGTCCAGGCGGTCAGTTCATTGCGCGGACGGGAGGCGCAGTGCAGGGCGAAGGCGGCGAGGGCGCGCTTAAAGAGGGTGGCGTGGGCTTCGACGGGTTTGACGCCGTGCGCTCCGAGGTGGAGGTAATAATCCACGTAGAGTTCTGAAAAGTTGGCGCGCGCCACCAGGGCGTTGCGGCCGCGCACGAAAAACGTGCGCACCTCGAGGCCGGGCTCGGCGGGGTTGGCAGGGGCGGTGTCGGACATCTACACACCGAGTAACACCCGGTCCCGCTTGTCCAACGCGGAAACGCCGGAGCAGCCGCTGGAAACGCGACCGGCGTCACGAAATGTTCACTGGAAAAATCTTTGGGGCAGTTGGCATGCCCTGTGCACTTATGTAGAGTATTCCCAAGTTGTTCATGAAACCTGCCGCCCACGCTAACTTCCGCCGCTCCGGTGCTTCCTCCACGAAGACCGCGGCTTGCCTGGCTGCGGTGCGGGGTTGGCGACAGAGTTGGCAACAATGCCAGCCGCCCTCCCCGGGACGGTCGGTTTGAGCGGAGTGCGAATCCCTGAGCGGTTCGCTCCCTTACAACCAACGACCTCTTGCCGGGCCCGGGGGCTTCGCCTCTAGGCGCCCCCGTGTTTAGCCTGAAGATTCAGCCCTTTCCCACTCTCCCTTTTCCCTTTTTCCCGCCATGAACACCATCCTACCGCCCCAGCTGAATAGCAGCCGTCGTCCGGGTCGTGCCGTCCCCGCCTCAACAGGCGAGACGCGCAGCCCTTACTACGACTGCCAGCAAGATGCGGAGCGCATCGCGGTCACGGTCTTTTTGCCCGGAGTGGACGCGGCCGGGGTCGAGATTGTGGTGCGGGGGCCGGATCTTGTGGTCATCGGCCGCAAGAGCCACCCGGTGCGGATTAACTTCGCCGCCGCCCACCTCGAGCATGCGCAGCTCGATTACGAGTTGCGCCTGCGTCTGGGGCGCGAGCTGGACTACGGTGCGCTGACGGCGGAGCTGGGCGAGGGTATCCTGCGTCTGGACATCCCCAAGCGCATGGTCCTGCCAGCGGCGGCATGAGGCGCCGGGGGTGACGGCAGGCCGGAGCGGCAGCCTGCCCGGCCCGGGGGCCCCCCTTGATGGCCCGTTTAGAGAGCCATCCGGTGGTAGATGCACCAACGGGTAAGCCCCACGACATCGCGCACGCCGAGTTTGGCGTAGATGTTGGCGCGGTGTTTTTCCACCGTGCGGGTGCTCAGGCCCAGCTTGGCGGCTACTTCCTTCGAGGACATCGCGGCGGCGACCATCGTGGCGATCTCGCGTTCGCGCACGGTGAGTTTCTCCGGTTTGATGTGCTCGGTGTTGCCGGGTAGGCTGATGAGCGGTTCGATCGGTTGGCGGGCGATGCCTGCGGCGCTGTTGTAGCTGATGCCTCCGGCCAGCACGCTGCGGATGGTTTTGGCCAGCTCGGAAGCGGAGGAGGTTTTATCCGCAAAACCTTGCACGCCAAGTTTGAGTAATTCGCGCGGGAGATCTCCGTGCGCATGCGCGGTCATCAGCATCACGATGATGTCTGGCAGTTCGGGCCTGACGGTTCTGACAACATCCACCCCTTGCTGGTCGGGCAGCACCAGATCGAGCAGGAGGGCGTCGGGGCGTTCGCGGCGACAGATCTCGATGCCCTCGGTTCCGGTGGAACACTCTCCGATCAGTTCGGCATTATCGATTTTTTTGAGGACCTGACGGACAAAATGCCGATAAACAGGATCATCTTCGATCAGAACCACGCGGAGCATGGGCGTATCAACAATCGGGGTATTCGTTGAGGACATTTAGTGTTTAGAAAACGTAAGCTAAGATTGTGAATATCTATCCAAGCAAGCCTGCTCTACTTAGGCGAACATTGCAGGATTAATTGCATTAAATTTCACTTTTCTGGCACCAGCCAGTGAACGCCGCCAGTGGCGCCCGGGCCTTGAGCGAGGTTGGGGGCGAGCCACCGGGCGAGGTGGTCGAGAGGGCGGGCGCTTCCCCAGGGAGGGTTTAGGACGAGTAGGCCGCAGCCCCAGAGTTTTAGCCCAGCGTCCTCTCCTCCGATCAAGAGCTCGACCGTGTAGCAGGGGGGGAGCTCGCGGAAGGCGAGCAACTGGCGGTAAAAAACATCCACGCGGGCGCGGGTGGTGAGCGGATACCAGACGGCGAAGGTGCCGGCGGGCAGGCGGGCGAGGCCGGCTTCGAGGGCGCCCAGGATAGAGCTCCACTCGTCGGCGGTCTCGAAAGGCGGATCGATCAACACGAGGGCGCGACGTTCTGGCGGGGGCAGGGTGGCCCGGACGGCGGTGTAGCCATCCATCGTCTGCACGGATATGCGCCGACGGCCCGAGAACGCACTGGCCAGGGCGGCGGCTTCGTCGGGCTGGCGTTCGCAGAAAACGGCGCGGTCCTGCGGGCGCAGATGGGCTGCGGCGAGCCAAGGCGAGCCGGGGTAAAAACGGGGCGCTTCGTCGCCGGCTCCGGCGAGCGAATTTTCGCTTCGCGTGGTGCGATCGAAGGTCTGCACGGCCTCCAGATAGTCGGCCAGCTCCGGCGGCAGGTCGGAGCGGCCGAGCAGGCGGCCGAGGCCGTGGGGCCACTCGGGGGTGCGGGCGAGGGTGGCGCCGGTGGCAGCGGCGGAAAGATCATAGCCACCGCGGCCGGCGTGGGTATCAAGGTAGAGCAGGCCTTTTTCTTTGGTCTGCAGGGCCCGGAGCAGTTGCAAAAGCACGGCGTGTTTCAGCACATCCGCGAAGTTGCCGGCGTGGAATTGGTGGCGGTAGTTCACGCGGCGGGGACTGCGGGAGTCGTGCTGGCGACGGGGACCTTGACCACGGTCTTGCGCACCAGGGCGGGCTCGCCGTCGGCCAGGGAGGGCTTGTGGCCATCCACCGGGAAAAACACCGCCAGCTCCCCCGTGCCTACGCGGAGAGTGGAGCCGCCTTCGTGGGCGGCAAAAAACAGGAGGTCGCGGGCTTCGCGCAGATCCTCGGCCAGCACGAGCTGGCGGGTGTCGATCACCCCCATCAATTCACGACCGGCGACGACGACCTGCACGTCGATATGGCGCTCGTGCGATTCCCAGCGGCCCTCGCCGGCAGGTTTGGAGAGGTAGGCTTGTTCGAGGGCGAAGACCCCTGCGCCGAGTTCGATGCGTATCGTCTCGCCCGCGGGGACAGCCGCTATCCGGCCGGCTTCGGGGGAGCCGGGTCGCAAGCAGCGTGCGACGTAGTCCAGCGCGATGGTAAAAGCGGGCGAGGGTGCGATTTGTGCACGCACCGCGTGAAGGGTTCCAAAGAGGGCCATGTTCCCAGACTCGCGTCGGCGAGGCGGCGTAGGCAAGAGCGGAGCCGCGGGGCTAATCGAGCGGCCAGTCCGCAACCGGCGGGCTGAAGAAATCCGCCGGCAAGTCCGGGTTGGCGTCGTAGTCTTTGATCCGGGTCTCGTGCAGCAGGCGGCCGTCGGCGAGGGTGCGGATGCGGCGGGGCAGACGAACGCCGGCGACTTTTTTGTAATCCGCGTAATGTGTTTCCACCACCACGGTTTTACCGTCGCGCTGCTCCTCGCGGTCGCGCCGGACCAGCAGGTGCGACTCGCTGTCGATGTAGAGTGTTAGGACCTCGGTGAAGCGGACGGTGGCGAGCAGCTTCAGGCAGGGGCGGCCTTCGACAGTGCCCTCGCCGCCGTAGTCCAGGCTAATTTGCCGTGCCTGGTAATCGAAGAGCGGCTGGTCGAAATCCGCCTCCAGCATGAAGTCGCGCTCCTCCTGGCGGCCGAGGCGTCGCGGCGGTTTGGCCGCGTCGTCTTTTTTCCACGGTGCGTGGGCCCCGTCGTAGGCGCGGACCAGCGAGGTTTTTTCCCCGAGGGTTTCGATGCGGACGCCGCGGGGGCGGGCGGCGTAGAGGATGAACGCGACCTCGGCTTCGCCGACGAGCGTCACGCCCTCGGCGCGGAAGGAGTGGAGGGCGGAATGGGCGCGGGGGCCGCCGGCGGCCTCGACGCTCACCCGGGCGATGTCGCCGGCGAGGTCGGCCGCGAGGCGCGGCGCGCCTGCCGCGCCGAGGACGAGGGTGGCCAGGCCGAGGAGGGTCGATCGTGAAAACCACTGCATCCCTGCATGCCGTCTGTCCCCGGGGGGGCGGGCAAGCCCCAAGGCAGTCCGGGCGCGAGCAGTGGCTCCCCGGGCTTGATACCGGGTCGCTTGCGGCCCCGGGTTTTACGCTGGCGCGGGCGACGTCGGCGCTTTTGCCTACATCGCAACATGGCAATGGATTTTGGCTGGTGGCTCCGCGATCCCGAGGCGGGCAAGTTTCAAGTGTGGGTCGTTTTTCACGGCGGGGAGGTCACGTGGCGGCGCAAGCAGGGCCACCACGAGCCTTGGGAACCGCTGGAGCCGGTCACCGGGGAAATGTGGGACCGGTTGATGGACGAGGCGGCCAAGCGGGTGCCCCGGCGGCTGATGTCGCCCAAGCAATTTGACGAGCTCAAGCGGGTGCGGGCGGCGGCCGAGGATGCCGGCACTCCCAAGCCCCTCAAGCGCGGTGCGCACTTGAAGAGGGCCCGTGATCTCCCGCCCCCGTCGGCGGAGGCTTGAGCGGTCCGTTTTTCAGAGCAGGTGGCTGAGCTCTTGATTGGCGCTGCGCAGGCGGGCGGCGAGGGTATTGATCACGAAGCGGTGGAGCTGCGCGGCGAGATCGGGGCGGTGGAGTTCGAGTGACTTCAATTGCTCCAGATCGAGCCGGGCGACGCGAGTGGTCGTGTCAGCGATCACGTCGGCGCTGCGCGGCTCCTGGCTGTAGAAGCCCATTTCGCCCACGATGGTCCCGGGGCCGTAGCTGCGCAGGCGCTTGGTGTAGTCCGACCCGGCCAGCTGGAGGTTCACGCTCACTTGACCGGAGAGCAGCAGGTAAAGGGCTCTCGAGGCTTCGTGGCGTTTAAAAAGGGGCCGGCCGGCCGGCAGTTCCAGCAGGTCGAAGTGGCTGGCGAGCGCCTCGGCGTCGGCGGAGGTGGTGAGGCCGAGGGCCTCGGTCAGGGTGACTTCACGCCGGGCGCCGGTCAGTAATTGGGATTCGGCCCATTCAAGGCCGCGGTCGAGGTCGGTGAACAATCGGGCCGGGGTCTTTTCCAAGGGAAGACCGCAGGCGGCGAAGCGGTGGCGGAGTTTCTCGTCGAGGCCGGTGAAAACCAACTGCGTGTTTCGCTCCTCGGCCAGGCGGAGCAGTTTCCGTAAAACGACCACGGATGAAGCGTCGATGCCCCGCACTAGCCAGAAATCGATCAACAGCGCCTCGCCTTGGCCGAGCACGGCGCGGATCTCCTCCAGCAGGCTGCTGGCGGTGCCGAAGAAAATATGGCCCTGCAGAACAAAGCCGTGCTGGCGGGTGCCGTGCTCGGCCAGCCAAGTGAGTTCGGCGGGAGTGCGCTCGAGATTGGAGCGGCGGGTGCCGGCGGTGAAGCGTTGTTTCACCACGGGCTGGCGGCTGAAGGTCACGACGAAGTTCAGGCTGGCTATGACCACTCCCATGAGCACTCCCGGCACGATGCCGAAGGCGCCTACGATCACGAGGATGGCTACGACGGTGAGGTAGTCGGAAACAGGCAGTTCGCGGCGTGCGTCCCAAAGCCAGTTTACCAGCAAAGAAACGCCGAGGTAGAGCACGAGCCCGGTCAGGACAGGACGGGGCAGCAGGGAGACCGCACCCGGCGTAAAAAGGGCGGCACCGAGCACGAGCCCGGCGCAGATGCGTGCCGCCCACGGCGAGTTGGCGCCGGCACGGTAGTTGAGCAGCGAGCGGTTGAACGAGTTGACCGACACGAGCCCGCCGGCGAGGCCGCCGAGAATATTGGCCACGCCGAGGGCTTTCAGTTCGCGATCGAAGTCGGCCTCCCGGCCGGTGGCGAGGTCGAGGCTGGTGGCGTTGAGCAGAATGGTGACCAGCACGACCAGGGTCATGGCCGCAAAGTCCTGGCCATGGGCCAGCAGCAGATCCCAGCGGACCTCGCCGAAAGGTTGGCTGAAGGGGGTCTGCCAATCGCCGGCGTTGAGCGGGGGCAGGAGCAGCCCGGCGGCCCGGGCCTCGCCCGGCGACCAACCGGTGGCGTAGAGCACGGCATGGAAAACGAGCACGCCCGCCGCGAGCACGGCCGGGATGACCAAAAAATGTTTCGAGACGCGGGTGGCGGTGAGCAGGGCTAGACCGGTGCCGAGGGCGAAAAGCCAGCCCAGAACGGGCACGACGGCGAGGTCTGCGGGCGTAGTGTGGTAAAAGTTTTTCCCCACCAGCATTTTCCAGCCACCGGCGAGCAGCAGGTAACCGGTGCCGGCGAGGAATCCGCCCACCACGGGGTGGGGGATGTAGCGCACGTAGCGGCCCCAGTGGAGCCGTCCACAAAGGTAAATCAGGACTCCGCAGAGCCCCGCCGAGCCGAAGAGAAACACCAAGATCGTCGGCAGCAGGCCGGCTTGATTGGTGGCGGGCCCTTGCAGGATGTCCTTGGCGATAGCGGCGGCCGAGATCGCCAAAATTGCCGAGGGATTTGAATCCGGTCCTCCTATCGCGAAGCGGAAAGAGCTGAGAAATGACAGCGTCAGAAGGGTGGCACCGCTCCCGATGATGGCCGTCCAGACGCCGAGATTGACCGAGCCAGCCAGGGGCCCGCCAAAAATCAGGGTGGCGAAGGAGCTCGCGTAGGCCAGCGTGACCAAGGCGCACAAGGTCCCGGCCACGAGGTTCGGTCCCAGTGGCGTTTTTTGGGGCAACGGCAAAGGCGGGCGCGATGAAAACGGGGGAGCAGGCGTGAAGGGAGCGGTGGAGGCTTGCTGGGTCACGTGGGCTTGGGCGGTGTGCGATGGTTGGCCGGGATTCTCCCGACCGCCAGTGGAATGGCGCAGCAGATCAAGGAAAGGTTTTCAACCGGCCCTGTCCCTTGCATTAACGCGGCTCGCATTTTGGCAAGAGTTAGCCTGGGCTGGCGGCTGATTTTGCATGACTTCATTGCCTACCTTTACCCCGCCCGCTGCCCCAGTTTTGGTCCCGCCTCCCGGGGATCTGCAAGCTGAGCAGGAACATGCTTGGGTGGGGGATGCGGTGCTGGCCTTGTGGGCGCGCGAGCGGGTGCTGAGCGAGACCGGTGGCATCAATACCGAGGCGTTTCTGCAGCTCACCGCCAACAAGCATCTCGCCGGCATAGCGCGGCCCACTCGGGTGGAGGCGGAGATCGGGATAGTTTATCGCCGGGACGGCCTTGTGGCGGCCTTCGCCTATATCGAAGCTCGGTTGCTTCCGGTCTTTCGTCGGCAACAAGCCAACCGTCGCCGGCAAAGAAAGTGAGGGGCAGTCACTGCTCAAACTATTACATAAGTAGTAGTTACAATCAATTGATCACGGCATTTGCAGGGGGCGACCGGTGGGTTGGGGTTTATTTTTGGCACTTTTAGGGAAGTTTTTGACTTGCTGTTCAAGTGAACAGCACTTTGCTCGTGGTCTCACTTGCCAGCGACGCTAGCTCTGCTTCCCGTTGGCATCTCGATTGCAGCCGGGCGATCGCCCGGCTCCCTCACCCAAACCACATAAAAGTATCCCGTCATGTCCAAAGCCGCCCCTGCCAAAGTCGCCGCCTCCGCTGCCCCTGCCGTTGCCAATTCAGACCGCAAGACGCTCGATCTAGCCGTTAGCTCCATCACCAAGCAGTTCGGCGAAGGCTCGATCATGCGTCTTGGTGATAACCATAAGATGACTGTTGAGACCGTCTCGACCGGTTCTCTCGCGATCGATCTGTGCCTCGGCGGCGGCGGTCTGCCCCGCGGACGCATCATCGAGATCTACGGGCCGGAGTCATCCGGTAAAACCACTTTCTGTCTGAGCGTCATCGCCGAGGCCCAGCGCCGCGGAGGCCTCGCCGCTTTCATCGACGTCGAGCATGCACTCGACCCGAAATACGCCCGCGTCGTCGGGGTGAAGCTCGATGATTTGCTCGTTTCTCAGCCCGACTCCGGCGAGGATGCGCTGAATATCACGGAGACCCTGATCCGCTCGAACGCCATCGACGTTATCATCATCGACTCGGTGGCCGCCCTTATTACCAAGGCCGAGCTGGAGGGCCAGATGGGCGATATGACCATGGGTTCGCAGGCCCGGTTGATGTCCCAAGCCATGCGCCGCCTTACCGCCGTGGTGAGCAAGACCAAGTGCATCTGTATTTTCACCAATCAGATCCGCGAAAAAATTGGTGTCATGTTCGG
>CAMCZZ010000027.1 GCA_945888375.1 Akkermansia muciniphila | reverse complement strand
ATCGCCGGCGGCCCCCGCGTGCGTCGCCCCGGTCCTCGGATCGGGGCGCGGATTGAAACATGACGATCAGGGAAAGGGCGATGAATGCGATTGGTCGCCCCGGTCCTCGGATCGGGGCGCGGATTGAAACGGATATGGCGGCATTGAGCTTGGACTCCACCGAGCGTCGCCCCGGTCCTCGGATCGGGGCGCGGATTGGAAGGGGGGTAACCGGTTAGCTGGTTCGCAGTTCAAGCGCAAACGCCTGGGCGTTTGGTCCGGCGCGGGAGGGCCGGGCATGAAAAACCCGCCGTGGCCAAGGTGGGGCGGCGGGTGTTTCGGGTGGTGTGCCTGTCCCCGACACCGGAGGGTTTTAACGCTAATCGCGCTGGCGCGATGCGGAGCTGTGGCCTGGCTGCTTAGGCGACCTCGCGCAAGGCGCGGTGGTCAGCGTGGTGGCGGCGTGTCTTCATCAACTGGGCGCGGCGCGCGAGCATGCGGTCGAGCTTATCCACCAAGAGGGCGATCGCCTTGTGGCAATCGTCGGTGGAGACGGAGGCATTTAGGTCGGGCCCGTGGATGGCGATGTGGCCCTTGGCGGTGAAGCGGCGGGCCACCTCCTGCTTGGGGTCGCACTCGAGCTCCACCCGCAGGCGGATGATATGCTCCTCGTGCCGAAACAGGCGTTCCGTCTTGTCGTGGACGAACTGCTTCAGCGACGGGGTGAGTTCGAGGTGGATGCCGGATACGATCAGGTCGTGGGTGTTGTTCATGTTATCGGTGGGTTCTGGATTTACCTTGGCCAGAATGAGTGCGAAGCCGTGGGTATGCGCACGACTCGCGATATGCTGTCCGAATATGCCGTCATCATCGTGACGGGGGGCTCCTCCGGAATCGGAAAGGCTTTCATCGAACACGCGGCGAGCCTGGATTCGAGGGTGGTCATTTGCAATCTTTCCCGGCGTAAACCGGAGGGATTTATTGGTCAGCTTAACCTGCGCCATGTTCCCGTCGATTTGACGGATTCCGCGGCGCTGGCGGAGGCGGCCGCGACGGTATTAGATTTGCTAAATAACGATATGCCGCTCGGTAAGATCATGTTGATTAACAATAGCGGCTTCGGCGGCTACGGGCGCGCCGACGAGCTGGCCCGGGCGGAGCAGGTCGAGATGATCGACCTCAATGTCCGCGCGGTGGTGGATCTGACGGCGCGGCTCTTGCCGGCGCTCAAGGCGCAGGGGGGCACGGTGGTGAATATCGCATCCACGGCCGCCTTTCAGCCGACGCCGTTCATGGCGACTTATGGCGCGACCAAGGCCTTTGTGCTGCATTGGAGTCTGGCGCTCGGGGAGGATTTGCGGGGCTCGGGCGTGGAGGTGCTGGCGGTGTGTCCGGGGCCGACCTCGACGGAGTTTTTTCGGCGGGCCGGTTTGAAACAGGGCGCGGTGACGGAGCGTTGGGGGCAGACGGTCGAGGAGGTGGTCGCGGAGGTGTTCCAAGCGCTCGCGCGGGGGCGGCGCCAAGTGGTGACCGGCTGGCGCAATCGTTTGCTCGCGGCGGTGGCTGCGCGTTTGCCCAAGCCGCTCGCGGCGCGAGTGGGGGCGGCGGTGCTGGCCAGGTTCCGCATGTCCCGCGTGGCCGCGCCGGGCGCGGCTTCCCAGCCCGGGCCGGGAGGCGGGGTTTGAGCACGGGTGGCGCCGGCGAGGACGGCACCTATGGCGGCCGCCTGCGGGTCTGTGCCTGGCCGCCGCGTCCGCAGGATCTCAGCCGCGTGCGTATGATCGCGCCGGAGGAGCTCGGCGGCTGGGTCCTGGCCGAGGATGCCGAGGTGCTGGCGCTCAACAAACCGGGCGACGTGGTCTGCCACCCCTCCAAGGCGGGGCCGTGGTCCAGTCTGGCCGGGGCGGTCAAGGAGGGGCGAGGGCTGGCCAAGGCGCATCTGGTTTTCCGCCTCGATCGCGAGACCAGCGGCATCGTGTTGTTCGCCAAGACCGAACGGGTGGCGGGCTGGTTGCAAAAAGCCATGCAGGCGCGGCGCATCCGCAAGACCTACCTCGCGGTGCTGGTCGGCGAATTACCGGGGCCGGTGGCGGTGGACCAGCCGCTGGGCGACGACGAGGCCAGTCCGGTCTTTGTGAAAACGACGGTGCGGCCCGACGGCCGGGAGGCGCGTTCGTTTTTCCGGCCGCTGGTAGCGGCGGGGGGCTTTACGCTGGCGGAGGTGCGCATCGAGACCGGGCGCAAGCACCAGATCCGGGCCCACGCGCAGTGGCTGGGGTATCCGGTGGTCGGCGACAAAATCTACGGGCCGGATGCACGGTGTTACCTCGACTTCATCGACCGGGGCTGGACGCCCGCGCTGGCGGCGCGGTTGCTGCACGAGCGGCAGGCCCTGCATTGCCTGCGCATCGACCTGGAGGGCGGGGCGCAGGGGGAGGGCGCGCGGACCTGGCGCGCGCCGCTGGCACCGGATCTAGTGGGTTTTTGCGAGGCCCGGCTGGGTGCGGCGGGAGTGGCTGCAGCCGCGGCGGTCGGGTGGGATGCCGCCTAGCCCGGCGCCGGCCCCGGCGTCAAAACCTTCGACAAGCGGCGGCCGGTGGTTTTTGGTGACCGGTCCTGCGCATGAAGACCTTCTACCTCACGACCGCGATCGACTACGTGAACGGTTCGCCGCACCTCGGCCACGCCTATGAAAAGGTGCTCACGGACGTAATCGCGAGGTTCCGCCGCCTGATGGGCGACCAAGTCTATTTCCTCACCGGCGTGGACGAGCACGGCCAGAAGGTGCAGCAGAGCGCGAAAAAGCGTGGCATCGACCCGCAGGCCTTCTGCGACGAGGTGAGCCAGGAGTTCCGCGCCATGTGCGCGAAGCTGGACATCTCCAACGACGACTTCATCCGCACCACCGAGCCGCGCCACAAGGCCGTCGTCTCCCGCCTGCTCCAGCAGCTCTTCGACCAGGGCGAGATCTACAAGGCCGAATACAAGGGCTTCTATTCCACCCGCCAGGAGCAGTTTCTCCAGGAAAAGGACCGCCAGCCCGACGGTTCGTGGCCGGAGATCTTCGGCGAGGTCACGGAGATCACCGAATCGAACTACTTCTTCAAACTGGCTAAGTATCAGGACTGGTTGATCCAGTATCTGAAGGACAACGACGACTTCATCTTCCCGCGCTACCGCCAGAAGCAGGTCCTCGAGTTCCTCGCCGAGCCGCTCAACGACCTCTGCATCTCGCGTCCAAAAGAGCGCCTCGAGTGGGGCATCCCGCTGCCCTTCGATGCGGGCTACGTCACCTACGTCTGGTTCGACGCGCTGGTGAACTACTACTCCGCCGTCGAGGACAAGCCCGGCATCTGGCCGGCGGATTTTCACGTCATCGGCAAGGACATCCTCGTGCCGCCGCACGCGGTTTACTGGCCCATCATGCTCAAGGCCTGCGGCCTGCCCACGCCCAAGAGCATCCTTGCCCACGGCTGGTGGTCGATCAACGGCGCCAAAATGTCCAAGAGCACGGGCAACTTCGTCGAGCCGATGGCCTTCGCCGAGCAATACGGCGTGGACGCGCTGCGCTTCTTCATGATCCGCGAGATGAGCGTGGGCCAGGACAGCGATTTTTCGCTCAACCAGTTCCTTGCCCGCTACAACGCCGAGCTCGCGAACAACCTGGGCAACCTCGTCAACCGCACCCTCAACATGACCAACCGTTTCGGCGGCGGCGTGGTGCCGGCGGCGGGCGCGACCGAGGCGGAGATCGCGGCGGACGCGGCCCTCGCGCCGGAGCGGGAGCTGCGTGCGCTGTGGGAAAAGACCCGCGCGGAGTTCATCACGCTCAACGAGGGTTTCCAGTTCCACATCGCGCTGGAGCGGGCCTTTGCCTTCGTGACCGCGACCAACCGTTACGTCGAGCAACGCGCGCCGTGGAAGCTGGGCAAATCGACTGAGCCGGCTGATCAGGCCCTGCTAAAAACCTCGCTCGCCACCATGGCCGAGGCGCTGCGCCTCGGCGCGACCTTGTTGCCGGCGGTCATGCCCTCGACCACGGAAAAGATCTACGCGGTGATCGGCTGCACGCCCGCCGGGACCTGGCGCGAGCGCCTCGTCTGGGGCGAGACGTTGACCGGCGCGAAGGTCGCCGAGACCGCGATCCTCTTCCCCCGCCCGCAGGCCCCCGAGGCCGGCGCGGCGAAGGGCTGAGCCGTCCGGCAACGGAGGTCGCCAAACCCGCGCGTCCGCCCGTTCGTGGGGATTATCCGACTTTTCTGTTCGGCGTTTCCCCGAGCCGCTGCTCCCGACCACCTCTTCGCAGCGATTGTCCGACTATTTGGTTCACCATCCAAGCAAACGGCATGACTTATCCGACTCCCCGGTTCACTATTTTAACGGATGGCTGCAATTATCCGACTTTTTGGTTCACCGTTTCGGCGGGCCGCAGGGATTATCCGACTGCTTGTTCCGACGTTCGCACGGGTGGGAACAACGCTGCGGCGGTCCGGTGGAATTATCCGACTGATTTTTCCGAAGTAGTAGCGGGCGGGGGCAATTATCCGCCCAATGAGTTCGTGATTACGCTGGCGGGGTGGGTGTGTGGGGCGCATTTTTAGCAGCACTATGGCAGACAGTGCTGAGGAGCCGGGAAGCAGGGGGAAAGCCGGGGCGTTGGACGCGCGGGCGGTCTTTGCGCTCTTGGGCAACAAGACCCGGTGGGCGCTCCTGCGGATTCTGGCGGACGGGCAGGCACGCACGGCCTCGGAGCTGGCGGCGGTCTTGAAGCGCGATTTTGACGGTGTGAGCAAGCAGCTGCGCTTGCTGCGGCAGGGTGGGTTGGTGGTGGCTTTCGCGGGCGAGGATCGGCGTTTCCTGTATTTCCGGATTCCCGCCCACTACCGGCAGACTCCGGGGGTGTTCGATTTTGGTGTGTGCACGGTCAAGATGCCGTGAGCGGCGGGGGTAATATTTTTTCGCATCGACGCGCTGCGCGGGGGCGGAAACGTGACACTCTTCGCTGATGACCATTTTGCCCCTTCATCCTGCCCAGGACGCCTCGCCGGAGGCTTTGCGGGCATTCCTGGCGGGGTGTCAGCTCAAGGCGGCGGCCGACGGTCTCCCGGTGCTCGCGAGCATCTCGCTGGTAGTGCCGGCGCTTGATCCGCTTGCCGTGCTAGAGGCCATCTTTGAGCCGGCCGAGCCGCATTTCTACACCGAGCGCCCGACCGAGGGCAGCGCGCTGGCCGGGGCCGAGGTGGCGACGCGCCTGGTCGCGCAGGGTCCCGGGCGCTTCGCGGCGGTGCAACGCTTCGTGGACGACACCCTCGCGCGCACCGTGGCGGTGGGCGATGTGAACGCCCCGTTCGGCGGGCCCCATTTTTTTGCGAGCTTTGCCTTTCATGATGAGGTCGGGCCGGGCGAGCCTTTCGCGGCGGCGCAGGTCTTTGTGCCGCGCTGGCAGGTGGCGCGCGCGGGCGATGCCACCACCGCCGTGGCGAATCTCCTCGTGGCGGCAGACAGCGATCTTGATGCCCTCGCGGCCCGGGTCTGGCGTGCCCATGCCCGCTTCGCGGCCTTCGACCCCGGCGAGGTGGCCACGGGCGCTGACGAGGTGGCGGCGGTTTTTCGTCAATCCGAGGCCGGCGACTACCGGGCTGCGGTGACGCGTGCGCTCGGCTGCATCGGGGCGGGCGAGTTTGAGAAAATCGTGCTGGCGCGGGCCATCGATCTCGAGGCTGACCTGCCCTTGCATCCGCTCACCGTGCTCAACGGCCTGCGGCAGCGTTTCCCGGATTGCTACGCCTTCTCGGCCGCGAACGGCGGCGGGCCGAGCTTCATCGGGGCCTCACCGGAGCGACTCCTCCGGGTGAGTAAGGGCCGGCTGGAGACCGAGGCGCTGGCCGGCTCGGTCCGGCGGGCAGCCGGGGCGAGCGAGGACGCGGCGCTGGCGGCGGCGTTGTTGCGCAGCGAAAAAGACCGGCGCGAACACCGGCACGTCATCGGCTCCATCACCCGCCGGCTGGAGCCGCTCGGGGTGCGGCTTGATTTTGCGGATACGCCCGGGGTGCGCAAGCTGGCCAACGTCCAGCACCTCCACACCCCCATGAGCGCCCCCTTGCCCGAGGGCGTGCGGCTGCTCGATCTGCTGGCGCGCTTGCACCCGACCCCGGCGGTGGGCGGTTCCCCGCGCGAGGCGGCAGTGGCGGCGATACCCGGCTTGGAGGGTTTCCCCCGCGGGCTCTACGCGGGGGCGCTGGGCTGGCTCAATGCGCGGGGCGGCGGTGAGTTTTTCGTCGGTCTGCGCTCGGCGCTGGTGCAGGGCGCCCGCGCCCGGGTTTACGCCGGCGCGGGCATCGTGGCGGGCTCCGAGCCGGAACGCGAATGGGCCGAGACGGAGCTGAAGTTCCAGGCCCTGCTCGCGGCGTTGAGGCGATGATTTTGGCCCACGTAACACCCGGAAGACACGGAAAGCGGACCTGTAGCGAAGGTTTGGCTTCTGTGTGTTCCCTGTGTTCTGTGGGGATATCTGCATGAACCTCGATTTCCGAACTACGAACTCGCTGTGGTGCTCGGTGGCGGCGGAGACGCTGGCTCGGTCCGGGGTCCGGCACGCGGTGATTTCGCCCGGCTCGCGCAACACGCCGTTGACGCTGGCGCTGGTGGCGCATCCGGCTATCGAAACCGTGGCGGTGCTCGACGAGCGTTCGGCGGGTTTTTTCGGGCTCGGCCTGGCCAAGCGCACCGGCGTGCCGGTGATCCTGCTCTGCACCAGTGGTTCGGCGGGGGCGCACTACCTGCCGGCCTTGATCGAGGCGAAGGAGAGCGGCGCGGCCTTGATCGCGATCACCGCCGACCGCCCGCCGGAGCTGCGCGACTGCGCTTCGGGCCAGACGGTGGACCAACAAAAGCTTTTCGGCGGTTTCGTCGGGTTTTTCCACGAACTGGCGGTGCCCGAGGCACGGGTGGAGTTGTTGCAATACCTCCGCCAGACGCTGCGGCACGCGGTCGAGCGGGCGAGGGCCGCCGGGCCGGTGCACCTCAATGCGCCCTTCCGTGATCCCTTGACCCCGGTGGCCGATGGCACGGCGGAGGGCTTGGCGGAGGCGGTCGATTGGGAGCGTTTTTTCGCCCTGCCCCCGGTGCCGCCCCAAGCGCATCCCCGCGAACAGATGTTTGATCGCGATTTTGCGGCTGCGCCGGGCGTGATCGTCTGCGGTGCGGGGTGGGGCGAGGAGGTGGAGACGGTTTTCTGGGCGGAGCAATTGGGCTGGCCCATCCTCGCGGATGCGCTCTCGCCGCTGCGCTTTCGCGGCGCGGGCGGGCGGGCGGTGATCGCGGCCTACGACGCCATCCTGCGCGATCCGCGGGCGGCGCGGGCCCTGCGTCCGAAGTCCGTCCTCCTCCTTGGAGAGATCCCGACCAGCAAGGCCTTGCGCGCCTGGCTGACGGAGGCGGATGCCGACACCATCCACATTGGCCGGACGGCGGAAAACCGCGACGGCCGGCATGGCCGCACCCTGCGCATCGCGGTGGGGGCGGCGACGGTCAACCGCTGGACTTTGCCCCATGGCGTGCCCCCCCGGCCGGCCTGGCTGGCGGCGTGGTCGCGCGCGGAGGCGGCCGCCCAGGCGGTGCTGGCCGGGGCGGAGGCCATCACCGGTTTCGAGGGCGGCTTTACCCGGGCGCTGGCCCGCACCCTGCGTCGGGGGCAGGCTCTCTTCGTCGCCAGTAGCATGCCGGTGCGTGATCTCGAGGCCCTCGCGCCGGCGCGCGGCGAGGGTCCGGCCGTTTACGCCAATCGCGGAGCCAACGGCATCGACGGCACCCTCTCCACCGCGCTCGGCGTCGCCCACGGCGGCTTGCCGGCGGTGTTGTTAACGGGCGACCTCGCCTTGCTGCACGATACCAACGGCCTGCTTATCGCGGCGAAGCTCCAGGGCTCGCTCACCGTCGTGGTGATAAACAACGCCGGCGGGGGTATCTTTGGCCACCTCCCGATCGCCGGTTTCAATCCTCCTTTTGAAGAGTATTGGGCCACGCCGCAGCGGGTGGATTTAGGGCGGCTCTGCGCGGCCTACGACGTGCCCCACGAACGCGTGGCCACGCCGGCGGAGCTGGCTGGACGGCTCGATGCGCTGGTGGGCGCGCCTGGTCTGCGCGTCCTCGAAGTGTGCACCGACCGGGGGCGGGACGTCGAGGCGAGGCGCGCCTTGTTCGCCCGGGCCGCTTCGGCGGCGGGGGACGCCTGCGGCTGATGCCCCTCTGGTTAAGCATCGGTTTGGCAGGATTTACTGCTCAATCCGTGCTGGGCAGCAACGATTACGAGGGTGTTCGGGGGGGCGTTACGCCCGACGGATCAGGGCGACGGCGTGGGCGGCGATGGCGAGGCCGCGGCCGATGTCGTCGGAGCCCTCGTTGGTGGTGGCTTTGAGGCCGAGTTGGTCCAGGGCCACGCCGGCGCTGGCGGCGAGCCGGGTGCGCATCTCTTGCAGGCGCGGGGCGATCTTCGGGCGCTCGGCGATGAGGGAGGCATCGATATTCTCGATCTCGTAGCCGCGCTCCCGCAGGGCGGCGCAGACCCGGGCGAGGAGGAGTTGCGAGTCGATGTTTTTGTAGGCCGGATCGGTGTTGGGGAAAAAGTGACCGATGTCGGGCAGGGCGGCGGCGCCGAGCAAGGCATCGCAAATGGCGTGGGTGAGGGCGTCGGCGTCGGAATGGCCGTCGAGCCCCACCGGGCATTCGGGGAAAGGCACGCCACCGAGGATCATGGGGCGGCCGGCGACGGTGCGGTGGATATCGTAGCCGTGGCCGATGCGGAGGCTGGTCATGAGGAGGCGGAGGTCGGGCCCACGGCAGGCACGGAAAACACGGAAGAAGGCGGAGGCGGGATCAGGATTGAGGCTGGGACAAGAGGAACTCGGCGTAGGCGAGGTCGGCGGGAGTGGTGAGTTTGGGGTTGGGGTGGGTGTTCTCGAGAAGGGCCACCGGGTGTTTCAGGAGTTCCACGGCGGCGGCGTCGTCGTTCACACGCAGTTCTTTTTTCGCGACCTTGGCGTAGGCCTCGACGATCAACTCGCGGGCGAAAACCTGGGGGGTCTCCATGGCCCAGAGGTGGTCGCGGTCGAGGGTCTTGAGCAGGCCGGGGTCGCGGTGCAGCTTGATCGTGTCGGTCACGCGGTGGGCGAGCACCACGGCGTTTTCTTTGCGCACGATTTTATGCAGGGCGGCGAGTTGTTCGGGGCGGACGAAGGGGCGGGCGCAGTCGTGGATAAAGACGTAGGCGATATCGGCGGGCAGGAGGGCGAGGGCGTTTTGCACCGAGTTCTGACGCTCTTTGCCGCCGATCACGAACTGGGCGGGGGTGGGGGCGTAGGCGGACAGGGCGATGGACTGGGCTTGGTCGCGGACCACGATCACGTAGAAATCGGCGACGTTGCTTTCGAGGAACGCGGCGGCGGAGCGGGCGAAGACGGGCAGGCCGGCGAGCGGCGCGAGGATCTTGTCGGCGACGGCGCCCTGCATGCGGCGGCCGCTGCCGGCGGCGAGAAGGATGGCGGCGGTGCGGGACATACGGTAAGGGAGGGGTTAAAGTTGCAGGCGCCGGGCTTAGGCGGACGCGAGGTCGGCGAGGATGGCGCGGGCGGCGGCGGCGGGGTCGGGGGCCTTCAGGATGGGGCGGCCGACCACGATGAAACTGGACCCGGCGCGGGCGGCCTCGGAGGGAGAGAGGACGCGTTTCTGGTCGTCGCCGCCGGACTCGCCGGCGGGGCGGATGCCGGGGGTGACGAGTTGGATACCGGCGGGCAGGAGGCGGCGCAGCAGGGCGACCTCGAGCGGGGAGCACACGAGGCCCTGCATCCCGGCAGAGGCGGCGAGGGAGCCGAGGCGGGCGACCTGCATCTCGGGGGTGCCGCCGACGCCGATATTGGCCAACTCGGTGGCGTCCATCGAGGTGAGCACGGTCACGCCGAGGAGTAGGAGGTCGGGGCGGGTGGACTGCTGGGCTTTCACGGCGGTGGCCATCATCTCGCGGCCTCCGCCGGTGTGGAGGGTGAGCATGCCGATGGGCAGCGGGGCGAGGGACTCGACGGCCTTGGCCACGGTGTTGGGGATGTCGTGCAGCTTCAGGTCGAGAAAGACGTTAAAGCCCTCGTCGGCGACGGCGCGCACGTAATCGGGGCCGTAGGCGGTGAACATCTGGAGGCCGATTTTCACCCAGCGGAGTTCTCCGCGGAGCTGACGGAGAAGCGGGGTGGCTTCTTCGCGGGTAGGGACGTCGAGGGCGAGGATCAGGTCGCAGGACATTGGTCGGAGTCTCGGCGGGTCGGGGGGCGAGCGGAAGGAAAATTACCGGCTGGAGCCGGAAAAGCGCGGGCCGGGCGCGGGGAGACAAAAAAGCCCGCTCCGCCGGGAGGGGCGGGGCGGGCGGGGGAGGGCGCGAGGGGGCGCGGTCCGGATCAGGCGATGGCGGCGAGGTAGTTGGCCTCGGCGGCGTCCCAGTTCACCACGTTCCAGAAGGCGGCGATGTAGTCGGGGCGGCGATTCTGGTAGTGCAGGTAGTAGGCGTGCTCCCAGACATCGAGACCGAGGACGGGCTGGCCCTCGATCCCGGCGATGGCCTTGCCCATCAGCGGGCTGTCCTGGTTGGCGGTGGAGCCGACGGCGAGTTTCTTGTCGGCGGTGACGACGAGCCAGGCCCAGCCGGACCCGAAGCGGGTGGCGCCGGCCTTGGCGAAGGCTTCCTTGAACGCGGCGAAACCGCCGAGCTCGGCCTCGATGGCGGCGGCGAGGGCGCCGACCGGGGCGCCGCCTTTACCGGGGGCGATGATGCTCCAGAAAAAGGTGTGGTTGACGTGGCCGCCGGCGTTGTTGCGCAGGCCGGCGCGGAGGGCCTCGGGCACGGTGGCGAGGTTGGCGATCAGGGCCTCGGCGGAGTGCGCGGCGAGCTCGGCGTGGTCCTTGAGGAGGTTGTTCGCGTTGGTGATGTAGGCCTGGTGATGCTTGGAGTGGTGGATCTCCATCGTCTTGGCGTCGAGGTGCGGGACGAGGGCGTCGTAGGCGTAGGCAAGGGCGGGCAGTTCGTAGGCCATGGTGGTCGGGTGTGGTTTAGGTGGGAGGAAAGAGGACTTAGACGTGGCCAAGGTGCGCGCCGGAGCGGTGGCGTCAACCGCTGGAGCGGGTTCACTTCACGGCCAGTAAGACGGCTCCGGGCCGGGCTCCGGCGGGTCACCCTAGGGCGCGGGCGTGGACGGGGGCGCGACCTCGTCCGGGGTGGCGCGTTTTTGCCGGAAAAAAGTCTGCAACAGCGTGCGGCACTCCTCTTCCAGCACGCCGCCGGCGGTGAGTTCGAGGTGGTGGTTGACGCGGGCGAGGTCGTTCAGGTTGGTCGCGCCGCCGAGGCAGCCCATCTTGGGGTCGGGGACGGCGTAGCACACGCGTTTGAGCCGCGACATCAGGGTGGCGCCGCTGCACATCGGGCAGGGCTCCTTGGTGACGTAGAGTGTGCAATGCTCCAGCCGCCAGTCCCCGAGGGCGGCGGCGGCCTGAGTGATGGCGAGCATCTCGGCGTGCGCGGTGGGGTCCTTGGCCGACTCGACGGTATTGTGCGCGAGGGCGACGACCTCGCCGTCCCGCTCGATCACGCAACCGATGGGCACCTCGTCGCGGCGCCAGGCGTCGATGGCCTGGTTATAGGCGAGGGCCATGAAAAAGGCATCGTCCCGCACGAGCTGCGACGGGAAGCGCTTCTCGAAGGGACAGGGCGGGGGCGCGGGAACGGGCTGGACCATGCGGGTGGGGCGCGGGTTGGAGGAAAGCCTTGACTAGGCGAGGGTCCTTGGGACTTACAAGTGTCCTTTACGAATCCACCACGCATGACCCGACTCCTCCTCTCCGGCGCCCGCGCCATCCGCTATGTCTGACGATAAATCCGACGGCAAAGTCATCGAGGTGGAGGGCAAGATCGTCACCGTGCTCCCCGGCACGATGTTCAAGGTGGAGCTGGCCAACGGCCACGTGGTGCTGGCGCACATCTCCGGCAAGCTGCGCAAAAACTTCATCCGCATCTCGACCGGTGATCGCGTGAAGATGGAGATGAGCCCCTACGATCTGGAGAAGGCCCGCATCACCTTCCGCATCCGCGAGCAGAACCCCGGTCCGCGCCCGCCTCCGCCGCGCCGTCGTTATTGACCCGCCGCGAATCCGGCGATTGTGGCATCGACGCCCCGGGCTGCGGGGCGTTTTTTGTATCCAGATGCCCCGTCCCCGCAAAGCTTCCGCCCCGTCCCTCCCGGCGGCCTCCGTCGAGTCCTCGCCGGATCCCGTGGTGGCGAATGTGCCCGAGGCGATGGCGGCCGCGATCGAGGACTTCGGCAACGTGCTCACGCTGGAGCGCGGGCGCTCCAGCCACACACTCTCCGGCTACGAAAGCGATCTGCGGCAAGGCGCGGCCTGGCTGGCGGCCTGCCGGGGGGTGCGGGACTGGCGCGAGGTTACCACCGCGCAGGCCAGGGACTGGCTGTATTCGCTCGGCGGCGACCGGTTCGCGGTCGCTAGTCTGGCGCGCAAGCTCTCGGCGCTGCGCGGCTTTGCCCGCCACCTCGTGCGCGAGGAGATCCGGCCGGACGACTTTACGGCGCTCTTGCAGGGGCCCAAGCGGGTGCGGCGCGTGCCGGGCACGCTCACCGGCGGGGAGATCGGCCGGCTCCTCGCGGCCCCGCAGGGCGGGGATGCCTTTGCGCTGCGCGACCGGGCGCTGTTGGAGTTGTTTTACTCCAGCGGGCTGCGTGTCTCCGAACTCGCGGGGCTGACGCTCCAGCAGGTGGATCTGGATAACGGCTTTTTGCGGGTCTTTGGCAAGGGGGCCAAGGAGCGGGTGGTGCCGGTCGGCGGGCGGGCGGCGGAGGCGCTGGGCGCCTACTTGGTGGCGGGGCGGCCGGCTTTTGTGAAGTCGCGCACGGGCAGCGCCTTGTTTTTGAGTGAACGCGGCGGACCGCTCTCGCGGAAAACCCTTTGGGTCATCGTGCAGAAATACGCGGCCAAGGCGGGCATCGAGCGCGGGGTGAAGCCCCATCAGCTGCGGCACAGTTTTGCCTCCCATCTTTTGGGGGGCGGGGCGGATTTGCGTTCCATCCAGGAAATGCTCGGGCACGCCAACCTGGCCACGACCCAGATCTACACGGCGGTGGAGGACAAGCGGCTGGTGGAGCAGCACGCTAAATTCCACCCCCGCAACCGCGAGTAGGGAGCCGGTGTCTCCGGCTCAGGACTGGAGGGCGGCCCGGCGGAGATCGAGGGTGTAGCGGCTCTCGGGCGGCGCGAAGACCGCGGGGATGAAGCGCGGCTGGCCCACCGTGCTCGTCCAAGGCTCCCAGCGCTCGGCGCGACGCGTGGCGGCCTCCTCGGCATCCACCGGCCGGCCAGCGTAGGGGGCGTGGCGGGGGTTCCAGACGTGCCAGCGGGCGGCGGCGACGACCGTGAGAGTGGCGCGGTCCACCCATTCGAGGGTGAGCGGGGCATCGACTCCGCGGTGTGGTTGCAGGGCGGGGTGGAGGTAAAAGGCGCGGTAACGGATACCTGCGGCGGCGCCGGCGCCCCCGGCGGCCGGGCGGAAGGTGCACGGGTAACCATTGACCAGGAGCAGACCGTCTTCGAGGGCGGCGGCGTCGGTGACGAAGGCTTCGAGGCGATCCATCGAGGCGTCCACGGTGCGGGCGACGCCGCCGGCGTTGGGGGCCTCGCCGAGTAGGGGCCAGGCCTCGAGAGCCTGGCGGAAGAGGAGGGAGAAGGGCACTTCAGCGCCGGTGCCGGCGGTGGTTGCGGGGCGGGTGGCGACGAGATCGAGGCGGCCCACCTCGGGGAAGCGCCAGGCCCAGAGCGGGCGCAGCCAGGCGTCGTCGAAGGGGATGCCGTGGGCACGCAGATCGGCACAGACGGCGGCGAGGTCGTCCCACACAAACGTCGGCAGAAAAAACCGGTCATGGAGTTCGCCGTGCCAGCGGATGAAGGGTGCGGAAACGGGGGCCTTGGCGAGGCGGGCGAGGATAGCGCGGACAAACAAAGCGGCGAGGCTCTGGCTGGCGGCGGAGGGATGGGTCTCGAACGCGCGAAACTCGACGAGGCCGAGGCGGCCATTGCCCGCGAAAGGATTCCACAGTTTATCAACGCTGATCTCGGCGCGGTGGGTGTTGCCCGAGCGGTCCATCAGCAGGTCGCGGAAAAGGAGGTCGTAGAGGGCGAGGTTCCACGGGGAGCCGAGACGGGCGGCGCCGTCGCAGGCGATTTCCAGTTCGTAGAGGGCCTCGTAGGTGCTCTCGTCGATGCGCGGGGCCTGCGAGCTCGGCCCCATGTAGAGTCCGCTGAAGGTGTAGCTCAGGGCCGGGTGGTGCTGGAAGTAGCGCACGACCGAGGGGAGCAGGGCGGGGTGGAGAAAAAACGGGGAACGCTCCGGGGTGGGACCGCCGAAAACGAGGTGCGCTCCGCCGCCGGTGCCGACTTCGCGGCCGTTGAGCTGGAACTTGTGGGCGCAAAGGCCGGCATCGTGGGCGGCGGCGTAGAGTTCCCGCAGTTGCAGGTCGTAGTCGGTCCAGTTGGCGCAGGGCTGGAGGTTGACTTCGATCACGCCGGGGTCCGAGGCGAAACCGATGGTGGGCAGGCGGGTGGCGTCCCAGGGAGGGGCGTAGCCGGCCAGCACGAGGTTGCCCAGATCGCAGGCGGCGGCGGCGTCTTCGATGGTCTGGACGAGGGCGGTGTAGCCTTCGAGCAGCAGGGGCGGGATAAAGAGGGTGATGCTGCCCGCGCGCAGCTCCAGGGTCAGCGCGCGGCGGAGGCGGTTCGCGGCCAGGCCTTGCAGGGGCAGGCGGAGGCCGGCGAGGCTCTCGCCGGCGAGGAGTTCCACGGGGGCCGGGCCGAGGTCGGCCGCCCAATCATCGCTCCGCCAGGCTTCGCCCGTGTGATCTAAGGGCAACACCCAGCCGCCGGGCTGTTCGGGGGCGGAGGGTTCGGCCACGCGGAGGGCCAACGACGCTTCCACTCCGAGGCGGGCGACGAGTGCGGCCAGCAGACGGTCGGTATCCTCCGCGGTGTGCTGGCCGGGCTGGCCATCGGTTTTCAAGCGGCTGGGATCGCGCCAAAGCGGGCGGGACTCGCCGGCGGAGGAGGGGAGCCATTGCAGCAGCAGGGCCCAGCGTGGCAGGGGCTCGCCGGGGTAGTGCTTGCCCGAGGTTTCGAGCAACACGGCACCGGGCCGGGAGCGGGCGATCAGGGCCCGGGCGAAGCGGCGGGCGACGCCCAGCTTGGTCGGCCCGAGGGCATCGGTGCGCCACTCGGCGCCCTCGGGTTGAAGGGGCACGAAGGTGGGCTCACCGCCCATGGTCAGCACGACTCCGGCCTCGGCCAGGGTGTTTTCCACGGCAGCGCTGCAGGCGATGATTTCGGGGGCGGTCAGGGGGGAGGTCATGCGTGAAAGGGATGAGCGGCAGGGTCGAGGCGTTCCACCCGGACCTCGGTGAAAAGCTGGGAGCAGACGGGGCCGGGGGCGAAGACGGTGCCTTGGATCGGGTTCACCGACTCGGCTTGGGCGGCGTGGGCGACTGGGATAAAATGCTCGTCGCACCAGACCCCGTGGGTGGGGTCAAGGCCGCACCAACCGGCGCCGGGCAGGTAAACCTCGGCCCAAGCGTGCATCGCGCCGGCGGTGCGTTCATCCTGATCCGACGGGGCGAACATATACCCGCTGACAAAGCGCGCGGCCAGGCCGAGGGTGCGGCAGCACTCCATCAAAAGCACTGCGTAATCGCGGCACGCGCCGCCGCCACGTTCGAGGGTGACGACCGAGGGCTGGATGCCGGGCTCTTCGCGGCGGGTGTAGCGCAGCTGTTGAAAAAGCAGGGTGTTCAGGGCGCTCAGGAAGGGAACCGTGCTCGTAGGGCGATCGATGAAATGCTGGTCCAGCCAAGCCCGCAGGATCGCCTGGGTGGTATCGAACGGCGCGGCGAGGTAGGGGCCGAGCGCGAAATCGAACACCGGTTCGTAGGCGAAGGGAAACTGGCAGGCGGCGGGCTTGAGGATAAAAGCGAAGGGATTCGGGAAGTCGTTGGTGATTTCGAACTCAGAGTAGATTTCGAGGCTGGCGGCCGGGCCGGAAAAGTGGGCTTGGGCGCAATTATTGTCATGGGTATCGCGCTGGTGCAGGAGGCGGCCAGCGGGGCGGATATTTAGCGTGTGCCAGCCCAGCCGAGCCTGGGCGGACTCCCGGGGGCGGAGGTAGAGCACGTGGGTCGAAAACTCCACCGGGCGATCGTAGTCGTAACGGGTCAGGTGGGAAACGCGAAGCTGCATCTTTGCCAGCGTCTAGCAGGCCCCTTGCCAAGGCAAGGCGTCCCCCCGTTTCAGGTGGCGCGGGTGCGGATTTGGTTGGCAGCGACGGTGCGCCTGCCCTCACTCGCCCCGCACGATGGCGCCGAATGACGTAAATCTTTACTTGGTGGGGTTCATGGGAACGGGCAAGACGACGGTCTCGCGCATCGTGGCGGCGCGGCTTGGCCATCGCTGGCTGGACAGCGACCATGAGATCGAGCGCCAGCAGGGCCGGCCGATCACGGAGATCTTTGCTACCGATGGGGAGGCAGCCTTTCGGGGTATGGAGCGGGATTTTATCCAAAATGGGCATCCCGCCGAGCGCACGGTGGTGGCTTGTGGCGGCGGCCTCGTCATCCCGGAGGGCATGCTGGGGGCGCTGCAAGCGCGGGGTGTGGTGATTTGCCTGCACGCCACGGTGGAGACGATTTTGCGCCGGACGGCGGGCAATCGCGCGCGGCCGCTTCTCAATGTCGAGGATCCCGAGCAGCGCGTCCGCACGCTCTACGCGGCACGCGAGCCGATCTACCGGTGTGCGGGCAGCGTGATCCTCACCGACAACCGCCCCCAGATCGACATCGTGCAACACGTCCTGCGCGTCTACCGGCGGGATGCGGAGGATTATTTGCGGGCGCGCGGCCGTTCGGTGGACGGGCCCAAGGCTTGAGCCCATGAGCAAGGCGGGTCTCGACGCAGCGGGGGGGGAGCGGTTGCGGGAGCGGTTGCGGGCGCTGGGTTTTGACGTGGTGCGGTTTGCCCGGGTGGAGCCGCTCTTCGGGCCGGGCCTCCGGGACTGGCTGGCGGCGGGCTACCACGGGGACATGGGATGGCTGGAGCGCGGCGCGGACAAGCGCGGCGACCCGGACCTCGTTTTGCCCGGGGCCCGCACCATGGTCATGCTGGGGGTGAACTACGGTGCTGCGCCGGTGGTGCGCGGGGGCGACGCCGCGGGGCCGGTCTGGGCGCGCTATGCCTTGCACGATGACTACCACGACACCCTCCGCGCGGGGCTGGCGGAGGCGGGGCGAGTGCTGGAGGAACTCGGCGGGATCGGTCCGGAGGATCACCGTTACTACGTGGATACGGGGCCGGTGCTCGAGCGCGGCTGGGCGGCGCGGGCGGGGGTGGGTTTCACGGGGAAAAACGCCATGCTGATCTCCCGTGAATTCGGCAACTGGCTCTTTCTCGCCTGTATCGTCACGCGGCTCGAAATCCCGGCGGATGCGCCGGTGCCCGGCCGCGAGCCGGAGGGCACGCATGCGGGGCGGCTCTGCGGTAAATGCACGCGTTGCATTGAGGCCTGTCCGACGGCGGCCTTCGTGGCTCCGGGGGTCATCGATGCGCGGCGCTGTGTCTCTTATCATACCATCGAAAACAAGGGAGTGATCCCGCGGGAATTTCGCGCGGGCATCGGCCGGCGGGTTTATGGCTGCGATACCTGTCTCGAGGTCTGCCCGTGGAATCGTTTTGCCCGGGCCGGTCGCGAGGTTTTGGTCAAGGGGCGGCCGGAGATCGGCCGGCTGGCGTTGACGGAGCTCCTGGAGCTCACGCCCGGGCGGTTTGCGGCCTTGTTCAAGGGCACGGCGATCAAGCGGGTGAAACTGGCCGGTTTGCTGCGCAACGCCTGTGTGGTGGCGGGGAATCTCGGCGCGACCGAGTGCATCCCGCAACTGCAGCGGCTCGCCGATCCCGCGCCCGGTGACGGGACTCCGGCCGCCCCGCTGGTGCGGGCGCATGCGGTCTGGGCGCTGGCGCGACTGGGGGAGCGGGCCGGACTGGCGGCGGCAGCGACTCGGGAAACCGATCCGCTGGTGCAGGCGGAATACGCGGCCGAGGGTTTGGCCTAGACGCCGGGGAAGCGGGCTTCCGCCAGCTCCATGAAAGCGGGCGGGGGGCGGCGGGGGCGGCCGGGTTTATCCACGAACACGTGGCGGGTGTGGCCCTCGGCGAGCACCTCTGAAGCGCGGCAGACGAGGTAATCCACCCGCAGGCGGACGGCGGGTTTTTCCCGCACGGCGGCGCGGATGGTGAGAGTGTCTCCGTAGCGGGCGGGGCGGAGGTAGCGTAGCTGGATCTCGGTCACCGGAAGATAAAACCCGGCGGCTTCCAGCTCGCGGTAAGGCAGGCCGTAGGCGGCGAGCAGGCCGGTGCGACCGACCTCGAGCCAGGGCAGGTAGCTGCCGTGGTAAACGATACCCATCATGTCCGTTTCGCTGTAGCGGACCTCGATCTGGCTGAGGTGTTCTAGCATGGGCCTGGACTTTGAGCCAAGTTCCGCCCGGTGCAAGGGAGGCTTGCCTGCGGCGGGTTCAGGCGGAAATTTGCGCCCATGCCGTTACCCCCGCGACGTGTGCTGTTGATCGACGACGACCGCGGACAGGCGCGCATCGTGGACGCCGCGTTTACCAAATTCTCCGGCGAGCGTTTCGTGCTGCACTGGGCGGCATCCTACGAGGATGGACTCCAGGCCTTGTTGGAAGGGGGCTACGCGGCCTGCCTTCTCGACTACCAACTCGGGCCGCGGGACGGCCTGGAGCTCTTTCGCGAGGCGGTGCGGCGGGGAGTGACCACGCCGGTCATCTTTTTGACCAGCGAGACGTCGGGGGATGTGGATACGCAGGCCCTGAACGCGGGCGCGATGGACTATCTGGTCAAGTTTGAGCTGAGCCCGCGTGGGCTGGAGCGTTCCCTGCGCTACACCCTGCGCTTGCATGAAACCCTCAGCGAACTGCGCCGGCTGGCGACGCGCGATCCGCTGACGGCTTTATTCAATCGCCGCGAAGGCCTGCGCCTGCTCGAGGCCGAGGTGGAGCGGAGCCGCCAGCATGCGCGCATCGTCTCCGCGATCCTGATCGATGTGGATCACTTCAAGTCGGTGAATGACACCCTCGGCCACGCCGGTGGAGATCGTATCCTGGTGGCCGTCAGCGAGGCGATCCGGGCCAATGTGCGGGATGGCGATAGCGTGGTGCGCTGGGGTGGGGATGAATTTGCGGTGTGGTTGCCCGAGGCGGACGCGGTCGTGGCGCGCCGATGCGGGGAAGCGGTGGTGGCGGCTGTGCGCCGGATAGGCTGCACGGTCTCGGCCGGGGTGGCCCAGTGGAACTCCACCCGGGCGGAGGCGCGGGATCTTTTGGTCGCGGCGGACCGGGCACTATACGAGGCCAAGGCGGCGGGACGCAACCGGGTGGCCTGAGCCGGGGCGGCAGATAAATACCCAGTAAGCGGCTGGCAGCCTAACGGGGCTGCCGGCCGCGACCAGGCGGCTTGAGTCAGCTTTTAGATCCGGCCGGCTTTGCGGGCCTCGATGAGGCGGTAAAAGTCGGCGAAAAGCGGATCGGCGTCGTTCGGGCCGGGGGCGGCCTCGGGGTGGTATTGGACGGAGAAGATCGGCAGCTCCTTGTGGCGCAGACCCTCGACGGTGTTGTCGTTGAGATTGATCTCGGTGACCACGGCGCCGCCTTTTTCCAGCGACGCCGGGTCGGTGGCGAAGCCGTGATTTTGGGCGGTGATGGACACCTTGCCGGTTTCGAGGTTTTTCACCGGCTGGTTGCCGCCGCGGTGGCCGAACTTGAGCTTGAATGTGGTGCCGCCGAGGGCGTGCGTGAGCATCTGGTGGCCGAGGCAGATGCCGAAGATCGGATAGTGCGGCACGAGGCCGGTGACGGTCTGGTGGATGTAGGCGAGGGCGGCGGGATCGCCGGGGCCGTTGGAGAGGAACACTCCGTCGGGTGCATGCTCGCGGATCTGCTCGGCGGTGGCGGTGGCGGGGAACACCTTCACGTCGAAACCGTGGTTCACGAGTTTGCGGAAGATGGAGTATTTCGCGCCGAAATCGAAGGCCGCGACGGTGAAGCGCCGGGTGGGGGGGTGGGGCAGCCCGAGGGTGGTGCCGGGCGGGACGTAGGGGGCGTTGAAGCGGGTGGCGTCGTCGGCGCGCCAGAAGTAAGGCTCGGTGCAGGTCGTGTCCTTCACGTAGTCGCTGCCGGACATATCATGCCAGGCGCGGGCGCGGGCGACGGCCTCGGCCTCGGAGAGGGGCAGGGTGGTGAGGCAGCACTTCATGGCGCCGTCCACGCGGAGTTTCTTGGTGAGGGCGCGGGTATCGACCTCGCTGATGCCCGGGATGCCGTATTGGCGGAGGTAATCGCCGAGGGAGGCGGTGGCGCGCCAGTTCGACACGATGGGGGAGAGTTCGCGCACGACGAGGCCGGAGGCGCGGGGCACGGCGGCTTCGGTGTCTTCGGCGTTCACACCGTAGTTGCCGATCATCGGGGCGGTGAGGGTGACGATCTGGCCGAAGTAGGAGGGATCGGTGACGATCTCCTGGTAGCCGGTCATGGACGTGTTAAACACGCACTCCCCGGCGATGGTGGCGTCGGCGCCAAAGGCGCGGCCGTGATAGACGGAACCGTCTTCGAGGGCGAGGAGAGCAGGCTTCGCGGTGGGCATGGGAGCGCGACCAAAAAGGCCGTCGTGCGGCGTGCCAAGGGTTTTATCAAACGAACCGAAAACGAGTGGCGGCGGGACCGCCGGCGGGGCGGCCGGGCGGGGGGATCAGGCGGGTTTGGCGCCGCTGGCCAGCAAGGTCTCGAAATGAGGGGCCTCGGCCTCGCGGGCGACGGTCACGACCTCGATGCCTTGGAAGCCGGCGTTTTCGAGGAAGGCGTGCAGGGCGGCCACGGTGAAGCCCAGCCATACGTCGGCGTAGAGTTCGCGGGCTTTTTCGAAGGCGTGTTCCCGCAGGTCGAGGAGCAGCAACTGGCCGCCGGGGCGCAGGATGCGGAAGGCCTCGGCGACGGCTTGCTGGGGGCGGCGGGCGTGGTGCAGGGCCTGGCTGAGGATGGCGAGATCCACGGAGGCATCCGGCAGCGGCACGCGTTCGATGTCTCCGAGTTTGTATTGCAGGTTGGAGAGGCCGTTTTTCTCGGCGAGGGCGGTGCCGACCTCGACCATCTTGGGGGAGCTGTCGATGCACCAGATTTGGCGGGCCCGGCGGGCGAGGAGCTGGGAGACGAGGCCCTCGCCGGCGCCGAGGTCGGCCACGTCGATGGCGGGGGCGAGGCGGAGGGCGAGGTGACCGAGGGCTTCCCAGGAGCGGCCGGGGCAGTAGTTTTTGCCGAGGCGGCCGGCGATCAGGTTAAAATACTCCTCCTGGTGGGCGCGGCGCCGGGCGAGGGCGCGGGAAAGGGCGGCGCGATCTGCTGCCAGTTCGGGCTGGCCAGACACGGCCTCGGTGGCGGAGCGCAACAGGGCGAGGGTGGCGGGGGGGAGGGGGGTGAGCAGCCGGTAGTAGGCGCGTTTGCCGTCTCTGCGGTCGGCGACCAGCTCGGCGGAGCGGAGCAGGGCGAGTTGGGAGGAGATGCGCGACTGGGCCATGTCGAGGATCTCCTGCAGCTCGGCCACGGACAATTCCTCGCGCAACAGCAGGGCCAGAATGCGCAGACGGGTGGGCTCGGCGAGCAGCTTGAGGGTATCCCAAGAGGTGTTCATTGGTGCGAAGCTAAAGCCAAAGTCGGGTAAACGGCACGAAAAAGCCGCGTCGGGGGGCGACGCGGCTGGGGGAGGGGTGCCGGGGCCCGGCTCAGGAGGCGTAGCGAGCGAGCTTGGTGATGGTGTAGGACTCGGCGGCGGCGCCGATCTTCACGCTCACGGTTTCGCCGACCTTCTTGCCCACGAGGGCCTGGCCGAGCGGGGTCTTGTAGGACACGATGTTTTGCTCCGGCACGCTGTCCCAAGCGCCGAGTAGGGTGTAGCGGGCGGTCTTGCCGGTAGAGCCGAGGGTGACCTCGACCACGCTGCCTACGCCGATGATCTCGAGGGTGGCTTCCTTGAAATCGGTGATGCGGGCGCGGCTGAGATCCTTCTCGAGCTGGGTCTTCTGAGCCATGAGCACCTGCTGGTCCTGCTTGGCCATCTTGTATTCGGAATTCTCCTTTAGGTCGCCGTGCTCGCGGGCGGAGGCGATGGCCTTGGAGTTGTCGGGGATTTTCTTGGAGATGATGGTCTCGTATTCCTCGCGCTTGCGCTCGTAGCTCTCGCGGGAGACGAGGAGTTGCTCTTCCTTGGCCTCGTTTTCGCCGGTGAGGACGGTGGAGATGGAGGGGTAGAGCTTGATGAAGCGGGCGAGCAGGGACTTCTTGGTGAGGTCCTCGAAGCCTTGGTTCAGCAACAGGGTGTGCGCGAGATCGCGGGCGGTTTCGCCGGAGGCGGTCTGGAGGAGGTCGGGGATGAGGTCGGTGTCTTCGGACAGCGAATCGGCGAGGGGGATGCGGCGGGCGGAGGCGGCCTGGAGGGCCTCGTAGTCGATGGCGTAGAAGATGGCGGAGAGGAGGCGGGGCGAGACGAGGTCGCCGAGGATCTTGGCGAATTTCTTGGAGTTGCGGTTCTTGACGATCCAGTGGAGGACGGGGGCGCGCAGGTTTTGCTCGGCCATCCAGCGTTTGAACGTGCTGGCCAGCTCGGCGCCGTGGTCGTTTTCGATCAGGAAGTTAATGCACTCGGTGGTGAACTTGCCCTGGGAGATTTTCAGCAGGGTGATGACGATATCGCGGTGCTCAAGCGGGTGGGCGGTCTTGAGGAGTTCGAGGAAGTCGCCTTGGAAGTTGACCGGGAGCTTCTCGACGATGGCGGGCAGGTCGCGGACGTTGGCGACGAGGGAGGCTTGGGTGGGCTCAAGGGTGGCGGGGTCGACCTCGGCGAGTCTGGCGAGGCGATCGCGCACGGAGGCGCCATAGAGGCGCTCGGCGGTATCGAATTGATTGGAGGTCTTGATGGCCTCGGTGACGCCGGCGAGGATGGCGGGCAGGTCGGCCTTGATCTCTTGCTTGCCGGCGGTCTCCACCAGTCGCTCGGCCAGTTGCACGCGCAGGCGGGCGGAGCGGGTGCCGTTGAACTTTTCGGTGATCTCGTCCTCGGTGGAAACGGGGGTCTCGCGCACGAAAAAGCACTCGGTCTTCTTGGCGGGGACGGCGATGCGCGGATCCTTGGCGATGGCCTTCTTGGCGGTGGACCACCACTTCTTGAATTTCTCGTCGCCGAGCACCTGGGCGAAGACGATCTCGATCTCGATCTGGGTAGCGGCGGAGTTGGGGTAGGCGGCGAGGGCCTCGATCAGCAACTGGGCGGGATCCTTATCAATGAGCTTTTGCAGGGTGGCGGGGTCGGTCTCCTTGCGCACCAGCAGGTGGGCGGGGGGGAGCACGTCGAGGGTGCCGATGCAGAAAGCGGGGTCCATGGCGTGGCCGGGCTTGGCCTTGAAATCGATGACCAGCTTCTGGGCGGCTTCCTCGTAGGACTTGATGCGGCCGAAGCCCCAGCTCTTGTGCACGCAATAGGCGCCGGGCTCCATGGCCTCCAGTTTGGCTTTGGCCGCCTTGAGGGACGGGTTTTTGGCTACGAGCACGGCGATGGCTTCAGAATTCATATCGGAAAGGTTACGGTCGAGGGTTGGTTAGCAAAACGGACGCAAGGCGGCGGTGTCAACGTCTTGGCGGGCGGGCTTTTTATGCGGGAACGGGAGAACAAGCTTGCGCGCGGAGGCATTTACGTTCTTTTCGCGGCCTGCCTGTAGGGGTGCCCGATGCGTCGGGCTGAGATTGCGGCGCGACCGGCCGCTCGACCCTTCGAACCTGAAACGGATTATACCGGCGAAGGAAACAGCAGGGTGACGTCGTCACCGCGCGAAAGTTTGCGCGGGCGTGGCCCTCTTTCCCGCCGGGAGTCTGTGTCGGGACGGGCGCCCACTCCTATGCGACTCCCGAATTCCCTGCTCCTCCTCGGCGCGCTGCTCCCTTGCGGCGTGCGGGCCGATGAACCCGCCGCCCGCGCGGCGCCGGTGCAACTCGAGCCGGTGCGCGTCACCGCCGACTTGTGGGAAACCCCGCTCGACCGCATCGCGGCCAGCGTGAGCGTCTATGGTCCCGAGACGCTCGAGGGCGGAGGGGTGCGCCACTTCGGCGACCTGGTGGACCTGATCCCCAATCTCACCTACACCGGCGGCACCTCGCGGCCGCGTTACTTCCAGATCCGCGGGGTGGGCGAGAACTCCCAATTCGAGGGCGAGACGCCGGACTCGACCGTGCGCTTCCTGGTGGACGACCTCGATTTCACCGGGCTCGGCACGGTTGGCAGCACCTTCGACGTGCGGCAGGTTGAGGTCTTGCGCGGGCCGCAGGCGGGGGCCTTCGGGGCCAACGCGGCTGGCGGGGTGGTGCGCCTGGTGACCAACGAGCCCGGTCCGATCTGGTCCGGTGATGTCGTCGCGTCGGCCGGCGAAGACGGGCGGCGCGAGGCCGGGCTGGCGGTGGGCGGGCCCTTGTCCCAAAGTGAACCGGAGAAACTCCAGGTGCGCGTCGCGGCCCAGCGCAGCGAGAGCGAGGGCTTTCGCCGCAATGCTTTTCTTGGGGCCGATACCAATGCCCGCGACGAACGCATGGCACGCGTGAAGCTGGTCTGGCGGCCGGGTGCCGCCTGGCGCTGGGATGCGACGGCCTTCTTTGCCGACGCGGACAACGGCTTCGACGAATTCGCCTTGGACAACAACGGCCGTTTCACCTTCAGCGACGAGCCCGGTCGGGACGAGCAGCGGACCGGTGCGGGCAGCCTGCGCGGGGTCTTTTCCGGCTGGTCCCACGTGCGCCTGACCACTGTCACCACGGCGGCGTGGACCGATTCGCTCTACAGTTATGACAGCGACTGGGCCTCGGTCTACACCCACCCCGACGCCTACAAGAGCTTCGCCGCGATCACGCGCGAGCGTGCCACCTACGGCCAGGAACTACGGCTCGACTCGGCCGACGACCAGCAGGCCGCCGGCTGGCTCGACCGCTGGACGCTGGGGGCTTACTTTTCCCGGCTCGACGAGGCGAGTGCGTTTTCGACGGACCGGGTTCGGCGCACGTGCTCTGATTACCGGGCGAACAACGTCGCGCTCTTCGGGCAGGCCGCCCATGATTTCTCCGCGAGCAGCCGGGTGCTTCTCGGGCTTCGCGCGGAATACGCCGGCCAGCACAGCGCGGTGGACAAGGATGCGTCGGGCACGGTGGATTTTCGCCCGGCCTTCGATGATGTGCTCACCGGCGGCAAGGTCACCCTGGAGCACGATCTTTCGCCCCGCCATGCCGTCTTTGCCTCGGTCGCGCGGGGTTACAAGGCCGGCGGGGTGGGCGTGGATGCCAATATCAACCCGGCGGTCGATCCGCGGACCTTTGCCACGGAGACGCTCTGGAACTTCGAGGCCGGTCTGCGCAGCCGCTGGCTGGATGACCGTCTGTGGTGCGAGGTCACCGCGTTCCACCTCGAGCGTGAAGACGTGCAACTCCGGGGCTCGGTGGGCGACAAGGATGCGTTCCGCTACTACACCACCAATGGGAAGGCGGCGCGTGGCGACGGCTTGGAGTCGGCGCTGACCTGGCGGCTGGCGGACGCTTGGTCCGTCTTTGGCACGCTCGCCCTGCTCCGCGGTGAACGGGAGAGTTTTACCTTGCCCAATGGGGCGCGGGCGGACGGGCGCGAACTCGCGGCGACCCCCGGCTATGGCTACACCGTCGGGGTGCGGCGGCGGGTGGCGACCGGCTGGTTCGGTGAATTCGCCTTCGCGGGGCGCGACCGCTACTACGAATCGGAAAGCAGTGACGAGACGCGCGACGCCTTCGTGGTGGCCAACGCCAGCCTCGGTCACGCTTGGCGCGACTGGTCGCTCACGCTCTGGGGGCGCAACCTCTTCGACGCGGAGTATGACAAACGGGTCTTCTCCTTCGGCAACGATCCGGTCTCGGGCTATGCGCCGACGCGCTACAGCAGCCGGGCCGATCCGCGGCAGTTCGGCGTCAGCGCGGCGTATCGATTCTAGGCCCGGGGCGGGCGTGTGCGGCGGGCTTGCGCGAAGACGGCGCTGTGTTCTGGTGGAGGGCGCATGCCGCTCGACCACGCCCTCCTCCAGTCCGCGCTCGCTGAGACCCCGCTCTTCGAGGACAAGACGTGGCGTCTCGCGCCCGAGGCCTGGCCGCTCACTCCGGCGCAGGTCGAGGATCTGCGCGAGATCGGCACGGCCTGCCTGGAATACCACCGGGCGCTGGAAACGCTCTACCTCCGCAGCGTGGCGGGAAAGAACCTGCTGCGGAATAAAACCCTCCTTGCCCCGTGGGTCGCGGAGTATCTCGACCGCGGCAAACCGGAGGCGCTGGTCGCGCACGCCCGGCATCCGCGCAATCGCGGGGTTTTCCCCGCCGTGCTCCGGCCCGACCTGCTGCTGACCGAGGATGGCTGGGCCTTGACCGAGCTCGACTCGGTGCCCGGCGGCATCGGCCTGACGGCCTTTCTCAACCGCTTGTATGCGCCCACCGGCGACATCCTGGGCGCGGGCGAGGCCATGGTGAAAAACTTCCACGACGTGGTGGCGGGCCTGCGTCCCGAAATGCGCAACCCACTCATTGCCATTGTGGTCAGTGATGAGGCGGCCACCTACCGGCCCGAGATGGGCTGGCTGGCGGAGCAACTCCAGCGGCAGGGCAAACGCGTTTTTCTGCTCGCCCCGGATGAGGTCTTCCCGCTCGGCAGCAGCCTGTGCTTCGACGTCGAGGGCAACCCCGAAAAGATCGATATCATCTACCGCTTCTTCGAATTATTCGACCTGGAGCGTATCCCGACGGCGCACTTTTTCTTCGAATCCTGGGAAGCGGGCGAGGTCGTGATCACCCCCCCGATGCGCCCCTTTCAGGAGGAGAAGCTCGGGCTGGCGCTTTTCCATCACCACCTCTTGCAGGACTATTGGGCGGAGAGCCTCGGTGCCAAAGTCCGCGAACGGCTCAAGGCCCTCATCCCGCCCTCCTGGGTGGTCGATCCCGCGCCGCTGCCTCCCGGTGCCACCTTGGTCGGGCCGGCCGTCAGCGGGCGGGCGCTGACCGACTGGCGTGGCCTGGCCGAGGCCTCGAAAAAGGAGCGCGAGTTGATTCTCAAAATTTCTGGTTTCCATGAGACCGCCTGGGGCGCACGCAGCGTGGCCTACGGCGCGGATTGCTCGCGCGAGGAGTGGCAGGGGGCGCTCGACCTCGCCATCGAGGACGCGCCGGCGAATCTCCACATCCTGCAAGCCTACCGGAAACCCATCCGCGCGACCCACGGGCTTTATCCGGCGGGCGGAGGCGCGGGGGCGGCGGAATCGGGCCGGCTCCGGCTGTGTCCCTACTACTTTGTGCGCGGGGACAAGGCCTTGCTCTCGGGAGCGCTGGCCACCTTTTGCCCGCCGGACAAAAAAATCATCCACGGCATGCAGGACGCGGCGCTGCTGCCCTGCGTGATCCGGGCGGCGGTCGCGACGGCGGACTAGGAGCCGGATTCGGGCTGGGGCGGGAGCTCGCGCAGGATGGCGCGGAGGACGCGGACGGCATTTTCGGAGGTGCCGTGTTCGTTATCGTCGGCGGCATTCACTTCGCCTTCGCCCTGGCCTCCGGCGAGGTCGCTCAGGGCGCGCACGGCGAGGAAGGGGATTTCGTTGGTGTAGCAGACGTGTGCGTAGGCGGCAGATTCCATGTCCGTGCAACGGGCTTCCCAGGTGGAGCGCAGAAATTTACGGTATTCGCGGTTATCGACGAAGACGGTGCCGGTCACGCCCACACCGCCGACCAGCACGGTGATCTCGCGGGCGGGGGCGCCGTAGCGAATCGGCCCGAGTTTTTCCACGGCCCGGCGGGCGAGCGCCAGCAGACCCGGGTCGGCGGGGAAGAAGGGCGTCGGCTCGAATTTATCCCGGTCGGCGCGGATCGCCTCGGCGTCATCGGGGAAAATCATGCCGAAGTTCGGCAGGCGTTGCTTGAAGTAGCGGGCCGGCAGCCAAGAGCGGCCGTCCGGGGACGGGTTGAAGTAAGCGGCCTCACAGTGGTAGGCCCATTTCTCGGGGATGACGACGTCGCCTACCTGGAGGGAGGGATCGGTGCCGCCGGCCACGCCTGCAAAAAGCACCCGCGCGACGGGCAGGTGATCCAGCGCGAGTTGGAGCGCCATGGCGGCGTTCACCAGACTCATGCCGGTCTCGAATACCACCACGTCCTGGCCCTCGACGTGCCCCAGGTAGTAGCGAAAGCCTTTCAGCCGTTGCTCGGTGAAGCCGCCGTCGCGCAGGCCGAACTCTTTGATCATCGCATCCATCTCGGGCGGGTAGGCGTTGAGGATGGCGGTCAGGCGCTTGGGCGCGGGGGCTGCCGCGGCAGACAGGTGGAGGGTAAGGCAGAGGCAAGCGGTGCCTAAAATCAAAAAGCGAGCGCGGGAGAGGAAACGAAGCATACGGCAACCTAGCACTCGGGATGCCACCAGCGCCACGGTGAAGATTGGTATTTACTCACGCGAGCCGGTGGCGGCATATAGGCCTTTCTGGTTTTCGGGGCAGTAGCTCAGTTGATAGAGCGCTTCGTTCGCAATGAAGAGGTCGTGGGTTTGATTCCCATCTGCTCCACCAGATTGATATTCAGTGATTTATGATTTTTTAATGCGCTTACTTACAACGCTTCTTACAACACTTCTTTGGGTGTTTCCCTTTGTTTTTTAATAGCCGGCGGTTCACCCCACCCCGGCCTCGGCCTCCAGGGCTTTGACCACGTCGGAGCAGAGTTCGTCGGTGATCGTCCTTAGCTCGGCGCGCAGTTCGGCGATGGAAAGGCCGATGAGGCGGGGCGGGGCTTCCGTTTCGAGCCGGGCGCGCAGGACGTTGACCCATATCGCGGTGGCACGCTCGGCGGCGTGGATAACCTCGGCGCGGGGCAG
>CAMCZZ010000026.1 GCA_945888375.1 Akkermansia muciniphila | reverse complement strand
TGGCGGGCGCTGGCGACTGCGTCGTCCCGCGTCCCGTCCCGCTGCGCTCCACCTTGCGCAGCCGGTGCTTCCCGTCGGCATCCCTCGGGGGCGGCCGTTTTTTCGGTTTGGCCATCTGAGGGCTCCGCGTAGCGCGGCCCGCTACTCCCATCCGCGCCCTCGTTGGGGCGCACTCCTCCCACATCCCATGCGTGACATCTCCCGTGATCCTACACCTCAGCCCGGCGACCAGATCCACCAGCCCGGCCACCCTTTTGACGGCTTCACCGTCATCAGCGTTTACACCCGCGCCCAGGCCATCGCCGACGGCGTCCTTGCCGACGCCTCCACCGGCGACCTCGCCGAGGTCTCCCGCCAGCACTTCCCCAGCGTTCACGTCGCCATGACGGCGACCGTCTTCGCCCTGATCGAGCAGGCCCTCGCGAGCCCGAAGCACGCGAACGACTGCCGCGGCGTCTGGCATGACATCCTCCACATGTCCCGAGCCTGCCCCGTCCGCGTCTGGCAGGGTGGGCGCCTGTTTCGCGTCATCATCACCGGCACCGGCCGCAAGCGCCTGCACACGTTGAAGGCCATTTCCCACCCCGACGAGACCGGCCGCCCGTGTCTCACGATCATGCTCCCCGACGAGGATTGATCCGACGCCCCCAGCCCCGCCGCCACCCAGCGCGCGGGGTTTTTCGTGTCTATTCGCTCGGCTTGATGTCCTTGAGCGCCGCCGCAATCGCCTTCGCCATCGCGGCCGTGTCGCCCGTGGTGCCGAAGTGCTCCAATCGCTCGAACTGTGGGTGATCCTTGATCGGTGCCGGCAGGCTCTCGCCCGTCGCCAATTCCAACGCACCGACGAAACCAGCCATCATTTCATTCCACCGTCCGACCGTGGTCAGGAGCTTTTCCGCGTCCCGGTCATCCCAGAAACCGCCTTCGTCCAAGACCGATTTCAAGAGCCCCGCCGCCTTCGCGGCATCCAAGGCCGCCGTGATCGACAGGTGACATTTCAAGAAATGCTGCGAACCTTGGGAGGACGCGTATTGCGTCTTGGCGAAACAACTCGCTTGCCAGCCTTTGAGCCCAGGACTGAGGCGATAAGGCCCCACGGTCGCGGTTTCCGGATACCGTGCCAGCAAGCACGTCATGGGCTCGCAGTCATCGCCAGGGCAGGCCGTAAAGCCCACCACCTCGACCGGATCAATCGACAGATGGGGACTATCCTCGTCCTTCGGATCGGCCTGGGCGTGGGCGCAGCCCTGGAGCACGAACCAGCGGTCAGGCGCGGCGCGATCATTGAGCCGCCATTCCAGATCCTTGCCCGCGAAATGCTGAATCTCCGTGACCATTTCAAACGGCAGATCGAGACACGCCTGACGCCACGCCGAAAGCTTCGCCGTGACCTCGGCGAGCGTCGCCGATTCCGGAGCGTGCGTTTTCCAATGGATCGTTAATCCCATGCGACAAAGAGGCCGGAGACGGTCGGGCTTGTCACTCCTTCACCCGAAATCCGCTCGTTTAGGTTGCCAGAAGGTTGCCACGAAACGTGTTTTTGGCTTCCACTCGTTGCACCTTTCTGCTTCTCTCTACTTGTTCTAAATCATTAACCATCAACTAAGTCCGCGTCAGGTCGCAACTTAGCTGAACCGGCAAAGGGTGGTTCGAATCCCTCCCTCTCCGCCATTTGTGCAGCAAATGGCGCTGCGACGCAGTCGAACAAAATGCGTTAGCATTTGAGGCAGGGTTAGGGACGGCGCAGCAGCGCCGGGGTAAGACCCTGAGCGTTAGCGAATCAATCCCTCCCTCTCCGCCATTTTAATCCTTGGGATTAAATGGCTTACGACGTTTGAGGTTTTTTGTAATGCTTGCCCCTAGCAAACCCGACGGGAGCACATGGTCGCGGGTTGCGGTCGATGATTCGACGATGCGGCTTAGATTGGAGGCCATCATCTGGATCCTGTGGCGGCGTCCATCGAGAGATTTGCCCGCGTGCTTCGGGCCTTGGCGAAGCGTTTACCACCGCTTTCGCGCCAAGACGGCCAACGCACTGGTCGGGCGTGGCCGACTCCAGTATCCATACCAGTGGAATCGGCCCCAACCGCTGCGCCTTGCGGTGGCGTGATTCGAGTTACACCAACATCGGCGGTGGCTGTCCACGGCCCCCAGTCGGAGCGTAGTTCGGAGAGGTGAAGCCAAGGTATGTGATTCAAACCCAAGAAACTCTCGACTGGGACGCCAACGATATCGTCGAAATCAACGGTAGAGTCGGATGGGTGCAGACGGAATTACAACAGGTCGCCGGCGCCGTCCGCCATTACCACTCGTTTTGGGTGCACAAACTGTGGCTCATTGAGAAAACCAGCATGACCGAGGATACCAGTTTCAAACCGCGCCGCCGCGCCTATAGAATCCTGTGATGGCTCTTCGAGCCCCGATCCAAGGCCGAGGTTGCAGGAGGAGTCCTTCTTGTGGTCGAGGCGACTTGTCCTGCTGGCGCGGGGCTTGTGCCGGCCTGAGGAAAGGGCCGACCCCGCGTCGATGTATCTACTAAGGTGCGGTCACTTTGACTCGGAGGAAGCCTCGCGAGAGGGCGGAGCCTTCGAAGGCGTCGAGGCGGAAGCGGCGATACTCCCAACCTGCAGGCAAAGCCGGGAGGCCGGTTGGTGGAAGGGTTTCGCTGACCGCGCTGGTGGGGAAGACCAAATCCAACGATCCCTCGATAATATAGGTAATGCCGTCCACACTCGCGGTCGGCGAGGGCGCAGTGGTGAAAACCGGTGAGCCGGAGCTGTTGCGGACGGCGAGGGTCAGGGTGAGCTCTGTAAGGGAATCGCCGTCGGTGTCTTCGAGGGCGACACGAAGGCCTGAGTCGGCGCCGCTAAGCGGGTCGCCTTTAAAGGCGAACTCGGCGAGGTTGGTGTGGCCGTCGCCGTCGGGATCGAGGCCCATGGCCATGTTGGCAGCGGTAAGGCCCTTGTCGGCGGCCCAGGTGTCGTAGGCGGCGGCGGGAGGCCCGCTCGTGACCGTCAGCGTGCCGGTGCCGCTGAGTTGCGGGATCTCGGTTCCGGCACCGGCATTCCCTATCGCTTCGTAAACTCCGGCCGCTTGCTGGACGCCACCAATGAAGAGCATTTCCACGGTGTCGGTGCCGGTGAAGTTCAGGCTAAGCGTGGCACCCGTCGCCGCGAGGGAGACAAACGATGACTGATTGTTGGGGTTCGCGCTTTGGAGCGTGAGGGTGCCTGCGGCGACGGTGGTGTCGCCTGTGTAGGTCAGGTTGCCCGTGAGGGACTGGCCGCCACTGCCGGATTTGCTCAGGTCGAGCGCGCCGGACAGGGCACCGGCGTAGCTGGTCGTGGCCGAGCCAGAAATCGTGAGGGTCTTGAGCGCGCCAGAGTTGGTGAGGAGGGTATTGGTGCTGTTGCCATTGGCTCCAGTGGCGAGGGAGAAGACGGTCTGATCGAAGCCATTGAGGTCGAAGGTTTGCACCGAGGCGCTGTTGTTGGTGATGGTGAACGGCGTGTTGGCGGGCAGGCCGTTCGCGATGCCGAGCTTGAGGGTGCCGATGGCGTTGGCACCGGTGGGGCTCAGGCTGGTGGGGTTGCTGTAGGACGCGGCCTTGGCAAGGGTGACCACGGCGGAACCATTCAACTGAAAGCTAACGGTGCCGCTGCCGCCGCCGGTGAGGGTGTTGCTCAAGGTCAGGTTTCCTTGCCGCCGCACGCTGAAGCTGCCGGAGCCGCTGAGCGTGATGGTGCCGTTGCCGAGGTTGCCGGCGCCGCCGTTGTTGCCGACCTGCAGGGTGCCCGCGCTGACGCCGATGTTGCCCGCGTAGGCCGGGCTGTTGCCCTGGTAGCGCAAGATACCGCTTCCGTTCTTGGCGAAGCCGCCGGGCCCGGAGAAAACCCCGCCGAGCAGCACGTCGGTGACGGTGGAGATGGTGGCGTCGTGCGTGACGATGAGGTTGTGGTTCAGGGTGACGGAGGGCTTCACGGCCCCGGAGGTTTGAAAGACCAACGAGGGCGGGAGCGCCCCATTGTTTACGAACTGGAGCGGATTGCCGGCGAGCGTGAGGGTAGGGGCCGTGCCACTGGCGGGACCGCTGTAGCTCACGTTGAGGCGGTTAAGGGGGAAGTCTCCGGCGATATCATTGTTGGCGAAAATCGTCTGTCCGGCCGATAGCGCGACCCCGGTGCCAAAAAGAAGCGAAGTGGAAGCGGAGCCAATCGGGACCGCACTCCATTGACCCCCGGAGGACCAGGCGGTGCCGGGAGCGGAATTGCTGCTGCTATTGGTGTAACTAAAAAGCGTTTCGACAGCGGGGAGCGGCTCAAGCGTGGGCAGGGCGAGAGAGCTGAGCGCGAGTGAAGGCTCGATATCGCCCGCCGCCGGGTTGATGGAAATCGTCACCGGAGTGCGATTATCCAGAAAGCTAACGGTCCAAGAGTTTGCCACTCCGGGGGTGGGAACGACGCTGGTAACGGGATTTTGCGGGGTGCCCGTGAAGGGCACAAGCAGAGTCACCAGACGCACCTTGCCTGAGGTGGGAGGCACCTTATGGCGCAGCGTAAGCGCAGGCGTGGGAGTGGCGGTTTGCGATGGGTAAAACCAACCGAGCAGGTCATCGCCCAGTGCTGCGTTCACGGCCGAGTCGGCATGATACTGTGACGGCCCGGAGACGCTGATGACGGCGAGATTCGGCTGGTTTGCGATCAAGGGGTAAGCCACGGTGTCACGGTCCGTCGTCCAGACCTGGGAGCCCGCCTGCTGGGCGCCGGTCTGGCTCTGCCAACTGGTGGATTTGAGGTGCCAGCGCAGATCGTAAGCGCGGGCGGTGTTGCTGGTGGAGCTGAGCGTATCCACGACCAACAAGAGCGGTCCACCCCCGCTGGAGGTTTTTAAGAAAGCGAGTTCACGACGATGGGTGGCGATGCGATTGGTCGAGCTACCGTAGCCGCCGACGTACCAGCCGGAGGCGTAATCAATCGCCTCACTCGTGCCGAAGCGCGAGGGCGGGGTATCGGCCGGGTTGACTCCGATGGGATCGCTGCTTGTATTAAAAACGCGGGCCTGATTAAGGTTATCCACCATCACGGTATTGTGGGATGCCGTTGCGGTTCCGTAGTCGCGAAACGCGCTGGTGTCGTATGTGTAGCCGCCGTTGTCGAAAAGGAAGGGCCGCCCGTAGAAAAAGGTAACCAAATTCAGGGCATCTTGGTGGCCGTGCCAGCCGCCAAGGGGGCCGACATCGAAGAGCGTATAATGATCGGTTTTGCCCCAGCCAGAACGCAGCACGGTGTAGCCACTCTCGGGTAGGGAGACACTTCGCAGGGAAGTCGCCGGAGAGGTGTTTTGACCGGCGGTCTCGGTTTTAAGTAACTCCGCCCAAGCAATCAGCGGACTGCTAAAGTGACTTTCCCAACCAGCAAACCCGGCGGTTGAAATAGACTGCGGGCTACTATCATTCACGGTCGGCACCGAACGATCGGGCGCACCCATTTTCACCATCCACTCCGACATCGTCTTCAATTTATCCCACAAGGCTTCGTTCACGTTCGCGCCAAAGCCATTTCGAATCGTAGTCAGAACCGCATCGTTCAAACGGTCCACCACCCAATCATGATAGGAGGGGGCGAGTTCATACCACGCGCCGTCTGGCAGAGTGTTTTCCGCGAGGGAATACTCCAAATTCGCCAGCGCCCTCTCCCGCCAGAACGCCGCGTCGGTAAACTCCGGGAAAACGGCCCCTTGGGTGAGGAGTCCGCACATGGTTATAAAAAAATGATTGCCCGGACCATAAACATCCCCGGACAGAAAATTGCCGTGATCGAGGACGGACTTTAAGAATAGTATAATATCCTCGTTGCTGACGGCGGTGGACTGGCTAAAGACAAAAAACGAGGCGGGCCACTGGCGGGTGAGGCGGAGACCGCTATCAAGACCACGCCAGGCCGACAGAGAGGTTTCATCCGAGATCGCGGGCGCCGGTTCTTGATTAACCCAAGACCGGATGTTTCCAGCCCAAAAAGACGCATACGATGCTTTGGTCGCAGCGTTGCTGCTGCTACTGTTGTGAGCACGGGTCAGCGTATCAAAATGACCATGCCGGTGCAACGACCAGCCCCATTCGTAGTTGACCGGCCCGACATAGCCGGGCTGCAAGGTGGGGTTGTAGCCCCAGTCAATCTCGCCCGAAACGCCCCCGATGAAGGGGAAGGTGTAGATGTAGCCGACGTAGCTAAAGGTGCCTGCCACGAGCGTATTGGCGGCACTCGTGGAGCCTGTTCCCATGGAATACCGACTCGTGAAATTTTGCCGGAAATAGGTCGCCAAGGCAACTTTGGCATCATTGATCGCCGTGGTGCGGGCAGCGCCGCTGCTGGTGCGCGCAAGCTGAACCGCCGCGCTCACCGCCGCCAGGCCCGGGCGCGATAGGTCCAAGTGGTCCAGCAGATCCTCATCGGCCACGCCGGGACCGTTGATCGCCGTCGCGACGGAGCCGCCGCAGTAGTTAATGGTAAAATTACTCGTGAAACTGCCGCTTGCCAGCAGTCGCATCCGGTTCGCTACATTGTACGAGCCGGAAGTGCTCGCCATCGCAGAAACGGGGATCACGAGTCTTCGCCACCCGGTCCATTCCAAAGGCAGCAAGGCGCGCCGGCCAAGCATTTCCACGTAGAGTGCGGCTCCGGCTGGAGCACGCGAAGGCAGGTGCATCCACAACTCGACAAATTTTCCGGTGGCCAAGGTGGAGCCACTGAGCGTGATGTCCACGGATGCTTGGGCGGAGGGCGTCCATTCGATGTTCGTCGCGCCGCCGCGTTGCGCCGTCGCCCCCATCAATGGAGTGGTCGAGCCGTGGGCGTGGTAGGGCAGGCCAAGAAGGAGGCCCAGCACGACGGCGAACACTGGGCCGACTAGAGATCGACCGATGCTACAAGGGGCGACCGCACGGCCCGCGCAGCTAAACTGGCGCAGGGGCCAGATTGCAAAAAACTGAGACGACGATACGATCCGGGCACGGGAGCCCGCGCAGGCTTTGCGTTGGGGTAGCATGGCTGTGGGGTATTGAGTGACGGAGCGTCACCGCAATATGGGCTATGGGAACTCTACCCGATCCGTGGTTTTCCAACCATATGGTTTAGCGCATGGAACTTGATATTTTTTCACGTTTCGGCCCGCCACGGGAGTTAAGTTCCGACTTTTCCGCGCCGGCTTAAAAGCATATGCCACATGCGCAAAAATACATGGGCGCGGGGTTGTTGAAGTGTTATGCTCTTTGTCGTCGGTTCATTGTGCGCTTGTGAGCCGTATCACCCCAAACCCTCGGCCCTTGGCACCCGCTATCGGCTTTTACCCCATGTGTCTCGAATTCATTATTAAGTGAACACAGCTTCCTGTCCTTAACCCGAAAAACCTCATGACCCCACAAAAAAAATACGGCGCTTCGCTCGCCGCTTTGATCTCCGCCCTGGCTCTTCTGCCGGTGGCCTACTCGGCCACGTTTACGTTTAATGGCACTACCACCGGGACGGCCCCTGGCTCCACGTGGTCCTCCGCCACGGGTTGGGACCTGACGCCCGTCAGCGCCACGGACACCAGCTTGGTGTTCGGCAACGGTGCCGCCCTGGCCGCCGCCACCACGGTGCACACGTCACAGGACGTTTTGAATCCATTTCAGCTTAATGCGCTGACCTTTAGCTACGCCGGGCCGGCAACCGGCACCCAGCCGTCGGTGACCGTGAATACCAGCGGCCTGAGATTTCTCAGCAACGGGGCAACCACGCCCACGATCACGCTAAACGCCACCGGCACGATCCGGCCCCAGATAATCTTCGCAAGCCCCCTCACGTTCGGTAATAATACCACGATAACTGGCGCTACCGACGCGCTTTTCACCTCGACGATCGCTAACGTAAGCAATGCCGTGGTGACCAAAAGCGGCACCGGCATCGTGCGCATCCAGTCAACCAACGCGGCCTACACCGGCAATTTCACCGTCTCCGGCGGCATACTCCAGGTTGGTAACAATGGTAGCACCGGCGATATCGGCAGCGGCACGGTTACCCTGTCCAGCGGCGGAGCCTTCACCGTGCGTCGCAATGGCGGCACTCTGGCGCTCAACAATACCATCACCGGCACCGGCAACGTCACCTTCCAAACCAACGGAAACTTCACCGCCACCATTAATCGGGCCAACACCTACGTCGGCAACACCGGGCTCTCGCCCACCACGGCTAACGTCAGCGGCACGATCCAGTTGGGCGTGAACAACGGCCTCCCCACCTCTTCGGTTTTATCGATCACCAACAGCGGAACCTCCGTCCAGACGTTCAACCTCAACGGGTTTAGTCAAACCCTCGGCGGTCTGTCGGCCGGATCGGGTACCGCGAGCGCGACCAACACGAAAGTTATCCTCGGCGCCGGCACCCTTACGGTGAACGACGCGGGCACTCGCACTTTCGCCGGCGAAATTAGCGGAACTGGAAATGTGGTAAAGGAGGGTGCGGGCACCTGGACGCTCGCCAGCGCCAACACCTACACCGGAACCACCACGATTTTGGGCGGCACCGTCGTGCTGGGAGCTGCGGGCTCGATCAACCCCACGTCGGAGCTCACTCTCGCGGCCGGCGCCACCCTCGATGTCTCCGCGATTCCGTCCTATATCCTCAGCGCCAGCACCGGCCTCAGTGCCAGCGGTGCGGCTACTCCGGCCATCATCAAAGGCGGCACCACCGTCGATCTCGGCGCCCAGCCGATCACCCTTCTCCACGACGGCACGAACCCGGCCCTCACCATCTCCCAAGGCGCACTCACTCTGAATGGAAACCCCTTCACTGTTGATACCCCCACCCCTTTGCCTCCAGGTAGTTACACCTTGATCCAGCAAACCACGGGGACCATCACCCAAGGCGGGTCCTTCACCGTTCAAGGCACGGCCCTCTCCGGCTCTACCGCCACCCTTGATTTCGCCACCCCTGGCGCAGTTAAGATGAACGTCGTCGCGGCCCCGGTCAGCGAAGCGAACTCCTCGCTCGGCGTTAGCGCCGCCACGCTCGCCGCCGACAACGTCGCCACCTCCACGCTCACCATCACGCTCAAGGACGCCGGCAACAACGCGCTGTCCGGTATCGGCGTCAATTGGGCGGTCAGTGGGTCCGGCAACACGGTGTCGCCGTCCGACTTTGGCACCACGGATGGCAGCGGCGTCGTCACCTTCACGGTTAAGTCCAAAAAGGCGGAAACCAAGACCGTGACCGTCACGGTGGGTGCTTTCACCTTTACGACCGACCTTGTCTTCACCGTTCCGGCGGCCGGCTATACCTTGGCGTGGGACCCATTGCTCACCACGACCGCCTCCGACGGCGCGGGCACTTGGAACCTCACGACGGCAAACTGGGCCGAAGTCGGCGCGAACGGGATCTGGCCCAATAACGGCAATGACACCGCCGTTTTCGGCACCGGTGGTGCCCTCGCGGCAAATACCACGGTCACTCTCGGCGCTCCGATCACCGTGGGCAACCTCACCTTCACCAATACCAGCGCCAATACCAACCAGTACACGATCTTCGGGGCCGGGTTGAATGTTCTGACGCTGGCGGGCACGCCCACCATCAACGTCGCCGCCAATGCGAGATTCACCGCCCCGATCGCCGGCGCTGGTTTCACCAAGCAAGGGGAAGGCGTGTTGCGCTTCGAAAGCGACAACCCGTCCTATACGGGAGACATCGCTGTCAATGCGGGCACTTTGCAGATCGGCAATAACAGCACTGCGGGCGACTTAGGAACCGGTGCCATCAACTTGTCCGGGGCCGCCGTCTTCGTCGTTCGGAAACAAGGCCCGCTGGTGCTTAACAACACCCTCACCGGCTCCACCACCGGCAGTGTAGGCTTCCAACTCAACAACAGCGCGGTGGTGACCGTCGCCAAGGCTAACACCTATGTGGCGGCAGGCGGCACTTACCTTCAACCGACCGGCTCGAACACCGTGGGCACCCTTGCGCTCGGAATAGCCGACGCCTTGCCGACAAACACCGCCTTCAGAATCAACGCCAACGGCACCACCTCGTTGCAGACCCTTGATCTGGCCGGCTTCAACCAGACCATGGCCTCGCTGGGCGGCACCGGCACCGTCACCTCGGCGACCATCACCAGCAGTTCCGGCACCCCGAACCTCACGGTGTCCGGCAACGCCACCACGACCTTTGCCGGTCTGGTGTCCGGCTCGCTGTCGCTGACCAAGTCGGGTAGCGGTTCGCAAACCTTCTCGGGCAGCGCCGCCTACAGTGGCGATACGACCGTTACCGAGGGCACCCTTAGCCTTCCAAACGACAACGCCAGTAACGATGCCTCCACCGTGACCATCGCCAGCACCGGTGCTACCTTGGACCTTAACTTCGTGGGTTCCGATACGGTGGGCGAGTTGTTCATCGGCGGCGTCCAGCAGGCTGCGGGCGTTTACGAGGCCATAGGCAACGCGGGCTCCGGCATCGAAATCGCCCAGCTCACGGGCGCGGGCACACTCAACGTGCTTACCGGCGCGGCGGTTAATCCCTACGACGCTTGGGCCACGAGTTTCGGGCTTAGCGGTGGCAACGCCGCCAAGACCGCCGATCCCGATGCCGACGGCCTGATCAACGCGCTGGAATACGCCACTGGCACTTCACCTATCGCTGCGGGCGGCACTCCGGGCTACAGCGTCGCTCCTTCGGGCAACCTGCTCGCCCTCACTTACACCCGCATCGCGGATCCGACCCTGACCTACACCGTCCAAGGCTCCAGCGATCTTACCGGCGCCTGGACCACGATCGCGGTCTCGGGCAATCCGAGCACCGGCGTCGCCAACGTGGCGGGCAGCGTCACCATCACCGACACCGTGCCCTACACCAGCGGCAAACGTTTCCTGCGCCTGAACATCACCTACTAAGCGCGCAAGTAGGTGACTTCCTCGTTCCATCGGGCCGGATCCTCTTCAAGGGTCCGGCCTTTTTGTTTCCAGGCCTTGCCCGCCCAAACTGAGTCGGGTTGCTACGCCGATGCGTGGCCACCGGAAGCGAGAATCGGAGGACGGGGTAACCGAAGGCGATTCTCGTCGGTGTTGTATCAAAACCTCATAAGACCCGCGCAAAAACGCATTATCAAGCGCACCAGAAAACGTATCGTATCTTGGTGGCCCCCGTAAAGCTACCCTCACGAAGTTAACTCCACCACAAACTACCCCATGAAAACTCGTCTCGCTCAAACACTACGACTCCTTGGCCTCACGTCCGTGATTTGCGCCGCCCTATGCCCGGCGCGCGCCGAAAAACTTTTCGATTTCGGGTTCAACGAATCGGGCCCGTTCGCAACCAGCGCCGTAGATGCCAAATCCCAGATCGCCCTCATTCTCAAGAACGCCAAAGGCGACTCCGCCGATCTCCACGGACCGGGGGGAAGCGGCGTCTCCGGCAAAGCGAATGACCGGGCGTTCGACGCCAGCTCGGCCTCCGGCATGGGAAAAGGTGTGGGCGACGCGACCGACCCCGGTCGGGGCATAAACTATGGTCCGGTCGCATGAGCGGATGAGGACACGGGCTTGGTCAGCGGCTTGGAATCCTACACCATTCAAGGCTGGTTCAAAGCGGACCGGGACGTGCTTGGCCAGGTGGCTCGCTTAGTTTGCTTCTCGATCGACGGCGGTAAATCCGCGGTGATGGATCTGGGCGGCAATTCCACGGGAGGGACACTCAACTTTGGAAGCAGCGCTAGCCCCACCGGCGAAGTGGCTAAAGTCATGGTTCGGGCCACGCCCAACGCTTTCTGGATGATCGATACGTGGGTGTTCTTCGCGGTCACCTATTCCAAGGACACGTTTACCTTTTATGTCGGCAGCACCGCCGAAACCGTGGCGCGAGCCGGAGTTTCGGCCTCCCCCGGAAAAACTGCGGACATCCGGGCGACGATGCAGATCGGAAATGTAGCGAATCGTCAGCGGCCGTTCAAAGGGTGGATGGATAACGTCCGCATCTACGGTTCGAAAAGCGGCGAGAGTGGCGCGCTCTCTTTGCAAGATCTTGAGGCCCTCAGGCTGGGCGACGTGCGCGGAGAGTAATACCAATGATCTTGTGGGTTTAGATTTTGGCCTTCCCCCATTCTTTCACTCTGTGGCCTCTGTGTCCGCCCACTGTGTCCTCCGTGACAAAAATCGGCCCCGCTGAAAATTAAGAAGAACCTGTTTAGATTCCTTAACCAACAGGTCGGAATGCCGGATACAGTCTATAAACGGGCCGCAGTGATAAGCCGCTACCGGCCTGATGAAGAAAACGATCGGAGGGTGCGGGACCTTATCAACGTCGGTGCTCGCGCCGATAGATGCTGGGCGCGACGCCGACCATGCGTTTGAAGGCCACGCTCAAATATTCAACGTAAGCGAAACCGCAGTGCTCCGAAATGACCTCAAGGCTGAGGTCCGTATCGACGAGGAAGGATTTCACCCGGGCGATTCGGACATTGAGGATTTCGTCATGCGGGCTGTGGCCTAGGATTTCTTTGAAGCGCGCCTCCAGCAGTCGGCGAGACTGCGGGTTGTGGTTGAGCACGTCCTTCACGTTTATTCCTTCACAGGCGTGCTCACGGATGTAGCGGACGACTTTGGCGACGTTACGATCTTCTATCGCAAGCACGTCGGTGGACTGGCGGGTTATCACGCCTATCGGGGGCACGAATACGCCCTCATTGCTGAGCGTCTCGCCCCGCATCAGGCGATCAAGACCGGCTGCGGCCTCAAAGCCGACCCGGATCCCGTTTTGCTGCACGCTGGAGAGCGCCGGGTCCGACAGTTCGCAGAAAACTTCGTCGTTGTCCTCGCCCAGCACCGCGATCTCGTCGGGCACGAGTATGCCTTCGCTGCGGCAGAGATCGAGAACCAGGCGTCCGTTAAAATCATTGCAGGCGAGCAGTCCGACCGGTTTGGCCAGTTTCTTGAGCCAGGCAGCCTGTGCTCGTTCAGGCCTACCTTCCCGCACGGGCGTGGCGTCAAAGACATGGCAGGGGTAGCCGGCTTCGCGCACGATGGTGGCGAAATGGTCCCCTAGCCAGCGTGCCCAGTTGTAACGATTTTCTCCGCAGAACGCGAAGCGCTTGTGCCCCCGCTCACGTAAGTGGTCAAAGGCCGCCTTCGCGATCAGGCGATAGTCGTTCTCGAACCAAGGGAGCGCGGGCACCAGGCGCGCGGAGCTGAGATCGACCATCGGCACGGTCAGGTGGCGAAGGGCTGCTGCCATCGCGGGCGTCTCGATGCGCGCGATCACACCATCGCCCTTCCATGCACGCATGACGTTATCGGGGCGCTCACCCCAGTCCTGCTCGAGAAGCTGGACCGACCAAGGCCGATTCTTTCGCAGGTAGTGGATCACGCCTTTGATAAGACTGCGGCCGTAGGCATTCGAGGTTTCAACGATGATCGCGACTTTGGGACGCTGCGCATTCGGGGTGGGTGAAATCACGAGGGGAAGTTGGGGCTGAGGGTTGGGGATCGGCTGCGCGAGACGGCGAGCCTCGCGGGGTGGGCGGCTAACGAAGAGTGGGCCAGGCTATCCCTTCGAGGTTGCGGGAGGGTGAGGGGGCGGGCCGCAGTGGGTATGAGTGGGGTGATGCACTGGGGTAAGTGACAGAGCCTGCGCGGCTCATCGGGTAGAATTGTCGGCGCGGGCAAAATCGGTCAACAGGTTATCCGCTGATTCCTTATCCGCCATGAGTTTTTGCGCATTGGGAATGTGCTTTTAATATGGCAAAAGAAATCGGCCGAATGTGGCCGGCGCTGACCCTGCGAGCCGTCTTTTTAGCAGTGGAGAATTGGCCGGAGAATTGGCCGTCTATGACCAAGCGACAGGGATGTTGGAAAGTCCCGGCGAGCTGTGCGCAAAAGTTCAAGCCGTGGGCGAAAGAACACATGGGAGACTTTTCGCGAATCGCCTAATCTCTCACTGTGAAAAGCCCGTCGGAACCCGCGTCCCCGTGGTTTCCTGCCTCTGCCTTACCTCAACCCCGAATCATTCGTTTACTCCCATGACTAAATCTAGCCTCCGCCCGTCCGCCGCGCTCGCCGCCCTCCTCGCTATGCAGTCGGCGCACGCCGCGACCTATACGTTTAACGGCACCACCACCGGAACCGCCCCTGGCACCACTTGGTCCTCCGGGACGAGTTGGAGTGGCGTGCCCGTGAGCGCCACAGATACCAGCCTCGTTTTCGGCAACAGTGCCACACTGGCCGCTAGCACCAACGTTCACACCTCCCAAAACATCGCGACCCCCTTCCAGCTCAACTCCCTCACGATGAGCTACGTTGGTCCGGCCAGCGGCACCGGGCCGTCGGTCACCATCAACACCAACGCGCTGAGCTTCGTGAGCAACGGCTTGACTACGCCGACTATCAATCTCAACGCGACCGGCACGGTCCGCCCCTCGTTCACCTTCGCGAGTGGGGTTACTTTCGCCAATGACACGGCGATCAGCGGTGCCAGCGATGTCCTCTTCAGCGGAACCATAGCCAATTCGGGTGGTGCTGTGGTGACCAAGAGCGGTGTCGGCGTCATGCGTGTCCAGTCAAATAACTCGGGATACACGGGTAACTTCACCGTATCCGGCGGCACCCTCCAGGTAGGCAACAACGGCGGCACCGGCGATATTGGCAACGGCACGGTTACCTTGTCCGGCGGCGCCTTTGCGGTAAGGCGGAACGGGAGCGCACTCGCGCTCAATACCACCATCACGGGCACCGGCAATGTGGCCTTCCAAACCAACGGAGGGTTCACGGCCACCATCAATCGGGCCAACACCTACGTCGGAACTACCTCGATTAGTCCCACAACGTCCGCGGTAAGCGGCACGGTCCAGTTGGGCATCGAAAACGGCCTCTCCACGTCTTCCATTTTGACCATCGGCAACAACGGACTGTCCGTTCAGACCTTCGGCCTTAACAACTTCAACCAGACCCTCGGTGGTCTGGCGACAGGTGCGGGCGGCGACGCCACCGACTCGAAAGTCTCGCTCGGCACGGGCACGCTCACGATCAATGACGCAGGCACCCGCACCTTCGCCGGCGAAATCAGTGGTGGCGGAAACGTCACAAAGCAAGGTGCCGGCACGTGGACGCTCTCCAGCGCTAATACCTTCACCGGAAACACCACGATCACCGGGGGCGGCCTTACGCTCGGCGCGGCGGGATCGGTCAACGCGAGTTCACGCGTGAGCGTGGGCGGAGGCGCCACCTTCACCAATAACAACGCCTCGGCCGTCACCGCCGCGCTCGCCCTCACCGAAGGCGCCACTTTGGCCGGCAGCGGCACCTTTACCCCCGGCAGTCTCCTCGTCGGCGCCGACCTGAGCAATGGCTTCTCGGCCATATCCGCCGGCGCGTCGCTGGCAAAGGCCGGCACCCTCACGTTTGACCTCAGCGGCATCACGGCGGGGACCTATTCGCTCTTCAATGGTGTGCCGGCGGGGAGCTTCAGCGGTGTCTCTATCGGTGCCACCGCCCTGAGCACAGCAGATGCGAACGCCACTTTTAGCGGTATTATAGGAGGCTTCAACTACCTCTTTACAAATAATATAAACGAGTTAAGCGTCACTGCGATTCCCGAGCCCTCGGCCGCTGCGGTGGTTCTGGGTCTTGGCGTATTTGGCTTCGTCGCCGTGCAACGTCGCCGCTCTTCGTAATATCCGCCACATGGTTATGGCGTTTTGCCGTAACTTATTTAATAGCCCTGCTTAAGATATTTCTAAGCAGGGCATTTTTTTGCACCTCCAACCCTAAACAAGTTCGGAAACCCCATGTCCGCTCCCTCTTCCCCCCCTGACAATCCCGTTGCCGGTGCTCCCGTGCCTCCGCCCTCACCGGATGGGCGTAAACGATGGCATGTCGGCACACTCACCTACACGGCGGGCGGGCTGGCCGTGCTCTTCGGATGGTTACTCTGGGGTGACTTCGCCTGGCAAATGCGCGAGCGCTCCGTCGCGCCGGTGCTGCAGGTGATGCTCAAACAGTTCAAAGCCTCGGACCTCATCACCGGGCTCATGCTGATGTCGATCCCGGCGGCCCTCTCGATGATTATCGGGCCGATCGTCAGTTTCCGTTCCGACCGGCACCGCAGCCGGATGGGCCGGCGTATCCCCTTTTTGCTGGCCTCGACCCCCTTCGCGGTCGTCGCGCTCCTGATCATGGCCGCCACGCCTTGGCTGGGCACTCAGTTACACGGTATTCTGGGCCTTCGGTCTCCCGGTGAAAGCGCCTGTGTATTGATCGCGATCGGCCTCGCTTGGACGGTGTTCGAGGTGGCGGCGATCATTTGCAACGCATTGTTTGGTGCGCTTATCAACGACGTTGTCCCCAAGAAGATGCTCGGGCGCTTTTTCGGCTTGTTTCGCGCCTGCAGCCTTCTGGCGGGCATTCTGTTTAATAAGGTTATTTTCGCCCACGCCGACGAACACTACGTCGCCATTTTCGTCGGCATGGCGCTGCTCTTCGGCGCCGGGTTCTCCCTCATGTGTTTCCGGGTCAAAGAAGGTGATTACCCCCCTCCCCCGCCGCCCGACCCCAAACGCCCGCCGGGCTTCGTAAGCGCCTGCAAGGTTTACTATCGGGAGTGTTATACGAGGAGTTACTATCTGACTATTTTCCTCGTCATGGGGGTGGTGGCGCTGTGCTTCATGCCGATCAACATATACAGCCTCTACTATGCCGATTCGCTTGGCATGAGCCGGCAGAGCTATGGAGACCACCTCGCGGTCACCTACATGATCTCGCTGGGGGCGGCCTATTTTCTGGGTTGGCTGGCCGATAAGTTTCACCCCTTGCGCATGGGCATAGCCTCGCTGGTGCTTTATATGATCGTCATGATCTGGGGTGGTTTTGCGGCGGTGGATCCGTCGCGTTTCGGCATCGCCTTCGTGGCGCACGGGGTCGTTTCCGGCATGTATTTTACCACCACCGCATCGCTTACCGCCCGGCTTTTCCCCCACGCCCGGTTCGCGCAATTTGTTTCCGCCGGAGTCCTGCTCGCCTCGACTATGAGTGTGGTCTTCCCCTTGATCCTCGGTCGGGTGCTGGACATGACGGGCCGGAACTACCAGCAAACTTTTTTCTGGGGCGCGGGCCTGTCGCTGTTAGGGATCGGTGGGTTGCTTTATCTGCACGCTCGCTGGATGAAACTCGGCGGGGCTAAAGCCTACGAAGCCCCTGCGGTGGAGTGACAAGGTTGCCTCCGCCTTGCCAAACCGTGGCGGTTTTTATCACTCTAAAAACTGCAGTTCAAACCGGCCGAAGATTACCGCAGATTGCTCGGATAAAAGGATACAGAAAAGGCATCAGCCAAAGCGATCCACCCGGCAGGTGTGGTTCTGTTATTGGGCAATTTCCTGAATCCGCGCCTATCCGTGAAATGTTCTGTTGATGCTGCCGTTTCCAGGTTATTCAGCGATTCGTTACCAGGTGTCGCTACGGAACGGGACGGCGGGAAGGCCCTCGTTATTAAACAGGCCGGCGGCGGGGGCGTTGCGCCACGCGTAGCGCACGGCGACGGGGTCCGGGACTTCGGCGCTAGTCACGAGCACTGTGTCTTTTTCGATTTTAGCGTCGGCGGGTTTAAAGACCTTGTCCTCACCGGCGAGTTCAAAGCCGGAGAGGGTATTCAAGGGCGCACGCAGGCCTCCCCACACTTCGGTGAAGCGCACGCGGAAGCTGGGGCCGACCTGCTCGGCCGCAGCGAAGACGGGGCCGCTGGCGGCAAGATTCTTGTCATAGGTGCGAGCGAGCGCGATACGGGCAAGACGGCGGCCCACGTCTTTTTTATTGCGCGGATGGATGTCGTTATAATCGCCGATATCCGTGATAACCGCCTGGCCGGTGCCGGGAAGAGCAAGCGTGCGGTTCTGGGCCTCGCGCAAGGACGCCCACGGAGTGGCGTCGGCATTGTTAGCCTTATAATTCGCGAGCTGGGCCCAATAGAAGGGAAAGTCACCCTGGGCAAACTGGCTGCGCCAGCCGGTGATAAGTGCGGAGAAGAGGGCGTGGTATTCGGAGGCTTTTTCCGCATTGGCCTCGCCTTGATACCAGAGGGCACCGCGCAGGGCGTAGGGAGCGAGGGGAGCGATCATGCCGTTGTTAAGCCCGCCGGGAGTGGCGTGGTGACCGGGGCCCCACGGGGGGTAGGGAGCACGTTTTGTAAATGCTTGGCCGGCCGCTTTGGCGGCAGCTTGGTCGGCTTTCCACGCGGTCACTGCAGCATCGTGCTTGAGCTTGGCGTCAGGGTAGCTCGCGAGGGCTTTTGTCCAGCCCTCGGCGACGGTTGCAAAGGCGGGGTCGGAGCGAAGTGCGTCTGGCGTTAACCAAGACTCTATTCGAGTGCCGCCCCAAGAACTGTGGATGATGCCAATGGGGACGTTGAGGAACTGGTGGATATCGACTGCGAAGTAATAGGCTACGGCGGAGAAGTCGCCTGTCGTGGCCGGGCTGGCGACATTCCAAGTGCCGCTGGCCTTGCTGAGCGGGGAATCGGAGACCTTCTTGGCGATCTGGATGTGGCGGATCTGCGGGAAACGAGCCGAGGCGGGAATATCAAGGGAGGCGTCGTAGGTGTTCTTGAGCGCCCACTCCATGTTTGACTGGCCGGAAGCGAGCCATACCTCGCCCACAAGAATGTTGGTGAGGGTAATGGTGTTCGTGCCCTTGATAACGAGTTCGGCCGGCGTGGCGCTGGCGGGGAGCGGTGCGAGATCAATCCGCCAGCGGCCGGCGGCGTCGGCGGTGGTGGCGAGCGACTGGCCGGCGAAGGCGACAGAGACCTTTTCGCCGGCGTCGGCGGTGCCCCAGACTGGCACGGGTTTACCGCGTTGCAGGACGGCGTTGTGAGTAAACAACGGCGCGGGCACGACGGCGGCTCGGGCGGCGTCGAGCAACGCGAAGGCGCAAAGGATAACGAGGAAGCGGCGGGGAGCTTGCATAAAGGAGGGCGGGGGAAGGCGACGAGCGCGGGGGCTTAATACCATTTATATTTCGGATTGAGACTCTGAATCTGAGGTAGGGCGGCGGGCCCAGCGATCCCTCCCTACCATAAGTCCCATTCCGTTACATAAATGGTATAATACAACCGGAACAGCACAGTTTTTCGAGCTGCCCCCGAAGCGTAAAGAGGGCGCTTATATTACTGAGGCTTCGGCCATGCCACCCCGCGCAATGTAAAACTAGGTTGGCTGCCTGCTGCTTGCTCCGCCAAGTCGAGCGTTACCGGGTCCTGGCCCTTCAGTGCGATCACCCACTGGTTCGTTCCGTTGCGGCGGACGCTCGTCACCGGATTTCCCGGTTTCCCTTTGAAGGGTATAAAAACCGTCACCAGTCGCTTAACGCCGGAGCCGGTCACCGCCTGCCGGAGGGTCAAGGCCGGGTAAGGCCCGCCGGTCTGGCCATCGAAGGACCAGCCCAGCACTTCAGGGGTGGTAACGCCGGAGTCCGCGTGGAACTCCTCCGCCCCAGTCAGGGCGAGCACGGCAAGATTGGGTTTACCCGCGTCCGTCGTCCACAAGACGCGCGCTTTCTTATCTTCGTTCCATTTGGTGCTTAATAAGTGCCATCTGGCTTCGTAGCGATGCTCCTTTGTATCCAGCGGTGCTAGCGTATCCACCACCACCAGAAGCGGTGACTCCCCCTTCAGGAAAGCCAGCTCCCGTCGATGATGCGCGATGGGTTCGGCTGCGCCCTTTTTTCCGTAGTCCGCCACATACCAGCCGGAGGCGTAATCTACCGTTGAATTGGTGGCGAAAACCGACGGAGGCGTGTTCGCCGGATTGAGCCCGATCGGGTCGGCGCGACTATAGCCGCGCCACTGGCCCAGGCCATCCACCAATACGGTGTTGTGCGAGGCCGTGCTCGGTCCGTATTTACGCCAGATGGTGGCATCGTATGCCCAACCGCCATTATCAAAGAGGAAGGGCCGGCCATGAAAATAGGTGACTATATTGAGCGCATCGTGGTGGCCATGCCAGCCGCCGAGCGGTCCCACGTCGAATAATACATAGCTATCCTTCGCGCCCCAGCCGGTTCTGAAAATCGTGTAACCGCTATCGGGCAACGCGTAGCTCGGCTGCTGGGGCGGCGGCGCGCTTTGGGCATCTTCGCGTTGAGCTGCCCAGCGCAGTAAGGGATTTTCGGGAAACACGATCGAACTCGTGGCCACCGATTGCGCGATGATGACCTTGCCCCCGTCGTTGACCGTCGGCACCAGGCCATCGGGGCCGGACATACGCACGTTCCACTCGGCCATTTTTCCCAAATGAGCCCAAAGAGACGGGGCGACTTCCTGGCCAAATCCATTGATCTGAGCGATCCGAAACGCGGTCATGGTCCGATTGACCACCCACTGGTGATACCCGGGCGCGAATTCATACCAGGCACCCTCGGGCACCGTGTTGCGGTCGAGCGAGAGGGTGAGTTGCTCAAGGCCGCGCCGCCGCCAGTAGCTGGAATCTTTTAACTCAGGAAAGGTTACCCCTTGGGTAAACAGGCCGCACATGGCCAATAAAAAGTGGTTGCCCGGCGAGTAGGGATGCCCGGATAAAAAGTTCCCATGATCCACGACGGAACGGAGAAACAATAGTATATCCTCATCCTTCACCGATTTGGCCGGCGCCATGGAAAAGAATGCGGACGGCCAAATGCGCGAAAAACGCAACCCGGCCTCAAGCCCCCGCCAGCCCGAGTCGCCGCGTTCTTCATCAATCCCGGGCGCGGGCATTTGCTCGACCCAGCGCCGAAACTGCCGCGCCCAAAGATCCGCATACTTTTCGTCTCCCGTTGCTTCGAAGGCCAGGGAAATGGGTTCCCAGATTCCATGGCGATTCAGCGAAAAGCCCCATTCGTAAGTGAACTTGGCGGTTCCCGCCGTTGGGTTGAAACGCCAGTCCACATCCCCCGCGGGAAAGGTGAAGGTGTTATCCGCGTGCGACACGGTCCCCGCCAGGAGTTTATCCGCAGCTTCCACCACCTTGCGGCGTTTCTCTTCTGTATCTTCGGTGACCGCATGGCCCGCCAGCCCCGTCCAAGGCATACGCGCTGTAAAATCTTGCCTAAAATAAGCCGCCAAAGCCGCCAAGGCTTCGGCTTTTTGATTCTTCTCCATCGCCATCCGCACCGCCGCCAGGCCCGGTCTGGTGAAATCGAGATGATCTAGTAAATCCTCTTCCGTGATGCCTGCCCCTGTGCTGACCGGCACACGTCGAGCATCTTGGAGATAAACCGTGTAATCCGCCGGAAACTCACCTTCGCGCGTCAGATAGAGCTGGTCTGGCTCGCCCTCCGCTTTGTTTTTCCCCATCACCGCGAGCGGTATCGAGATGCGCCGCCAACCGACCCAGGCCAAAATGAGCGAATCGCTGCGGTTGCCTATGCGAAAGCCGATCCGCCCGGCTGACGCGCGTTCGGGTAGGTAGAGCCAGAACTCCAAGTAATCTTTGGAGTCCCGAACGGCTCCGCTTACGGACACGTTCAGCTCCTGCGTCTGCGTTAACTTCCACGCCTGGGTCGGTCGACCGTCGCGCAGCGAAGGGTCGGAGCGCAGGGTGTCCAGCACGAGCGAGGCCTTCGTATCCGGGACGGTTCGGAGCTTAAAGCCCGTCGAAGATTCGGCCAGCGGCGGGTCTAATGGAGCACTGTCGAGCGAATCCTGGGCCTTCGAGGGGTAAGTCAGAGCGCCTAGGACTCCGAAGAGGAGGCAAACACGAGAAAGAGGGGCGTTTCGGCCACTTGGAGCAAAACCATGGGCCGGGAGTTGATTGTAGAGCATTGGGGCGGGGTGAGTTATCGAATGCAGTGCCATCTTAACACCTGCGGGAGACGAATCGTAACAATACTCAACGGGTGCCTCCCCCGACCATGAATTTTTACGTGGTTAAACTGTGATTTTTCTCCCACTGCCGCGAGCCGTCGCATCTTCTATAGGTGTCAGACCGCGATCCGACATCGCAGATGGCCAACGGCGATTCGCAGGGGTTTTATGTTAAGCCGGAGGGGAAATTTCTCATGTTCTCCAACGTTTTTTGTCCCTACCCTTCCTGTCCTTCTGAGCGAACCTTTGGGATGTCTTCCCGGCTGCTAAAACTAGCTGGCTATACAACCCCTACGAACTCGTCCCCCAAAAGCCCTCTACTCCTTCGGTTGTTATGGTCCTCAGTCTCCCTCTTCCTTTCCTGCGAACGCTTCGCTTCGGGATTCCCGCCCTTACGGTGGTTTTAGCTCCACTGCTGGTTTGGGGCGGCATCGCCCCGGCGGCTTTCGCCGCAAAGCTCTTTTCGAAAAACGAGTAAGCAAAACGCCCCCCAGGAATCTAAATGCATACTCTCACCACTCCCTTGAGGAAACGCTACGGTTGGGTCATCGGGCTGCGCCCCGAAAAACTATCGGAATACAAAGCGCTGCACGCGGAGGTCTGGCCTGGGGTGCTGCAAATGATCAAGGCCTGCCACATTCAGAATTACTCCATCTATCTGCGCCAACTGCCGGACGGGAGTCATTTCTTGTTTAGCTACCTCGAATACACCGGCGGCGATTTTGCGGGCGACATGTCACGCATGGCCGCCGATCCCGAAACGCAGCGCTGGTGGGCGGTCTGCATGCCCTGCCAGCTCCCCCTCGCGGACCGCAAACCCGGCGAGTGGTGGGCCGCTATGGAAGAGGTTTTCCACCTCAACTAACGACCGACGACGCCCCCGAAAACTCCCTTTTTCCCCACGCTCCCATGCCCGCCCCATTCGATTCCTCGCGCCAGTCTCTCTCCACCTACACGTGCCCCGAATGGTTTCGCGATGCCAAGTTTGGCATCTGGAGCCACTGGGGGCCGCAGGCGGTGCCGGGCCTGGATGATTGGGATGTTGTAGCTCCACTGGATCCGTCGCTGCCAGTTGATACGATCTTGCCCGGCCCAAACGAGTGGTATGCGCGGCACATGTATGTGCAGGGGCATCGCGCCTATCGTCATCATCTCGCCAAGTTCGGACACCCCTCGAAACACGGCTTTAAAGACATCCTCCCGCTGTGGCGGGCCGAGCGCTGGGAGCCCCAGCGTTTGATGGATTTATACGCCGCCGCCGGGGCCAAGTATTTCGTCAGTATGGGCGTGCATCACGACAACTTCGACCTTTGGGATTCGCGCCTTCACCCCTGGAACTCGGTAAACATCGGCCCTCGGCGTGATGTGGTGGCGGAGTGGAAACGCGCCGCCGTCGCCTGCGGCCTGCGCTTCGGAGTTTCGGAGCACCTGAGCGCGAGTTACTCGTGGTTTCAGACCAGCCATGGTGCCGATGCCACCGGCCCGCTCGCCGGTGTGCCCTATGATGGCGCCAATCCCGCCTTGGCCGACTACTACCATCCCGCGTTGCCCTGTTTTACGGAGCACGTCGCTGACCAGTGGTATACCCGCGATGCCGCCAGCCATCACCACTGGTTTGCCCGTATGGTCGATCTGTTGGGGGCCAGCCAGCCGGACTTCTTTTACACCGATGGGGGCATCCCTTTCGGCGATGTGGGCCGCAAACTCATGGCCTATTTCTACAATACCAACCTCGCCCAGCATGGCACGCTGGATGCGGTCTATGCCTACAAGGATATCGGTAGCGGAGATTTTTTTCCCGAGGGTGGAATCCAGGATGTCGAGCGCGGCGGCATCGCCGATATCAATCCCCTGCCGTGGCAAACCGACACCACCCTTAGCGGCTGGTTCTACAACTCCGGCCAGAAGTTTCGCACTACCCGCGATATCATCCACTCGCTGGCCGACATCGTCAGCAAAAACGGCAATCTCCTGCTCAATGTGGTGCAGCTTCCAGACGGCTCGCTGCCCAAAGAGTGCGAAACTTTCCTCGCCGAGATGGCGGTCTGGATGGCTAACAATGGCGAGGCCATCCACGGCACTCGCCCCTGGCGCATCGCCGGAGAAGGCCCCACCACGGCCACCTACGGTCACTTTAAAGAGGGCGCTGATTTCACTGCCGAGGATGTGCGCTTTACTCAGTCCAAGGATGGTCGCCAGCTCTACGCGATTGCCCTCGGCCTACCCACCCGGCCGCTCCACCTTACCGCCCTCGCGGGTGAAGCGCGCCCGATCACCGACGTGCGCCTGCTGGGCAGCCAGGAAACGATCACCTGGGCGCTTCGGGAGAACGGACTCGTCATTCAACCGGCCCGGACCTGGCCCTCGGCAGACGCCGTCGCATTCCGTATCACCTTTGCCCACTGAGCCGGGACCGGGGATGCACTCATTAAAATGACCCACGCACCAAGCAGGGGGAACCTATCTTTCCCAGCCCGATTACGCGCAGGATTTTTCTTCCTCGTGGCGGCCTGTTTGACGGCAGGCTTGGCGAGCGCCGCCGAGCCGGTGGACCGCCCGTTTCTCCACCCGCTCTTTGCGAACCACATGGTCCTCCAGCGGGAAGCGCCGGTGCCGGTATGGGGTTGGACCGAACCAGGATCACCGGTCCGTGTTACCGTGGCTCGGCAAACCGTGGAAGCCCTCGCCGACGCCGACGGGCGCTGGCAAGTCACCCTCGCGCCCCTGGCCGGCCGCGGACCTTTTTTCCTCCGCGTCGAGGGTGCAAAAGAGCGCCGTGTCTTGGAAAACATTTTGGTCGGCGACGTCTGGGTCTGCGCCGGCCAGTCGAACATGGATTTCCCCCTGCACAAAGCGACGGGCGGGGCGGCGGCCTTGGCTGATTCGGAAGATGACGGACTCCGGATCTTCCAAACCCCGCGCTCCCTTGCCTTCGCGCCGAGGGCCGATTTCGCGGAAAAAAACCGCAGCGTCCGCTGGCAGGTCGCTTCGCCCGACACGTTGGCGCAGGGCGGTGGTTTTTCCGCCGTGGGCTACTTTTTCGGTCGCCAGCTTCGCTCGGAACTACGTGTGCCCATCGGGCTCCTGCAATGCACCTGGGGCGGTTCTCCCGCCGAGGCCTGGATGCCCCGCGAGAGCCTGTTTCCCATCGAGGGTTTCCCGGCCAAGCTCGCCCCGCTCGATCGCACCGCTGCCGAGCGGGCGGCCGGAATCACGGTGGAGGAGCAAACCCGCCGGTGGTGGCAACGCACGGACGCCGGCACCAGCGCCACGCCGGCCTGGTCGGATCCGGAGTTCGACGACACGGGATGGAAAACCCTGCGCCTGCCCGGCACGTGGGAGGACGCCGGTTTCGGCTCCTTTCGCGGGATCACCTGGCTGCGGCGCGAATTCGACCTGCCGGCGGGCGGCGCAGCGCAACCCCATCGCCTCCTGCTCGGTGAAATCGGCACGACCGACGCCGTGTGGATCAACGGCAAACTCATCGGCGAAACCGCCCACCGCCACCGCGAGCGCATTTACCCTGTGCCCGCAGGCATCCTGCGCCCAGGCAAAAACCAGATCGCCATCCGCGTGCTTAACCATGGCAAAGGCGGCTTTTTCCCCTGTCCCGATCATGTGCTCGAAAACAAAACCGGCGACCTCCTGCTCGCGCCCGAAACCGGGGCGCCTGTCGTGTTAAACGGTGCTTGGCGCTCGGACACCGGAGACCGTTACGATGCCGCCGATCCGTTCCCCTTGGTGTTCGACGTCGAGCCCACGGTGCCCTCGATGTGCTACAATGGCATGGTGGCACCGCTCGCGCCCTTCGCGATCAAAGGCGTGCTTTGGTATCAAGGTGAGGCGAACGCGATGCGCGCTCAGGAATATCGCACCCTGTTGCCCGCATTGATCGACTCGTGGCGCGCCCGCTTCTCCGGTGGCCAGTTCCCTTTCCTGATTGTGCAACTGCCCGCCGCCGGAGAGCCGGAGCGCCCGCCAGGAGTTTTTCCCTGGGCGGAGATGCGCGAAAGCCAGGAGTGGGTGGCCGAATCCACGCCGGCTTGTGGGCTCGCGGTGACCATAGACACCGGCGACAAAATTGACGGCCATCCCCCGGACAAGGAACCGGTCGGGCGCCGCCTCGCGCTCCTGGCCGAGTCCGAGGTCTATGGACGCAACGTGGTCGCCTCCGGGCCGATCTTCCTCCAAGCAACGTTCGATGCACTCGGCGCGCGCCTCCGTTTCGCGCCCAATGGTCCTCGCCGTAGCGACGGCGAGCTGCGGACGGCCGGCGAGTTGCGGGGCTTCGAACTGGCCGCCGACGACGGCCTGTGGACGCCGGCCTCCGCCGCCTTGGATGGAGACGGCGACGTGCGCGTCCGTCGCCCCGAGCGGGCCGGCCATCCCGTCGCCGTGCGGTATGCGTGGCGAAATTTCCCCGAGGCCAATCTCACCAACCAAGCCGCTCTCCCCGCCCGGCCCTTTCGCTCGGACCGCACCGATTGGCCGACACCGAAACCCCCGGCTGCCAGCGCCCCCTCCGCCCCGTCGCGGCCCGCCGCGTTGCCTCCGGCGGCGTCCCGGATACCGCCGGAGTTGTTCGCCAACGCGGGCGACTATTGCTTCGCCTACCGCGAGGAGGGCATGCAGCCGATCGGCAAGGAAGACCGTTCGCCCCTCACGTTTCGCGCCAGCCGCTTCGGGCTCAGCTTCGCCCAAGACCGGCTCGCCATCGAGGCGCTCTCCGCGCCGGTCCGCTCGCCGAGTCTCCCGGATTTGCTGGCGGAGGTTCCCGCCCCGCTGCCGAAAACGCCCGGCTGGGATTTGCGCCTCACCCTCAAAACCCCGGAGCAAGATTACCCCGTGGTCGGCGGACCGATCCGCCAGGCCGATCAGCAAGCCGTCGAGGCCAGCCAGTATTTTCAGCGCCGTTTCCTAAAATCCCTCCGGATGGCGGAGGGCGCTCCCCAGGCGGATGCGATCTTCAGCGGATTGGAAATCGCGGCCTGGCCGGATTCGCTGACCCTGCGTTGGAACTTCCGCCCGCTCGCGCCGCTCGTCCGGGGTAGTCTGGAAATCTCCCTCGGCCTCCCGGCGGGCTGGCGCTGCCTCCCCCTTGCGGAGGGTGCGCTTGTAGTGGAAAACCCATTACTGGGTGAAGCCTTCCTGGTCCTGCCCGCCGCCGGCGGCACCTTGCGCGCGGCCGACGATGGGCGCCGCATCGTCGTCGCCACCGAAGCGACTCGGCGCGATCCGCTGGCCGAACTGAACACCGGCCTGCGCCTCGTCCCGCTCTCGGGCCTGCCGCCGGAGCGCTGGCACGAGGTGATTGAGGAGGAGCGGCACCCGCTTGCGGTCACGGTTCGCCAGACGTTTCCAGACGCCCTTCTCCTCCCCTCCGAAAGCGATGCCGATCTTGGTTGCGTGCGCATCTCGCAACCGAACACCCGCGAACGTTTGAGCGTAAACGACGCCTTCGTCCGCCTGCGGCTCGACCTGAAAAATCCGTCGCCGCGCTCCCGTTCCATGCGGCTGTGGCTCGACTCCAGCCGCGAGGTCGCCATGCCCGGGATGTCCAACCTTCTGACCGATTCGGCGGGTAATCCGCTGGGCCTGCCGGTGGCCCTGACCAAAAACTGGCACGACAACGTCGCGGATCGCTTCATGGGTCCGTGGGCGCGGCGTTTTCTCGTCCTGACTCTGCCGCCGCACGGCGAGGTCACCCTCGGGCTTTCCCAGATTTACGCATGGTGGGCGGGGATGCCCGCCGCCTCGGTTTCGCACCTCTCCTGCGTGGGCTATCCGGGAAACCAGCAAAACTGGGGCCAGGCGGCCATCGGTGGCTGGCAAGAATCCATGACCTTCTGGCCATCCCCTGCGGCGGGCGGGGCCAACATCTGCGATGTGCGACCCTTCCTCGCGCACGGCACCAATGCCCCAAAGTGGGGCTGGAGTGGCAACCTCGGCGGCGGTTCGTGGTTGCGCTATGAAGTCGCCGGCCAACCCACCGCCACGCACCGCGTCCTTGATCACTACGCCGTGCAAATGCCAAATCTCTCCTCCGTCACCTACCGCACCGTGACCACCGATGGCGCCATAGCGTCCCGGATCCAGGCCACGCTGACCGCGAGCGACGACTGCCTGCGGGTCTTCTTCCGCATACGTCACGAGGTGTTAAAGACCACCCGTTTCTCCAGGCTAGCCTGGTTTCAGCTCGGGGCCGACGGCTACAACTACGCGATCTCGGACCGCATCGCCATCGGCTCCCGCGACGGCCTGACCGAGGAATGGCCGCGCGGCGAGACGGCCGGCTGGCAACGCCGACAACTTCCCTTACCCGGCCCTGTGCCGTGGATTTCCCTGCATGGCACCGACCACAACGATCACACCCACCCCCTGCGACCGGACCAGGTCGGCGCTTGTGCGCACGACCAAGCCACTCGCGGGCTGATCGTGCGGCGTTGGCACGGTAAGGTCCGCGGGCAGGAGGTGACGACACCGAGCTTCAGCATTCTCGGCCACGAAGCCTTCTCGCCCGTGACCACCCTCGCCGAGCTCACTCCGCCACCCGGCGTGGACGAACTGCTGGCGGGAGATTATCAAGAGGCGGACCTTGAGTGGGTGATGTTTCCTTCCAAAAAACTCCGCTACCACGGACCTGATCGCGCCTTCGCGGAGGCGCTCGAGGCGACCGCCGACACCTGGAAACCGGTGCACCGGGAAGCCCATGGCAACGACTTCGAACTGAGCGTGGAAGGAGCCGATGTTCTCGACCGCTATCCGGTGCGCCTGCGCCGACACCCCGAGGCCGGGACGGTGCGTTTCCGGGTTTCCGGCGGTCTGGGTCTCGTGCCCGTTTTGATCGAAAACCTTCCGGGCTACGCCAACCCGACTTTGGAGCATTTGCGGGAGGGCCGCTGGGTGCCCGTGCTGCCCGGCCCCGATGCCAAACAAGGAGGCTGGCAGAGTCGGTTCGACGCGACCACCCGCACCTGGGCGGTAGATTTTAACCTCCCCTCGCACCCCGATAGCAGCGCAAACGAATACCGTTTCCGTGTCCCATCGGCGTTTGCCGTTTCGCCGCAACCCATCCGCAAGCGTTGATCCCCATCTTCTTCACTCCCCCCACTCAAACTCCCCCCCTTTCAAGCACTCCCCATGACCTACCGTAACTTTGGCCGCACCGGCCTCCTCGTTTCCCCGCTTTGCCTCGGGACGATGAACTTTGGCAATCAGACCGACCTCACCACCAGTTGCGCGATCATCGACCGCGCGATCGATGCCGGCATCAATTTTATAGACACCGCCAATGTCTATTCCCGCGGCCGCAGTGAGGAGATGGTGGGCGAGGCCCTGAAACGCAACGGCCGCCGCACCCGTATCGTGCTCGCGACCAAGGTGCAGGGCACGATGGATGACAACGATCCCAACGCCCAGGGTATTTCCCGCCGCCACATCATCGCCGAGTGTGAGGCCAGCCTGCGCCGCTTGCAGACCGATCACATCGACCTTTATCAACTCCACCGGCCCAGCACCGAGTGCGCCATCGACGAGTCCCTACGCGCGCTCGACGACCTGGTGCGAGCCGGGAAAGTTCGTTACATCGGCACCAGTTTTTTCGCCTCCTGGAAAATCATCGAGGCTCTTTGGGCGTCTAAAGAACTGGGTCTAAACCGCTTCGTGAGCGAACAACCGCCCTATAATATCCTGGATCGTCGTATTGAGCGGGAACTCATTCCCATGGCGCAGACCTACAGCATCGCGCTCATGCCCTTTGCTCCGGTGGCCGGCGGCATGTTGTCCGGCAAATACACTTCCGGCCAAGCGGCGCCCGCCGGCACGCGCCTCGCCGATACCTCCAACTGGCGCAACAAGCTGCGCCTCACCGACACCATCGTCGCCAAAGCGGCCGAAGTCACCGCGCTCGCCGCGGCGAAGGGTGTTGCGCCCACCGCCTTCGCCACTGCTTGGGTGATAAATCAGCCCGGCGTGACCAGCCCCATCATCGGCCCGCGCACCCTTGAGCAACTGGAGGCCTACCTCGCCTCCCTCAATGTAGAAATCACCGCCCAAGACAGCGCAGCCATCGACCGTATCGTAGCGCCCGGCGAACACATCTCGCCCTTCTATCAAACCGAATTTGGCGGCGCCAACCGCCATCGCTAAGCCGTATCCCCAACCTTATCAACCCCGGCTACATCAGTTCATCAGCCAAAATATGAAACTCTTTACCCATCTGGATTCGAATGATTGGGGTGCCCAAGCGGATGGCACGTATTTGAACCCCGTGCTCTGGTCCGACTACAACAATCCGTTTTTCCTTCAGCACGAGGACGATTTTTACATGGTGTCCGCATCCCATCATTTTATGGGCATGCCCGTGCTCCATTCACGGGACCTGGTGAATTGGAAAATCATCGCCCGCATCTATTCATCCCTCGATTATGATGAAAAATATAACCACCCCGGACAAGGCTATCAACAGGGAAGCTGGGCGCCATCTCTGGCCTACCACGATGGTAAATTCATCATGCACTGCGGGAATTCCGTCGATGGGCTTTTTGCCAGCACCGCGTCGGACATAAAAGGCCCATGGGAGCCGGTGCGATTGATTCATAAAGCGCATCACTGGGAGGACCCCTGCCCATTTTGGGACGATGATGGCCAGGCTTACCTGATCCATAGCGGATTCGGACCTTCTCCCTTGGTGATCCATAAGATGAGTTCCGACGGAATGCATATCCTCGATGAAGGCTTTACCATCAAGGAAACCTATCCGAGCGTCCACAATCCCCTGATATTAAAACGATATGGATATTATTACATTTTTGGCATGGGGCATGGCCAGCACGACATTAGAGGAGAATACGTTTACCGCTCAAAAAACATCTACGGCCCCTTTGAAGAACGAAGGATCTTAACTGCCGGTGGCGAAGGCTGTTCGCCGGGGGGAGGCGGCTGGGCGGAGCTCCCGGACGGGAGCTGCTGGTTTATCCACCACGTGGGTTTTGCCGGTTATGGCAGAGTTCCTTTCTTGGAACCAGCAGGTTGGAGTAATGAGTGGCCGTGGATCGGAAAAGTGGATTCGGAAAATGAGCCGGGGACTTTAGTTGGCCGCTGTGCCCTGCCTTTCGGACAATCTCCGCCGCGAAACCCAGTCTTAGATGAGCTCGACGACTTCAACAGCGAGTCCCTCAACTTGGCGTGGCGATGGAACCATAACCCCGCTTCGGCCCTCTGGTCGCTTGCCGAACGCCCAGGCTATTTGCGTCTAAAAGCGGATACCCTGGAGAAGCGCGCCGGAGAAGACGGGCTGCATCAAAAGGTTCCCGCCGAGGAGGACTCCATCCTGTTTGCTCGAAATGTATTGAGTCAGCTCACCGTGGGCAATTCATGCACCGGGACGACGTTGGTTGATATTAGCAAAATGGAAGATGGCCAGCGCGCCGGACTCTGTTATTTTAATACAAGTTACGCTTGGATCGGCGTGATCCAAGAGAACGGAATACGTTCGCTGGCGGTTTACTCCAAATCCGAAGGGACATTGGTAAAGCGTGCAGGACCCGAGGTGAGCGGCCAAAAACACCTCTATCTGCGGGGAACCGCCAATCACGGCGTTGGCGCACTGTATTACAGCTTTGACGGGGAAAACTTCGTGCAACTCATGGCCGATGTCGTTTTTCGCACCGAGTGGTTTGAATCCCACAGCATTGCCCTTTTCACCTATAACGCGGATGCGAAACGCGGCCAAGTAGATTTTGACTGGTTCAAAGTCACATCCTAGATATAAAAATTCATAATAATATTATGTTACACTCCCTCCATAAAAAATTCCGTCTACGAAACATCACCTTACTGGCCACCCTTGCCGCTTGCGGCTTGCCGATGGAAGGAAACGGTAAGACAACAGATTCCACTGACTCACGTGCGACCATGCGAAATATAATTGCTCCAAACTATTCCGAAGCCTTTTTGCAGGAGCACCTTCAATCGCCCGCCACCTGGTATCGAGATCCGATCTATCCATCGCCGGCGTATGCCCAACGCTATACCGAGAAGCAGATTGCCGGTATTATTGCCAAGGGAGAGAAACAGTTGGGCTACACCTGGCCGGCGGAACCTGCGAGCGGCTACCTGGCGTTTGATGCGGTCGGCGACCGAAACGCCATGGAGGATATTGCTTTCGAACGAGTCCGGGCGCTCGACCAATTGGTCGAAGCGGAGTTGATCGAAAACAAGGGACGCTTCATACCCCAGATTCTCAACGGTGTTTGGTCGATGTGTGAAAACTCCTTCTGGGGAATATCCGCCCACGTTTACGTGCAAAAGCGCAAGGGCTCGCTTCCGGACATCAACGAACCTATTATTGATTTATTCGTTTCCGAGAAAGCGATAAAACTATCCCGGATATACTTTCTCTTCAAGGCCCAGTTCGATGCATTGAATCCCATCATCGCGGAAAGAATCGAAGTGGAGATGAATCGAAGGGTGTTTGCGCCCTACCTTGAGCGGAACGATTTCTGGTGGTTTGGCTTTCACGACAAATTTGTCAATAACTGGAACCCGTGGATCAACTGCAATGTGCTGCAAGCCGCGCTCCTTATGGAGAAGGATGCCGGTCGGCGGGCAAAGATTGCCCACAAGGCGATGCGTTCCATCGATAAATATCTCAACTATGTAAAGTCCGATGGTTGGTGCGATGAGGGGCCGAGTTATTGGAAAGTGGCAGGGGCCAAGGTTTTTTCCGCGCTGGATAACCTATACCTGGCGACCAATGGCAAAGTGGATGTGTTTCAGAACGAGTTGATTAAAAACCTCGGCAAATACGCCTATAACGCTTACATCGGGGACGATTACTACGTCAATTTCGCGGATGCGGCGGCGAAGAACTACTTCGACCCCGAGTTAGTATTTCGCTGGGGCGAGGTCGCCGGTGATCAAAAGATGATGGGCTTCGCTTCTTTTCTGGCCCGGAGAAGTTCCTATGTAGGCAACGGAAGGATTACGGCATTTACTCCGTGGGAACCTTTACAGAGCCATTTCTGGTTTGCGGATAACCAGATAGGCGGCGGACGGGACAGCGCTGAGACCCACCGTGGCCTCTATTTTGTCGCCAAAGGCGGCCATAATAACGAGAGCCATAATCATAATGACATCGGCAACTTTCTACTTTTCCGTGATAACAAGCCCTTCTTGATTGATGCGGGCAAGCTCTACTACACCAAGCATTCCTTCGGCAACTTGAGGTATACGTTTTGGCCAACGCGCTCCGATTACCACAATGTTCCGAATATCAATGGCGTAGAGCAGGCCCCGGGCGAACAGTTTCGGGCGAAGCAGACCCAACTGCAAGGCGATGCGCAGCGGGTGCGGTTTTCCTTGGACCTAGCGGGGGCCTATCCGGCGGCTGCGGCGGTCGCGTCGTGGCAGCGCACCCTGATTCTCGAGCGCGGGCTGTATCTGCTCTTGCGCGATACCTACGTCTTAACCGAGTTCAAAACCAACTCGTATCTCAATTTCCTAACCGCTTGCGAAATGACACAAAAGAGCCCCGGTGTCATAGAGCTACGCAATGAGGACTCGGCGATTGAAGTGCAGTATGATCCCGCCGTAGTGGAAGCATCGTTTGAGCCCTTTGATGTGAACGACAAGACGGTGGAAGTATCCTGGGGTAAAAAGCTCGCCCGCCTCCGGTTTAAAATCATTTCTGATAAGCTTGAAAACACCGTGGAACTCAAATTCTCCGGGCTTAAATAGCGGCCCAAAACCCGCCTTGGTCACAATGTCGGTTTTAGTCTATGAACAAGCGGGTCAAATTCTGCTGTGACGCCCGTGTCTTCTTTGGTTCTTCCTGTTAATTAGTCGGCGCTGAAATTTCCACAAGCTATTGATTAATAATATATTGACTTTAATTTATGCTGTTTGATTTTCCCGGAAACTGTGAATTCGACACAAGTAAACCGGGAAAATTGATGAAGCCGAAGAAGACCGAGCATAAGCCGCAAAGA
>CAMCZZ010000025.1 GCA_945888375.1 Akkermansia muciniphila | reverse complement strand
GCTACTCCGGTAACACCACCGTCTCGGCCGGAACGCTGCTAATCAACGGTGATAGCTCGCTCGCCCTGGGCAACCTCACCGTCTTCAGCAACGCCACCTTGGGCGGCAACGGCACCATCGGCCAGGCCACGACCGTCAGCGCCAACGCCACACTCAGCCCGGGTTCCGCCGGCGTCGGTGTGCTCGCCTTCTCCGGCGATCTCTCTCTCGCTTCCGGCTCCTCCACCCAGTTTGAAGTCGGTGGCAGCGTGCGCGGCATCACCCACGATGGAATCAACGTCGGCGGCAACCTCACTTACGGCGGCACCTTGTCCGCCGCCTTCTCCGTCCCGGCCACAGCTGGAGCGACCTACAGTCTTTTTGCACCCGCCCTTTCGCCTTCCGGCACCTTCGGGGCCGTTAACCTCACCGGCTCACACGTCGTCGCCCTCACCGGTGCCGGCGGCGTGTGGACGGGGAGCAACTCCGGCCTCAACTTCACCTTTACCGAGTCCACCGGCAACCTGGTGGTTGGCAGCGCCCTTTCCGCCCTCCAGTCCTGGCGCCAGACTTACTTCTCGATCACGGGCAACACGGGCAACGCCGCCGATACCTTCGACTTCGACAACGACGGAGTCCCCAACCTGCTCGAATACGCGACCGGAAGCGACCCGACGGTTTCCAGCCCGGCTCCGACGGTCCTGGACCGCAACGTCGGCGGCTTCCTGACCATCTCCTTTAACTCCGTGGCCGACGCCACCATCACCTACACCGTCGAGGGCTCCAGTGACCTCACCGGTGCCTGGTCCAACGTGTTCACCGCCACTGGCGCGACACTCGGTGCCGGCCCGCAGACGATCGCCGACACCACGCTGCCGGGCACCCGCCGCTTCCTTCGCCTGAAGGTCTCCAACTGATCCGGCGGCGTCACAAGTCCTCAAGTCGCTCAACAATCGAAAACGAAACTCACGCGCGCGCCCGAGGCAGACCTTGGGCGCGCGTTTGTGTATCTGGATCACGCTTCATGAACATTCGCATCTACGTCGCGTTCGCGCTCGCGCGATTTGTGCCGCTGGCGGTTTCGGCTCAGATTGCCTGGGACGGCAACGGCACTGGCAGCGCCGGCGGTAACTGGTCCACCGCCGTAAACTGGTCGGGCGACGTCGCCCCGACCATCGGCAACACCGCCGTCCTCGGCGATACCGGCGCGGACCGCACCGTTACCTACGATTCAGCGGCGAGCGGAGCACTCGGTAACCTGACTATCACCCAGACATCCGCTTTCGCAAACCGGCTCGATCTGCAGCGCTCCTTAAGCGTCAACTCCCCCGTCAACTTGGGAGCTGTCACCGGCACAGAACGGATCAGTGTGGGAAGCACCGCCACGGCGGGCGTTACCTTGATTTCCTCCGGCGGCATCACGCTCGACCCAGGCGGCCAGTTTGTCCTCACCGCGACGGGAAATGGCGGGAGCGGCTTTAACTACGGCAACGTCGGCTCGGCGAATACGACGTTCACCCTTCAGGGCGGCACCTTTGCCGTTGCCCCTACGACCGGCAACTCCAGCAGCGGCTCGGCCGCCAACACGCTTTCCGGCAACCTCGTCATGACGTCCGGCTCGCTGGTCATAGACAACGCCGGCGGCGGCGCCAGCAAACCGGATCGTCGCCTGACTGTTTCGGGCAACGTCACCATCACGGGCGGCACGATCTCCAGCACGCTCGCGGGGATAAACGGCAGCCTGGCGTTCCAGGGTGCGCAGATCACACTGAACCCCGCCGCTTTCGATACCGACCTCAACGTATCCTTGGAATCCGGGTCCGGCCAGGCGCTCTCCACCAACCAGACCCTCGGCAATATCCTGGTGCGCGGCACCGGCATCAAAACGCTTACCAGCAGCGCGCCCGGCACGGGTATCGGCCAGCTCCAGCTCTTCGATGGCAACAACGCCACCGTCAACAGCCGCACCACCTTGGAGCTCGGCTCTAATCTCACGCTCACCTCCGGGCGGGGCCAGCCCGCCGCGCAGTCCTTCGGGAATACCGCCGAGGCCGGTCGAATCGACCTCGGCATAGATACCAACGGCTACACCCTCGATCTCTCCGCCGGCGCCGGCACCGGCGTCTGGTCGCCCAACGCCAGCACCCAGTCCGGCGTCACCTCCACCGGCTGGCAACTATCCGGCTCAGGCGCGCTCAAGGCTCAGGCCTTCCTGTTCAATACCGCCAACGTCACCACCGTCGTGGATGGCAATCTCACCTTCGAGGCCACCGGCTCCGGCACCCCGTCCCAACCCCTCGTCAACAATCTCTCGGGCCTCACCGTCTCGCCCGGCGTTGCTCCCGTATTCCGCTACACCGGCAACGGCTCGGCCACCCTCGCCTCGACTGCGGCCCTCCTTGATTATCAGATCGAGAGCGGCACGCTCAGTCTGCTCAGCGGTGCGCCAGCCCCGGCCGCAGCGCCCCGTTTCACGGTCGGCGGCACACTTAATCTGCCCGGTTCGGCCACCCTCGCCGGGTCCACCCGCATCAAGTTCTCCGCCACCAGCGCCGGGCGGATCAACGCCGCCACCCAATTGACCTACGGTGGCATACTCACTCTGGATTTTACCTCGGGCGGTGCCTACCGGGCGGGGGTATATACTTTGTTCTCCGCGCCCACCCTGGCGTCCTCCGACACGTTTAGCTCGGTATCCCTGACGGGCGTGCAGGCCGGTTCGCTGACCCGTGATGCGGCCGCCCGCGAGTGGCGGGGCACGTTTTCAGGTCTGAGCTTCACGCTACAGGAGGCCTCCGGACAACTCGTCATCACCTCCAGCGAGGGCAACGCCACCATCCCCAGCGATCCCGCCTTCTTCGCGCAAATCAACCTGGATTTCGTGACCGCTCCCGCGCTCTTGCCTCACGTCACTAGTTACAAGAACGCGCTCGCCGCCCCCGGTGGCCCCGACTACCCCGCCGCGCGCGCCGCCCTGGCCGCCTATTTCCGCGCCCGCTCCACTCCGGTGTTTCCCATTCCGACCTTCACCCCGGATAACACCGCCATCACCAACGCGCTGAACGAAACCTACACCGTCATCGCCGTTACCTACGATTTCGGCGCGACCCTTGATTGGTCCTTCAACCCCACCACGAACCGCGAGTGGACCTGGCAGCTCAACCGCCACAATTGGTGGGACGACCTCGCGCAAAAATACCGGTCCAACCCCGCCACGAATCTCGTCTACCTCCAACAGTTCCTCTATGAACTGCAGGACTGGATCAGCACCAGCCCGACCCCGCCCGCCCGCGACAACGCCCCGGGATCGCGCTGGCGCACCATCGAGACTGGTATTCGAATCATGGATACTTGGCCAAGCGCTTTTTACCGGGTAAAAAACGCGCCTCAACTCGGCGACGACCTGCTCATTCTCTGGCTCAAATCCTTCTACATGCACGCCGAGTTCCTGCGCGCCGTCACCGCCGGCTCGGGCAATTGGATGGCCATGGAAGGCAACGGACTCTTCACCGTCGGCGCGCTCTTCCCGGAATTCACCCTCGCGCCCACTTGGCGCAGCACCGGGGTGCAGCGGCTTCTTGCTTTGATTAACGAAGACGTCTTGTCCGATGGATCGCACGATGAGTTCTCTCCCGGCTACCACAGTGGGGTGATAGACGATTTGGCGGGCGCGAAAAGCCTGGGTGTGCTCAACAACATCCCGCTTTCGCCATCGGCCTCAGATCTGGCGGCGTTCGATGCAAAGCTCGAATCACTTTACAGCTATCTGATGCTTGCCATGGAGCCTTCCGGAAACGTCCCGACCCTGAACGATTCGTGGCCCCTCGACGTGCGTTTACGCCTAGCCGAGGCCGCGACCCTGTTTCCTTCCCGGACCGACTTCCAGTGGGTCGGCAGCAATGGCGCTTCGGGCACCATGCCAGGCGTTACGTCGCATCTCTTCACCGAGGCCGGTCAGGCCGTGATGCGCTCCGGGTGGTCCTCCACCGCAGGCTACGCGCTCTTTGAAGCCGGCCCCTATGGCGTTAACGCCCACCAGAACGAAGATAAGTTGTCCCTCAACGTTAACGGCTACGGCATCCGCCACATCATCGACGGCGGCACCTACGACTACGATGCGAGTTCTCCCTACCGCACCGCCAGCCTCGGCTCCCGCGCCAACAGCCAGCCGCTGGTGGACGATCTTGAGCAAAACCGCAAAGCCTCCGGCAGCGCCAACTGGCTTACCCGCACCCCGTTCGCGTGGCGCACCCACGCCTCCTACGACTACGCCGCCGCCAGCTACGGCGTGCAAAGCTTCGAGGGCTGGGGTCCGTCCCGTATCCGCCCCGCCACGACGCGCCGCCATGTGTTTTTCGTGAAACCCGACTGGTGGGTGGTGATAGACGCCTTCAAACCCGCCGCCGCCGCCGCGCACCGCTACAGCGCCCTCTTCCATTGCAACGACGACACCGTCGTGCGCGACCCCACCACCCAGCGCATCACTGTGCAGCTTACCCCCACCGAAGTGGATCCCTACACGTTGACGACCGTCACCTCCGCCCGTGCGTCCCTTACCATTACTCCGCTGCTCGCAAACGGCCAGACCAGCCAGATTATCGAGGCCCAGGACACGCCCTATCCGCTCGGCTGGCTCTACATCAAGGACACCAACCCCAATAAGCGTGCCATCCCCACCGTTCGCTACGACCGCACGGTCGCGGGCGACACCCAGATGGCCTACGTCCTGGCCGCTTCCCCCGCCGCCAACGCCGCGCGCACCCCGACCATCACCCGGGCCGTAACCTCGGCTGATACCTATGGGGTGACGGTCAGCTTCGGCGTCCCGGGCGATGAACGCACCTTCCTGATCGGCCTTGATGAGACCTACACCACTTACAACGGCACACCCTACAAATCCCCCGCGTTGGTGGCGACCGCGAGCGGTGCTTTTACCTGGGGCGATGCGACCGCCAGCAGCTTCGCCTCCTGGGCGGCCGCTCCCGGCTTCGCGCTCTCCGTTGCCAATCGCACCGCCACTGCCGACGTCGACGGCGATGGCGTCCCAAACCTTCTCGAATATGTGCTCGGAGGGCAACCCAACCTCAGTGACGCCGGCCCGCTGCTGCCCACGCTTTCCCGAAACACCGGAGGCGACTACCTGTTCACCTTTCGGCGCAGCGACATTTCCCAAACCGGGACGAGTCTGGTTGTGCAATACTCCACCAACTTGGTCACCTGGACCGATATTCCCGTCGGAGCGACCTCCTCCGGTGCTGTCAACGTTCAGCAAAACACGCCGTCTCCGGACATGGACACGGTTACGGTGACCATTGCCAACCCCGGCACAGCGCCCTGCTTCGCGCGTCTGCGCGCGACCACGCCATAAGGTCCGAACTTTTCCAAACTGCCATCGCGATGGCGAACCTTGCCCATGTTTGTATCCATGTTTCGGACATAGTCAGGGCCGTTGATTTTTATAACGGTCCCCTCGGTCTCATTTTCGGCGCCGGTGGCGTCTCATAGGGTTGTCCTGGCGCGGATTCATTGAGTGACCGGAATTGTTCAGGACGTCGCGAGTCGAATTTGCGCAAGCAGACCTTGGCCGAGAGCGGGCACGCTCCAGATCTCGCGGCGGTGGCCGGGGATCCAAGCGGTGATGTTTGGCCAGCGTTTCGAGCGCCAGGCGGCGGGGAACTTGCCGGAGGAAATGGTAACCTCGGCGAGATCTTCAACTTCGGAGGTGGGGGCGAGTTTTATGAACACCTCGTCGAGAGGTATCCAGGCGGAGGCGAGGTTGCCTACGCCGGCACCGAGTGGAGTGAGGGTGCATTCTTCGTAGGGATGCTCGGAGCCTCCGGGGCCCCAGCACCAGACGCGGCCGGCCCATTGTTTGTAAGCTTCCCAGTTTGGGTAGCCGCCGCAGGCGCAGTGGACGAAAACGGTGGGTTTGCCGGACTCGACCCAGGCGGTGAGGGCGGCGCGGGTGTCGGCGCTGGGCTCGGCTTGGGTGTGGTAGAGCAGGAGCGCGCCGGCGTCGGCGAGATCGGCGGTGGTGATACCCTTGGTGGCATCTATGACGACCGGGGCGGTGCCGGTGAGCGCGGTGAGCGCGTCGGCGATGCCCTCTCGGCCGCCGGAGCCGTAGTGTTCATCGGCGAAGAGGACGATTTTGCCGGCGGGGACGGCGGGTTTGGCCGGATGCTGGAGGATTTCGAGCGGGGCGTAGCCGGTGTTGAAGGGCGCGTGAACCGTGCGCAAAGTGCGCGCGGATTCGTGCACGGCGTAGGCGGTGCGGGTGGAGTTTGCACAGCGGGAGGCATCGCAGCGCATGGGCGCGCCGGTGGCGACGGCGTTGAACAAATCGAGCAGGAGCGCGTGAAAATCCTCGGGGCCTTCGGCGACGGGTTTCATGCGCTTGTAGCCGGTGGTGTCGCTCCAGACCTCGACATCTCCGCGGATGCGCATGAAGCCGGTGGTGCCGCGAATGAAAATGTCGCCCTGCTCGCCCTGGTGGTTGTGCGGACCGGTGATGAAGACGGCCTGGCGCGACTCCGGGTAATCGGCGAAAATGACTGAGGCGTTTTCGACCGCGTGCTGGTAGCGGCGCACGCCCGAGTGGTCGATACCGGCGAGCACGGAGAGCGGGGCGGCGTCGAAGAGCCAGTGGGTGAGGTCGAACCAATGAACGGACCACGAGAGGATATCCCAACCGTCGCCGACGCGGGCCTCGAGCACCCACTTGTCGCCGATGGCGCCGGCGTGAAGGAGTTTTTTGGCAAGCTTGTAGGGGCCGTTGTAGCAGCGCTGGTGAGCGATCGCGAGGCGGGCGCCGGCCTTTTCGCAGGCGGCGAGCATGGCGTCGATTTCGCCACCGTTGAGGGCCATGGGTTTTTCGCAGAGGATACCGCGCACGCCCTTGGCGGCGGCCTCGATGACCTGGGGCGCGTGGAGCTTGGGCCAGGTGCAGACACTCACGAAGTCGGGCGTGAGGGCGGCGTAGAGTGCGTCGGTGGTGGACGTGAAGAGGTCGCAGGCGGGAACGTTAAACCGCTCGCCGAAGGCGCGGAGGTTGTCGGGGTTGATGTCCACGCCGCAGAGGCGCAGGGACGGATCAGCTTTGCGGTAGGCGTCGGCGTGGGCGTGGCCGATGGCCCAGCCCTCTTTGCCTTCGACGAAGCGGCCGCAGCCGATGACGGCGGCGGTGCGGGGGGAAGTGGAGGTGTTCATGTGATTAAAAAAAGGGAGGGAACGGCGCAAGGCAGGGGCTGGGTCAGCGGCGACTCCAGGCGAGGAGACGATCGGCGGATTTTTTCATGTTTTCGGGACCGGCGACCTCGAGGGTGGTGGGGCCGTCGAATCCGCTTTCGAGCAGTGCGGCGACGAGGCTCTCTATGCCGACGACGCCGTCGCCGAGGGGAATGTCGCCCATGCCGCAGCCGTAGACGGTGCCGCGTTTGGATTCCCAGCGGGCGTCCATGTCCTTCCAGTGGACGTGGCGTATCCGAGTCCCAAATACGCGGACAAACGCATGGGGATCGCCACCGCCCAGCCAGGAGTTGCCGGTGTCGAGATTGATGCCGACGGTCTTTTCGTGGCCGAGGGCGTCGAGCAGGCGGGACATGCCGTCCACGGTGTCGGTGAGGATGCCGTGGGGTTCGAGGAGGAGCTCGATGCCGAGGGATTCGGCCCACTCGATGGAAGCGTGGAGTTTTTCGCGGACGGAGAAGACGCGTTCGGCGTCGGAGAGGCCGTGGCCGAAGTCCGTCTTGGGGTCGCCCTCGGTGGTGATGACCTGTTTGACGCCGAGGAAATGGGCGAGTTTGACCGCCTTGATGATCTCGGAAGTGCCGTAGCGGTCGGGGCTGGCGGGGTCGAGGAGGTTGGCGTGGGCGCAGACGCTGGTGAGGGTTAGGCGGTGGCGGGCCAGCATCTCGCGGACGCGGGACGGGTGGCCGTCGAGGCTGACCGAGGCGGAAAACCCGTATTCGGTGCCGAGGGTGGCGCCGTCGTGGTTGTCGGTGAGGTCGGCGTAGTCGAAGCCCAGCTCACGGATGAGCTGGAACTGGCGGTCCATGCTGCTGAACGGCTGAACGAGGGCAAAGCATCCGATGATCATGGGGAGTGGGGGTAGGGTGGGGACGTTGAGGAACGGGGTGGGGGAGGTGGTGAATATAGCGCAAAGCGGGCGTGGTGGCGTTCGTTTGGAGCCGGTGGTAAATCGCGCACATGAGGCTTGCCGTGGCTCGCCGAGCGGTTGCGCTGGCGGAGTGAAATCACTGGTCCTTCAGTCCGGCATCGGGAGCCTGGCAAAACTGGCGGCGCATCGAAACCCGGGGCTGGAAATCGTGTTTGTGCGGCGCGGGCATCTCCTTTGGCAGACGGAAGGTGTGGCCGAGCCGGTGCCTCCGGGGGCGGTTTACTTTACTTTGCCGGAGCAGGAGCACGGCAGCGCGGAGGAATTCGAACCGGGGCACGAGTGGATCTACGTGATTCTCGCGCCGGGGAAAAGCGGCCCGCTGCACCCGGCGCTGGGGTTTAGTCGCGCGGAGACGACGGAGATCGAGGCCCTGTTACGCGAGGCGCGCCGTCACTCGCTCGGCGGGGGGACGGCGATGGAGGGACTGCTGGCGGCCTTGGTCGAGGAGGTCAACGCGCCCGGATACCTGCACGAAGCGCGGGTGGCGGCGCTGGCGCGGGCGGCGGTGATCGAACTCGCCCGCTGCGTGCGGGCGCACCGCAGCACGACGGCGCCGACGGTGCGCAGCGGGGCGCAGGAACGCGTGCGGCGCCTGGTGGCGGCGATTGCGAATGAACCAGCGCGGGCATGGACGCTGGGCGAGATGGCGGAGTATTGCCGGCTGGGCCGGACGCGCTTCGCGACGGTTTTCCGCGACCAGTCGGGCGACTCTCCGACGCGATTCCTCAACCGGATGCGGGTGAGGGAGGCGTGCCGAATGCTGCGCGATACCGAGCGTTCGATCACGCACATCGCGATGGAATGCGGGTTTGGCACGAGCCAGTATTTTGCGCAGGTTTTTAAGCGCTGCACGGGTGGGTTAAATGCCCGCACCTATCGAAAACAGCACGGCGCAGGCACTTTGATTTAGAGCCTCTTGAATAAAACTGTAGCTGTAGTCAGGGTATTCCGAGGTAGGGGCGGGACCGCTGTTGTTCCGCCCTACCTTCCGAACGGATACAGTTATACTTGAAATGTTCTAACGCGTGACACGCAGGCGGACAAAACGGCGGGGGTTGCCGGAGAGGGAAGTGAGGTCGGTGACGGTGACGGAGCCGGCGAGGTTGGCTGCGCCGGTGCTGGACCAGAAAGGTGCGTCCCACGTGATCAGGTCGGCGGAGGCCTGCACTTCGTAGGTGAGGGCGGGATCGGCGATGCGGGTGAAGGTTAAGGTTAAAGCTGAAGGGGAAGAGCTCAGACCACAGACAGGTGTGTCTGTGTTACTCGAATCGAGCGGGCCGGAGTTGAGGGCGTATTCGAGGAGGTTGGGCAGGCCGTCGGCGTCGGGGTCGGCGGTGGGGGCGGAGTTGGCGCCGCCCCAGGCGACGCCGGCGGTCCAGGCGGCGTAGAGATTTGGAGCGTAAACGAGGGCGAGGGAGTTGCCGGAGGTGCTTAACGAAAACGTGCCTGATCCGGGAAACCCGATCGGGGTGAGCGTGATCGAGGCAGGGGCGACGTTGACGAGACCGCCTGAGGTGGAGACGAGGGGAACGGTGCGGGCGGTTTCGGAGAAGTTGGCGAGGCCGGTGGTGTCGAAGCGGACGGTCCAGGACGTGGCCCCGGTGGCGATCAGTTGCGCGGCGGAAAAGGCGGAGGGCGTGGCGTTCCAGTCGGTGAGGCGGGTGGAGAAAGTTGCGCCGGTCTGGAGGGTGAGGGTTGAGGAAGTCGAACCGGAGCCGGAGAAGGTGGCACCGGACTGGACAGTGACGGCGGAAGCGAGCGCAGTATCCGCGCGGAGACTACCGCCGGAAACGAAAGTGGGGCCGGTGTAAGTTTTGGCGGGGCCGGAGAGCGACCATGCACCGGAGACGACGGTGAGGTTGAGCTTCGAAGTGGGAGAGTCGGTGACGTTACCGGTGAAAGCGCCGGCCGAGGGGCCGTTGAGGAAGAGGGTGCGCCAGGTGTCGGTGCCGGTGACGATGTTGGCGACCGGGCCGGAGACGATGAGATTACCGGCGATTGAAGTGATCTCCCAGCGGGCGCCGCCGCCGTTGAGGGTGAGGGCGGAGGAAAAAGTGTTGTTGCCGGAGGTGTTGCGGAGCTGGGCGTGGCCGACGGTGTTGTGCATGGCGAGCTCGACCGGGCGGTTGAACGTGATGTCGCCCGCGAGCTCGAGGGCGGCGAGGGCGGCGCCGCCGGGGGGAAAGATTTTGGCGGTGGAGTTGCCGAGCGCTGAAGGATGGGAGACGCGCAGAGCGCCGGCGGAAATCGTGGTGGTGCCGCGATAGGTGTTGGCGGCGGAGAGCACGAGTGTGCCGGGGCCGGTTTTGGTGAGGTTGCGTGAAGCATCATCGGACAGGACGCCTGAGAGGGTAACGGTGCCGGAAGGGACGGTGAGGATGCGGTTGGCGAGGGAGAGCTGGGCCGGGCTGGAGAAGGTGAGGTTGCCGGTGAGGGTGGTGTCGGCGGCGAAAGTGAGTGGGTTGGCGAGGATGGGGTTAGTGGAAGGGGCGGCGGAGAGCGCGCCGCCGGAGAGGGTGACGGAGCCGGAACCGAGGGCGGTGGCGTTGCCCACGCTGAGGGTGCCTGCTGCGACGGTGGTGCCGCCGGTGAAAGTGTTGGCGGAGGTGAGGGCGAGGGTGGCGTTACCGGATTTGGTCAGCGAGCCGTTGCCCGATAGCGGGGCGGCGAGGGTGAAGCTGGCGGTGCCGTCGCCGGTGACGGAGAAATCGGCGGGTGAGGAGAGGGGAGTGGTTATGGTGTAGGCGAGGGACGGACCGGTGGCGGCGAGGGTGAGCGAGGGTGTCTCGATGGTCTGGCCGGCGAGGGTGACGGAGGCGTTGCCGGAGGCGGGCGCGGCGCCGGCGACGGTGAGCGCGGAAGTCTGGAACGGGGTGGCGCTGTTTTGGGTGGAGGTGAGGTTTCCGGCGGGAAGCGTCTGGCCGGGGAAAAAGGAGAGCGGGATGAGAGACGAGGAGGCTGGCGGCTGGTTGGAAGACCAGTTAGCGGCGGTAGTCCAAGATTGGATACCGGCGGCGGTCTGGGTCCAAACGGGCGGCAGGAGGACGAGGCTGGCGTCGTCAATGTAGAGGGAAGTGCCGGCGGGCGGACCCTCGAAGTAGAGCACGAGGGCGGTGGCGGGACCGTTGGGCTCGAGGTAGCGGAAGGTGACGTCCAGGGGTGTCCAACCGGTGGCGTCGGCGGTGACGATTTGGAGGCTGTTGAAAATGGCTGAACCGGTGGTGCCGGTGTAGGCGAGGGTGGCTTTCACGCTCGGCGTTCCGGTGCTGACGCGGGTCCAAGCGGTGAGGCGGTAGGTCTGGCCGGGGTGCAGGCGGCCGGGGACGTTTTGGGCGGGGCCCTGGTAGGTTTGAGAGCGGTTGCCGCGGATGGAGGCGGTGCCGGAGCGGAAGACGGAGGTGTCGAGCGAGACGGACCCGCCGCCATTGGAAATCCAACCGGAGGTGGAACCGGCCTCGGCGAAGCCGTTGGCCAGGAGCTGGGTGGGAGCGGAGGCGGAGAGAGTGATGCTGGAGCGGACGGCGGCGGAGGGGTCCTGCGGATTCCAGAAGGCGCGGAGGAGAATGGAGCGCGGGGCGGTGGCGGCGTTGGGCGTGAGGGTGACGGTGAGGTCAATCGAGGCGCCGGCGTCCATGAGCTCGTTGGCGGAGTAGAGGGCGGCGTCGGTGACGGCGAGGCCGGCTGAGGAGGTGATGGAGGCGGTGACGTCGGCGGCGTTGAGCGTGTAGGTGGCGGACCAGCCTGAGCCGCCGCTCTCGAAGGCGTGAAGGACGGGCAGGGCGGGGACGGTGCCGGTGTTTTGCAGGCGGACGGTGTAGGTGACCGGTGCGCCCATCGCGGCGGGTGTGGCGGTGGTTGGCGTGAGGGCGGTGAGGGCAAGGGTCTGGTCTATGCCCTTGACGTAGTAAATCGCGTCACGGACGAGGTTGGCGAAGGTGCCGTTTTGAGACTCGGGCACGAGGGTGAAGGGGCCGTCATACCAGCTTTCGAGATAGACCTTGTCGGCGCGCCCGCCCTCGAGCTGGTGGAGCTGGAGGGAGCGCAAGGAGTGTTGTTTGTAGAGCAGATCCCAGGCGTCGCGACCGGGTTGGGTGGCGGTGTTGAAACCGCTAAAATCGCCGCCGGTGGAGTTGGCGATGAAGTCGTGGACGCGGCCGCGATCCTGGAGCCAGCGCTCATAGAGGATGATTTTGCGGCGATGGCGAAGGGCGTCGGGGTGGGTCTCGGAGCCGCCCCATTTCTGGTAGTCAGCGTAGGGGGAATCGGTGGTGAAGCCCGCGTAGTTGTCGTGGAATGCGCTGGCAACGGGGAAGGCCTCGTGCAGCCCGGCGAGGTAGGCGTTGCCGGTGAAGTAGTGGAGGAGCGGGCGGTAGTTGGCGCCGAGCGGCTGGATGGAAACCTCGCCCACGCCGTAAGTGGCGGGGTTAGTGGCGGCGGCGGCGGAAGCGGTGCGGGCGAAGGTGCGCAGGCCCTGTTGCGGAGTGAAGGCGATGGCGACGGCGGGGGCGTCGGCGGCGGTGGAGGCGCGCAGAGTGAGACCCATCTGGGCGGCGGCGGCGAGAGCGGTGGCGGGTGAAGCGTCGTCGGCAAACCACTCGAGTCGGGCGATCAAAGTGCCGTCACCGGACCAGGCGGTGGAGTGAAGGCGGAGCGCGTCGCCGGTGGCCCCGGTGGCGATGCCGGTGCCGGCGGCCTTCAGGGTGTAAGTGGAGCCGGCGAGGGAGGAGGCGGCTCCGGCGCCGGCGGCGCCAAGATCAGCGCCGGAGAAGGCGACGGTGGGTGCGGTGAGAAAAGAGACATTGGAGAAAACGGCGGTGGCGGTCTCAAAACGCACCTGGCTGTCGGCGACGACGCCGACCTGGATGGCGGTGGGGAAGGCGACCGAGGCGGAGCCGGCGAGGGTGGTCCACGTGGTGCCGTCAGGCGAGTGCGCGGCGGTAAGGGTGATGCCACTACGGGTGAGGCGGAGCCAGCGCGGGACGGAGGCGACGCCGAGAGAGGCGAGCGGGGAGCCGCTGCCGGAGACGGCGGCGAGGCCGCCGTTGGTGGAAGTGCGGGCGAGGAATTCGAGCTGGTTGGCGAGGTTGGCGTGGAGGGAGACCTGGAGGGCGCCGACGGCGGAGGATTCGCGCAGGGTGAGGCCGGCGGTGGGCAGTTCACCGGCGGGATTGGTGCGGGCGGGGTTGGAGCCGGCGAGGGAATCGAGCCGCACGGTAAAGGTGCCGTCGCCGCTCCAGTCGCGCCAGGCGTAGAACTGGGCGTCGGTGGTGTTGTTGCCTGGGTGGGTGAAATCGTTGCCCCGTCCGGTTAGGGTGTAGGTGGAACCGGAGACGGCGATGGTGCCGCCGCGACCGGTTTTGCCGATATCGGCGGTGAACACGGGCAGGACACGCACGTCGGTGAAGCGGGCCTGGGCGAGGCGGGCGGGGTTGGCGGAGGAAACGTAGAGGCCGGCGCGCGGGGAGGCGCCGAGCGGGACGGTGGCGGAGCCGAGCGGGGCCCAGCCGAAACCGTCGCCAGAATACAGGGCGGTTACTGTGTCGCCGCGCCGTTCGAGTTTCAGCCACGTGTAGAAGTTATTGAGCGAGCCGCCGAGCTCGCGGCGGGTATCGCCATTGTCGGTCCAAGGCAGATAAACGGGGGAGTTGGTAGCGGTGACTTTGATGCTGGGAAAAGCGGTGGCGAGGCGCTCGACCCATTGGCGAAACCAGCCGTAGCGCAGGCGGTCGGCGGAGCCGGGGGCGGGGTCGAACTGGGTGCCGTCGTAGGTCTCCCAGGCGCCGGTGAGAGCGGTGAAAAATTCCTTGGACGTCCACTCGGGGTGGAAACGCACGGCCTCCTGCCACGAGTTCATGATGAAATCGCTGGAGACGTCGGGCCGGGGGAAGCCGTAGTTTTGCAGACGCTTGATGTTGGCGATGGCGGAGCCGAAGGCGGCGGAATCGGAGAGATTGCCGGCAAAGGCGGTCCCGAAGGCGGAGTCTATGTCGGGGTATTCGCCCGCGAGCATATGCTCGACGAGCACGGGCTTGGAGAACTCGTTGAGAAGGGGGGCGAGCTTGGGGCCAACGACGTCAGGCGAGGGTGCGCCGAACGTGTTGGTCGAGTAGTTCCAATACGCGCCGTGGAGGATAAAGCCATCCATGTTCTGGCGGACAAAATTCCATTGGGTGGCGCCTCCGTCCACGAGTTGTTGCGAGCCCTTGTAGCCGCCCCACCAGACTTCCAGCGGACGAGTGACGACAGGAGGCGGGGTTTGTGCGGAGGCGAACGGGGGGCAGAGCGCGGCCAGGCCGGCCAGGCAGAAACGTGGTAGAAGAAAACGAAGGAATGGCATGGGCGTGGGGCTCAGGCGGCGGGGGGGCGGCCTAATGGCTGACGCGAAGGCGGAGGTAACGAGCGGCGGTGATGGCGGTGGCGTCGGTGACGGTCGCTTGGCTGGTGACGGCATCAAGGGGAGTTTCACTGATTGATTGAGCGCCGCCGCTTAGGTTCACCCACGAGGACTGGCCGATGGCGCGGGCGATGGGTGTCCAGGTGGTGAGGTTGGAGCTGGCCTCGACGGTGTAGGTGAGATCGGTGGCGGCGAGATTGCGGCGGAAGGTGAGCTGAAGAAATAACGGCTGAGGGCTGAGACCGGAAATTTGAAGGGAGGGAGGAGAGACGGAGGTTTCGGAAAGAGGGTCGGTGACGAGGGCGTATTCGAGGAGGTTGCAGAGGCCGTCGCGGTCGAAGTCGGCATCATCGCCGCTGATGTCCGGGTCGTCGCGCTGATTGCCATCGAAGTAGAGATTGGTGAAGGCCTCGGCGGAAGCGGGGGCGCCGACGTTGAGCGACACAAGGGAGGTGGCGGAGAGGCCCCCGTCGCTCACGGTGTAGTTGAAAGAAGCGAGACCGCGAAAACCGGTGGGAGGAGTATAGGTGGCGATACCGGCGGAGAGCTGAACGGTTCCGCTGGCGGGCGTGGAGGTGGTAACGGTGAGAGCGGCGGGGCCGGCGTCGGGATCGCTGGCGGAGGCGAGTAGGTTGAGAACGACCGGGGCGCCCGCGCGAAGATTGGCGGAGACGGGGGACGCGAGCGGCGCGGAGTTGGCGGCGGGAATGACCTGGACCTCGCCGAAGCTGTTCCAGAGCGCGCCGGGCTGGGCGTCGTTGCGGACGTAGCCGTGGCCGACGATGCGGAGGAAGAGTCCCCAACTGGGGGTGAGAGCGATGCGTTCGAGATCGGTGGTGGTGCCGGAACTGGAGCCGATGAAGACGGTGGTCCAGTTCGTGCCGTCATCGCTTGTCTGCACGTCGAAAATGGCGCGGCGCGAGTTGCCCTCGAAAGTGGAGATGTTAATCGCGCCGATCTTTTGACGGGAGGCGAGGGTGAGGGTGAGAGTGGCCCCGTCGCCGAAGCCGGACCAGCGGGAGATGGACGCGTCTGTGATGCCATCCAGGACATTGGCGGGGGTGTTGGGATCTTGAAACGTGGAAGCGGTGGCGGAGGCGATGGCGACCGGAGCGGTCGAGATGGTGACGGTGACCTCGGCGTCGGCGGTGTTGACGCCATCGGTGACGGTGTAGGAAAAGCGGGAGACGCCGGAGAACGCAGCAGGCGCGGTGTAAACGGGCAGACCGTCAACAAAGGCGAGCGCGCCGTTGTTCACTGCTGTAACGGGAGTGTAGCCGACATCATCGAGGCCGATGTTGGCGGAGGCGTTATCGCCGCTAAGAACGACGGAGTGTATCCATTCCTGGGTGACCGTGCCGGCGTCGAGGCCAAAGAAAAGTTTGAGGCCGGCGGAGGCGGCGGTGGCGGACTGGGTGGCGAGAAGCTGACCGCGCACGCCGCGGAACTCGGCGGTAAAAGTCCTGCCGGAGCAGGCGCCGGCGACGACGAAGCCGAGGGCGCGCACAACGAGAGGCCGGCCGGATGCGGCCTCGGTGGTGCGGAAACCCAAGGTGGCGGCATCCTGGGAGACGGTGGAGTAGGCGCCGACGGTGAGGGCGACGCCGGTGAATGAAGCGCCGACCGCGCCAACGTAGAGGGCGTCGCCGGCCGAGCCGGTGAGATCAATGCTGGTGGTAGCGCCACCGGCGGAGGGGTTGGAGGTGGTGTTGGCGTTGATCTGGAAGCGCAGGGCGGATCTGGCGGCGTCGGAGCGGAGTTGGTAGTTGGTGATGCCGTTGGCGGAGGCGCCCTTGGGGGCAAAGGCACGGAATGCGTCGCGCCAGGCGGTGAGAGCGGAGAAGCCGGGGAGTGCGGACAAGTTGGCGGGGGCGGCTGCGCCGGCGGCGTTGGTGAGGCTGGCGGGGAAGGTGGACGCGGTGGCGGCATCGAGCACGGCGACGCCGTGGGGCAGGGCGGTGAAGACGGCGGGCGGAGCGAAGGTGGCGGCGGTGACGGTGAGCGGGTTGCCTGATGCGGAGGAATCGTTGGCGAGGACGTTGATGCGAACGGGGGTGCCCGGGCTGGTGGCGGCGGTGTCGGGCGCGGCGGTGAGCGGGGCGACGGAGAAGGTGGCGGCGAGGGAACGACCGCGGGTGCCGGCGAGGTTGATGGAAAGACGCACGCGCGGGGTGAGGGCGAGGACGGTGATGGCGGCATCCTTGGACACGGTGGCGGAGGCGCCGGCGGGAAGTTCGAGGATGAGGGGCGAGGCAGCGGTGAGTTCCTGGGTGGGGTCGCTGACGCCGAGGTTGAGCTGGCCGTTGCGGGTGAGGAGGGAGACGGAGCACGGGCGGTCGGCGGTGAGGCCTGCGACGGTGTCGGGCACGGCGGGAGAGGCGCTCCAGAAATTGGCGGAGAGGGCGTTCAGCGTTCGCTCGCGCACGGCCTGGACGGAGGCGGAGTTGGCGAGGACCTGGATGCCGGGGTTTTGTTGATACGTCGCTGTCTGATTGGCGGTTTTACCGGGCAGGACGGCGTAGGCGAAGGAAGCGCCGGGGGCGAGGAGACCGGTGCCGTGGTCGAACCAGAGATTGAGGAAGTTGCGCGTGATGGCGGTCGTGGAGCCGCCGGTATTGATATCGCTCCACGCGCCGGTGCGGGCCTCACGGCGGGCCTGGAGGGCGGAAGGCGAAGGGAAGTAGTAGCCGATGCTGCCGGTGCCGTAGGCGGTTTGGAACGGGGCGTCGAGGTGCGCGTAGGTGACGCCGGTGAGCGACTCGGTGACGCCGGAAGTGGCGGCCCGGGCGGTGCCGTTGGCGGTGAAGGTGGCGGCGCCGTTGTTGCCGGCGTGGCCGACCATGCGCGCCATGACGACGGATTCGACGCGGTTGGTATTGGTGGAACTGGTGGTGAGACCGGCGCCGAGGTGAACGACCTCGTCGTCGAAGAAAAACCAGGAGAGTTTGCCGCGCAGGTCGGACTGGGCGGCCTCGTGGTCCATGCCTGCGGCGCCGTAGTCGCCGAGGACGGAGGAGCCGCCGACCCAGGCCTTGGAGGTGCGCGGATCAATGGTGTTGGGCGAGGAGGTGCCGGCATTGGCGCGGGCGCGGTTGTCCACCGTCGTGCTGGCGAGGCGGTAGGGGTTAACGGTGGGCCAGTAGGCGTCGGAGTATTGGGCGAGGTCGCCGTTGTAAACGTAGGCGGCGCCGTCGCCGAGATACCAGCCGCGGAGGTTTTCGCCGTTGATGGATTCGTATTTGGAAATACGCTTGGAGGAGAGGCTGACGGCGTAGGCCCAAGTGCCGCGCTGGAGGACGACTCGATCCATGCCGGCGAGGACAAAGAGGCCGTTGCGGGGGGAGCGGGCGACCACGGCGGAGTCGTCGAGGAGGGGTTTGACGAGGGCGGCGGAGGCGAGGTTGGCGCTGCTAAGGAAGTTCCGGTAGGCGTCGGAGTTGATCTGTTGTTTGACGAGGGCGCGGAAGCGGGCGGCGTCGGCGGAGGGGGCGAAACGCGCGAGACGGGCGATGCTGGTGAGGGCGACGTGACCGTAGCCGTGTTCGGAGCTACCGGAGCGGGCCACCTCGCGGCCCTGCGTGTGCGTCATAAGGCCACCGCGGAACATGACGGGATCGAAAGCGTCGTCGGCCCACTTGAAGAGGTTGGCGAAATTGGGGTCGGTGATGGCCCACGGGGTGGCGGCGATGGTCTCGACCACGATGGACAGCTCGTTGAGCAGGTAGAGGCCGTAACCGCCGGTGTAGGCGTGGGTGTTGTGCTGGATGAAAGAACCGTCGGTGTAGAAGCCGTCGCCCGTGGTGACGTAGGCGAAGACGTTGCGCTCGTTGCCTACGCCGGCGAGAGCGGAGAGACGGTCGCGACCGAGGGCCAGGCGGGAGGAGGACTCGAGGGCGGCGCCGAGGCCGAGGTCAATTTTGGCGCGCCAGACCAGGTTGGCGCCGCTCCAGGAGAAAGTGCGTCCGGCGGTGTTTTGGTAGTAGTCTATCGCGGAAACGTAGGCGGAGTAGAGGGCGGTGCGGCGGGCGGTGTCGGTGATGCCATCGTGGAGGCAGGCGAAGGTGCCGACGACATTGAGCGGGATGGCGAGGTGCCACGGGAACCAGTTGCCGTAAAAGGGGCGGGACGGGTTGAAGTGATTCGTGTTGAGCCACTCCAAAGCGGAGAGGATGTCGTCGCGCAAGGCGGTGTTGCGGTAGAGACCCGCGCCGGGGGTGGCGTAGGCGACGGCGAGGCTGTTGAGACGGGCGTATGGGGCGGTGAGGGAATCGGAGGCGGTGGTGGAGATGGGCAGATCGGACCAGAGTTGGGTTCGGTTGGCGGTTTTGATCAGGTTGTTCCAATTGGTTTGAGCGGCCGAGTTGAGGGCGGAGATCTTGCCGGAGTAGGTGGTGTCGGAGGTATTGAGGGCCGTGCCGCCGGTCTGGCTGTCGCTGAAGCGAGCGCGCACGGTCGCGTAGTTGGCGGCGGTTTGAGCGGGCAGGGAGGCGGAGACGATTCCTGCCATAAGTGCGAAAGCACCTAAGCGTCGAAAAAATGGGGCGATCATCGGGCCTTAGAAACGGAATGTAATTCGCGACTGCAGGCAAACAGGCGTGAAAACTCAAATATGATACCGTATAACCAAGGCGAATCGGCTCTGGCGGCGGGGGGGTGACGGCTATCAGAAAATTCCTCAAAAATTGACCTTAATCTTACCTCTGACCCGAGCGGTGCGTCTTTCCTCAGGCGCGACAAATTTCCCGGCACTGGCCTGGGTGGCCACGCTTCCACCCTTTCGAGTCCCGTTCGGACCGGGCAGTTTGGCTGTTTTTCCCGATATCAAACCAGGCCGCGCATGCGCCGGAAGCGCTCGGCCAGTCCATCGCCGTGTTGGGTGAGCCAATCGTCGAGCTTGCGCCGAAGTTCCAGAAGCAGGGCTGCGAATGACGATTCATCGGCAAGGTTGCGGAGTTCGTGCGGATCGGCGGCAAGGTCGTAAAGTTCGTCGGTATCGCCCGCGTTGAATACGTAATTGTAATTCCGATACCGAAGCGCGCGTTGGGTGGTCAGCAGGAAGTCGAGACCCGAGCACTCGGTGACAATGGAATCCCGCCATGCGGTGCCGGGTTCGCCCTCGATGAGCGGGCGCAGGGAGCGGCCATCGAGTTCTGCGTCGGCGCGTGGGAGGCCGGCGTAGTCGAGGAAGGTGGAGTAGAAGTCGCAGGTGCCGACGAAACGGTCCTCGGTTCCGCCGGTGCGCGGAGCGGGTTGGCCAGGCGCTTTGATGAGGAGCGGGATGCGGTTGGTCTCCTCATACATGAAGAGGGCCTTGTCGGTGAGGCCCCGGTGGATGCCGAGGGAATCGCCGTGGTCGGCGGAGAAAACGACGAGCGTATCCTCGTAAACGCCCCGAGCTTTCAGGTGGGCGAGCAGGCGGCCGATCTGGGCATCGAGTTCGGTGATGGTGGCGAAATACATGCGCAGGGCGCGTTCGAAGTCCGGCCATCCCCAGTGGCGCGTGGCCTCGGCGCGGTGGGCGTCGTGAAGCGAGGGTTTTCCGGATTGGTCCTCATCGAAGGATGGCCAGGGCGGGATCGGCAGGTCGCGGTAGAGATCGAGAAACTCGGTGGGAGCGTGGTAGTCGGCGTGCGGTCCCCAGTAGTTGAGCTGGTAGTAGAACGGCGCGTCCGCATCGAGGAAGCCGTTGATGTGGCCGAGGGCTCGCTCGGTCAGGAAATGGTTGACGGTGGTGTCGGCGCCGGAGGTCACCTCGAAAATGCGCGGGTAGGCGTCGTGATAAACGCGGGTTTCGAGGGTCCGGCCGCGCGCGGCGAGCCAGGCGCGGTATTGCGGAGTGTGGATGCCGACGCCGCCGTGACCGGGGAAGTCGTCCCCCTCATAGCCGACGGTGCTGGGAAGGGAGCCGTGCAGGGGGACGCGGCCGAGGCCGGGGCAGGCGGCGATGTGGGACTGGTATTCAGGCTGGTTGATGGCATCGGGTCCGAAACCGAGGTGCCATTTTCCGGTGAGACCGGTGCGGTAGCCGAGCGCCTGGAGGCGGCGCGAGAGCAAGGTGGGATGGTCGGGCAACTCGTGGACCTGGCAGCCCCGGTTGTAGATATTGTTCTGCATGCCGTGGCGGAACGGCAGCAGTCCGGTCTGAAGACAGGCGCGCGCGGGAGTGCAGATCGGGCAGGCGGCGTAGGCGTTGCGAAAGAGCAGTCCGTCGCGTGCGAGGGCGTCAAGATGTGGCGTGCGGCAAAGGGTGGATCCGTAGGCTCCGAGCGTGGTCGCGAGGTGCTGGTCGGTGAGGATGAAAAGCAGGTTGGGGTGGGCCATGGAGAAATATGATTAAAGGCAGATTGATGCTGCGGGTGAAGCTTGCACCGCGTGGACGACTAGACAGTATAGCCAGTCTGCCCCATATGCCCCGCCCTCCAAGCAATCGCCCCTCCATGCGCAGCCTGGCAAAAATTGCCGGCGTGTGCCCGATGACCGTCTCGTTGTCGCTGCGCAACCATCCCAGCATACCTGAAACCACGCGTGAGCGCATCCAGTTGATTGCGCAGCGTCACGGCTACACGCCCGATCCTCTGGTGGGCCGGCTCATGCGCCATCTGCGCGCGGGTGCGCCGCAGCGGCAAAGCGCGTTGATTTGCGCGCTCTGCCTGCGCTTTGCCCACAAGCAGCACGGTTTTGCAGAGGATGTGCTGGAAGGCGCCAAGGCCCGGGCCGACGAGCTCGGTTTCGTCCTCGATCGGCTCTGGTTGGATGAGACGGGACTGGATCCGATGCGGCTCAAGCGCCTGCTCCGAAGCCGAGGAGTGGAAGCGGTGTTGTTGTTGCCGATGGCCCGTCCGATTGACCTCACCGAGGTGCTGGACTGGAAGGAGCTCGCTGCGGTTGCGACCTCGGCGACGATCACGGCTCCGCATGTCCACTCGGTTTTGCCCGCCCAGTTTGGTAACATGATAGCGCTGTGCGCCGCGCTCAAGACCGAGGGGTGCCGGCGCATCGGACTGGTTACGGTAAAACACCAGGATGTGCGGGTGGAACACCGGGCGGCGGCGGCGGTTTTGTGGCACAATCACGAGGAGGGTGTTCCGGAGGTGACACCGCTTATTTTCAAAGAGTGGGCGGTGGACTCCAGGGAATTTCTCACCTGGTATAAACGGGTTCGTCCGGACGCCATCGTCGCAGACGCTCAAGGCTACCTCGACGAGATGCGTGCGTTGATTCCCCAGAAGGACCGGTCGAAGGTTTTTTTCGCACTCACCACGATGCCGCCGAGGGAGACTGCCCGTTACGCCGGTATGCAGGAAGACGCGCGCGGCATCGGAGCGGTTGCGATCGAGCAACTCGACTGGATGTATCAACACGGGGAGCGGGGCATACCGGCCAGCCCCCGTGTGACGCTGGTTAATGGGCACTATTGCGCCACGCCATCGTTGTCTGCCGCTGAGAAAAAGAAGAAGACTGCGTAGGCCGGAAGTTGATTTCCCCCCCGCGCAAACGGCGACTTCGCCGCCGACGTGACTTTACGAAACAACTGAAAATACCGTCCGTGCAGGCCTTGGCGTTTGCGGCGAATTCTTCTGAGATATGGGATGAGGTTATGAAGTGGATACCCCCCGCTCTTTTTTTGTTCTGCACGCTGGTCGTGAACGCAAAGGACTATGCGCGCCGCGAAGTAGGCTTTGAGCATGACAACGGTGCCTACACCGCAGCCGAGATCACGGAGGATTTCGGCAATGGCGGCGCGCCCGCAGGACGGGATTTCGCCGCGATCCAGGACGGCACATTGCGGGTCACGTTCAAGGCCGGGAAAAAAGTCACGGAAACGGGGCTCGGACTTCAGGCGAGGGTGCCTGACGCGAAGTCATGCGAAATTTCATTTCGCATCCGGTATCCGGAGGATTTTGAGGCCGGACTGCATGGTAAACAAATGGGAATGAGCGGAGGCGCCGGCTACGACGGAGGGAGGGGCGAGGAGGCGCGGGCAAAGGGAGACGGCTGGAGCGTGCGCATTCAGTTCGACGCGCTGAAGGATTCGATCCGCAACAGTCTTTACGTTTACCACTCCGGGATGGCGGCCAAATATGGCGAGTCGCTGAGGGCGGGGAGTTACCAACTGCAACGCGGCCGCTGGCATTCGATTCGACTACGTGCGACGGCGCAAACCACGGCAGAGACAAGCGACGGTCGAATTGAGGTCTGGTGCGACGGCGAAAAAAAAATCGATGCGTCCGGCCTGCGACTGGTGTCGAAGCCGGAAGGTCTGGCGATCAACCGGGTGCGGGCGGAGCTTTTTCCAGGCGGTGGAGGGGCGTTTCCGGCCAAGGACTATGTGATCGAGGTGGACGACTTTTGCTGGACTACCGTGGCGACTGAGCCCGCTCCCCCGACCGCTATTGAAGGCGCATCTGAAGCCGCGCGCGCCGCACCTGCTCCATGAGCAAAGCCGGCCAGTCCCGCCGCAGACGGCTTGTTTTAACCGGAGCCAGTCTCGCACTTGGATTGATCGCGCTTGCGGGCAGAGGCTGCGGCGATCGCTCCGGCGGCGAACGGGTGCGCATCACGTATTGGGAGAAATGGACCGGTGCGGAGAGTGCCGCGATGCAGGCGGTGGTGGACGAATTCAACGCCTCGCAGGATCGAATCACGGTGGATTTCGTGAGTGTCTCGCAGATGGACCGGAAAGTGATCGCGGCGACGGCGGGCGGCAATCCACCCGATCTGGCGGGCATCTGGCTGCCCTACATCGCGTCCTTCGCTGACTGCGGCGCCTTGCTCCCGCTGGACGAGTTCATGGAGGCGGACCGGTCGTCGGAAAGCCCCGCGCCCGACTTCGCCCGGGCGGGAGGCGATTTTCTCGCCCGCTATGTGCCGGTGTATGCGAAAATGTCGCTCCACCGCGGACGGGTTTACGGGCTGGTCACGACTCCCTCGACGGTCGCGTTGCACTGGAACAAGACCCTGTTTCGCGAGGCGGGTCTGGATCCGGAGAAGCCACCGCGCACGCTGGCGGAACTGGATCAGTTTGCCCGGCGACTCACCCGGCGCGATCCGGTCACGGGGGCGATCTTGCAGGCCGGCTTTTTACCCCAGGAGCCGGGATGGTGGCTGTGGGCGAACCCACTCTGGTTTGGCGGCAGCTTCATGGATGCCGAAGGCGAGATTTCGGTTGGGCGCGACAAGGCCAACGTGGCCGCCCTTCGCTGGCTGCGCGGCTACACGGACGAGTATGGAAGCGACTCGTTGCAGCGCTTCACCAGCGGCTTCGGCACCTTCGGCTCGCCCCAGTCGGCCTTCTTCAACGGCAAGGTGGCGATGGTGCTTCAAGGTGTATGGATGAACAACTACATCCGCCAGTTTGCGCCGGGCATGGACTATGGCGTCGCCGCCTGGCCATCGGTGCGGGAAGGGGAGGGAGGCGGCGCGCCCTTCACCGTGGCCGAGGCGGATATGATCGTGATCCCCAGAGGGGCCAAGCATCCGAAAGAGGCCTGGGAGTTTATCCGGTATTTGAGTTCGGCGAACATCGGGGCGGATTCGCGAGAGAAACTGCGCGGCATGGAGACGCTCTGTTACCTCCAGGAGAAAAACTCTCCCCTGCGCGAGTGGAGTCCGTTTTTTAGCGGTCATCATCCCCATCCCCACATCGCGTTATTCCGCGCCCTGGCGGAGAGCCCGCGGGCGCAGTTCAATCCCTCAATGGGAATCTGGCAGGAGTATTTGCGCGAGTTGAATACAGCCAACGAGAAAGTGCGACTGGCAGCGGCTGACCCAGAGACCACCTACGACTACGTGCAGCGCCGAGTCGAGGCCAGTTGGGCACGGCACCGCGCGAGCCTCGCACGGCAGCAGGCGGCGGCGTCTAAAAACCCCTCTCCGCCATGAGTCTTCATTCTCGCCGCCGAGTGTTTCACGGACTGGCCTTCACCGGACTTTGGGTGATCGGGCTCGGGACCTTTACGGCCTACCCGGTGCTGGCCTCGTTGTATTACAGTTTTTGCGACTACTCGATCTTGCAGCGCCCGGTTTGGATTGGCGTGGAAAACTACCAGCAACTGCTCGGCGACGACGTGTTCTGGCTCTCGTTAAGAAACACCCTGTTCTTCACGATTTTATCAGTGCCCGTAGGCTGTGTGCTCTCCCTTTCCCTTGCCGTGCTGCTCAACTGCGAAGTGCGCGGACGGGCGATATTCCGCACCTTCTTTTATCTGCCATCGATCGTGCCGGCGGTGGCCTCCTCGATGCTGTGGCTGTGGATATTCAACGGTGAATACGGGGTGCTCAACCAGGCGCTCGGTCCCTTCTTGCGACCGCTCGGGATAAGCCCGCCCGCCTGGCTGGGCGACCCGGCCTGGGCCAAGCCTGCGCTGGTGCTGATGAGCCTGTGGGGGGGGGGCAACTCGGTCATCATCTACCTGGCCGGATTACAGGATGTGCCGCGCGAACTTCTGGAATCCGCCGAGCTCGACGGAGCGGGGCCGATACGCCGCTTCTGGCATGTGACGCTGCCGCTGATCTCCCCGGTTATCTACTTTAACGTCGTCATGGGCATGATCGGCGCGATGCAGGTATTCACCCAGGCCTTCATCATGAGCGGCGGACCGGACGGCAACCCGGCGCGTTCCACGCTTTTCTACGCACTCTACCTGTATTCGACCGCCTTTTACGACCTGCGCATGGGCTACGCCTCGGCGATGGCGTGGGTGTTGTTCATCCTGATCGCCGGGCTCACCTGGGTGGCGGGCCGCGTCGCCGCTCGTAGAGTCCACACCTCCAGCTAAACCCACCCATGCGCCGCCCCTCCCGCGTATCACGTTTGGTCACCTACGGGCTTCTGCTCGCGGGCTCGGCCCTGTTTGGCTTCCCCCTGCTTTGGATGACACTGACCGCCCTCAAACCCATCGAGCAGACGATGGCGCAGCCGCCGGTCTGGCTGCCCACCGTGGAAAGGGCGGCCCTGGACGGAAAGGAGACCGAGGTGACGCGGGTGCAGGAAGTGACGGTGCCCTCGTATTTGATTGAGCGATACGAGGGTGGCCGGCGCGAACTGGTGACGGGGGAGGCCGCCCCGCCGGAGGAGGGCGCAAGGCGCGTGATCCGGAAGGCGGAGACGGGCTGGTGGCTGGTGGAGGAGCGCTCCGCGACCAAGGTCATCTCGGCGGTGCCGAAACGCGACGTGGTGCCGCCGGACGCGATCACCACGGCGGTGAAGTTTCGCTGGGATAATTTTCGTGTGGCGCTGGCCTCGATGGGCGGACGCAGCGTGGAGGCGGTGGAGGGCACGGTGGCGGAGCGTCCGCCGAACCCGGAGACGGACGCGGGGTTCCTGACCTTTCTGGCTAACACACTCATCGTTTGCGTGCTCGGTGTGGTCGGCACGGTGCTTTCAAACGCCCTGATCGCGTATGGCTTCGCCCGCATCCGGTGGCGGGGGCGCGACGTTTTTTTTGCAATCACGCTGGCGACGATGATGGTGCCCTTTCCCGTGCTGATGGTGCCGCTCTACGGCATCTTCAAGGAGCTGGGCTGGATCGGAACGCTGCTTCCGCTTTGGGTGCCCTACTGGTTTGGCAGTGCGTTCAACATTTTCCTGATGAGGCAGTTTTTCCTGACCATCCCCGAGGAGTTGAGCGAGGCGGCCCGGATAGACGGCGCCAGCGAGTGGAAGATATTCTGGCGGGTGATCCTGCCCCTGAGCCGTCCGGTGCTGGCGGTGGCGGCGCTCTTCCATTTTCTTCACGCGTGGAATGATTTTCTGGGGCCACTGCTCTACATCACGCGCAAGTCGGGTTTCACCCTGGCCCTCGCGCTGCAAAACTTCCAGAGCCAGCAGGGCGGTGTGCAATGGCATCACCTGATGGCGGCCAGCCTGGTGACGGTGTTGCCGGTGATCGTGGTGTTTTTCCTGGCCCAGAAAACATTCATCCAAGGGATCGCGACGACCGGTTCAAAAGGTTGAGTCGGCCGCCCAAGGCTATTCGATAACGGGGTTCCATGAGCGATCTCTCTGCTCCCGTCGGCCCGCGTTCCGGCTTGCGGCCGGCGCGCGGGCGGCGTTCGTCGGACCCTCGGTCGCCGCAAAACGACGGTGACCCAATTGCTGCTCCGGCTCCACGATCCTCAGGCGGGGGTGGGCGTCTGGGCGACACAGATTTGCGCGTCTACTCGACGCGAACCCCGCGCCGTCATTTCGGGGTGGTCCCTCAGGATCCGTTCATTTTCAACACCACGCTGCGCGATGATTTGTGCGTGCCGGGGCCGGATGCGGACGACGCGGCGATCCGTCGCGTGTGCGAGCGGGCCAATGCGTGGGAGTCCATCGCCGCATTGCCCGGCGGACTCGACGCGCGGGTGGGCGAGGGCGGGTCCATGCTCTCGGGCGGGCAGCGGCAGCGCCTCGCGATCGCGCGCGCGTTGCTGGCGGCGCCGCCGTGCTTCGTCTTTGACGAGGCGAGGAGCGCGCTGGACACGCTGAGCTAACGCCTAATTTCGGAGGCGATTGAGAGAAACCTCGGCGACCGCATCGCGATTTTTATCGCGCACCGGTTGGCGACGGTGAAGCGCTCCGACCGCATTTTTGTGCTGGCCGGCGGCACGGTGGCGCATGCCGGAAGCTACGACGAATCGATGAATCGCGAAGGGCTTTTCCAAGACTTGGTGCGCGGGCAGCAATTGCGCGGGTGAGTCGCCGTCTTTAATCTACTTTGTTTTACCGACCACGATTTCGAGAGCGGTGCCTGCGTTCTGAAGGTTGATGTGGACGGGTGCCGGCGTAGGGTCGCTGGAGGTGATGGTTATCTCATAGTCTCCGCAAAAGCCGCGCACGACGGCGCGGCCGACGGCGTCGGTCTTCAGTTCGGCATTGGTCCACCACTCGTTTTGGATGAGATCGAGAAAGACCTTTCCATTGGGGCGCAGGCTCCAGTCCTTGGACCAGAAGGCGGCACGAGGTTTCCAGTGGCTGCCCGCCCAGAAGCCCCAGCTCATCACTCCGGTCACGGCCGGGTGGCTGAAGGCGGCGGTGAGGAAGTCACGGGTGTAGGCGACCTGCAGATCCTCGTCAGAGGTGTCTATGTCGAACTCGGAGATTTGTATCGGCAGGCCAAAGGCGGCGAAGCGGTCGAAGGTGGCGAGCACCTTCATGGGCGGGGGCGGACTGCCGCCGAAGTGTCCCTGTTCCCCAATGCCGCCGATCGGCGCGCCTTGGTCGATCAGAAAACGGATCGTATCGTAAAAGTGCTGGCTCGGCGATCCGGGCCCTTCGCCGGAGAACATGGTGTAGTCGTTGTAGAAAAGACGGACGGCAGGCGCGCCGGTGTGGGCGGCGCGGAACCAGTCGGCCATGGCCTCGCGGCCGAGGATATCTATGAGGTCATGATGGGCGTAGGACTCGTTGATCACATCCCACTCGGCGAGGCGCGGGCCGAGGGCGGCGGTCTGGTCGACGATGTGGTCGAGCACGGCGGCACGAAGCTTATACGGTTCGGCGGCGAGTGGTTTGATGAATTCCGGCGTGTAACGCCAAGATGGCCAGACCATGACATGGCCACGCACGGCGATGGAGCGGGCGCCGAACCAATCGAGCGTGCGCAAGATTTGCCCCCTCCCGACGTTCCCGGCGTCCTTGCCACCGACCCAGGCGGGCCATTTCAGGTCGTTCTCGAAGACGACCTTGTTGAAATACTTCTCGATGATGGCGCGGTAGCGAAGGTTATCGGGTGAGTCGTCGCCCGCGATGCGGGCTGATTGGATTGCGGTGCCGAAGGCGAAGGCGTGGCGCTTCATGCGCACCTTGACGATGGCACCCTCGACGGGGCGGCCCTCGGCGTCGTTGACCTGGATGGCGAGATCGCCCTTGCGGATGTTTTCGATTCGAGCGGCAGCGGCGGCGCGCCACGGGTGGTCGGGCTCGGAGCCCTCGTAGGCGGTGTCGGTGCGGGGCAGAGAAGACGGGGCGACGGACGGGCCGTAGTTGAGCAGAGAGAGTGCTCCGAGTTCGAGGGTTTGCGGATTGTAACCGAGGCGGAGCGTGACCTTGAGTTCGCCCGCGGCGGCGTCACGGTCGGCGGTGAACGGGATGCGCGCGTGCGACCACGCCGGACCGAAGGAGAGGGCGCGTTCTAGGAGTTTTTGGTGCGGAGGTGAGGACTGTTCGAGGATTACCTCGACGAGGGCCTCGCCGGTTTCTTGAAGGGTTTTGAAACGGCGGGCGTTGAGTCCGAGCCAGAGGGTATCGCCCTTTTTGACGGCGGACCGTGTGCGGACATCGAGCTGCACATCCCACGGGTAGGCCGGACGGTGGACGGTCTCGGCGCGCATGGCTTTGGTGAAGGGCTGGCCGGTGACGGGAACAAACTCGAAGCGGCCATGGGTGGCGGCTTCCGGGCCCGACGGAGTAAGGGTGTGAAGATCGGTCGGGATGAGGAGCGTGGCGTCAGAGGAGGCATCGGCGCGGATGCTGATGGACATTCCAAGCAGGACCAAAAGCGCAGCGAAGGCGTTGCGCACGTAAGGAGGAATGAAACGATAAAAGCGGACGAACGGGCTCATAGCGGGGAGGATTCGCGGGGAAATCCGCCGACGCCTATCTCGGTGCCGGGGAAGGAATGGCGGCCGAAGCGGCGGGATTTCATGGGCGAAGAAGCGAGGCGAAATACGCGCCGGTGCGGCTGAGCTGGTTATCGGTATTGATCAACCAGAGCCCGTTGAGTTCATCGGCGCGGAGGTTTCGGGTGAGCGGTGCGTCTTTGTAGGATTGGTCGAGCGGCTCGTTGCAGTAGAGTTCCCAGTAGTGGAGCAACCAGGTATCCTGAGCTAGGCAGGCGGCGAGGGTGCCTTCGAGGATTTGTTCGGGGATTTTGTGGTCGGGAAGGCGGGTTTCGGAGAGACCGAATTCGCCGATCATGACCTTGGGGCGACCCTTCGAATCGCGCAGGCGGGTGCGGGCGTAGTGGCGAATGATTTCGAGGCCCTGCCACATACCGATGGCGGCGCCGTCGCCGGTGCCGTGGGCGTCGCACTGCATGCCATCGTAGGACGACCAGGAAACGAGATCCACCTCGACCTGCGGGAGCACGTGGCTGGCGACGGTGGGAGCGCCGAGGAGGGCGTCGAAGACGCGATTGACCTCGACGGCGTGCAGCACACGGCAGCGGGTGTCGGGCACGTCGGCGCGGGCGCGGTCCACGGCGCGCTGACGGATGGCAACCCAGCGGGTGAAGGTTTCAAGGCGGGCCGCGATGTCAGCGGGGACTTTGGCGGGGTCGGTCCATTGTGCGCCGGGGAACTCGCGCAGCATCCAGTCGCCCTCCCAGTTTTGGAGGATAAAGGTGATGTCGCGGCGGCGGTAGGTTTCGAGGAAGTGGCGGGCGAGATCGTAGAGCTCCTGTTCCTCGTGGGCGAAGTCGAGGTCGGGCGCGATCATGTGGCCGGGCGGGCGCGGGTGGTGTTCGCCACGGCAGCTGAACTTTACCTCCAGCGCGATGGTCTCAAAGGGCAGGTCGAAGGCAGCGGTGTAGTAAGGATGCTTGGCGAGCCAGACCATCGAGTGATCGCGGGGGCGAGCCCAGTTACTGTTTTGTGAATACACCTGTTCGCACTCGTAGAACCAGAGCTTGAGGTGCCGGTAGTCGAGTCGCTCGTGAATCACCCTAGCGCCCTCGATCAGGTAGGGCTCGGTGGTGAACGAGTAGCGGCCGGCGCAGTGGGTGGCACCAAGCAAGGAGTGAAGGCGAGAGGCGGAGATGGTGCCGCCGCGAGAAGGGCGGAACGGTGCGGTCGCGGCCAAAATGTCTGAAGCGTGGGTGAGTTGCATGGCGGTTTTAGGGGTGAGCAGAGAAGGGGGGCGCATTCCATACGCTCAGGTTTCGGAAGCGCATTTTTGTGCCATACATGAGGCGCAGACCGATGCGACCGCAGTCGAGCACTGGGCCGGAGTGGGCCAGCGGGTCGTCGGTCACATCGAAGGCGATATGGCCGTTAATCAGACCGCGCAGGCGGGAGCCCTCCTGCAGGAAGGTGAGACGGTGCCACTGATCGAGCGCGAGGGGCGCGAGGGACGACATGCCGAGCGGTTTCATCCACGGGTTCTTCACGATGACCTGGGTGGCGAGGTCGCCGCGCACATCCACGGCGTGGCGGAAGAACTCCCAGTGGTAGTTACGCACGCGGTCGGAGATGATCGTATCCATCGCGCCGCTGGTGCGCGGCGGGTGGTCGGTGAGGAAATCCTCGCGCTGCATGCCGTTGGCCTGGACGACCAGCAGGGCGAGGCCGGTGCCCTGTTCCGGGCGGAAATCGAAATCCACCGCGAGGTCGCCCTCGAAGCGATCGGGGCTCCAGAAATACACCCGTGACTCGGTGTCTATGGTGTCGGGCGTCTGGACGAGCAGGCCTTCGGCGGTGATTTCTTTGGCGAGAAGCGTGAAGGGGGCGGTGAGGCAACCCTGCTGGCGCCAGCCATCGAAGTCGCCCGGTTTGGTGAGGGCGCGGTGGTAAACCTGTTTCCACTCCGGGCCGGGAACCCAGTCGAGCTTCGGGGTTTCTTGCACGGTGAAGAGTTGCGCGAGTTCCCCGTTCACGGCCGGGCTCTTCGGCGTCGGGTCAGCCGCGTAGCGCCGAATGATTTCCGCTTCAGTCAGTTCGGCGTTTTCGGCCTCGAGGCCGGCGAAGACCATGGCGGTGTTGCCCAGATAGAGCGAATCGGCCGCCGCATCGCAGCGGAAGGGGAAGCCCGTAGTGGCGCAGAGAATGCCGTTTACGTAGATGAGGAAGCGGCTCGCCTGTTTATCCCAAGTGAAAACAAACTGATACCAGGCGCCGCGATGCAAAGGCAGGTGCTCGACCGGAACGTAGGGCGTCACGCCGAAGTCGGCGGCGGTGTTCCCGGCGGCGCCGCTCTTGAACTTGGCGATCATTTGCGGGTGCCACGAGCTTTGCCAATACCAGGCGAAGACGGACTTGTCGGGGTTGTTGCCGGGCCAACCGTCGGAGAGCAGCGCGTAGCGTTGCCAGTGCGGATCCTGGCGAGCGACGTAGTCGAGCAAGGGCGATACGCCGAGGGTTTCGAGCGGTGAAACCCACAGCGTGAACGAGCCGCGTTCGCCTTGTTGAACCGTGCAGGGAAGGTGGAGTTTCGTTTTGAGGCTTAGTGGTTGATAGCCGGTGCGGCCGCCGATCTCGATGAAGCGGTGCGGGCCTTCGACGGTGGGCGCAGCGGAAGTGGGAGCGGCGCGGAAATCGCCGTCGAGATGTAGCGAATACACGGGGGTGGTGGTGATTGGAATATTCGGGAGAGCTGTGCTGGCCCAAGGAAGAGCGACTGCAAGGACGGAGGCGAAGGGCAGGCGGAGTGTCATACCCGGGGTAGGGTAAGGAGGTTAAGCGAGGAGGCTCACGCCGGGTGGTGGCGCTGGAGAAGGGAAAGCAGCTCGGGATCGAGGCGATGTCCGTGCCAGTTTACCGTAGAGGCGTCGGGGCGGCCGTGGTCGAGCACGCCGAAGGCGCCGTGAAAATTCCAGAGACCAAAGCCGATACCTTGTTCGCCGAGCACGCCGAGGAGGTCGTCGAGCCAAGCGAGGAAAACGCGGTGCGGGGTGGCGTGGTGGGCGCCGAGTTCGCCGCAGTGCACGGGCACTCCGGAGCGGCGAAGCGCGAACCACGGCAAATAGAACGCCTCGAGGGCGGCACGATCCCAGCGGCGGCCGGCGGTGTCGGCGGGCAGCGGCCAGGCGGGAGGCAGGCGGTGGTCGCCGCCCCACCATGCGCGGTGGTGGGTGAGCTCGTGTGGGGCGTAGCCGCGACAGCTTTGCACGAGTCCGAGGTCGGTGAGCTCGGGGCAAGGGAGGTTTCCGGCGTCGAGACCGTCTATGACGATGAGCCGGTCTGGTGAAATGGCGCGGATGGCGGCGACGGTGGCGCGGATAACGACCTCGTGTTCCTCGCGGGTGCAGCGGGCGGGTTCGTTGACGAGATCGAATGAAAGCGTGGCGGACGGTATGCCGGCGTAGCGCCGGGCGAGGTTGCTCCAGTGATGAACGAAGCAGCGCAGGGCCTCAGCGTCGCGCCAGAGATTGAAGGGCTCTGGGGGGAGGAAGGCATCGCGCAGCCCCTCGTTGATGCAGAAGCCCGGGACGTGGTGAAGATTGAGTGAGAGGTGGAGTCCGTTTGTGCGGGCGCAGGCGATGGCCTCGTCGAGCGGGGCGAAAGCGGCCTCGTTGATCAGGAAGGGATTTTCGGGCCGGCTCCAGTAGCGGTAACAGAGAGGCAGGCGGACAAAGTTAAAACCCCATCCGGCGATCCAGCGAAAGTGGTTGGGCTGAAAACGGCCGCGACCGGAGAGGGTCATCTCGGGCCAGCGCGGATCCTCGGGAAGGACGAACATCTCGGGCAGATTGAAGCCGCGCCAGGCGGGTTGGAGCGGTTGGGCTAAGGCGGGGAGAGCCATCAAGGAGAAAGCGACGAGCGTGCGTGGTGCAGGCAAGATTGCAGGCGAACAACTCTACTTTACAGTGAAGCGACTTACTTTTCGTTCTCTGAGGTGGCCGCGAGTCGTGTAGGCTCCGGCGCATGTCGCCTCGTTTACCCTTTCGTGATGCTGACCTGCCTCTCGCCGAGCGGGTGCGGGATCTAGTCTCGCGTCTGACTCTGGATGAAAAAGTTTCGCAGATGCTGCACACCTGCGCGGCGATCCCGCGGCTTGGCATCCCGGCTTACGATCACTGGAACGAAGGGCTGCACGGGGTGGGACGCAACGGGCGCGCGACGGTGTTTCCCCAGATCCTCGGCCTGGCGGCGGCGTGGGATCCGGCGCTGGTGAAACGGGTGGCGACCGCGATCTCCGACGAGGCGCGCGCCAAACACCACGAGGCGCTTCGCCGCTTCGGCGAGACCGGCCAGTATCAGGGGCTCACGTTTTGGTCGCCTAACATCAACATCTACCGCGATCCGCGCTGGGGACGCGGGCAGGAGACCTGGGGCGAGGACCCGGTGCTCACCGGCGAGCTGGCGAGCGCTTTCGTAGCGGGAATGCAGGGCGATGACTCCGCGCATCTGAAGACGGCGGCCTGCGCAAAACATTACGCGGTGCACTCCGGCCCGGAGAAGGACCGGCACTCCTTTAACGCGGTGGTGAGCGCGCACGACCTGTGGGACACCTATCTGCCCGCCTTCGAGAAACTCGTTCGCGAGGCTAAAGTAGAAATCGTGATGGGGGCCTACAACCGCACTCTCGGTGAACCGTGCTGTGCGAGCCGGTTTCTGTTGTCGGACATTTTGCGGGACCGTTGGGGTTTCGAGGGCCACGTGGTGTCGGACTGCTGGGCACTGAGCGACATTCACAAAAACCACGGCGTGACGAGCGACCCGGTGGACTCGGCCGCGCTGGCCTTGCTGCGCGGGTGTGACCTTTCCTGCGGGTGCACCTTCGATCTGCTGGGCGAGGCGGTGCGGCGTGAACTGGTGGCGGAGGCGGACCTGGATCGCGCGCTCGGGCGGCACCTCGCGACCCGGTTTAAGCTTGGGATGTTTGATCCGCCGGAGCGGGTGCGTTGGGCGGCGATTCCGGTCTCGATGGTGGCGTCGGCGCGGCACGCGAAACTCGCCTACGAGGCGGCGGTTCGATCCTGCGTGTTGCTGAAAAATCAGGACGCGATCCTGCCGCTGCGGAGCGATCTGCGCAGCCTCTACATCACCGGCCCGCAGGCGGCGTCGGTGGATGCGCTGCTGGGTAACTACTACGGGTTGCCGGCGCGCTGCACGACCTTGCTCGAAGGCATCACGGCGGCGCTGCCGGAAGGAGTGCGGTGCGATTACCGCCCCGGCTGCCTCGCCTCGACCCCGAAGCGCAACGAACTCGAATGGGCGGAATACGAGGCCTCGCGCTGTGAGGTCACGGTGGTGTGCCTCGGGCTGACCTCCTTGCTGGAAGGCGAGGAAGGCGACGCCATTGCCTCGGGTTCGCGCGGCGACCGGGAGGATATCTTGTTGCCCGCTGATCAGCTCGCTTTTCTTGGCCGTCTGATCGAACGCGGCGCGAAGATCGTGGTGGTGCTCACCGGCGGCGGGGCGCTTTCGCTCGGGCCGCTGGCGGACAAAGTTCACGCGATCCTGTGGGCGGGGTATCCCGGCCAGGAAGGCGGGCGGGCGGTGGCGGATCTGCTGTTTGGCCACGCGACGCCGTCGGGAAAGCTGCCGGTCACGTTTTATCACCGCATCGAAGACCTGCCGGCCTACGCGGACTATGCGATGCGCGGGCGCACGCACCGCTGGTTCGAAGGCGAGACGGCGTATCCCTTTGGATTCGGGCTGGGCTACGGACGTATCGTGTATTCGGAACTGGATACGCCTAAAATCTGGTCGGGCAAAGGCCCGCTTCGGGTGGCGGTGACGGTGACGAACACCGGCGGGCGGGCGGCGGAGGAAGTGGTGCAGCTCTACGCGAAAGAGATCGCGACGGACGGGCGCGGGCCGGTGCCGGTGGAGAACCTCCTGGCGTTTCGCCGGGTGAAGCTCGCCGCCGGGCAGAGCCGCACGGTGAGGTTTTCGGTGCCGGCGAAGAGCTTGCGCTTGGTGGACGACGCCGGACGACGGGAGCGCGTTCCGGTGGCGTTCACGGTGGTGGCGGGAGGCTGTTCGCCTGCGCCCAGTGCGGTGGCCAAGGGCGCGCCAGAGCCGGTGCGCGCGCGGGTAGAGACCAGGCTCGCCGGCAGACGCGCCCAAAACTGAGCCCCGGCCGCCGGGCTCAGTCGCCCTTGGTGCCGTGGTGGTGGCGGGTGCGCCGGCCGGAAGGGCGAGGTCGGCAGGGGTTAGGGCGCGGGTGTAGATGCGGATGTCGGCGGGTTGCTAGATACCCGCATCGCCGCGAGCGGTCGCTCCCCCGTCCGTCTCGCCGCCACCGCTCTCAAAAACCTCTCGCTCGGCACCCGCACTCTCTCCACCGCCTCGCCCCCCCGTGGATGTGCATTCCCTAAACTTCTCGTCTACCGGCCCCACCACCGCGCGCGTCAGCACTTCCGCTAGCCGGAGTTCGGCGGCATCGGTATCGAGCAAAGAGGTGGTCTGACGTAAGCGGGATGGGCTGCGCGCGACGTAAGATGAAAGTCCGAGGGGATCACCGAACTCGATGATGGAAGAAGCGCCGTCGTAGCGAAGGAAATCCAGAAATGGAAATGCACGGTGGGTCACTCCATCGAGACCATAAGCCAGATCGGTGCGACCGAGGCCGTCGTCACCGGAGTCCGTGACGGCGAGGGCGGAGTCGAGGGTGGCCCCGGAGACGGATGGTGCGTGAGGAATGAGAACCGTGGTGAACCGGATGGGCCGGGGAGAGTCGGCGATGGATCGGTGTGAGAAGACGGTGCGTTGGCGCGAGAGTTGCGCTGTTGTAAAGTGATGACGCCGTGGGTGCGGCCGGGGGCGGGACTTTACCAGATAAAGAGGTCGGTGGTGGCGGCGTTGCTATCGGCTCAGTTGGAACCGATTTCCGGAGCGGCGGTCGGGCCGAGGTGAGTAAAAGCAGCGGGTAGCGGCCTTCCCGCTCATCCCCGTTCACGTGTCGCGCTGGTGGCCCGCCGCGCCACGTGGTTGGGATCCTTCCATGGTTCGTGGCCTTTCCTTGGTCGCGAGCTGATCGGCCTCTTGGCAGTCCTCGGGCACGAAGCGATGGGCGCTGGGATCTCGCATCGGAAACCGCCCGGCCGGCGCGGACGCGAAGGGCTGCGCGCCCGCCAACGTGTGGTTCCACCCCGGACCATGGTGCGCATCACGCGCCTTGCCGACCCTGTGCCCGCACCGTCGGCCCCTCTACCCAACGTCCCGCCAACATCGCGGTGCGGGGCTCCGCCCATGGGCTGCGCTCGTTGCGCTGCACCCGTGCCACCACCATCTCCACCGCCACCTCCCCCTGCAACTGCGGCCTCAGATCCAGCCCCGCCACGTTGCAGCGCCGCTCGTTCCAATTCAGACTGAAAAATGGTAGTGTCTTAAAAGTTCAGCAAAAGGTCGGGTCATGGAAGGGTGGTTTTGGTGACCAAACCTAAACCACAAACGAACAAGGAACCGACCATGACCCGACAGAAGAAGAAAGTAGAGAAGATGAGCGACGCGCGCGAGCAGATGCTGG
>CAMCZZ010000024.1 GCA_945888375.1 Akkermansia muciniphila | reverse complement strand
GCTGGAGTGTCGAGTGGTGGGATAGCTTCGCCGGCGTGCCTGCCCCCGCCACCGATGTCGATCATCCCGGCGGCGACTACGCCCTGGCCACGCCACTCGTCGCCCGCCACGCTGCCGTCATCCTCCGCCGCCGTTAAACCGTAACCCATGCAATCGGAGCGGAGTAGCGGAGTGGTGGAGCGAGCGCCAAAAGGCCGCTAAGCACCTCGAACCGCCCCTTCCGATTGCATGGTGGGCTTAGCGCTTATCAGCCCAGCCCCAGATCGCCCACGGCGGGCAGCCTTCTCAGGTGGAAAGCGTTGATCTTTAAATGCTAAAGAGACCCTGACGCGCCAAAATCCCGCTTAAACCAGGTATCCGGGTTAATTGTTTTGTCACCCAATCGGGAGTCATGCTTTTTTAGGTCATAAAGCTCCATTAAACCCCTTGGTAAAAGGCAGGAACCATCAATTCTCATGCTGGCGCTACCCCGCACCGCGCTTCAGTCTCCCCCACCGCCACTCCCAAAACAGCCCACACCATGCGCATTCCCCTCTCCCATCTCGCCACCCTCGCCAGTCTCCTTGCCCTGGCTTCATGGCTCGCCCCTATCGCCTCCGCCGCCGAGCCCGCCCCAGCCACGCCCCCTTCCCCAGCGATCAACCCCGACGGCTGGCCTGTTCATGATCCCGCCCGCCCCGTCCCGCCCCTCGCCACGCCGCGGCCCGCCGAGGCCCTCGCTCCCGCCTCCATCCCGCCCACCGGCGCCGTCATCCTTTTCGACGGCACCGATCTGTCCGCATGGCAAAACCCCGCCTGGCTCGTCCGCGATGGCACCTTCGAAGTCACCCCCAAGGCCGGCAACCTCATCACCCGCCAGTCCTTCGGCTCCTGCCATCTCCATCTCGAATGGAGCGCCCCCCTTCCCGTCAAAGGCTCCGGCCAGGGTCGCGGCAACAGCGGTGTCTTCCTCATGGATCGCTACGAGATCCAGATTCTCGACAACCACGACAACCCCACCTACGCCGACGGCTATGTGGGCGCCGTCTACGGGCAACACCCCCCGCTAGCCAACGCCGTGCGCCCTCCGGGCGAGTGGAACACCTATGACATCTTTTTCCACGCCCCGCTCTTTTCCGCCGAGGGCAAACTCCGCGAGCCCGCCGCCGTCACCGTCGTGCTGAATGGAGTCGTGGTGCAAAACAACGCCGAGTTCTACGGCCTCAGCACCTGGAAAAAAGTCGCCGTTTACTCCGCGCATCCCCCCGCCGCCCCCCTTCGCCTCCAAGACCACGGCGACCGCGTCCGTTTCCGCAATATCTGGGTTGTTCCCACTCCTGAACTCCCCGCCAAATAACCCGTCCTTTTCACCGCTTTCCCCTTCCCCGTTTTTTTAAAATCCCTGCGTCCCCCCAAAAACTACCATGCTCCGCCGCACCTTTCTCCAAAAATCCCTCGCCGCCGCCGCAGTCGCCCCCCTCATCCTTCCCTCCCGCGTGCTCGGCCGCGACGTCTCCGCTCCCGCTCCCTCCGGCCTCCTTCAAGTCGGGGTTATAGGACTCGGTGGTCAGGGCCGCGGCGTGCTCGGCGGTTTCCTCGACCACCCCCGAGTCCGCGTCACCGCCCTGTGCGACGTGGACCGCAAGCATCTCCGCCAATCCGCCGAACGCGTGGACAAACACTACGCCTCCGCCTCGTCCGCCGGCCCCGCTTACCAAACCACCGATTTCCGCGACCTCCTCGCCCGCGATCTCGACGCCGTCGTTATCGCCACGCCCGACCACTGGCACGCCATCCCCGTCATTTCCGCCGCCCGCCGCGGCCTTCACATCTATCTCGAAAAACCCTTCGCTCTCACCATCCCCGAAGGCCGCGCCATGGTCCGCGCCATCGAGCAGGCCGGCATCGTCTGCCAGGTCGGCAGCCAGCAACGCTCCTCCTCCGAGTTCCAACGCGTGGTCGAGCTCGCCCGCAACGGCTTCTTCGGCCGCATCAGCAAAGTCGAGGTTGGCCTCCCCGGCGGCAAGGGCGACCGCCCCAAGATGACCGCCCCCCTCGCGCCCCAGACCATCCCCGCGGAGCTCGACTACGACATGTGGCTCGGCCCCGCCCCCGATGCCCCCTACTACAACGAGCGCTGCCACTTCCACTTCCGCTGGATCAGCGACTATTCCGGCGGACAACTCTCCGATTGGATCGGCCACCACTACGACATCGCCTCTTGGGCCCTCGGGGTGGACCACACCGGGCCCGTTGCCCTGCACAACGCCGCCGCCACCTTCCACGAAGACCCGCTCTACGACACCGTCGATAAATACGCCTTCGCCGCCCACTACGCCGGCGGCCAGGTCATTCAGGTGTCCAGCGCCTTCCGCAGCGGCCTCCGCATCGAGGGCGACCAGGGCTGGGCCCACGTCGATCGCGGCGTCTCCGAATTCAGCGACGCCCGCCTACGCCGCGCCCCCATCCCCTCCCAAGGCTTCGTCATCGACCGCCGCAACACCCGGCACACCGGCAACTTCATCGACGGCATCCTCCTCGGCCGCCCCGTCATCTGCCCCCCCGAAACTTCCCACCGCGCCGCCGCCGTCGCCCACCTCGCCAATATCGCCTTCCGCACCGGCCGCTCCACCCTGCGCTGGGACCCGGCCACCGAGACCATCCTCGATGCCCCCGACGCCTCCGCCCGCCTCTGCCGGGCCTACCGCGGCCCCTGGACCCTCGTCTAACCCTCCGCATTCCCCTCCGCTTCACGCTCCCCGTTCCCCTTTCACGCTCCCGCCATGCGCCCCCTTTCCCTCCTCCTCTCCGCCCTCCTGCTCGCCGCCGCCGCTCCCCTCTCCGCCGCACCAGCCAAAAAAGTCCTCAAACCCCTCAACCCCGGCGAACAGGCCCGCATCGAGGCCGCCCTCCCCTCCGCCGCACCCACCACCCCCGCCCGCCCCCGTCGCCTGCTCGTGTTCTACCGCACCGAGGGCTTCGTCCACGACTCCATCCCCCACGGCAACCAGGCCCTCCTCCGCCTCGGCGCCGCCACCGGTGCCTACACCGCCGAGCTCTCCGAAGACATGGCCGCCTTCGAGCCCGCCAACCTCGCCCGTTTCGACGCCGTCGTCTTCAACAACACCACCCAGCTCAAATTCGATAACCCCGCCCACCGCGCCGCCCTCCTCGCCCTCGTCGCCCGCGGCGGCGGCATCGCCGGCATCCACGCCGGCTCCGACAACTTCCCCACTTGGCCCGAAGCCCAGGCCCTCATCGGCGGCGTCTTTCACGGCCACCCTTGGAACGGCGGCGACACCGTCGCCATAAAACTGGACGACCCAGCCCACCCCCTCGTGGCCCCTTTCCGCAACCAAGGCTTCTGGATCCGCGATGAGATTTACCAGATCGGCGGCCCCTATTCCCGCGCCACCCACCGCGTCGTGCTCAGCCTCGACATGACCAAACCCGAAAACGCCCGCCCCGCCGACAAAATCCACCGCAAAGACAACGACTTTCCCATCTCTTGGATAAAACAAGAGCCCGCCGGCGGCCGCGTCTTCTACTCCTCCCTCGGCCATAATTCCGACGTCTATTACCAACCCGAGGTCCTCGCCCACTTCCTCGCCGGCCTCCAATACGCCCTCGGTGACCTCCTCCTCGACGCAGTCCCCTCCGCCCGCCTCTCCCCCAACCCTGAGCCCGCCCTGGCCCCCGCCACCCCTCTCCCCCTGCAAAATCGCGTCAACCCCGACGCCGCCCGCGCCGCCGCCACCCAACTCCGCACTTACAACCACGGCCAGGATCGCGCCGCCTACATCACCCTGGAAACCTACCTCCGCCAACACGGCGCCGCCCTCGCCGCCCCCACCCTGCGCGAGCCCTTGCTGGCCCTCGTCCTCGACACCTCCGCCACCCCCGCCGCCCGCGCCGCCGCCGCCCGGCTTCTCCCCGGCCTCCTCACCGACGCCGACCTGCCCCGGCTCGCCCCCCTCCTCGCCGAGCCTGACACCGCCCCCTTCGCGCTGGTCCTGCTTTTGGAACACCTCACGCCTGCCGCCGACCAAGTCCTGCTCGACGCGCTGGCCAAAACCACCGCCCCCTCCGTCCGTATAAGTATCATTGATACGCTCGGCCGACGCGCCGCCCCCGCCGCCGTCACCGCCCTCGCCCGCCTCGCTCGCGAAACCAAGGCCGACCCCGCCGTCACCGCCGCCGCCGCCCGCGCCCTCGCCGTCATCGATTCACCCGAGTCCCTCGCCGCCCTGCGCAAGGCCCGCCCTTCCGAACCAGAGACCGCCCTCGCCCTTGCCGAACTTTCCCCAAAACTCACTGCCGACGCCCCCTCCCACCACCACCTCGCCCAGGCCCGCGTCCAGCTGCAAAGCAAACCCGCCGCCGCCCGCGCCACCCTGCTAGCCTTGTTAGCCGACCCCGCCACCGCCCTCCAGGCCGCCCAACTTGCCGCCGCCCACCCTGACACTAAATTTCTCACCCAGGCTTGGACCACCCTCTCAGCCGCCAGCCCCGAGGCCCGCGCCGCCTTCCTAGACGCCCTCCCCGCGCCCCTCAGCCCGGTCTCCAGCAAACTCCTCGCCACCGCCGCCTCCGCCGAAGACGAGGCCCTCGCTACCGCCGCCCTCGCCGCCCTTGGCCGCCTTGGCACCGTCGCCGCCATCCCCGCCATCGCCACCCGTCTGACCGCTTCCGCCCCCATCGCCGAGGCCGCCCGTGACGCCCTTGCCGCCCTGTCCGACCCCGCCGCTGATGCTGCCCTGCTCGCTCTGCTACGCGACCCCGCCCAAGCCCCCCCCGCCCGCGCCGCCCTGCTCGACGTCCTCGCCCGCCGCCGCCACCTTCCCTCCTTCCCCATCGCGCTCGAACTCACCCGCGCCGAAGAACCCACCGTGCGCTCCGCCGCCCTCTCCGCCGCCGGCAGCCTCGCCAGCCCAGCCGATCTGCCCGCCCTGCTCGATCTCCTACTCTCCGCCGAAAAACCCGCCGAGCGCCGAGCCCTCCAACGTGCGCTCTCCGCCACTTTCGCCGCCACGCCGGACGCCACTGCGGCCGCCACCCTCGTCGTGGAGCGATTGCCCCGCTCCTCCGCCGCCCCCCGAGCAGCCCTCATGGCCATCCTGGCCTCGATGGACACCCCTGCCGCCCTCGCCGCGGTCGAGACCGAACTGCTCGACCCCGACTCTACTCGCCGCCGCGAGGTCCTGCGTGCCCTCGCCTCCGCCCGCAACCCCGCCACTCGCGCCATCCTGCGAGAAGCCGCCACTACCCGCCTCGAAGTTCCTGCCGAGCGCATCCTAGCCCAGGGAGCGCTCCTCGACCTTCTCCGTGAAGCCGTGAGTATCCCCGCCGACGCCAAAGTCTCCGACTACAAAGCCCTCTGGCCCCACCTCCAGCGCGACGAAGAGCGTCAGGCCATCCTGGCCGCCCTCCGCAAAATGCTTTGGTCGGACAAAGCCCGCGACCTCCTCGCCAGCGTCGCCTCCGGCCCCGCCAAATAACCCGCCCTTTTCACCGGTTTCCATTTTTCAATTTTTCCACCTAGTTGCTCATGCCCTCTCGCCCCACCCGCCGCCGTTTTCTCCACACTGCCGGCCTCGCCACCGCCGCCCTTGTCACCGCTCCCTGGCTACGCGCCGACACCCTCCCCGACAGCCCCTACCGCAACCTCGTTCGCGGCCGGAAGGTCCGCGTCGCCTGCGTAGGCGTCGGCGGCAAGGGCCACGAGGACACCATGAACTGCTCCGGCGAGGAGCTCGTCGGCCTCTGCGACGTCGATTTCGCCCGCGGCGCCCAAACCTTTCAGCTTTTCCCGAACGTTCCACGATTCCGCGATTACCGCGTCATGCTGGACCAGCTCCACGACCGCATCGACGCCGTCACCATCTCAACCCCCGACCACATGCACGCCCCCATCGCCCTCGCCGCGATGGAGCGCGGCAAACACGTCTACGTTCAAAAACCCCTCACCCAGACCATCGGCGAGGCCCGCCTCCTCAAAGCCGCCGCCGCCAAGGCCGGCGTCGTCACCCAGATGGGCAACCAGGGCCACGCCTTCGAGGGCTGCCGACTCATCAAGGAGTGGATCGAAGCCGGTGCCATCGGCCAGGTCCGCGAGGTCCACTGCTGGACCAACCGCCCCGTCTGGCCCCAAGGCGTCGCCTGGCCCACCCCTGACATCCGCCCGCCCGATACCCTCGATTGGAATCTCTGGCTCGGCGTCGCCCCCTACCGCCCCTTCGTCAACGAGGTCGCCCCCTTCAAGTGGCGCGGCTTCTGGGACTACGGCTGCGGTGCCATGGGCGACATGGGCTGCCACGTGCTCGACGCCCCCTTCTGGGCCTTAAACCTCCGCGGCCCTGTCAAAGTCCGCGCCGAGAGCGAGGGCAATACCGCCATCTGCGCGCCCAAGTCCTCCCACGTCATCATGGAGTTCCCCTCCCGCGGCGCCCTCGCCCCCGTCCTGCTCACCTGGTCCGACGGCGGCCGGCGCCCCGCCCGCCCACCCGGCCTCGACCCCGAGGAAAAACTCCCCGGCAGCGGCACCTACTATGTCGGCGACGCCGGCATCTTGTATTCTCCTGGAGATTACAGTGATTCCCCCCGCCTTCTGCCCGAGTCCCGCATGGATTCTTTTAAACGTCCTGCGCGCTCCATCCCCCGCATCCCCAAGGGCAGCCCCTACCTTGAATGGCTGCGGGCTATCAAGGGCGGCCCCGCCCCCGGCTCCAACATTGTGGACCACTCCGCCGACCTCACCGAGTTCACCCTTTTGGGCAACCTCGCGATCCGTCTAGGCCGTCCCTTTGAATGGGACCCCGCCGCCGTCGCCTGCGTCGGCCAGCCCGACGCCGCCCGCCTCATTCACAAATCCTACCGCGTGTTCTAAAAGACCACGCGTTCGCCGGTTTTTTGCCATACCCGCTTTTCCGCCATTGCAACTCACGACCATGCGCCTTCCCGCCCTTATCTTTTCCCTCTGCGGTCTCTTTCTTCCCGTTCTATCGATCAGCCACGCAGCCACCGCGGCCCCCACTTCCGCCGCGTCTGAGCCGGCGCCCGCCGCGCAGATCGAGCTCGGTCTCCAGCACTGGACCTTACGCCGTTTCACCTTCCTCGAAACCCTCGACAAGGCCCGCGCCCTCGGCCTCCGCCACCTTCAGGTTTACAAGGGGCAAACCCTCGGCGGCGGCCTCCAAGGCTCCTTCGGCCACGACCTCGACCCTGCCACCCTCGCCACCGTCAAAGGCTGGCTCGCCGAGCGCGACCTGCTCGCCGTCAGCTACGGCGTGCTCTCCCCCGGCTCGGTGGACGAGTGGCAACGCCTCTTCGCCTTCGCCCGCACCCTCGGCATCCGCACCGTCGCCACCGAGATCGACCCCGCCACCCTCGCCCAGATCGCCCCCTTCGCCGCGGCCGCCGGCATCCGCGTAGCGCTCCATAACCACCCCTCCCCCTCCCGCTACGCTGACCCCGCCTTCGCCCTCGAAACCGTCAAATCCTTCGGCCCCCACATTGGCCTCTGCGCCGACACCGGCCACTGGCTGCGCAACGGCCTCGACCCCGTCGCCTCCCTCCGCGCCGTCGCCCCCCGCGTCCTCGAGCTCCACCTCAAAGACGTGGACGAACCCGCCAAAAAAGGCCGCGACCGCCCCTTCGGAACCGGCGCCGGCGACCTCGCCGGCCAGCTCGCCGTCCTCCGCCAGGCGGGCTTCTCCGGCGTCGCCTTCCTCGAATACGAACACGACACCCCTCAGCTCGAAAAAGAACTCTCCGCTTGCGTCGCTTACTTCCGCGCCGCCCTCGCCGCCCCCCTCCCCGACCTCCTCGCCGGCCGAGTCGCCCCCCCCGGCTTTACCCTCGACCCATCCCCCGCCTCCCTCCCCGCCCCCGCCTCCCCCGCCCCCAACTGGCCCGCCCCGCGCCCTCTCCTCGCACCCGACCTCGCCAACGCCGAGTTCGACCGCGCCAACTGGTCCTACACCGACGGCGTCCTCTCCTCCTCCGGCAAGGGCGGCTACCTCTTCACCCGCGCCCTCCACGGCGACTTCACCCTGAACTGTGAATTTCGCCTCCCCGCCGGCGGCAATAGCGGTGTCTTCCTCCGCACCTCCGACCTCGCCGACCCCGTGCAAAACTCACTCGAGGTCCAGCTACTCCAAGGCGAGGCCCCCAACCCCGCCCACGTCGTCGGCGCCCTCTTTGACCTCCTTCCGCCCACCCGCCAGCGCACCATCCAACCCGATGCCTGGCACCAGCTCACCGTGCGCACCATCGGCACCTACATCGAAGTCTGGATCGACCGCGAACGCGTCGTCTCCGCCAAGCTCGAAGAGTGGACCACCCCCGGCCTAAACCCCGACGGCACCCCCAACAAATTCAAAAAAGCCATCGCCACCCTCCCCCAGACCGGCCGCCTCGGCTTCCAAGACCACGGAGCCCCCGTGTCCTTCCGTAACCTCGTCATCGAATAACATGAGCCAACCCGCCGCCTCCACCGCCCCGTCCTCCTCCGCCCGCCCCGCCACCGACTGGGATCGCACCTTCGCCTTCCTCCTCCTCCGCGTCTGGCTGGCCGGGCGGGCCCTCGTCGCCGGCCTCGAAAAATACGCCGGCACCCGCGTCACCCAGGAACCCCTCCTCGACGCTGATGGCCAGCCCGACATCTCCGGCGCCATGATTGAAGTGAAACAAAAAGTGTATGCGGCTGACTACTATCAAGCCCTGCCGGAGACTCTCAAAACCCAGTTCTCCAGCGAGCCCCTCCTCCCCGCCTTCCTCACCACCCCCTTCTATTCCATCCTTGGCCCAGCCCTCCTACTCCTCGGCCTGCTGCTCCTCCTTGGGGTTTGCACCCGCTGGACTCTGCTCGCCATGGGCCTGCTCTACACCTCCCTCACCGTCGGGCTGATTCTCATTAAACAAGACTCCGGCATCGCCTGGCTCGCCATCCACGTCGGCCTCTGCGCTCTCGCCCTCGTTCTCCGCCCCCACAACCGCTTCACCCTCACCCGCACCTGAGCGCCTCTGGCGATCATCCCCCCTGAATCCTTCGCTCTTCGCTCCCATGTCCCCCGCCTCTCTCACCCGCCGCCGCTTCCTCCAAACCAGCTCCGCCGCCGGCCTCTCCCTCGCCCTTTCCAGCCCCGGCGCTCTCCTCGCCCAAAAATCCCCGAGCGATACCCTCAACATCGCCCTCGTCGGCCTAGGCGCCCAAGGCCGTATCCTCATGGAGGCCCTGCTCAAGATCCCCGGCATCCGCTTCGTCGCCGTCTGCGACATCTGGGAATACGCCCGCACTTACGGCGAACGCCTGCTCAAACGCTCCGGCCACCCCGACGTGCAGGCCTTCGAAAACCACCAGGACATGCTCGCCAAGGTCCCGACCATCGACGCCGTCATCGTCGCTACGTCTGACGACTGGCACGCCCCCGTGACCAACGACGCCCTCCGCGCCGGCAAACACGTTTACTGCGAGAAGATGATGTCCAACACCGTCGAGGGCGCCCGCTCTATGGTTCGCACCATGCGCGAGACCGGCAAACTCCTCCAAATCGGCCACCAACGTAAATCCAACCCCCGCTACATCTTCGCCCGCTCCCGCCTCCTCCAAGAAGCCAAACTCCTCGGCCGCGTCACCGGCGCCCAGGCCCAGTGGAATCGCGCCGTCGCCCCCGACCTCGGCTGGCCCGCCAAACACGTCATCCCCGCCGAGACCCTCGCCCGCTACGGCTTTCCCTCCATGCACCAATTCCGCAACTGGCGCTGGTTCAAAAAGCACGGCGGCGGCCCCCTCTCCGACCTCGGCGCCCATCAGATCGATATGTTCAACTGGATGCTCGACGCCCTCCCCACCACCGTCATCGGCAGCGGCGGTCTCGATTACTACAAGGACCGCGACTGGATGGACAACGCCATGCTCATCTACGAATACAAGCTCCCCACCGGCACCCTTCGCGCTTTCTACCAAGTCCAGACCACCACCAGCTCCGGCGGCGGCTACTTCGAGACCTTCATGGGCGACCAAGGCACCCTGAAAATCTCCGAAAACCCCCGCCTCACTGCCGTTTACCGCGAAGCCGCCGCGCCGTCCTGGGAAGACCTCGTCCGCCGCAACTTCCTTTCCGCCCAAGCCGCCCCGCCCCCGGCCCCCGCATCCAACACCCAAGTGGACGCCCGCGAGACCGCCGCCTTGGCCGCCTACGATATCCCCATCGTTCTAAATAAAGCCATCCACCAACCCCACCTCGAAAACTTCTTCGCCGCAGTGAAAGGCCAGGCCAAACTCAACTGCCCCGCCGACGAAGCCCTCCGCAGCGAGATGACCATCTACCGCGCCATCGAAGCCGTCGAGACCAACACCCGCATCACCTTCCAACCCTCCGACTTCGAAGTCTAAAATACGCTCGAGCCATTTCTTAAAACCAAATCGCGAAACCCCAACGCCTCAAAGCCCCCGACCAAGATAAGATAACTACTTTACCGGCCTTAGCGCCTAAGCGTCTTCGCGCTTTAATCCATCCCGACAGCCTCTCTCCCATGCACCTCTTTCGTCTCCTCTCCCTCACCAGCGCCGCCGCCCTCGCCGTCGCCCCCTTGACCCACGCCGCCGACGCCCCGCCCGCCGATAAAGTCCCCCTCCGCCTCGAGCTCCCCCGCCCCCTCTTTGTCGGCACCCCCGTGCCGATCAAAATCGCCAACCTCGAAGCCACTCGCAGCGGCCCCCGCGCCCCCTTCTACGTGCCCCCCGGCACCGTCAACCTCGCCCTGAACAAGCCCGTCACCTCGTCCGATAACGAGCCCCTGCTCGGCGACCTCGAACTCGTCACCGACGGCGATAAAGAAGGCGAAGAGGGTTCCTACGTGGAGCTCGGACGCGGCAAACAATGGGTGCAGATCGACCTCGGCGCCGCCCACGCCCTCCACGCCATCGCCGTGTGGCATTTCCATTCCCAAGGTCGCGTCTATAAAAACGTCGTCGTGCAACTCTCCGACGACCCCGATTTTATTGCCGGCGTCAAAACCGTCTGGAACAGCGACACCGCCAACGAGCTCGGCCTCGGCGAAGGCAAGGACCCGCTCTACTTAGAAAACAACGAAGGCCGCATCATCGACGCCAAAGGCCAAAGCGCCCGCTACGTCCGCCTCTACAGCGGCGGTAACACCACCTCCGCCATGAACCACTACATCGAGGTCGAAGTCCACGGGACCCCGTAAACTCCAAATCTTCCCGGGGAAATCACCAAACCCGGCCCGCTCCATTTCAGGCCCGACCAAGCGTCGGGCCTTTCTCTTTTCGGCCCCCCGCCTTTACCCCCTCGCCTCTTCGCCACGCCTAGGTTCCCTTTTTCCTCAGCCCCGCTCCCCGCGTGACGTCCCGGTCCTCCTCCGCTCCACTCTCCGGCCTCGGCTCCCGCCGCTCCCTCTGGCTGCTCGCCTTCGCGCTCGCCGCCATCGCCCTCTTCCTCCGCCTCTCCCCCGGCCCCGAACCCCGCCCCCTCCACACCGACGAAGCCGTAAACGCCCGCCTCCTCGGCGACCTCCTCGCCGGCGAGCCCTACCGCTACGACCCCGTGGACCGCCACGGCCCCGTCCTCCTGTTCGCCGCCCGCCCCCTCGTCGCCGCCCTCGGCATCGACACCCATGCCGACCTCAAGGCCTGGCATCTGCGCCTTCTCCCCGCCCTCGCCTCCGCCGGGCTCCTCCTGCTTGTTCCCCTCCTCGCCCCCGCCCTCCCCGCCTCCGCCCTTGGCTGGAGTCTCTTGTGGCTCACCCTCGCCGCCCCCTTCGTTTACTACGGCGGCATCTTCATCCACGAGTCCCTCTTCCTCCTCCTCTCCCTCGCTCTCCTGCTCGCCACCCGCCGCCACCTCGCCTCCCCGACTCTCCCCCGCGCCCTGCTCGCCGGCGTCCTCCTCGGCCTTCTCCTCGCCACCAAAGCCACCGTCGTCCTTACCCTCGCCGCCGCCGCCTTCGCCACCGTCGTCGTCCTCCTCACCCGCCCCGCCGCTGACGCCTTCCCGCTCCGCTCCGTCCTCGCCCCGCGCCACCTCCTCCCCGCCTGCGCCGTCTCCCTCGTCACCGCCGGCCTGCTCTTTTCCGGTTTTGGCCAAAACCCCTCCGGTCCCCTCGACGCCCTTCGCGCCCTCTTCCTCGCCACCGACCGCGCCACTGGCCAGGGCCACGAAAAACCCTTCCTCGCCTACGCCGACTGGTATCTCCGCACCAACCTCCGCACCCTCCCTTGGACCGGCTGGACCCTCGCCGCCGCCTACACCACCGGCGCCATGCTCGCTTGGCGCACCCGCGCCGCCCGCCCCCTCGCTTGGTGGCTCGCCCTCCACGCCGCTGCCCTCGCCCTTCTGTATGCTTTAATTCCTTATAAAACCCCCTGGCTCGCGCTCCAGTTTCTCCTCCCCGCCGCCCTCGTCGCAGGGCTCGCCCCCGCCGCCCTCCCTCGCCGACTCTACCCCGTCCTCGCCCCTATCGCCGCCTTGGCCCTTGCGGCCGCTCTACTCGCCGAAACCCGCGCTCTCGTCGCCCGCTTCCCCGTGGACCCAGCCAACCCGCTCGCCTACTCCCCCAGCTCCCCCGACCTCGAGGCACTCCCCGACCGCCTCGCCGCCGCCCTCGCCGGCCGCGACGCCCCCGTTATCCACGTTTACGGTGAAGATTACTGGCCGCTCCCTTGGTATCTACGCACCTACCCTCGCACCGGTTATTACCCCGCGCCACCCGCAGCCCGCTCTGCCCCCGCGCCCGACGTCATCTTCCTCACCGGCTCCGCCCGCGCCCATGACCCGGCGGCCCTGCCTCCGCCTCCCGGACCACACGTATGGCGGGCCGACTTTCTCGGCCTACGCGCCGAATTCCCGGTGGTTATTCTCTTACCCGGTCCCTGAAACTGCCACCGCCATGCATCTCTTTGCCCATAACGCGATGGCCACCAGCTTCGAGCTACGCCTCGTCCACCCCGATGGCGGCTACGCCGCCCGCGCCGCCGCCGAGTGCTGGCAACGCCTAGATCGCCTCGAGACCCTTCTCAACCGCCACGACCCCGCCAGCGAGATCTCCGCCCTCTCCCGCCTCGCCCCCGGCGACACCCTCGCCCTCGCGCCCGACACCGCCGCCTGCCTCCGCCTCGCCCTTGACCTCCACGCCCTGACCGGCGGCGCCTTTGACCCCACCCTCGGCGCCGCCCTGGACCAGCACCGTCGCGGCACCTCCAAACCTTCCGCGCCGCCTGTCCGCGGTCGCCTTCTCCTCGACCCCGCCTGCCCCCTCGCCCGCGTGCTGGACGCCCCCGTCTCGCTCGACCTCGGCGCCATCGGCAAGGGCTACGCTCTCGATCGTCTGGGCGAGCTTCTCGACGAGTGGGAAATCCCTTCCGCCCTGCTGATGGCCGGCGGCGGCAGCAGCCTGCTCGCCCTCGACGGCCCCGCGCCCGACCAACCTTGGCTCGTCGGCCTGGGCGACACCGAAAACACCGCCTGCCTCCCCCTCCGCCGCGCCGGCCTCGGCGCCTCCGGCTTCGCCGTCCAGGGCGCGCACATCCTCGACCCGCGCGACGGACATCCAGCTCGGGACTGCCCACTTCGCACTTGGGCCTTGGCTCCCGATGCCGCCTCGGCCGACGCCCTTTCCACCGCCGCCTTCCTTCTTGCTCCTGAAGAGCTCGCTGAGCTCGCCGGCCGCCTCCCGGGGGTCGGATTCGCCCTTCTCCCTGCTCTGGATAAACCGCTTACCTTTCACGGTATTCTCATACGGCGGTAAATGTCCGCGTCCTCATTTTTCGCTTCATTTCGGACTATCCAAACCGACCGTATCCGCGTAACACTACTTCGTTCTTCTTTTTCTCCCCCGCCCCGCCCCCCCCCCCGTTATCCACATGAACCCCGCCCGCCTCTTCCGCGCCAGCTGCCTCGCCCTTATCGTCACCGCCATGAGCTTCGCCCTTCGTGGCGGCGCCACCGGCGACTGGGCCGCCCAGTTCAACCTCTCCAACGAACAAGTGGGCTGGGTCAACGGCACCGCCTTCTGGGGCTTCACCCTCGCCATGATGTTCGGCGGCCCCCTCGTGGACAGCCTCGGCTTCAAACGCATTCTTGGCGTCGCCTTCTTCGGCCACATCGCCGGCGTTCTTCTCACCATCTTCGCGTGGGATTTCTGGAGTCTTTTCACCGGCACCCTCCTTTTTGGCATCGCCAACGGCTCCGTGGAGGCCGCGTGCAATCCCCTTGTCACCACCCTCTACCCGAAGGACCAGACCACCAAGCTCAACCACTTCCACGTCTGGTTCCCCGGCGGCATCGTGATCGGCGGCCTGCTCGCGTTTCTTTTCGGTAAACTCGGTCTCGGCTGGCAGGCCCAGTTCGCCACGATGCTTCTTCCTGCCATCGCCTACGGCATCCTGTTTTTCGGCCAATCCCTGCCCAAGACCGAGCGTGTTCAGCGCGGTGAGTCCACTGGCTCCATGTTCGCCGCCTGCCTCGCCCCCGGCTTCCTCCTGATGGTCTGCTGCATGCTGCTCACCGCCGCCACCGAGCTTGGCTCCGGTCAGTGGATTCCCAACATCCTCTCCCATGCCGGCGTCTCGGGCATCCTCGTGCTTGTCTGGATCAACGGTATCATGGCCGTCGGCCGCATGTTCGCCGGTCCCTTCGTTCACAAGCTCTCCCCCGCCGGCATGCTCCTTATGAGCGCCGTGCTCTCCACCCTCGGCCTCTACGCCATGAGCCACGCCAGCGGCAACATGCTCTTCGCCGCCGCCACCATCTTTGCCTTCGGCGTCTGCTTCTTCTGGCCCACCATGGTCGGCTACGTCGCGGAAAACTACCCCAAGACCGGCGCCCTCGGCATGGCCATCATCGGTGGCGCAGGTATGCTCTCCGTCAGTTTCGTCCTCCCCATCATCGGGAAATGGTATGACCAAGGCATCGCCGCCCGCACCCCCGAGGGCGCCGCCCCCGCCGCCGACGCCCTCGCCGCCATCCAATCCGCCGCTGGCCTCGAGGCCCTCGGCAAGGTCGCCATCCTGCCCGTCGTCCTCACCGTGATTTTTACCGCCCTTTACTTCGTCTCCCGCCGCGCCGCCAAACCCGCTCCAGCCGCGCAATCCTAAGCGATTCCGCTACCCCCGGCGCAAAGCCGCGCCGCCGGCGCAGCACCCCGAGCCACACACCGGCCACACCCCTGTCCTCAAGTTTGGGGACACCTATCCTCTTCTGTCTGCTAGACGGCCGCCCTGCAAAAACGCCTCCGCCTGCGCTCCCTCGCCGACACCTACTGAGCCGGCGCCCCCTACCCTACCCATGAAACGCCGCCAATTCCTCACCCGCTCCGCCCTCGCCGCCGCCGCCGCGCCTGCCCTCCTCACCCCGGCCGCCTGGGCCCAGACCCCGCCCGCCGCCTCCGCCGCCGACGGCATGAACTACGCCCCCAAGGGCAAACCCCGCCCCGTCGTCAAACCCGGCGAGTTCGTCTTCGCCGCCGCCCACCTCGACCACGGCCACATCTATGGCCAGTGCAACGGCCTCACCGAGGCCGGCGCCACCCTCAAGTGGGTTTACGATCCCGACCCCAAACGCGTTGAAAAATTCCTCGCCAGCTTCCCCGGCACCCGCGCTGCCCGCTCCCTCGACGAGATCCTGAACGACCCCGAAGTGCGCCTCGTCGCCGCCGCCGCCGTCACCAACCTCCGCGGCCCCCTCGGCTGCCGCGTCATGGAGGCAGGAAAGGACTACTTCACCGACAAGGCCCCCTTCACCACCCTCGACCAACTCGCCCAGGCCCGCGAAGTCGTCGCCCGCACCGGCCGCAAATACGCCGTCTATTACAGCGAACGCCTCCACGTCGAATCGGCCATGTTCGCCACCCAGCTCATCCAGGACGGCGCCATCGGTCGCGTCCTCCAGGTCATCGGCCTCGGCCCGCACCGCCTCAACGCCCCCTCGCGGCCCAAGTGGTTTTTCGAACGCGAAAAATACGGCGGCATCCTCTGCGATATCGGCAGCCACCAGTTCGAGCAGTTTCTCACTTTCTCCGGCGCCACCGACGCCACCATCACCCAGGCCGCCGTCGCCAACTACGCCAACCCCGACTTCCCCGAACTCGAGGACTTCGGCGAGGCCTCCCTCTTGGGCAACAACGGCGCCAGCAACTATGTCCGCGTGGACTGGTTCACCCCCAAGGGCCTGCCCATCTGGGGCGACGGCCGCACCATGATCCTCGGCACCAAAGGCACCATCGAGCTGCGCAAATACATCGACGTCGGCCGCGACCGCTCCGGCGACCACGTTTACATCGTGGATGAAAAAGGTGAGCAACACCTCCAGGTCGCCGGCAAAGTCGGCTTCCCCTACTTCGGACAACTCGTGCTCGACTGCCTCCAACGCACCGAAAACGCCATGACCCAGGCCCACACCTTCAAGGCCGCCGAACTCTGCCTCAAAGCCCAGGCCGCCGCCCGCCGCATCACCTAGGCCGCCGCCGCTCGTTTCAGCATTTCCGCATTTCAAAATTTCCGCGTTTCCCCCTTTCCGCCATGTCCTTCGTCTCGACCGGCCACAGCTTTACCTCCCGCCCCGCCCGCGTCTCCCGCCGCCACTTCTGTGCCACCCTCGGCGGAGCTGCCGTTGCCCTGCCCTTCATCGTGCCCTCCGGCCTGCGTGCCTCCACCGCCGCCAACTCCCGCCTCCGCATCGGCCAGATCGGCTTCGGTCGCATCGCCCGCGACCATGATTGCCCCGGCGTGCTGTCCTCCGGCCTCGGCGAAATCGTGGCCGTCTGCGACCTGGACCAAAAACGCCTCCAACGCGGCGTCGCCTTTCTCGCCCAACGCCAGTCCGAGGGTGGCCGCACGCCCCCCACTATCACCGCCTACGGCGACTTCCGCGAGATGCTCGCCCGCGAAAACCTCGACGCCGTCGTTATCTCCACCCCCGACCACTGGCACGCCGAGCCCGCCCTGGTCGCCGCCCGCGCCGGCAAGGCTATCTACCTCCAAAAACCCTTCACTATGACCCATGCCGAGGGCGTCCGCCTGCGCGACGAGGTCGTGCGCTCCGGCGTCTGCCTCCAGGTCGGCAGCCAGCAGCGCTCCTGGGAGCAGTTCCGCCGCGCCGCCGAGCTCGTCCGCTCCGGCCGCCTCGGCAAGATCCACCGCGTCGAGATCGGCCTCCCCACCGACCCCACCAAGCCCGACGAGCCCGCGCAACCCATCCCCGCCACCCTCGACTACGACCGCTGGCTCGGCTGCACCCCGCAGGCCTTCTACACCGAGCAACGCGTGCATCCGCAAGATGACTACAGCCGCCCCGGCTGGCTGCGTAGCGATGCCCACTGCCTCGGCATGATCACCGGCTGGGGCTCCCACCACTACGATACCATGCACTGGGCGCTCGACCTCGAACACACCGGCCCCTCCCGCGTCGAAGGACGCGGCGAGTTCCCCGACCCCGCCCGCATCTGGAACGTCCACGGCGCCTACGAGGTCAACCTCACCTACCCCGGCGATATCGCCGTAAACGTCTCCAACCGCTTCGACAACGGCATCAAATTTATCGGCGAAGCCGGCTGGATCTTCGTGACGCGCGACGCCCCCGCCTCGGCCAGCGACCCCACCTCGCCCATGTCCGGCTCGCCCCTCCGCGCCAACGACGAACGCCTGCTCGACCCCGCCGGCCTCTCCGTGCGGCTCCCGGTCAGCAAGAACCACCACCAAAACTGGCTCGAAAGCGCCATCGCTGGCAAAGCCCCCCTCGCCCCCGCCGCCCCCGGCCACCGCACCAACACCGCCTGCATCGTGAGCTGGATCGCCATGAAACTCGGCCGCCCCCTCACCTGGGACCCCGTCGCCGAGCATTTCCTGAACGACCCCGAGGCCAACGCCCTCCTCACCCGTCCCGAACGCGCCCCCTACGGCGCCCTCCGCGTCCCCACCCTTTGACGCGTAGCCGGGATCATGCCGTTAAAGGGCGGAGCAGCCGGGAGGAATGGCGAGCGTATTTCGGAACGGACATAGTAAAGGACGGAGCGAAAAAAAACTAGAGCCGTTTTCGAGCCGAGGGCCCACCGAAAGGCGCCACCAAGTCGGCTCGAACCAACCCGGGCAACAGCACGATTCAGGATCAGTTCAGCTCCGGATCATCCGGCTCGCCGGCGAGCAGACGCCATTGCGGATCCAGCCCGGCGAGGATCTTGCGCCAGAGGCTTTCGTCCGCCGGCTGGCGGATGATCTCGGGTTCCAAATCGGCCACCACCCAGGTGTCGCGCTTTAATTCGCCCTCGAGTTGCCCACTGCTCCAGCCCGCGTAGCCGAGGAAGGCCCGCACTTGCACCCCCTCCTGCCCGACGAGATCGCTCGCACGTTCACGATCCAGCCCGAAGAGCAGTTGAAAACCGTCCTCGTTCGCGTCGCCATGCGGCCTCCAGGCGCAGAGGATGATCTGGCGCTTCTCCACCGGTCCTCCGTCAAAAACCGGCACCCCCGCCAACGGCCCCAAGGCGAAGTCAGCGCCAAATTCCCCCAGCTTGCGATGGAGCGGACGGTTTAAGACCACGCCCATCGCCCCCTCGGCATCATGGGCTGACATCAGAATCGCCGTGCGGCGGAAATGCTGATCCCGCAGCACCGGGTGCGCTAGTAGCAGCGAACCGGCGAGGGATTGCTCGCCGGAGTCAGAAGCGGAGTTGGAGCGGGATTCACGCATGCGGAAGTGAAAAGGGTAGTCGCCGCACCTGCCCGGGCAATCCGGGGTCGCAGCGAGGAAGGCTAGAGTTTAACCATGCGCACACCGGCCTCGGCCAGCAAGGGCTCGACCAGCGGATCGTTCTTGTAGTCCGCCCGATACCGCACTTCGGCGATACCCGCCGCCGCCAGGATCTTGGCGCAGTTGATACAAGGGAAATGAGTTACATAGGCGGTGCAGCCCTCAACCGAGCTGCCACGCCGCGCCGCGTCGGCGATCGCGTTTTGCTCCGCATGGACCGTCGCCTGCTCGTGCCCCTCCCGCACCCGCGAGTTATGCGGCGTGCCGGGCAAAAAGCCGTTGTAGCCGGCCGCGATCAACCGGTTCTTGCGCTCGCCCGCGCTGACGATGACACAGCCGACGTGCAGGCGCTCGCAAGAGCTGCGGGTGGAGAGCAGCACCGCCGTCGCCATGAAGTAGTCGTCCCACGAGGGACGGCCGTCAAAGCCGGCGGTGGCGGCGGCGATCAGATCGACGGGCGAGGGCACTTGCGACATCCCTCCGAGCGAAGGCCCTGACCTTGCAAACGCCAACCCAAAACAGGCTCGCCCCGTTACCCGCCCGCCCCACGTTCAGGACCATGCCTACCCTCGCTGAAGTTGTGCGTTTTTGCGACGAACGCACCCGCCGCCACGCCTGGAAAGACCACCCCAACGCCCTGAACGGCCTCCAACTGGAAAACGCAGGCCGCGTCACCCGCCTCGGTGCCGCCGTGGATGCCGGCCGCGTGCCCTTCGCCCGCGCCGCCGCCGCCGGAATCGATTTTCTGATCGTTCACCACGGCCTCTACTGGACCTCGCCCCAGCCCCTCGTCGGCGCCCACTACGCGCGCTTCGCCACCGCCATACATGCCAACCTCGCCATCTACGGTTGCCACCTACCGCTCGATGGCCACCCCGAGTTAGGCAACAACCCCCTCCTCGCCCGCCAGCTCGGCCTCACCCCCGACGCCACCTTTCTCACGCCGCCGGGTAGCGAACCCGTCGCCTGCTCCGCGCCCTACTCCGGCGAGCGCGCCGCCCTCCGGGCCGCGTTGGAAAAAAACTACGGACGGGTCGTCGCGATCGAGCATGGCGCCTCCCGGCCGGCGCGCGTGGCTTTTTGCAGCGGCAGCGGCAACAGCGCCGTGCCCGAGCTGCCCGCCCTCGGCATCGACACCCTCGTGACGGGTGAACTGCGCGAGGAATGGTATAATTATGCCGAGGAACACGGCTTGAACCTCTACTGCTGCGGTCACTACGCCACCGAGGTGCACGGCGTGCGCGCCCTCGCCGCCGAGGCCGCGCGCCACTTCGGTCTGCCGTGGGAGTTCATCGCCACCGAGAACCCGCTTTAACCACCCGCCGAGCGCGTCCAGCTCCAGCTCCACCCGCCTGGCTCCGCCCACGAACCGACCCGCAGGGTGAGGGTGATCTCCTCGCCCGCCGTGAACTCCGCCGCCTCCGTGCGCAGAATCCGAAAGCCCCAATGCGGCGCCCGCCCGGCGTCCAGCGGGCTGGAACTCAAGGCCAGATCGTCCCCCTCCAAAGCGCGAAAATACACCACGAAACCATCTAGCCGCCCCGGGTTGACCACTTTCCGCACGATCTTGAGTTCCCTCCCCATTTCGTCTGGGCGCAGCGTCATGAGATCGATCTTGAGCGCCGGCGCAGCCAAACCGAGAAAATGCTCGATCATCCCCGGATCGCAGCCGATGTGCCGGTAGTAATTGGGGTTCTCCGGACGATCGTCTTCCAAGCAAGCGTAGTCGTAGCCGCGGACGTTCAACTCCCATAGAAACGGAATACGGCGCTCATCCCGCACCTTCGCGGGTTCGCAGTAGAACTCGAAACAACTTGGCACGATCACCCCGCCGGGCCGCAAGAGGCGCTCCCGCAAGTCGATGACATTAGGCACCATCGCCTCGTCAAAGAGGTAGTCTCCCATCTGCTCGTGCAGGATCACGTCCACTCGCTCTGGCAGGGTGAAGTCCCGGCTATGCGTCGCGATAAATTCCACCCCGGCCAACCCATTCGCCTCCGCCAGCCGCCTCGCCTGCTTGAGGATATCCGAATGATCGAGCGCATAGACCCTGGCCGCGCCGCTGTTTGCCGCAAAGGCCGAGAGGATGCCCGTGCCCGTGCCGAGGTCGATCACCCGGTCCCCCGGCCGCACCCGCCGCGCCACCGCCGCCGCGTAGAAGGCCATGCGCGGACCATCCGCGAGCATCTTTTCCTGCTCCCCGAAACCCGCGAAGTAATGGTGGTTAAAGTCCCGGTAATTTTCCTCCGCCAGCTCGGCCTCGCTGACCCGTTCCGCCTCCTGCGGATCGCCGTAAACCCAAGCGGCCAGCGCCGGGCGAGCCTGCACCCATGCCCCGCCCCATCGTAAAACCCTGCGAAAAAAAGCGAAGGAACCGGCGGTGAGGCGGCGAAGCAGGGTGAAAAACATGAGGGGAACGTGATTGCGCCGGGGGCGACGAAGTGGCGACCTTGCCTCCCAGCCCGCCAAACGCAATGTTCGCCACCGCGCGCTTGCTCCTCCCTCTCCTGCCTGCGTCATTCCGCCCGGCCCCCCGCCTTTCCCCCTGATGTCCACCACCGTTTTCACCATCGCCAACCAAAAGGGCGGCGTCGGCAAGACCACCACTGCCGTCCACCTCGCCGCCGCCCTCGCCGAGAAAAAGATCCCCACCCTGCTGGTCGACCTCGACCCCCAGGCCAACGCCACGTCCGCCATCGGCGTGGAGAAACAGGAAGGGCGGTCCCTTTACGGTCCGTTGCGCGGCGAAGGCGCCGCCGCCGAGATGATCGTGGCGACCTCTACCGAACGCCTTTCCTTGATCCCCAGCGAGGAGGACCTCGGCGCCCTGGAAATCGAACTCGCCGGCAAGGAGAACTACCTGGGCCGCCTCCGCTCCGTGTTGCAACCCGTGCGCGCCTCGGGCCGGTTTCGCGCCATCGTCATCGATTGCCCCCCCTCCATGGGCATGCTTTCGATGAACAGCCTCAGCGCCGCCGACCACCTCCTCATCGCCCTGCAGTGCGAATACATGGCCCTCGAGGGCCTCGGCCAGATCCTGCGCAACCTCGAACGCATCAAGACCGCCGTGAATCCCGAACTCTCCTTGGGTGGCGTGGTCATGACGATGTTTGACATGCGCACCAACCTTTCGCGCCAGGTCGTCGAAGAGGTGAAGAGCCACCTGCCAGATCAGATTTTCAAAACCGTCATCCCCCGCACCGTGCGCCTGAGCGAGGCCCCCAGCTTTGGCCAGACCATCTTTACCTACGACAACACGTCCCCCGGCGCCGCCGCCTATCGCGGTCTCGCCCGCGAAGTGATCGAGCGCTTCGGCCTCGCGAAAAAGTAAACGCGCCCCGCCGTCGTGTCCGTCGTCGCCAAATACCGCCAGGTTTTCCTGACCGGCATCCAGACCAGCCTCGTCTATCGCTGGAACTTCGCCATCCGCGCGACCTTTTCGCTGCTGCACCTGGTCTATATCTTCATCCTGTGGGGCGCGGCCTACGCCGGCCAGAGCGAGATCGGCGGCTTCCCGCTCGCCGCCACCCTGACCTATTTTGTCGTCCTGCTGATCCTGCAGTTTTTCCTGAGCGCGGCGAATGACGACTACGAGATCTCCGAGGAGATCCGCAACGGCCTGATCAACCAGTTCCTCACCAAGCCGGTGAACTACTTCGCCTACCGCCTCAGCCTTTATTTTTCCGCCCGCTTGGTCACCGGAGTCCTCTCCCTGGTGCCGTTCCTCTGCATCCTGCCCTTCCTCGGGCCCAAGCTCACCCTGCCCGCCGGCGAACACCTCGCGCTCTATGCGGTGGCCGCGCCTGCCCTGCTGCTTTCCGCCTTCATCCAGTTCACCATCGCCTACTGCTTCGGCATGCTCACCTTCTGGTTTTTGGAGATTCAGTCCTTCATCATCCTCTCGCTGGCCGTTGAGGCGGTGCTAGGCGGCCAGATCTTTCCCTTGGATTTGATGCCTCCCTGGCTCTATCAACTCTCGAGCTGGCTGCCCTATTACTACCAAATGTATTTCCCGACCGCCCTGCTGACCGGTCGTATCACGGACCTCTCCGTCGCCTTGCAAGGCCTAGCCATCCAGGCCGGTTGGGCGCTCGCCCTGTTCGCTTTGGCGCGCTTTCTCTGGACCCGCGGTCTCCGCCGCCACACCGCCGTCGGCGGGTAACAATCCGCTACCGTCAAATGTCCAAAGGCTCAAAGTCAAAGGTCGCCACCGGCTATCCCACCCAGGCGGGACCGCATTCGACTTTTCGACCTGCGACCTTCCGAACCTAGACTGCAAAACATGGATTTGCTCCGCCACCTCCGCATCTGGCTCGCCAGCATCCGCTATTCGCTGGTGCGGGCGATGATGTTTCGGGGCGACTTCATCATGTGGGCGCTGGTCGAGTTGTTTTGGATGAGCGTGAATGTGCTGCTCGTGGGGGTCATCTACGACCACACCGACTCCATCGCCGGCTGGTCGAAATACGAGATGCTGCTGCTCGTCGGCACCACCCTGCTCGTGCAGCGCCTGCTCATGGCGTTTTTCTGGAGCAACCTGTTCGAGCTCGGGCGCAACGTCCGCAGCGGCACCTTCGACTTCTTCCTCGCCCAGCCCGGCTGGCCGCTGTTCATGGTCTCGACTCGCAAGTTCGACCTCGACGGCCTGGTCAACGTCCCGGTGGCCCTCGCCATCGTCGTTTACTCCGCGCACCAGCTCCAGCTCGACCCCTCCGCCGCACAAATCGCGGTTTACGCCGGCCTGGTCCTGTGCGGTCTCGTGCTCCACTACGCGACGCTGCTCGCGATCATTTCCATGGTCTTCTGGCTGCAAAGCGCGAAGGGCATCGAGGGTGGCTACTTCGGCCTCACGGAGTTCTCCCGCCTGCCTCGTGAAGCCCTGCGCGGTGTTGCCCGGGTGGTGTTTGTCTACGCCCTGCCGGTGGTGGTGGTCAGCAACGTGCCCGCCCGCCTCTTAATCCATGGCTTCGAACCGGGCTTGATCGCCTGGCTGGCCGGCGCGACCCTATTCTGGCTGGCGGTGGCTGTCGCCGTGTTCAACGCCGGCCTGCGCCGCTACGCCAGCGCCTCGTCATGAACGATCCGCTCGCCGCCCTCCAAGCCCGGTTGGGCTACGTTTTCACCCAGCCGGCGTTGCTGCTCGAGGCGCTTACCCATCCGAGCTATCTAAACGAGCACCCCGGCGCCGGTCCGCATAATCAGCGGCTGGAGTTCCTCGGCGATGCCGTGCTCGGGCAGGTGCTCACCACCGAGCTTTTCCACGCCTTCCCCACCGAAACGGAGGGCGCCTTGAGCCGCCGACGCTCGGTCCTGAACAACGGGCGCACTCTGGCCTCACTCGCCCTCGACCTCGGGCTCGACGCCAACCTCCGGCTGGGCGGCAGTGAAAACACCCCCGAGGGCCGCACCCGCCCGTCCAATCTCGAAGACGCCTTCGAAGCCCTGGTCGGCGCCCTCTACCTGGAGGCCGGGTTGGAAACCACGCGGGCCCGCGTGCTCGCCATCTACGGCCCCTTGGAGGAACGCCTCGCGGTGGGCCTGGAAGTGGACAACCCCAAGGGCCGCCTGCAGGAATTGGTGCAACCCCTCCACGGCAACTCTGCGCTGCGCTACGAAACCGTGCAGTGCGGCGGCGCAGATCATGCCAAGGAATACGCTTCCACGCTCACTCTCGCCGGTCGCCCGCTCGGCGCGGGCCTGGGGCCCTCGAAAAAATCCGCCGAAGAAGCCGCCGCCCGCGAGGCCTTGAAGACCTTCTCCGCCGGCGGCATCTAACCCGAAAATCGTGAGCGGAGTCGTTGGGCTGCCGTAAGAACCTTGAGCAGATGACGATGCGCGAACTCGGAGGTGCACCAGAAGGTGCATCGAGGTGGTTCCACAATGCGCCAGATGCCCTCGAGATTCCGGCGGATCGCGGCGAGCAATCGCGGTTTTTGGGGGTTAATAAACTATCAGGCTAAAAGCGCCGCCTTCTCCTTCGAGATGGCCCACTTCAGGTTTTCGCCGCGCACCCAGCGATCAAACTCATCCAGCATGAGGCGCCCCATACGCCGGCATTCGCGGTCCTGCGAACCGGCGATGTGCGGAGTCAGCACGACGTTGGGCATTTTCCAGAGCGGGGAATCCGGCACCGGCGGTTCCGGCGAAGTAACGTCGAGCAGCGCGGTGAGATCCGTCCGGCGGCTCAGCACCTCGATCATCTCGTCCTCCCGCACCACTGCGCCGCGCGCCGTATTGAGAAAAGTGGCGTGGGACTTCATCAATTCGAAATGCCTCCCCTGGATCATGCCCTCGGTCGATTTCAGCCAAGGCGTATGCAGGCTGACGACATCGCACTGGCGGAAGATTTCATCAAGGGAGACCATTTCAACGCCGAGCACGGTCGCCTGCTCCGCCGTCATAAACGGATCGTAGGCGAGCACTTCCAGGTCAAAGGGCCGCAAGCGTTCACGCACCAGCCGCCCGATCATGCCGAGCGAGATCAGACCGACCTTGCTGCCAAAAGCCCCGGCGCAGCGGGGACGTTCCGGGAAACGCCCCAAGGCCCGCGCCCCGCCGGCGGATTGCCAGAAGTTTTTAAGGCTCAGAAGAATAGTCGCGAGTGTGAACTCCGCCACTGGCACCGCGTTCATCGCGTAGGCACTGGAGACGGTGATGCCCCTCGCCCAGAACGCATCCGTGGTGAAATAACGAATCGTGCCCGCGCCGTAAAAGACCGCCCGCAGCTTGGGCGCGGCTTCCAAAAAAGCCGCATCGAGGACAGGGGCGCCCCAGCCCGAGAAAATCACCTCCACTTGCGCGAGCAAATCTGGACGGGCAACCAGCACCTCCTGAGTCAACGGTTCGCTCAAGAGGTCCACGCGCCGGGCGATCTCGGCCAGATATTCCGCGCCATAGATCAGTTCAAAAGCCTGTGGGTCTAAAACAACGAGTCCCTTCATCATGGTGAAGCGGTCACCAAAACCCATCCCTAGACGGACAACAACCTCGTTCTCGCAGGAACGGGAGGAACATCGCCCGGACCAAAGCGGGTGAGTTTCGCCGCAGCTTACCGCGGAGGACACGGATAAACGCGGATGAGTGATTCATGCCCGCGAGAATCCTTGTCATCCGCGGTTAAGAATCCGGCCCAAACCCAAGCCTGGCGCTGGGCAGGCCTCAAACCAGCCCCAGCATCTCCGGCGGAGTCGGCGCGACCGCACTGAAATGCACGACGCGGCCCTCATGTTCGTAGTCGAAGCGGGTGGCATGGGAGTGCAGGCAGAGACGCTTGATGCCGGTGGCCTTGGCCAAGGCCCGGTTGGCCCCAAAATCCCCATAAGTCGCGTCGCCCACGATGGGCAGCCGGCGGTGGGCGCATTGCACGCGGAGTTGGTGGCTGCGACCGGTGCGCGGGGTCAGCTCGATCAAGGCAAGGGCAGTCGCGCCGTCACGACGCTGCCGGAGGACCTTGACCTCGGATTCGCTCGGGATGCCTTCGCCCGCCTTGGCCCGCACCTGCCCGCCGCGCTTCTCGATCGCGAGGCGGTCGCGCCAGACATCGCTCGACTTCGAAGGTTTTCCAAAAACCAGGGCGTGGTAGGATTTGTGGATGTGCTTCTGGCGAAAGAGCAGCCGGATACGCTTCGCCAGCTCACCCTCGACGCAGCCAAGGATCACCCCCGAGGTGTGCGAATCGAGGCGGTTGAGCAGCCAGAGATGACGGGCGACTCCGGCGGCATCAACCCAGTGGTAAAACTCACCCTCGATCGAGTAGTCGCAGGTCAAAAGCGCACGCGGTTGCTCGCTCTTCATGTTTGGATGCGAAAGCACGCCGGCGGGTTTATCAAAAGCGACAAGACCGCCCGGCGCGTGGGAGAGCACCTCGATCCCTGGGCCCAGCGGCAGTTCGAAGGCGGTGGCGGAGGGGGTGGTCATTGGTAGAAAAAGGTGAAGGTGATTTCCTGCTCGCGGCCGAGGACGGCAATCATGTCGTCCGTCCAGTCGCCATAAGGAGCGCGCTCGGTGATCGCGCTGACACATAGTCGCCGAGCGAGCTCGGCTCCGGTGCCGTCAACCCGCACGACTTGAGAAATGATTCCGGAGGCGTCGATTTTGAAAACCACCCGCACGGTGGAGCCGGAGGTCGGGTAAAACGAACTACGCTGGATGAGCCGCTCCCACTGGCCCTGCACCGCATCAATCAGGCGCTGGAGGTATTCCCCGTATGCGCTCCATTTCGCGTTGTAGGCGACTGCGCCGATATTCTCGGAGCCAAATTCATTTTTGATCGTGGAAGTCTTACGCGCATTCACCGCCGCTGCCGAGAGCCGGGGGCGTTCTTGCGGACGGTCACGGTCAATGGCCGGGGTTCCCTCAAAATACCCCCCGCTCGCCGCGCGTCCGGTCGCCGTGCCCGGCACCGGATTCGCCCCGGCCTCCACCCCGGCCACGGGTGGTAAGGTGGTGGTGGTGGTGCCGATGCCGCCATCCGCCTCGCCCAGCACTTGCTCGCCGCCGGCGAGAGGATTTACCGCCTTGGCCGGAGCCTGCGCCGCCACGGGTTTTTCCGGCACGAGAGAAGGCGGCTCGGGCGGGGAAAAAGCCGCCGCGAGCACTTTCGCGATCGAGGCTTGCTCCTCGGGAGTGGCTAAACCGCTGACTAGGGCCGTGGCTTCGTTTTGTCCTTCGCCCATCACTCTGGGCGTATCGCTATCGGTTTTAGGGCCGGGCACTGGTTGGGCCACCTGCTGGTTCTGTGCGCCGTAGAGGGAGGTGTTGTCAGGCGCATTCTCGGGCGCGGCTGGATTCACCTCGACGAAACGTTGCGGAGGGAGGGCCGGCGAGACGGGACGCACCAGCTCCGGGCTGAGTTCGATTTCGAAATTGGATTTCACCGCCGGGTCGGTCGCGCCGCGGTCGCCCTCCAGCAGGTCGTCTGGCAGCAGGAAAATAATCACAAGCAACAAAAGATGCGCGACGACAGTGCCGATCAGGCCCACCCGGCGCTGATCCTTTGGCTCGTCCAGCACGTGCACGCGACGCACCGGTAAGGCGGGCAGTCTGGGCGCGGGAGCGAGAGTGGACATCGAGGCGAAAAGTCAGGGCGGGGACGGCACTCAGCGTAAGACGCCGCGCCGGGTCAAAAGTTCTCTCACTTCATCCTGAGGCAGGCCGATGATGTTGCTCAGCGAGCCGCGCCGCGCCGCCACCAGGCGCTCGCCGTGCTCCTGGATCGCGTAGGCCCCGGCCTTATCCAGCACATGCACGAGCCGGAGGTAGTCCTCAATGTCGGTGTCCCTCAGGCTGCGAAACTCCACTTCGCTCGCCACCCCGAGGTCCTCGCACACCCCAAGCTTGGAGTGCCGCAAGGCGATTCCGGTAAAAACCGTGTGCACGCGGCCGCTAAGGCGGCGCAACATCGCCCGCGCCGCCTCGAGGTGCGCGGGTTTGTTCAACGCCTGCCCTTCCACAAAGACCGTCGTATCCGCGCCCAGCACCCAAGCGTCCGGATGAAGTGCCGCCACGTGATCCGCCTTCAGCGCCGAATTCCGCGCCACCATTACCCGCGGGTCCAGGGCAGGGTCCTCGTGCTCGACCACACCTGCCACCACCACTGTAAAAACCGCCCCGATTTCCGCCAGCAGTTCGCGGCGGCGGGGCGAGGCGGAAGCGAGGATAAGCGGATCGGGCACTGTCATAGCAGTATTCCAAGACGGCGTTGCGCCGGGCTCAAGGGTTCCCTTCGACAAGCTGAGGGCTTGCGGACCGCCCCGCGCGCGCGTTTTGCTGGCAGCTTCTATCTGCCATGTGCCAAACCTTCCCCACCACGCCCCGTCCGCACTCCTCCGTCGTCGTTGACGGCAACGATCGCGCCCCCGCCCGCTCCATGCTGCGCGCGGTGGGTTTTACCGATGAGGATTTCCAAAAACCCCAGATCGCCGTGGCCGCGTCCGCCAGCAACATGACGCCCTGCAACGTGCACTTGGGCGAGCTGAGCGAGCACGCGCAAAAGGGCATCAACGCCGCCGGCGGCAAGGCGGTGTATTTTAACACCATCACCGTGACCGACGGCATCAGCATGGGCACGCAGGGCATGCGCTACTCGCTCGTGTCGCGCGACGTCATCGCCGACTCCATCGAGACCGCCGTGGCCGCCGAGGGTTTCGACGGCCTGGTCGCGATCGGAGGCTGCGATAAAAACATGCCCGGCTGTCTGATCGCCATCGCCCGCCTGAACCGCCCGGCGGTATTCATCTACGGCGGTAGCATCCTCCCCGGTTTCGCCGCCACCGACTGCGATAAACAAAAGCCCCTCGACATCGTTTCCGTCTTCGAGGCCGTCGGCAAACACGCGAAGGGCGAGCTCGACGCCGCTGGCCTGCGCGACGTCGAGGCCAGCGCCATCCCCGGTCCAGGCTCCTGCGGCGGCATGTATACCGCCAACACCATGGCCACCGCCATCGAGGCGCTCGGCATGAGCCTGCCCAACAGCTCCGCCCAACTCGCCGTCGGTAAAGAGAAACGCGAGGACTGCGAACGCGCCGGCGCCGCCGTCATGGCCATGCTGCAAAAGGGCATCAAACCCCGCGACATCCTCACCCGGAAGGCGTTTGAGAACTGCATCACCGTCTGCACCGCGCTCGGCGGCTCGACCAACCTCGTCCTCCACCTCCTCGCCATCGCCCACGCCGCCGAAGTCCCGCTCGTGATCGACGACTTCAAAACCATCGGCGCGCGCGTGCCGCTCCTCGCCGACGTAAAGCCCTTCGGCAAATACGGCATGGCCCACCTCATCCGCATCGGCGGCATCCGCCCGATGATGAAAATGCTGCTGGATCGCGGCCTGCTCCACGGCGAGTGCCTGACCGTCTCGGGCGAAACCATCGCCGAGTCGCTCAAGGACGTTCAGCCCTACCCGTCCTACCCCGACCAGCAGGACGTCATCCGCCCCTTCGACCAGCCCATCAAGGCCGACACCCACCTGCGCATCCTCCGTGGCAACCTCGCCCCCGGCGCCGCCGTCGGTAAAATCACCGGCAAGGAAGGCCTCTATTTCAAAGGCCCCGCCAAGGTTTACGAGAGCGAGGAAGACGCGCTTCAAGGCGTGCTGCGCGGAGACGTGGTCAAAGGTGACGTCGTGGTTATCCGCAACGAGGGCCCCGTCGGCGGCCCCGGCATGCGCGAGATGCTCTCCCCCACCAGCGCCATCGCCGGCCGCGGCTTGATCAAGGATGTCGCGCTCATCACCGACGGCCGTTTCTCCGGCGGCTCGCACGGCTTCGACGTGGGCCACATCACCCCCGAGGCCGCCAAGGGCGGCCCGATCGGCATCGTGCGCGACGGCGACCTGATCGAGATCGATGCGGTGAAGAACACTCTCTCCCTGCTCATCCCCGAAGCCGACTACGCCGCCCGCCTGGCCGCCTACGTGCCACCCGCACCGAAAGAGACCCGCGGCGTGCTCGCCAAATACGCCCGCCTCGTCGCCAGCGCCTCCGAAGGCGCGGTCACGGACAAGTATTTGTAAGCCCGGCCGCCCAGCCCAGCCGCTCCGCGCCAGCGTAGACGTTGGCGCGGTCGGCCCGCAGGAAGCCGACCAGGGTCATACCTGCCGCCTGCGCCATTGCCACCGCGAGGCTAGACGGAGCGCCGATGCCCGCCAGCAAGGGCACACCCGCCGCCCAGCATTTCTGCACCAGCTCGAAACTCAGCCGACCGCTGACCAGCACACCCGCGTCCGCCAAAGGAGTCTCACCCGCCCAGAGCGCCGCGCCGAGGAGCTTGTCCAGGGCATTGTGGCGGCCCACGTCCTCCCGCACCGCCACCAGCTCACCGGAACTGGAAAACCGGGCCGCCGCATGCAGCCCGCCTGTCACCTCAAAACCGGGTTGAGCCGCCCGCAACCGCTCCGGCCAGGCACCCAGACCCGCCGTCGAGAACCGCCCCGCCTCCCCGACCACTCCCGCCGCCGGCAGGGGCGGCAGCACACAGGTTAGCGCGTCGATGGTCGCCTTGCCGCAGAGTCCGCAACTGGAGGCGGTGAAAACATGCCGCGTGAGCCGCGCCGGATCGAAACGCTCCCGCGCCGATGCCGAAAGCACCGCCTCGACCACGTTGCCCTCCTGCCCCTGCGGGAGATTCCGGCAGGCGTAGATATCGAGCAACTCAGCCGCCGCCCGCACCACGCCTTCGGTGAGCAAAAACCCCGCCGCCAGCTCCCGGTCATGCCCCGGGGTGCGCATGGTCACAGCCACCCCCCGACCGCCCACCCGGATCTCCAGCGGCTCCTCCACCGCGACCTCGTCGTCGCGCGCCGGACCGCCTGCCAGGCCCGTGACGGACACGGTTTTGATCGATGACAAATTCATTTAAAAACGGCGGAAAACTAGGCGCAGATTACGCGGATAAACGCGGATTTTTTCTCGATCATCCGCGCCCATACGCGCCATCCGGGGTTAAAAATTCGGTAGCTTGAACTCATATCCCGCCCGCCTTTTCCAAGGTTACCCGGGCGTTGTAATCCGGCGTATCGCTCCAAGCGTCGCGCGCGTCGCGGTCGAGCAAGTGATTGCCCTCGGGCCAGTGGATCTGGAGGTCACCGCGCGTGAGCGGGGCGAGGTGCACGCGGCCGGCGAGGACACCGCGTTTGTTCTTCAAGAGCACCGGATCCCCGTGCATGAGGCCGCGCTCGGCGGCGTCCTCCTCGTTCATCAGCACCGCGTCACGCGCGGCGCCGTTGAGCGGGTCCACCTCGGCGTAGATGAGGGTGTTGAACTGTTTGCCGCGCCGCGTGCTCACAAAAAAGGTCCCATCCTCCGGCCGGCGCCCCGGCAAGCGCGGAGCGGTCATGCGGCCGCGTCCGCCCGGTAGTGGAAACACCCCGTCGGCGCAGAGGTGGGCCCCGCCGTAGACGAAGGAGTCGCCGGTGCGCGCGAGTTTCTCAATGCCGGCATAAAAGGGCACTATGCGGGCGATCTCTTCGCGGATGGCCTGACCGCTTTCGCAACCGAGCAGGTGGGCACGCTCCGGCCAGGCCGCCGCGGCGAGGTCGCGCACGATGCGCCACTCGGCCCGCGCTTCGCCGACCACCCGGGGAATCTGCGGCGAAAACATGACCCGCCGTTCCGTGCTGGTCTCCACCCCGCCGCCATCCTGTTCGTAGCGTGTCTGCGCCGGCAGCAGCCAGACTTCCCCGCCCGGAGGAGGCGCGATGAACATCTGATCGGTGAGGATAATGTCCTGGTGGATGCGCACCGGAGTGCGCGCCAGCGCCGCGCGCACGTGGTCCGGATCGGGCATGGTGCGGAGGAAATTGCCACCGAGCGCATAGAGCACGTCGAGCCGGCCCCGATGGGCCGCCTCCAGCATCTCCGGCGTGGTGTAGCCCTTCGTGCCGGGGATGGGGAACCCATACTGGGCCTCCAGCCGGGCAACGTTTTCCGGGGTGATGGGGACCGCTCCGGGCAAGGCCGTGGTGTAGCAACCCATCTCGCCGCCGCCCTGCACCGAAGAGTGCCCGCGGATCGGCACCGCACCCGTGCCCTCGCGTCCGATCCAGCCGCGCGCCAGCGCCAGGTTGAGCACCATGCGCACGCCATCCGCTCCGGTCGGCGCCTGGGTGAGCCCCATGCTCCACACCACCACGCCGCGCCGCGCGCCGGCAACTAACTCGGCGAGAGCTTCGATAGCCTCGGTTTTCACCCCCGCGCGGCGGGCCAACTCGTCCAGCCCGGTCGCCGCGCAGGCCGCCCGCAACGCCTCGACCGTCCCCTCGTCAACATGCTCGCGCAAGTAGGCCTCATCCACGCCGCCGCGTTCGAAGAGCACCTTGAGCACGCCGTAGAAAAAGGGCACGTCGCCCCCCTGCGTGACCGGGAACCAGTAGTCCGCCAGATCGCTGCCAAAGAGGGCGCTGAGCGGCGTGCTGGGGATCCAGTAGCGCTTCAGGCCCGGCTCCAGGTAAGGGTTGATGACCACGATCCTGGCTCCGCGCTGCTTGGCCAGCAGGAGGTATTTGGTCGAGACCGGCTGGTCGTTGGCGGGATTGGAGCCGACGAGAAGAATGAGGTCGGTCTTGAACCAGTCCGCGTAGGTGCAGGTCGAGGCCGCCACGCCAGTCATTTCCTTCATCGCCGAGGTGGAGGGCGCGTGACAGAGCCGCGCGGCGTTGTCGAGGTGGGGCGTGCCGAGGAAACGCGCCGCCTTCTGCGCCACGTAGTAAACCTCATTGGTCACACCGCGCGCGGTCACGAAGACCGCCAGTCTTTGCGGATCTGTGGCCCGCAGGCGCGCGCCGAGGCGGGTGTTGGCCTCCTCCCAGCCAACGCGGGTAAAGCCCTTCTCGCCGTGCCGGCGCACCATCGGGTAGGCCAGCCGGCCGAGCCCGCGCAGAGCGGCGTTGTCGCGGTTCGCCAGTTCGCCGACGTCGGCCAGGAGGGCCGGGGCAAACTCGGATACCGTGTTTAAGCGCAGGAGATTGAGGCGGGTGAGGCAAAGGTGGGGGCCGGAGATGGTCCAGTCCCGCAGGCCGGCCACGCCGAGCGCACAGCCGTCGCAGACGCCCTTGGTCAAGACCCGCCAGGCGTGAGGGAGGTTGTCGCGATTGAGCCAGAGGACCTTGAGCATATCGCGGATGTGCTTGGGCTTGGTATGGCCCAAGCCGAAGGGCGATAGCCGCGCCCAGCGCTCGCCCGGGGTCTTGCGCAGGCGAAACTTCTCCAGCCGCGCAGACGGCATGAAGGGCACGAGGGCTGGGCCGGGCAGAGAGGGGGTCATGTTGGGCGCCATGCAGAGCGGCGAGCCTCACCGCAGGGCGCCAGCCAAAGCGCGCCGGCCCAGACGGTCAACGCGTCCCATGGGTAAAATTTTTCCGCTCATCGGCCTGCGATTCAACCTTGGCCCGGATGCGAAGGTCGTTCGTGCTCAAACCCAAGGTTTCTCGCCACATGCCCGCCCCGCTCTCCGCCTTTCTCCCGCCGGCTTTCGATCCCCGGCGCCCGGTTGCGCTCATCGCCGGGCAAGGACGCTACCCCGCCTTGGTCGCCGAGTGCATCCGTGCCGCCGGAGTGCCCCTGCGCCTCGTGGCGATGGACGAGGAGACCTCGCCCGAGCTTCAGGCAACCTTTCCCGAGTCCGAGCGGGCCTTGATCAAGGTCGGGCAGATCGGCGCTCTTCTTAAAGCCCTTAAACGCTTCGACGCCGGCTACGCCTTCATGGCCGGCCAGGTTTCCCCCCGCCGCCTCTTTTCGGGCCTGCACCCCGACCTGAAGGCCCTCGCTCTCCTCGCGACCCTGAAACGCCGCAACGCCGAGACCATCTTCGGCGCCATCGCTCGCGAGATCGAGGACCTCGGCGTGCACCTGCTCGACGCCCGCGCCTTCATCGATGCCCACCTCGCCACCCCCGGCCCGATGACCCGGCAAAAAGTCTCCGCCGACCGCGACTACGTGGACCACGGCCTGCACATCGCCCGTGAATGCGCCCGCCTCGATATCGGCCAGGGCTGCGTCGTGCGCAAAGGCACCGTCCTCGCCGTGGAGGCCTACGAGGGCACCGACGAGATGATCCGCCGCGCCGGCACGCTGAAGACCGACGAGGCCATCTACGTCAAAACCGTGAAGTCCCGTCAGGATTACCGCTTCGACGTGCCTTGTTTCGGCCTCAAAACTCTGGAGGTTCTCGACGCCGCCCAGATCCGCTCCGCCGTGCTCGAGGCCGGCCGGGTGATCTTGATCGATAAACCCGCCGTCCTCGCCCGCGCGGAACAGCTTGGGATCGCCCTTCACGGCGCCGCCTGACGCCCCCCACCCGGGCAAATTGCTGTTCGTAATTCGTCATTGGACATTGGTCATCGGTCATTGGAGATTCCCCCTATCATGGCCTCTCCCTCCGTTCTCCCCGTCACCGTCAAGGGCGTGATGCCCACCGCCAACGGCTGCGCCATCTTCCTCGGCGACGACGCCAAGACCTTCGTGATCTACGTCGATCACTCCGTGGGAAACGCCATCCAGATGTCCCTCGACGGGGTGAAAAAGGAGCGCCCCCTCACCCACGATCTTATCAATCACATCCTGAGCGGCCTGGGCGCCACCCTCGAACACGTCGTCATCAACGACGTCCACGAAGGCACCTTCTACGCCCGCATCCTGTTAAAGATGAAAAATGAACTCGGCCAAAAGATCGTCGAGCTCGACGCCCGCCCGAGCGATAGCACCGTCCTCGCCCTCTCCCATAAACGCCCCATCCTCGTCGCCAAAAAAGTCTATGACCAGGTCGAGGACATGACCGAGATCCTCGAACGGGTGATGAAACAACAGTCCGAGGCCGCCGCCGAGTCCTCCGACGACGACGATGATACGGCCGCCGACGACGATTCCGACGACGGTAAAAAGTGATCCGCCCTCCGTGAACACCGAGCGTCCTCCGGCTTTGCCGAGACCCCAGGTCGCAGGCCAGCCGTTGACCGTCCTCGCCCCGATGCAGGACGTGACCGACCTCGCGTTCATGGGCCTGATCGCCGACTACGGCCCGCCCGATTACTACGTCACCGAGTTTCTCCGGGTCCACGGCCAGTCCCGCCCCGAGCCGCACATCCTCCGCTCGATCGACGAGAACCGCACCGGCCGCCCCGTCTTCGCCCAGCTGATCGGCGAAGAGATCCCCCACCTCGAGCGCACCGTCGCCCTCCTGCTCCGCCATCCTGTCGCCGGCATCGATCTGAACCTCGGCTGCCCCGCGCCCAAGGTTTACAAAAAAAACGTCGGCGGCGGCCTGCTCCGGGACCCCGAGCACGTGGACGCCATCCTCGCCGCCCTGCGCGCCTGCACTCCGGGTCTCTTCACGGTAAAAATGCGCATCGGCTTCGAGGATACCCGCCACTTCGAGCGCATCCTCGCCTCCGTCGCCCGCCACCGCGTCGACCTGCTCGCCGTCCATGGCCGCACCGTGAAGGAGATGTATCGCGGCGGCGTGCACTATGACGAGATCGCCCGCGCCGTTCGCACCGTTCCCTGCCCCGTCCTGGCCAATGGCAACGTCACTAGCGCCCGCGTGGCCGCCCGGGTGCTCGCCGAGACCGGCGCCGCCGGCGTGATGTGCGGCCGCCACGCCATCCGCAATCCCTGGCTTTTCCGCCAGATCCGCGAACACCTCGCCGGCTCGACACCCTTCGCCCCGACCCTCGGCGATGTGCATGCCTACGTCCACGCCCTCTACCGCGCCACCGCGGCCGGCTTTCTCGACCGCCCCATCGGCGATGCCTCCGCCGTCGAGCGCGCCCATGTGGCCCGCATGAAAAAGTTTCTCAACTTCGTCGGCCAGTCCGTCGATCCCGAGGGCGCATTTTTGCACGCCATGCGCCGCGCCATGACCGAGGCCGAGCTCTTCGCGGTCTGCGCCGAGCACCTCCTCGACCGCGCCGGCCACCCCTTCGCCGACGAGCCCTACCCCGGCGTCGTCGCCCGGCCAAATTGCGAGACGCCTGATGCCGATGGCTGCTCGCTCGCCACCATCTCCGGCTGAGGCCCTCCCGTTTCTCATGACCCTCCCCCTCTCCGCCCCCGATCTCCGCCGCCACCCGCCCCGCAGCCCGCGCGTGACCCTCGGCGGCTACGTCCACCTACCCCGCCTGATCGACAAGGCCCGCGCCCACCTCGCCGGAACCAACGGCGATTACGCCTACGACTGCCCGATTGACGCCCATTTCTTCACCTTCACCGGCCTCACGCCCGAGGCTTTTCTCGAGGCCGTCCGCACCGCCGATTCCGATTCGGCCATCCTCGCCTGGGTGCGCGCCCAGGCCCCCCGAGCCTCCGCTGCGATTGAGCTCTGGTCCGCCACCCTCACCCGGCGTGGCCCAGCGGATGCCGAGATGCACGAGTGGTTCGCCGAGCGCAGGCAGGCCCTCGCCCCGCAGCGCGACGACATCTCGACCTTTTTCGACCTGCTCGACCTCGACGACTACAGCAGCTTCGGCGGTCGCGGCTGACCATTAGCCGAGTTTCGGTCCCGCTCCTCGACACTCCCTTCGACCCGCCCCAGCCCCGCCGGCCCTCACGCGTCCAGCGGCGAACGCACGCCCAGCCCCGGCGTCCGCATGACGTGCGTGTAGATCTGCGTCGTCTCCACGCTGCTGTGCCCGAGCAAATCCTGCACCGTGCGGATATCTGTCCCGCCCTCCAGCAGGTGCGTGGCAAACGAGTGCCGGAGCGTATGGCAACTCATCGGCTTGGCGATCCCCGCCCGCTGCGCCGCCACCTTCACCGCCTTGTGCAGCGTGTTGTCATGCACGTGGTGCCGGCGCGCCCGGCCGGAGCGCGGATCGATCGAAAGCCCCTTGGCCGGGAACACCCACTGCCAGCCCCACTCCTTGCCCGCACCGGGATACTTTTTCTCCAAGGCGTCCGGCAGCCAGACTCCGTCCGCCTCCGCCCGCCTGTCCTGCTCCCACAGCACGCGGAGCCGCTCGAAGTGGTCGCGCAAGCCGGAGCGCAGCGCCTCCGGCAGCATCACCGCCCGGTCTTTCCCGCCCTTGCCGTCCCGGATCATCAACTGGCCGCGCTCGAAATCGATATCCTTCACCCGCAGGCGCAGACACTCCATGAGCCGCAGGCCGGCCCCGTAGATCAAGCGCAACATCAGCCCGCTCGTGCCCTCCGTCAGAGCGAGGAAGCGCCGCACCTCCTCGCGCCCCAGCACCTCCGGCAACCGCCGCCCGCGGTGGGCGCGAACCGTGTCCTCCAAGCTCCCCAGGCGCCGGCCCAGCACCCGGGTGAAAAAGTAGAGCAAGGCCGAGAACGACTGGTTCTGGGAAGAGGCCGACAACCGCAACTGGAGCGCCAGATGCTCCAGATACCGCTTCACGTGCTCCTCGCCCAACTCCTCGGCCACCACCGGACCCGTAAACAGCAAAAACCGGCGAACATGCTCCAGGTAGGTCTGCTCGGTGCGCACCGAATAGTGATTCAGCCGGATCGCGCGACGCAGGGCGGCGATCCAGGCCTCCATCTCCGGAGGAGGCCCCCCGGCCGACACCATTCCAGCAGCGGAGACCACCGCGGCATGCAGGCCGCTCGCCTTTATCCGGTAGCGCAACTGCCAGCCCCCCGGACTCAGGGAAACCTGCCCCGGGGCAGCGTCCGCCTTGGGCCGCACCCATTGCCAGCGCTCGGTGCCGCGGGCGAAAACCGTCAACGCCTGCTCCAGCTGGGCAAACTGCCAATCCGGCATCCCCCCGGAGCGGCAGAAAGCTCTATAAGCCTCAGCGCAGACAGGGAGATCTAAAAGCTCGCCAAGCTCCCGAGCATGCTTCACAAAACGCTCCATGTGGAAGCCGAGCCAATACGCCTCCCGATCTGGGACCTCAACCCCGGCCGCCATGATGATGCGGCGCACCGCTTCCTTCGGTTTAAGCTCTCCACTCGCAGTCTGCTCCATGAACTTAGAAGAAGCTCTAATTCCTAAAAAGTCCACATTATTACGTTTAGGCCAAGCTAAGCCTGACCTAATCGGACAACTTTCCGACTAAACAACGTTAGGCAGAAAATACCAATGAAACCAGCAATCCTCATATCGTTATTCGCAATGATCCTCGGGGGCTGTGTCACTTACCCGGACGCAACTCGGGTCAATGCCAGCCTGAGCTATTCGGAATATAATCCGGTTACGAAGTCCGATGTATCTACTCCGCTCACGGTCGAAGTTGGCGGCGACATTCTTTACGTGAAATTGTTTTCGCATCCCATCAAGCGAACTCAGGTCATGGTTCACAGAGATAAGGCCGGTGAGTTTAGTGCCGCCATTGAAAAGTTTTTGGCGTGGGAAGAGATAGCGAGCGAGCGAGGCGACCAAGTTTCGAAGAAGATTGGCAGCGTCAGCTTTGCCGGCGCAAATTATGTGATCAGGCTTTATACTGCTACAGCCGGTAAGCACTATCTACTCATGGGCGTTAGGAGTAAGATATTAGGCGATGGGCCGATTGAGCCTGACGTATATGACTTGTCGTTTGATCGGGCTAACGCCGAAAAGCTAAAAGCCATCATCGCAGACTTCGCCGTCAATCAGCTTCCTCAGTCAAACCAAGACCAAATATACAAATAAACTGAGCCTAACAAGGCACTGGAGCCAACGATCATGGCTGTCACGGATTGTGCTCCGAGCAGCACACTCCGCGCCAGCCATGATCGCGGCTCAGTTTGAGCGTTAGGCAGAAACAAAAAATATGAATACACCCCAAATAGTCGGTTTATCATTTATTGCACTGGCCGCACTTATCTGCACGGCCGAACGAATATGTGCCCATATTGCCTGGGCCGCGCATAAGTCAGCGGTGGCAATCAATGGATCGGGTCGCTGGTCGAATACTCCAGATTATTCCATTTCATATTCAAATCCCGCCCTCTGGATTTGTTTCATAATAGGAATTATTTTGATATTCCAGAAAACCAAAAAATCCAATCTATGAAATGAAAAAACTGAGCCTAACCAGTAGATGGAGCGAAGCCGATTGCTTGTCACAGATGCAGCGGAGCTGCCTCTGCGCCAAGCAACCGGCTCGCTCATCACGACGTTAGGCAGATCAGACCAAGAATATGAAGCCTTCCCTAAAGAAATACGATATACTGGCATCACGCTGGAAAACAGCCGCAGAGCTAGATTTACTAATCGTCTGGTTACCCTGGGCTGAGATGGATCACCCACTAGCCAAAACGGCGCACAAGACAAAATTAGATAGCATAGGTGAGCCATACGTATTCCTATCGGAAAAAGATGGGGTCTTAGTGATTGATACGCAATTCGAGCGTATTTGGCACCACGAAACGACGAAGATGGGGCTAGATATAAAATCTCTGAAATTTCATCCGATACGTCTGGAAGCGGAGGTCTGCCCCCGAGAACTCTTAATCCTTCCAAAACCATAAATGAGCCTAACAAAGCGATGGAGGTAACGCCTATGCCTGTCACGCCCCATGCTAACGCATGTGTCGCGCCAGTCATAGCCGCACCTCATCTTTGACGTTGATCTAGCTGCGGATATACAAGCCGGAAAAAGCTTCGCCCGCCCTTTTTATTAAGGGTTATGGTTTTATATTATACTTTCCGCTTCGGAGACAAAGGACAGGGACCGGTCGATACTAAGGATTTAACGCGATCGTGGATTGAG
>CAMCZZ010000023.1 GCA_945888375.1 Akkermansia muciniphila | reverse complement strand
CAGCATCTGCTCGCGCGCGTCGCTCATCTTCTCTACTTTCTTCTTCTGTCGGGTCATGGTCGGTTCCTTGTTCGTTTGTGGTTTAGGTTTGGTCACCAAAACCACCCTTCCATGACCCGACCTTTTGCTGAACTTTTAAGACACTACCTTCTGCTACGCCGGCTTCGCCTCCGCGAAACGCCCAAAGATTCCCCAACCCGAACTACACGAGATTATCCGGCAGATCGCCCATGCCCCCCGAAACTTCGAGGATAGTCCGCGCAAGGTCACTTTTGTCGGCGGCGAGCCTTTGCTCTCCCCAACCGTATTCGAGGACATCGCCTTTGCCCGGGCAGAGGGCTTGGTGACCTCGCTCGTCACCAACGGTGCCCTCCTGACCGGGGACAAGATCCGCCGTCTCGCGCCGATCCTGGACTGGCTGACCATCAGTATTGATTCGCAGAATGCCGACACCAACCGGCACATCGGTCGCGCGGCCCGTGGAGTCACGATCAGCGCGGCCGAATATCTGGATAAAATCCATGCGGCGCAGGCACTCGGCATCCGGGTGAAGCTCAATACCGTGGTGAACCAGGCCAACGCGGCGGAGGATTTCAGCGCCTTTATCCGAGCCGCCCAACCACGCCGCTGGAAGCTCTTCCAGGCGACGCGTATCGCCGAGGAGAACGGCGGCACCTTTGACCGCTGGGCGATCAGCGAAGCGGTTTTCCGCGAGTTCGTGGCCCGCCATGCCGACCTAGCCCGCGAGGGCGTGGTGATCGTGCCGGAAACGCAGGCCGATATGTATGGCACCTATGCTATGGTTGGTCCCAACGGCTGCTTTTTTGACAACTCGGCCGGCACTTATCGCTACAGCCGGCCGATTGTGAAGGTCGGCATCGAAGCGGCCTGGGCCGAGATCGCCTTTTCGACAGAACGCTTCCGCGCCCGGCAAGGTGACTACGACTTCGCCACGGGGCTCAACCGCACGATGGAGGTCGCACGATGAGAACGACCACAGTTCCCGGCCTGCCTCCGGCGCAGGCCGCACGGCTGAGACGCGTGCGCTATGCCCTGGAAGTTGAGCGGCGTTCACCGGTCGAGTTTCGCGGCAAGCGCCTGCAAGTGGCGCGCGAGTTGGTCTCCATCCCGCTTGGGCGGCGATGGCGGGCGATCTTCCTGCGCACGCCTCTCGGTTATCAATTTCGTGACTGCCTCAGTCACGAGCGCTACAACCACCTCAACCTCGCGACTTATTTGGGATGAAAACAAAAACACTAGCATCATTTCCCACCTGCGGGGAAGTCTTCGAGCTTTTGATCAATTCGCTCCACTTGCCTGAGTGGAGCGACATTTTCTCCCCGACCGCCCCCCCGGACAAAGCCCGTGCCGGAAAGGTGAGCGACCAATTACGTGATTGGGCCTGCGAGCCCGAGGGCCGCGTTCCCTCATGCGAGGATTTCGACAAATTCATCCAGCATCACACGGCGTCGCTTCCGCACGGCGATAAACTTAAACGCATTTTGACCTGGTCCGTAAACTGTGCGCTCGAAGAGCACACGACGATGCTTAGAGACATCACTACGCACCTGGACCGTGACCGCACTCGTTCATGGTATGGCCGTGGTAAAGCACCTGACGCGATTTATGGGCTCTTTATACTGCGCAAACTATTGCTCCGCATCCCGGACGTTAATGGCCCCATTCTGCAACAACCGCTGGAAAAACTGCTTTCCACTCTCTGGTCCGCCGATGCGCCGGCTCATCCCCTGTTGAAAGAGTGTTTTGCGTTTTACCGGCCCACCGCGCAATCGGTGACCGAGGCCGATGTGGGCGAATGGGCGGCGGGTGATACGCGTTCGCGGTTTTATTCGCTCGCCAGTTTTTTCCGTGGGCATGAACGCCTGAACGAAATCATGCTAAATTTTGGTCTGGCGCTGCTGATAGAAGCCCTCGGTGAAGCGTATGGCACCTGCGTATCGCCCGAAGAAAAACGCCACGCTACCGACCTCTTGAAACGTCAGTCGGCAAGTCTTGGACGACTTGAGGAAAGGCTAGCGGCTGATGTTCCGCAATCCTCCCGATATTCGCTGGATGATTATATCCGTTACTTGGAGGACATAGTCGCTGGGTTTCGTAAATTCGTTGTCGAGATAATCGACCAAGGCGAAGCGACGCTCGTCGATTTGCGCTGGGCCGACCTACGCTGCCATCGCGACTATTATGACACGTATTCGAGGTCAGTCTTACCTCAGGGTTTTAAAACACTTTGGGAGAAAATCGGAGCCTTGTGGAATGCAACCATGCTAAATGAGCCCCCAGATTCGGTGGCAACGGCGGGCGATAGCTTGGCTGCCTTGCGGCGCGACTACCGTGAATGGGAGGAACCGTTGGGTGGCGTGTTTTTGGCAATAGAGGCGCGCCTGACGCTTTCGCGGGAACCCAAGCCCACAAACCAAACTCTGCTGAACGCTTTGGAAGTTTATCGTGAGGCAGTTAGCCAGTGCCGGTATCGCGTCGGTTTTTACACGCCCCATGTCATCCAGGAGGCGCTCGGACTGGCGGCGCTCATCCAGCGCGGTAAAATTGCCGAAGGTGAACGGCTGCTGGATTGGATCAAAAACACACTCGCGTGGTGGGATCTTGCGGGGTTCGGCAAGGATTTTGACCACGAGCAGGAAGCACAACGGGTGGAAAAAGCAGCACGAAAGTTTATTGATGAGCTGCACAGCGATCTACGGCGGCGTCTGCGCAACGAACTTTCACTCCAAGCTTTGGATCATGCCTACTATGCCGGCATATTTGGTTTCTTGGAGCCCGAGGCAATGGAGCGCCTCAAGGAGCCGGTGGATAAACGTCAAAAACGCGTGCTCCTTTCCGCCGCTACGGGGCGCGACCAGTCGCCCTTGATGGAGGTGATTGACCGGCGCGACATTCCCCGTGCGTTTGAGTTGGTTCGTAGCGGCGCCGACCTGAACTTCATCAACTCCACCGGCGACACCTGCGTGACCAAGGCTTTCGCCCGCGACGCCTACGATCTCGTGCTGGAAATCCTGCGTCGCGAAGAGAACCCAATCAGACGCTCGGCACTAGTCCGGGAAACCGACAAAAATCGCCACAGCCCATTGGAGCGGGCTTTGATCCACGGCCGGGTGGATGTGTTGCGCGAACTAACGAAATGGAAGCGAGACCGGGGCGGCGAAATCGACCTCAATCAGGATCGAGTGAAGGGGGGGCTAACCGCACTTTACTACTCAGTGATGCTCTTGGCGACCCATCGCATGTCGCCTGAGGCGTTGTTAAAGTATACGCAGACTGTGAAACCGACATCACAAGCGAGTTACGTTGCTAACAAACTTATCAATTCGATTCCGCAGGCAGCAGAAATATTTAAAGAGTTAACCAAGGAAATCGCCGAAAACGGCTACCCCGAAGGCTCCGGAATGGGCTACCCAGACCGTGCTGGTGAGGTGATTTCATACCTCGTATCCCTGGTCGGCGATGGAGTGGTGGATATCGACACCACCTGCACCAAGGGACACACCGCCTTCACCTTGTCGGTAGAGTGCCACATGCACGACATCGCACTTCAGCTTTTGACAGCTGGAGCGAACGTAAACCATCGCTGCGATGACGGCGCTACCGCGCTCTGCTTTGCGATCCGGGACGATGACTTCGAGATGGCGAAACTTCTCCACGCACACCGCGCCGATGACCGGCTTTTTGTGCCGGTGCTCGGGCGGCCTATTCACGCGATGGAGATGTCGGAGCGCATCCGACAGTTGTATCCCCGGAGGGTTTGAGGAAACAACCGCGCGCTCCGGTGCCCTCCCGATGGCGAGTTGCCGAAAGCGGAGGCGGCGGAGCGACTGGAGAAAATCTGCGCCGCCGGTAGCCGCTTGCCACGCGACGAGTATGCGACGCGGATCAAGGCGTGGCGGATCTAAGTAACTAGCCTGCCTTTGGGCCGGTATCCGGGAAGGGCAGGATATTGTTACGGTTTTTAAGCCTATTCATCCATTCATATGGGCAGCCGCCGGATTCACGTTCCGCAGCATCAAAGAATCTTTCCAGAGCACGGTCGTTTTCTTCATCGGAAAACTGGAAGTAAGCTTGGGCCAAGTCGGCCACGCGGGCGAATTGCAGGTTGTAAAGATGGGCTCGCCAGAGCGCATCCGGTATCTTTGGCCACACTTCCTCAAAACCTGGATGAAGGAGCATGTTGTCTCCGTAAGTGATGTAACTCTCGAAATCGTGTGTTTCGCTTTGGATCGTTCCGTCGGTTCGCTGATGTAGAACTTGCCCCGCGAATGAGTCCAGTGACCGTCGATGGCTGGGGAGAATTGATTCCGCGATTTTCAGGATTTCGGTTTGGAGTGAACTGTCGCGTAACCTGAGCTTCCGAAGGAGGCCGTCGATGACGCCGATACAGCCAAGTAGCCGCTCGTTTTCATCCTGTGGTTTCAGGCTGCACAGGTGAATCATCGATGGAGCGCTTTTGCCTTTTTTATAACGACGCAGGGACCTCTCGCTGAGTTTCATTCTTCGGGCCAACGCTTCCAACGTGATCCCGCGAGGTTTGGTCCGGGCATTGAGAATAGTTTGGTAGATTTGAGGGATCGAATCGGTTTTGAGCAGGGACAATTCCCACTCAGTGAAGTCCCCTTTATTGAGCTTTCGTTCGCAGGTTTCCAGGTAGCAAAGCCGGAGAACGAGGTCGCGGATGAGCGCATGGGCAATCACGCCGGATGGAGCTGTTTCGCAGCCCATCATCTTCACCCACATCGGGGCGATTTCGAAGGCTTGTGTCCAGAGGCCGAAATATTCCTTCACATATTTTTCTGCGAAATGATTTACCGAGGCGGTTTTGGGGAAAAGACACGTGACGAGCCGAACCAGGGCAGATTCTAGACCTTCATAGGTTTTTACTGTTACCGAGGCACCCTGATTGATACGACCGCCGGTTCCGGTTCGGCCGATTTGGGGCAGTTTTTGGTTTTTTGCGAAAGCAGGGGCGAACGCATGGATAACTTCGAAAACAGCCAAAACCCAGCCGGCGGGAAACGCCGACTGGGTAGTTCCCTCAGCTGAAACAAGCGGCACCTGTTGCTGCTCGGCCTCAGTCATAACTACTTTTTGGCAGGCTGGGATGGAGCGGCGGTTTTAGCAGCGGCTGATTGCGCCCGGGCGGCAAAACTGCCCTGGCTAACCTGACCTTGTGTTTTTGCCGTGGCGCTCTGAATGCGGGCGGCGGATTGCGGAGTCATCGGATTTTTCGACATGATGTTTGGATGTGTTACCACAGACGGAATTATCTGCGGCCGATGACAACTAGCAGGTTTTACGAGGTGAATTCGGACAGATTTGCTCCAAAACCGAGACTATTCGGAAATCGCCTGCCAGAGGCCTACAGTTTACCCGCAGCCTTCAATAACTTCTCATACTCCTCGCGCGACAAGGGACAGTCCACCAAGTCGAGGAACTGCTTTTTGGTAAGACTTACCTGCCGCGCCATCTGTCCGAGCAAGTAATCATCCAAGTCAAATCCACGACCATGGCTGGTTTTCGTGCGGGCACCGATGGCTTTTTTGCCGGCGGTATCCGTGTAAACAAACCAGTTATGATCCGAGCCGGCGTGAGTCGGCTTGAAGCCTTTTTTTAGCAGGCTCGTTTCGACTTCGGATTTATCCCTAGGCATGGGCGGAGGATTTTACGAGTTCCAGAAGACGGCGCTTCAATGCCTGGGCGGGGGCGGACAAAGCGTCGTCGTGCTCCTGGGCATATTCGACCCAGAGCATTTCCAGCTGACTGCGCAGTTCAACGAGGAGTTCTCCGCGTGTGTGGGCAAAAACATCAATATCGAGCGTATCGTTTTGCAGGCGGATTAACTGCTGATCCTCGCTCAGAATCGGATCCAGTCGTAGCGGTTCCGCAAGGGGGATGCCGTTGGCGAACTCGACTATGACGAAGGGAGAGAGATCCAGCTCCTCGATGCGCGACACTTCTACAATGCGCCGCGGGTGTCCGTCGTCAGCGTCCTCGACCTGTCCGGTAACCTGAATGAGATCACGGCGATTTTCGAAAAGCATGGGCTCAAGCGATTCGTCGTAGAGACACTCCAGTGTGCGGCCCTTGGGAGCATAGTAGATCGTCAGCCGGTGTTCCGCAAAAGCGATGCTGCGCAGTTCGCCGGTGATCGTGTGCTGGCGCTGGCGCGGCTCAGGCGCGCTTAGGACGGCGTCGATTCGTCCGGATAGCACCTCGTCGAGCCGCACGGGGGCGCCGACGCAGTTCTTGAACTCAAAAGCGTAGCCAGAGCCCGGCGGTGGCGCCATGCCGCGCAGGCAGTCGAGCATGCGCACGCGGATCCGGCTGTCGGGCACGAGGCGAAGCAGGTCCTCATCTTTGGCAGCAAGCGTGGCGTGGGAAAACTCGTGGACGAGCCCCATGACCTTGCGCACGTCGCCGGTGTTCACGAGGCCCTTGCGGAGATCGCCGACGCGGCCGGCAACCATGAAGCTACCGTCCTCGGGAGGGCGGCAATGCAGGGTGTAGCGCTGCTGAATGTCGGCCGATACCCGCACACGTTGCCGCACTGTGCGCGCCTCGACCGCCAAGGCGCTGAAGTGGATGAGTTGCTGAAGCCCCTGCAAGCCCTGCGTGAGCAACGAAACCGGGACCTCATGCCCGTTGTCTTCGGGGAGGATGCGGAACTCGATCAGGTCGGGATGCGGGGAGTCGGGCATCGTGGGGACAGTCGCGACGGTTCAGGTCCGATGCAAGTCCGGGCTGCGGTCACACCAAGCGGATGCGGCCGGTGAGGAGGGCTTGCATCATGGACTGCTTGAGGGCGCGGGTCTTCTCTCGCCGCTCCTCCAACGCCGCCAGCTCCCCGTCCATCTCCCTCAGCACCTCGGCGATGGCGGTTTGTTCGGGGACGCTGGGGAAGGAGAAGAGAATTGGATTCAAATCCTTCGCGTGAATGTGGGGCTGAGCACCGCCTGTTTGCGCTTTGTAGATCGTCTGCTGCTTCAACAAGAGTTGATAGAAGATGAAGTCGAGGCAGTAGGTTTTCGACTCGCTTATCGTGGAGCAATCCGAGGCGAAAATTGGGTGGTCGTAGCGTGCAACGTAACCGGCACTCGCACCAGATGCGCTGATTGTGATCGTGCGCCCGAACCGATTTGCGGTGGCGTGAAAATAGGCGGGCTGCTTGCCGCCTGCGATCACTGGAATGTCTCCCGGCTGCAACGTGCTGCTAGTGATCAGCTGTCCTTTTTGAATTTGGACGACATCCCCCAGCCGTTTCACATGCCACTCGCCGTGGAAGCCTGGGAGGCGGGTTTGGGCGGTGAGGAGTTGCTGCATGGCGGCCTGTTTGAGGTCGCGCTTCTTGGCGATCAGCCGCTCCAGCCCGCCCAGCAGCCCATCCACATCGCTCAACGCCGTGGCTATGGCGCGTTGTTCGGGGAGGGTTGCGGGAAACGCGATTGGGAACTTCTCCATTTCCCATTTCTGCGTGTGGACTAGCGCCGAAGCGCCGTGTGCTCGGTCTTCGATGTAGCTGGTCAGTTGTCGCAGTGAGAAAAGGAGGAAGTCCGGTTCAATTTTGGACTCGTTAACCACCACCTTCCAAGTGTGGTAGTTCAGTAGTGCGCTTCCACCACTCCAAACGTGTGGCCCAAATGAAGTGCCACGGCTTCCTGACCACGCAAACAAGAGTTGCCCGTGTTCGACGAGAATCTTCGGGTTGTATTGTCCCGAGTAAAAATTGAAGTCCTCTGAGCCGTTCAGGTTTTGGATGCGGATGATGGGGAGGCCGACAGTTTGCCACTCAAACGGCTTAAAGCCCCGTCCGTTAACCAATCGGCATACGTCGCGAATCTGCGCAACATCCCAATCGTCCGGGATGACGCCGACCTCGGTTTGTTTGTAGCCGGGTTTCACTTCCATACTGCCCCCATTTTTTTGAGGTGTTCGTCCACCCGGGCGGCGAGGGTCGCGACTTCGTCAGTGAGCTTCGGCAGCGGGGTGGCGTAGCGTTCGGCGAGCTGGCGGATGCGGCCGGTGAGGGTCTGGGAGACGCGGTCGAGCTCGCCTTGCACGGCGGCGGCGAGGGTTTTTAGCCATTTGTCGTCCACCACGAGGGTCTGGATCTCGGCCTCGGTGAGGGTGGCGTAGCGGGCGTGGACCTGGGCGGCGAGGGCCTCCTGCGCGGCGGAGAGCTGCGCGCCGGTGGCGGTTTCCTGTTCGGTGAGGGCGAGGTAGTCTTTGAGGACCTTGATCTCGTCGGCCGCGTCGGCGTCGCCTTTGCGGTCTTTGAGGCGGGCGGCGACGGAGGCTTTGGTGAGTTTGCCTTTATCGTTGGCGGCGTCTTCGAGCAGGCCGCCTTCGCCGCCGTGCTCTTCGGCGAGTTCTTCGAGTTGCTGGGCGAGGGAGGCGAGGCGGGCTTCGAGGGCCTCGATGGCGGCTTGCTCGGGGGCGTAGTAGCGGGCGATGAGCAGGGCGGGCGGGAGCAGCTCGGCGAGGTATTTCTTTTTGCCGAGGGCGTAGTCGGGCCGGGTTTTGGATTTTTTGGTTTTATCCTCGATGAGGAGGCGGGGCTGGGCGGCGGCGCGCCAGCCGGCGTCGGCGACGAGGTAGCAGTCGTCCTGCAGGGTGGCGGCCCAGTAGTCCATGAGGTGTTGATACACGTCGTAGGCGTCGAGCAGCGGGGCGGTCTTGAAGGTGGCGAGCAGGTCCTCGGCGATGGTCTCGATGAGGGACTTGGGCTGGGCGCCGGGGGCGAGGGCGCGGAGGCGGACGGCGGCGGCGGTTTGCCAGCGGGTGAAGCGATTCCGGGCCTCGGTGGTGAAGGCGGTGAACTCGGGGTGGGCGAAGATCGTCGCCTTCAGCGACGGTCCATTTGAGATTTCAGATTCCGAATTTGAGAGAGCGGAGTCGGAAGCGGAGCGGAGGGCGGAGTAGCCGGGGCGGAGGGGGCGGAAGAGGGCGGAGCGGACGCCGGGCATGACCTGCCAGTAGGGGGCGAGGGCGTCGAGGTCGCGGTCGGGGATGCCGCCGCGCAGGTGGGCGTCGATATCCTGCACGTCCTCGGGCTCGGTGCTGTCGATGTAGCGCGGGAGGTTGAGGTTGTAGTCGTTTTTGGGGTCGGCGATCTCGGCGACGGGCACGAGGCGGGCGTAGCGGGGGTCGCTCTCGTCGAGGCGGTTAAAGGTGTCCACGATCTTGTGGATGTCCTGCTCGCGGAGGCGGTTCTTGGGGCCGTCTTTTTTGAAGCCTTTGGAGGCGTCGATCAGGAAGATGGCCTTGCGGGCGGGGGCGCCCTCCTTGTCGAGCAGGATGATGCAGGCGGGGATGCCGGTGCCGTAGAAGAGATTGGCGGGCAGGCCGATGATGGCGCGGATGACGCCGCGCTGGACGAGGTTGCGGCGGATGACGCCCTCGGCGTTGCCGCGAAAGAGGACGCCGTGGGGGAGGATGCAGGCGCCCTTGCCGGTGCTTTTGAGGGAGCGGAGGATGTGGAGCAGGTAGGCGTAGTCGCCCTGCTTGGCGGGCGGGATGCCGTAGCCGGTGAAACGCTGGAACGGGTCGGCGTCGGGGAGGAGGCCGGTGCTCCAGCGCTTGTCGCTGAAGGGGGGATTGGCGACGACGTAGTCGAAGGCCTTGAGGGCGTCGCCATCGAGGAAGAGCGGGGAGGCGAGGGTGTTGCCCTGCTTGATTTCGGCGGTGGGGAAATCGTGCAGGATCATGTTCATGCGGGCGAGGCCGGCGGTGGCGTTATCCTTTTCCTGGCCGTAGAGGGTAATGCGCAGGTCCTTGCCCTGGCCGGCCTCGGCGCCGACCTTCAGGAGGAGGGAACCGGAGCCGCAGGTGGGATCGTAGGCGGTGGTGTTGGCGGTGGGGTCGGCGTGGCGGATGCCGAGGATGTGGGCGATGACGCTGCTGACCTCGGACGGGGTGTAGAACTGGCCCTTCGCCTTGCCGCTCTCGGTGGCGAAGTGGCGCATCAAATACTCGTAGGCATCGCCGAGGAGATCGTCGCCGTCGGCGCGGTTTTGGGAGAAATCGAGGGCGGGGTTTTCGAAGATGGCGATGAGGTGGGTGAGGCGGTCCACCCGCTCCTTGCCATCGCCGAGCTTGGCGGGGTCGTTGAAATCGGGGAAGTCGGACAGCTCGTTGGCGAGGGCGAGCGGGGCGAGGATCTTTTTGTTGATGTCGTCGCCGATGTTGGACGTGCCCTTGAGCGCGACCATGTCGGCGAAGCCGGCACCGGGCGGGATGGTGATGGGGGCGAAGGGTTTGCCGGCGAATTTGTCGCTGACGTATTTGAGGAAGAGGAGGACGAGGACGTAGTCCTTGTATTGGGAGGCGTCCATACCGCCCCGGAGTTCGTCGCAAGACTGCCAGAGGGAGGAGTAGAGTTCGGACTTTTTGATGGCCATCGGGAGGAGACGGTAACGAGACGCGGGGTAGGTTGAAGGAGAAAGCGGTGGGAAGGGCGCGCGGCGGAGCGATTTTAACAGAGAGCTCATCCGGTGTAGGCTGGCGTGTGGGGTCGTCCCTTCATGTAAGGCGGATTGTCCCCCCGTGTGTGATGGGGTGTGCGGTGATTTATTTGACGGGAACCCCGGCTTGGGGCGTCGTGGGCGATGCCGAGGAGAGTTTCGCAGAAGGCGCTACGGCTTTGCGAATAGCCTTGTTGGCAGACCTGCTGTGTCGGTAAGGAATCAATAGGTCCAATGTCTATCATCTGGTTAAGCATTGGCTGTTTTCAGAGGACCTGATTTTCTTGGCAGTTGCTGGTTAATGTGCCCGTAGCTCAGTTGAATAGAGCATTCGCCTTCTAAGCGAACGGTCGTGGGTTTGAATCCCGCCGGGCACACCACCATGAACCAAAGTCAGTCGCTCCTGGCGCGAAAACTAACGCCTTGGTCTTGATTAAATTAGGGGCCATATTGTAAGGTGGCTTATAGTTAAGCCTCTAACCACCGCGTCATGCCCCACCTTTTGCTAAAAGATATCCCGCGCTACGACTGCCTCCTGGAGTGCGCGCAGCGTTTTCCGGCATTGGATCCTTCGGCTTGCGAAGCCTTTTTGCATCTTTTGCGCGCGGGCGACGAAGGGTTTCGGGTGATGGATGGGCATTTCCATGCGCAGGGTCTCAGCCAGGGGCGTTTCACCGTGCTGATGCTGCTGGCGGACAAGGCTGGCGGGCAGTCCCACGCGTTCACCCCCGCCCAGCTGGCTGATCTGGCCGGGGTGACTCGTGCCACCATGACCGGTCTGGTCGATACGCTGGAGCGCGATGGCATGGTCACCCGCAAACCCGACGCGGAGGATCGCCGGATGCTGTTGGTGGAGCTTACCCCGCGCGGGCAGGAGTTTCTCGGCCAGATCATGCCCGAGCATTTCCGCCGCATCAGCGTGTTGATGGCCGCGCTGACCGAGCCCGAACGCCGCACTCTGGTGCGTCTGCTCGGCAAGGTGGTCGATCAGGCGGTGCTCTCTTTTCCGCCCAGCGTCCCTTCCGGCGTGGTCGTGCCCACCTCCTGATTTTTTTAACCAAACCAACCTATCGTCATGTTCAAGAAACTCAGCCTCACCGGCTTTATCCTGTTCCTGCTCGTCGCTCCCCTGGTCGCCATCAAGGCACTCCAAATCAGTGCGTTGATCGCGACGGGGAAGACCATGGTGCCTCCGCCCGAGGCCGTCACCACTGCGGAGGTGCGCGAAGAGACTTGGCGGCCCAGCCTTAATGCGGTCGGTTCCTTCGCTGCCGTGCAGGGTGTGACCCTGGCCTCCGAGGTGACTGGCACCGTGAGTCGCATCAATTTCGACTCCGGTGCCGAGGTTCCCGCCGGGGCTGTCCTGGTCGAGCTCGATACCTCCGTGGAAGAGGCGCAGCTCGCCTCCGCCCTGGCCAAGGCCGAGCTCGCCCGGTTGAACCTAGCGCGGGCCAAGTCGCTGCGTGAGCAGAATACCAACTCCCAGTCTGAACTCGATTCGTTTGAGGCTCAGAGTGAACAAGCCTTTGCCGAAGTGGCGAATATTCGCGCCGTGATCGCCAAGCGCCGCGTGTCCGCTCCTTTCGCGGGACGAGTCGGCATCCGCCAGATCAACCTCGGCCAGTTTTTAGCCGTCGGCACGCCGATCGTTTCGCTGCAATCCCTCGACCCGATCTATGTGAATTTCTCCCTGCCGCAGCAAAACTTGGCCCAGCTTTCCGAAGGTCTGGGCGCGCGCGTCAGCACCGATGTTTATCCCGGCCGTGAGTTCTCCGGCAAGGTGACCGCCATCAATCCCGACCTCGATGCGGCCACGCGCAGCGTTAAACTGCAGATCACTCTGGCCAATCCCGCCGGGCTCTTGCGCCCGGGCATGTTCGGGTCGGTCGCGGTTGATCTCCCGGTGGCCGATAAGGTTCTCATCATCCCCGCCACCTCCGTGCTCTACGCACCCTACGGCGACACCGTCTTTATCGTAGAGGACGGCAAGGACGCCGCCGGGGTCCCGCAGAAGACCGTGCGCCAGCAGTTTGTCCGCCTCGGGGTGAAGCGAGGAGATTTCGTGGCCGTTACCTCGGGCTTGAAACTCGGCGATACCATCGTGAGCGCGGGCGTGTTCAAACTTCGCAACGGCGTCGCCATCTCGGTCGATAATTCCCTCGCCCCCGACGCCCGCATCGCTCCGACCCCCACCGATTCCTGAGCCGTCGTCCCCGCGCCCCCCGCTTCCTGACGCGCTGCACCTACCATGAATTCCTTTACCGATATTTTCATCCGCCGGCCCGTGCTGGCGATTGTGGTCAGCCTCGTGATCATTATCGCCGGTTTGCAGGCCTACAGCTCGCTTAATGTCCGCCAGTATCCGCGGAGCGAGAACGCCTCCATCACCGTCACCACCGCCTATGTCGGCGCCAGTGCCGAGCTGGTGCGCGGTTTCATCACGACTCCGCTGGAGCGCGCCATCGCCGAGTCCGACGGCATCGATTATCTTCAATCCAGCAGCGCCCAAGGCGTGTCCACCATCACTGCCCGGTTGAAGCTAAACTACGAGGCCAACAAGGCGCTGTCTGAAATCAGCTCAAAGGTGAACAAGGTCCGCGGCGACCTGCCGCCCGAGGCCGAGTTGCCGGTCCTTAACATCGTCTCGGCCGACAGCCAGTTCGCCGCCGCTTACCTCAACTTCAAATCCGACGTGCTCCGGCAGAACGAGATCACCGACTATCTCGTGCGCGTCGTCCAGCCCCGCCTCACTGCCGTCCCCGGCGTGCAACGCGCCGAGGTGCTGGGCGCCCGCACCTTCGCCATGCGTATATGGCTGAAGCCCGAGCGCATGGCCGCCTTTAACCTGAGCCCCGCCCGGGTCCGAGCCGCCCTCGCCAGCAATAACTACCTCGCCGCCGTCGGCGAAACCAAGGGCTCGCTGATTCAGGTCAACCTGACCGCCAATACCGATCTGAAGACCGTCGAGGAGTTCCGGCAACTCGTCGTGCTCGAGTCCGGCGGCGTGATCGTCCGCCTGCAGGACATCGCCGATGTCGTGCTCGGGGCCGAGGATTACAACACCGAGGTGCGCTTCTCCGGCCAGACCGCCGTGTTCATGGGTATCTACGTCCTGCCCAACGCCAATTCCATCGACGTTATCAAACGCATCCGCGCCGAGATGGTCGCCATCGCCCGCGAGCTGCCCACCGGCCTCGAAACCCGGGTGGCCTACGATTCCACGGAATACATCAACGACGCGATCCACGATGTGGTGAAAACCCTGATCGAGACCCTTCTGATCGTGGTGGTCGTGATCTTTTTCTTCCTGGGTTCCTTCCGCTCGGTGCTCGTGCCCGTGGTCGCCATCCCGGTATCCCTCATCGGGGCGGTGTTCCTGATGCAGGCCCTCGGTTTCACCATCAATCTGCTCACCCTGCTCGCCATCGTGTTGGCGGTCGGCCTGGTGGTGGACGATGCCATCGTGGTGGTCGAGAACGTCGAACGCCACATCAGCGAGGGTAAATCCCCGCTGGAGGCGTCCCTCCTAGGCGCGCGCGAACTGGTCGGTCCGGTCATCGCCATGACCATCACGCTGGCCTCGGTCTATGCGCCCATCGGCTTGCAGGGCGGGCTTACCGGCGCCCTATTCCGCGAGTTTGCCTTTACCCTGGCCGGCGCGGTCACGATCTCGGGTGTGGTGGCCTTGACCCTCTCGCCAATGATGTCGGCGAAGCTCCTTCGCCCGGGCGCGTCCCACACTGGTTTCCCGGCCAAGGTGAATGCCCTTTTCGAAAGGGTGAAGGGGGCCTATTCCGGCGTGCTCGATGGCACCCTCGCCAACCGTCCCTTCGTTTACACGATCTGGATCGTGGTGGTGCTGCTCGCATTGCCGATGTTCAAGCTGTCCCCCACCGAACTCGCCCCCGCCGAGGACCAGGGCGTGATCTTCGGCATCATGAATACCGGGGCGAACAACACCCTCGACCAGACCAGCCGCTATGCCGCCGCCGCCGGCGAGGCCTTCCGCAGCGTGTCCGAGACCGACTTCACTTTCCAAATCACCAACCCAACCTCCGGTTTTGGCGGCCTGGTGGTAAAGCCCTGGAGCGAGCGCCAGCGCTCCGTTTTTCAAATTCTCCCCGAGGTGCAGGCCAAGCTGGGCACGATTCCGGGTATCCAGATGTTCGCCGTGACGCCCCCCGCGCTACCCGGCGGCGGCCAGTTCCCGGTCGAGTTCGTCCTGGCATCCACCGCTCCCAGCGAGCAAGTGCTGGTGTTTGCGGAAGAGCTCCAGAAACGCGCGATGGAGAGCGGTAAATTCGCCTTCCCTCCGATCATCGACGTCAAGATCGACCAGCCCCAGTCCGAAATCGTGATCGACCGCGACAAGGTCGCCGCGCTCGGCCTGAATCTCCAGCAGGTCGGCGCCGACGTGGGCGCAGCCGTAGGCGGCAATTTCGTCAACCGCTTCAATATCGAGGGCCGCAGCTACAAGGTTATCCCCCAGATCAAGCGCGGTGACCGGCTCAACGCCGAGCAGTTAAAGGATATCTACGTCACCGGTCCGAACGGATCGCTTATCCCGCTCAGCACGGTCGCGACCATTCAGAACTCCGTCGTCCCGCGCTCGCTCAACCGCTTCCAGCAGCTCAACGCCGTCTCCATTTCCGGCGTCTGCATCGTGCCGCTGGATGAGGGGTTGCGTTTTCTCGAGGATGAGGCGGCCAAGATTCTCCCCAAGGGTTATGTGATCGATTACACCGGGGAATCCCGCCAGCTCCGCACCGAGGGCAATAAGTTTCTGCCCGCGCTGGGTCTGGCCGTGGTCCTGATTTTCCTGGTGCTCGCCGCGCAGTTTAATTCCTTCCGCGATCCCTTCGTCATCCTCCTGGGGTCGGTGCCCCTCGCGCTCTTCGGCGCCCTGCTCTTCACCTTCCTGAAGATGCCCAACCCGAACCTCGCCTTCTGGACCGACGGATGGACCACCACGATGAATATCTACGCCCAGGTCGGCCTGGTCACGCTCGTCGGCCTGATCGCGAAGAATGGCATCCTGATCGTCGAGTTCGCCAACGTGCTGCAAGAGCAGGGCCGCCCCAAGCTGGCGGCCATTCGCGAGGCCTCGCTGACCCGCCTGCGCCCCATTCTTATGACCACCGTGGCGACCGTCGTCGGCCATTTCCCCCTTACCCTCGTCACCGGACCGGGTGCCGCCGCGCGTAATTCGATCGGTCTCGTGCTGGTCGGCGGCATGACCATCGGCACGATTTTCACCCTGCTCGTCCTGCCTTCCCTCTACATGCTGATCGCCAAGGACCACTCCCGGAACCGGTCGCCCTCGCCTGAGGCTCCCCCTGCCGAGCCCGCCCTCAACCCTGCCGCCTAAATCCTCGCCACCGCCATGAAACGCACCGCCCTTTTCGCCGCCGGCCTGTTGGCCGCCTCCGCGTCCGCCGACGTGTTGCCCTTTGTCGAGGCCCTTCAGCCCGAGCCGCCGCCCGCGCCCGCCCCGGTCGTCCCCGCCGTGCCCGATGTGCTCACCCTCGACCAGGCCCTGGTCTTCGCCTTGGAGAACAACTTCGCCATCCGCCAGGCCCGCGAACGCCTGCGCGAGCAGGAGGGCTTGATCGTCGAGGTCCGCGCCCAGGCCATTCCCAATGTCGCCGCCACCGTCGGCTACTCGCGCGACGCCCGGAGTCTGTCCGAGGCCCGCGCCGGCGTGCCGGTCAACTACCAGAATTGGCGCGCCGCCATCATCGTGCGGCAGCTGGTTTACAGCGGTGGCGGCGTGGGCGCCGCGCTCGATGCCGCCAAGACCACCCGCTCCGCCGCCGTATTCGAGATCGAGGCCGTGGTCAACGAGGTCCTCCTGCTCGTGCGCACCCGCTTTGCTGACGTGTTGCTGAACCGGGAACGCATCCAGGTGCAGGAACAGGGGGTGGCCTTGCTGAAAGAGCAGCTCCTGACGGCGAAGAACCGCTTCGAGGCCGGCTCGGTATCGCATTTCGAGGTGCTCACCGCCGAGGTCGCCTTGGCCAACGCCCAGCCCGCACTCATCAGCGCGCGCAACGGCCTGCGCATCGCCATCGACGAACTCCGCGCCGCCCTCGGCTACCAGGGCGGCTTTGGTTCCGATTTGAAAAAAGTGCCCGCGTTTACCGGCACCCTGGAGTATCACCCGGTGGCCTATGAGCTGCAGGCCTCCCTCTCCGCCGCCAAGGCCCGCCGCCCCGAACTCCTGCGCCTCGAGCAGATCCGGCGCGCCCGCGAGTCCGGCGTGACCGTGTCGAAGGCCGACTACCTGCCCGAGATCTATGTCACCGGCGGCTACGAGGGCGTTAAACGGAGCACCTCCAACTCCCTCAATGACTCCCTCGACGGCTGGACCGCTGGGGTCGAGGCGAGCTGGGCACTTTTCGACGGCGCCCGCACCCGCGGCAAGGTCGTCCAGGCCCGCGCCCAGTTGAACCAGGCCCGGCTCAGCGTCGCCGAGCAGACTCTCGCGGTCGAGGTGGAGGTGCGCCGCGCGCTTTCCTCCCTGCAGGAGGCGGCCGAGCTCGCCGAGGCCGCCGCCAAGGTCGTCGGCCAGGCCGAGGAGGCCCTCCGTCTTGCCGATGTGCGCTACCGCAACGGCGCCGCCACCCAGCTCGACGTGCTGCAGGCCCGCCAAGCCCTCACCGAGGCCAGCCTGAACCGCCTCGAGGCCAACTACCGCCACACCATCGCCCTGGCCACCGTGCGCAAGGCCGTCGGCGAGTCCGATCCGGTCACGGCCTCCGCTATGCCCTGATCCCGCCTCCGCGGCCGTTTTTTTTTCCGGACCCCGCGCCCACCGCCGGGGTCTTTTCTTTTGCCGCCGACCGGCCTTTCTGTGGCCATCCTTTCGTTTTCACCCTTTCCGCCATGCCCTTCTCCCGCCGCCGCAAAATCATAGTCGCCTTGATCGTTGTCCCGGTCGTGCTACTCGGCCTGCTCGTCGCCGCCTTGCTGACTCCGGCCGTGCAAACCACCGCCGCCCGCCGGGCTCTCGCCGGCCAGGGTGATGTGGAGAATGTCGCCGTGGGCCTCGGGGGCGCCTCGCTGCGCGGCCTGCGCCTTGAGCAAGCAGGTATCAAGGTCCACGCCCCCGCGTTCGCTGCCGACATCCCGCTGCTCGACCTCGCTCGCGGCCATATCGACGTGCGCCGCCTCGTCGCGCACGACCTCGTGGTTGACTACGACCCCGTCGCCGCCGCCGCTCACGCCCGCGAGCAGTCCGCCGCCGACCCCGGGGAAACCCTTCCGCCCAAACCCTTCGCCGGCCTGCTCGCCGCCCTGCCTTTGCCTCGTGATCTGGCCGTCAACGGCGTGGACCTCGCCGGGGTGCTGCGCGTCGGTGGCCCCACGCCGCTCGCCGTTGATTTTTCACTCTCTGGCGGCGAGCTTGCCGCCGGGCGGCAGGGCGCTTTTACCCTGAAAATCAAGCTCCAGCCTGAGGCTTCGCGCGAGCTCGCCGCCACCGTCCTCCTGCAACCGACGCTCGACGCCGCCGGTCAACTCTCCGCCCTTGCGGCCCGGATCGATGCCCTGGCCTCCGGCGGCCCGCTACGCCAACCGGCGAGCCTCCGGACCGAGGTGACCCTCGCCCGCGAGGGCGACGGCGAGACTTGGGGGGCGCGTCTCTCCACCGCGGAGAAAAACCTCTTCGAGCTCGAGACCCGCTGGTCTCCCGGTGCGACCGAGCTTCCCGGCCGTTGGAAGATCGCCCTCACCGATGCCGACCTCGCGCCCTTCTCCCCCCGGCCGGTGCTGCCTGCCATCCGCCTCACCGGTGAAGGCGAACTCGGGGTGAGCGAGGCCCAACGCATCCGGCTCGCCGGCGCCCTCCAGATTCTGGTCGATTCCCTGGACAAGCTTGGCCTGCCCGCGCTCGGCGCGATGCAGCTTGATACCCGTTTCGATCTCGCTGCCGATGCCAACGAGACGCGGGTGCGCACTTTCCAGCTCGATGTGGCATCCGGGACTGAGCCGGTGTTGAGCGTCGCCGCCCGCCAGGCTTTCGCCTTCGCCTCCGCCAGCCGCAAGCTCACCCCCGTGCGTCCGGCGGACGAGCTCGTCGAGGTCCGCCTGCACGGCCTGCCTGCCCCGTGGTTGGCTCTCTTCGCGCCCGAGCTTTCCTTGGGCGGCTCCGTGACCGGAGCCTGGAGCCTGCGTCCGGTGGGGGAGGGCGTGGCGCTTACGACTATCGATCCGCTTGTCTTGCCCGGCGTGCGCTACGGCCCGCGCGAGGCGCCCCTCGTGGCCTTCGACGCCCTCCGCGTGGAGGGTCTGCGCGTCACTGCCAGCCCCGCCGGCCTAGACGTCGAGCTGCCCCGCCTGCGCTTCCAGGTTGGCGATCAGGATATACTCAGCCTCGGTCTCACCGCCGCTCAAAAACCCGGCGCGCCCACCACCGCCCGGCTGGAGCTCCGCGCCTTGCTCGGTGCCTTGCTCGATCAGCCTGCGCTCCGAGGCCTCGCCCGTCTCGGCGCCGGCAAGGCGCTCCTCGTGCTCGATATCGCCTCGGGCGATACCCAAAAGGTCTCCGCCGATCTCCGCCTCACCGGTCTGCGTGCCCTCGTCGCGCCCGGAGCCGCGCCCGCCGCCGAGCTGCCCGAGGTCACGCTGCTGGCCGAGGTCAACCGGGATGCCGCCGGGATCATCACCGCGAAGCTGCCCCTCACCGTCCGCCAAGCCAATCCCGCGCGCGTCTCCGACCTCGAACTGGCCGTCACTGCCACGCCGCCCTCGGCCGCCAATACCGATCTGCAAATCGCCGCCAGGCTGGGCAGTCAAAACCTGCACGTGCCCGATCTCCAGGCCTTCGCCGGGCTCGCCCCCGCGCCGTCCGCCGCCTCCGCGCAGGCATCCCCGGTTGCCTCCGCTACCCCCGCGCCCGTGCCTTCCCCGGCCGGGCCACTCTGGGCCGGGACTCAGGGCTGGCTGGAGTTATCCCTCGCCCGCATCGTTTATGCGCCCGGTCTCGAATTCACCAACACCACCGGTCGCCTCGGTTTGAGCCGCGAGCAGGCCACCTTGGAAAAACTCCAGACCGTGCTCGGCACCGGCGGCCGGCTCCAGTTCGCCGGCTTACTGCGTTGGCTCGAGGCCAGCCGCTCCTACCAACTCGGCGCCGAGGTTGGTGCCGTGGGCCTCGCCACCGGTCCGCTCCTCAAGGCGCTCAACCCTGCCGCTGGTGTGCCGCTCGAGGGCACTTTCGGGCTGACCGCCACGCTGGAAGGCGCCGGTCTCGATCCCGTCTCGGCCGCCACCGGAGCGGCCGCCACGGTGAAGCTCACCGGCCGCCAGGGTGTCCTCCGCGCGCTCAATCTCGAGACCAACCGCTACGCCAAACTCGCCGGCTCGAAGGAGCTCGGCGCCATCGCCGGACTGCTCGGCGCGGTGGCCGGGGATAATGCCCTCGGGCGCCGTGCCCAGCAGGTGGCGGCCGCCAACGCCTTCGCCCGCACCCTCTCCAACCTCGCCTACGAAGAGCTCAATCTCCACGCCCGTCGCGGTGCGGATGGCGCCATCGCCATTGATACCCTCGGCCTCTCCGCCAGCGAGTTACGGTTAAAGGGTTCCGGCTCCTTGGGCAACGCCCCCGGCCTGTCCTTGATTAACCAACCGCTGAGCCTGCGGCTCGATTTTGGCGCCGGCGGCGAAACCGCGCGCAACCTCGCCACGCTCGGTCTGCTCGATGCTTCCGCCGCCCCCGCGGCGAACGGTTTTCTGCCTCTGGTCGAGCCCCTCGTGCTCGACGGCACGCTCAAGGCCGTCGGCACCAGCCAGCTCACCCGCCTGCTCAATCGCGCCCTCGGGCTCTGAGCCTTTCACCCGCAGTCGCTAGTTCCGGGCGGGGAGGGGCCTGTCGGACCCGCCCCTGCGCCCCCCTCGGCCGCTGCTCCGCCGTCCAACTGAATTTTCCTGGCTAAGGCGAGGGCGGGCGGAGGCCCGGTCGGGGTGGCGGCAGCGGCCGGTCGTCGCCGAGGGCAAACTCGGAGAAGTCATTCACGATATCGGCGTGGGCCCGGTCTTGTTTATAAATTTCCAGGATGCGGCTGTGTTCGGCGTCGTTGGTCGGAAAGATCCGGGGAGGTTCGCCGGGCAGGAAGATACCGGTGTAGGCCCGGCGGCGGTCGGTGAGGCGGCGAATAACGATCACGTTTCCAAGGGTGCATGGGAGCGGACCAAAGTCCAATCCGGGCCGATGCCTTGTCCGGTTCGCGCGCCGGTTGACTTTCCCCGCTCGCAAACCGGCGGGGCGGCAGGCAACTTCGCGGCTCCTTTTTAACCGTTGAACCTGTTTTCCTCTCCCAAACCCAAGGTAAAGTGCGGTGTCGCCGGCGTCGGCTCGCTCGGCCAGCACCATGCCCGCATCTACGCCGCCCTCCCCAACGTCGAGTTCGTCGGCATCTTTGAAGCGAATGATGAACGCGCGGTGGAGATTTGTGCCCGCCACGGCTGCCGGCGTTTCGATTCCATCGAGGCGCTCGGGGCCGCGTGTGATGCCGTCTCGGTGGTCGTGCCCACGGATAAACACGAGCAGGTGGCGCTCCCTTTGCTCGCGCTCGGCTGCCACTTGCTGATTGAGAAGCCCATCACGGCCACGCTGGAGGAGGCGGAGCGCGTGCTGGCGGCCGCGCAGGCCAGGGGCTGCATCGTGCAGGTGGGCCACATCGAGCACTTCAACCCGGTGATGAGTTTCATGGAGAAGCACATTGATCGTCCGGCCTACCTGACGGCTGAGCGCCTCGCGCCCTACACCCCGCGCGGCACCGAGGTCGGGGTGGTGCTCGATTTGATGATCCATGACATCGGCATCGTGCTCGCGCTGGTGAAGTCGCCCATTCGCAAGATCGACAGCGTGGGCATCAGCGTGCTCTCGAAGACGGAGGATATCGCCAACGCCCGCATCGAATTCGAGAACGGCTGCGTGGCCAACCTCAGCGCCTCGCGCATGAGCCTGAAGAAAAACCGCGAGATCCGGATCTTTCAGGATGATGCCTACCTCTCTCTGGATTTCATGAACCAGAAGGGGCATTTGGTGAAAAAGAGCGAGCTGATCACCTATGGTTTGAAGTTGAAGGTCGGGCTGGCCAAGGCGGGCGATGCCAGCTCCATCCCGGTGCAGGAGATCCCGATCGAAAAGGATGAACCGCTCAAACTGGAGCTGGCGCATTTCACGGAGAGCGTGGCGGAGCGGAAGCAGCCCAAGGTGGGCGCAGCCCTCGCCAAATCCGCGCTGGAAGTCGCCATCCAGATTACCGAGCAGATCAAGGCTTCGCGGAAATGAAGGCGGGCGGAAGTCTTTCCCTCCCGTTTTTACCCGGACCCTCTGCGGGTGGTGTTGATTTACTCGTCATCGCGGGGGAGCACTCGGGGGACGAACACGGGGCGCGGCTGGTCGCGGAGTTGCGCGCGAAGCAGCCCGGGCTGCGGGTCTGCGCCCTTGGCGGCAAACACCTCGCGGCGGCGGGCGCGCAGCTCTTGCACGACCTTACCGCCTCCTCGGTGGTGGGGCTGGTGGAGGTGTTGAAAAACTACTCCTTCTTCAAAGCGCTCTTCGATGCCACCGCCGCCTGGATCGCGACGCATCGTCCGCGCGCGGTGTGCTTCGTCGATTACCCGGGTTTTAACCTGCGGCTGGCGGCGACCCTCAACGAACGCGGCCTGGCGTCCCGGGCGGGCGGACCGGTGAAACTGCTTTTCTACATCTCGCCCCAGATCTGGGCCTGGAAAGCGGGGCGGCGTTTCAAGATGGCGCAGCATCTCGATGCGCTCGCCTGCATTTTCCCTTTCGAGGTGGCGTGTTATGCCGACACCGAATTGCCGGTGGAGTTTGTGGGGCATCCTTTTTTGGCGAAGGACTATGTGCCGCCGGTGCGTTTCGATGCGGAGGCGCCCGTGCTTTTGCTGCCTGGGAGTCGCAAGCAGGCGGTGGGGCGCATCTGGCCCTTGCTACGCGAGGGGCACGCCGCCTACGGAAAACGCGGGGCGCGGGTGATCTATCCGAGCGCGGCGATCCGCGAGGTGATTGAGGCGGCCGGAGTGCCGTCCGGGGTGGAGTTGGTGGCGAACACCGGTGCACCGGTGCCGGCCTCGGCGGTGCTCACTTCCAGTGGCACGATGTCGCTGCACTGCGCGCTGGCGGGACTGCCGGGGGCGATCGTTTACCGCGCCAATCCGTTGACCTACTTGCTGGGGCGCTGGCTGGTGAAGATCCCCTACCTGGGCATCAACAACCTCCTGCTGAAGGCGCCGATGTATCCGGAGTATTTGCAAGGTGCGGCGAGCCCCGAGGCGCTGGCGGCCGAGTTGCGGGACTGTCTGGAAAACCCGGCTCGACGCGACGCTACGGCCACTCAGACGAAGGCGTTGCAGGCCATTCTCTCCCAACCGGCCGAGGGCACGGCGGCGGACTGGGCGCTCCGCCGCGGCGGTCTGGGCTAAGCTCAACCGTGCCGGGCGACGATCTGGCGCCAGAGGTCGTCGGCTTTGGCGGCGATGAGGGTGCGGGCGCGGGTCACCTCGGCCTCGCGGGCGGCGAGGTTTTGCGCGGCGATCTTCCCGAGGTCGTCGAGGTTGTAGAGGTAGACATTCTCCAACTCGGCCACCTCGGGCGCGATGTCGCGGGGGAGGGCTAGATCCAGAAACAACAGCGGCCTCGCACGCCGACGTTCAAGGGCGGCCGCGACTGCGGCGGCGTGCACCACGGTCTCGGGCGCGGCGGTGGAGCCGACCACGATATCATACTCCCCGAGGTGCCGGGGAAAATGCTCGAAGGGCAACGCGGTGGCGTCCAGCGACTGGGCAAGGCTGAGGGCGCGCTCGGGGGTGCGGTTGGCCACGGTGAGGGCGGCGGCGCCTCGCGACTGGAAGGCCTTGGCGGTCTTTTCGCCGATGTCGCCGGCGCCGAGCAGGAGGATGCGGGCGGAGCAGAGGTCGCCGAAGATGGTCAGGGCGAGCTCCACGGCGACGTTGGCGACGCTGACCTGGCCTTCGTTGATCGCGGTGTGAGTGCGGACGTGCTTGGCGGCCTGGAAGGCTTTTTGGAAAACGCGGTTCAGCACGGGACCGGCGCGGCCGGCGGTCTGGGCGGCGGCATAGGCGTCTTTTACCTGGCCGAAAATCTCCGTTTCGCCGAGGAGCTGCGACTCCAGCCCTGCGGCGACGGCAAGCAGGTGGCGCAGGGCGGCGGGGCCGGTGGTGTGGGCACGGATGGCGGCGAAACCGGCCGGATCGAGCCCGGTGACGGCGCAGAAAGCGGTCTCGAGCGCGGCGAGGTCGGCGGGCCCGGCGGCGACGCCGTAGAATTCCACGCGGTTGCAGGTATTCAGGAGCACCAACTCGGGCAGGCCGGAGGCGGGCAGGCGCGAGTGCAACTCGGCGGCACGCTCGGGCGGGAGGGCGAGCTTCTCGCGGAGAGCCAGCGGAGCGGTGTGGTGGCTGGCGCCGAGGTGGAAAACAAGGGGGCCGGTCGGAGTCATCGCGCGGAACCCTCCGGGGCGGGGGGCGTGACGGGACCGGCGGGGTGGCGGCTGGCGTTGACCGGGGTCAGGGAAAGCAGGGCGGCGAGGAAAAGACCGGTGCCGGCGAGGGCCTGCCGGCGGCCGACCAGGCGGCCGCGCAGGCGCAGGCCGAGCGCGAGGGCGTAGGCCAAAAATACCCCGACCGTGGCGAGGAGTTTAAACAGGTTTACGCTGGCCGGTTCCCGGATCCACCACACCGAGCCAACGCCGAGCGACAGCGCGAGCAGGGTCACGCCGGCGGCGAGCAGGCGCAGGCCGATCACATCGAGGTCGCGGATCGAAGGCAGCAGGGAAAAGGCGCCGCCGACGCGTTTATTTTTCAAGCCATGGTGGCGCACGAGGTAGAGGGCCGAAACCAAGGCCAAAAGACCGAAGACTCCGTAGCTGAACAGGGCGAGGGCGGCGTGGAATTCGATCCAGGCATTACCACCAAAAAGGTGGGTGCGGCGCTCGGCGTCCCACTCGGGGAAAAACAGCGCGACCAGGCCGAGGACGGCGGCGAGCAGCGCGGTGCCAAAACCCAGCAGACTCAGGCGAAAGGCCGGGCCGACGACGAGATACAGGGATGCGGCGGACCAGACGGTGAACTGGACCAACTCGAACTTGTTGCCGAGCGGACAACCGTGGACGGCGACGCCGCGCAGGTAGAGGCCGAAGGTCTGGAACGCGTAGCCCGTGGCCAGCATGAGGTAGATCGCGGCGGTCGAGCCACGCCGGCCGCGCAGGAGAGAGACGGCGCCCAGCGCTGCCCCTGCGAGGTAGCAGGCGGCGGCGAGCCAGAGCCAGGTGCGGTCGGTAAGGGGTGGCATGAGCGGGGGCGAGGCAGTGAGGCGGGGGTGTTGGCTGGGGGCAAGCGGGGTCAGGCGCGACGGGCCACCCAGAAGCGACATTCGTCGGAGAAGGCGCGCACGGCGGCGGATTCCTTCGTGAGTTCGCGGCGGAGGTGATCTTCCTGGTGGGTCCAGCCGGTGGCGGCGAGATCGTCGAGGATTTCAGCGCGGTCAGGCAGGTGCATGAAGGTATCGCCGCAGTGATCTTCGAAGCGGCGGTCGCCAAACTCCCGCAGGCGCGGATCCTGTTTGCCGGCGGCCCAGCGGCGGGCCTCCAGCCGCCAGCTTGCGCGCTCGGCCGGGGAGTGGTCGCGGTCGTGGGTGGTGAAGAGCAGCGGCGCGTCCGGCCGGCACACCGCGGCGAGCTGGCGCAGGGCGCGGCGGCGGCTGCGGCGCAGCGGGATCTGCATGAGCCCGTTGAAGAGAAAGAGGCAGGCGGCGAAGCCACCCGACAGAGGGGCGGCGGGGGCGAAGGCGGGGTGGGTAGCTAGCCGGGTGGCGTCGGCGTGGTGGAAGGCGATCCCGGCGCGGCGTTCGGCGGCGAGGAATACGGCTTGGTCAACCAGTTCCCGGGCGAAGTCGAAGCCCGTGAGGTGGCGGTAACCGAGGCCGTGCAGGGCGACGCTCACGCGGCCGGCGCCGCAGCCGGCCTCGAGGATGGGGAAGTCGGGGGCGGGTGGCGGCGGCAGCACGCGCTCCAGCATGATCCGCTCGCTGGCCCAGAGCCCGAGTTCGTGGGCGGCCTTGGTGTAGTGCACGACGGCGCGCAGGTCGTTGAAATCGCGCCGCACCTGCGCGGCGGTGACGGGGCGCGGGGCTTTGGCGGAGCCCGCTGCGGAGGAAACGGACGATTGAACCACGGAGGGCACGGAGGCGCGAAGGAGCGGAAGCGGACTTACTTTTTTCGCCAGGCGGCGAGGAACATGCCGTTGGCGTCGAGCTCGTGGGGCCAGAGGAACAGGCCGTCGGCGGCGGGGGTGGTCTGTTCGAGCAAGGGCAAAGGCTCCAGCTCCGGGTGGGCGGCGGAGAAAGCGCGCACGACCTCGGTCGTCTCTTGGCGGGTGATGGTGCACACGGCGTAGACGAGGCGGCCGCCGGGTTTGAGGGCCTTGTGGGTATTTTCGAGGAGCTGGAGCTGGATGGCGGCCAGCTCGCGAATGTCGGTTTCAGTGAGGGTCCAGCGGGCGTGCGGGTTGCGCTGCCAGGTGCCGACGCCGGAGCAGGGGGCGTCGACCAGGATGCCATCGAATTTGGTTTTAGTGGGCAGGAACGGGCCGCCGTTCCAAGTGACGGCGCGGTAGTTGAAGGCTTGGGCGCGGCCGGCGCGTTTACGCAGGGTGGCGAGGCGGCCGGTGTGGCGGTCGGTGGCCCAGATGACGCCCTTGTTGCCCATCAGGTCGGAGAGATGGAGGGTCTTGCCGCCCTCGCCGCAGCAGGCATCCCACCAAGTCTCGGTGGGGAGCGGGGCGCAGGCGTGGCCCACGATTTGGGAGGCGAGATCCTGAATCTCGAACAGGCCTTTTTTGAACTCCTCGGCTTTGAACAGATCGCTGGGGCCGGTGTAGCGAAGGGCGGTGGAGGCAGGGGAGGGGGTTAAATTGAAATTCGCTGCCCTGACTTCCGGCGGAGTGGTGTGGCGCAGGGCACGGGCGATGGAGGCGGCGAATTCGCGCTGGGGGCGGATCCAGAGGGCCGGGGGCCGCTGGAGCTGGCGGAGGTAGGCGAGGCGGGCTTCGGGTGTGGGGAAGTCGAGGCTCGCAAGGGCCCAGGGCGGGAGGGCGAGGGCGGCGAGGGCCTCGGGCTTGATCGCGGCGGGGTCGGCGTCGAAGCGTTTTTGCAGGTCGAGCGCGGCGAGCACGCGGCGGGGCAGGGCGTCGGTGGTGTCGAGCCAGGCGAACCAGCGGAAAAACGCGAAGACGGCGCCGGTCAGGGCGCGTTTCTCGACCGAATCGAGGTCGGGATCGGTGCCGATTTCGCGGCGCAGGACAAAATCGGCGGGGGTGTCGGGCGAGACCTGGGCGATGACGTGGGCGGCGCGCTGGGCAAGGGGCGTGGACATGGAACGGAAGACGCTTTCCGAAAAGCGCGCCGCGCTCTAGCCGAAAGCGCGGCAAAGCTGGGCTTTACTGCGCTGGGGCGGCGAGGGAGTGGTGGCGGAGTTTTTCGATCTTTGGCCGGATGACGGCCTGGCAGTAGCCGTTGCCGGGGTTTTTCCTAAAATAATCCTGATGGTAGGCCTCGGCTACGAAGAACTCGGGGAGCGGGGAAATCTCGGTAATGATCTTGCCGCCCCAAGCCGCGTTGGCGCGTTCGCGGGAGGCCTCGATGACGGCCTTTTCGGCGTCGTTGGCGTAGTAGATGACGGAGCGGTATTGCGTGCCTTCGTCGGCGCCCTGGCGGTTCAGGGTGGTGGGGTTGTGGATATCCCAGAAAAAATCGAGCAGGGCGCCGCGGGTGACTTTGGCAGGGTCGAAGGTGATTTTGACTACCTCGGCGTGGCCGGTGGCGCCGGTGCAGACCTGTTCGTAGCTGGGGTTGGGGCGTTTGCCGCCGGCGTAACCGCTCTCGGCGCTGACCACGCCGGGGAGCAGTTCATAGGCGGCCTCGACGCACCAGAAGCAACCGCCGCCGAGGACGAGCGTCTCGGCGAGGGCGGGAGGGAGGGGAGCGGGTGTGGGCATGGGAGCGGGGGGGTGCGGGTTGCCGCAGGCGGTGAGAAAAAGAAACGGGACCAGCGAGGCGAGCAAGGCGAAGGGACGCATGGGAATGGTGGCAACCATGCGCGCCCGGGGCGTGGAGGCAAATCGTGGCGGCATTGACGCGGCTTGCGCCGGCGGGGCGCGCTGGCTGGCTGGGGCCATGCCGCCCGTCCCGCCGCCGCTCACGAATCCGCCCCCCCGGCGGTGCGTGCGATTGCGCGAACTGGTGGAGCTGACGGGCGGGCGTTGGATTCCGCGATTGCCGGAGGGGCGGGTGGTCTATGCGCCGCCCACCTTGGTGGCTCCGGAGGGAGACGGCGGCGCGGCTACGCGGGCGTTTTTTGCCGGGTTGGCGGCTGAAGACTTCGCGGAGGAAGGCACGGCGTGGTTGCCGGCGGGCCGGGTGCTTGGTGATGGCAACGTGCTGTCGGCCGATGGCGACTTGCTCGCGCGCGATGTCGCACCGGATTTTGGCAAACCTTTTGAGCAACACTGGCTGCTCCAGCGCGACTGGGTGAGGCCACCGCTCAAGCAGCCCGGCGGGGTAGTCGCGGTGGCGGTATCCCATCTGGGGCAGACCTATGCGCACTGGTTGCTCGATGAGATGCCGCGTTTGCTCGCCTTGCGGGCTACGGGGGATCTGGCGCGGGCCGCGGTCGTGTATGCGCATGCGGGCACGGCGCTCACCGAGGTCGCGCACCGCCGGCTCGGGATTGAGGGGCAGGTGGTGGCGGCGGGGCGATCTACGCACTTCCAAGCGGGGCCGCTGATCGTGCCAAACTACGTCGGCCGGCCCGGTTTTCCCCGGCCGGAGGGGGTGGCGGCGTTGCGGGATTTCGCGGCGGGGCTGGGACGGGACGCGGCAGGGGTGGGGGAGAAAATCTACGTCAGCCGGGCGGGGGCGCGGCGGCGGCGGGTGGTGGGCGAGGAGGCCCTGCGGGCGGAGTTGGAGGCGCGGGGCTTTGTCACGGTGCGGCTGGAGGAGCGGAGCTGGGCGGAGCAGATCGCGCTTTTTCGGGCGGCGCGGGAGGTGGTGGCGCCGCACGGGGCGGGCTTGGCTAATCTGGTTTTTTGCGCGCCGGGGACGCGGGTGGTGGAGCTATTTGCCCGGGACTACGTCAACCCTTGCTACTGGCGCTGGGCGGCGCTGGGTGGGCTGGATTATCGACCGGTGGTGGCCGAGGGTCTGGGCGGGCTACGGGAAGAGCGAGCGGCAAAGGGAACGGATATCGCGGTGGAGGTCGGGACGGTGCTGGCGGCGGTGAGGGGCTGAGCGCTGGGGGTGTGGGGGCCGGACTTGGTTTTCTAGGTAATCAACTCGGATAACGTGATACTCGCGGGGCGGTTCGTGCCGCCGCTTGGTCGTCGCTCACCGCGTCATCCGCGATAGCCGCCGGCAAGTGCAAGCCGGGGATATGGCAATGCATTATGAATCAAAAAACGGGGATAGCCCGGAGGGTTTAATGCGGTATCTGGGATCAATTGACAGACTGTCGGTCAGCCGGGCGAAGGCGTCGGATTTTTAGTTCGAAACCTATAAAAACGGGCATGCCGCTCTGCCTATACCTTCCTAGGTTCGTCGGGATTTTCGAGGAGCCAGCGTTCGAGGCGTTTGCGGGCGCGGAAGTAGGCGATGATCGGCCAGGTGGCGGCGGCGGCGAAGACCAGGCCGAAGCCGGTGACGAAATGCGCGGCTTTCTGGTTTCCGGGCACGAGCACCGAATCGGACGGATCCGAGGGGTTGTAGCTCACGTCCACGATGGATTTGGGCGCGAAGCGTTTGGCCCAAGCCGGATACTGGCCGGTGTCGGCCGCAAAGGCGACGCGAGTGCCGGTGAGGTTTTTACCTTGGGCTTGGTAAACGTAGCGGACCTGCAGCGAGTAACCATCGCTGTCACGCTGCAGCTGTGATTGAGTGATGGTGCCCTTGGCGGTTGGCCAAGCCAGACTGGCGGCGCCTCGGCGCTCGGACTCGGCTCCTTTCCAGGCAAAAAAAAGGCCGAAACCAACGAACAGGAGCGCAAAGACCGGCGTTGTGACCGCGGGGGCATGCGGGCGATCGAGGCGGTGGACGCCAAGGACGGGCAGGATGGGTTCGGTGATGGTTGTCTGCGGGAGCGGAGCGCCGGGGTGCAGCCGGGCTTGGATTTTCGCGAGGAAGTCGCGTTCTTCGCAGGGGCAGCCGTCGAGGGGCACCATCCAGTCGAGTGTGCCGTCGGGCAGGGGCTGCATGGGGAAAGCTCGACTCTTGAGCCCCCGGGTCGGAAAGCCGGAGCGGTCGCGCAAGCGGAGGATGAGGGGGTGGCGAAATACGTGGGTGGTGCTGCCGTCGCTGTCCTTCATCGTTTTTGGGCCAAGACGGGCTTCCACCAGCTGGGTCCACGCAATGACAGGGGCGTGCTGGCGATAAAGTTGCAGCCCCTCGTCACCTAGGCGGGCGAAGCGGGGACGCGAGACGAGCAGCCCCCACAGGCCGCTTAGCAGGGCCGCGCCGCTACCGAGGAACCAGATGGTGCCCCAGATCCACATGAACCAGGTGTCGCCCTTCGCGGCCATGGTCCTCACCGCCCAGACTCCTACGATAAGGAACACCGCGCCGATCGCCGTCGGCACGGCAAGGCTGCGCCGGGAAACGAGCAAAACTTCGCTTTCGTCGTGGAGGGGCATGGGCGGGAGCAACGAGGGCTTCAGCGGGTGAGTTTGCGGTATTTGATGCGGCGGGGGCGGTCGGCCTCGACGCCCTTGCGTTTGCGGAAATCCTCTAGGTAAGCGGAATAGTTGCCGTTGTAATACACGACTTGGCTGTCGCCCTCGAAGGCGAGGATGTGGGTGGCGACGCGGTCGAGGAACCAGCGGTCGTGGCTCACCACCACGGCGCACCCGGCGAAGGTCTCCAGGCCCTCCTCGAGGGCGCGGATGGAGTTCACGTCGAGATCGTTGGTGGGTTCGTCGAGTAGGAGGAGGTTGGCGCCGGCCTTTAGTAGGCGGGCGAGGTGGACGCGGTTGCGTTCGCCGCCGGAGAGCACGCCGACCTTTTTCTGCTGGTCGGCGCCGGTGAAGCCGAACTGGGCGCAGTAGGCGCGGGCGTTCACTTCGCGGCCGGGCATGCGGATGATCTCCTCGCCGCCGCTGATGGCGTCGTAGATGGTCTGGGCGTCGGGCAGGGCGTCGCGGGACTGGTCCACGTGGGCCAGCACCACGGTCTCGCCCACGCGCAGCGCGCCGGCGTCGGGCGTCTCTGCCCCGGTGATGAGGCGGAAGAGGGTGGTCTTGCCGGCGCCGTTGGGGCCGATCACGCCGACGATGCCGCCGGGGGGGAGGGCAAAGGAGAGGTTTTCGAAGAGGACCTTTTCGCCGTAGGCCTTGGTGACGCCCTGGAGCTCGACCACGAGCTGGCCGAGGCGGGGGCCTTTGGGGAGGAGGAGCTCGAACTCGCGTTCCTGCTCGGCGGTGGTGGAGGAACTGACCATCTTCTCGTAGGCGGAGATGCGGGCCTGGGATTTGGCGTGGCGGGCCTTGGCGCCCTGGCGGATCCACTCCAGTTCACGGGTCATGGCCTTGCGGCGTTTGTCCTCGGTGCGCTGTTCGGCGGCGAGGCGGGCGGATTTTTGCTCGAGCCAGCCGGAGTAGTTGCCCTTCCAGGGGATGCCGTGGCCGTGGGCGAGTTCGAGAATCCACTGGGCGACGTTGTCGAGGAAGTAGCGGTCGTGGGTGACGGCGATGACGGTGCCCTCATAACGCGCGAGGTGTTGTTCCAGCCAATGGACGGACTCGGCGTCGAGATGGTTGGTGGGCTCGTCGAGCAGGAGGATGGCGGGTTTCTGGAGAAGGAGGCGGGCGAGGGCGACGCGGCGGCGCTCGCCGCCAGAAAGGGTGTCGACCACGGCCTCGGGGGGCGGGCAGCGGAGGGCGTCCATGGCCATCTCGACCTGGGGGGCGACGTCCCAGGCGCCGAGACGCTCGATCTCGGCCTGGAGTTTGGCTTGTTTATCCCCGATGGCGTCGCGGTCGGCGTCGGTCTCGGCGGCGGCGAGGTCATCCCACGAGGCGTCGTAGGCGGTGGTGAGATCGGTGAGGGGTTTCACGCCCTCTTCGACGCAGGCGCGCACGGTGGCGCCTGGGGTGAGGCGGGGTTCCTGTTCGAGCAGGCCGACGGCGTAGCCGGGCTCGAAGTGGAGGGTTCCGTCGATCTCCTTGTCGCGGCCGGCGAGGATGCGGAGGAGGGAAGATTTGCCGGAGCCGTTCAGGCCGAGCACGCCGATCTTCGCGCCGTAGTAAAACGACAGGGAGATGTCGCGAAGGATCTCCTTGCGCTCGATTTTCTTCGAGACGCGCATCATCGAGAAAATGATCTTAGGTTCTTCGGGTTTGGCCATGGGGGGGAGATAGTTGGGGTAGTTTTGAAGTGCTGTGCGGCGTAAAGGCGAGGTTTCAACTTCGGCGTAGTGCCTTGCGCAAGTCTGCCAGCGCGGGGGGGCGCTTTGCGCTGAAGCCTTGGAAAAAAAACGGACGCCCCCGGGAGTTGGGGGCGTCCGAACAGGCGCGGGCTGATTTCTGGGGTAGGGGACCGGCTCAGGGCGAGGGTGTCGCCGGTGCGGTCATCGGCTCGGTGGTGACGCTCACCGGTTCGGTGGTCACGCTGATGGGCGCAGGGGCGGGGGGTGTTGCGGCGGGTTTGTCTGTCGAGGCGGCGGCCGGCGGGGCCGGGACGGGTTCGAAGAGATCGGCGGCGGCGGCGGGCAGACCGGAGTGGATCCACTCGCCGATCTCGAAGGCGTGGGTCTTGGCGGCGGCGGCGAGGAGGGCATCGGGCTTGGAGTCGGTCAGCTCCACGTAGACGGGGCGGGGCAGGGCGGGCGGTTCGGCGGGTTCGGGCGGAGGCGTGGAGCCGTCGGCGGGCGGGGTGGCGGTGGGTTTAGCGGGTTTGGGCACTTCGGGGGCGCGGCCGAGGGTGAGCTTCACGGTGCGGCCGTCGAAGGTGGTCAGGGTGACGTCACGCGTGAGCACGCGGGCGGCGATCACTCCGGGGTCGAGGGCGGGGGCGACCTGAGTGTAACGCAAGCCGGTGAGGTTGGTCAGTTGGGTGCTTATCGAGCCGGTCTTTACCTGTTGACCGGCGGGGGTGGCGGGGCTGGTCCAGCCGGTTTTGGCATCGGGACGGGAAATCACCACGGGGGCGGCGCCGGGGAAGGCGAAGGCGAGGGAAGCGATGTCGTCGCTCTTCAACGCGACCAAGGCGGTATCTCGCCAGTTGGTGGCATCGGCATCGATGGAGGCGGTGAGGCGGGCGAGGTAGGCCTTGGCCTCGGAGCCGTAGCGGAGGAAGCGGCCGCCACCATCGGCGTTTTTGCCGAGATCGAGTTCGAGCAGGGTTTTGCCTGCGGCGTCCAAGAAGGCGACCTCGGTGGAGTCGAGTTCGAGGGTGGCGAGGCGGGTCGGGTTTTCGGTGACGAGGCGCTCGACCTTGGGGGAGACGAGGTCGGCGGCGAGCCGGGTGAGGCGCGAGGCGTCGGCGGGGAGGGCGGGGTATTTATCGCTGGCGGCGATGGTCCAACGACCGTCTTCGGTGCGGGCGAGCTCGGTGCTATTGCCCTGGGCCTGCAGGCGCACGCGGGTGGCGGAGGTGAGGCTTGCGGGGTCGGCGACGCGCTGGCCGAGGCGGGCGTCGGTGGTCTGGGCGGGGGGCGCGGGCCGTTGTAGCCACCAGACGGCACCGGCGGCGGGGACGAGGACGGCGAGGGTGAGGAGGAGGGGGCGGAGTTTCATGGCGAGTCAGGATTGAAGCGCGAAGACGCGAAGTCGCGAAGGTCGGGTAAAGTGGAGACGGGACGGAGTCTTCGGAGCCGAGGGCCAGAGTTTGGTTTTGTGGAACAGGAGGTTTTTGATTCGGGCTTTGGCCGGCGCTCAAGCCGCGTGTTTGCGGTGGCGGGCGAACCAGAGGCCGAAGAAGCCGAGTAGCACGGGAGTGGTCAGCAGATTGATCACGAGCAGACGGGTCTCGAGGGCGTCGATGCCCTCGCGCAGGGCGCGACGGATGTCGCGGCGTTCGCGGCGCATGGCGAGCTCCTGGGCTTGGAAGTCCTCGATGGTTTTGAGAACCTCGGGCGTGGCTACGAGGCGACCGCCGTCGGGCGATTTGCCTTGGAGTTCGGAGAGCTTGGACTGCACCTCGGAGATGCGGGTCTCGAGGGCGGCGAGCTTGGAATTAAATTGTTTCTGGGCTTCGGCTTCCATCCTGGCCACGACCTCGAAGGGGCGCTGGGCGGAGCGTTTGCCGCGCAGGGCGATGAGGTCGGGCGAGCCGGCGAGGAAATCGATCAAGTTGGAGCCGAAGAACAGGTTGTCGTTCAGGGGCTGCACCATTTCCTGGCCGAAAATCGACTGGCGGCGCACGGAGAAATCGTCGAGCAGCCAATCGGAGTCGGCGATCACGACCAGGGTGCCGGTGCCGGACTTGCGGAGGTCGGCGGGCGGCGAGGCGGGGGTGGATTTATCGGCGTTATCGGCGGCGGGGGCTCCGTCAGGGAAGGCGGTGGTGAAGGGGCCGCGCACGAGCACGGCGAGGTTCTTCTTCTCGGTGCCGGCGACGAGGGTGCGGCCGATCTCCTCGGGTTGGGAGAACTGCAGGGAAAACCCCGGGACGGTGCCGGCGCTGGGGGAGGTTTCCAACAGCGGGGTGATCTCGCGGCCCTCGCGGTTTTCGACGGCGACGGAGCCGGCTTCGATGAACAGCAGGGATTTCAGCTGGGCGGTGGCAGGCGAGGCGGCGTTAAGATTTTTGGCGGTCAGGGACAGCCACACGGGCATGCGGGCGACCTGGCCGTTGCCGGCGTTTACCGGGGTGGCGAGAGCCTCGTCGCCGACGACCTGGGCGGTGTCGCAGGTGATACCGTAGGCCTTGAACAAGGCGGGCAGGCTGGAGGACACGTCCGGGCTGCCGCCGCCGAACATCGCTTGCTGGCCGCCCTGGCGTTTGAAGTGGGTGGAGGAGGGATCAACCGCGACGAGCACGGGTTTGCCGGAGAGCAGGAACTGGTCTATGGCGAATTCCTGGGCGGGTTTGATCCCGGCGGGGTGGAGCACGGCGAGGGCGTCGAGGCCGGCGGGCAGGGTGGTGAAATCGGTATCGACGGTGACGACTTCATAGGAACGTTTCCACTCCTCGATCAGCAACTGGGGTGGCGTGGGCCGGCGTTGCTGCATCATGTTGAAGGGTTCGCCGGCGAGGGGCAGGCGGGTAAAGACGCCGAGTTTGGGTTTATTCAACTGCTGCACCGAGTGGAGCAGGGAGGATACGTCGTATTCGATCAGTTCCTCGCGGTCAGGGCTGAAGGCGGGGAGGGACTTCTGCTGGTCGGCTTGGGTGACGACGAGGCCGAGGTAAAAGGGCTCACCGCTGCCGGGGACCTGCTGGGGCTGGAGGCCGGCGGCTTGGGCCTTTTCTTCCTCGGGCGTGTCGGCGGCGGGCGAGATCGTCTCGAGGGAGAGTTTGCCGCCGCTGGCGCGGACGTAGGCGCGGAGCATCTCCTCCACGCGATCCGCGTAGTTTTTATAAGATACAGGAAGACCGTCCACGCCGCGGGTGGCGTAGAGGCGGAGGGCGATGGGTTCCTCGATCTTACCGAGGAGGGCACGGGTGCCGGGCGACAGGGTGTAGATGCGCCCGGCGGTCAGATCGCCTCGCACGGGCAGGCGGGAGGCGAGGAAGTTGACCAGCAACAGGACGACGGCGAGCAGCACGACGGCGAGGGTTTTGACGAGGCCGGATTTCATGGGCGGGGAAGGGCGGGGGGAGGGGGCGGGCGGAGCGGATGGCTTAGCGTTCGAGGGCGACGACGTTGAGGGTCAGGGCGAGGGCCATGACGGAGCCGAAGTAGGCGAAATCGCGCGGGTCGAGGATGCCCTTGGAAAGGGCGTCGAAGTGAGGGATGAAGCCGAGATTTGCGATGAAATCGACGGCGTTGACGGGCAGGAAACCAGACAGGAGGCCGTTGAATACGCTCCAGCCGAGGAACACCAAGGCGAGGTTCACGACCACGCCGAGCACGAAGGCGATTACTTGGTTTTTAGTCAGGGAGGACAACAGGGAGCAGATGGCGAGGTAGGCTCCGGCCATCAGGGCGCTACCGAGGTAGCCGGCGGCGATCACGCCCCAATCGGGTTGGCCGAGCCAGCCGACGGTGAGGGCCAGCGGGAAGGTGAGGGTGAGGGCGAGGGCGAGGAAGGCCCACGCGGCGAAAAACTTGCCCAACACGGCATCGAGGGTGGTGAGCGGCAGGGTGAAGAGCAGTTCGATGGTGCCGCCCCGGCGTTCCTCGGCCCAGAGGCGCATGCCCACGGCGGGGATGAGGAACAGGTAGAGCCAGGGGTGGAAAACGAAGAAGCTTTGCAGGGAGGCCTGGTTGGCCTTGAAGAAGCCGCCGACGAAGAAGGCGAGGCCGACCGAGGCGACGAGGAAGACGATCAGGAAAACGTAGGCCACCGGGGAGCGGAAGTAGCCGAGGAACTCACGTTTAAAGACGGGCGAGATCTGGGACATGGGAGGAGGCGGGGAGCTTGAAGAAATGGGTTGGGGAGGCGCGGTGAGGCTCAGGCGTCGGCGTTGGTGAGCTCGCGGAAGATGGTGTCCAGACGGGCGCCGGGGCGGCGGGCGTGGAAAGCCTCGGGAGTCTCGTCCACTACGACGCGACCATTCGAGATGAGGATGATGCGGTTGCAGATGGCATCGACTTCCTCGAGGATGTGGGTGGATAAGATGACGGCGCGGTCGGTGGCCATGGTTTTAATCAGGGCGCGCACCTCGTTTTTCTGATTGGGGTCGAGGCCGTCGGTGGGTTCGTCGAGCACCAGGCAGGGTGGTTCGTGCAGAAGGGCCTGGGCGAAGCCGACGCGTTGCTTGTAGCCTTTTGACAGTGTCTCGATCGCCTGCCGGCGCACCGGTTCGAGGTGGGTGCGGGCGAGGGCGCGCTCGACGCGTGCGCGGCGCTCGGCGGAGGCGCGGTAGCCGCGCACCTCGGCGATAAAATCAAGAAATTCCAGCACGGTCATTTCGCCGTAGGCGGGGGCGCTTTCGGGCAGGTAGCCGATGCGGGCCTTTACTGCCACGGGGTCCTTGGCGACGTCGATGCCTGCCACGGTGGCGGTGCCGGCATCCGGGCGGATATAGCCGGTGATCATCTTCATTGTGGTGGACTTGCCGGCGCCATTCGGGCCGAGGAAGCCGAGGATATCGCCGGGGCGGACGGTGAAACTCACGCCATCGACGGCGCGTTTGGTGCCGTAGGTTTTAACCAGGTTTTTTACTTCGATCATGGGCTGGGAGGTAGAACGGGAAGGTAAGCAAAGGGACAAGGACAAGCGGCCACTTTGAACAGCAGGGAGGGCAAAGGTTCCCCTGATTTTTTAAGATCCCAAGATTCATCAGGGGAAACATACGGTTTATTCAGTCCGGCTGCTCGCCTCGGAGGGCGATCGGGCCTGTGACTTAATGGCGAAAGTCGAAAAAAGAACGTGCTCCCGGTTTCGGTCGTGGCACGTTTCGTGGTGAGCTTCAGTCTCTTCCCACTTCTCCCTTCTTCGTATGTGCGCCGCTCCCTCCAAAACTCGTAAAGTCTCTGCCAATGCCCGCGCCGCCTCCGCTGCGGACGTCGCCGCGCCCGGTGCCCATGAGCAATCGGCTAACTTTAAGCAGGCTATCCTCAAGCATTTAACCTATACGCTCGCCCGCGACCAAGGCTCGGCCACGCCGCGTGACTGGTGGATCGCCACCGCCTCGGCCGTGCGGGAGCAGATCCTTGCCCGCCTGCTCGCCACCCAGGCCGTGCATAACAAGGAAAACGTCCGCCGGCTTTATTATCTTTCCCTCGAATACTTGATGGGGCGCTTGATGGAGAACAACCTCCAGAATACCGGCCTCACGGAGGCGGCCCGCACGGCCTTGGCGGAGTTGGGGGTTAATTTGGATGAGTTGACCGAGACCGAGTTTGATATGGGTCTGGGCAACGGTGGCCTCGGGCGGCTCGCGGCCTGTTTCCTCGATTCTCTCGCCACCCTCGATTATCCGGCCATCGGCTATGGCATCCATTACGAGTTCGGCCTGTTCAAGCAGGAGTTCGTCAACGGCAACCAGGTCGAGCATCCCGACAACTGGATGATTTTCGGCACGCCATGGGAAATCTGCCGCGCCGAATACACTCAAGAAATCCAGCTCTATGGGCGGGTGGAGAATGTCTTCGACGATCGTGGCGGCTACCGCCCGCGCTGGGTTGACGCGAAAAAGATCCTCGGCGTTCCCTACGACATCCCTATCACCGGCTACGGCACCAAGACCGTTAACCTGCTGCGCCTCTGGGCTTCGCGCTCGACCGAGGAGTTCGATCTCAGCGCCTTCAACTCCGGCGGCTATGTCGAGGCGGTGCGTGAGAAGGCCATCGGCGAGACTGTCTCCAAGGTGCTCTACCCGAATGACAAGACCGAGAACGGCAAGGAGCTTCGCCTGATCCAGCAGTATTTCTTCGTCTCTTGCTCTCTGCGCGACATCCTTCGCCGTCACTTCCGCATCCCCGGCAACACTTGGGCCAACTTCGCCGACAAGGTCGCCGTGCAGCTCAATGACACCCATCCCTCCGTCTCGGTGGCCGAGCTCCAGCGCATCCTCGTCGATGAGCAGCAGTTCACATGGGAAAACGCCTGGGCCATCGTCACCCGGACCTTTGGCTACACCAACCATACCCTTCTGCCCGAGGCGCTGGAAAAGTGGAGCCTGCCGCTCTTCACCAAGGTTCTGCCGCGCCACACCCAAATCATCTTCGAAATCAACCGCCGCCTGATGGAGACGGTCGAGGCCAAGTGGCCGGGTGACAACGATAAGAAACGCATCTGCTCCCTCGTGGACGAGGGCGGCGCGAAAGCTTTCCGCATGGCCAATCTCTCCGTGGTCGGCTCGCATGCGGTCAACGGCGTCGCCGCGCTCCACACCCAGTTGCTCAAGAAGGATCTCTTCCCCGAGTTTGACTCCCTCTACCCGGGCAAATTCCAGAATAAAACCAACGGCATCACCCCCCGTCGCTGGCTCCTCGACTGCAATCCCGAGCTTGCCACCCTCTTGCGCGATACGCTGGGCAATGGTGACTGGGCCCGCGATCTGGACCAGCTCCACGCCCTTGAGAAATTCGCCGGCGATACCGCGTTCCAAAAGCGGTTCATGGCGGTGAAATACGCCAACAAGGTGGCCCTGGCTGCCGTGATCGAGCGCGAGTGCGGCATCACCGTCTCGCCTGACGCCCTGTTCGACGTGCAGATCAAGCGTCTGCACGAATACAAACGTCAGCACCTCAACCTGCTGCACATCCTCACCCTCTACCGCCGTCTGCTCCAGAACCCGGCGCTCGATATCGTGCCGCGCGTCTTCGTCTTCGCCGCTAAGGCCGCCCCCGGCTACGACCTGGCGAAGAACATCATCCGGGCGATCAACACCATCGGCAAACACATCAACGAGGATGCCCGCATCGGCGGCAAGTTGAAGGTCGCCTTCCTGCCCAACTACCGCGTGTCGCTGGCCGAGAAGATCATCCCCGCCGCCGACCTCTCCGAGCAGATTTCCACCGCCGGCAAGGAGGCTTCGGGCACCGGTAACATGAAGCTCGCTCTCAACGGCGCGCTGACCATCGGCACGCTCGATGGCGCCAATGTCGAGATCGGCGAGGAGGTCGGCGACGACAACATCTTCATCTTCGGCCTGACCGTGCCCGAGGTGGAGGCCCTCGACGCCAAGGGTTACAGCCCGTGGGATTATTATCATCGCGATGACGAACTGCGCGCGGTCATCGACTGGCTGGGCAGCGATTTCTTCACCCCCGGCGAACACCACGCCTTCGGCGCGCTGCACCACAGCCTTACCGGCGGCGGCGATCCCTATAAGTGCCTCGCCGATTATCGCAGTTACATCGAGGCCCAGGCAAAGGTGGATCAGGCCTATCGCGATCGCACCGGCTGGGCGAAGAAGGCCATCCTCAATACCGCCCGAGTGGGCAAGTTCTCCAGCGACCGGACGATCCACGAATACGCTCGCGAGATCTGGCGTCTTCCGGCGGTGCAGGTGGGCTAACTGGACAACCCCTCCGCTGCCGGAGCCCGGCCGAGTCCAAGCCTAGCGGCGGACGGGCAGGCCGGCGGCGGCGAGGTGATTTTTTACCTGGCCGACCGTCAGGGTGCCGAAGTGGAAAAGGCTGGCGGCGAGCACGGCACTGGCGTGGCCGTCTCGCAGCACGTCGGCGAAGTGCTCGAGTTGTCCGGCGCCGCCGCTGGCGATGACGGGCACGCTGACAGCATCGGACACGGCCCGGGTAAGCGGGCTGTCGAAGCCGGCAAGGGTGCCATCGGCGTCCATCGAAGTGAGCAGGATCTCGCCCGCGCCCAGGGCCACGGCTTGTTCCGCCCATTTCACGGCGTCGAGCTCGGTGCGATTGCGGCCGCCGTGGGTGTAAACGCGCCAAGAGCGGCCGTCGGGTTCGCGCTTGGCGTCGATGGCGAGCACGATGCACTGGGCGCCGAAACGTTCCGACGAGGCGCGGATGAGCTCCGGGTCCTTGATCGCGGCGGTGTTGAGCGAGACCTTATCGGCGCCGCTTTTCAACATGGCCTCGATATCGGAAACGGTGCGCAGGCCTCCGCCCACGGTGAGGGGCATGAAGCACTGCTCGGCGGTGCGGGCGACGACATCGTGCATGATCCCCCGTCCGTCGGAGGACGCGGTGATGTCGAGAAATACGAGTTCGTCGGCGCCTTGGGCGTCGTAGGCCTTGGCGGACTCGACGGGGTCTCCGGCATCGCGCAGCTCGAGGAACTTGATGCCCTTCACCACGCGGCCGGCGTGAACGTCGAGGCAGGGGATGACGCGGCGGGAGAGCATGACTTGAAGATAAGGCAGTCTAAGGTCGAAGGTGTTAAGGTCGAAGGTCGAGTGCGGCGCGGCAACGCCCCGCGGTGGCTACCAGGGACTTTTGACTTTGCGACCTTTGACCAAACGGCGCCTGGTGGCGCCGTTTATCCATCCAGTTGGGCGAGGTCGGGCTCGAAGTTTACCACGAAGCGGTAGACCTGGCCCGGACGCATGATCAGCGGATGGTCGCGGAGCAAGGTTTGCACGTAATGGATCTTGCCGAAGTTGGTGCGGTAGGCGGGGTCCTCGGTCACGACCTCGGTCTCCTGCCAGACGCCTTGGAAATCATCCTTTTGCACGGTGCAGCGATGGCCGTGCTCGCCGACGGTGGGCATACCGGCGACGCGGTAGCGGGAGTGGGGGGCGGCGATCGCGATCTGGTAGCGGAACTTGTCGAGGGTGACCTGCTGTTTGACGGAGTAGGCGTATTCGACGGAGATCTGCGGGCCGGTGAAGGTCCACTGCACCTTGACGGAGCCGAGGCCCTTCTGGATTTCCTCCTTGGTGTTGATCAGCTCGGGCTGTTCATAGCGGAAAAAGAAGCTGTTGCGCAGGCCGAGTCCGGTCACGCAGCCACGGCCGTAAAAGGCGGGCAGGGTGACGTTTTCGCCAAAGGTCAGCTCAGGGGTGAGGATCGGGGCGTAGACGTTGTTGGGCCAATCAAACACGCCCGGGGAGTGAGGGAAGGGCAGAGAGTCCGAGGTCAGGTGGGCGCCGGTGCCGACGAGCGGGATTTGGGCGTGCAGGCCGGTCTCGGCGTTGCGGTAGAGAAAAAGGCCCTGCTCCTTGCGGGAGGATTTGTCGAAGATGACGAAGCGGGCGACGGTGCGGGGGGCTTCGGGTTTGCCGGAGGAGAGCGGCAGGGAGACGGTCTTGGACAGGCGCGACCACTGGCAGAGGTAGCGGGCGGCGTCGAAGTTGGCCATGCGCGTGGTGTGGTGCGCGTAGGCGGTGCGCTCGGGGTCGCGCAGGTCGAGGAAGCCGTGCTCTTGGTCGAGGTAGGTCTGGTAGAAAAATACGAACAAGCGGCGGAGCAGGTCGAAATACTTCGGTTTGTCGGCATCGGCGATCCAGCCGTCGCGCAGGCCTTGCAGCACGAGGGAGATGCAGTGCATCTGGCCGTAAACGCCGGCGGCGCGGCCGAAGGCCCAGCCCAGGCCGTCGGGGCGGACCAGGTCGGGCATCATCTTGATGTATTTCTCGCCGTAGGTGCGCAGGGTGGGGAGTTTGCGGTCGCGCACGCCGGAGTTGGCGTGGAGCTGGAGGGCGGAGCGGATGAACGAGAAGCTCATCACGCCATATAGGTTGAAATTACCGCCGATACCGGAGGTGGCGTCGTCAAAGAAGCCGGTGGAGCTGGTCGCGTTGATCCGCTCGACCATGCGCTCGATCAGGCGGGAGGTCTCGTCCTTCTTGGAGAGGCCGAGGGAGAAGCGGGCGACGGCCTTGGCGACGTTGAAGGCCTGCCAGTGGTTGTCGTAGTCGGAGCGCTGGAGCAGGGCTTTGTCGATGCGTTCGCGGGTCTCGTCGACTAGGCGTTCCCAGACTGGGTTGCGCTCCTTGGAGGGGCCGAAGCAAAGGAGGCCGAGGGCGGCGTAGGCGAGGCCGTTCTCCGCGGGCGGCTCGGTGAACATCTGCGCGGTGATGCAGCGGGCGGCGAGGTCGATGAGGTCGTAGCCCTTGAGCGTGGTCTCGCCGGTGGCGCGGTAGTATTCGCCGAGGGCGAAGGCGACGTGGCCGGGCTCGTCGGAGCGAGGTTCCTCGCCGGCGGCGGGAAGGATGGAGCCGTCGGGCTGGATGGCATCCAAGTTGTGGCCCAACATTGAACGGGCCATATCGAGACACTGCTCGGAGAAGCTATGCATGCGGTATATTTGCGAAGGGGGACGGAGCGAGCGCACCGGCGAACCAGAGTGGTCGAAGCGCGCGTAAAGGCCGACAATGGGATGCGTGAAGCGGCGCGGGCAAGTGTGGATTTCACTGCGGCCAAAACGAATTGCGTGCCTAGCGGCCCATGTGGGCAGGACTTGCGCGTGAGGGCCGGCGCGGCTGGGATAGTGGTATGATATCACCGCTGGCAGCCCGTCGCATTTGGCCCTTCGTGCGGGCGTGGGCGCAGCGCGGCGCGGTGCTCGTGGTTGTTTTGGGGTTCGCGGCTTGCGCCGGGCCGGCCCGGAAGTCTGCCCCGGCGGCCCTGGTGCAAGTGGAGAATCACAGCGGGTATGCCTGGCAGGTGGATTTTTTTAACCGGGAAACGGCGGCAAAGGACGCGGTCGCCAGTGCTCAGCTGGGTCCCCGGGAGCGGCGGCGGCTCGCACTTGCGCCCGGCGTTTATCGGGTGCGTAGCCGGGTGGCCGGGGCGGGAGAGACGGAGCGGGTCTGGGTCCCGCCGGGGGCGGATGCCGAGGTGGAATTGCAAGGCGGGCGGACTTACGTCTGGCCCTTGGGGACCTTGTTGTCGGTGGAGACCCCGGGGTCATGAGCGTGCTGGTCCTTTGGCGAGCGGAGGATGCCGAGTCAGGCGCGCAACGGATCGCCGGCCGGCCGGCGCAGGCTTTTTGGCGGCGGCTGCGGCCGAGTTTTCGCGGCGTGCTGCTGGAGCCGCATCGCCGGGCGGGCGATGGCCGGGTGACTTGGAGCTGGAACGGGCCGACCGAGCCGGCGCTGCCAGCCGGCGCCGATCTGGCCAGTTTGCGTAAACGCCTGGGTGCTGGATTGCTCAATCTTTCGGCGGAGTTGGAGCGCGATGCCGAGGAGGGCGGCGGGGAGGCGGCGGCTTTGCGTGAGGGCATGCAGAGCTTGATCAACGGCTTGACCCAGGCGGCTGATGCGGAGCTGGCGGGGTTTGCGGTGCGCACCGAGACGGGCTGGATGATCCGGAGTTGGGGCATCGCCCGCCCGTCCCCCTCGCGCCGGGCGGATGAAGTGGAGGACGCCCCCCCGGCCGAGCCCGAGCCGGTCCCGAGTGTGGTGATGCCCGCTCCGCCCCCGGTCGTGCCGGCGGCCTCCGCGGCGGCGGGACCGGCCAGACCTCGTGTGGCCGCTTGGCTCGCGGGTGGACTGCTCGTTTCCGGGCTCGTGGCGCTGGCGATTTGGGGCCTGCGCTCCAAAGCACCGCCGGACCCCGTCGCGGGAGCTGGCCCGGAGGCGGGGGAGGTTTTTCCGATGCCGAGTCCGTCCCTCCTTCCCGCTGGTGGGGAGGAGCCCGCGCCGCCTGGCGGGAGTGAGCCATTTTTACCGGCCTTGGCCGGACGGGTGCTGCCCGGGGTTTTGGCAGTTCAGCCGGTGGCGACCCGCCCCGGGGCCTCGTCGGAGGGCGAGGCGAGGCCCGGCAAGGTGGTGCCGGTGCCGATGGCTTACACCGGTCCGATCACTTCTCCGTCCGAGGAGGAGCCTAAGCCACGGGAGCTTGCGGCGAATTCCGGATCAGGCGCCAACGCTGAACCGGCCCGAAATTCGGCGGGGAAGGGTGGGCAAACGCCTGCAGATAGTCCTGACCGGGGTCATGCCGGCTTGGTCGATGCCGATTCTGAAAGGGCCGTTTCCGAAGTTTCGCCCCAAAACGTGCTCGAGAGCAGGTCAGCCGACCGCCCGGTCCCGCCGGGGGAGGCAAGGGACAGAGCAGGCGAGCAGGTGCGGCGGGATGGGCCGCGTGCGCCGGCGCCCGGGGGTATGGGCGCGTCGTCGTCGGCGGGCCTCCCGGTGCCATTTTATTCAGCGGAAGATGCTCTGGCAGGTGCGTCCCGCACCCCGGAGCGGCCCCCCCTCCCGGCGGTCCGGGCAAAAACCCAAGCAGGCGAGCGGGACGGGGCGGATCTAGCCCAGCCGCCCCCCGAGGCGCCAGCCCCGCCGGCCCCGTCTTCCCGTAGCTGGAGTTGCTCGTTGGGGGAGTGGCGGCTGGCCCGCACCCTTGATGTGGCGCTCTCGACCGTGCCCTCCGTAGCGGCGGCCGGGGGCGAGCCCCGGGAGGCCCTTGCGGCCGCTCGCCGCCGCGCTTGGGAGCAGGTGCGGGCGACGCTGCCCCACGCGCTGCACCAACCGGTCACGCGCGCCGGGTGGGTGTTGCTTTTCCGCAAGGTTGCTTCCCAAGGCGAAGCCCCGGTCTGGCGCATCGAAAAAGGGGGCGGGCGCGGCGTGCTCGCGCTGGCCGGCGCGGACCGGGCCGAGCTCGGCTGGGCGGAACCCGTGCCGGCGGGGTTGGTGGCGCGCTTGCTGGGGCCGGATGGCGCGGAATGGGCCTCTCTCCAACTCGCGGAAGGCGGACGCACGCTGGCGCTTCGCACCGGGCCGCAGCTGGCGGAGGCCGCGCCCTGGTTTGAGGTGCGCGGCCACGGCGCGGACGCAGCGGAAATCGTCCCTACAGGGTGGAGCTGGCGCAGTTTGCGGCCGGGCTGGCTGGATACGCGCTGGCAACAAGACCACCGCCGGGAGGCGACGCGGGTTTTTTGTTTCGCGGCGGATCCGCTGGCCGCCCTGCCGGTCGAGGGCGTGGTCGCACTCGAGCATCCGCCCAGCGGCTGGGCTTTGGCGCGGGAAGTGGGGCTGACCCCGGGGCAGTGAACGGGCGGGGCGGGCAAGAATCCGTTCGCCCCGCCGCCATGCACCTGCCTTCAAAGGCCTCTTCCATGACCGTCGGCGTGCATCCTCTCGCAGGTTTCGACAAGCTCCTGCATTACCAGGTGCCGGTCTCCTTGCGTGGACAAGTGCAGGTCGGCTCCTTGGTGCGCATCCCTATCGTCAACCGCTTCCATCTCGGCATCGTGGCGGAGTTCTCCGAGCCCAAAGATTTTCCGGTGGAGCGCTGCAAGCCCCTCGCCGGGCTGGTTTACCCCTTCCCCGCCATGCCGCCCGATTTGCTGCGGCTGGCGAAGTGGATGAGCGCCTACTACGCCGCGCCGCTGGAGGGCATCATCGAGACCATGTTGCCGGGCGCGGTGCGCAAGGCCGCCTCGTTGAAACAGGAGAAACTCCTCGCGGTCGCACGCGAGCTCCCGGCCGGGGAGCAGGCCGCACTGGCCAAGCGCGCCCCGGCCCAGGCGAAGGTTTACGCGTTCCTGCGGACCCAGCCGCGCGCGGTGGCCAAGGCCCTTGTGCTCGACCGGCTCGCCGTCTCCGCCGCGGCCATCACCGGCCTGGTCGAGCGCGGGTTGGTGCGGGAGGAGACGCGCCGCGTCGAGCGTATCGCCTACGACGACGACCATGCGGCGGGAGAACACGTCGCCGCCCGGCCCCATGCGCTCAATGACGAGCAGCAGGCGGCGGTCAGCGCCCTCGCGGGGGATGTGCAGGCGGGGGTCTTTGCGGTGCGGCTACTTTTCGGCGTCACCGGCTCGGGCAAGACCGAGGTCTATCTGCGGGCCATCCAGGAGACTCTCGCCGCCGGCGGCGGCGTGGCCTTCCTCGTGCCGGAGGTCGCGCTCACCCCGCAGACCGTCGCGCGCCTGCGTTCACGGTTGGAGGCCATCGCGCCCGACCATCGCGCCGTCGTCTGGCACAGTTCCTTGAGCGAGGGCGAGCGGCTCGACGGCTGGCTCGCGTTGGCCACCGGCGAGGCCCGGGTGGTGGTGGGGGCGCGCTCGGCGGTCTTTGCCCCGGTGCAAAACCTGCGGCTCGTCGTCGTGGATGAGGAGCACGAGCCGGCCTACAAGCAGGACGAGACCCCGCGCTACCACGGGCGCGACACCGCGATCTACCGGGCCAAGCTTTGCGGGGCGGTCTGTCTGCTGGGTTCCGCCACGCCTTCGCTCGAGTCCTGGGCCAACGCCCAGGCGGGCAAATACGGCTTGCTCCAGCTCACCAAGCGCATCGATGACCGCAAGCTGCCCTTCATCGACATCGTGGACATGCGCGTCGAGGCGATGAAGCAGCGCGGGGCCGTCACGCTTTCGCGTCGTTTGATCGATGCCCTGCATGACCGCCTGACCAAGCGCGAGCAGTCCATCCTGTTTATCAACCGGCGCGGCTACTCTTCGGCGATGCAGTGCCGCAAGTGCGGGCATGCGGAGGAGTGCCCGCATTGCAGTGTGACCATGACCTACCACCGCAGCGACGAGACGCTGCGCTGCCACCTCTGCGGCCACCAGCGCGGCGCGCCCGCCCGCTGCCCGGCCTGTGCCTCCCCCGAGATCAAGTGGCGCGGCACTGGCACCCAGCGTGTCGAGGAGGCGGTGCGACGTTTCCTGCCCAAGGCCCGGATCGAGCGGATCGATACCGATACGATGGGTAAAAAAAACCGCTTTCGCGAGATTCTCGCCGCCTTCCGCGCCGGCCGCATCGATATCCTCGTCGGCACCCAGATGATCGCCAAGGGCCTCGATTTCCCGAACGTCACCCTCGTGGGCCTGGTAGATGCCGACCTTTCCATGCATGTGCCGGATTTCCGGGCCAACGAGCGCACGTTCCAGCTCCTTGTGCAGGTCGCCGGGCGGGCCGGGCGCGGCGACCGGGCCGGCGAGGTCATGGTGCAGACCTTTACCCCCGAGGCCGGCGCGATCCAGTTTTCCCGTCACGCCGATTTCGCCGGTTTTGCCCAGGCCGAGCTGAAGGTGCGGCGCGCTTTCGGCTACCCGCCCGCCCGGCATTTGTTGCACCACCTCTTCCGTGGGCCGAATCCGGAAAAGCTGCGCTTCTACGCCGAGCAGTGGAAAAAACGCGTGGAGGACGCGCTCAAGGAAAAAGTCGCGCTGATGGGCCCGGCGGCCGCGCCCATTGAAAAAATCCAGGACGAGTATCGCTGGCAGCTCTGGTATTTCTGCAATGCCCCGGTAACCGGCATCGTGGTGGAGCTGGCCCGCCTGCGGGCCGCCTTCGAGTGGCCGGACGACCTCGTGCAGGTGCTCGACGTCGATCCGGTGAACCTCTGCTAAGGCTACTTTTGGGGAAGCGGAAACTGGCCGCCCAAAGGGGCGCAGCAGTCGCCAAAAAGCCCGGGAGGGAGGGCTCGGTTATGCGCGATTTGCGACTTCTTGCGGCCATTTTCGGGTGATTGGTCTGGAGCGCCAGAACGGAACGCAGGGATGTGGCGGCGGCGTGGGGGCCTGACGCATGCGTTGCCAAGCGCGCTCCGAGGCCTCACATCCGGCGCGTGGCGGTGAAAAAACCCAGTTCCCTGGAACGCATGCTCGAGCGGCTCGAAACCCTCGATGCGCCCACCCTCGCGACCCTCGCCCAGCGCCTTGGCCGCGAGCGCGGGCTGTTTGAACGGGTGTTTAATGTCCTGCAGGAGGGCGTGCTGGTGGTCGATGCCGATGGCGAGATCGCCTACGCCAACTCCGCCGCCCACCGTCTCCTCGGGTTAAAAAAGGCCGACTCCGCCGCGCCCACCCTCTGGCGGCTGGTGCCGGGCCTACACGCGATCCTCGCCCACGCCCTGGCCAATGCCAGCAGCCTCACCCGCGAAATCGAGCTGAGCTATCCGGAGCCGCGCGCGGTGCGCCTCTACCTCGTGCCCTTCGATGTGCCCGGCGGCGCCAGTGCCGCCACCTTCGCCGGCGAGGCCCGGCGCTTCGCGGTGGTGCTCACCGACTTGACCCGTGACAAGCTCGATACCGACCAGCGTATCGAGAGTGAGCGGGTGGCTTCGATTGTCCTGCTCGCCGCCGGGGTAGCCCATGAGCTCGGTAATCCGCTCAACTCCCTCACCATCCAGCTCCAGCTCGTCGAGCGGCGTCTGCGCAAGCTGCGCGGACTGGATAAAAAAGACGCCGCCAGTCTCGCGGATTCGCTGCGCGTCTGCCAAAGCGAAGTCGCCCGTCTCGATGGCATCATCGCCAATTTTCTCCAAGCCATCCGGCCCCGTCCGCCCGACCTGGCCGACACCCGCCTGACCGATGTGCTGGCCGAGGTCTTGCGGTTTCAGGAGCGCGAGCTGGCCGATCGTGGCATCGTGGTCGAAGTGACCACCGCCGCCGGGCTCCCGCTGGTCCACGCCGATCGCGACCAGGTAAAGCAGGTGTTTTTCAACGTCATTAAAAACGCTGCCGAGGCCATGCAACCGGGTGGCCAGCTGCGCATCGCCGCACGGGCCGATGAAGAACATCTGCTGCTCGCCTTCGCCGATACCGGCAGCGGGATCCAGCCCGAACACCTTGCCCGGCTTTTCGAGCCTTACCACACCACCAAGCCCGGCGGCCACGGCCTCGGCATGATGGTCGTGCAACGCATCCTCCGCGAGCATGGCGGGCATATCGTGGTCGAGAGCGAGCCCGGCCGCGGCACGACCGTCACCCTGCAATTCCCGCTGAAACAACGCCGCGTTCGCCTCCTGCGCTCCTGATTCCACCCCAGCTTACCTTTCACCCGCGGTTAAACCTGCTAGAAGTGTGCCGAAATGGCACTACATGGCTTGACCCGGCGGCCAGGTTTAGGCGTGCTCGGCGGCCATGTTGCCCAGCGTTTTGATCGTCGATGACGAGAAGCACTCCCGTGAAGGCCTCCGCCAGGCCTTGGAGGATGACTACGACGTCTCGATCGCGGCCAATGCCGACGAGGCCTTCAACCTTCTGGAGGCGCAGCCCTTTGATGCGGTGCTCACCGATCTGCGCATGCCGGGCAAGTCCGGCCTCAAGGTCATCGACAAAGCCCTCGCTCTCCCGCACCGCCCGGCCGTCATTATGATGACGGCCTACGGCAGCGTGGACTCGGCGGTCGAGGCGATGAAACGGGGCGCGGTCGAATTTCTCACCAAGCCGGTGAACATCGAGCAACTTGAGGTGCTGCTCCAGCGCGCGCTCAAGACCAAGACCCTCGAGATCGAGGTAAAACAACTTCACGAGCGGTTGGACGAAAAGTTCAGTTTCGACGGTATCATCGGCCACTCCGCACCCTTGTGCGATCTGATCGACAAGGTGCGTTTGGTGGCACCCTCCCGCGCCACCATTCTGATTGAGGGCGAGAGCGGCACGGGCAAGGAGCTGATCGCCCAGGCGCTGCATCAGGCCGGCCCCCGTGCCCGCGGGCCCTTTGTGGCGGTGCACTGCGCCGCGCTCTCGGAGAATCTCTTGGAAAGCGAGCTCTTCGGCCACGAGCGCGGGGCTTTCACCGGCGCGAGCGAGCGGCGGGTGGGGCGCTTCGAATCGGCCGATGGCGGCACGCTCTTCCTCGACGAGATCGGCGAGATCACCGCCAGCACCCAGGTGAAGTTGCTGCGCTTTTTGGAGACGCGTTCGATCGAACGCGTCGGCGGCAGTAAACCCATCCCGCTCGACGTGCGTCTGGTCGCCGCGACCAACCGCCACCTCGAGCGCATGGTAGGCGAGGGTAAGTTCCGCGAGGACCTTTTTTTCCGCCTCAATGTCGTGCGCCTGACCATGCCGCCGCTGCGCGACCGGCCTGACGACATCCCTCTGTTGCTCGCGCATTACCTGATCTTTTTTGCCAAGGAAAACGGGGTGACTCCGCCGCGCCTGGAGCCTGGTGCCCTGCGCACGCTTTGCGCTTACCGCTGGCCGGGCAACATCCGCGAGTTGAGGAACTTTTGCGAGAATGCCGTCGTCATGCACCGCGGGGGCAAGTTCAGCGAATACGATCTCGATCCGCGTTACCGGGGCGAGTGGCAGGGTTATGCCGGGCAGGCCGGCTCCCCGCCGGTCGCCCCCGTCCTGGCCTTGGCTGGCAAGGCTCCGGTGCTCGCTTTGCCCGGTCCGCCGGGGGCGTCGCTCTCGGTCGAGGAGAATGAAAAGCGCCTGCTCCGCGAGGCCTTGATCAAGGCCCGGGGCAACCGCACGCAGGCCGCCCACCTGATGGGCATCAGCCGGCGCACGCTTCACCGCAAGCTGGCCGCGTGGCCGGAGCTCGATACGCTGGACTGACCGGGGCTCGCCGCGGTCGGCGGCGCGAGGAACCGGCCCGGCGCACGAGTCCCTTGGGTTTGCGTTTGCCTGCGCCCGTCGGGACGGGCAGGACTTCTTCACCCTATGAAGCGCGCCGTAGCCCTCCTGTGTTGCTTGCTCAGTCCCGTGTCCCCCCTGTTTTCCGAGCCCATTCGTATGGTCGGTTCGGATTTGGTCTCCGAAACGCTCGGGTCGGAGCTAAAGCTCTTCGCGGCAGCGAACGAGTTGCCTCTCACGCTCGAGCTTCGGGGCAGCCGGCTCGGTTTGGAGACCTTGCAGGCCGGCGGCGCCGATTTGGGGCTGGTGGTGCTGGGGGCGGAGGATACCCCGCCCGGCCCCGAGTTTATCAACGCGGTCATGGGCTACCTCACCACGGTCGTGGCGGTCCCAGTCACGGTGCCACTCACCCAGCTCCATTTTGGACAACTCGCCGGCGTTTTTGGTGCATCCGAGGTCACCAATATCAAACGTTGGAGCGAGCTGGGCGTCACCGGTTCGTGGGGTGTGCGCAGCATTACCGCCGTCGCGGTGAGCCGGCGGGGCGGGCTGGCGGTGGATCTTTTCCGCTACCAGGTGCTCAAAACCCCCGACCTCAAGTCGACGGTTGTCCAGTTTAAGGATGTCGCCGGCGCCACCGGCCGCATCGGAGGAGAGGAAGGCGGCATCGCGCTCCTGCCCTCCCCGCCGGCGGAGGGTGGGCCGCTCAAGGTCCTCCTGGTCGCCAAGGGCGAGCGCGACGTGGCCTATGGCCCGACTTCGGAGAACCTGCACACGGGCGACTACCCTCTGCGCCTGCCGGTGCGATTGGTGTTTCGCAAGTCCGACGCCAAGCGCTTGAACTTCTTGCTCCGCCATCTTCTCGCCGATGAGACGGCCCCCGCCCTTTTGAAGGCCGGCGTGGTGCCTCTGCCGGTGCAAGCGCGCAACCAGCTGGTTTTCGAGCTGGAGAACGTCCGCTAAAAAAATCCGCGCTGATTTTAAGAAACCTGTTGACCCTGCCGTCGCGCGCCCTTTTCTCCGACCTTCTCACGCAGGCGTAGCTCAGTTGGTAGAGCACCACCTTGCCAAGGTGGACGTCGAGAGTTCGAGTCTCTTCGCCTGCTCCATTTTAGATAGAAAGCCCCGGACCCGAAAGGGATCCGGGGTTTTTTGTGTCTAAAAGGGTGGGGTTACCCCTAAAAAAAAGGGCCTAAACCCCTAAAAAAACGCCGATAAACGCCAAGTGTTGCAGAGTGTTTGCGGCGGTTCACCCCACCCCGGCCTCGGCCTCCAGGGCTTTGACCACGTCGGAGCAAAGTTCATCGGTGATCGTCCTTAGCTCGGCGCGCAGTTCGGCGATGGAAAGGCCGATGAGGCGGGGCGGGGCTTCCGTTTCGAGCCGGGCGCGCAGGACGTTGACCCATATCGCGGTGGCACGCTCGGCGGCGTGGATAACCTCGGCGCGGGGCAG
>CAMCZZ010000022.1 GCA_945888375.1 Akkermansia muciniphila | reverse complement strand
GAAGCCGGCGCCGAGTTCGCGGTCTCCGGCAGGGGCTTGGCGGAGCACGCCGGAGAAGGTGACCAGGCGGGTAACAGGTTTGGCCGGGGGCTGGGCGATTTGATCACTAAGCGTGAAGCTGCCGGTGAAGGCGCCGGTGGTCGGGGTGAGCTTAACCGTCCAAGCGGTGGCGGCGGCATTGGTCGCGGTGAAGACGCCAGCGGGCGAAAGGGAGGCGGCGAGGGGCAGGAGGCTTTCACGCGCGCCGAGGTCCAGAGCAGCGGGGCCGTGGGCGATGGTCAGCGCGCCCGAGGTGGTGGCGTTGTCGGCGAGGCCGAGGCGTTGGGCAAGGGTGCCGGCGGGAATGGCGCCGGCAGCCTTGGTGGCGGGGGGCAACCAGGGATCGAGGGAGACCTCAACGCTGAGGGGGCCGAAGCCGGCGCGGTAGGATTTATCGAGAGGCTTGGCAGGGGAGGCGGCCTTTTGCCAGGTGAGCAATCCGGCGTCGCGGGGGATGTAGGCTCGGCCGGGGAAGCGGGATTTTTCGGGGTGGCCTTGGAGGGGAAGGGCGCCGGCGAGGAAGGAGTCGGCGCGGGTGCCATAGGGGTTGACCCAGAGCAGGTAGGTGTCGTCGAGGGTGGGCTTGAGCGAGGCGGTGAGCGGCGAGCCGTCGGCGATGTTGCCCTTCAGGGTGAGCACGCCGGTGGTGGCGGCGATGGGTGCGGTGGCGAAACCGGAGCCGCCGGGGAAGGGGCGGGAAGCGGAGTTGGAGAGATTGTCGGCCGGGTGGAGGACGAGGGTGTTGGCGCCGGCGCCGAGTGCGGTCTGGCCCTTGGCGAAGACGCGCAGGCGGGAGCCGTAGGCGAGGGTAGCGAAGGATTGGCCATTGCGTTTGAGGCTGCCGTTGAGCGAGCCGTCGGCGGATACGGTCACCGCGAGCGCGAGGGCGTCGAGGCCGGTGGTGGTGGCGGTGCGGGTCCAGGTGCCGGCGGCGAGATCGACCGAGCCCGCGAAGGCGGTGGTGCCGGTGGATTTAGAGGTGCTCGCGATGGGGATGGCTTTGACCTCGCGGGCGAGGGTGAGAGTGCCGGTGTAGCTGAGTGCGGCGGCCGGGATGGTCAGGCTGAGTTTGCCGACTGGCACGGAGGACTGGTCGAGCAGCAGGGCCTCGTAGGTGCCGCCGAAGCCGACGACGGTGAGCGTGCCGGGCACGAGCGTGAGGGCGTAGTTATTGGAAACACCGCCAGTCAGGGTGATGGGGTAGCTACCGGCAGCGCTCTTGGCGTCGGCTTTGGTGGCGGCGACGGGCGCTGTGGTCAGGGCGGTCGTAGGGGTATCGCTGCCGACGAGGCCGGAGTAAGAGAGGGCGAGAGCCGGGTTGGCCGTGCCGACCAAGCGGGAGCGGTTTTGCGCGGAGACGGTCAGCGGGGCCTTGGAGACGGGTATTCCTCGGAAGACTTCCGTTGCTGCCAAGTAGTTGAGGTCGCCCGACTGACTGGCTCTGATGACAACCGAGCCCGCACCATTAAAGGTGAGGGACACGCCATTTACGGTCGCCGGCCCTGAAGCAACTGAGAAGGCGACAGGGAGGCCGGAGCTGGCGCTGGCGGAGAGCGAGAGCGGGGCGTTGCCGTAGCTGGCCGTGGAGGGTGCGTTAAAGACGATGGTTTGGCTGGCCTTGGCGACTGTGAAGGTGCGGGTGGCGGTGGCCGCGCCGTAGTTGGCGTTGCCCGCCTGGCTGGCTTGAACGGTGATGGAGCCGGCGCCGGTGACGGTGAGGGTGTTGCCTGCAACCGTGGCGGGGCCGCTGATCACGCTGAAGTCGATCGGACTCAAGCCCGAGCTGGCGGTGGCGGACAGGGGGAGTGTATTGGCCGCCGGGTTGAAGGTTCGGTTATCGATGGGCGTGAAGTTGACGGTCTGCGGTGCGGCCGAGACGGTGAACGTGCGTTCCACCGCAGTCGCTGGGTTATAGTTGGAATCTCCGGTCTGGCTGGCGGTGACCGTGACGATGCCGGTGGTGCCCGAAAGGGTGAGGAGATTGCCCGACAAGCTCGCGGGACCAGAGACGGAGAATACGACGGGTAGGCCCGAAGTCGCGGTGGCGGCGAGGTTGAATGCCGGGGCGCCGACTTGGGCATTAGCGGGTGCGGTAAATGCGATCGTCTGTTGCGCCTTGGCGACGGTGAAGGTCCGGGTGGCGGTGGCGGACGCATAGTCGGCGTTACCCGCTTGTGAGGCTCGAACGGTGACGGAGCCTGCTCCAGTTATGGTAAGGGTGTTGCCCGCAACAGTAGCGGGGCCGCTGGTCACGGAGAAGCTGACCGTAAGACCCGAAGTGGCGTTGGCGGATAGCGTGAGCGAGCTGGACGCGGGGTTGAAGGTGCGGTCGGCGATGGGCGCGAAGTCGACGGTTTGCGGCGCGTTGGCGACGGCGATGGTGCGCTCTACCGGCGATGCGGCGGTGTAGTTGGCGTCCCCTGCCTGAGTGGAGCGAACTACGACGGTGCCCGGCCCTGTGACGGTCAGCAGGGAGCCATTGATGGTGCCGGGGCCGGATACGACCAAGAAGGCGACCGGAAGACCGGAGGAAGTAGTGGCGGAGAGGTTGGTCGCCGATCCCCCAAAAGAAACCGAGGATGGCGGATTGAAGGTTATGGACTGCGCTGCCTTTGATACCCCAATCCCTTCGAATACAGAATCGGCGGCGCTATAATTGGCATTGCCCGGCTGCATAGCCCTTATAACGACCGAACCTGCACCAGTGAAGGTGAGGGTGGATTCCGTGAGAATTGCCGGTCCAGAAGCTACGTTTAGCGTGACCGGGAGACCGGAAGACGAGGTGGCGGAGAGCGTAATAGGAGCTTCGCCAAAGGTGGCGTTTGAGGGAGCGGTGAAAGCGATGGTTTGGGGGGCCTTGGCTACAGTAATCGTGCGCTCGACCGGCTCCGCTGTATAATAGTTGATATCACCAGCTTGGCTACTGCGAATTGTTACCGTGCCGGCGCCCGTCAGTTTAAGGACGGAGCCTTTCAACGTGGCGGGGCCGGATACGACCATGAAGGAAACGGGTAGTCCGGAACTGGCGGTCGCGGAGAGAATAAAGTCGGGATCGCCAAAGGTTTTGTTGAGGGGTGGAAGAAAACTGATGCTTTGACTTCCCATGAAAACGATCGTCTGCGTTGCAAAAGCTGCATTGTAGCTTAGACTGCCAGCTTGATCAGCGCGGACGACCACGCGACCTGGTGCGCTTGCGAAAAGATAGTTACCAATAATGTAACCCGGACCAGAAACAACGGAGTAGGTTATCTCCGTAAGCCCCGAGCTGCTGCTGGCGCTAAGAACTACTTCATTTAGAGGGTCGAAAGACTGAGTAGGTATTTGAGGGAAGGTTATCGTCTGCGCCTTCTTCGGGAATGATTCGGCGCGGATCAAAGCGGCGTTGGCGTCCACCATGCCTCCGGCGGCTACGCGTCCGCCAAGTGCGGCAACTGGTCGCGCGGAAAGCAAAACGGCTTCCCGAACCTGCGAAGCGGTAAGGTCCGGCCGATGAGACCAAACCATCGCCGCGACACCCGTCACTACTGGCGCCGCAAACGATGTTCCATCGTTATGTTGGTATTGGGGGTTATTTGCATCGAAATCATCGATGCCGCTAATGCGCACATCGTCGATAAGCACTCCAGTCCCTTGGACGCTATAATCGGTGATGAGTCGAAAACGGATATAGCCGGAGAGTCCGTCTAAGTCCGAGATGTCCAACGGTTTGCTGGAAAAGGCCTCATTGACTGTGTTGTAGTAATACTCGTAAGCGAGCCACTCGTCGCCGTTGTCGGATACCTCCAAAATCAAATAATCATTGGCCAGATCCAGATATGATTCGAATTCCAGTCTAGCGCCTTGAAAGTTGCTCAAATCCAGAAAGGGAGAGGTTACCCAAATATCGGTGTTGGGACGATAGGTCGTTGGACCGCTGAAAAAACGGTCGCGTAAGAATGTGTTACCGCTCGTTGACTCCAATACCCAGTTCAGTCCGGACTCGTCATCTGCACTGGAGCCGATTGTCCAGCCGCCTGATCCATTTTCGAAATTCTGAAAGTAAGCGGTTTCACGGGTGACATCAGGTCCGTAGATGTCTGTTCCCGGCGCCGCGATATCGACACTGAACACCCCGTAGTTGGAAAATGAGGCCAACTTGCCGCTTCGGTCCTGCGCCGCGACCGCGATGATGGCGGGCGATGAGTAAGACGCAGGATAAGTAGGCAGAACGTCGTTGTCGTCGCTTTCGCCATCATCGCCGCCGTTTCCAGCCGCGATGATGGCAAGCACTCCGTAATCGACCAACTCGTCATAGGCCAGATCTTCTAAAACGCTGTATTCAACTCCTTGAATACTTATGTTAAGGATCTTCGCGCCGCCTTTGACGGCATGAGCGATTGCGAGTAAGATGTCCGAAACACTGCTGGTGCCGAGGCGAAACTTCGGATCACCGCCTCGACCGAACTGATCAAAAACGCGATATGGCATGATTTCGACCGAGTCAGTGACGCCCGCCACTCCCGTGCCGTCGTCGATTGTCGCTCCGATGATGCCTGCGACAAGAGTTCCATGCCCGTTTTGATCAAGTGCCAGCGCGTCCAAAGAATAGAAATCATAGCCAGAGTAGTCATCGACAAAACCGTTGTCATCATCGTCCAAGCCATTGATTATCTCGGCGTCGTTATAATAGCCCTGCAGAATCAGATCAGGATGAAGGAAGGCTACTCCAGAATCGATCACGGCGACGCGAATAACTTGTTGTGGTTGATGCCGGGCACTTGCAGACAACCAGCGAATATCAATACCGCTCGGTCCTTTCTTGCCGTTGACCGTTTGCCCGTTGTTGCTGAGATACCACTGCTGACCGAAGCCGGGATCGTTGACACTGGCAAGTGAGCGTTCTTGGTCCGGTTCCGCGTGTTTGATGATTGGCTCGGCAAGCAAGCGCGAACAGGCCTCTGCCAGTGAAACCCCGGAGGGCACGGTATACACCTTTATTCGGAATAATTTTATCTCACTTACAAGGGTCAGTTTATGACGCGACTCGACATCTTTAATGGCCTCCGGAGTAGCCTCGGTTTGGTAACGCACCAATATTCTGTCCAGAGACACCGAGCTTGTTTGCCCTTGAGCGAAGGCTCTATTAACTTCGACTCCAAAGACGAAAGCTAGAACAAAGGAAATAATGAGTCTAAGGTTCATTTGGTGAGTTTGCCTTGGCTTAACGACGAGGGGAGTATCTAGGGTTGGTCCAAGGCTTTAATTGCTTGCGATTAATGCAGTTTTTACTTACACTAAAATCAAGAAGAGCGGCAAGTGAATTTAGGTTCAATTCTATGAAAGGCAGTCAAACCAAGATGGTATAGCTTCCGGGTTCGGCCTCTGATGCAGCGGCGGCGACTGAAAGAAACAACTCGGCGTCTTCGCGCCGCACCGAAGGGAAGAAGGCGAGGAACTTATCCAGCGAGAATCCGTCCGCTCTGTAGTCGAGCAGCGTCTGGGCCGGAACGCGCGTTCCTTCAAAAACCAAGGTGCCGCCGAGGACGGCGGGCGAGGATCCCACCGGGCTGTGGTCGAGCGTGAGCATGCGCCGATCCTGTTTTTTTTGCGGGGAAGGCAAGTCGGTGGCGGGTCGGATCGCGGGCAGGGGCTGCGGCCGCGGGCGCGGTCGTCGGCGAGAACGTCCACCAGGACCTTGGCGTCCACCAAAACCATGAGGGGTTAATCTTCGCCGCGAGTGAGGCGCATCAACTCGGCGGTGGAGCTGACGGCGTCGGCGCTGCCGCGGGCGCGCTAAAGGGCGGCGCGGATGAATTTGAGGCGATGATCGGCGGCGGGGCGGATAAGCACGCCGCCTTCGGCCGGTTTGAAGGTCATTCGGCCAGTTGAGCGAGGCCGTAGCGTTTGCGCAGCGGAGAGGGATGGTCACCTGGCCTTTGCTGGTAAGCCGCATGGTGGTAAGAATCGGGCTCGGAAGTAAAAATCAAGGCGAGTGGAGTGGGCGATACCAGCAGCTGATTGCAGGATCCTGCATCGGTTCTGCCACTCAGGCGCTAAGCCGCCGAAACATTCAGGCGGTGGTGATGGCTCGGCGGCGGAGCTCGATCGGGTGCACCAGGGTGGCGGTGGCGCCGCCGCCGGGGCGGTCCTCGAGGGTGAGGTCGCCGCCCATGTTGCGCAGGGCGTGGCGTGCGACCGTGAGGCCCATGCCCACGCCCACGGTGTTTTTGCTACTGATGAAGGGTTCGAACATGTAGTCGCGCACCTGGGGATCTAGGCCGCGTCCGCGGTCCTCGACCTTCAAGACGACCATGCGGCTCTCGGCTCGCGGGGATTTGCTCAGCGTGACGTCCAGATGGATCGGGCGGGGGCCGGGGTGGTCTTCGCCGTAGCTCTCGTAGGCGTTGAGGAGGATTTTGCAGAGGGCATCTTCATAGATATCCACGTGGGTGTGGATGATCAGGTCGCCGTGCGGGTTATCCACCTGCACGGGGCTGGCATCTGGATGGAGGCTGGCGAAGCGGCGGAGGCTGTTCTCGAGGATGTCGGTCAGGGCACCCGGGCTGGTGGGCGGGCGCGATTTGACGACGAGGGAGGTGAGTTGGCGGATGATACCGACGATACGCTGGACGGCGTTCCCCAGCTTTTCGGCGTTGGCGAGGACGCTCTCCGGGGATTGGGGCTTCGCCTTGATCAGTTCGAGGTAGCCGATGACGACGCCGAGGAGGTTGTTGAGATTGTGGGCGATGCCTTGGGTGATGGCGCCGATGGAGGCGGCCCGGCGGGCCTCCTCGAGTCGCTGCTGAAGCTCCAGCATGTCGCGATTCATCTGGACCACGCGGAGCTGGGTCCGCACGCGGGCCAGCGTCTCGTCCAGATCGATGGGCTTCGTGATGTAGTCGACCGCGCCGGCGCGGAGGCCGTCGAGGCGGCCTTCCTTCGAGGTGCGGGCGGTGACAAAAATCAGGGGAATGTTCTTGTAGCGGCTGTCGGCTTGGAGGCGCCGGCAGACTTCGATGCCGTCCATCCCGGGCATCATGACATCTAGGAGAATGAGCTCGGGGGGGGCTTGTTCGACGAGGTCGAGGGCCTCTTGGCCGCTGTGGGCGGGGATGACGGCGAGGCCTTCTTTTTCCAGGGCGCGGCTGAGCAGCTGGACGTTAACTGTCTGGTCGTCCACGACGAGTATCCGGGCGGGGGTCGGGGACATGGCGGGCGGGCGGTGGCTCAAATTGCGAGGAGGCGGGCCTTCAGGGTGTTGCGCATGAGCATGCACACCGTCATGGGGCCGACGCCGCCCGGGACGGGAGTGATTTGGGAGGTGAGGGGGGAGACGGCGCCGAAATCGACGTCGCCGACCAGTTTGTAGCCGGTTTTTTTGGAGGCGTCGGCCACGCGGTTGATGCCGACGTCGATCACGACGGCGCCGGGTTTAACCATGTCGGCTTTGACAAACTCGGGGCGGCCGATGGCGGCGATCAGCACGTCGGCGAGGCGGGTGAGGGCGGCGACGTCGGCGGTGCCGGAGTGGCAGACGGTGACGGTGCCGTTGGCGCCGACTTTTTTCTGAAGGGCGAGGAGGGCGACGGGTTTGCCGACGATGAGGGAGCGGCCGAGGACGACGACGTGTTTGCCCTTCAGGTCCACGCCGGAGCGGGCGAGGAGCTCCAGGATGCCGGCGGGGGTGCAGGCGACGAAGCCGGTGTCGTCCTCCTGGACGAGTTTGCCGAGGTTGAGGGTGTGGAAACCGTCGACGTCCTTGTGGGCGGCGATGCGGCGGAAGGCGGCGGGCTCGTCGAGATTCTTGGGCAAAGGGGACTGGACGAGGATGCCATCGACTCCGGGGTCGGCGTTGAGGTCGTCGATGAGTTTTTCCAGTTCGGTCTGAGAAATGGTGACGGGCGGGAGGATGACCCGGCTCTCGATGCCGATCTCGGCGGCGGTTTTCTCCTTCTTCTTTACGTAGGAGACGGAGGCGGGGTCCTCGCCTACGCGGACGAGGGCGAGGCAGGGTTTGCGGCCGGAGAGGGCGGCGACCTGGGTTTTGAGTTCGGTGGCGAGGTTGGCGGCGATGGCGTTGCCGTCGATGAGCTGCATAAGTTGAGCGGGGAGAGGGGCGGGGAGAGAAGGGGGAGGCGGGGCTGGCGGCGTGAGTTACTGAAGTTTCAGGGTTTCGACGCGGATCACGATCTCGCGGCTGGTGCCGATGGGCTCGGCGGTGCCGAACAGGGCGACGGGTCGGGCGATGAAGGCCTCGACTTGCTCGGTGAGCAGGAGGCGGGAGATATCGAGGTAGGCGATGCGGGCGCCGGAGGCGTCGTTCAGCTGGAAATCATAAGGGCGGCGGGGGCGGAGGGGGTTGCGGGTCGAGGCGACCACGCCAAAGAAAGTGCGGGCAAGGCGGGGTTCGCCGAGCTGGGCGCTTTGGCCGGGGGTGGTGGGGGATGAGGCTGGGATATCGTTGTTAAGCGTGCCGGTGAGGTCTGCCATCAAGGCGGGGGCGGTTTCGGTGGCCGCGGGGGTGGGGGCGGCGGTTTCGCTCTGGGTGAAGGCGGGCTCGGCCGGCGTGGCGACGGGGGCCACGAGGGTGGCGTCGGCGGGGGTGACGCGGACGTAGGCAGGGAGGGACTTCTTGAGGGAGAATTTATTGTAGCGACCGGCGATGTCGGCGAATTCGGCAGCGTCTTGCTCGTCGGCTAGGCCGAGCACGGGGGCGTCGGGGCGGGGTTGGGAGAGGTAGGCGGCGCCGGGGCGGACCTCGAAGTTTTTCAGGGTGTCCTTTTGAGTCACGTAAACGGTGTGGGGGCCTTCGAGGGCGATGGCGGCCCAGCCGGAGGGGGCGGTGCCGTCGGTCAGGATGGTGCCGGTCCGGGCCGTGCCGAGGATGGGGGCCTTCACGTCGGGGGAGGCGTAGGCGGGCAGGGGGGCGTCCAGGGTCAGGGCGCGGAGGCTAAGCGTGGTCAGGGCGAGGGCGGTGGCGAGGAGGCGCTTCATGGCGTGGAGGGATGGGTGTTAAAGAGGTGGGGGGAGGGGGGTGTCAGGCTTTGCGGGCGGGGTGGGTTTTGGCGGGGCGCTTGGCGGAGGGGGAGGGCGGAAGGCTTTTTTTGGCGGCGGCGCGCGGGGCGGGGCGGACGCCGGGAGGGCGCGGGGTGAGGCCGGGTTGTGCAAAAAGGCTTTCGATCTGGGCGGGGGAGAGTTGTTTGCCGGCGCGGAGGGGAATGCCGCGCAGCGGGAAGGCGCCGATCTGGTAGCGTTTGAGGCGTTTGACGGGGTGGCCGAGGGCGAGGAAGAGCTGGCGGATCTCGCGTTTTTTGCCGTGGTGCATGTGCACGTCGATTGAGGTGGCGATGCCGCCGGGCCCGACGTTGATGAGGTTGGCGTATTCGACCTTCAGGCGCTCGCCCTCGATGGTCACGCCCGACAGCAGGCGGGGGATGCGGTCGCGGGGGAAGCCGCGGTCCAGCACGACGAGGTAGCGCTTGGTGACGAGGTTGCTCGGATGGGTGAGGCGTTGGGCGAGGTCGCCGTCGGTGGTAAGGATGACGAGGCCCTCGGAATCCTTATCGAGGCGACCGGCGGTGAAAAAGCGGTGTTTGGCGAGCTGCGGAGGCAGGAGATTGAAGATGGTCTCGGGGTTGTGCGGGTCGTCATTTGAGCAGACGAGGCCGCGGGGTTTATGCACGGCGAGGGTTATCTTCGGCTGGAGGCTGGAGCGGATCTGGGTGCCCTCGACGGTCACCTTATCGGTCTCGGGATCGATCTTCTGGCCGAGCACGGCAACCTTGCCGTTTACCCACACTTCGCCTTGGGCGATCAGTTGTTCGGCGGCGCGGCGGGAGCACAGGCCGGCATCGGCGATGAACTTTTGGACTCGGACGGCGGTATCGGGCATTACAGGTCAGTTGGCGGGAAAGCGCGGAGCGAAGCAAGCGCAGGCGCGCCGAGGGGGCGGTAAAGTAAGGGCTTGCGCGGGCGCGGCGCCTGCTTGACCTGTTGGCCTTTATGTCTGCTCCCGCCGCCACTTCCCAATACACCAAAGAGAACCCGTTCCCGGCCCGCATCACCGAGAACCGCCTGTTGAACAAGCCCGGTTCCGCCAAGGAAACCCGTCACTTCGTGGTGAACCTCGCCGGTAGCGACCTGCACTACAAGGCGGGCGATTCGCTCGGCGTGTTCCCCACCAACCGCCCCGCTGAGGTCGGCGAACTGCTCGAGCGCTTGCACGCCACCGGTGAGGAACTGGTGTCGCCCGCGATGCTCAAACTCGCCGCCCCCATCACCCTGCGCGAGGCGCTGTCCCACCGTCTGGCCCTCGGCGGCCCCACGCCAAAGATCGTCAACACGCTGTTCGCGAAGGCGACCGATGCCGGCGAAAAGGCCCGGCTCGAGGCTTTGCTCAAGCCTGAGGCCAAGGAGGAGCTGACCGGTTTTCTCGATGAGCGCGAATACGTCGACCTGCTGGCCGAGTTCCCTTCCGCCAAGCTGACGCCGCAGGAGTTTGTCGACCATCAGCGCAAGCTCATGCCGCGTCTCTACTCGATCGCCTCCTCCTCGCGGGTGCACCCGACCGAGATCCACCTCACCGTCGCAGTCGTGCGTTACACCACCAATCACCGCGAGCGTCACGGCGTGTGCTCGACCTTTCTGGCCGACCGGGCCCGGGTAAACGAGACGCCCGCGCCGGTGTTTGTTTCCAACTCTCACTTCGGTCCGCCCGAGGACGGCGCCAAGGATGCCATCATGGTCGGGCCGGGCACCGGCATCGCCCCTTTCCGCGCCTTTGTGCAGGACCGCGTTGCCTCCGGTGCGACCGGTCGCAATTGGGTGTTTTTCGGCGACCAAAAGAGCCACACCGACTTCTTGTATCAGGAGGAGTGGGAAAACTACCTCGCCAAGGGCCAAGTCGCCCGCCTCGACCTCGCCTGGTCCCGCGATCAGGGTGTGAAGGTCTATGTGCAGGACAAGATGCGCGCCAACGCGGCCGAACTCTGGGCCTGGCTCCAGAACGGCGGCTACTTCTTCGTCTGTGGCGACGCCAAGCGTATGGCCAAGGACGTTGACCAAGCCCTCCACGACATCATCGCCGAGCAGGGCGCCATGCCTATCGAGCAGGCGCAGGAATACGTGAAGCAGATGAAAAAAGACAAACGCTACCAGCGCGACGTGTATTGAGCGAAAGTCGCGGGTAGTAGGTGGCGAGTGGCGGGCATCCCGCCGCACAACGCTGCCTCCTCCCGCTCCATTCCTCCTACTCGCTGCCCGCCTCCCCCAACTCGCTATTCTCCCCAGACCATGACCTTCACCAATCGAACCGCTCTTGTAACCGGCGCCGGACGCGGCATCGGCAAAGCCATCGCCGAGGCCCTCGCCGCCAAGGGCGTCACCGTCATCTGCGTTTCCAAGTCCGCCGCCTCTTGCGGCGCGGTGGCCGAGGCCATCCTTGCCGCGGGCGGCAAAGCCAAGGCCCTCGCGGTGGATGTCGCCGACGGCGCCGCCGTGGCGGCGGCATCCGAGGCCCTCCTGAAGGAATTTGGCAAGATCGACATCCTCGTGAACAACGCCGGCATCACCCGCGACGGATTGCTCGCCCGCATGTGCGATGACGATTGGAACAGCGTTATCCAAACCAACCTCACCAGTTGCTTCCACTGGACCAAGGCCATCGGCTGGCCGATGTGCCGCGCGCGCTTTGGCCGCATCGTCAATATCTCCTCCGTCACCGGCATCATGGGCAACGCCGGCCAGGCCAACTACGCGGCGGCCAAAGCCGGTATGATCGGCTTCACCAAGGCCACCGCCAAGGAATTCGCTAAGCGCAACGTCACGGTCAATGTGGTCGCGCCGGGCTTCATCAAGACCGACATGACCGCTGAGCTGAGCGAAGAAGTGCAGAAAGGCGCCACCGCGCTCATCCCGATGCAGCGCTTCGGCGAGGCGGCCGAAGTGGCTCATGCCGTCGCTTTTCTCTGCTCCGACGAAGCCAGCTACGTCACCGGGCAGGTTTTTGCCGTTGACGGTGGCATGGCGATGTGAGCCTTTGACCCAGCTAAATTTATCACCCTTATGGCCGACCAAAAAACCATCGAACAACGCGTTAAAGAGATCATCGTTAATCAACTGAACGTAAACGAGGAGCAGATTACGCCCACCGCTTCCTTCCTCGACGATCTCGGCGCAGATTCCCTCGACACCGTCGAGCTGATCATGGCCTTCGAAGAGGAGTTCAAGGACGAGATCAAGGGAGAGATCCCCGAGGCCGACGCCGAGAAGCTCAAGAACGTCGGTCAGGTGATCGACTACATCAAGGCCAAGGCCGGCGTGGCCTGAGTCCGCTCCCGCGTCCTGCGGTCCCGATTGCCCCGCTCCATCAGGGAAGCGGGGTTTTTTTGTGTCCGGGGCGGCGGAACCGGCTCAGGGGGTGGCCGAGACGCGTCCTTGCTCTGCGCGGCGTGCTTGGTTTTGTTGGGCGGTTTCCAATATGTCGCACCTCCCCGATTCCCAGCGCGTCGTCGTCACCGGTCTTGGCGTTATTCATGGTTTGGGGCAGACAGCGGATACGTTTTGGTCCAGTCTGGTGGCGGGGAAAAACGGCATCGACCGCATCTCGCTTTTCGACCCGGCTCCCTTTGCCACCCAGATCGGCGCCGAGGTGCGCGGCTGGAATGTCGAGGACTACATGGACCCGAAAGAGGCCCGCCGCAACGACCGCTACACCCACTTCGGTTTCTGCGCCGCCAAGCAGGCCTGGGCCGACTCCGGCCTTGATATGGCGACGGAGGACCCCGATCGCGTGGGCGTGGTGGTGGGCTCCGGCATCGGCGGCATGTTCACTTACGAGAGCCAGCTAAAAAAACTCCACGACGGCGGCCCGCGCAAGGTCTCGCCCTTCACCATCCCGGCCCTCATCGGCAACATCTGCTCGGGCATCGTCGCGATCGAGCTCGGCGCCCGCGGGCCCAATTTTGGAGTGGTCTCGGCCTGCGCCACCGGCACCCACGCGCTCGGCGAGTCCATGCACATGATCCGCCGCGGCGACGCCGACGTCATGGTGGCGGGCGGCACCGAGGCGGCGATCACGCCCTTCGCCTACGCCAGCTTCTGCGCCATGCGGGCCATGAGCACGCGCAACGACGACCCCGCCACCGCCTGCCGGCCCTTCTCCATGGGCCGCGACGGCTTCATCATGGGCGAGGGCGCCGGGGTGCTCGTCCTCGAATCTTACGAACACGCCCGGAAGCGCGGCGCGCGCATCTACTGCGAGATCGCGGGCTACGCCGCCACCGCCGACGCCCACCACATCACCATGCCCGATCCCGAGGGTAAGGGGCTCGGCATGGCCATGACCCGCGCGCTCCGGGGCGCCGGCGTGGCAACCGAGGAGGTCGGCTACATCAACGCCCACGGCACCAGCACGCCCTACAACGACAAGTTCGAGACCCTCGCGATCAAGCGCGTCTTTGGCGACCGCGCCCGACAACTCCCGGTGAGCTCGACCAAATCCATGACCGGGCACCTGCTCGGCGGCGCCGGCGGCATCGAGAGCGTTATCTGCGCCAAGACCCTGCAAACGCAGACCCTCGCCCCCACCATAAACCTCCACGAGCCCGACCCGGAGTGCGACCTCGACTACGTGCCCAATGTCGCCCGCGAGGCGCGGGTGTCGGCGGTGTTGAGCAACAACCTCGGTTTCGGCGGCCAGAACGCGGCGGTGGTTTTCCGCGCGGTCTGAGGCGGCGGCCCCGGGGTAACGAGCGATGCGCCCCCAGAGGCTTTTTCGGATTTGTTTCGCCACCCTCGGCCTCCTGCTCGGCACGGCGGCGCGCGGCGAGCTGGTTTTCGAGTCCACCGAACTCGTGCTCAAGCCGCGGCCGGGCGAGCGGAAACTCACGGGGGAGTTTCATTTTACCAACCGGGGAGAGGCTCCGGTGACCCTGACCGAAGTGAGCAGTGGCTGTTCCTGCACCGTGACGGAGGCCGCCGAGGGGGCGGTGGCGCCGGGCGCCCGCGGGGTCGTGCCGGTGACGTATAGCCCCGGCTCGCGGCAGGGGCGGCAGATCCAGCCCGTCACGGTGGTAACTTCGGATGGCAAGACCTACGAACTGCGGATGGTGGCCGACCTCCCGGTGCGGGTGACCATCGCGCCGCGCCTTCTCGTCTTTTCCGGGCCCGCGCCGGAACCGCGCGACATCACGCTCACCTACTCGGCGGATACTCCGGTGACCCTGCTCGAGGTCATTTCGCACCCTCCGGCCTTCGTGGTCGAGGGCACGCCTGCGCTGGAAGGCGACGAGTTGAAAATCCGGTTTCGCTACGCGGGCGAGGCGGCGGATGACGTGCGTGCGACCGCGCGGGTGCGGGTGCGCGACGCGGCCGGGGTCGAGCATACCGACGTCCTCTACTTGCGCCACGCGCCGTGAAGACCGCCACGTGCAAGTCCGGCGGCGGCGGGTGGGTGCCTTGGGCGTTTGCCTTGGTGCTGGCCCCGCTGGCTCCGGCCATCCTGACCGGATGGCTGCATCCGCGCGCGCCGGCTTGGCGGGTTTTAGCCGCGAAGGAGGTGGCGGTGGCGCGGGTCCCGGTCGCGGTGGCGTGGCGGGATTATCCGGATGCCCTCTGGCTCGATGCGCGACCGGCGGCTGAGCGGGCGGCGGGTGGAGTGCCCGGCGCGTTGGGTTTGAGCGAAGAGGATTGGGAGGCGGGCTTCGCCACCCTGGCGGAAAAATGGGACGGGCGGCGGCCAATCGTGGTCTATTGCGGTGGCGACTCGTGCCAGGCCAGCGAGGCGGTGGCGCTGCGGCTAAGGGGCGAACTCGGGTTTGACCGCATCATGGTTCTCGCGGGCGGCTGGGAGGCTTGGCGGGCGGCGGAGGGCGAACCGTGAAGACAGTGAGCAACTCCCGGCGGGTCTGGCTCGCGCGCGGACTCGAAGGGTCATTGGCGGGGGTGTTGGTCTTGGCGGGGGGCCTCAAGCTGGTCGATCCGGCACGCTTTGCCGCCGAGATCGCGGGGTTCCGGTTGGTCGAGGGCTGGCTGGCGGGCGGGCTGGCCGTGTATTTGCCGTGGCTCGAAGTGGCGGTGGCGGTGGGCTTGGTTTTCGGGCAAACGCGGGGAGCCGCGCGGGTGCTCGCAGGGGTGTTGCTGGCGGGCTTTTCCCTCGTGTTGGCCTCGGCCTGGCTCCGGGGCCTAGATGTGCGCTGCGGGTGTTTCGGCGGTGCCGATCCGGGAGCCCTCGCGGCCGGGCTGGGGCGCAATACGGTGCTGCTGCTGATGCTCGGGGTGGCGACGGCCCTGCGGCGGGGCGGGGCAGACCAGCCGGACTAGGCGATTAACGTGCGCGGCTCCACGCCCTGGGCGCGCAGGGTGTGCAGGGCGAGGGCAGCGTGGCGTTTGGCGAGTCGCGTGCCGTTTTCGTCGTGTAATAGCGGAGCGTGGAAATAGCCGGGCGGCGGCGCGCCGGGCGGGAGGAGGGCGGCGAGCAGGAGGAGTTGACGAAAGGTGGACCGGACGAGGTCCTCGCCGCGCACCACCTCGGTGATGCCGAGTGCGGCGTCATCCACGGCGCAGGCCAGTTGGTAGCTGGGCAGACCGTCCTTCCGCCAGACGAGGAAGTCGCCGAAATCGCGCCCGCAGACGGCGGCGCGGGGCCCGAGGCGGGCGTCGGTGAAGGCCACGGTCTCGCCCTCGGGCACGCGAAAGCGCCAGTTGCGCGCCAGCCCGGCGGGGTCCAGCGGCGGCAGGGGCGTGGCGGCGGGCGGGCGCCAGGCGGCAGGGTAGAGAGGCTCGTCGTCGCCGGCGGCCTCGTGGGGCGCGGCGAGGGCGCCGGCGAGGTCCTTGCGCGAACGGTCACAGGGGTAGACCAGGCCGGCGGCGTGCAGACGGGCGAGGGCGGCGCGGTAGGCCGGCAGCCGGCTGGATTGCACGATGACGGGCTCCTCCCACGCCAGGCCCAGCCAAGCGAGGTCTGCAAGGGCGGCGGCGGCGAACTCCGGCCGGCAGCGCGCGCCATCGAGGTCGTCCATGCGCAGCAGCAGGCGTCCTCCGGCGGCGCGGGCGGCGGCGAGGGCGAAGGTGCGGGCGTGGCCGAGGTGGAGCAGCCCGGTGGGCGAGGGGGCGAGGCGGCCGACGTAGGGGCGGGAGCGGGAAGCGGGCACGGAAGGCGGGGAAGGATTCACCACGAAACACACGAAAGACACGAAAAAGGAAACGCGGGATTCGGGCTGGCGGAGGCGGCCACGGGCGGTTTCCTGACGGCATGCAAAAGCAGGTGTGCGTGTATTGTGCGAGCGGGTTTGAGTTGGACCCCCGGTATTACGAGGCGGGCGCGGAGCTCGGGCGCGGCCTGGCCGAGCGCGGTTGGGGGCTGGTCTACGGCGGCGGACGGGCCGGGGTGATGGGATCGGTCGCGCTCGCCACCAAGGCGGCCGGCGGGCGGGTGACGGGGGTGATCCCGGACTTCATGATCGAGCGCGAGTTGGGCTACCGCGAGGCGGACGAGCTCATCGTGGTCGATTCCATGCGCGAGCGGCGGCGCATCATGGAGGAGCGGGCGGAGGCCTTTGTGGCGCTGCCGGGAGGTTTTGGCACGCTCGAGGAGGTGATCGAGATCCTCGTCGGGCGGATGCTCAACCGCCACGCCAAGCCGCTGATTTTGGTCAACCAAGACGGTTTCTACGACGAGTTGCTGGTGTTCTTCGACAAGCTGGTGCGCGAGCGTTTCAAGAAATCCGGCTGGCGCGGGCTCATGCCGGTGGCGGGCGCGGTGGCCGAAGTCTGGCCCCTGCTGGAACGCGCCGCCGCCGACCACGAGGCAGTGGACGCGCTCTGGCGGTGAGTGGAGGCGCGGTTGGCGCCCCCTGCCTTCGCCTCGGGCGCGATGGCCTAGCAAGTTTCTCATCCAGCACCCTACGGATTCTTTTCCCGGAGACGCCCAATTTTGAGCGGATTAGTTTTCTCCCCGTTCAAACGCTCCTAGGGGCCGGCTTGATGCAGGCATGGTTTCGGCTGGAACGTGGGCGCTGGGGCATGGCGTAGTTCCCCCCCTTCCCATGACTGGCGACGTTGGATACCTTAACTTAGCTTCCGCACCGGCCCTAACGGTGCAAACGGCTCCAAAACTTGGCTGGGCCACAGGCATTTCGCACCCTTTCTTATTCGCCCGCTCTTTCGGTTTCTCGCCCTTTTTTAATTGTCATGAAAAGACCTTTATTCCGCTGCTGCTCTTCCCTGCCTTACGCTCTAATCGCCATCACGTTATCCTTCGCCCACGTGCTAAAGGCCCAAGACGAACCGTCCACGCCTGCCGCGGCCAAACTCATCGTAATCCCCCCCGATATTAACGGTCTGAAAACGATTATTGCCGGCCCCGAAGCCATGCGTCCTATCCGGGTGGCGCTTTATGAGGGCCCGGGCTCGGGCGACGGTGGCGTAATCAATGTCGAGGCCAGTGCACACCAGATCGAGGGCGCAACGGTCACCCGCCTCACCCCCGCTGAAATAGGCACGGTAAACCTTTCCAACCGCTTCGATGTCGTGGTTTTCTCGGGTGGCAGCGGTTCCGCTCAGGCCAAGGCCATCGGCGAGGCCGGACGCGCCAATATTCGTGATTTTGTTAAAAACGGCGGCGGCTACGTTGGCATCTGTGCCGGCGCCTACCTCGCCTGCGCCGGTTACGACTGGGGCCTCGGCATCCTCGATGCCTGCACCGTATCCAGCAAATGGAGGCGTGGTAAAGCCTTCCTGGACATCGAGCTCACCCCCGCCGGCCGCGATCTCTTCGGCCCGGTGGAGGGCCCCTTCAAGGTCCGCTATGCCAACGGCCCTGTCATAAAACCCTTCAACCGAGACGACATCCCTGACTATGCTACGGTCTCAATTTTTCGCACCGAGACCGCCATGAATGATACCCCGAAGGGCATCCAGGTGGGAAGTCCAGCCCAAGCGATAGGCACTTTCGGGAAAGGACGCGTTTTCATTTCCAGCCCACACCCTGAAAATACTCCCGGTCTGGAATACATGATACCTCGCGTATTGCTCTGGTCCGCAGCGGCGGATAACCACGCTACTACTCTTTAGCGGCATACGCGGCCTGCGCCACAGACTGAACCTTTCATCTTCTCCTTTAGCCGCTTACTTTCCGAGCGAAGCCCATGCCCCTTTTACCCCGCCTCCCCGTGTGGCTTTTTTATGTTGTGCTGCTGGTCTCCCGCACCTGCACCGGGCTCGCCCAGCCCTACGTGGCGGGGCAGACTTACTTCGGGCGTAACAACTACATCGAATACCGGGCCGGAAACCTCCCGCTCATCCTGACCGCCGGCCACGGCGGGGATCTCGTCCCCTCCGAGATACCCGACCGCACCACCGGCACCACCGTCACCGATAGCAATACCGAGGAACTCGCCATCGCCGCCGCCAATGCGATGTTCACCCGGACCGGCCTCCGCCCGCACCTGATTATCTGTCACCTCAAGCGCACCAAGATCGACGTCAACCGCGAGATCGTCGAAGCCGCGCAGGGCAACACTTTTGCCGAAAAGGCCTGGACCGAATACCGCGACTACATCCTCGCCGCCCGCGCCGCCGCCGAGTCCGCGTTCGGCTTCGGCTTCCTCGTGGATCTCCACGGCCAAGGCCACACCGTCCAGCGTCTGGAACTCGGCTACGGCTACGGTGCCTCCGAGCTCAATCTCTCCGATGCAGCACTCGAGAGCCCCGGCTACGCCTGGATGGGCACCCTGCGCACCACCGCCCTGCGCCGCCCGGGAGTGCCTTTCTCCACCCTGCTCCGGGGTAACCGCAGCTTCGGCGACATCATGAACCTGCGCGGATTCCCCTCCTGGCCCTCACTCGATTATCCCTCGCCCGGAACCGAACCTTTTTTTAACGGTGGATTCACCGTCCAGACGCAGACCTGCCTTACGGACAACGGCGCCATCAATGGCGTCCAGATCGAGAGTAACTACACCGGCGTCCGCGACAACTCCACCAATCGCGCCTCTTTTGCCGAGGCCTTGCTTCGGGTGCTCCAGCCCTACCTCTACGACAACTACGGCTATTCGATCGGCACGCTTTCGCTCGGACGTATCGCCACTCCTGTCACCAGCGTCCTCACCCGCGGCGGCCCCGCCCTCACCGTCACCGTCAACCGCAACGGCTGGCTGGGCCTCTCGTCCACCCTGAGTCTCGTGTTCTCGGGCACGGCTGCGCTCAACGCCGACTACACCGCCTCCACCTCGGCCCTGAGCTTCGCCGCCAATCAATCGTCCGCCACTTTCACGCTCACCCCCGTCGCCGCCTCGGCGATCTTTGGCGACAAGTCACTCATCGTCAGCCTCAGCGCGTCCAACACCCAGACCGCCGACCTCACCCCGCTCACCCTCACGCTTGGCGATGGCCTGAGCCAGACTGTGCGCGCCTCCGTCCTCACCCCCGCCGTATCCGAAGCCGCCGGGCCCGCCCGCTTCCGCCTTACCCGCACCCAAAGCACGGCCAGTCTAACTGTCCCGCTTACTTGGTCCGGCACCGCCCTCGCCAACGCCGACTATTTCAACGCCCCCTCCTCCATCACCTTTAACCCTGGCGTCGCTTCATTGGATCTCGATGTGCCGCTGGTCAACGACGGGCGCCCCGCCCCAGACCGCACCCTCATGCTCACTCCGTCGAGTGCGCCGGGCGCCGTCATCAGCCTGCCTGCCTCCGCCAGCGCATCAATCCTCGACGACGACCGCCCCGCCGGTCTCGCCGCTTGGCTGCGCGGCGATCTCGCCGGTAACGTCGCCCTCGATTCATCCGGTCTGGCCCGCCACGCCACCACCCTCCCCGCCAATAGCACCCTCGCGACTGGTCCCACCGCCAGCACTGTGCCCGCCGCGGGCAACGCCCCCGCCATCAACTTCGACGGCGTGAACGATACCCTCGCCCTCCCGCGCTTCACCCTCGACCCCTCTGGCGCCTTCACCCTCGCCTTTTTCTTTCGACTCGATGCCGGCGGTGCCGTCGTTGACCAAAACCTCGCCTCCTACGGCACGCGCTCAGCCGCCGGTTCTCTCCATATTTACCTCACGACCACCAGCTCCAGCAGCGGCACTGTCGCGCTTCGCACCAATCTCCCCGGCCTCTCCTCCAGTGCACTCGACGTCTCCCGCACCGCCCCGTCGTCCTGGCAGGACGGGGTCTGGCGCCACTATTCCCTCGCCGTCGCCGCCGACGGCTCCGCCCGCGTCTACCTAGATGGCGTGCTCCAACGCACCGCCACTGGTCGCACCGGCACCCTCGCCGCCAACGAACTCCTTTGGCTCGGCTGGCTGCCGACTGAGGGCGCCCCAGTCAAATTCATGAAAGGCGCGCTACGCGATCTACGGATTTACCAACGCGCCCTACCCGCCGCCGAAGTTTCCACCCTCGCCAACGGCAAACTGACCTTCGCTTCTTGGCTCACGCTTAACAACCTCGTGCCCGCCCTCGCTGCCAGTGCCGATCCCGATGGCGACGGTTTGTCCGCTTTGCTCGAATACGCCCTCGCCGCCAGCCCCGCCGTCTCCGCCGCCGCCCCTCGCTACGAACTCGGCCTCGCGGCGGACCGTATCACCCTTTCCTTCCTGCGAGAGACCGCAGCCAGCGACCTGATCTGGACCGTCGAGGCCACCAACGACCCCGCCATCTCGTGGACACCGATCGCCCGCCGCACGCCCGCAGACACTACGTGGACGATTTTGACCGCAGGCACCACTGCTACGGAGACCAACGGCCAGGTCCTCGTCACCGATCCGGCCCTTCTTTCATCCCAGCCTCGTCGCTTTCTCCGACTTCGCGCCAAGATCTCGCCCTGAGCCGTTGGCTGACTTGGTGGCGTAGTTCTCCCCCCTTTTCCGATCGGCTTTGATCGCCTACATTAATTCACAGTTACCGCCAGTTTCCCCTAAATCCCCTGTTTGCGACCCGTGTATTCCACTTCAGATGCCCAGTATGGCATCGTTGCTACCAAGCTCGATGGCGTAGTTCTACGTCCAGCCTGTGGCGCGAAGTCTGCAAATTTTCCGTCCACATGATCCCACCGCAATCAGCAATAGCCACCGCTCGTGACGGCCACCGTGCCTTCACTTTAATCGAGCTGCTGACCGTGATCGCGATCATCGGCATACTCGCAGCCATCATCATCCCAACGGTCGGGGCGGTTCGCCAGACCGCCAAGGGGGCCGTCTGTGCCGGCAATATTCGCCAGATAGCAATGGCCTGCATGATCTATGCCGAAGGTAATAAAGGCTACCTCCCGGGCTCCAAGACCACCGCCGGCGTCTGGCAGTCCATGTCAAGAGGTATTCGCAACCCGGAGTTCAACACCGTGAACTTCTCCAGCTCATCCTCCGTCGATTCATCCACCCAGCTCTCTTCGCACATCGCTTCCTACCTCGGCACCACCAAGGCCGGCCAGCTCTGGCGCTGCCCGAGTAATGAAGCTGGCGCAGCCGCAAGCCTGGCGAACAGCTCTGCGTCCGAGATCACTTATCTGCTTAACCAAAACCGCACTGCCGCCACCGGCATGGTGCCACCCTCTCCCTTCGGCGGCGCCGGCACCGCCCCTGCCCGCCTCTTAGATATTAAAGCCGCCGCCAGCTCCACCAACTCCGGCACGGATGCCAGCGGCCGCCTTTGGAATACCATCACCACACTCAGCCGCATCTGGATGATCTCCGATGCCGACAGCACAAACTACGGCGGTCAGAGCGGCTACGCTGCGGCTGGTGGAGTCGGAGCCGTGCCCTACCCCCACAAAGACGGCCGCAATTTCGCCTTCTTCGACGGCCATGTCGAATACCGCAAAGCCACCGATTTCCCGGCCAATCCATAACAGCCCCTCCGCGCCTCTCTTTAATGCCCGCAGCTTCTCCCGTTTATTTAACCTCACCCTCAACCCGACCCTTTATGCAAACTATCAAAGCTCCCGCCCCTGTCGTTTTCGCCCTCTCGTTCTTGAGTTCCTCGGCCATCGCCGGCACTGCAACTTGGGACGGTGGCACAGCTGGAACCGGAACCTCCATGGCCACCGCGGCCAACTGGGCAGGCGATGCTTTGCCTGCTTCCGGTGATGATTTGATCATAGCAACCGCCACCGGAAATGCTACCGTCGGCGGGGCGAGCGGTTCCACTATCTCAATCAGCGGAAACCGCACCGTTGGCAATTTGACCTTCGGCGGCACGTCGTCAGGCGCCACCACCCTGCCCTCCAGCCTTTCCATCACCACCAACGGCAGCGGCAGCACCGCGCGGACATTAACGGTCAACACCGGGATCGTAATGACTGATTTCGCCACCGGCACGGTTGCATTTCCGGGCACAACCTTCGGCACTCTCACCGTGGATCTGGGCGCATCTGGCACCCGCACATTCCAAGTCGGAAACGCCACCGGCAGCCTCAGCTTCGTCACCGCCCAGGCGATCACCGGTGGCGCGGGCATCATTAAAACCGGCGCCGGCACCCTCGGCACTGGCGGCAGCAACACCTTCTCGGGCGGAGCAACCCTCTCGGCCGGCACCTGGAGAACCCAGCTTAGTAGCGCCGCTTCAGGTGGTGCGATAACCAGCGGACCCTTCGGAACCGGCACCCTGACCCTGCTCAATGGCACTTTGCGCTCAGCATCAACCAGCGCGCGAACCTATCACAATAGCGTCAGTCTCGGGGGTAATATCACACTGGGAGACTCTACCAGTAGCGGCACCCAGACCTTTAGCACCGCCGCCGGGGGCGCAACCACCCTCACCGCAAACAGCATCCTCAATGTCGTCACCACCACCACCTGGGACCAGTCTATTGGCGGCGCAGCCAAGCTGACTAAGACAGGCGCAGGTGATCTCAATCTGACCTCGAGCAATAACACCTTTAGCGGCGGCTTGGTCATCGTTCAAGGCGCGCTGATCGTGGACTCCACGGCGGGACTGGGCCCGGCAAACGTCGCGAATGACAGCGCAGTCGTAATCAACGGCGGAACCCTGCGCTACACGAACACCACCACCAGTTCATCCGATGCCAATCGCGGCTTCAGGGTCGGCTCGTCCGGCGGCACCATAGACCTAGTCGATTCTGCCAAAATACTTACCGTCGTCGGTGCCGTGCAGAATGTAAGCGGTGAAACCGGCACCCTCACCAAGACTGGCCTCGGCACGCTCAGACTCTCGGGTGATAATTCCTACTCCGGCACCACCTTGGTTAGCTCCGGCACTTTACTCGTTGCCAATACCACCGGGTCCGGCACCGGCACAGGCGCGGTCACCGTTTCCTCCGGTGCCATCCTCGGCGGCAGCGGGGCCGTCGGGGGCAACGTCACCCTCAACTCCGCCACCCTTGGCACGGCTGGAAATACCCTCAGCCTCTCCAGCACCCTCACCACCACCGGCGCCAGCAACGTCGCCGCCGCCTCCACCGTTAACGTCGCCTCTTCCGCCACCATCAGCGCGGGAACCTTCTCGGTAAATGGCACCCTCGGCGGCGCAGGCGGTAAATTTGTCTCTTCCGGTGCCACCTTGGCTGGCAACGGCACCATCCTTGGCGTCACCACTATCGGCGATAGCGGCACTCTTGCCCCCGGCAATAGCCCCGGCCTGCTCACCTTCACCGGCGGCCTTGCCTTCAACCATGAGAATGCCAAAGCCGCCTTTGAGGTCAACGGCACCGGACGCGGCACTGGCTACGATGCGGTGGATGTCTCCGGAGCACTCACCTACAACGGTGACCTCACGGTCAATTTCGGCTACTCGCCGACTCCGGTCCCTAGCATCGCTTATAACCTCTTCGATTTTGCCAGCAAAACCAGTAATTTCGATACCGTCAGCATCGCCGGTTCCTATACCGCGAGCCTAAGCCGCACCGGCGATATCTGGTCCGGCACCGATGTCGGTTATACGCTCAGTTTCTTCTTCGATCAAACTGACGGCGTGCTGACCGTGGCCGCCATACCGGAACCCTCAGCTCTCTCAGCCCTCGCCGGTTTCGGCGTCATCGCAATCGCCGTCTATCGCCGCCGTAGATCCGCGCTCTAAAGCGCGTCACCCTGCTCAGGCCGCTACCCCGCCCCGCTCCTTGGCTGACTTTTTATCATATGAAACGCACCGTCTTCGCTACCTGCTTATTATTGGGCGTCTTTCTCTCTCTCGTCAGCAGCACCATCGCCGCCACCCTGATCTTTGACGGCGGTAATAATACCACCAACGTCGGCAGCGCCCGCACGTGGTCCACCGGCACCAGTTGGAACACCGAGACTGCCCCTGCGACCGGTGACGACCTCGTCATCGGCGGCACCGCACTGAACGGCGGCATACTCGTGCTGGGCAGTGGTTCCTACATGGCCATGACCGCCACCGCCAACTCCACCTACGCCCCGACCCTGCGCAGCGTTACCTTCGACAACTCGCTCTCTCAGTTTCCTGTCGGAGGCTTGGAAATGCGGAATTCCAGCTCAGCTACCCCCGGCAATAACGTCCTAAACCTCAATACGCCTGATATCGACGCACTCGTCTTAAAGGGCGGCACCGCCCCCGCGCTTACCTTCATTTCGCGCAGCGCCACTGCGCCCGCCACTGCGACCCTAACCATCAACTTAAACTACAGCGGACAGGCCAACTTCGCAGTCAACTCCGGCGGCACGCTTACCTTTGATGGCCTCAACAACGGCAGCACCCCGATGATCACTGGGACTGGCGGTATCACCAAGACGGGCAACGGCACCCTGTCCCTGATCAACGTTGCGAACACTTTCAGCGGCGGACTCACCATCACTGAGGGAACGGTCTCCGTCGCCACCGCCAATCGTCTTGGCGGAGAGCTCGCTTTAAACGCTACCGCGGTGGTCCTAAACGGCGGCACGCTGCTCAAAACCGGAAACACGACCACCACCTCCATCTCCAACCGCGGCTTCGCATTAGGTAACGCCAACGGCACCATCAACGTCGCCGACCCAGCAGGCGTGTTTATCGTCAACGGTGTGATCGCAGACGTGCTCAATCAAACCGGCGCCCTCACTAAAACCGGCCCCGGCACTCTCAATCTTAATGCCACCAACACTTTCAGCGGTGGCCTTACTTTGAACGGTGGCACGCTTTCGATCGACACCACCCTTGGCCTTGGCAACGCCTCGATCGTCAACACCAATCATTTCATTTTAGCCAACGGCACGCTTCAATTTACTGGCAACAGTTCCACGACCGTCAGCGCCAACCGCGGGATGCGCGTAGGCAGCGCCACCAGCGTAATCGAGATTGTCAACGAATCCGCCACCCTTCGCTTGTTGAATTCCGTGCGCGATGTCTCCGGCCAGGCCGGCGTGCTCACCAAGAGCGGCCTCGGCTCTCTTTCGCTCGAAGGCAGCACCTACTCCTACACCGGCGGGACCCTGGTTGTTGCCGGCACTCTCGTGGTCAACGGCGGCACCATTGGCGGGAACGTCAGCCTCGCCGGCATTACCCTCGCCACTGGCACTACCCTCAGGGGCAACGGCACCTTTAACGGAAACTCCACCATCGCTGCCGGTTCTAAGGTGGATATAGCCAGCTATGATAATAGCGCCCAAACCGCCGCGGTTGGCTCGCTCAACTTTAATCAAAACCTCACCCTCGGCTCAGCCTCCCTGCTTTACGACCTCGATACTCCCGCAACCAGCGACCTAATCAACCTTGCCCCCGGGGCCGCGTTAGACATAGGATCGGGCACGGTCGACCTCGCGAACTTTGTGTTTACCACCGGTTCCGGCTTCGCCCCCGGCGTTTATACCCTGATCTCTAGCACATCGCCCATCGTCGGGACTTTGGGCTCGACCACCACAGGCACTCTCGCTGGCCAATCCATTACACTGGGAAAAAATACCGCTGGCACCGCTCTTCAGCTTACCGTCGGCACACCTCCGCCAATCGACACCACGGCTCCCGCTGCGCCCACCGTCGGCCTGCTCGCCGCCTCCGACACCGGCTCTAGCAGCAGCGACCTCATCACCAAGTTAACCACGCCCACCCTTCGCATCACTCTCAACGGCACCGGCCCCACCGCTCCCCTCGCAGGCGACGTGGTCAAACTCTTCAATGGCGCTACTCAGGTCGCCTCGGCCACCCTCTCGGCCGGCGACATCACTGCAACCTACGTTGACCTCACCACTAGCGTTCTGGCGCCCGGCATCCGCTCCTTAACTGCTACCGTGACCGACGCGGCCAGCAACGTCTCCGCTAGCAGCAACGCGCTCACCGTCACCCTGGATACCACCGCTCCCGTCATCACTGTGACCAGCCCCTCCAGTAACTCCGCCGCTTGGGGCGCGAACTACACTGACGCCGGTGCCACCGCGAGCGACAACAACGCCCCCTTCAGCGCCACCGTGAACACCACCAACCCGGTCAGCCCCGCGACTCCTGGAGTTTACACCGTCACCTACAACGCCACCGACGTCGCGGGCAACCCCGCCACGCCCGCCACCCGCACCGTCACCGTCGCCATCGCCAATCCCACCACAGCCGGCGCCGACGGCCTGTCCCCGTTGATGAAGTATGCCTTCGGTGCCACCAGCCCCACCGATACCGTGCAGGCCCCAGTCTTGAGTTCCACTGCCAGCACGCTCGCGCTCACCGCCGTCGTCCGCACCAACGACGCCGCTGTGGCCGTAACTGGTGAGGCCGTGGATAGCCTAACCGGCACTTGGGGCACCGGAGGCACGGTCACCATGACCATCGTGGCAGACCAAACCAACCTCCCCGCGAACTGCCAACGCCGAGTTTTTACGGTTCCCCTCAGCGGCACTGCGGCCAAATTCCTCCGTCTTAAGGTTGTCAACACGCCGTAAATCGAAGTGCGTCCCCGTTCAAAACCCGTTATCGTCGCACTACCCGCGTGCTCTATTTTGGTTCTCAGGCATTTCCTTTGAATATTAGCAGCGGAATGACGGAGTGGTTTTGGCAGCTGCAGCTGCCGCCCGAAAGAGCCAAGCGATTAAGATCACCGGGGAAGCCCCTTAACGAATCTTCTAACGGCTCAATACGTTGAAGAAGTTGGTTCAGGTTACCTTTCACCGCAGCTGTCGGATTTAGCGGCGGGCAAGAGGATGCGGAAAGTAGCGCCCTGCCCGGGCTGGGATTCGATTTCGAGCAGTCCGTCATGCATTGAGACAAGCTCGCGGGTGATGAACAGGCCCAGCCCGTGCGAAGCCTCCTCACCAGTTGGCGCGGCGGAGAGCGTCTGGAAGGGTTGGAACATGCGCGCAAGATCTTCGGGCTTCAGGCCGGGGCCGCTGTCGCGCACTTCGGCGTAAACAAAGCGTCCGCTAGCGCCTAGGCCGACTTCAACCACACCCTCGGCCGGTGTGAATTTGAGGGCATTCGCGATGAGGTTGTCCAGAATCTGGCGCAGGCGGGAAGCGTCGGCCAAGACTTGTGGTAGGCAGCCGGGATCACCGGTGGGCATCAGGGAGATGCGCTGGTGTTTGGATTCGGCCAGCGGGCGGTAGTCGTCTACTGCATCGCGGGCGGCGGCGAGGAGGTTGATCGGTCCGCGCTGGAGCTGAATGCGACCGGCCTCGATGGCGGCGGAATCAAGGAACTCGCGCACGAGGCTGCCCATGTGAGCGGCGTCGGTGCGGATGTGGCGGGCCAGATCCATCACCGAGACGGTCTCCCCCGGGCGCTGCTCGATGCGCAGGGCGGAGGCCGACACGGCGGAAAGCGGTGCCTTGAGGTCATGGGCGGCGATTTGCAGCAGGCGGGATTTGAGGCGGGCGGCCTGTTCGGCCTCGGCGCGGGCGCATTCGTCGGCGATGTGGGCGGCTCGCTCGGCGCGGAGCCGGGCGCGTTGGGCGAGGTAGACGATCGTGCCCAGCCCAAGGACGAGCACTAGGCCGGCGGCGAGAAGGGCGTTTTGCTGACTACGGCGGGTGAGCTCGGCGGCTTTGGCCTCTTGATCGAGGCGGAGGCGGTTGATTTCGTTTTCCCTGCGCTCGACTTGGTAGCGGGCGTCCAGTTCGATCACCCGTTGGCGGCTTTGCTCGTTGAGCATGGCCTCGCGATCGGCGGCATAGCTACGCTGGAATTGCAGGGCGGAGCGGAGTTCGCCGCGGGCCTCGTGGGTTCGGGCGAGTTCGCGGTGTATACCGGCGAGCATAGCAGGGCTGTTGAGCGGTTCTGCGATATCGAGGGCGGTATGGATTTCGGTGAGCGCCTCGTCGAGACGGCCTAGACGTCGCAAGGCGAAGGCGACTCGGCGGTAGCCGTTGGCGACGCGGCGTGGTTGGTTGATGGTCTGGTAGGTGGCGAGGGCGCGGCGAAAGGCATCGAGCGCGGCTAATGAATCGCCGGTGGCGAGATCTATGGTGCCTAGGTTGGTTACAGAGTCGGCGGCACCAACGCGGTCGTTGAGGGCCTCGCGGAGGGCTAGGGCGCGGAGGTGGAGGACGCGGGCGCCGGGGTAGTCACGTTGAGCAAGCAGGTTATTGGCCGCGCCGTTGAGGATGTAGGCGATGCGGGCGCGGTCGCCCCAGGCCTCGGCGATGCGCATGGCGTCGGTAAAATGGCGTTCGGCGGCGACATATTCACGGGCCTCGGTGTAGCTGATTCCGAGCGCGTTGTAGGTGGCAGACAGGAGATCGGGGTCGGCGAGTGTCCCGGCGAGGCGGAGCGTTTGCTGGAGTGTCTCGATTGAGGCGGGCAGATCGCCGACGCTCCAGTAGGTGCGCCCGAGCACGAAGAGAAAAGCGGCTTGGCCAGCAGAGTCGCGCAGTTGTTCGGCTTCGGCGGCGCCGGCGCGGGCGAGACTGAGGGCGGCGGGATAATCTCCTCGGCTGCGAATCTGGTTCAGCTCGGCGAGGCGGCTGGCGAAGCCGCCGAAGGGCGCGGGGGGGCTTAAGCTGACGTCGTCGGGATTGAGCGTCTCCTCGATCGGTTCGGCATCGGCACCAAACAACATGCTGGCGGCGAGGGCGAGCACGAGAGCGAAAGGCAGGGCGCGGCGTAACATTACTTGGGCCGAGCATGGATAAGAATTATAAAGTGGCAAACCTCCCCGTGGCGTAGAGATACGCTAACAGACGGCTTTGCGGTCAACGGGCGGATACCTGTATCGTGACGCTTTATGAAAATAGTGGGGCTGCTTTTTTCGGCGTTTTTGCTCATCGGTGGGCCGGTTCGTGGTAAAGCCTCGCCCATGGTGGTGCAGGTGGCCGAGGCGCGTCACGGTATGGTGGCGGCGGGGCATCCTGATGCGACAGCGGCGGGTGTCGCGGTGTTACAGGCCGGCGGCAACGCGGTGGACGCGGCGGTGGCTGTTTCGTTCGCACTCGGTGTCACGGAGCCCTATGGTTCGGGCATGGGCGGAAAGCTATCTCTGGTCTATCGCGAGGCAAAGACCGGCCGGGTGATGGTAGTGGAGGCCATGGACGAGGCCTCGCATCACCTCGTGCCGGCGGAGTTCCGGGCCTTGAGCACCGAGCAGCGCAAGGTAGGCGCGCAAACCGTGGCGGTGCCGGGACAGGTGGCGGGAATTCTCGAGGCGCATCGCCGCTGGGGCTCGCGTCCGCGCGCGGAGTTGATTGCCCCGGCAATCAAGCTGGCGGAGTCGGGTTTCAAGGTTAGGCCGGCGCAGGTGATATTTTTTCGGGCTCAGCAAGATAAGCTCACTGCCAACTTCGAACTGGGTCGCATCTACCTGCCCAGAGGAAAAGTGCCGGTCGCAGGGTCGCGGGTGTGTAATCCCGACCTTGCGCAGACCCTTCGCCTAGTCGCAGAGAAGGGTGCGGATGGCTTTTACAAAGGCCCGGTCGCGGCGGCGATGGTGAAAGCCTTGCGCGAGGCGGGCAGCCCGCTGCGGGCAGATGATTTCGCAAGCTACGAGGCGCGGGTGACCGAGCCGCTGCGGGTGAAATTTCGAGGCACAGAGGTCTTTTCCGTCCCTCCGCCGGTATCGGGTGGCGGAGTATTTCTGCTGACTCTTGCGGCTCTCGATGTGGAGAAGCCGGCGGGGGGCTCGGTGCTCACGCCCGAGGCTTTGGACCATTTGATGAGGGTGTTTTTGGAAGTGGATTCGGCCTGCCGCGAAGTGCTGGGCCACCAACCGGCTTCGCGCGAGAAATGGCAGGCCTTGCTTGGCGCCGATCGGGTGGCAGCGCTGCGCAAGCAGGCGCTGGCCCCGGCGACGGAGGCGATGAGGACGACCGCGCTGAATTCGGCGGTTACTGATGAGCAGGCGGACGGATTCGAGGCTATGGCGGCGGAGACGACGCATTTCGTCGTGGTGGACCAAGCGGGTGACGTGGTCAGCGCTACGCAATCACAGAGCAATCACTTCGGCTCCGGAATCGTTCCCCCCGGCACGGGCGTGGTGTTGAATAACAGCCTGAGCAACTTTAACCGCATTTCAGGGAATCCCAACGAAGTCGCTCCAGGTAAACGCCCGCGCTCCACCATCACACCGGCGGTGCTTGTGAGGGACGGCAGGCTGCTCGCAGCGCTCGGGGTGCCTGGAGGTAGCCGCATACCCAGCGCGATGGTGCAAGTGACGGTGGATTACCTTATGTTCGGTCGCTCGCTGGAAGACGCCATCGGTGCACCGCGTTTTCATGCGGTGTCACGCAAGAGCGGCGACTCCGTAAATCGTTTCGAAACCGAGAAGGAGACGGACTACCGCTTGGCCGATGCGTTAAAGACGAAATTCGGATGGAATGATGGCACCGACAGTGAGACCGAGTCGTTTGGCGGCTTTAACGCAATCGAAGTGATGCCAGACGGACGATTGCGCGGCTACGCCGATCAACGTAGATCGAATACGGCCATGGGCTACTGAGGTATTTTCCGAGTCTTTGAGACTCTGTGTCTTTGCCTAAAATGTTCAAAGGATAGGGTTACTTTTTTATGCGGTGCGCATGCGCCGTTCCGGCAACTCTTACCAGTGCTTACCTCTGCGATACCTCTGGCTATCCGCGCATGCGTTCGCTTTATTTATACACAGGGTGCTTTAGCATCCTGCATTGCCTATGCAGCAACTCGCAAGGATGGACGGACGCCGCTCCCTTCCAGTCTGAGAACCTTATTCTCCGCCTCGTTTTAGTCCGACACCGCCGCCGTCCCCGGTCGTCGCCCGTCGGGCGCCCCTGTTCGCAGGCCGGTTACGGGGTCAACCACGATGGTCTCGGCACTGCCTTGCATGCCCGACCAGCGTGGCGGGTCATTCGGGTAGAGTTTGCGCAATTTCAGTTCGTGTCCTCTCACCCTCAGCTCGTCCATCACTGCTTCGCTCGCGAGGCCGGGCTCGTAGGTGATCGCATCCGGGAGCCACTGGTGATTGAAGCGTTTCGCCGCCACGGCCTCGGACGTGGTCATGTGGTGATCAATCAGGTTTGTGATGACCTGCAAGACCGTGTTGATGATTGTCGCCCCACCTGGGCTGCCGGTTACGATCACAACCTTGCCGTCGCGCAGGACAATCGTTGGCGTCATACTAGAGAGTGGGCGCTTACGGGGGTGAATGGCATTCGCCTCGCCTTGGACAAGTCCAAATGTGTTGGGCGTGCCGGGAAGCGAGGTGAAGTCATCCATCTCGTTGTTGAGTAAAATTCCCGTTTCCCCCGCCACCACACCGCAGCCGTAGATGCCGTTGATTGTGTAGGTGCAGCTCACGACGTTACCCGCCGCATCCATCACCGAAAAATGCGTCGTCTCGAGCGGCTCCGGTTTTTCCGCCTCAGTCACCGATGCAAGCCCGCCTCCGATCATCTTGCTAGGGGTGGCGCGATTCGAATCAATCGTCGCTGCACGTCTGGCCAGATAGTCAGGATCAAGCAACGCCGCGACGGGAATTTTCGTAAAATCCGGATCACCCAGATACGCCGCCCGGTCCGCATAGGCGCGGCGCATGACCTCGACAAAGAGGTGAATCTTTGCCGCACCCGCCGGCGCCAGCGCGGCGACATCGTGGCCCTCCAGCATCGTCAGCATCTGCAAGAGAGCTATGCCGCCCGAGCTGGGCGGTGGCATCGTAATCAACTCATATCCTCGATAAGCTCCCCGCAGGACAGCCCGCTCCACGGGGCGGTAATTCGCAAGGTCCTCCTTGGTGATGAGACCACCGTGCGCCGCCATGTCGGCGGCCAAAAGCTCGGCCGTGCGGCCGGTGTAAAACTCCCTCGGCCCCTCCGCCTGCAAACGCGCAAGCGTTGCAGCCAAATGCGGCTGGCGCATGGTCTCGCCTGCGCGGTAAAAGTTTCCATCACGTAAAAAAATCCTCCGCGCCGCAGCATTGGCCCCCATTAAATCAGCGCTGGCGCGCAAATCCTCCGCCATCGCATCGGTCACTTCGAAGCCTTTTTCGGCCAAGGCGCGCGCCGGTTCCACCAAATCCGCCCATGCCATCTTGCCAGAGCCCAGACGCTGCATGGCCAGAGCCAAACCCGCGACGGTGCCAGGCACCGCGGCCGCAAGGTGGCCTTTGGTGGAACGTCCCTTCACCAACTTTCCCTCGGCATCCTGATATAGGTTGCGCGTCGCCCCGGCCGGAGCCACCTCACGAAAATCAAAAGCCGTCGCTGTGCCATCCGCCAGGCGCACCACCATAAAACCGCCGCCACCGATATTACCTGCGCGCGGGTAGGTGACGGCAAGCGTGAGCGCAGTCGCGACCGCCGCATCGACGGCATTGCCGCCTTTGCGCAAAATCGTTGCGCCCGCCTCCGCTGCATGCCCTTCCGCCGCCACCACCAAACCTCGCGAAGTGGTCACTACCGGCGACAGGGGGGAACCCTTGAGGGGCATGAAAAACATCGCGAGCAGCAGCATCAGGGTTCGCGGAGAACTCATTTGAGGATGTTCAGGAACCAAGTGATGTTGAAGGAATTAGTTAAATCAACGAGCAGTCCGCCCACAGTTGGGACGATCAAAAAGGCCCGGGGCGCCGGCCCGAAGCGCTTGGTGAGCGAATCCATGTTCGCCACCGCATTGGAGGTGGATCCAAGTGCAAAACCACAGAAACCGGCAGTCATGATCGCCGCCTCATAATCGCGGCCCATGCAACGAAAGACCACCCAGCGCGCAAAAAGCGCCACCACCAGTATCTGGGTCACCAGAATCACCAGCATGGGGCCCGCTGTCCCCGCCAGTTCGACCAGGTTCAAGCTGGCCATCGTGATCGTCAGAAAAACCGCAAGTAAGACGGCACCCATAATATCCACGACTCGGCTATCGATCCAAGGCAGCCCCACAAGGTCGAGCGCGTTGCGAACCAGCAGTCCGACCAGCAATGCGCCCATGTAGGAAGGAAAGAGCAGCCCTGCCTGCTGTAAAACGTGACTCAGCCCCGCGCCAAGTTTGATGACCACAAACAGGCCAGCAATGTGCAGCAAGGTGACACGGCCGTTTTTTACCAAGGCGCGCAACAGATCTAGCCAGCCTGCGTCCCCACCCTCCGCATCGTGGGACGCGAAACGCCCCTTGGCTCCAGCGCTCGGCTTTAACTTGTGCTTATTGAGCAGACCGGTCGTCAGCGGACCGCCGATGAGACTGCCACATACCACCCCAAAGGTCGCCGCCGCCGCCCCGACCGTGGCCGCGGCAGGAAAACCTGCCTGCACGAATGTCTGGGCAAAGCCCATCGCCGTGCCATGCCCTCCTGTGAGCGTGAGGCTGCCGCAGATCACACCAAGTAACGGGGACTCACCGAGAAGTTTCGCCAGAGCCACGCCCACCACATTCTGGAAAACCGCGAGCACCGTGGAGACACCCCAGAAAACCACCAAGCCAGCACTGCCGCCTTTGACCAGTCGCCAAGTCGCATTGAGCCCGACACAAGTGAAAAAACCCACCAGCATGGGTAAGGTGAGGTTCTTCGCGCCGCCTGTTCCCCAGCTTAGCCCCGGTGTGACCATCCAGTTCCAAAACGCCCAATCCACCTTAGTCACGAAATTAAGCTGCAATAGCCCGACGAGGCTTAAACCCAAAACCAGCAGGCTTACCGCCAACCCACCAACGACCGGGGGTGGTAGACTGAAACGTGAAAACCAGCCCACCCTGCGCTGCACGAACTCTCCCAACAACAAAACGGGGACCGCGAGAATTAACAGCCACCAGGGCGCAAGGGTAAGTGTCATTAGACGATGCGATGTATGTTTTTTAAAGAGGCGCAACAAGCGCACCAGCAATCCTAGCATAACGCAGAACCTGAACCCATGTCATTGCGTAGAAGTCCGCAACGTCACGACGTTGGTCTGGTTTCCCTTTGTCGTTTTGCTTCGCACTGTTTTGTCAGCCCGTCCCTGGCCGGCTCACTTTAACCTCATGCAAAAAATCAAAGTCGCACAATTCGGTCTCGGTCCCATCGGCATCGAGTCGCTCAAGCTTGCAGCCACCCAATCTTGGCTGGAGATCGTCGGCGGGGTGGACATCGATCCAGCCAAAATCGGCAGATCTCTCGGCGAGCTCACCGGTCTTCCCACCCTCGGCGGCGCCTTGATTTACGCTTCGCTGGCCGAGCTTTTAACGGTCGCGAAACCGGATGTGCTTCTGCACACCGCCGGCTCCGGCGCAGCTGCTTCATTCGCCCAATTGAGACCCGCCATCGAAGCCGGTGTGAGCGTCGCCTCGACTTGCGAAGAGTTGATTTTTCCTGCCCTCAAAACGCCCGAGCTAACCGCCGAGTATGATGCCCTTTGCCGCCGCACCGGCGCGCGGGTGGTCGGCACCGGCGTGAATCCGGGTTTCGTCATGGATGTGCTGCCCATCACCCTCACCGGCGTCAGCCGCCGGGTGGACTCGATCTACGTCGAACGCGTAGTCAATGCCGCCACCCGCCGGCAACCGCTTCAGGCCAAGATCGGCAGCGGACAGGATCCCGATGCCTTCCGTGCCAAATTCGCCGCCGGCAAGGCTGGCCACGCCGGCTTCCAGCAGTCACTCGCCCTCCTTGCTCATGCCATGGGATGGCAGCTCGATAAAATCGAGGAGACGTGCGAGCCCGTGATCGCACCAGGCCCCATCACAACAAAGTTCTTCACCGTCGCCAAAGGCCAGACCTGCGGTCTGCACCAGCGTGCCATTGGCACCGTCAAGGAAGAAGCAAAGCTGATTCTGGATCTCCAGATGTTCCTCGATGCCAAGAACCCGCACGATACCATCGTGATCGCCGGTGACCCGGCCCTCCACCTCACGCTAAATGGAGGCGTTGCCGGCGACTCCGCAACCGTGGCTTCTCTCATTAACATCGTTCCGCGCCTGCTCGACGCCCCCGCCGGCGTCCGCCTGATGACCGAGTTGCCAGTGCCAACCTGGGTGAACCCGGCGGCGTAATTCAGCCCAGCCCGTTGCGAAGGCACCAGCGCACTAGAGAAGGCACGTCGCGCAGACCAAGCTTGGCCAAAATGCGCGAACGGTGCTTCTCCACCGTGCGCGTGCTGAGCCCGAGCTGGTCGGCCACTTCCTTGGATAAAAATCCGCGCGCCACGAGTCGCACCACTTCTTTTTCACGCTCGGACAGAGCCTCCGAGCCCATCCGTGGCAGTTCGATTTCACTACCGATCGCAGGCACCGGTGGCGGCACTGCCGCAGAGAAAAACATGCCTCCATCTAGCACCCGCTGCACCGCGCGTTCGATTTGCTCCATGGGTGAGTTCTTGTCCACGAAACCAGCCACTCCCAAGCCCACCAATTCAGCTGGCAGACTCGCATCAGGATGGGCCGTTAGAACAATTATTTTTAATTGGAGTCCCTGACGACGCAGTTCGCGTATGACTTCACGGCCATCGGTATCCCGGAGATAGAGGTCGACGATCAGCAGGTCCGGGGCGCATGCGAGACACGACTTCAGCCCGTCTTTGCCGTCTACGTAATCCCGCATTTCACAAGGTGCGAACCGCCGCGTGAGCGCATCCTTTAGCAATTCGCGCAGGGTTGCAGTATCGTCGATCAGGACAAACGATCGGATCTTCGTTCCGGATGCTTCAGCCTTGACGGTCATAGTGCCCACGGTGCGAGACCGTAAATAGTTCGCAAGAGCGATGCGTGGCCTAGTGCCAAGCTAAAGCACATAACCCTCGGGCGACTGGATCTATTTACATAGCTTTGGGAGTTGCTCTGCGCCGGGTGGGTGTAGGAAGTCGGCCCGGGCTCAGGGGGTTTGCCACAGGCAGACTAGCGGCTCGGTGCGGACCCAGCCGGTGTTGCCGTCGGGGAGGACGAGGTGGCGCCAGCCGAGGAAAACTTTGTCGACGCGCGCGACGGTGCCGGCGGGGAGGCTGGCGGTGATCTTTTGGTCGCCGGCCTCCGTCGGCACGGCGCGGAGGGTGGCGGTTTTCCAGACCAGCACGGCGTCGGGGCGGGTGAGCGGGCCGTGGGCGTGGAGGGCAAGCAGGGCGGCGGTGAGAGCCAGGGCAGGAAATCCGAAGGACGAAATCCGAAGGACTAAATTCAAGCCACTGGTGGCACTCGCAGGGCCGGTGCGGTAGGCGGCGACGATGAGGGTGGCGGGGGAAAGGAGCAGGAGGACGGCGGCGGCGAGGGCGAGGGTTTGCCACTCGCGGATCGAGAGTAGGCGGGCGGCGGGCGGGACGCGCGGGGCTTGGAACGTGGCGCGGGGCGCGACCACGGCGGCGAGGCGTTGGGTCGCGGGGTCGCGGGGGGCTTGCAGCCGGGCGGCGTAGGCGTGGGCGGCAGCTTCGTCCCAGCGGCCTTGCTGGGCGAGGGCGAGGGCGAGGTTGTGGCGCGCGGCCCAGTCCAGCGGCACGGCGTCGAGGGCTTCGCGCGCGGCACCGGCGGCGGCGGGGAAGTCACCGGCTTCGTAGGGCTTGGCGGGGGCTTCGGCGGCGGTGAGCGGACCCGGGGAGGCGAGAAGGACGGCGGCGAGGGTGAGGGCGGCGGCCGCGCCGGGGAAGAGGTGGGCGAGGCGCAGGGCAGCCAGAGGCGAGCGCGGCGGCAGGGCGGCGGCGGCGAGGGCGGCGTAGGCCTGGGCGGCCCACTCGCGGGAGAGGGGCGTGGCGGGTCGGTAGAGCACGCGCTCGGTCTCGGCCCAGAGGGCGGCCCAGGCGGGGTCGGGCAGGTCGCGGGTGGCGGGAGTGAGGGACTCGACTTCCAGCAGGAGGCGGGCGTCGGCCTGCCAGGCAAGGAGGTCGGCGGGAGCGGGCGGCGTGGCGGTTTCCAGGCGGGCGATGGTGCGGCCGAGGCGGGCGTGGGCCTCGCGCAGGGGGCGGCGGGGATCGTGGGTGTCGGCGTGGCGGGCGGCGAGGCGCAGCCAGAGGCCGAGCGGGAGTAGAAGGGCGGGCAAAGTCCAGAGCAGGGCGCGGGGCCAGCGGGCGAGCGGGGCGGTGGCGGTGACGCCGAGGGGGAGGGGATCGGCGGGGAGCTTGGCCACCGGGGCGGGGGCAGAGGGTGCGGATGCAGCGGGGGCGGAGGAGACGGCCGCGTCGGGGTTGGCGGGCGCGCTAGTTTGCGGGGCGGGCGCGGGGGCGGCGGCGGGGGCAGTGACCTCGACCACGACGGGCGGGGTGCGGAGGGTTTGGTATTGGCCGGTGGAGGGGTTGAAGACGGAGAGGGTGTAGGGGCCGAGGGAAAAGCGGCCGGCTTTTTGGGGGATGAGCACGAGGTCCTCGGAGAGGGTGGCGTCGAAGAGGGCTTCGCCTTTCGGGGTTTTTTGAGCGCGGGGGGAGACGACGCGGAACTCGCGGGAGAACTCGCGGGGCGGCAGGCGGTCGAGCACGGGCCAGTTGCCGGTGCCGTCGAGCGTGAGGGTCCAGGTGATGGGTTCGCCGACGGCGGCTTTTTCGGGGACGACTTTGCCGGTGAGGGTGAACTGGCCGACGGCGCCGCAGTAGTCGGCCGGTTCGGGCAGGGGCAGCGGGCGGACCTGCAGGGTGGCGGGGGCGCTGGTGAGGGTGTATTGCTCGAAGGTGGACTGGCCAAACACGGAGAAGGGCGAGGCGGTGCCGGTGGGGAGGTTGATCAGCTGGGTGGCGGCGGGCAGGGTGACGGGGCCGGAGAGGGAGGGCGCGATGGCGCGGGTCTGCTGGGTGACGAGCAGGCGGGGCTGGCCGTTGCGGGTGGCCTCGGAGCCGGCGGGTTTGGACCACTCCTCGGCGATGAGCGGCGTGGCGGTCCAATCGAGCGGGCCGGCGAGGATGTTGTTGGTGGCGTAGCGGCGGTCGACATCCAGGGTGTGGGTGAGGCGGATGACCTCGCCGGACCAGACCGGCGCGGGCGGGACGGTGAAGCCGGCGGAGGCGACTTTATCGAGGGTCAGCCCGGAGCGCCCGACGGTGGCGGCGGAGAGGGTGAAACCGGCGGGCGGCACCGACAGAGGGCCGGCGTCGGTTTGCACGGTAAAGGCGGGGATGCGGACCTCGCCCTCGGCGCGGGTGGGGCGGACGGGGTAGGTGAGTGTGACGGTTTTCTGGCGCACGGCTTGGGAGCCGAAGGTGACGTTGAACGTGCTCTGCTCGCTGCGGCCGGGGGCGCCGAAGCTGAGGCCGTCGGTGGGGGGAAGGTCAGGGGTGTCCTTTGGTTCGCAGTCCTGGAAGACGAGGGCGAGTTGCGAAACCTGATCGCGGGCGAGCGTGCCGGAGGCGGGTTCCCAGCGGATGGACTGGCCGGACAGGGTGGCGGCGAGGAGGCCGAGGAAAACGAGGAAGACAGGGCGGAGCATGGCGGGCGGAAGGCGGGCGGGGGTTACCAGTCGCGTTTACGGGCGGCGGCGGCGGACTCGGCGTCGGGAGGAGTCTCGGCCTCTTGCATGAGTTGGTAGAGGCGGGCGGGGGCGTCGGCGGAGCGCACGCGGTCGAGGCGTTGGTGGGGCACGGAGAGGGAGGGATCGGCGCTCGTCGCGGCACTCGACGACTCGCCCTCGGGTTTACCGGAGGTGGATACGCCGCCGGCGCGCTGGGTGGGCTCGGGGGTGGCGGGCGGGGGCTCGCTGGCGCTGGGAGAGGGGGGGGCGGGGTCGGTTTTGGGGGAGAGGTCGCCGAGGGGTTGGGAATCGGTGGGAGCGGAGGCGTCTTTGCCTTTGGGGTCCGGGGGCTCGGTGGAGTTGGAGGAGGAATCGGAGCCGGAGTCTTGGGGCTGGGAACTAGAAGAGGACTTGGGGTCGGGGGAACCGGAGGAATCCTTTGGCTCGGATTTTTGGGGTTCGTTTGGTTTCTGGCCGGAAGACTGGTTTTTATCCGGGGAGGGCTGGTTTTGGTCGGACTGCTCCTGGTTCTTGGACGGGTCGGATTGGGAGTCTTGCGGCGGGGGCTTGGGCGGGTTCAGGAGGGCGTCGAGGCGCGAGCGGAGGGATTTCCAATCGGCGGCGGCGGGGTCGAGGGCGGCGCCTTGGTTCACGGCGGCGAGGGCGTCTTGCAGGGCGCCCTTGGGGGGGGCGGGGGACTGGGGGGTGGCGTTTTCGGCTTGGTCGGCGGTCAGGGTGGCGAGGCGGGCGAGGTCGGGGGCGGCGAGATCCGGGGCGGTGGCGAGTTGACCGACGAGTGCCACGAGCGGATCGGTCGGGAGCGGGGGCTCGGCGGCGCGGGAGGGGGTGGGGGTGTGAGGTAGGGCGAGCAGGGCGAGGACAAGGGTGGCGGCCGTCGCGGCGGGGGGGCGGAGGGTGCGGGGGCGGGGGGTGACGGGGAACTCGCGCAGCAGGGCGGCGGCGAGCAGGGCGAGAGCGGGGGCGAGGAACCAGGCGAACAACTCCTCGCGGCGGGGGGCGGTCTCGGTGGTGGTGCGGGCGGTGCGGCCGCGGGATACGGTTTCTTGCAGCAAGGCGGGCAGGTCGATCCAGGCGGAGGCGTCGCGGTAGGTGCCGTCGCTGAGGCGGGCTAGTTCCTGGAGGGTGGAGGCATCGAGGCGGGAGAGCACGGCGGCGCCGCGGGTGTCCTTCACGAGGCCGCCCTTGCCGTCGGGCACCATGGCGCCGGCGGCGGTGCCGAGGCCGAGCGCGATCACGCGCACGCCGCGGGCGGCGAGATTATCGGCGAGGGGTTTCCAGGTGTCGTCCTGGGCTTCGCCGTCGCTCAAGATGATCAGGTAGCGGTCGGCGGTGGCAGGGGCTTCGGGCGAGGAGCCGGTGGCGGGACCGAAGGCCTCCTCGGCGGCGGTGAGCAGGGCGTTGTAATTGCTGCCGCCGGCGGGGATGAGGTCGGGGCCGAGCTCATCGAGGAAGGTGCGGAAGATATCGTAATCGGCGGACAGCGGACACTGCAGGAAGGCGGTGCCGGCAAAGGGCAGCAGGCCGAGGCGTTCGCCCTTCAACTCATCGGCGAGGGTGCGCACCAGCAGGCGGGCGCGGGTGAGGCGGTTGGGCGGGAGGTCGTCGGCCAGCATGGACCGCGACACGTCCACGGCCACGAGGACATCGCGGGACTCGGTGATGGTCGGGGTGGCGAGGGTGCGTCCTTGGGGGCGGGCGAGGGCGAGGACGAGGCTGGCGAGGGTGAAGGCGAGGAGGACGGGGCGGGGGTTGAGGGAGTTTGGCGCGGAGCGCAGCAGCTGGAATGAGTTCGTGGAAAGGCGGGCGCGGGTGATTTTCGGAAGGGTGGCCGTGGTGGTGGCGCGGGCAGCCTGGAGGCTGGCGAGCAGCAGGGCGGCGGGCGCGAGCAGGAGCCAGAAAAGAGTGGGGTGGGCGAAGGTCACGGCGGATCAGCGGCGGCGGAGGAGCGGCAGGGCGGCGAGGAACAGCAGGGCGGCGGCGAACGAGGCGGGCCAGGCGTAGAGCTCGGTGGCGATGATATGGTTGGTCTGGTCGAAGGTGGTTTTCTGGGCGCGATCGATGGCGGCGAAGGCTTCGCGGGTGGCGGAGGGATCGTCGGCGCGGTGGAAAGAGCCGCCGGTCTCGCGGGCGATGGCGCGGAGCAGGGGCTCATCGGTGGCGAAGGCCGCCATCTTGGTGCCGATGCGGCGGCCGGCTTCATCGAAGCGCGGATAGGGGGCGGGTTGCCCGGTGCCGACACTTACGGTGTAAACGGGGATGCCGGCGGCTTTGGCCACGGCTAAACTTTGTTCGGGAGAGAGCTGACCGGCGTTATTGGCGCCGTCGGTCAGGAGAATCACGAAGGCCCCGGCGCGGGGGGCATCGGGGTCTTTGCGGGCGCGTTGCAAGCGGTCCACGGAGAGCCCGATGGCGTCGCCGATGGCGGTGCCGTCCTCGATCAGGCCGATGCGCAGGCGGGAGATCTGGCGGCCCAGCCAGGTGTGGTCGTGGGTGAGCGGCGCCAAGGTGTAGGCGCGGCCGGAAAAGGCGACGAAGCCGATGCGGTCGGCGGGGCGGCGCTCGATGAAGGCGGACAGGACGGGTTTGAGGGCTTCGAGACGGTTGACCTGGCGGCCGTCGAGCTCCGCGTCCTCGGAATACATGGAGGTGGAAAGGTCGAGGGCGAGGATGAGATCGTAGCCCTCGCCGCGCACGATCACGCGGTCGTCGATCCGCTGGGGGCGGGCGAGGGCGAGGATCAACAGGGTGGAGGCGAGGTGGGCCAGCCAGACCGGCCAGCGGCGCACGGCGGGCGGGCGAGGGGAGGCCCAGGCGGCGGCGGAGGGGATGACCAATACGGCCACGGGGCGTCGGCGGCGGAGGAGGGCGACGAGCGGCAACAGGAGCAGGGCGAACAACCACAAGGGCTGGTCGAGGCGGTGGCTGGCGGGGTCGAGGCCGGGCAGCAGGGCGGCGAGGGCGGCGGGCGGGGTCATCGGCGGGCGGACTCGCGGCGGCGGAAAAAGCGCACGAGTGAATCGAGGCGATTCTCGTCGGTGCCGACGGCGTGGCGGGAAAAAGGGTCTGGGAACCAGGCGGCGAGGGCGGCGTCGCGGGCGGCGCGCCAACGAGCGTGGGCGGCGCGTTCGGCGTGGCCGGCGGCGAGGGTGACGAGACGCCCGGCGGAGGGGTCGTAGGCGACGAGGGGGCCGTCGGTCTCGGGCAGGGCGCGGTCCCACGGGTCGTCGATGCGCAGACCGAGCAGGGTGCAACGGCGTTGCAGGGCGGCCCAGCCCTCGGGCACGGGGCGGGCCGGGTGATCGGAAAGCCAGACGACGATGCTGTGGCGGGGGACGAGGGCGGAAAACGCGGAAAGGCTGAAATGCTGAAACGCAGAAAGGTTGGCGGCGGAGAAGGGCGGGGGCTCGGAGGCGAAGAGTTGGGTGGCGAGGTGGTGGATGGGGCCGCGGCCGTGGACGGGCGGGACGAGGCGGGCGCCGTCCGGGCGGAGGTGGGCGAGGCCGACGCGGTCGCGGTTGACTGATCCGAGGAGCAGGAGGAGGCCGGCGAGTTCCAGCAGGGCTTCGCGGCGGGTGGTGGCGCCGGAGCCGAAGCCGAGCGAGGGCGAATCCTCGAACACCAGCAGCACGGTGACCTCGCGCTCCTCGACGTATTTTTTGCGGTAGGGTTCACCGAGGCGGGCGGTGACGTTCCAATCGATGTCGCGCACGTCGTCGCCGTAGGCGTATTTCACGACTTGATCGAACTCCATCCCGCGGCCGCGGAAGGCGGAGCGGTAGCCTCCGCCGAGGGATGTCTCGACGGCGTGGCGCACGCGCCACTCCAGGCGCCGGAGCGCGGCCAAGGGGGCGGCGACGGAGGCGGGGGAGGTGGAGGCAGCGGGGGGCAAGGGGAGGGGGCGGCGGGAGCCGGCGGGGGCACGGTTTACTTCGCGCCGGCGGGCATGGGCGTCTGGGCGAGGACCTGGGCGACGATGGTGTCGGTGGTGAGGTTTTCGGCCTCGGCCTCGTAGGTCAGGCCGATGCGGTGGCGGAGCACGTCGGCGGCGAGATCCTGGACGAGGGAGGGGGTGACGAAATCTTCGCCGCGGAGCCACGCGAGGGCTTTGGCGGACTGGTAGAGGGCGAGGGAGGCGCGGGGGGAGGCGCCGTAGGAGACGTGGCGGGCTTTGCCGTTGGGCAGGGGTTTGGCGAGGTCGCGGGTGGCGCGGACGAGGGCGAGCACGTAGGCCTGGACGGCGGGGGCGACGTGCACGGCATCGACCTGGGTGCGGAGTTGGAGCAACTCCTCGCCGCTGGACGCGGCTTGGAGGGCGGGCGACTTGGTCACCTGGCCCCAGCGGGTCATCATGGTGGTTTCCTCGGCGAGGGTCGGGTAATCGACGAGCAGCTTGAATAGGAAGCGGTCGGTCTGGGCTTCGGGGAGCGGGTAGGTGCCCTCTTGCTCGACCGGGTTTTGGGTGGCCATCACGAAAAACGGCCTGGGCAGCGGGTGGGTGGTGCCGCCGAGGGTGACTTGGCGTTCCTGCATGGCTTCGAGCAGGGCGGACTGGACCTTGGCGGGGGCGCGGTTGATTTCATCAGCCAGCACGAGGTTGGCGAAGATGGGGCCGCGGTGGGGGGCGAAGGCGGCGTCTTTCGGGGAGAAGATCATGGTGCCGACGACGTCGCTCGGCAGCAGATCGGGGGTGAACTGGATGCGTTCGCACTGGACGCCGAGGGCGGTGCCGAGGGATTTGACGAGGAGGGTTTTGGCGAGACCGGGCATGCCCTCGAGAAGGACGTGGCCGTTGGCGAGCAGGGCGAGCAGGAGGCGCTCGATGATGGCGTCCTGGCCGATGACGGCCTTGGCGACTTCGGCGCGGATTTTTTCAGACCAAACGGGACCGGTGAGCATGGGAGCGAAGGAGGAAAGAGGTGGAGGGGGATTTGGGACTCGCGGGAGAGGCGAAGGTTGCGTTGGTTTACGAAAATTGGCGCACCATGGATTTACCATCCCAAATCCGCGAGCGGCTGGATGCAGCCGGCGTCCTACCTGGCGATGTCACGGAAGTGTTTATCCGGGGCTCGGGGCCGGGCGGGCAGAAGATTAACAAGACCGCCTCCACGGTGGTGCTGCGGCATGGGCCGACCGGGCTGGAGGTGCGGTGTCAGGAGGAACGCAGCCAGGCGGCCAACCGGGCGCGGGCGTGGGAGCGGTTTTGCGAAAAGCTGGAGGAGCGGCTGAGGGCGGCGGAGGGGGCGCGCCAGGCGGTGGTGGCCAAGGAGCGGAAGCTCAAGCGCAAGCGCAGTCCGCGCCAGAAGGCCATCCTGGTGGCGGGCAAGCGTCACCGGGCGGGGATCGTGGCGGCGCGGCGGGCCAAGGAGTAGGGTGCGTTCAGGCCAGGCGAGGACTGGCTATTTTTTCACGCAGTTCATTAAGCGTGAATGGCTTGGCCAGGAAATCAGTCTTCGGCTCGGCCAGCATATCCTCGGCGTCGAGCTCGGAGTAGCCGCTTATCAAGAGGATGGGCAGATCGGAGCGGTCAGCGCGGAGCAGCGAGAAAACCTCGCGGCCGGAGAGTCCGGGCATGGTGAGGTCGAGCAGGACGAGGGTGGGGCGGGCGGGATTTTTACGAAAAATGTCCACCCCGGCGGGGCCGTCATCTGCGGTCAGGACCGTGCAGTCCAGGGCTTCGAGCATTAGCCGGGTGGTTTCGCGCACGCTGGGTTCATCCTCGATCAGCAGAATGGTGCGTTTGGCCGAAAGGGGGAGTGGGGCCGTCATGGCCGGAGCGGGGGCGAGGGTAGTGGAGGCGGGTAAGTAGATAAAAAATGAGGTGCCGACCCCAAGCTGGCTGACTACGCGGATGGCGCCTTTGTGGCCGCGGATGATCCCGAGCATTGAGGCGAGGCCGAGGCCCCGGCCGGTGAATTTGGTGGTGAAGAAGGGATCAAAAATCTTTGCGAGAGTCTCGGGGGACATGCCGCTACCGGTATCGGTGACTTCGAGGCAAACATAGGGGCCGGCGGGGTGGGGGGGCTGGTGGATGCAGGCGGCGAAAAACTTCGTGTCTGCTTGAACGAGCGATGTTTTCACGCTGATGTCGCCTCCGGCCGGGGGCAAGGCCTCGGCAGCGTTTAGGAGCAGATTCATGAGTATTTGACGAATCTGGGTGGGGTCGGCGACCACGCTGGGCAGGTCGGGCGAGAGCTGGAGGCTGAGGCGCGCAGACTTGGGCAGCGAAACTTCCAAGAGGGGCAAGGTCTCCCCGATCAGGGCGCCGAGATCGAGCGGGCCGGTGCTCAAACGGTGGCGGCCGGCGTAGGCGAGCATTTGGTGGCAAAGTTCGCCGGCGCGGCGGGCGGCGAGTTCGATTTGCTTGATTGATTTCAGCGTCCCGGGGTCGGTATGCGGGTTGGAACTGGCGAGGCCTGCGTGGCCGAGGATGGCGGTCAGGATGTTGTTGAAATCGTGGGCGATGCCGCCGGCGAGCACGCCCAGGCTTTCGAGCTTCTGGGCCTCCAGCATTTTTCGCTCGATTTCAATGCGCCGGGTTTCGGCCTCGCGGAGCTCGGTGATTTCTTGGGCGATACCGACGAGAAAGAGGCCGGTGCCGTCGTTGAAGCGGATGGCGAATTTGGAGGTGAGGAAAAACCGCTGCTTTCCTTCCATGATAGCGGGAAATTCGTAGCGCTGGGGAATGCCGCTGGCGAGGACCTCGCGATCGATCGCCTGCATCTCGGCAGCGGTGTCCGGTGCATGCAGGTCTGCGTCGGTGAGGCCGAGGAGGGCGGCTTTGGAGCGGCCGTAGTAGGAGCAGAAGGTTTGATTGACGAGCTGCAGGCGGAGTTCGCTGTCCTTCATCCAGATGGAGCACGGATTGTGGTCTACGATGAGATCGAGCAGGGTGCGGCTGTCTTTCAGCTCGGAGGTGCGGGTAGCGACTTCCTGGCGGATATTTTCATCCCACCGCAGGATTAGCCAGAGGTAGGCGACTCCCAGGAAGGTAGCGGCTGCCCCCAGGACGAATATGCCCCAGGCGCCGATGCTCGTGAAAGGCAATAGGCTGCCGGCTGGACTCCGGTAGGCGGTCACCCAGCGGCGTCCGCCGAAGGCAAGGTCACGGAGCACGGTCCTCGGGCCGGTGAACGCCGCAAAGGGAACGGGGTTGGCTTCGGCGGAGGCCTGATTCCGCAGGTGGGTGTAGAGAGCTGCAGGGCTGCCTTCGGTCAGGTCGTAGAGGCCGAAATCCATGCCTTGCCAGCTGGAGGGATCGAGAGAATCGGCGAGCAGGGTGTCCAGGCGGAGCACGGCCTGGGTGTAGCCCGGACCTTGCTCCGGGTCTGAGTCGGTTGGGCGGGCGGTGTAGGCGGTGAGGACCATGCCGGGGTAGCCTTCCACCAAGGGAAAGATGCCTGTGGCCATGATGGCGCCTGTGCGGCGTGTCTCCGCGTTCTCGCGAGCAGCGATGTCCTGGGTGACGTTGTAGCCGTAGGCGTTCTCGTTCCCCTCGATCGGGTAGAGATAAGTGATCACGCTCAGGCTGGTTTCGGGGCTGAGTTGCGAGGTATCCAGTAGGCCAATTTCGCCGCGGGCGCTGCGCTGCTTTAGCACAAAATCCGGCCGCACGGCGGTGCGCACGTTGGCGAGAAAGGCGGGGACGGAGGCTGCGTCCAGGTTGGCGACCCATTGCAGGCACGCGATGCCCGGAGTATGCTCAAGTAGGCTGCGGGCGGCGCCGAGGAAGTCCTCGTGAGTGTAGTCCTCGTGATGCGTCGCGACCACGCGAAGCGCGAACACGGTGTTTTCAACCGCACGCAGGCTTTTCAGCAGACTATCGTGCGCGGTGACCTGACGGCGCAAAAGGTCGGCGCGCTCACTTTCCTGATCGTGTTTCTCGAAATCAAAAGCGGCGAGAAAGCTGGCGAGCAGGCCGAGGACCAGAGGGAAAACCAAACCGCGCGGGCCGCGCAGCAGAGGGGGGAGTTCCCGTTTTTGACGAAAAGCAGTCACGGGGTTTGGATCGGTCAGGCTCCGATGGGGCGGGTCAGTAGGGCGGAGTTCAGGCCGGGCAGGCGTTCGGAGAACTCGGCGGCGGGATCGGCCTGGCGGAGGGCGCGCTGGACCATGCCCATCTTGGCATCGAGGTTATCGATCATGCTGACAAACACCGCCTCGGGGGTGGCGGCGTAGACGGCGGCGCCCCACTCGGGCTCGCCTTGGTGGCTCAGCACGATGTGCTCGAGGCGCTCGAGGCGGTCGGCGTCGAGGCGGGCCTTGATGCCGTGTTTGCGGGCGAGTTGATAGCCGAGGACGACGTGGCCTTGGAGGATGCCGCGCCGGCTGCGGCGGGTGGCGAGGGTGCCCTCGTATTCGATGGTCTTGCCGGTGTCATGCAGAAGGATGCCGGCGAGGGCGAGGTCGGGGTCCACCTGCGGATAGAGGGGTAGGAGGGCGCGGCAGGCGCGGGCCATGTGCAGGGTGTGCTCCAGCAGGCCGTGGCGGTAGGCGTGGTGCATGGCCACGGCGGCCGGGGCGCGGCGGAAGGTCTCGCCCACCTCCTCGAAAACGCCGCGCACAGTCATGCGTAGTTCGTCGTGCGTGATCAGGTCGATGCTGGCCTGAAACTCGTGCCAGAGTTCCCCGGCGTCCTCGGGGGCCAGCTCTACGAGTGAATCGACCAAGCCGGGCTCGGCGGCGAGTTGTTCCTCGGACAGCGTGACGCATTTGAGGATTTTTGGGGAAAAGCGGCCCTGGAAACTATCCGCCCGGCCTTCGATGCGGAGCACGGCGCTTTCACCGGCGGCCTTGACCGGATCAAACAACGGGCTGTCGCCAAAAAGAGTGCAGGCGAAGCTGCCGCCGCGGTCGCCGAGGTCGAGGGAGAGGAAAGGGTTGCCGTTGGAGGCGGTTTTGACCTGCAACTTTTTCACCACGACCACGGCGGAAAAGGGGGCGCCGGCGTGGAGCTCGGGCGATTTTAATTCGCGGACGGTGAGCAGGGGGGGAGGGGTGTCGGACATCGGAGAGGGAGGAGGCGGAAGGGAGATCAGGCGTGGGTTTTTACCAACTGGGTGAAGGCCTTGAAGGAAGGGTGGCCGGCGTCGTGGAGGAGCGCGTAGAAGACGGTTTCGACCGGCAGCACGGTCACGCCGGCGTGGCGGAGGGCGGCGAGGCAGGCGGCGTGGTCGTCGGCCCGGCGTGCGGCGATGGCGTCGGAGAGGAGCGTGACTTGGAAGCCTTCGGCGAGGGCGCCTAGGGCGGACTGGTAAATGCAGACGGGGGTCTCGAGGCCGATCAGGAGCAGGTGCTCGATTTTTTCGGCGCGCAGGGCGGCGGGCAGGGCCTCGCTCGCGAGGGCGGAAAAGGTGTTTTTGGGGAAGACTGGCGCATCCGGGGCGAGGCGCGCGAGGGCAGGGGCAGTGGGGCCGAGTTTGGCGGGCACTTGCTCGGTAAAAAACACCGGAAGGCCCAGCGCACGGGCGGCTGCGAGGGCGAGGGCGGCGCGGGCACGCACGGAGCGGGCGGCGGCCGCGGGCAGGGCGGCGAGCAGGGTGGACTGGAGATCGACGGCGAGCAGGGCGGCGCCGGGGGCGGCCGAGACGGGAGCGGGAGCGGTTTTTTTGGCGCGGGGCATGAGTGGAGCGGGATGCGGATTAGCGTTTATCGCCGTAGTAGCGGCGGCGGGCCTTTACCTGCACGAAGCGGCGTTCGGGCAGGAGGTAGGCGGTGAGAAAGCCGCCCATGCAGCAGGCGGTGTCGATCCCGGCCGACCACTTGAGTTTAAAAATATCGGGGCGCGGGGTGTGGCCGTAAACTACGAAGGGGGGGCCGACCCAGCGCTGGGCCCAGAGCACGCCGTCGGGGGCCTCGGCGCGTTTGCGGGGGCGGCCCTCGGCGTCAAGCACCTGGATGCGGGTGACGACGGCGGCGGGCTGGCGGCGCCAAGGCTCGTCGGGCAGAAAACCGCCGTGGACAAAAACCGTATTCAGCTCGGGCACCTCGTGGGTCAGCGGGAGTTTTTCCAGATAGGCCCAGTGGTGCGGCTCGAGCTGGGCGAAGGTCTGCTCGTCGTCGTCCTTGAGCAGAGAGCGATCCTTGGTGCGGCGGTAATGCAGCAAGCGGGCCTCGTGGTTGCCGAGGACGCAGAGCGCGTTGTGCTTCAGGGCCAAGTCGATCACGGCGGCGCTGTTGGGGCCGCGGTTGATCAAATCCCCGAGCAGGACCAGCCTGTCCTCGGGGGCGAGCGCGAGCCGGTCGAGGAGTTCGGCGAATTCGAGGTGACACCCGTGGATGTCGCCGATGGCGATGATGCGGCCGTTCATGCTGGGTTGATAGCGAAAGTGCTAGCTTCGCCCGGCGGCGAGGGTAAATAAGAAAGCCAGTTTTATGGAGTTAACTTTGTCGACCTTGTCGCCCCGCTGCCTCGTCACCGCGCGTGACTTTAGTGATGGCCAGCGCGTGGTCAGTTTTTTGGTGCGTGCGCCGGTCGTCGCCGAGCCCCGGGCGGCCCGTGGGACGGGCAAAACCGAGCCGGCGGGGGAGGGCATCCTGCGTTGCGATGTTTTGGAGACGGAGGTGGCTGGCTTCGTAGCGCCGGGGCCGGTGGTCTGCCGGTGGGCGCAGATCTACAAGACGCGGCGGGTGCAGGATAATCCCGAGCGTGCGCTCAAGTTGACGGCGGAGAGTCTTTTTCTGGCCCTGGCGGATCCCGCCAACGAGCGCACGGTCGAAAACGAGCGTCTGCTCCAGGTCCTCGCCATGATGCTGGAGCGCAAACGGGTGCTCCGCCCGAAGGGCCGGACTGGCACAGGTGCGGGGGCGCGGCTGGTCTATGAGCACGCCAAGGCCAAGACTCGCCATGAGGTGGCGGCGGCGGAGCTGAGCCCGGAGTTTTTCCGGTCGATTCAGGATCAACTGGCTGCGCTCGTCGGCGGCGGGCCCAAGCCCGAAGCGCCAGCAGGGGCAGAGGCGGCCCGTGGCGCGGAGTCGGACGGGGCAAACAGTCCGGCGGCCAACGAGGAGGCCTGAGCGATTTTTATGCGCGTTGTCATCCTGGGTTCCGGTCGCGGTTCGAACGCCGAGGCGCTCTGCATCGCTCAACACGAAGGCCGGCTCGGTCGCGCGCAGATCGTGGCGATCTTCTCGGATCGGGCCGAGGCGGGCATCCTCGCGCTCGGTCCCCGCTTTGGCATCGAGGCGCGTCATCTGGATGCGGCTCCCTTCAAGACCAAGCTGGAAGGCGAGGGCGAGGCGCGCTACATCGCGGCGGTGCAGGCCTGCACGCCGGATCTGGTGGTGTTGGCGGGCTTCATGCGGGTGGTGAAACCGGGTTTCCTCCACGCCTTTGCCGGAAGGGTCATAAATTTACACCCGAGTTTGCTCCCCAGTTTCCCCGGGCTAGACGGCATCGGGCAGGCCTTCCGCCACGGGGTGAAGATCACCGGCTGCACGGTGCATGAGGTCACGCCCGAGATCGACGCGGGCCGCATCCTTGACCAGGCGGCGGTGCGCATCGAGGACCAGGATACGCCCGATACGCTCGCAGCCAGAGTCCACGCGGCCGAGCACCGGTTGCTGGTGGACGTCGTCGCGCGGCTGAGTCTGGCCCGGGCGCAGGTTTAACCGCGGTATCCGAGTCTAAAACATTTCAGGTGTCGAAAGATGCGGTGGTTTCGGCCTTGTGCCGGAGGCGGAGTAGGCGGACTGTGGTCATCGCTTAACGCTATGAAAACCCAGGTTTTTGTTGACGGCCAGGAGGGCACCACCGGCCTCCAGATTTTCGAGCGTCTCGCCGCGCGCTCTGACCTCGAGCTGATCCAGATCGAGCCGGCTCTGCGTAAAGACACCGCCGCCCGCGCCGCCTGCCTAAATGCGGCCGATATCGCCTTCCTTTGTCTGCCCGACGGCGCCGCCAAGGAATCCGCTGCGCTGGTGACGAATCCTCGCACCTGCATCATCGATGCCTCCACCGCCCACCGCGTGGCGGATGGCTGGGTTTATGGGGTGCCGGAGCTCGGAGGGGACTACCGCGATGCGCTACGCACTAGCAAGCGGATCGCCAACCCCGGCTGCCATGCCACGGCCTTTGCCCTCGCCGTGCGCCCGCTGGTCCAGCGGGGCTTGTTGCCGTCGGATTTCCCGCTCAGTTGCTTTTCCCTGACCGGCTACAGCGGCGGCGGCAAAAAGATGATCGCGGACTACGAGCAAAACCCGCCCGCCACCCTTCGCAGTCCGCGCCCCTACGCTCTCGCGCTCATGCACAAGCACTTGCCCGAGATGCGCGTGCATACCGGGCTCAAGCGGCCGCCGATTTTCAACCCCATCGTCGGGGCGTTTTACCAAGGCTTGGCAGTCACGGTCCCGCTCCCGCTCCACGCCCTGCCGGCCGGGCCGACCCCGCAAGCCTTACACCACGCGCTGACAGAGACTTATGCCCGCGAGCGCTTCGTGCGCGTGCTGCCCTTTGGCGACGAGGGCGTGCTCGATGGCGGCTTTTTCGATGTGCAGGCCAACAACGGCACCAATCGTTGCGACCTGGCCGTCTTCGGCCACGCCGAGCAAGCGGTGGTCATGGCCCGTCTGGATAACCTCGGCAAAGGCGCGTCAGGGGCCGCCATCCAGTGCATGAACCTCCACCTCGGACTCGACGAGGGCCTGGGCCTCCTTGACTAGGTTTTTATAAAGCCGGGGACTCCGCCGGATTCGGGTTGGTTCTGTAAGTGCCTTACCGCCGCTGTGCCGGGATCCTGCATCTAAAAAGCGGGGCAGCGGGGTGGAATGGCCAGCGCATTGCGGTGCGGACCGAGCGAACGATGTAGCCAAGCAAAGATGGCGCAGCCCGGAGCCGTAGGCGGAGGATCCGCCCGCTGGGGAAAAATACTCGAAGAGCATTTCGAGCGAAGACCCCACCGAAAGACTCCGCCCGTTTGCCTCGATGGGCCCCGGGTAAGCGCAGGATTCGGACTGTGAGCAGTTCGTGTGTTGTTAATCCATTTGGGTGATACCCACACCCCTCATTAGCAGGGGATAAAATACACCGTATCGGAACCGTGACTCGTCGGGTAAAATGGGGCTTCTTAACCTCACCGATCCCCATCCTGTTTGGTTATTACCCCCCCTAGCTGGAGCCCACCCCATCTCCCCCGGTCCCTTTGGTTTGTCCGGCATCGCTGCGACCCCGCTGCGACCCGACTTATGCGCTTTGATACAGGTAGTCTGTATCGCGTTCTCTTTCCCCTCAGAATAACAGCTGCCCTAATATAGTATGAAAAAAATAATACCCACACTCGTCGGGACCGCCATTTTGGCGCTGTCCGCGACTCTTGTCCAAGCCGACGTGTTAATCGACAGTTTTGAAGGTGAAGTCCAAGGTAGAGAGAGAGGCCATTGGGAAGCCGAAAACGGCAGCAACATGGCGACTACCTCTGCCTTTGTCACCCACGGCACCAAGGGCTGGGATTTTCAAATCCGTTCCCAAAACGCCAATGGCAGCACTGACGTAGCCGCCGCCTGGATTGGGGTCTCTGGTTGGGGTGGCATGCAAACGGATCTCCGTGCCGCCGCTTTCACATCGGCCACACAACTTTCGCTAGATTTTACCATTCCGGCCTACGCAGGAAGCATCGGTTCGGCGAGTGCTCATTCCGTAACCTTAAGTTATAACAGTGGCGATGGCGGTCCTGTTAACAGTTCGCTAGGAACGGTCTCCGTAAGCCCGGTCACCGTCGCGCTCACTTCATTTGGCGCGACCCATACCTTAACCATGCCGGTTACCGTGGCCATGAGAGACCGTCTGCTTCTTGATTCGTGGCAAAAGCTGTATCTGCAGGTCAACAGCCCCAACAGCCTGCCCAATGATTCGCGGATCTCTCTCTTCATCGACAACGTCCGCACCAGTGCCATCCCCGAGCCATCCACTTTTGCCGCCATGCTCGGTCTCGCCGGCCTCGCTACCGCCACCACCCGTCGCCGTCGTTTGCACAAATCCTAACGGTTACGTTTGGCCCACGGATGCCGCGATTGATACGGTTTCGGCATCCGTAGGGTAAAAAAACCCAGGTAGGATCTGTTCCGCTTGAGGCTGGTGGCGGTCTCCTCGATCAGGTTGCAAAACTACGCGTGTGCTGTGGTGGCAGGTATCCGTGACAAGTATAGTCGTTGGATGCAGCGCCTTGTTTGGCAATTTTTTATCTGTATATATTTCTTCAATGTCCGATCTTAACCACAACTACTATTAAACGACTGTCCTCAAGCTCGTAAATGATCCTGTAGTCACCTGGTCGAATTCGGTAGTATTCCATGCCCGACAGCTTAACGCTTCCGGGTGGGCGTGGATCATCGCAAAGGGCCTTCATTTTCTGAAGAATTTCCTTCAGATCATTGGATGGAATATCTTTTGTGGCCTTACTAACCGATGGCCGAACCACCAATTCATATTTGGCCAAGGCTCTTGAGTTCCTTTAGAAATGTTTCGTAAGGCATCGTCCCTTCTTTCTTCCTCGTTTCAATGTCGAGTAGATCATCAAGATCTTCCCCAAGGGTATACCGAACTGCCTGATTTACGATGTCGGACAGACTTGATTCCGATTCGATTTCCTTAAGCTTTAGGGCTTTGTGGAGGTCCTCGTCTAGATATACAGTGGCTCGTTTCATGACAGACGTCATGACGTTTAAACATCACGACGCCAAGGTTTGATTGTTTCTGACTAAAGTCAAAACTGAGCCGCGACTATACATGGCGCGAAGCCTGCGACAGCAGGATTCTTGACATGTATGGTCGTTGGCTCTACTGCCTTGTTGGGCTCATTTTTTATTCTGATTGTGCCTCGGGAGGGCTGACTGAATCGGTCGATGCTGTATTATCGACCGATGTCTTTTCTGATTTCGCCCTCAACGCACGATTGGCGGCTCGTGACAACTTCTTTGCTGCTTCTATAGCTTTCTCTCCTTCAATCACGTCCCTTTTAATTACTTCCTGCGAAATAACGGAATGAATCTCTTCGAGCTCTATCTTTACATCTGGTGAAAGACGCTTTAGCTCACGACGCACAACAGACAAAATCGGTTCAGTCAATAGAATAGCACCAATACAATACTTGCTGAGGGCTTGCTTCTGCTCGTGATACTCATCAAGCAATGACTTTCCTTGCGCTTCACGACTAAGCAAATATAAAGCTTCTATGTCGGATTCGCTCTTTGGATCGAGTGTTAGGAAATTCAGTGTGATGAGCAAATCATTGGTTATTGGCTTACCAAAGCCAATTTTGTATACCTGCCATGTGGCGGCGTTCGTAAGAACGACCCATTCGATTCCTTGATTAGCCGCATAATCTACCGCTTGCTTAACGTATGCTTCCTTTAATTCTAAACCAATTGCCTTAACTTCGATGAGAAGCACTAATTTCCCTTCCATCTTTATAGCTAAATCGCAATAGGTGCCTTTGATCTGATATTCTGCGGTAATCTCCGTATATTTATCGTAGCCGAATAGATCGGCTAAAATATCCTTTACGAGGGTTGACGTATCGGCTTCGCCAATATCGCGGGCCTTGGCCTGCTCGATTACTGGTTTGTAGCGCTTGAGGGCGTCTTTGATTCGATTTTCGACTTTGGTAGGTATTTTGGCCATATGATTAAATTGGTTTTGTTATTCTGCCTAGACATTATAGCTGCGGATGAGTGGCACGGGAAAAGGGAGCGCTTGTCCCACTAGACGCGGGTTGCCCCGAGAGACGGGGCCTATCCGCAAGGCTGAGAGATAAACCCAAAACAACCTGAAACGGAGACAAGCGCATGAAC
>CAMCZZ010000021.1 GCA_945888375.1 Akkermansia muciniphila | reverse complement strand
TTCTAGCTCAATCGCGGCGACCTCGGCCTGGGCCACGACGCGGCCATGAGTTGGCACGAGCAAGGTGCTTCGCGTCCGAAGTTCCTGTTCAAACTCAAGTTCAGCTCGGGAGTCCGCGCCGCCCTGCACCGGGTGCCCGCCGAAGCGTGGCAGGGGCCCAACGTGCTCGGGGTCTGGCAAGTGGCCGAAGGTCGCCTCGCCCTGCATCGCTGGCAACAGGAGCGCCGCGTGGTGTTTTCCCGCCAGTTCCAGGGCCTAGTGCCCTCGGAAAAAAGCGGCGAGCTATGGGACAAAAACACGAGCTCGTTGTGTCTCCTTCCGCGGCGGTTGGGCCGAGCAATTGCGCGACGGCTACCTGCGCTTTCACCACTGGATACGAACAACTCCGCCTCAGTTGAAAACCGCCTTTCCCGTCCCGACATAAAACCACCCGATTCCACCCCTCCACTCACCGAAAGCTCACCTCAACTGCGGAATTTAGGTTAAAGCGCTAAGAATTAAATGCGGACGCTCTAAAGTAATTTGGATCTAACCCCCTCTTCTACAACGACACCCGTCCGCACTCCGCCTACGGCAACGCTACCCCCAAACGAAATCTACCACGATCATCATAAAACTAAAAAGGCCACCTAGCGTCGGACCGGGCAGGCGGGATGCGAGCCAAACTCGCTCCGCTGCACTCCTTCATCACTTCCCGCCAAAGAACCCAAACCCGGACAAGAAACACCGTTCAACCTGTCACACGGACGGGCGGCACCTCACTTTAATTAACCAACACGAAACCTATTATGAGGCGAAGTTAATGATTCTTAGGGAATTCGAAAAAATCAAATAAAGGGAGGTCGATTATTGCGATTTTAAGGCAAGCTTTAAGAATATTTTTTTAGGTGAGATTTCCCAAAATGATTTGACGAAGGTCTCTTGATGCCCATGGGTTGTAGCTCAATTTGCCGTCCGCCACAACCCCTAGTGGTGAATGACTTGTCGGTAACTTGCGATAACTAGTCATTGCCTAAGCATTTTTGTTTTCTTCATTTCGTTTCCTCAAGTTAACCGCTTTGTGACCAAACCTGTGCTGTTTTAACAAAATACGCTTAAGATTTACCCCAAAAAATCTCCTCCAATCAGTCTATTTTATAAAATTTAGTAAAAATGCAAAAATCCTTCACCGTAGGCGCCAAGACCTTCACCCTCGATCAAAATAAAGCCGAGGCCGCCTTTAATGGCAAAAAGGTCATCAATGGTCATCAGACCATGTGTTTTAACCTGTTACCTCTTAAGTATACGTGGGCTTATGACCTTTATCGTAAGATGAAAGCCAACCACTGGGAGCCCGAGGACATCCCCATGGGCAAGGATATCGAGCAGTGGCGCGACACCACACTCGTATCCGATGCCGAACGATGGATCATTCGCATGGGTATTGGCTACTTTTCGGCCGCCGAGGGCATTGTTGGTGATAACATTCAACATGTTGTCCGTGAGCTTGTAACCGCACCCGAGTTGAAACTTGTCCTAGGTCGTCACGCCCACGAAGAAAACATTCACGCAGATTCGCTACTCTACATGATTAGCTCATTGGGTATTAACCCTCATGAGTGCGAGGCGATGTTCGAGGATGTCCCGACCATCGTCCGGAAAAATTCCTTCGTGACCAAAGTCTCGCGTGACTTACGCCGGGATCTCGATTTGACCCTCCCCGAAAATAAAAAACTACTGGCAAAGAATATATTTGTATTCGGTCAGTGTATGGAAGGAACGCAATTCTACGGACTCTTCGGCATGGTTCTTTCGCTCTATCGCCAAAATAAATTCCGCGGCATTGGCGAAATGTTCCGCTATACCCTTCGCGACGAGAGTAACCACATTGAAGTGTTCCGCAATTTGTTTATGGACCTCGTGGAGGAAAACCACGAAATTTGGACTCCCGAATTTAAGGATGAGTTACGAGAGACTATGCGTGAGGCGGTTACCTTGGAAAAGGAATTCATCCGTGACTGTCTGCCAGTCAACGCGGTTGGCCTAGCAGTGGAGGAGTTTGTTAACTATATTGATTATATTGCAGACCGTCGCCTTGAAGGTTGCGGCCTCGAACCCCTTTCCCCTGGCATTAAAAATCCGCTTCCTTGGCTGGCTGAGATGATGGACATTAAAAAGGAGCAAAATTTCTTCGAGGGTCGTGTGACTGAATATCAAAAATCTTCCGCACTAAATGACGGTGTAAAAGATGACGACCTCTGATTTTCTGTTTTATATTATATACCTACCCCACCCCTTACCCCGTATCGTCCGGCTGCAGTCTCTGCTGCATCCTGCCACTTGCGCGGCCCTGTTTCGACTGGGCCGCTTTCATTTAAAAATTCCACTCGTCTGGATCTCATTTGTCCAATCTTTATAGCTCCCTCCCTTTCCGCCCGTGAATCCCGTCCTTCAGCACGATCTCGCTCTTAAAAAAGCAACTCAGACTCCCCGCGACCAGAAGCCCGCCTATGCTTGGCGTGATTGCATTCTCGCCGATACCCCGCTTCTGCCTGAAATCCTTCTCCTCGCCCCCCATGGAGAAGCCCGCTTTGATCTTGGAGAAATCGCCGAAACCTTGGGCCAGGCTCTCGTCAATGTGCATTTGGCCCGTGGCGAAGATGGCAACGTCTACACTTCGGAATCACGCGCTTTTGTAGGGCGCATTTTAAAGGAGGTCGCCGCCACCCTCTTGGTCGAGTCTCAGCGCACGTCTCCTTTAAAGCTTTCGCTGAATGATCTTTATCAAACACTAGAGCGCATACTGGTCGAAGCCAAGGCCTATGATGTAGCCAAAACCCTGCTCTTAAACCGGGGTCGCAAACTCAGTGTTTCGGCCTCAGTTACCACAATCCGGGTTATCCGCCGAAATAAACAAGTGGTTCCTTATATTCCTCAAAAAATTGAACTCGCGGTAGCAAAAGCCTTTCTGTCCTTGCAACGCGATAGTCGGCCTGCCGCATCCATCACAGATGCCGTTTCAACTCGGGTCCTGTCCTCCAAGCAAGCCTTCGTCCATATTGAGGAAGTCCAGGATATCGTTCAGGAGGAACTTATGAAAGCTGGTCACTACAAAGTGGCTGAAGCCTATATCCTTTATCGTTCGGCCCGTAACGAGGCCCGCATCGCCGACGATATGGCAGATAGTAAAACGCCTCCTGCTTCACAGCCCACTATGATTGTAGTCAAAAAGGCTGACGGCACCACCACGCTTTGGGATCGCGAAGATCTCCGTCTGCGTATAGAGTTTGCCTCCATTGGTCTAGAGCTCTGTTTGACTACCGAGCAAATTGAGACGGAGCTTACCCGCTCAATTTTTGATCAAATTACCCAAAAAGATCTCGATCAGACTATCATACTCAATTCCAAGACACTGATTGAGAAAGATGCTGATTTTGCCAAATTCGCTGGCCGTATCCAGCTCTCCTACATTTACGAAGAAGTTTTAGGCTGGGATATTGTTCGCGATGGAATCACCAAGCTTAAGTCTTTCCATATTGAGGCCTTCAAAAAGACTATTGCTCACGGTATCGCAATTAAGCGCTATACTCCTCGACTTGCCGAATATAATCTCGACGCCCTCGCCGCTGAGCTCGATCCCACCTCGGACCTTGAATTTGATTTCCTTGGGGTTCAGACTCTGTATGATCGTTATTTGATCATCGACAAGACCGTCAAGCCCGCACGCCGGCTCGAAACCCCCCAATTCTTTTGGATGCGTGTGGCAATGGGGCTCTTCCTTGATGAAAAGAACGAACGCGTAAACCGCGCTGTCGCCCTTTACCGTTTATACAAGAGCCGTCGTTTCTGCAGTAGCACTCCGACCCTCTTTAATTCCGGCACCTTGCACTCCCAGTTATCGTCCTGCTATTTATATTACGTCGATGACAGTCTTGAGGGCATCATGTATCGAGGCATTGCCGAAAATGCCCAACTTTCCAAGTGGGCCGGCGGCTTGGGCGGATCCTGGACTGCTGTGCGCGGCACCGGCGCCTACATTGGCGGCACCAATGGCGAATCCCAAGGCGTGATCCCCTTCCTTAAACTGCACAACGATCAACTTGTTGCGGTTAATCAGGGCGGTAAACGAAAAGGCTCTGGCTGTGCCTACCTCGAGTCCTGGCACAACGATATTTTTGAGTTCCTCGAGCTTCGTAAAAACACTGGCGACGACCGCCGGCGCACCCATGACATGAACACGGCAAATTGGATTCCCGATTTGTTCATGAAACGTATGGAAAACCGCCAGCACTGGACACTCTTTCGCGCTAACGAAGTCGCCGATCTTCACGAACTTTACGGGAAAAAGTTCGAGGACGCTTATGTGCGCTACGAGCAACTAGCCGAACAGGGCAAGATTTACGGGCAACGAATTGAAGCCTTGGAGTTGTGGAAAAAGATGCTGTCCATGTTATTTGAGACCGGCCATCCTTGGATCACCTTCAAGGACGCCTGCAATCTTCGCTCCCCTCAAGATCACTGCGGTGTCATTCACAGCAGTAATCTCTGCACCGAGATCACCCTCAATACCTCGAATGACGAGACGGCCGTTTGTAATCTTGGCTCCGTTATCCTCGAAACGCATTTAAAGCCCGATGGCTCGCTCGACCACGATAAACTACGTGACACCATCAGCGTTGCAGTCCGAGCTCTCGATAACGTAATTGACATCAATTTCTACCCCACTGAGGCGGCTAAACGTTCCAACTTACGCCATCGCCCCATCGGCCTGGGGGTAATGGGGCTTGCCCATGCTTTATATATGAAGGGGATTCCCTTCGCCTCCCAGGGCGCTGTTGAATTTAATGACGAGGCCATGGAGGCCATAGCCTATTATGCCTATGAGGCCTCCTCCGATCTGGCCGGTGAACGCGGCACTTACTCCTCCTACCAAGGTTCCAAGTGGTCGCGAGGCCTCCTTCCTCAAGATACTATTGATATCCATGAGCAGGAGCGCGGCGCTCCCATCGAGGTTGCTCGCGGCGGCAAAATGGACTGGACTTCTGTGCGCGGTAAAATCGCCCGTCAGGGTATGCGTAATAGCAATGTCCTCGCTATCGCCCCCACCGCGACCATTTCAAACATAACTGCAACCAGCGCTTGTATCGAGCCTCTGTATAAAAATTTATATGTGAAATCAAATCTCTCTGGAGAATTCACGGTTCTCAATCCATTCCTTGTGAAAGATTTAAAGAACCGTGGCCTCTGGGATCAGCAGATGATTGATGATCTCAAGTATTTCGACGGTGAGCTGAAGGACATAGACCGGGTCCCCGAAGAGCTTAAGGTCCGATATCTTACTGCCTTTGCCATTGATCACAAGTGGGTCGTGGACGCGGCTGCCCGTCGCCAGAAGTGGATCGACCAGTCCCAGTCGGTCAACCTTTGGCTGCCGACCGCTGATATGAAGACGATGAGCCACATGTATCGTCATGCTTGGCGCGCCGGTTTGAAGACCACCTATTATCTTCGCTGCCTCGGTGCCTCCGGTATCGAAAAGGCCAGCGTCAATAATAAAAAGGAGGTTCGTGGTATCGCAGGTGGTGCCACCGCAGCACCGGTTCCTGGCGCAGAACCGCCCAAGAAGACTTATACAGCGGCTGAAAAAACCGCCTGTAGCATCGAAGCGATGCGTAACGGCGGCGAGTGCGAAGCTTGCCAGTAAAAACTAAAGCCCCGACCTTAGGTCGGGGCTTTTTTATGCTCTTAAACCTGAAAGTCGGGATTATCGCGGGGCGGCTTATGCAATCGCCCGACCTGTAGTCTGGTGCGAGACCACCCGGCTGAACGGCTAAGAAAACGTGTGCGACAATACTCCCGATTAAAGCGGGACCCGCGTTTATAATCCTGGTGCGCCCTTAGCGCCTCGCCTCGAGCCGGTTAACGGAACGATCCCGGTTCGGGCCAATTGGATTGCTCAAGTGACTGGCCCAGACTCAGCCAACTTCCCACTTGTAGGGATATTTAGAGAGTAAGCGGTGGCCGGTTTCGGTCAACCAAGCTACGTCTTCAATGCGGCAACCGCCCAAGCCGGGATAATACAGGCCGGGCTCTACAGTTACTACGGCACCAGTCTTCAGCGCGGTGTGCACCGGAGCGGAAACTCGCGGTGCCTCATGGACCGCCAGGCCTAGACCGTGGCCGGTGCCGTGGAAAAAGCCTTCCGAGCCAGTCGGGGTCGTCCGGGTCTCATAGCCTCGCTTGGCAAACACCTTTACGCATTCCGCGTGCACGGCGGAGGAGATGGCCCCTCCCTTGAGCACCCTGCGGGCGGCTTTCTGGGCGGCGGCAACGGCTTCGACGAGGGCGCGTTGCGCGGGGGTGCCGCGCCCTTTTAGGTAGGTTCGGGTCATGTCGCCATGGTAGCCGCTGGCGGTGTGGCGCGGGAAGATGTCGATGATGATCAACTCGTGCGGACGCAGTGGGCCAGTGCCGCGGCAATGCGGGTCGCAGGCCTGATCTCCGCCTGCCACGATGGTGTCGATCGCGAGTCCGCCAGCTTCGAGGCAAGCGATCTCAATGGCGAGGCGGACGCGTTCGCTGGTGAGCGGCTTGCCTCCGACGAGTAGGCGGCGGCCGGAGATTCTGGCGCGGCGCAGAAGGGCCTCGGCGGCGGAAAAACCCGCCTCGGCCACTCGATTGCCCGCGCGGATGGCGGCGGCTTCACGGGCGGTTTTAATCTCCCGCTCCGGGAGCACGGGGCCAGTGGCCACGGTGGTTTTCAGGCCGCGAGCACGAAGGCGCTCCAGCAGCCCGGCCGGGAAATCCTCCGAAACTACGAACGCTGCCATGCCCCGGCGTGCAGCCAGCAGGGCCATCACGTCGGCTGGACCGGGGCGGGTGTCAGGCGGCACGAAACTGGCCGCTGCAAGCAAGGGCTCGAGGCGGAGGATTTCGTCGAAGGAGGCTTCTTTCAGGCCGCGGCCGTATTCTAATGCGTTGAGCACGGCGATCTTCCGGCCTTGGTGGGCGAAGGCGAGAAAAGGGTCGTGGCACTCAAAGCGACCGAAGTGCAGCAGGTCGCGACTGGCGTGGGTGTCGGCGTAAAACAGCAGGGCAGGCTCGGCGGGGGCGGTCATGCAGGGATACAGAATGCGTCTAAAGTGACCCTTGGCCCATGGAAGTGAAATCCGAAACCTACGGCATCGCTGCACGCGTTCGACGGGTGTTTTTAGCGCGAAAGGAGATTGTGTGGAGCATCAGGTCGGCTACCACGATGGCATGACCTCTCTTTGGGCCAAGTGCCTCCTCTTGCTTGCGGGTTTGTGGTTGGTCGGCTGGGTAAAGGCGGCAGAGCCCACCACGGGCACGGCCAAAATCGCCACGGGGTCCGAGGTGCGCGGCCCCGATGCCTGGTTTCCGCTCACCGTGGGTGAAAAAACCCTGCGCGTGCAGTTGGTGGTTACCCTTGACGAACAGCAGCGCGGCTTGATGGGACGCCGCGATCTTGGGTCTGATGACGGCATGGTCTTTGTTTATCCCGCTCCGCAGGAAATGAGTTTCTGGATGCGCGGCACGCCTACTCCGCTGGATATTGGTTTTTTCAAGGAGGATGGAAGCCTTGGCGAAGTCTATCCGATGTATCCCTTCGATGAAACGCCGGTGAAATCTATTGGCCGCGACTACACTTTGGCCCTCGAAACGCCGCAGGGTTGGTTTGCCAAAAACAATATTAAGCCCGGTATGAAACTCAAGCTCGCGGACGTGGCCGCGGCCTTGCGCGCGAGAGGTTTTAAACCTTCGCGTTACTCGGCCGAGCCACATTGAGAAGGTGTGAACCATGCCGGCAGGACGCGCCAGGCGCGTTCGGGTTGTTTTTATCATCGCCTTGGCCCTGTGGCTTGCGGGCCTGCTCGGCATGACCCTAGCTTTTCTCTGCCCGCGCACCGCTAACCTGATCCCATTTGCGCCCTAGCTCCCTCTCCTATGCACGCCGAAGCCCACGCCGCCGCCGCCCTTTTACCCGCTCTGCCGGATGCCCGGGATCCCCGGCTCCTAGCTTATTTGAATCTAAAGCTGCGCGAACTCGGCCAGCCTCCGGTAGTGTTGCCGCATACCGATGATTCGGGCGATCCCGCCTCCTTTGCCCGGCTGGTCGATCATCTCGTCGCGCTCGGTCGCGAAAAGGACCGCATCCTCTCCAAGCACCTTTGCCCCGTCGATCAGCGGATTCAGAATTTCCTCAACGCCAGCCTCGAGGGGCACGGTCACGTGCCGCACCTCCCGTCTGCCACTCTGGTTCTTGACCGTCCCGGCCTGGCCCGCGCCCTCTCTCTGCCGCCCGCTGCCCACGAGCATAAGAGCTCGATCCTCACCTCCACCCGGCTGCACAACGGCATCCTCCATAACCCTAAGTCCGATCGCCGCACCACTCAGGGTATCTTCCATGTCGCCGAGGGCGGGCTGCCCATCCCGGACGACAAGAAGGCCGTGCCCGTGTCCGTCTTCGCTGCCCTGCTCGCCCGCGCCCTGCATCCACCCGCCGAGCTGCTGGCCCTGCCCTTCACCGCCCGCGAGCCCGAACCGGCCCGCACCTTCGTTTCGCTGTATCTTCGCCCGATCGTCGTGCCCGAGGTGCCAGGTTTCACCCCGGCCCGCCGCATGGAGACGCGTTTCCTCATCCCGGGAGCGCTGGTGGCGAATCTCGATTTTGTTGAAAATATCTTCGGCAACGCCGGCGACCCCGCCCTCCCGGCCCATGATGCCGCCCTCGATCCCGAGTCTTGGACCGGCCACACCGGCTGTATCATCCTGGCGCCCCACCTGAATGGTCTCACCAAGAAGGAACTCGGGCTCCCGGCCCACGCTAACGCCACCGAACGCCAGCGTCGCGACGGCATGTGTTGGCAAGCCGAGAACGAGCCCTACAACGACGGCGTCGCTTTTAAAATCACCTGCCGCGACGCCTCGGGCGTGGTCGTGACCATCATTTCCGACAACTACTTCGGCTACTGCAAAAAAGAGGTTAAAACCCAGATTTCCTTCGCCGCCAACCTGCTTGGTCTGGCCGAGGAGGAACACGCCGGCGGCGCTCTCGCGTTCCCGAGTTACGATCTGGGTGAGGATTTCCAGCTCTCCGCTTTCATGCCCGTGGTCGACCACGCCTTCGCGGACGCCCTCGCCTACCTCGGTGAACGTGCCGACCCGCAACCAGGCGGCTGGGCCCGCGATCGCGAATACGCTAACATCCATTACGTCCCGGCGGACGCACGCTTCGACCTGCGAGACCAGCGCATCACCTGGGGACCGGCGGGAACCCCCACCCACACCCTGAAGCTTTTGCCCGGCATCACCTACGTCCTGCCCTCCGGCTACAAAGTCGAGATGGTGCGCCCCGATCCCGCCTCCCGCTGGCGTCTCCGCGGCACCACCGCCGAGGGGCTGCTCTGCCACAAGCCCTGCACCGTCTCGGGAGGAGGCAAATCCGAGATCTCCAAGTCCATCGCCGATGCGACCTTCTCCGGCCCGGTGTTTATCTCCGATGCCGCCCGTGATCTCGATCTCGTCGAGGCCATCCTCAAGCGCGACTACTCTGACCGCTACCGTGACCCCGCTCTCAATAAACCGAATGGCCGCCCCATCCTTTCGGCCCAGCGCTCACTTGGTTCCGTGGTGAAGCTGCTTTCCCGCAGCCCGGATTACACCGACACTTACAACGCCTGGCTCGGCTCCATTCCCCGCTACATCCGCGACCTCGTGCTACTCGTCAAACGCGTCCACAAGCCCTGGAATGGTGATGACTGGCGCCGCCACTTCTCGGTTGATAGCATCAATGGCCGCCCGGGGAACGAACTCAAATACCATGGGGCTCGCGCCACCACCCAGTTCCTGCGCGTCGGCTACGCGCCCGATGGCGGCTGGCGCACGTTTTCCCTGCGCAGCGACTTCCTCCCTGCCGTGAAAATACAGGCCGAGGACGACATCACTGCCTCCGTCGTCGCACTTGCCTCCACCGTGCGCGGCCTGCCTGTCGCGACCCTGCCGGACGCCTCTGTGAAGATCGTCCGCAACTGCGAGACCCGGCTCTTCCAGCGCCCCGACGACGCCGTCGTCCGCGGTTACGACAAGCATGCCGAGAAGGACTTCGCCGGCGGAAACTCCTTCTTCTCCAATTACGAGCCTCTCTCCCGGGCCGCCGCCGCCGAGCTGCTGGAGGACACCCTCGGCTTCGACGCCTACACCGAGCCGGTGAAGCAACTCGTGCGCGACTTCGTGGCATCGCCGGAATCCGAATACATCGTCCTGCCCTCGCACCCCCGCATCGTGGACGGCAAGCCAACCAAGAATCCGCGCTATCTCCAGGTTCGCCCCGATCTGCTCGATCCCCGCGCCACTGCCCTCGCCTTCATCGGAGCCCGCCTCTATCGCCGGATACCGGCCGACGCCCCTGTCACCTTCCCGGTGGGCGCCATCCTTATGGGCCGGCGCCAGAATCCGCCCGAGAAAGGCGTGCGCGCCCTCTGCGTCTTCAGTCCCATCCATTATCAGGAACTGCCCGAGGCCTTCATGGACCTCATTGCCAGCCTGACCGGAAAATCTCCCTCGACCACCGGCGCCGGGTCCGAGGGCGCGCTCACCAAGGGCCCCTTCAATGCGCTCCCGCCGATCTACGATCTGAATGCTGCGCTCGTATCGTTCCTGCTCACCGGCCTGCCCGCCTTTTCCACTGCGGCCGGCTGGGTCGGCCCCAAATTGCGCGTCGACCACGACGTCTCCCTGCTCGTGCCCGAGCTTTGGTGTCGCATGAGCGCCGAGGAACGCACGCCGCGCTACCTCATCGATCATGGGTATCTCGAAAAGTGCGAGGACTTCGTTCATGATGGCCAAACCGTGCTCGCCTCGCGCCTCGGCTACCGCATCACCGCGCGTTTCGCCCAGACCTTCCTGGGCCGCGTGATGAGCAATCCCTCGACCGTTTTTGAGGAGGAGCACCTCAAGCCCGAACTCGCCGACCCCGCGATCTTTGCCGACGGCATGGACAATATCGTCGGAGCCATGAAGGCCGCCGCCGAAAACTACTTCGCCGATGGCTCGATCGCCGACGCCTGTCCGCCACTCCAGGCTCTGCTCAGCATCATGCGCGACGGCACTTGGAACGGCCACGATCTCGCCTCGCCCGAGGTGCGCCGCCTGTTCGATCGAACCGAGATGTTGAAGAGCGACTGGTATGCCGCGCGGCTCGAGGCCAAGCGGCAGATTGATGCCGCCACCCTGGATGCCCAGGCGCGTTATCTGGAAAAATTCCTCAAGCGCACGACTTACGCCGATGTCTCCGTGCAACTCGACATCGAGGGCCGTCTCGGTCGCGTGGTGTCCCGGGCCCGCGCCGCCGCGAAGGACCCCGCCTATATCCAGAACCTGCACGGCACCCTCGGTGCCGAACCTGGCGTCGCGTCCGACATCACCAGGATCCTCAAGCGCGCCTAGAAATCAGCCCGGCCCGGGCTTGTCGCACCGCGCGGGTGGCGTTTTTATCGCGACATGATTCACCCCGGGCTTGTCTCGATCACCTTCCGCAAACTCTCGCCTGCCGAGATCGTGGCCCTGGTGCGCAAGGCCGGCCTGCGCGGCATCGAATGGGGCGGCGATATCCATGTGCCGCACGGCGACATCGAGCGGGCCCGCGAGGTCCGGGCGATGACGGCGGAGTCCGGCCTGCAGGTAGCGGCCTATGGCAGCTACTACCGGGCGGGCTGGAGCGAAACCAACGGCCTGCCTTTTCGGCGGGTGCTCGACTCGGCGCTCGAACTCGGCGCGCCGAGCATCCGGGTCTGGCCGGGAATCAAGGGCTCGGCCGATATCGACGAGGCCGGGCGCTGGGCGGTTATCGAGGACCTGCGGCGCATCGCGGAGCTGGCCGGGCAGGTCGGCGTGCGCGTGGCGACCGAATTCCACGGCGGCACGCTTACGGATACGAATGACTCGGCTAGCCAGCTACTCGTTGAGGTAGACCATCCCAATCTGCACACCGGCTGGCAGCCGCACAACGGCGAGGCCACGGCGGAGTGCGTCGAGGGCTTGCGGGCAGTGGCTCCGCGTCTGGACAACATCCACGTCTTTCACTGGTGGCCTACTTCGGCCGAGCGGCATCCGCTGGCGGACGGCGCGGCCCGCTGGGCGGAGTTTTGGCAGATGCTGCGAACGCTGCCGGGGGAGCGGTTCGCCCTGCTCGAGTTTGTGCCGGGTGACACGGAAGAGGCTTTTTTGCGCGACGCAGCCACGCTGGTGAACTGGCTGGTCGCGCCGGACCAGTTTACGAGGAGCCCTTAATCCCGGATACCACTATTATCCCGGAGGAGTATCGCTCAAGTTGTTGTTCAGCAGATTTCTTGAGCAATCCACGGCCAACCTGCGGCCAACAGCTTGCGTGAGACGAGCCGCGATAAGTGCGGTATCCGGGTCAATAAGTCTGCCGGGAGCGGGCGGCCTCGCCCACGGCGGCGGCGAGATCGCGCGCAGCCCGGGTGATTTCGAAACGCGCGGTAAAACACGCGCTGGCAGCCAGGCCCATGGCGGCCCGATTTTCCGGCGTCACGCTAGCCCATTGCCGGAGCATGGCCAGGCCGCCGGCAACGGTATCCGGCCCCGCTAGTCCGGCCCCGTCGGCGGTGATCTCGCGCCAGATATTGACCTTGTTACTGATCAACACCGGCCGGCCGCAAGCGAGGGCCTCGGCCACGGCCAAGCCGAAATTTTCCTGGTGAGAAAGCAGCACAAAGGCTTCGCAGGCGCGCAGCGCGGCCCACTTGGGGGCGTCCTCCAGCATGGGCAGCCAGAGCAGAGGGGTGTCGCTCACCGGGTCATCACCTGAGCCGAGTCCCGCTGCGCGGGCGAATCGCCGGAGGCTGGCGCCTTCGGCGGGGGTGGCGCAGGGACCGGCGATCACCAAACGGGGAGCGCCGGGGTGCTCGCGTCGGAATGTGGCGTAGGCGGTGATGAGCTCGCGCACGCCTTTCTTATCGTGGATGCGTCCGAGAAAGAGCAGGAAAGGGCCTCGGGCGAGTATCGGGAAGCGGGCCAGCAGGCCGGCGTGAGCGGCGGGGTCGGGCCGGGGTGGGCGGGCGGTGCCGTAAGCGACCACGCGCTCGCGGACGCGGTAGGGAAAGAAAGTGCGGCGGGCAAGGTCACGCTCGGCTTCGCACGTGAAGCAAACGGCGGCGGCGGCTTCGAGGGCGGCGGCTTCGTGGCGCCACCAGTAAAGTTGTTTTTTGAGATGTTTCAGCGGGTAAGCGCGGCGAAACCACGGATCGAGCATGCCGTGGGGAAAAACCAGATACGGCGTGGCGGTGCCGCGCAGCGCCCGATGGACGGGGGCGGCGTTTTGCCAAAGCCCATGGACCAGCACGGCATCGAAATCGGCGTGGCGGGAGCGCAACCAGCCACCGAGGGTGGCGTCGTCCCGGCTACCCAACGGATGGAAAGGGAAACGGCCTTCGCCGGGGGACTGCGTGCCGGGAGGATCCTGGGTCACCACCTCCACCAGGTGGCCTAGGCTCAACAAGGCATCCGTGGAGCGGAGGACGGATTCCGATGGGCCCCCGGCCTCGCGGCGCAGGGTATGGATGACGCGGAGAATGCGACGGGGACGGTCCGGCAGGGGGGCGTCGGTCGGCATCACGGCGGGAGGAAGGTCAGGAGTTTAGTCTTCCAGACCAAAGACGGCGCGGGCGTAGGCTTCGGGGGCAAAGGGCTGCAAGTCCTCCTTTTGTTCGCCGAGGCCGACGTAGTGGATGGGTAGCTTCAGCGCACGCCAGATGCCGACTACGGCGCCGCCTCGGCTAGTGCCATCCAGCTTGGTCACGACCAGTCCGGTGAGGCCGAAACTCTGGTGAAACACGCGGGCCTGCTCGATGGAATTGCTGCCGAGTGAACCGTCGACCACGAGCCACGCAAAGTGGGGCGCCGAGGGATCGAGTTTTTGCAGGACGCGGCGGATCTTGGCCAGTTCCTGCATGAGATTATCCTTGGTGTGCAGGCGGCCGGCGGTGTCGATGATCACGACATCTTTACCCCGGCTTTTGCCGGCTTGGAGAGCGTCATAGGCCACGGCGGCGGCGTCAGCGCCGGTGTGGCTGGCGACGACATCAAGACCGAGGCGCTCGGCCCAAGTCTTTAACTGCTCCACGGCGGCGGCGCGAAAGGTATCGCAAGCGGCGACGAGCACGGATTTGCCTTCCTGCTGAAGAGACCAGGCGAGTTTGGCGGTGGTGGTGGTCTTGCCGGAGCCATTCACTCCGATCATCACGACGACGGCGGGCGAGCCATCGGGGCGGCGGCGGAGTTCGGGGGCGCCGGCGCTGCCCGCGAGCACGCGACTGAGGACGGCGGTGCCGAGCTCCGCGGCCTGCTTACCCTTTAGCTCGGGGTCCTTACGGTAGGCTTCCTTGATCTCGGCGAGGATCTCCCCGGTGGTCTCGACCCCGAAGTCTGCGGTGATAAGGGCTTCTTCCAATTCCTCCAGCGAGGAGGCGTCGATGCGGCGTCCGCCGAAGAGGGCACGGGTGGTGCCGGCGATGGCGGCTACGGTCTTGGCGAGGCCGTCGCGAAATTTCTTGATTAGACCGAACATCGGGAGCGGGTCGCGGGCAGCGGGAAGAGGCGAACTTCGGCGGTTAGGTTTTCAGGTGAATCCGACTCCTGGCTACCCGCTCCCGGCTTTTTCAGGTAACTTTGCGGGCGTCGCGGCCGACGTGCTCCTTGAGTTTGTCGAGGATGCCGTTGATGAAGCGCTTGGCGTCCGCGTTGGAGAACAGCTTTGAGAGGTCGATGGCCTCGTTGATCGAGACGACGGGGGGGATGTCGGTGCGGTAGACCATCTCAAAAATAGCGAGGCGGAGGATGGCGAGGTCGATTTTGGCGATGCGTTCGAAGTCCCAGTTCTTGGCCAGACCGCGGATCCGACCGTCGATCTCGTCGGAGTGTTCGATCACACCGTGAATGAGCTCCTCGCCAAACGAGTAATGGTCGCGGGGCTTGCCGTCCACGCCCTCGAGATTGGCGAAGAACACCGAGAGGTCGTCGGGCAGATGCTCGGGGCGGTTGATGCTCCAGGCATAGAGGTATTGGAGGGCGGCTACGCGACCATCCCGGCGTTTGGCGAATATGGCTTTGTTGCTCATCTCAGGAAAGGGATAGGTGGAGGGAGGCCATCTCGAGGGCGGCGGCGGCGAATTCGGCTCCCCGATCATGGGTGCCAGTCACGCGGGCCTCGGCCTGGGCGCGAGTATTCACCACGATGACGCCGTTGATCACGGGCACGCGGGTCTCGAGAGAGACACGCATCAGGGCGTGGGCGACGGCGTTGCCAACCATTTCGTGGTGGTTGGTGTCGCCGGCGATCAGCACCCCAAGGGCGATGATGGCCTGGAAACGGCCGGTGGCGGCAAGACGTTGGGTGGCCCAGGGCACTTCGTGGGAACCGGGGACACGGACGATCTCGATGGAAGCGGGAGGCACGCCGGCGGCGGCGAGGGTGGCGGTGGCTCGCGCGACGAGGGCGGCGACCAGGGCCGGATTGAAGCGGGCGGCCACAAGGCCGAAGCGGAGACCGGCTCCCGGAACGGACAAGGGCTGTGGCGCGTCGAGGCTCATGCGAAAGAAGGAACGGCAAGCCATGCGGAGCGGAGGGGCGCTAGGCAAACGGTAAAACACGCGGGTTTAGATTCGGTCCGAACCTTGCTTTTCGGGGGCCGGCGCGGCCAGTTTCGCCAGCTCGCATTTTCTTCATCATTTCGTCCATGCGCTTTCGCATCAACCATCGCACCATTTATCGCTATGCCGGAGAGGCGAGCGAGTCCTTCATGGAGGCGCGGCTGACGCCGGTGACGGACGGGCGGCAACGTTTGCTGGCACGGGAGTTCAAGACCAGACCGGGCGGGCGGGTGCACGGTTATACCGACTATTTTGGCAACGCGGTGGAGTCCTTTGCAGTGGCGCACCGGCACGGCGAGTTGGTGCTGGAGAGTTTTGCGGAGGTGGAGACGCAGGCCTGGGCACCGCCGCAGGCCGCGTTGGACATCAGTGTCTCGGAGGCTAGGCAGATTTACCGCAGCGAAAGGCTGGGTTTATTTGAGTTTTTGATGCCTTCCCCGGCGATTCCGATGTCGGCTCCGGTGCACCGGCTGGCCAACCAGTTTTTCAAACCGGAGTTTGCGCTGGGCGACTCGGTATTGCGGCTAAATCGCTGGATCAAATCCGAGTTTATTTATGCAACGGGCAGCACGCGCATCGATACGCCGGTGGCGGAGGCACTGGCTCGGAAAACCGGTGTGTGCCAGGATTTCGCGCAGGTTATGATTGCGGTGCTGCGTTCGGCCGAGTTGCCGGCGCGATATGTGACGGGCTACATCGAGACGGATGCGCAACGCACAGCGGTAGAATTGAACAGGCCGGCGGCTTTGGTGGGTGCGGCGGAAAGTCACGCTTGGGTGGAGGTGCACCTGCCCGGAGGCTTTTGGTGGCCGCTGGATCCGACTAACGACTGTGTGGCCGGCGAGAGGCATGTAAAGGTATCGATCGGCCGGGACTACCTCGACGCCACCCCGACGCGCGGAGTGTTTAAGGGCACACGGACGGAGCGTCTGGAGGTTGCAGTGACAATGCTCCGGCAGACGGAGCCATCGGTGGCGGTGAAGATCTGAGGCTGGGAGGCGGTAGATCACACTTTTTCCGGCTGGGACAACGGCCTGATGCGGGATCATTCGGACGTGAACTAGTGCGCCCAGAGTGGTGCGCGCGGAAGGCGTTTCCTTGATGCGGTTCGGGTGCGCAGATCAGCAGCTGACCCGCCGCGCACGGCCCCAGGGCAAGCGAGGCGCTCGGCCAAGTCCACGTGGCCTGCCTGCGGGATCTATCGGAGCGCGCGGAGGGCTACACCCTCGACCTAGATTCGTTTTCCCTTCTGCACGAGGAAGGCCAGCAGGAAGGCGAGCGGGTTGAAGGCCCTTCACTTGGGTCTCAAGCCTTGCCACCGCCCCATCGTCGCGGTCCTGGCCGAGGCGCCCTGCGTCGCGCACTTCTGGCTACGGGCTGGGCAACACCTCTTGCGTCTCGGGCGCCGACGACTTCGCGCGCGGGACCCCCGGCGCGTGCCGCCCAGGTGCGCATCGCATTCATGCGGGCCGAGAGCGGCTTTTTGAACCAGGCTACTTATTGCCGTGTTGCGACTTCTCGGCATCCCTCACGTCATGACAACCGCCTTGCGCACGCCGTTCTAGGCTTTGTGTCGCCACGATGACTCGGCGTGGCAAAAGACCGAAGCGCCCGGCCTGAAACCGAAGTGGCCCCCGTCTTTGTGACAGTTAAACGGTGTTTTTAGTCATGATTTGAGTTCTTTGACGGGAAGTCAGGAAGGGGTGCAGGGGAGGGAGTTTGGCTCGCACCCTGCCCTCTGCCGACTACCGAAGGAAGGGAACGCCCAATACGTCTCGTCGATCAACCGCATCAGCGCGAGGTTCTCGTCCGGCTCTGGCTCCGGTCGGTGGGAGCAGGTCGAACGCGGCGGGCTCCGAAAGCTCGTCCGACCCCGGCACGCTCAATCTGGGGTGCTTCGTCTCGATCAGGCCTAGACGCTCCCAAACTCCCAAGCGGGCCAAGTTTTTTTGGAGCCAATCCATCTCCATCAGGAGATGGCCGATGCGCGCATAAAGCTCCTTCTCGTTCAGCGCCGCCGCGATCGTCTTTCGCCTCAGCGGATGGATTGGCCAACACTCCGGCAGTCGCTCCGCCAAGTCCTACTTCGATTGGCACACCTCCACTGGGTGCAGTGCGTGACGCTATGCGATCACATGGTTCGACTCGATTCCCTAAGGGCCTCAAGGCTCTCCTGCACTTTGAAGTCGGCTCTTAAGAAACAATGTTTTTTCCAAAAGTTAAATCCCCTTTGGATAATCATCCCCGCCTGCTCAACTTTCGGGAAACGCTTCTATAATATAGGCCGCCTAGTAATTTAGCGGCCAGCTTGACCATAGCCAAATCATGTGAAAGATTTTTATAGTAAATCTAGGTATTCTGTTTTAAAATTAATACCCCGTATTGGGGTAGGGTAAACGATTTAACCTCATTGCCGGTGAGGACATCTACCATCGGATTCGGTAGAGTTATTAATTCAGGGGTTTTTGAGAAATTTGAAATAACAAAAACTTCGTGGTGAAGGCCGACCCTGCGACTCACTTTTATCCCCGGGGGAACCGGGATCAGGGACGAACTGAGGCCGGCTTCATTTATCCAGATTGACGAAACATGCTCCATGAGGTTATTGTCTAAAATGGCTCCAAGGTATATAATAGTGCCATCACCATCTTGGCGACGAACAGCGGCAGGCGCGTCGCTTAGCCAGTTGCTCCCTTTGTCGAATCTCAACATTACCTCCGCATCTTTGGTCAGTTGTTGAAGTCGTTCAGCCCAAATTGTAGCTTTGCCCGTTCCCCAAGTTCCGCTTATGGTAACATCTTCAATTAGTGCATAGAATTGTTCAACGCAGCAACCTGTTGATTTGGAGAGTGGGCCAGGCTGTCGTTCCAAATTGAGTGCATTGAATTCATTTTTCATACCGCTGCGTGGACCGAGCACAAGATAGCCACCAGCGCGGACATATTGAATAAGTTTTGCGGCGAGCGCGGGTGATATAATATTAAGACTAGGTGCCACGACCAATTTATAGCGGGAAAGGTCCATCTCTGGGGTTATTATGTCTACCGATTGGGTTTTCTGATGCAGAGCACGATAGTAATCGATTAAAAGTTGCATCTGATCGTAGCGCTGGGTAAATGGGTTAAATTCAATGGCCCAGCGACTTTCGTAATCATGTATTAATGCCACTTGAGATACAGGTTGTGTGCCGGCTAAAGTAGCTCCGGCCTTTTTGAATTCAGCGCCAGTTTGGGCGATTTCTTCATATATAGGCAAGGGAGTGCCATCTGGACCGACGATTGAGCCATGGTATTGTTCTTGTCCATTGAGTGCGCTACGCCATTGCCAAAAAGCTATGGCGTCCGCGCCGTGACCAACTGCATGCCACGCCATAGCACGTGTTTCACCTGGATCCAGTGCGTTGCTTACAGGGCCCCAATCCACAAAGCCTGGCGGCATTTCCATAACCCAAAAGTTCTTTTGTTTCCACCCGCGCACAAGATCATGGGTAGCACCGCTTCTCAAAGGGTCCAAATGTCCAGTTCCGTTTTTATTTTTATCAAACCAGCCAGCCCCAAGATATTCATCCCAAGAGATGATGTCTAGGTCGGCGGCAATGTGTTGTCGATTGAAGCGATTGGCCCAGCCCAGACCGCCTAGGTTTGTTGTTGTTAGTTGCCTGGATTCTGCGTAGTGGTTAATAACCTTCAGCTGGTCTCTTTGAAAGTCGCGCCATGTGTCAGTCACGAAGCGTTTGTATTCCAAGAGTAAACCCGGGTTGGATCGGCCCGTGGTCATAGGAATTTGGTTCCACTTGGTGTAGGTTTGACTCCAATAGGCGGTCCCCCAGTTTTTATTAAGTTCGTCCAAGTTACCGTATTTTTTTTCTAGCCAAAGATGAAAGCGGGCGCGGGATTCTTGGTCGAAGGAATCCTCGGTATATTCGTTCCCAATTTGCCAAGCTACCACATGGGGGTTATGCCCAAAGCGTTTAGCCATTTGCTCGACGATTTTTTTGCAAAAGCTCCGATATTTTTCGCTACCTATAGAAAAATGCCTGCGAGAGCCGTGCTGAAGCCGAGTGCCATCTTCGGTGACGCGCAGAACTTCTGGATATTTTGTCGTCATCCAAGCGGGAGGCGTGTCTGTTGGCGTGCCCAAGATTGTAACCATGCCATGCTTTGCCGCCGCTTTTATTGCCCGCTCCATCCAGTCAAGATTATAGATATTCTCGTCAGGCTCTAGTGAACTCCAGGCAAATTCGCCGATGCGAACCATAGTCATGCCTGCGGCCTGCATGTTCGCGAGATCAGATTCCCACTCGGATTCCGGCCATTGCTCCGGATACCATGCGCAGCCATACATTAACGGTGGCACCGATTGTGGGTTGGCTGGAATTTCGGCGCCAGCCATATAAATTTTAGTAAATAAAAAAGTTATTATAAACAGGATTAGGCGGGGGAGTTGCTTCATGATTGTGTATATAAATTGAGAAATGGCGGAGAGGAGTTTAGTCGGCAAACTTAGTTCCGTTCCCTTTTAGTGTTTTGGGTTTTGAGTGTTAGTTTTACGCTTGGTAGTCCGGGCGTGCTGACTGTGAGTGTGATATTCCCCGGTTGATCTCCCGCCCGCACCACGGCCAAAGCGCGACCTTGGTAAAGCATCCGCGTAGTTCCCGCATAAGACTCAAGCGATGTCATATCGCCGGATCCAAGGCCGGCTAGTGACCCCGCCCCCTCGATCTTTAAAGTTACTTGCGGGTTCGCGTTTGGTTGCAACACATTATATTTATCTAGCGCTTCGATAGTAACGTGGGCCAGATCTTGGCCGTTAGCCTTTAGTTGCCTGCGATCCACGGACAAGCGTAGTTTTGCAGTTTCGCCTGCGGTTTGCAATGTAAAGGTTTCGACTGGTCGTCCTGCGATCAAGCCAATCGCCTTTAGTTTTCCAGTGACATATGGCACCTCGAAAACGGCTTTGAACTCCTCCCTTTGGGTCGTGGGGCTAACGCCCAGCACTTCTCCGTTAAGTTCGAGCCTGACCGCCTCGTAGCGTGAATAAACTTCGACTGTGAGCGGTCGCCCCTCCTGACCTGGCCATGTCCAGGAAGGCATCATCGGGGCAACGGCCCATGGAGTTAGCGACCAATTTCCGGAAGCGGGTGCAGGAACGCGTATAGCGGCGTATAATTTTTTCCCTCGGTCCCAAATAATTTGCCGGTAGTGTGAAACCGGTTTGCGCCAACCGGTTAAGTCCGTGTCGCCGCAATAGGAGCCATGCCATGGAAACATCTCTCCTTCCCAGTGCTTTTTAGCATCCTGTCCTGGCGGATACACGCGGCCAATGCCGGCTTCACCGAGATAATCGAGCGCGCTCCAGACAAAATCCCCTATTATGTAGGGATGCATCAGCATCATCGTCCAGTTGGTAAACGCCTCGTTTTGATAGGATTCAGAAGCCATGATAACACGCCCAGGCACTCGTTTATGATCGGCTTGAGCGTGCTGTAGTTCGTAGTTGTAGCCCGCTACATCCAGCGTCGCGAAGAGGGGGTCCAGTTGCGGCCACTTCTCGGTGGCCCCCAGACCGTTTACACCGGCTGTGATCGGTCTAGTAGAATCTAGCATGCGGATTCGGTTAGAGAGCTCGCTAGCGATGCTTTGGCCCTGCACGGTTCCGCGTTCAAACATCTCATTTCCCGTGCTCCACATTATGACTGAAGGGCGATGGCGATCGCGGCGAACCCATGCCTCGACGTCTTTATCCCACGATTCTTCGAAGAATGCGCTGTAGTCGTATTTGTTTTTTGGTTTCTTCCAGCCGTCAAATACTTCATTGACGACAAGCAGCCCGAGACGATCGCAGGCATTGAGAAAGGATGCGGAAGGAGGGTTATGCGCTGTCCGCACCGCATTAAAACCTGCCACTTTTAGTAATTCCACTTTACGCTCCTCGGCCCGGTTAAAGGATGCGCTTCCGAGTAATCCATTATCATGGTGAAGATTGCCTCCAAATAATTTGACTGGTTGGTTGTTTAATAAAAAACCGTGCTCGGCAGATACGCGCAAAGTGCGAATCCCGAACCGGGTGGAAGTTTCATCAAGGAGGTTACCGTCATAACCCCTCACGCGAGTTCGAACGCTATATAGATTTGGAGATTCCGGACTCCAGCTCAACGGCTTGCCCATCTTCACGTCCAGAGACCCCTTCCAGCGTTGTTCTGTTTCTAAAGTCGCCTTGGTTTGGGCCGCTCCAACCACGCGGTCGCGTGAATCGAGAATATGGCACTCAAGTGTTACGGCCCGAGTTTCAGAAGTAGAGTTTACGATTTCAGCGTGCACACCGAGCCGAGCATATTGGGCGGTTAGTTCTTCGGTTGTTACCCATATTCCCCCTGGCGGCATGTGCACTGGGTCGGTGACACGTAAACGGGCCGGCCGGTAGAGTCCGGACCCTGAATACCAACGACTGTTGGGCTGTGTCGAGTTGTCCACTCGAACAGTCAGGACGTTTCCCTTCCCGATTTTTAGCTGCCGATTCAGGTTAAAATGGAATGGCGTATAACCGTATAACCAATTTCCCAGTTTCGAGCCATTCAACCAAACTTGCGCGCCCATGGCCGCGCCTTCGAATTCGATTTCAACGCATTTGCCATTCCACGATTGTGGCGCGAAAAACGAAAGACGATACCAACCCACGCCGGTTGGGAAATAGCCTCCGTGACCCGCTGCTGGAGCCGAGGCATTCTTTGGCCCAGGAATGCTCCAGTCGTGAGGCAGGATCACGGGCGTCCAGTTTGAGTCTTCGAAGTCCTCGGCTTCTGCACCCCATGCTTCCCCTTGATGAAAACGCCACCCAGTATATAAGTTGGTTTCCCGCGGCGGCGCCGCTGATGCCAGCAGCAAGCAACTTGAAAAACCAAGCAGGTGGATGTAAAGCAGACGAAACGAATACAGTGCCATATACGGGTAAGTTAAAGTGGCGGTGGCGTATTGCTAGCGCTTCCCCCAAGGACCTGTTTTATAGTTATTCTTGGCTCCGTATCGTGGAAGGTTTCTCAACTCCGAAGATTTGTTTTAAATACGCGGCATTAGCTTTGAAATTGAATACTACTTCGCGCGGCTGCGAGGCATCCCGCGAGCGTTCGATAACCAACCACCCGCTCCAATTCATCGCCTGCAAGGTCGCCTTGATTTTTGGCAGGTCCACTTGTGGATCGTTTTGCAACCAAGCACCATCGCTGTTTGTCGCGTGAATCTGCACGATCCGATGTCGACCTAGCGCCTTAAGTTCTAGGCATATGTCGCGTCCGTTTTGAAGCGCATTCGCAAAGTTAAAGTAGCTCTTTACTGCGTGAGAACCGATTTCATCGAGTAGTGCGGATTCTACTTTGGCATCAAGCGCGGTTTCGATGCCAATAATCACGTCCGCCGCCTCGGCTTGGCGCCCGGCGGCTTGGAGGCGCTTAACGATGGCTTCACGCAATTCGGGGTGCTTGACCAGATCTCCTCGCACTCCAAGCGGCAGATAGAGCACGGAAACCCCCATCCCTTTCGCGGTTTCGATCGCTTCTTGCACCATGTGGTCAACGCCTTCGCGTTCCGCGAAGGACTGGGCGTAGAATGCCGACATTGCGATGGAACTTATTTCCAGGCCAAGTTCCCGCGCCTTGGCGAGAAATTGTCCACGCACCGCAGGATCGCAGAGTTTATTATCGAAAGAATGCCGGTCGCCTAGCCCGCCCATATCCACCTCGACTCCGTCGGCCCCGATATCTTTCGCGAGCTGGAAAGCGCCGATTTTCTGGCGCTTGAGAATCATCCAGTCGCAGACCGCTACACGGTAGTAGGGAGTTTCCGCTGCCGAGGCCGAAATAGTGAGAGCCAGCAGGCCGGCCAGCCAGGCTGGCGATTTCATGTCGCGGCGGCGCGACGTTGCGCCAACTCGCTCCTAATCCGCGGTTCCAGCCTTTCAAAGCGCCGGTAAAAAAGAACCGGAATCAAGCTCAGGATAAAGCAGGCTGCGGGCAGCCACAGGACGCCGGTGATAATTGATTTTAGCGCGGCGGGAGTTTGTTCGCTCTTGGGCACATACCCTGCGGCATCCAACAGCCACATCGGAAGCGCCCCGCCCAGCCCGGCGCCGGCTTTCAGGCAGAAGGCGGCACCGACAGCGGTCAGCAAACCGGCCGCCCGCAATCCCGTCTTCCATTCCCCGTAATCTACACTTTCAGAAAGCACCGAAAACGGCATGGCCATGGCTGCTCCGCTGGCAACGAAGCACAGCGTCCATCCCCCCATCACCAGACCAACTGACGGCACCGCGCCACGCATTCCCATCCATAGAATAAGTTGGCCGAGCACCATGCCGGCCAGCCCCATTATCCACACGGTGCTTTTGGAAACCCGACGGCAAAACCAAGGCAGCAGCAAGGCGCTGGCGAGCGAGGCGAAGTCCAGGCTGTTGGCGAGCTTCAGCAAGTCGGGGCGATGGAGCACGTATTCAAAAAAATGCGGTGCGACCGTTACTCTGGCGATGAAACCCACCCAGAAAAACAAGCTACTAGCAAAGATGATAAACCAGGGCCAGTTGCCGCGCAAAGCGCCCAAGCCACCTCGAAGGGACATCGGTTTGGTCTCAACCGGAACGGTCTCCTTTAGATTCCGGAAAGCGAAAAGGAATAAACCTACGGACAGCACGGCAAAGATCGGCACCGCCATCATAAAGCCCCGTCGGTCGTCGCCCTTGCCCAGCAGGTGAACGAGTTCCAGGCCGGTAAGGTTCACCAGCAGCACTCCGAGTTTCGAGCCGAACATCCGGAAAGTGGTCAAGGTGAGGCGCTCCGCTGGATCGGGCGTGAGGGCGGACAAGATGGAGGTAACCGGGGTATTGATACCGGTGTAGAGGACATTGCACCCGATATAGGTAATGGCGGCGTAGGCTATCTTGGCGCCATAGCTTAGGTCGGGGGTGAGAAAGGAGAGAACCCCGAAAAGTGCAAACGGCCCACAAAGCCAGAGAAACCATGGCCGGCTCTTGCCCCAGCGACTGCGCGTGTGATCAAAAATCAGTCCCCAGATCGGCGCATCAATCGCATCAATCCATCGTGCCGCGAGCAGGATTGTGCCTACAGCGGCCGCCGAGATGCGAACCGTATCGGTGAGGTAAAAAGGCAGATACCACATGATCCAGCAGAAGAGCATCTGGCCGGCGACATCGCTGGCTGCATAACTCAGGCGGACGGTGGTGGAGGTTTTACTCATGAGGCGGGATTATCAGGCAGGCCTCGCCTCAGGCCGGGAAGAGTCCTGCCAATTTATAACGCGCGAGCATTTCGCGGACTTTAACCGGCTGACCGGTGGCGGCGGCCTCATCCATCGCTTGCATGAGCGCCACGGTGACGATGCCTTCGGTCGCATCCGGCTTTGGCGAGATGCCTTTGGCCAAGCAGCATGCGAAGTAGTCGAGGTAGTTTTGGTATTCCCCTGCATGGTGGGAGTGGCCCCCGAAACGGAAAAAATGAGCGTCCTGGTCTTCAAAGGTCTCCATCGCCGACCTCGTGTCGGTTTTCCAGGAATAGCGGAGTTCGTAGTAATCCCCTTGGCTGGCGCCCTTGGTGCCGCGCAGCACACAGCTCATGTTGCTGTCACGCGCATTTGGCACGACGGGACCGGAGTAGGCACCGCTGACTCTTGCCACCCGCCCCTCGGCATCGCGCATGACAAACTGGAAAGTATCGGCATGGACCAAGCCATGTTTTTGCCCATTTGGGCTGAGCAAGGCGTAACCGGAGACCTCGGTAATTCGTGGCAAATACCACCGCACAAAGTCCACCGGGTGGCTTAGCCCGCCATAGAGCCATTTGAACTCCGCCTTGCGGGCCCAGGGCTTCGCGAGGAACCAGCGGTGATCAGCGTTATAGCTGGCCTCGACGCAGATTAGTTCGCCCAAGATCCCTTCTTCAAAGTGTTCGCGTTGCCGGGCAAAGGGCGCGAAGTGGCGCGAGCTCTGGCCAACCATCACTTGCCGTCCGCTCTTTTTCACGGCTGCGAGCACTTTTTTAGCCGAGGCCAGACTGTCAATGAAGGGCTTGGTGCAGATCACGTGCTTACCGGCCTGAAGTGCGCGAATGACGTGTTCCGCATGCAAGTGGTCGGGTGTGTAGATGCCGACGGCGTCGATGCCTGGGTCGGCAAGCATGTCGTCATAATTCTTTGTGAAGGCCTTCGCAGGCAGGCTGAACTCGGCGAGTCGCTCGCGGCCCAGTTGTTCGTTCACGTCACACAAGGACACCACGTGCCAGGCCGGGCTGCCAAGCGCGCCCGATACGATGCTGCGGCCTTCGCCTAGTCCAAGAACGCCCAAACCAAGTTTTTTCATGGGGTAAAAATCAGGAGGCAAAACGCCGACGACCGCCGGATTAGTTGCCAGGTTACTATAAGCTATGACGATACAAACAAAGCTAGTCATTTGCCGACTAAAATCACCTTTATACTAAGCTTTGCCGGGAAAATCCTTCCCATTTATCCGCGTTGCGAGCATGGCTTTCACGATGAAAATGCGCCTTCTCCCCCGGGTGCTCACCGCCTTATGTTTGGGTGCCGGGCTTTGCTGGTCTGCCTATGCGGCCGAGTTTTGGGTCGCCCCGACTGGCCGCGACAGCGCCGATGGCACCACTGAAGATCCGCTCTCGCTTACCGGGGCTCAACGCCGAGCCAGGGAATTGCGCCGGCTTGCGCTTTCTCCGCTGACCCAGCCCGTGCGAATTATTCTGCGCGGTGGTGATTACCCCCTCGATTCAGCTTGGTGCGTTCGCCCGGAGGATTCCGGCACTGCCGGGAGCCCGACCGTTTTTGAAGCAGCCCCCGGTGAAATTCCGGTCCTTCAAGGCGGCTTGGGCATTTCCGTTTGGTCAAAACTGGATACGCCGGTTCCTGGTCTTTCTAGCGCCGCCCTCGGAGCAGTCTGGGTAGCTGAGGCCCCGCTCATAGGCGGTCGCGTAAGGGAGTTCCGCCAACTCTGGATTAATGGCCCAAAGTGCGTCCGCGCCCGCACGCCCAATGCCGGTGAGATGGAGCGGTTGTTGGCTTGGGATAAAAGCAACGAGACCGCTTCGATCCCCGCCCCAGCCGGTTTGACCGGTGATCTAAGCGGTCTGGAAATGGTCATTTACCAGCAATGGGAAATCGCCCTGTTGCGCATTCGTGAATTTACGCTGCAGGATGAGCGCGCCCGCGTGCGTTTTCACCAGCCCGAGAGCAGGATCCAGTTTGAACACCCCTGGCCCGCTCCGATCATGACCGAGGGCTACCGCGCGCCGTTTTTTCTGCAAAACGCCCTTTGCCTGCTGGATACCCCCGGGGAGTGGTTCCATGATGTTACAGCCCGGCGTATCTATTATTGGCCCCGACCCGGTGAGGATATGCTTTGCGCAAATGCGATCGTGCCGGTGCAAGAGACTTTACTCGATCTTTCCGGCACATTGGATCGGCCGATCCGCCATTTAGTATTCAGGGGCTTGAGCTTCGCCCATACGGCGTGGATGCGTCCGGCGTTGTTTGGCCACGTGCCTCATCAGGCCGGCTTTTACATGACTGAGGCTTATAAGATGCTACCACCGGGCACGCCCGAGAAAAAGGCGCTCGAAAACCAGGCTTGGGTCGGGCGACCGCCGGGTGCGGTTCGTATCTGGGCGGCACAGGATGTCCGGTTTGAGCGTTGTCACTTCGCGCATTTGGCTTCTGCCGGACTCGATGCTGAGCACGGTCTTCGCAATCTTACGGTGGAGGGTTGTGTTTTTCGGGATATCGCCGGCAACGGCCTACAACTCGGCAAGTTCCAAGACGGCGGGAGCGAGACCCACTTGCCGTATAATCCTGCCGACGATCGCGAGGTCTCCGCGCGCTTGCGCATAGCTAACAATGTGATCACCGACTGCGCCAACGAGGACTGGGGTTGTGTTGGCATCGCCGCCGGCTATCTTCGCGAATCCTCCATTGAGCACAACGACCTGAGCGAGTTGCCATATTCAGGCATCAGTCTCGGCTGGGGCTGGACCTACCTAAGCACCGCGCAACGGGACAACCTGATTCATGCCAACCGCATCACTCGCTATGGTAAATCGCTCTACGATTTTGGGGGGATTTATCATCTTTCCGCGTCGCCCGGCACCAAAATTACCGAAAACGCAGTCGGTGAAGTAACGCTAAATCCCTTTGCCGAAAAACCCCACTGGGGGCATCTTTACTTAGACGAAGGCTCATCCTATATCACGGTGCGCGACAATTGGACCGCAACCGAGCAGCGCTTGTTTAACACCAAAGGTTTTGGCGTAACTTGGGAAAATAACGGACCAGACGCAGCCGATGCCATTAGGCAGGCTGCCGGGATTGAGCCCTCTTATCAGGATATAATGGTAATACCTCCGCGATCATTCGCCAAATAATTTTCATACCAAATGCTTGGGGTTACCTGTAGTATTCCCTGGGTTTTGTTTATAGATTTCTTTAATCTTTGGATATGGGTTCTGGTTGGCCGGGCAATAAATGATGCTAAATGCGATTCTGGTTTGCTTCGTTTTTAAGGCTTACTGGGGCTGCAGGTTTTTAATGCCGGGCCCCAAGGCTTTGGGCTTATCCTTATATGACAACACCTGAAGGGGATTTCCGACGCAGGTGGCTTGTCAGCCAAGCCTGTCCAGTCACCCTGCGTGGTGCTTTGATTCTGAAGTATGTCTCAAATTCACGCGTTTTAAGAAACTTTTTTCCGGATCCTAAGCATCATGCCACGTGTTTGCCTCTGGTTGCCGGTGGTGTGTCGAGGAAACGGTTGACCATTATGTCATGTCTTATAGATTCCCAAAAGAATCCCAATATATCCTTCTGAGCGACCCCAGCTCCCACCCCCCCCTAAACGTTTTGAAATCTTTCAGGACAATCGTCCCTAACTGTTATGCTTAGTTTCTCCAGTCGTTTTGCCACGCGATCCCGCCGCCACGCCTTCACTTTGATCGAGCTGCTCACGGTGATTGCCATTATTGGTATTCTAGCCGCAATCATCATCCCGACGGTGGGGAAGGTCAAGCGCACGGCTAAAAAAGCCCAATGCGTGTCCCGCATGAGACAATGGGGCAGCGCCATCGCTTTGCAGGCCAATGATGCGAAATCCAGAGTTATATTGGATTTCGCCAAAGACTCTACCGGCACCGGCAGTTATATTTTAGATACCTATTTCAATAGCGGTGGCAATACCGTGGTGGAGGATACCAGCGGTAAAACCACCGATAATAAATATGCCACCCGCGCCTTTTGGGGTTGCCCCACGGGAATCAATGGCGGTTCTACTCTTACCGCTCCTCAGTATGGGTTCGTGGTGCCCAGCGGTGTGAGCACCACCAAGCCCGCAATTATGTTATTTGGGGTGTCTGTTTCTAAATACTATTCTCTCACCGAGGTATCTTCGCCCTCTAAATTGGTATTGATGATCGAAGTAAAGAATGGTGCGAATCGCGTCGATGTTGCGGCGGGTGGAGTGAAGAGTGCATTGGAGGCATCCAACGGCGTTCGTTCCATGCAGCAGGAGGAGGGCTATGTGCGGCATGGTGGCACGGCTTTGGCGCTTTTCCTCGACGGTCATGTTTCCGGCCTGAGTCTCGTGGACACGGACTACACTGCATCCAAAGAGAAATTGGATCGCTCCTTTTCCTTGCGGTAGATTATGGATAGGTAGGAATTGTTTATCAGAGACAATTTTTACACTCTCAACCTTTGGTGGGCGTTGGGTTGAAGATATAGTTCGTTACATTTTCCGAAGGGTGACCACACATTCTAGGTGGCGGGTTTGAGGGAAGAGGTCGAAGGGTTGCACGGCCGTCAGTGCATAACCGGCGGCGGTGAAGGCGCGGAGGTCGCGCATCTGGGTGGCCGGGTCGCAGGAGATGTAGATCACGGCGCGCGGTCCATACGCGAAAAGCTGGGTTAAAAAGGCCTCGTCGCATCCTTTGCGAGGAGGGTCGATCAGCACGACTGTATCGTTGGCGGGAAAAGTCAGCCCGGCAAAAATCGCGGCGGCGTCTCCAGCTTGGAAGCTTACATTCCCCAGCTCATTGGCCTCGGCGTTTTGCTTGGCAAAAACAATGCTGCTTTCGCTTATCTCGATACCGGCGACCCGCTCGAAGGCGGGCGCGCAGGTAAGGGCGAAAAGGCCGCTGCCGCAGTAGGCATCCACGAGGAAACGTGCGCCGGTGCCGGCGGCCTGTTCGCGGGCGTAGCCAGTAAAGGTCGGCAGGATGAAGGGGTTGTTCTGGAAAAAATCGCGGGCCAGGAAGCGCAGCTTTAGGTTTCCCACGGTCTCCGTGACGATGTCGTCGTAGTTAGTCGTCACCTGTCCGGAGGCGTCACGCAGCAGCAAGGTGCCGCCACGCGCATAGGCGCCCTCGGCGGCGCGTGCCCGCACGTGCTCGCGGCTTTCCGTTAGCCGGTGATTGATCGGTCCGGTGGCGATGGGGCAGGCGGGGACGTCGAGGATATCGAAGCGGGTGCCTTGGCGGAGAAAGCCGATGGGCATCCCGGCCGCCTCGGTGGCGGAGCGGGGGGCGTTGAAGTGAGGGGTGATCTTCGAGCGATAGCCGTATTTGGCGGGGGAGCCGATCACGGGGGCGACGGGAAATTCGAGCCCGGCCATGTGCAGCAGGAGTTCCTCCACTTGCCGGCGTTTCCAGACGAGTTGCGCTTCGTAGGCGAGGTTTTGGTATTGGCAACCACCGCAACTGCCAAAAAGCGGGCATAGGGGCCGGATGCGCTCGGGCGAGGGGGTGAGGACTTCTGCCAGGTCCGCCTCAGAGTAGTTCTTGTGGTTGCGGAAAATGCGGGCTCGGACGCGTTCGCCGGGCAGGGTGAAGGGCACCATTACCACCCAGCGTGAGTCCGGATCGGCGGGGTGGGGCACGCGGGCGAGACCTACGCCCAAGTTGGTGAGCGTGGCGATCTCCAGCTCCAGCACGGCATGGTAGGGGAAGGGGTCGGCGTTGAATTTCTTTTGGGGTTTGGCCACGGCGAAGGGAGAGAACACGCGAACCGAACGGAGAGTAAAAGGATTTTGTCTTTCGCGTCGCTTCGGTGTGTTTTGCCAGTTCCGTGTTTAACGACGTCGAACTCATCACTAGTCTCCAGAATCCCCGCGTGAAGCAACTCGTGAAGCTGCGCGACCGCCGTCCGCGTGACGAAGCGGGGGTCTTTTTGGTCGAGGGTTACCGCCAGATCCGGCGGGCGCTGGAAAAAAACGTCACGCTGACCGAGCTCTATATCTGCCCGGAGTGGTATCCCGGAGATCAAGGTAACGAGCCCGCGCTCATTGCGGAGGCGCAGGCCGCGGGCGCGAAGGTGTTTCAGTTGAACCGGGATGCGTTTGCGAAGGTCGCCTACCGGGAGCGACCGGATGGCTTGCTTGCGGTGGCGCCGCAGTGGCGGCGGACTCTGGCGGACTTGGACGCTTTGCTCGCGGAAAAAATCAATGGCTCCCGGCCGGATCCCTTTTTGCTGGTGGTGGAAGCGATCGAGAAGCCGGGTAATCTTGGCACCATCTTGCGCAGTGCGGATGCAGCCGGCGCGGATGCATTGATCGTCTGCGATCCGGTGACGGACCTTTTTAACCCCAACGTCGTGCGCGCTTCGACGGGTGTGCTGTTCTCGGTGCCGGTGATCGTGGCCGGCAGCGACGAGGTGCGGGCCTGGTTGCGCGCTCGCAGCATCCGGGCGGTGGCGACGACGCCGTCCGCGACGAAACTTCACACTGCTGCCGATTTGCGTGGGCCGCTGGCCATCGTGATGGGCAGTGAGCAGTATGGGTTGAGTGATTTTTGGCTGCGTGAGGCGGAAGAGTGCGTGCGCATACCGATGGCCGGGCAGGCGGATTCACTCAACGTCGCCATGGCCACGATCATCACGCTCTTCGAGGCGGTGCGTCAGCGTGACGCGTCTGGATAGGGTCCCCGCGGCACGTGCACCATTAACCCGGACTCACCACCAACTGCGATTCAGCCTCGGCCCATTACGATTAAACTTTCTTTTACCCCTCAGTCCTATGCCACGATTTCACCTTTTATTTTTTTTGACTACGTGGGTGTCGCTTTTCGGCACCTCCACCGACGAGCTTTATCTGTCCGGTCGAGGTAGCGACGACGCCCAGCCTTGGGACTTTTACTGCACCGCCGGTCGCAACAGTGGTGTCTGGACGACAATCCCCGTCCCTTCGTGCTGGGAAACGCGGGGTTTCGGCGCCTACGACTACGGTGTCGAGCTACGCCCAAGCAAACGCATGCCGCTGATGCCGCCGGCCCCGGCTGAGCAGGGGCTTTACCGACGCGAGTTCACGGTTCCCGCGGAGTGGCGCGGGCGGTCGGTTCGCTTGGTTTTCGAGGGTGTGCTCACCGACACCGAGGTGAAACTCAACGGCCAGTCGGCCGGCCCGGTGCATCAGGGTGGTTTTTATCCGTTCAAATACGACGTCACGCCGCTTCTGCGCTTTGATGGTCCGAACCTGCTCGAAGTCACCGTCAGCAAACGGTCGGCCAACGCCAGCGTGAACAACGCCGAGCGCATCGGCGACTACTGGAATTTCGGCGGGATTTTCCGTCCGGTGCGGCTCGAGGCTTTTCCGGAGCAGTTCATTGATCGCGTGGCGATCGACGCGCGCGCGGACGGTTCGTTTCGCGCCGATGTCTTCCCAGGAGGCGTCCTGCCCGCCGGGACGGAGATCGCCGTCCAGATAAAGTCGCTCGACGGCGCCCCGGTCGGTCCGCCCGCGTCCCTCGCGGTCGTGTCCGGTTCCGGGCCCGCGACCCTGCGTTTGCAGGTGCCGGCGCCCGCTACCTGGAGCGCCGAGACGCCGCGACTTTATCTCGCCGAGTTTACGCTGCGCGCGGGCAGTGCCGGGGCCTTGACGCACGCCGTGACACAGCGTTTCGGCTTCCGCACCTTTGAGTTGCGGCCGAACGATGGACTTTATGTCAACGGCCGGAAAATCACCTTGAAGGGAGTCAATCGCCACAGCTTCCGGCCCGAGACCGGTCGCACCCTCTCGCTCGCGGACAACCGCGAGGACGTCCACCTGTTGAAGGAGGCCAACATGAATGCCGTGCGCATGTCGCACTATCCGCCCGACGCCGAGTTTCTCGATCTTTGCGACGAAGCCGGACTCTACGTGTTGAACGAGCTCGCCGGCTGGCAGGGCTGCTACGACACGCCGACCGGCCGCAAGCTGATCGAGGGGCTGGTGTCGCGCGACGTGAACCACCCGAGCATCCTGTTTTGGGACAACGGAAACGAGGGCGGCGAGAACACCGAGAACGACGACGAATTCGCCAAACACGATCCGCAGGCCAGGCCCGTCCTGCACCCGTGGGCGCGGTCCTTCCGCGGGATGAACACCAGTCACTACCGCGAATACGCCGAGACGGTGAAATTTTCCGACGGTCCGGATATCTTCATGCCCACGGAGTTTCTTCACGGTTTGTTCGACGGCGGCCATGGAGCCGGACTCGAGGACTACTGGGCGGTCATGGGGGAAAAACCGCACGCCGCCGGCGGGTTCCTGTGGGTCTGGGCGGACGAGGTGGTGGCGCGTTCCGACCAAGGCGGCCGTCTTGATGCGCGGCGCGATCTCGCGCCCGACGGCATGGTGGGGCCGCATGGCGAGAAAGAGGGCAGCTTCAACACCGTGCGCGATATCTGGTCCCCGGTGCAGATGCCGCTGCGCGAGCTTCCCGAGGATTTCTCCGGCACCCTGCCGGTGCGTAACCGCCACGACCACCTCCATCTCGACGCGGTGACCTTCGAGTGGCGGCTGATGAACTTCGCCCCCCCCGGTGCGCTCCTCCACCACCGCACGCTGCTGGCGCACGGTCGTTTTCAAGGCCCCGATCTCGCACCTCGGACCGATGGCGAATTGACCATCCCGCTTCCGACCGATTGGCGCGGGGCGGATATGCTTTACCTCACCGCCTTCGATTCGCGTCAGCGTGAGATCTGGACCTGGAGCTGGCGTTGGAAACACGGCGCCGCCGCGATCGGAAACTCAGTCGTCGTGAAGGAAGCGGTTACCTTGACCGACGGGAATGACGTGGTGGTCGTCACCTCCGGCCGAAACGCCGTGCGCTTCAGCAAGACCACCGGCCTGCTCGAAGGATTGGAGCGCGACGGTCGCCCCGTCTCTTTATCCCAAGGGCCGCGTCTGACCGCCTATCGTCGCGTCGCGCGCAGCTTCGTGCCGGTCGTTTCGACCAACGGCAAACTCCTCAGCTTCGACGCTCGGCGCGAGGGCGACGCTGTCGTCGTTTCCGCCACTTACGACGGCGCGTTCCGGCGCGTGCGCTGGACCGTTGGAACCGATGGCGATGTGCGGCTCGATTATGAGTTCAACGGCCCCGGTCTGGTGGACATTCTCGGCGTGGATTTTGCCTACCCAGAGGAAAAGATGAAATCGAAGGAGTGGCTCGGCGGCGGACCCTACCGGGTGTGGGCAAATCGTCTGCGCGGTGTGCAGCTCGCGCGTTGGGAAAACGACTACAACGACCCTATACCCGGCATCAGCTGGGCCTACCCCGAGTTCAAGGGCTGGTTCTCCGGCTGGGAGTGGATGGCTTTCGCCACCACCGAGGGTCGCTTCGCCTTTATCAACGACGGCGGCCAGCCCTACGCCGGGGTTTACGCGCCGAGGGACGGCAAAAACAATCCCGTGCTCGCCCTGCCTCGCCTTGGCCTTGGCGTATATCAGGTTATCCCCGCTATCGGCACCAAGCAGTCCCTACCCGACGCGCTCGGCCCCCAAGGCCAGCCGCAGAACGTCACCGGCCTGATCAAGGGCTCGCTCGTCATTCGTCTGCTCGATCTGCCGTGAGACTTCGTTGGTTTCTTGGCGTATTCTGCTGGGTGGCGGCCTGCCTCTCTGCGTCGCCCGCCGCGGAAAATCCCCGCCACGAGACGAGTCTCGACCAAGGCTGGCTCACCACCGCTGGGGACTACGTTCCGGAGAAACCCGCCGACTTCGCGCAACCGGGGATCGATACAGCCGGGTGGTCGCGCGTGGACGTGCCGCACAATTGGGACGACTACGCCGGCCTGCGCCGCCTCGTGCACGGCAACCGCCACGGCACCGCGTGGTATAGGCGCGAGTTCACGGTGGATGCCGCCGAGCGCGGCCGGCGGGTTTATCTTTTCTTCGAGGGGGTGGGTTCCTACGCGACCGTCTGGGTCAATGGCCGTCCGGCGGGCACGCACGCCGGCGGACGCACCACCTTCACGCTGGATGTGACCGACCTGGTTGATATCGGCGGCGCGAACTTGCTCGCGGTGCGCGCCGACCATCCCGCCGGCATCACCGATCTGCCGTGGGTTTGCGGCGGATGCTCGGAGGCGCCCGGGTTTTCGGAGGGCAGCCAGCCGATGGGTGTCTTCCGGCCGGTCACGCTGGTCACCACCGAGCAGGTGCGGGTGACGCCTTTTGGCGTCCACGTGTGGAACGACGCCGACGCGACCGAGGCGCGGGCCACGGTGCGTTTCACTGCCGAGATCGCCAACCACGGCGCGACGCGCGACCTCGCCGTGGACTCGCGGGTTCTCGATCCGTCCGGCCGCGAGGTCGCGACGCTGCGTGCGGAAAGCCAGGTCGCCACCGGCGCATCCACGAACACGGGCGTGGTGGTGCTGCCCAAGGTATCGCTCTGGTCGCTAACCTCGCCCTCGCTCTACACGCTGGAGACGACGATTCGCGAGAGAGGGCGCGTGTTGGATCGCGTGACGACGAGCTTCGGCATCCGCACCCTGCGCTGGCCGGATCCCGACGCGCCGGCCAGCTCACCATTTTTGTTGAACGGGGCGCCGGTGTTCATCAACGGCACGTGCGAATACGAGCACCAGCTCGGCGCGAGCCATGCGTTTTCGGATGAGCAGATCCGAGCCCGCGTGCGTCAGATCCAGGCGACGGGTTTCAATGCCTTCCGCGATGCCCACCAGCCGCACAACCTTCGTTACCAAGGCTACTGGGACCGCGAGGGTCTGTTGTGGTGGCCGCAGTTCGCCTCGCAGATCTGGTTCGATACGCCGGAGTTTCGGGCGACATTCAAGAAACTGCTGCACGAGTGGGTGGTCGAGCGCCGCAACAGCCCCTCGCTCGTGCTCTGGGGCCTCGCCAACGAAAGCAAATTGCCTCCGGAATTCGCCGCGGAATGTGTCGCGCTCATCCGCGAGCTAGACCCCACGACCTCGTCGCAGCGTCTCGTCACTACCTGCAACAGCGGCAAGGGCACCGATTGGAACGTCCCGCAAAACTGGACCGGCACCTACGGCGGCGATCCCGCGACCTACGCGGACGACCTTCGCCGCCAGCGCCTCGTCGGCGAATACGGCGCGTGGCGCAGTCTCGGCCTCCACAGCGAGGGCGGCTTTATCATGGACGGCATCCGCGGCGAGTCGCGCCACGATGCCCTCATGGCCCAGAAAATCCGTTTGGCCGAGTCCGTGCGCGCCGAGGTGCCGGGACATTTTCACTGGCTCTTCGCCACCCACGAAAACCCCGGTCGCGCCATCGGCTCGCGCGGCCAGCAGGGCAGCGACGGTTGGGCGCCGCTCGACCGGCTCGGTCCGGCCAACAACAAGGGTTTGCTCACGCTCTGGGGCGAGCCGACCGACGCGTTTTTCCTGTATCGCGGTAGCTACGCGCCGAAGACCGACCCGATGGTCTACATCGTATCGCACAACTGGCCCGACCGCTGGGAAAGCCCGGGTTTAAAGAGCGGGCTCGAGGTCTATTCTAACTGCGACGAGGTCGAGTTGTTCAACGACGTCGGGGCTCGCTCCCTCGGCGTGCGGCGCAACGGCGGCCCCGGCGTTCCGTTTCGCTGGGACGAGGTCGAAATCACGACAAACGTGCTCTACGCCGAGGGCCGTGTGGCGGGTCGCACGGTTGCGCGCGACGCCATCGTGCTCGACCATCTGCCCGAGGCGCCGGGGCGCCGGCAACTCAACGGCCCCGTCGTGGTCGGCACGGCGGGCGAGCCCGGTTGGAACTACCTGTATCGCGTCAACTGTGGCGGTCCCGACTACACCGACAGCCAGGGCCAGACCTGGTTTGCCGACCGCGATCTCGCGCCGGGGGACTCTTGGGGCACGCGTTCCTGGGCCGCCGATTATGCGGGCGTGCCGCCGCGTTTCGGCGGCCAGCGCGAACTCCACGAACCGGTGCGCGTCACCGCCGACGAGGGGCTTTTCCAGACTTTCCGTTATGGACGGCATCGGCTGTCCCTCGAATTCGCGGTGCCCGACGGGGATTATCGCATCGAGCTTTATTTCGCCGAGCCGTGGTATGGTCGCGGCGGAGGCGATGCGACCGGCTGGCGGCTTTTCGACGTCGCGGTGAATGGCGAGACCGCCTTGCGCGACGTCGATCTTTGGCGCGAGGCGGGTTATGCCACGGCGGTCAAAAAGGTCGTCACCGCGCGGGCGCGCGATGGCCGCCTGGTGATCGGTTTCCCTCGGGTCGCCTCGTATCAGGCGGTGATCGGCGCCGTGGCGATCGCCTCGCTCGATCCTACGGCCCGTCCTCCGGTGCCTCAGGCGGCGACCCCGACCCCGGCCCCGGCCGTCGCCATCCTTGACCCGGCTTCGGGTGACGTGGCTCCCACGGGCCGGCTTTATCCGATCGAGTTGGCGAAGCGCAGCGGCCCGGCGTTGACCTGGAACGTCGCGTTCGGGCTCGGCGGGAGCCATGATTTCACTCTTCATTACACCAATCTGGGTGAAACCGCCGACGCGGAGTTTCGGGTCAACGCCGCCGACGGAACCGTCATGGACCTGCGGGTGGTGCGTTTCCGTCCCACTCCGTCCGTCGGCGATGCGACGGGCGAGTTGCGCGTCGAGGGCGTCGGCATGAACGCGGGCGACTACACGGTCACGGTGGTGCCGCCCGCGTCGTCTCGCGTCCGGATCGAGGCTTTGCGCACCGACTAGGCCGAATGGTCTCGCGGGCGGGTGGGGGAAGCGCTGGGCGACTTGCGGTCGCGGGCGACCGTGAGTCCGTGGCTCAAGCCTTGAGCTCGATCTGCTCGACCAACTCCACGCCATAGGCCTCGAGGCCCACGACTTTGCGGGGGTGGCGGGTGAGCAGGCGGATTTTCCGGAGGCCGAGGGCGCGGAGAATCTGGGCGCCCAAACCGTAATCGCGCAGGTCCATGGCCGGGCCGGCACCGGGGGCCGCGCTGGCTTGATCGGAGCGGGTGGCCTCGAGTCGTCGCAGCAGCGCTTCGCCGGAATTCAGGGGCGCCATGTAGAGCACCGCGCCGCAACCTTCGGCGGCGATGGCGCGCAGGCTCGCCTCGAGCGCCCCGGCGAGCGGGCCGTGGTCGCCGGCGTGGAAGACATCGGTGAACACATTCGCGCTGTGGACGCGGACCAGCGGCGCGTCGTGTGTTTCCGGCGCGCCGGTTGTGAGTGCCAAGTGGTGGCGTTGGTCGAGCCGGCTGCGGAAAACGTGGACCGTGAATTCACCATGGGGGGTCGTGAGCGGGTGCTCGGCGATCTTCTCGACGAGTTTGTCCTGACGGAGCCGGTAGGCGATGAGCTGCTCGATCGAGATCATCTTCAGACCGAAACGTTTCTTGAACTCCTCGAGCTGGGGAATCCGCTGCATCGTGCCGTCGTCGTTCACCAGTTCGCAGAGGATTCCGCAGGGCTCCAGGCCGGCGAGGAGGCAGAGGTCCACCGCCGCCTCGGTGTGGCCCGCCCTCTCCAGCACGCCGCCGGCCCGGGCGCGCAGGGGGAAGACGTGGCCGGGCTGCACAAGCTGGTCGGCGCGCGAGTCGGGATCGGCCAGGATCTTGATCGCGACGGTGCGGTCGTAGGCGCTGACGCCGGTGCTGATGCCTTCGGCGGCATCCACCGTGACGGCGAAGTCGGTGCGCTGGACCTCCCGGTTGCGCGCGACCATGGGGCCGAGGCCAAGGCGGTCGAGCTGGGCGCCGAGCATGGGCACGCAGACGATGCCACTGCCGTGGCGTATCATGAGGTTAATCGTCTCGGGCGTGGCCTTAGAGGCGGCCATGATCAGGTCGCCCTCGTTTTCACGATCCTCGTCGTCAGAGACGATGATGGGCTGGCCTGCGGCGATGGCCGCGATGGCGTCTTCAATGGAATCAAAGGGGGCGGTGGCGTCGGACAAGTGGGAAGCGGTTAAGGGTGTTAACTCTGAGCGTGTAGCCGTCGGGGGCAAGTCCCGTGCTCAGTTGAAGGCAAGCCGAGGGTAATTGCCCCGGCCACGTGCTGCCTCACGGTTTGGCGGCGTGTTGCAACCGATAGGCTCGCGGGGTGCAGCCGCAGGAACGGCGGAAGGCTTCGTTAAAACGACTGATTGAGTTGAACCCCGAGCCAAATGCCACGTCGACTATCTTCTCGTCGGTGGTTGCGAGGAGACGTTGGGCGTGGGAAACCCGATGATGGGTCAGGTATTCGATGAGCGTGGTGCCAAAGGCTTTTTTGAAGAGCCCCATCGCGTAGTTGGGATGCAGCCCCATTTCCTTCCCGATTTCAGCCGCAGTGAGTTGCTCGGTGTAGCGTCGGGCGATCAGGCAAGCCATCTGCTCGACCTTGCTCAGCGCGCTTCCATGCAGCCCGGCGGGGCGGCTGCGGCGCGCACGTGTGGTTTCTCGCGCCACCGGCAGCGCACTGATCATGCGCCGCAAACGCGCTTCCATCTCGAGCATCACGACCCGGCTCACCTCATCACCAGGTTTCGCGAGGTCTTCCTCCCACTGGGTAAAGAGCTCCTTATCGTGCCGGATACGGCTGGCGCTGAGTTTTTGGCAGACCACCTCGCCCCGCAGCAGCCGTTGCACAAACGCATCCGGCAACTGGCATTGGAGGAACCAGGCGAAGGGAATCGTCACCACGAAGTAGTTTATCCCCGGGGAAAATCCCAGGATCTGATGCGGGATCGCCGCCCAGAACACCCCCATCTGCCCGCCTTCGATGCGCACCTTCTGCCCGCCGAGCAGGTAGGACACCCAGCCCTCGGTGAGCACATTCACCTCGATTTCGTCGTGGTGGTCGGGCCGCTTCATCGGCGAGGGCGTCCAGCGCACGCAGGAGAAGCCGTAGGGAGTAAAATCAGGGCGGTTCGGGTCGAAGGAAACCATGGTGAAACTTAGGATTCAGGGAGTATTAAAGAATTTTTCGGCAAATGCAGCAAATCATTATTACTTTCTTGTCCTGCCGATGATCTTTGCCATCAGACTACACATAACACGGCGATTCGTTGGTTACCCCCGCAGACCTCGTTTCCCCGTTTTTACCACCCCAACAACCTCCTGTTGCCCATCCACCCCGACTTCCTGTGCGCGTGATCACGCTGTGCGCCGAGAACCCGTGCCGGCGAGTCCCTTGTATTTGATCCAAACCCGATACCCCGCTTACCCATGAACAACAAACACCACACCCGCATCCTCCTCGGGGCCATCGCCGCCCTCGGTCTCTCGGCCCCCTCCGCATTCGCGGCTGGTTATACCCTCGTCCCAGGCGGCACGCAGGATTGGAATTCCAACGCCACGTGGTCTCCTTCCACTGGCGCTCCTGGCACTGCCCTAACGGCCGACACCGCCACGGTGAGCGGTAACTTTACCAGCATCAATCAGGTGGTGAATATCTCTTCCACTTTGACTACCGGTCTCACGGCTTTGACGCTGGGTGATACCAGCGCCACTTCCCCCGGTTCGACCACGATCGGAACCAGTGGAGGCAGCCTTTCGCTAGCTACCGGCGCCAACATCACCAGCGCTGGAACTGCTGGCGCGATCAATACGATCAGTGCTCCGGTCACTCTTTTCGGCGGTCTTAACTTTCTGACCGGAACCAACCCGCTGACCATCACGGGCAAAATCACCCCGAGCGCGGCGGCGGCTCGAACGATCGACAATGCAAGCGGTCAGCTGGTTACGCTTGGGGACATAGATCTTTCCGCAGGTGCAACCGCTTCGACGGTGACTATCCGGAATTCAAACAATGTGACGACCAATCATTTGGTTTTGGCGGGAGTCATAGCCGATGGGAGTTCGGTTCCGTCCGCGCTCACAATCGGGAGTCGTAACGTGAATGGCTCCATTCGAATCGACGGGGTCAACACCTATACCGGTAACACCGTCTTAGGTGTGCAGGGTGTGAAATCCGTCTATCTGATAAACAGCGACCAACCTTTTGGTCCGGCCGCCCTTGGAAAGCTGACTTTGGGTGGTGCCGCGAACGCGATCAACACCCTCGAGGCGCTGAATTCCGACCGGACTATTTTGAAAAACACGGTGGATATAAGCCGCAATGTCGCCGCCCAAGGAAGTTACAATATCGTGGTTCAGGCCAGCACCATCACGGCCAATTCCACCCAGACCCACACCAATGATATCACCGCGTCGGGCAAAACCTTAACACTCGGTTCCGCTGGCGGCGCGTATGTTCTGAACAACAACGCGACCGATAAGAACCGGATTACGACTTTTGCCGGCGCAGGCACGACGATCGTTGCATCGAACATCGCTGACAACGCCGGGGCGGTCGCCGCCGATTCGGTGAATCTGATCGCGATGAACGGAACGGGGACTCTGGTCTTGACCGGCACGAATGCATATCAGGGAGGGACTCGCATTACATCGACGGGCAAAGTTCAAATCGGTAACGGCGGCACTACCGGATCTCTGGCGCCCGCCAATGGGAACACCCCCGTGGTGAACGGCACGGGGGCAGGCACGCTGGCCTTCAATCGCTCCGATGCCGTCACTACGACGATTACCACCAACGGCCTTCTCGGCATTTCCCAAGTGGGCGCCGGTTCACTCACCCTGAACAACAGCCAATTCAATTCCGGGGCCAACAGTGTCGGCAACGGCATATCGGCCAGCAAATTGGTCGTGACTGGCGCGCAAGTTGCCCAAGCTTCAACCACGACCAACGCCTCGGTTGCTTCGCTACCCGCCTCCAATCAGCGCACGGTCACTCTGGCCGGTGGCGATACGGTCAGCGGTCTTAATCTTAAGGTTGGGCAGCCTGTTTTTCTAACTAGCGGTGCAGCCAGCGCGGGTTCCTATATCCACTCGATCACCAATGACACGCAGTTCGTCCTGTTTGGGACTAGCTTGATCGCGGCTTCTCCGTCCGCCCTTACATTCGGCGCCGGCTCCGCGCTCGGCACCAGCGCGGCCACCACCACGGTCAATAACTTCTCGACCCTCGCCGGCACTGGCGTGATCGCCGGTAGCGTGAGCGTCTTGTCCGGCGGTCGTCTCGCCCCCGGCGTGAACACGGTTGATGCCGATTCCAGCGGTCGCGGCAACTTTGGTGCCGCCGCCACGCTCTCGACCGGGGCGCTCACCCTCACCGGTGCCAACCTCGACTTCGACTTGGCCGCAACCGCCGCGGGCACGAGCGATCTCTTGAGTGCCGGTAGTTCCGCGGTATCCTTTAGTTCGCTGAGCTTTTCGTTCAACGCACTTACTGCAGGCACTTTGGAGACGGGAGCATCCTATCTTTTGATCTCCGGTAGCGGTTCATTTACGGGCGATGTCAGCAGCATTTCGACCACCTTTGTCACGGGTTTGGCGGGTTATATACCGACCTACTCTGTCACCGGATCGGGCCTGGATGTGACTTTTGCCGCGGTTCCTGAGCCTGCCTCCGCTGGTCTTCTGCTGGGTGCGGCCTCGTTGGGTGGGTTCCTCATCCGCCGCCGTCGTAAGACGCAGGGCTAACTCAGCCACTCAAAAATTCATTTTTTCACGTCCGTCGCATGATTCATGCGGCGGACGTTTTTATTTGTCCCGTATCGTTCTCACAAAAGGTTTTTGACCCCCTGGGCTTGGCTTCGAGTTATTCATTCGAGTTAAATTACGATTCCGCAAATGCCGCGGTAATTGACGGAGGAATAACCGGTCTGATTGTGTTACTGTCCTCTTTTACTCAACTCAGTGTCTTTCGGTTATTTCCAGCGTAAGCTTCTTTCATGAAATCTGCCTCACTCTCCCTCGGTGTCATCTTTGGCAACCGGGATTTTTTCCCCGATCGCCTAGTTCCTGATGCCCGGGCCGACATCGTCAAACTGCTCGGTGAACTCGGGACCGAGGCTATCATGCTGGACCCGAACGAGACCAAGCTCGGTGGAGTCGAGACGCATAACGACGCGCGGAAGTGCGCCGACCTCTTCCGCCGCAATCGCGACAAGATCGCCGGCGTGCTGGTTTGCCTGCCCAACTTCGGCGACGAGAAGGGCGTGGCCGACACGCTCAAGATCGCTGGTCTCAACGTCCCGGTTCTCGTCCAAGGCTACCCCGACGAGCTCGACAAGCTTGACGTCATCCGCCGCCGCGACGCCTTCTGCGGCAAGATCTCGGTCTGCAACAATCTCCGCCAGGCCGGCATCGCCTACTCTCTGACGACCAAGCATGTCGTGCACCCGCTCGACGCCTCCTTCCGCGCCGACCTGGTCAACTTTGTCGCCGTTTGCCGCGTCGTTCGCGGGCTGCGCGGCGTGCGTCTCGGTGCCGTGGGCGCGAGGCCGGGCGCCTTCAACACCGTGCGCTACTCGGAAAAGATCCTCGAGCGCCACGGCATCAGCGTCACCACCGTGGACCTCTCTGAGATCCTCGGCGCCGCCGGCAAGATCGGCGAAACCGACAAGCGCCTCATCTCCAAGGTCGATGAGATCAAGGCCTACGCCAACGCCACCGCCGTCCCGCCCGCCAAGCTCGCCCAGATGGCCCGCCTTGGCATCGTGCTCGACGACTTCGTCGAGGCCAACCACCTCGACGCCACCGCCATCCAGTGCTGGACCTCCGTGCAGGCCAACCACGGCTGCAACGTCTGCACCTCGATGAGCATGATGAGCGAAAACCTCATGCCCAGCGCGTGCGAGGTGGACGTCACCGGCGTGCTCACGATGTATGCCATGCAGCTGGCCTCGGGCACCCCTTCCGCCCTCGTGGATTGGAACAACAACTACGGCGCCGCCGACGACAAGTGCGTGCTTTTCCACTGCGGCAACTGGGCCAAGTCCTTCCTGCCCGACATCAAGATTCTCAACGCCCCGATCCTCGGTTCGACTCTCGGCGTCGAAAACACCTGGGGCGCCCTCGACGGCCGCACGCCCGCCTCGCCGCTCACCTACGGACGCATCACGACCGACGACGCTGCCGGCGCCATCCGCACCTACGTCGGCCAGGGCGAGTTGACCAACGACGAGCTCAAGACCTTCGGCAATCGCGCCGTGGCCCGCGTGCCCAAGCTGCAAAAACTCATGCGCCACGTCTGCCGCGAGGGTTTTGAACATCACGTCGTGATGAACGCCTCCAGCACCGCCGGCGTCCTCGCCGAGGCCTTCGAGCGCTATCTCGGCTGGGAAGTCTATCACCACGAAGGCCCGCAGGAGTAAGCGGAAGATCAATCCGATGACTGATCGCGATCTCGCGCTGAAATCGTTCGCCCTGCGCCGACGCATGCTGCGCCTCATTCACGGGGCGGGCGCCGGTCATACCGGCGGCGGGCTTTCCTGCCTCGATATCCTCAACGTCCTCTACAACCGCGTGCTGAACATCACGCCCGAGACCGTCGCCTCGCCCACCCGCGACCGCTACGTCCAGAGCAAGGGTCACTGCGTCGAGGCCCTCTACGCCGTCATGGCCGACCGCGGCTATTTCCCCGACTCCGACCTTGATACGGTTTGTCACTACCGGAGCTACTACGTCGGCCACCCCACGCGGAAAATCCGTGGCATGGAGATGAACACCGGCGCGCTCGGCCACGGCCTGCCCATCTGCCTCGGCATGGCCCTCGCCGCCAAAATGGACGGCGCCACCAATCGCGTGTTCACCCTGCTCGGCGACGGTGAACTCGCCGAGGGCTCCAACTGGGAGGCAGCCATGGCCGCCGCCCACCACAAACTGGACAACCTCGTCGCCATCCTCGACCACAACACCCTCCAAATCACCGGTCACACGCGCGACGTCCTGTCGAACGAACCACTCGACGAGAAGTGGCGCGCCTTCGGTTGGGAGGTCAGCATCGTCGACGGCCACGACTACGCCGCGTTGACCGCCGCGCTCACCACGCCGCCGGCCGCCGGCAAGCCGCTGTTCATTCTTGCCAACACCATCAAGGGCAAGGGCGTCTCCTTCATGGAAAACGTTGGCAAGTGGCACCACGGCGTGCCGTCCGAAACCGAGCTCGCCCAGGCCCTCGCCGAGCTCACCGCCGCCGAGCGAAAACTCCAGGAGGCGTCCGCATGAGCGCGCCCGCCCCGTCCATGTTTTCGCCCGCCGCGAATGCCGTGCTGCAACAGCTCGGCCTCAAGAAGGGCCGTGCCAATCTCGAGGAGTTCGCCGACACCCTTCAGGCCCTCGCCACCGCCGATCGCAACATCGTCGCCGTCACCTCCGATTCGCGCGGTTCCGGCAAGCTCGCCCCCTTCGGCAAGGCCTTGCCCAAGCAGATCGTCGAGGTCGGCATCGCCGAGCAAAACCTCGTCGGCATCACCGCCGGCCTGGCCGCCTGCGGCAAGAAAGCCTTTGGCGTGTCGCCGTCTTGCTTCCTCACCGCCCGCTCGCTCGAACAGATCAAGAACGACGTCTGCTACTCGAACGTGCCCGCCGTGCTGGTGGGCATCAGCTCGGGCGTCAGCTACGGCGCGCTCGGCTCGACCCATCACTCGTTGCACGACCTCGCCGTCCTGCGGGCGATCCACAACGTCACCATCATCGTCCCCGCCGACAACTTCGAGACCCGCGAGTCCATCCGCTTCGCCGCCCGGGCCTCGCGCCCGGTTTTCGTGCGTTTCGGCAAGGCCGCCATGTTCGACGTCACACCCGCCGGCGCGGTCTTTGAGGCAGGCAGGGCCATCACGATCCGTGAGGGCTCGGACGTCGCGTTCATCGCCAACGGGGAGACTGTCGTCCATGCCGTGCTCGCCGCCGAGCAGCTCGCCGCCGCGGGCGTCTCCGCCCGCGTCCTCAGCCTGCATACCGTCAAACCCCTCGACACCGCCGCTGTGCTCGCCGCCGGTCGCGAATGCCGCGCGGTCATCACCGTCGAGGAGCACATGGTCGCCGGCGGGGTGGGGGAGGCCGTGGCCTCGACCCTCCTGCAGGCCGGGCTCGCGCCCCGCTTCAAGATGGTCGGCTTTCCCGACGAGGATACCGTAACCGGCGCGCAGGCCGATCTCTTCCGCCACTACGGCGTCAGCATGGAAGGCCTCTCCGCCACCGCGACCGCGCTTCTCGGCCTTTCTTAGTTCGACCCTTTCCCCGGATGATCTTCCTCGCCCTCGATCAGAGCACCTCCGCCACGAAGGCACTGCTCTTCGACGCGGATGGTCGTGTGCTTGACCGCGAGGCGCTCGAACACACGCAACACTATCCGCAGCCGGGCTGGGTCGAGCACGATGCCGAGGAGATATGGCGCAACACGCTCGCCGTTTTGCGCGGACTGCTGGCCCGGCAGACCGCTCGGGCCCACGAGATCGCGTCCCTTTCCATCACGAACCAGCGCGAAACGATCGTCGTTTTCGAGCGGGGCACCGGACGCCCGCTGCACCGCGCCATCGTCTGGCAGTGCCGACGCGGCGACGGGTTTTGCGCCGCCCATGCCGCCGCGGGGCGAGAACCCCTGGTCCATGCGAAGACCGGGCTCAAACTCGACGCCTACTTCTCCGCCTCAAAGCTGCAGTGGTTGGTCCGAAATGAACCCGGACTCGCGGCCAAGCTTGCCGACGGTTCCGCCCTAATTGGCACGATCGACACCTACCTGATCTACCGGCTCTCGCAGGGCCGGGTTTTCGCCACCGATTCAACCAACGCCAGCCGGACTCTGCTTTACGACATCGTGCGACTGCGCTGGGACGCGGAGCTGTGCGCGCTCTGGGAGGTGCCGCTGCATGCCTTGCCCGAGGTCCGCGACAGCTCCGCCGCTTTCGGTGAAACGACGCTCGATGGGTCGCTGGACAAGGCATTGCCCATCCACGGCGTGATGGGCGACTCCCAAGCTTCGCTCTTTGCCCAGCGCTGCTACACCCCCGGTTCGGCCAAGGTCACCTTCGGCACGGGGTCTTCGCTGTTGTTGAACATCGGCAACACGCCCCGCTTCTCCAATCAGGGCGTGCTCACCGCGCTGGCCTGGACGCGCGCCGGCGTGCCGACCTACGCGTTCGAGGGGATCATCATCTCCTCGGCGTCCACGCTCACCTGGCTGCGTGACCAACTCGGACTTGCCGCCGACGTGCCGTCGCTGGAGCAACTCGCGCTTGCGGTGCCGGACAACGGCGGCGTCCACCTCGTGCCCGCCTTCACCGGCCTCGGGCTGCCGCATTGGCAACCGACCGCCCGCGCGGCGATCCTAGGCCTTTCCAGCCACAGCGACCGGCGTCACGTGGCCCGCGCCGCCTTCGAGTCCATCGGCTTTCAGGTCCGCGATGCCCTCGAAGCGATGCGCTCCGAGGCCGGCGTTCCGCTGGTCTCCCTGCACGCTGATGGCGGGCCGACCGCGAGCCGATTTCTCATGCAATTTTGTGCGGACCTCTGCGGCGTCGATCTGCGCGTGGCCACCATGTCCGACTGTTCCCCCCTCGGCGCCGTGCTCGCCGGCCAGCTGGGGCTCGGTTTGGTCGCCTCGCTGGAAGTCGTGGACGAACAAACCCGCGCGGACATCGTCTACTCCCCGCAGCTCCCGGCTCCGGCGGTGGAGGGTTTGGCCGCCGGCTGGCGCCGGGCCGTGCGTCAGGCGGTTCTCGCCTAGTGCTTACGTTCAATCGAATGAAACCTTCCTGGATTCCCCTTCTCGTCCTTGCGGTGCTTCCATTGGTCTTCCCTCGGTTGGCGCCGGCCGGTGAAAAGTCTTTGATCGATACGACCCGTTCGCCGCAGGCGAAATTCTACATGCCCGATCTCGCCGACGTGCATTGGAATGGCGGCCTGCTAGGCGAACGCTTTGAGGTTTGTCGCGATACGATGATCCCGCACATGTGGACCATCTTCTCGGATCCCCACGAGAGCCACGCCTGGGATAATTTTTTGATGGCGGCCGGCCTCGGCGAGGGTCGCGGAGACGGCAAGCCTCACGGCCCGCCTTTCAACGACGGCGACCTGCTCAAGTGGTTCGAGGCGCTCGTCCAGATTTACGCGATCGAGCCCACCCCCGAGCTTGATCGTCGATTGGACGAGATGATCGCCGTCATCGCCAAGGCGCAGCGTGAAGACGGCTACCTTCACACGCAAAAAATCGTTCCCCAGCGTCGCGGCCAGACCGGCGTCGTCGCGAAGGAATTCGAGGATCGCGAGCACTTCGAGACCTACAACATGGGGCACCTGATCACGACCGCGTGCCTCCATCATCGCGCCACCGGCAAGACCACCATGCTCGATCTCGCGCGCAAAGCCGCCGACTACATCGACCGGCTGTGTAAGGAGCACCCCGAGGACCTCGCGCGCAACGCGATCTGCCCGTCTCATTACATGGGCGTGATCGAGCTCTACCGTGTCACCCGTGAACCACGTTACCTTGAGCTCGGCAAACAGCTGATCGAGATACGCAGCCTGGTTCCCGATTCGGTCGGGAGTGATCACAATCAGGATCGGATGTCTTTTCGCGAGATGACCGAGGCGGTCGGCCATGCGGTTCGTGCCAATTACCTCTTCGCCGGTGTCGCGGATGTCTACTCCGAGAATGGAGATGATTCTCTGCTTAAGACGCTTACCACGCTCGCCGAAAATGTCGCGGGCAGTAAGCTCTATATCACCGGCATGACCGGTGCGCTTTATGACGGCGCCTCGCCCGATGGCGTCGATCACACCCAGCACAAATACATCAAAACCGTCCACCAGGCCTACGGTCGAAACTATCAGCTCCCAAATCTTACCGCCTACAACGAAACCTGCGCCACCATCGGCTACGGCATGTGGCTGTGGCGAATGCTCACCGTCACCGGGGAGGCGTCCTACACCGATCTCTTTGAGCAGACGCTCTACAATGGCATCCTGCCCGGCATCAGCCTTGAGGGTAAACACTACTTCTACGTCAACCCGCTCAAGAAGCTCGCCGATTTCGACGTTCCGCTCCGCTGGTCCCGCACCCGCACACCCAACATCAAATCCTCCTTTTGCTGTCCGCCCAATGTGGTTCGCACCATCGCTGAGGCCCACAATTACGTTTACTCGCTCTCCACCGATACCATCTGGGTTCATCTATACGCGGCCTCGACTCTCGATACCCAATGGGTCGGTGGCAGCCAGATCCAGCTCAAGCAGGAGACGGATTATCCATGGACCGGGAATGTTAAAATCACGGTCGGTGCAGCTCCGGCCAAAGAAATCGCGTTGCGCCTGCGCATTCCGGGTTGGGTTCACCCCGGCGCGGCAACCATCGCGATCAATGGCCAGACCATAGCCACGGGTCTCACTCCCGGTGCCTACTTCGAGGTCAAACGCATTTGGTCCGCCGGCGACGCTGTCAGCCTCGATTTGGCTTTTCAGCCGGTGCTTATCGAGGCGAACCCCTTGGTTGAAGAGGCGGTAAACCAAGTTGCGGTAAGATACGGCCCGCTCGTTTACTGTGTTGAGGCCAACGATCTTCCAGCTGGCATCAGCCTATCGGATGTCGCGCTCGACCTGCAGGCAGCAACGCTCAGAGCCTTCAAAGTTGCTCGCGAAAAGATCGCCGATGTCGATGTGCTCACGCTGACCGTGCCGGCCCTCGCGCGCCCCGCGTCTAGCTGGCGCCCCGGGCAGCTTTATCGCGAAATTTCACCTGTCGAAAATCGCACAATTGCGCTGAAACTAGTGCCCTATTACGCATGGGGTAATCGCGGCGATACCGACATGTCGGTCTGGTTGCCCATTCGTTGATCTAACTCCTTTTTCCGGTCTATCCTTACCTCAACCCCCAAAAAAACACCATGAGCCTAAAAACCAGCCCATCAGCCACTCCCGTCTCCGATAATGGTGCGATCACCGCTCAACAATGGAAGTGGTCCGCCCTCGCCGGCATGGCCTCCTACCTCGATGCCGGTTCGATCGTCGCCCTTGGCGTGGGCATGTTGAATTTTGAAAAGGCTTTCTCACTCACCAAGGGAGAGGTGGGCACGCTAGCCGCCCTCGGGCCTAACGCTATTGGCTGCGCGGTCGGCGCCGTTGTCGGCGGTTGGCTGGGTGACAAGCTCGGTCGCAAACGCATCTACCAGTATGATCTGATTGTTTACGCCGTAGGCATCCTGCTCGCCGCCTTTGCGGTGAATCGAGAAATGCTTTTTCTGGGCACGGTCATAATCGGACTCGCGGTTGGCGCCGACGTGCCGACCTCGCTCGCCCTAGTTGGCGAGTTTGCCCCCGCCAAGGCGCGTGGGAAACTACTCGGCTTTACCCAGATCTCCTGGTCCCTGGGCCCCGTTGTCGTATTCATTTTAGCGGCGCTTTTCGGCACCTTTCTGCCGCCCGAGCATCAACTTCTTGGCACGCGCATCGTGTTGCTCCATCTCTTCGTCGTTGCGGTCGTCACCTGGGCATTACGACAGGGCCTGACCGAGTCTGTCGTCTGGAAAGAGGCCGCCGCCTCTACCACCGCCGTAAGCCGCAACCTAGGCGTTCTTTTCAAGGGTAAAAATCTGAACGCCCTTATCTGGACCGCCACGATCTATCTTTTCTGGAATCTTGCCGCCGGCACCGCCGGAATCTTCGGCCCTTACCTGATTGAGACGCTTAATGCAGGGGGGCCCGTCTCCAGTGTGCTTTTATCCTGCTCCGGCTTCCTAATCGGAATGGTCGTCACGGCCTTCGTGTTTATGCCCCACTCTGACGGAAGTTACAAAACCCGCCGTCTTATTTGGGGTATTGGTGCGCTCATCCAGGTCGTCGCTTACGCCATCCTGCTTTTCCTGCCCTTTAGCATTCCTGTGGCGCTCGCCAACATCCTGCTCTTCTCGGTCGGCGGTGCGCTTGCTGGCGAGGCCTTCTATAAGGTTTTCAGCCAAGAACTTTTCCCGACCATGCTGCGCAGCACCGCCCAAGGGATCACCTTCGGTATCGCACGTGTGATCCTCGGCATCTGGAGCTTCTTCGTCCCGGTCCTTGCGGCCAAGGGTATCGGTGAGATCGCCGGCCTTCTCACCCTGTTCCTCGCTATCAGCGGCATCGTCGGCTTTTTCTTTATGCCGGACACCTCCGGCAAATCGCTCGAGCAAATCGAAGCTGAGCGCGCTTAACTTGGATGAGCTCCCCGGGCACCTCGGTTTCGCGTCTGCGTTGTGAATACCTTGTCGATCCCCTTGGGTTGGATGAACGCGTCCCGCGCCTGAGCTGGCAGCTTGTCTCCAGCCGGAGGGGCGCGGAACAGATCGCTTACCGGGTCCGGGTTTCGAGTTCGCTCGCCAAATTGCGGGCTGGCGAGATTGACCGGTGGGACTCAGGGCGCGTTAACGGTAATCAAACCCTTCACGTTCACTACGCGGGTGCGCCTTTGCGCTCCCGGGATTTATGCCATTGGTCAGTTGAGGTTTGGGATGAGGTTGGCGGCTCATTTCTTTCCGCGCCTGCCTGCTGGAGCATGGGGCTGTTGGAGAAGGCTGATTGGTCCGCCCGCTGGATCGCGGCCGACCCCGAGATCATCCGCCAGGATCCGGAGGCCATTGCTCCCACACTCCTCGATCCGGGCACGCCAGCCGTGTTTAATCGCGCTTTCAATCTGCCTGCTGCGGTTGCCCGTGCTAATGTTTACCTCACCGCCCGTGGTTTGGTTGATCTGGCTGTCAATTCGAGCCGTGTAGGGGCCGACCTCTTCGCGCCCGAGTGGACAGATTACGACAAGCGTATCCACTACCGCACCTACGACGTCACGGCGTTACTTGCACCCGGCTGCAACACTCTTACCGCCACTTTGGGCGATGGTTGGTGGTCGGGCTACGTTGGCTGGCAGGAAACCCGCGCCCGCTACGGAACGCTGGAAAATTCCCTGCTCATCCAACTCGAAGTCGAGCTAATCAACGGATCCCGTCTGACTCTCGGCACGGATGGTTCATGGCTCTGCGCGACGGGCCCTATCCTCAGTTCGGATATGATGATGGGAGAAGTTTATGACGCCCGGCGCATTCCGCGCGACTGGCTCGCGGCCAAAGAGGTGCTTGCCCCGGCCGTCCCCCTTGTCGCCCAACGCGCTGAACCTGTCACCATCATCGAAGAGCGCATCCCGGTTTCCTGTAACGAAATATCGCCGGGTGTCTGGATCTATGATCTCGGCCAGAACATCTCCGGTTTCGTCCGCCTCCGCGTGCGCAACCTTTCGGCCGGCACGCGGCTCACTCTCCGCCACGGAGAGAGGCTCAGCCCGGACGGCACGCTTTACGTCGAGAACCTCCGTCGTGCCAAGGCTACGGACGTTTACATCACCCGCGGCGAAAACGAAGAGGTGTATCAACCTCATTTTACCTTCCATGGGTTTCAGTTTATTGAACTCACGGGCCATCCTAGCACTCCGCCCGCCGATATTGTTACGGGTTGCGTCATCCATTCCGCGACGCCTCCTGCTGGCCATTTCGAGTGTTCGCACCCCGGAGTGAATCGACTGTGGCTGAATGGTCTTTGGTCGCAGAAGGACAACTTTCTCTCTGTTCCCACGGATTGTCCGCAACGAGACGAACGTCTTGGTTGGATGGGTGATGCCCAGGTTTTCCTGCGCACCGCGACCTATAACATGGAGGTCGCCGCCTTCTTTACGAAGTGGATGATTGACGTTGAAGACGCTCAGACGGCCGAGGGTATTTTCCCTGATGTTGCTCCTCGTTTGCGTGAGGGAGAAAATTTCATCGGATTGGGAAATCTCGGCGGTTCGGCGGCTTGGGCAGACGCAGGTGTTATTATCCCGCATACGATCTGGCGGGTTTATGGCGACCGCCGCATCCTGGAGCGCCATTATGGTGCGATGGTGAAGTGGGTGGATTGGATCGCCTCCCACAACCCCGATGGACTCAGGTTGAATCAACTCGCCAACAACTACGGCGACTGGCTCTGCATCCCGAGCGACACCTCTTTCGGCACGCACTCGCCGATGAAGAACCTTGTCGCGACCGCCTATTGGGCCGACGACTGCACCAAGCTTGCCGAGATTGCTCGCGAGCTTGGCCATTTTGCTGATGCGTCACGCTTTGCGGAGATGTTCGAGAAAGTGCGTGCGGCCTTCCAAAAGGAGTGGCTGCTGCCGGATGGGCAGCTGCTCGTCGAGACACAGACCGCCTACCTTCTCGCACTCGCGTTCAATCTTTTCCCGGAAGAGGTTCGCATCCGCGCCGCCGAACGTCTTGTCGATAACATCCGCGCGCTCGACTGGCATCTCAGCACCGGTTTCATCGGTGTGAGCTTTCTCAACCCGATTCTTAGTCTTACCGGCCATGTGAACGTCGCGTATAAGCTTCTGCTGCGCGATGATTATCCCTCTTGGTTGTATCCGGTGAAACACGGCGCGACTACCATTTGGGAGCGGTGGAACGGTTGGACCAAGGAGGAGGGCTTCTTCGTGCCTCACATGAACTCTTTTAACCATTATTCGCTCGGTTCGGTCGGCGAATGGTTGTTTCGCCATGTGCTCGGTATCGAACTCGATCCGGAGGTCGCCGGGTTCCAACAGTTCATCTTGAGGCCCTTCATTGCCGATGGTCTTGAACACGCCCGGGGTCATTACCGCACGCTGCATGGCGAGATCTGCAGCGCGTGGCGCCGGCGTGATTCCCGTTTTGAATGGACGTTCACCGTCCCGGCAAACACTCGTGCGCGCGTTTACCTGCCCTGTGCGCCCGATGTTATTCCGCGCACCGATGATTTGGAAATTACGGAGCGTGGCGCGGGTTTCGTCCTCTGCCTCGCGCCGGCCGGCACTTACACGGTTCACAGCACGCTCGTTCCGTCATGAAGATCACCTGTCTGGTGCCGATCATTTTGCATGCCCCGGTTACACGTGGAGGCATCGCCGACAGCACTCACGGCATTTCGCATTGGGGTGCTCCCGGCGTGGCCATTCATACTGACACAGGACATATTGGCTACGGCTTCGCTGGCACGCACGCCCACCTGCCGACCGATCGCCTGATCGTCGACTGCGCGGTCCATAGCTACGGTCCGCTCCTTCTCGGCGAGGATCCGCGTGAGGTGCGGGCGCTATGGGAGAAGTTGCACAAACATTCGCCCGTGCAGTGGGTGGGTCGTTCCGGTATTACCCATCTTGCGCTCAGCGCAATCGACATCGCGTTGTGGGACCTGAAGGCCAAGGCTGCGGGCCTACCGCTTTGGAAGCTTCTCGGTGGTTCGGCCGCAAAAAAGGTCGAGGCCTACAACACCGATGGCGGCTGGCTGAATTGGCCGCTCGAAACGCTGGTCTCTGATTGCAAGCGTCTGGTCGAGGCCGATGGCTATCGCGCGGTGAAGATCAAGATCGGTTCGCCTGATCTCTCGACGGACCTGCGCCGTCTCGAAGCAGTGCGTCAGGCGCTCGGCCCCGACGTTCGCATCATGACCGATGCCAACGGCAAATTCACCCTACCCGAGGCCATCCGACTCGGCCGTCGCCTCGCCGACTTCGACATCGTCTGGTTTGAGGAGCCGACCGCGTTTGACGACGTGATCGCGCACCGCCGCCTGGCGGAGGCCATACTCACCCCCATCGCCCTTGGCGAGCAGCTCTACCTCGCCCACCAATTCCGCGATTTCATCCACGCCGGAGCCGTTCACTTCGTGCAACCCGACGTCGTTCGCCTCGCCGGCGTCACCGAGTGGTGGCAGGTCGCCGACCTCGCCCACAGCTACAGCCTGCCCGTCGTGCCGCACGTCGGCGACATGTGCCAGGTTCATCAACATCTCTGCTTTGCCCACCCCGCCTGCCGGCTGCTCGAATACATCCCCTGGTTGCGTGATTGGATGCTGCATCCCGCGCAGATACGCGACGGCCATTTCGTCGCACCACAGGCTCCCGGCGCCGGAATGGAGCCGTCTCCCGAGGCGCTCGCCAAAATCACCGTCATCTGAGCATGGACCGCGTATCCGCCATCTACCGAATCGAGACGTCCGGCGATATCGCCCTGGCCGCCGCCACCCTCGCGGGCGAGCAGTCCTCCGGCACCTTTGTCGCCGTCCCCGGCGAGACTGCCGAGCTCAAGGAACGCTTCGCCGCGCGCGTCGAACGCATCACCGAACTGGATACGGTCGCCGCGCCGTCGCTGCCCACCGGGCGTTCGCCCGCTGCCACCTACCACCGCGCCGAGGTCGTCGTTTCCTGGTCGGTTGAGAACTTCGGCACCAACCTCGCCGCCCTCGTTTCCACCCTTCAGGGCAACCTCTATGAGCTCGCCCAGTTTTCCGGCCTCAAGCTGATGGACTTCGACGTGCCGCCGGCCTTCGCCGCCGCCTTCCGCGGCCCGGCCTTCGGCATCCCCGGCTGCCGCGCGTTCACCGGCGTTTACGGCCGCCCGCTCATCGGGACCATCATCAAGCCCAGCATCGGCCTCACGCCCGAGCAGACCGCCGCGATGGTAAAAGAGCTGGTCGAGGCCGGCATTGATTTCCTCAAGGACGACGAGCTGATGGCCGACCCGCCGCACTCGCCGTTCGACGCCCGGGTGGACGCGGTCATGCGCGTGATCAATGCCCATGCCCAGCGCACCGGCAAGAAGGCGATGTATGCCTTCAACGTCAGCGACGAGCACGACGCCATGCATCGCCACTACGACAAGGTCGTCGCCTCCGGCGGCACATGCGCCATGCTTTCGCTCAACAGCGTCGGCCTCGTCGCCGCCAAAAAAATCTGTGATCGGGGCCAGCTCGCCATCCACGGCCACCGCAACGGCTGGGGCATGCTCAACCGGCACCCGTTGCTCGGCATGGAGTTTCCCGCCTACCAGAAACTCTGGCGCCTCGCGGGGGTCGACCAGCTGCACGTGAACGGGATCGCCAATAAGTTTTGGGAGCCCGATGACTCCGTGGTCCGCTCGATTTCCTCCTGCCTCTCCGACCAACCTCTGGGCAAGCCGCTCCTGCCCGTGGTCTCCTCGGGCCAATGGGGTGGCCAGGCGCCGGAGACTTGGCGACGCACGCGAACGACCGATCTGCTCTACATGGCCGGTGGCGGCATCCAGGCTCATCCGGACGGTCCCGCCGCAGGTGTGAGATCCCTTCAGCTCTGGTGGGAGGCGGCGGTCGAGGGCTTGTCCTTCGCCGATGCGATCGACAAGTATCCCGCGCTGGCGAAATCGGCCGCCAAATTTGGTCGGGGAGCCGCTTGAGCCATGTTGCGTCTTGCCTACTTCGCCGACGATTTCACGGGCGCGACCGACGCCCTCGAGTCGCTCGCGCGCGCCGGTCTGCGCACCCGGCTTTTTCTCGACCCTCCTTCCGCTGAGCAGTGTGTCGGGCTGGATGCCATCGGGGTCGCCGGCATCACCCGCTCCCTCGCGCCGGATGCGATGGAGTCCGTGTTGCGGCCGGCCTTCGGCGTGTTACGCGAGCTGGGGCCGCGCCACGTCCATTACAAGGTTTGCTCCACCTTCGATTCGTCCCCGACCCTGGGCAGCATCGGACGCGCGATCGACGTCGGTGCATCCGTTTTTGGCGGGCCGGTCGTTCCGCTGCTGGTGGCCGCCCCGGCGCTTGGTCGTTACTGCGCTTTCGGGAATCTTTTCGCGCGCTATGGCATAGGCAGCGGCGGTTACATCCATCGGCTTGATCGTCATCCATCGGTAAGCAGGCACCCGGTCACCCCCATGTTGGAGGCCGATCTACGGGTTCATCTCGGCAAACAGACCTCCAAGCCCATCGGTCTGGTCGATGTCGCCGAGTTGGAGTGTTCTCTTGCCGAAAGCTCCTCCGCGTTGCGGAGGCTCGTCACCGGCGGGCACGAGGTCGTGCTCTTTGATGGATTAAATGGGGCGCACCTGTCGCGCGTCGGCGCGTTGATCGAAGGTCTCGCCGAGCGAAGCCCGTTGTTTTCGGTTGGCTCTTCCGGTATCGGCGTTGCGTTGACTTCGCATTGGGAGACGGGTGCGCGCGACTTTCCCGTGGCCGGCCCCGCCGGTTCCCCGCTATTGGTGCTCTCGGGCAGTTGTTCGCCGGTCACCGGTGGTCAAATCGCCTGGGCGCGTGCGAACGGTTTCGATGGCTTCGCGTTGCCGCTCGATGTCTTCGATTCCACCGAGGAGCTGAACCAGATCGTGAACTCGCTGCGGGCGGGGCGAAACGTAGTGGCCTACACGAGTCTGGGGCATGTCCAATCCCACGTTCCCGCCGACCGCCTGGGTGCGATGCTGGGGCGGATCGCCCGCGAAGCCATCGCCCGGAGCGGGATCAAACGCGTCGTCGTGGCCGGAGGCGACACCTCGAGCTACGCCGGCCGGGCGCTCGGCATCGAGTCGCTGGAAATGCTCGCGCATCTGACGCCGGGCGCGCCGCTCTGCCTGGCCCACGCTCCCGGGTCCCCGGCGGACGGTGCGGAGGTCGTGTTCAAGGGCGGTCAGGTCGGCGCCCCCGATTTCTTCGCTCAAGCCGCCGGGCGCTCATAGCCAAGTCTTAACCGTGTCTTTCCCCCCCCTTATGGCCCGTAAAACTCTCGCCCTGATCCATACGTCCGCGACCTTGGTCCCGGTTTTTCAACAGCTGTGCAAGGCGCAGCTGCCGAACGTCGACACCTTCAACATCGTCGATGACAGCCTGGTGCGCGCGATCGGCGCGAAAGGTGCGCTGACCGCCGATATCGCACGCCGGGTCGAGGCCTACATCACGTCCGCGGAGGCCGGCGGAGCCGATTTTATTCTCGTCACCTGCTCCTCGATAGGCCCCGCGGTCGAGGCCTCCGCGCCGTTTTGCGCCGTGCCTGTCCTGCGCGTCGATCAGCCCATGGCCGACGGCGCCGTCGCCGCCGGCCGACGTATCGGCGTCATCGCCACGTTGCCCACCACGCTCATTCCCACCTCCGATCTCGTGCGCCGTCGCGCCGTGCTAGCGGGCAAGGAGATCGAGCTCACTTCGCGCCTGGTGGACGGCGCCTTCTCCGCGCTCATGGCCGGCGATGCCGCGACCCACGATTCGCTCGTCGCGAACGCGCTGCGCGAACTAGGCGCCCACGTGGACGTCATTTTGCTCGCCCAGGCGTCCATGGCCCGCGTCGTGGACACCCTCGCCGCCGAGGACCGCCGGGTGCCGATCTTCGCCAGCCCGCCGACTGCCATCGCCCACCTCGCGACCGTGCTCTGATCCGATGCTCATTATCCGAAAATTCTGTCTGGCCCTGTCCGTGCCCGCCGCGCTCGGGGTTCTCGTCGGCATCTTGCTGGGAAACGCTGGAGTCTGGTCGCCCTGCGCGGTCGTGGCGGCCGTCGGGTTCGCGCTCGGACTCGGATCGGTGCCTTCGCTTAAGAGCTTTCAATACACCGCGTGGATCGTTGCCGCCGTGGTGGCGGCCATGATTTACCCTGCCGCCTTCTCCAATTGGGGGCCCGTCGAGTTGCGTCACAAATGGGTCGTGCTCCTCGTCGTGCAGACGGTGATGTTTGGTATGGGAACGCAGATGAGCATGAAGGACTTCGTGGGCGTCTTGAAAATGCCCTGGGGTGTGGTTGTCGCCGTCTCGTGCCAGTTCCTTGTCATGCCGCTCTCGGGTTGGGCATTGACCCGAATTTTCCCTTTGCCGGATGAGATCGCGGCGGGCGTTATCTTGATCGGTTGCTGCTCCAGCGGTCTTGCGTCGAATGTCATGTGCTACATCGCCAAGGCCAACCTTGCGCTCTCGATCACGGCCACGGCCATCACCACCTTGATCGCCCCGATCATGACGCCCTTTTGGATGAAGGTCTTGGCCGGCTCGCTCGTCGAGGTGCGCTTTATGAGCATGATGACCGAGATCGTGAAAATCGTGATCGTGCCCATCGGTGCCGCCCTTCTGCACGAATATCTCAAGGGCG
>CAMCZZ010000020.1 GCA_945888375.1 Akkermansia muciniphila | reverse complement strand
GGCGGGCAGCGCGGGGATGACCACGGTGGCTGAGGCGGGGGCGGGATTTTCGGGTTTCCAAAGGGAGGTGCGGTGCCAGACCCAGAGAGAAACAAGGTCGGATGCGCGGCGCCCGCAGGCGGCGAGCAGCGGGATCTCGCGGTCGAGGTGTAGGCCGACGAAATGGAAACGTTCGGTGCCGCCAGGGTTGCTCAAAGTGAGGGAGGAGGTGCCGGCGGGAAGAACCAGCGGATAGGTCTCGGGCAGGTAGGGCGCGGTGAGGTAGGTGGGCTGCGGCGGGGCGGGCGGGGCGGGGGGGATGACGCCGTCAGGGCCGGGGGCCTGGGGGGCGGCCTTAGGGGCGCTGGGCAAGGCGGGCCAGGAGCGTTCTATGAGGACGCGATCGTCGAGCTGAAGCCGGAGGGCGGCGTCCTAGCCAGTTGATTTTGATCGCCGATGGCAGTGTTTTCACCGGAGAGGGTTTGAATGGAGGCGCCTCGGACGACAACTCGGGCCAGTTTTTTAACCGAACCTATCCTTTTACCACCGACGCCCCCAATATCCTCAACGCACCCGTGGCAGCTGAATTAACCAACACCAACACCGATGGCACGATCGGCTGGTTCCGGTATAGGCACAACAATTCAGTCAACTGTCTATATCTGGACGGACACGTTGCGGCCATCCCGTTCGCCAGCCGTTCCACGGATGCGACTTATTCGAAGTTTGTTTTTTCCCGCTAAGTTGCATCGTAAGAACGTGGGGGGGGGGGGCGTGCCTCCAAGTGCCCCCCCGCTTATTACTAAATCAGGACTTAGCCTTTTGGAGTCGTGCCACTGAGCGACCTTTCCGCTATATTACCCCATCCAGCCAGCGTTAAAGCCGGACCGATCACAGCGGTTTAAACGTCGGATAAGATGCCGCCTTGGTTGGCCCTCCCGGGGCTTGGATTTCAGGCAGACAGTATTTTTATACACGGTTAATGGCAGGTTGGGTGCGTTGCTGACTTTAGATTCGGCTCAGTCAAAACTAGGTGCGGTTTCGTCGAACCCTCGGGGCATCTGGGATGGCCACAAGTCAGTAGATGGCGAAGCGGGCCTGACTTTGGGGTCGGCTTGGTTTTTTAATACTTTAGTTTAATTTCATGAACATCATCGACACGGGGTATAAGCGCGGCGTGAACATCAGCCATTGGTTGGGGCAATTTCATGCGGAGCGGCCTTACGGCGCAGCGTGGTTTGGAGCTGATGACTGCGCTTGGATACGTGCTCAGGGGTTTGATCATATCCGTATCCCGGTGGATGGGCGGGTTTGGGCGGAACGGGATGGTCCTTTGCTGGAGGACAAAGCGGAGCCTTTTGACCGGGCCCTCGGGTGGGCGGCGAAAGCGGGCCTGGGGGTGATTCTCGATATGCATTTTCTGCCCGGCGCCAGTTTCGAACCGAGCTCGCAGCAAAATCAGGTTTTTACCGATCTGGCCTTACAGGCTTCGGTGGCGGGTTTTTGGGCGCGAGTAGCCAGGCGCTATGCCGGGGTAGGGTCCGGTTTACGCTTCGAGATCTTAAACGAACCGGTGGCGGCCAAGGACGAAGATCTAAATGGATTTAATCGTCGGATGTTGGGGGCGATACGGGAGTCCAATCCGGATCGCGTGGTTTATATCACCTCGAATCGTTGGAGCCATTTCGACCGGGTGGTGGCGCTGGAGGTGCCGGAAGACAAGCCGGTGGCGATCACGCTGCATTTTTATGAGCCTTTTGTGTTCACCCACCAGCGGGCGAACTGGATGGAGTTTTCCCCTGACATGCCCTTGGTGCGATTCCCCGGGGTGGTGCCCGACCTAACGGGCTCGGCGCCGGCGGGGCATTGGGTTCTGCAGAACGCTGGGAAGGTGCTCTCGTATGCCGAGATCGAAGAGGCCTTTGAACGGGTGCAAAAATGGGCGGCGAGCCACGCAACGGGTCGAGAGATTCACATCGGAGAGTTTGGGGCCTATCGCCCTGGAGCAGACGAGGATCGTCGTTACTACGCAGCCTGTGTGCGCGCGGCGGCGGAGCGGCGGGGGTGGGGTTGGGCGGTGTGGGACTATCGAGGCGGCTTCGCGGTGCGCGATGAGCAAGGTCGCGGCACACCGGTGCTCGAGGGCCTCTTTCCCAATGTCCTCGCCCGGTCCTGAGCTTGGGCAGTGAGCAATGCCGGGTTTAATTTCTATGGTAATCCGGGACAGGGATCGCCCCCATGGCGGATTCCAGCGGACGGCCATTTAGGGTGATGTTTTCAACCGGAGCAACGGTGGCAAAAAGGGGGCGGGCGTCGGGTGCGGCGGGGGTGACGGTGACGTCCTCGAAGTGGACGCGTTTTGCGCTGCGCACGTAGAAGCCATGGGCGGGAAGGCCCTTGGGGGAGAATTGGTGGGCGTCGGGATAGGACCATTGGTCATCGTTCACCCGTGCGGTGATCATCTCGGTGGTGCCGCCGCCTTCCATGCCGAGGTTTACCCGGCGGATGATGACGTCCTCGATGAGTTTTTCGGGTTTACCGAGGCCGGAGATGATGGAGCCCTGGCGGTAGTTGTCGGTGCCGGTGACGTCCTCGATGATGATGCGGCGTAGCGGGCCGGCGGGGACCTTGGGGGTGCCGGGGAGGACGCGGGAGCGTTCGCCGATACGGAGATAGATCGGGGCGCGGGCGTGGTTGATAACGACGTCCTCGATGAGGATGTCCTCGACAGTGGCGCCGCCGGCATTCACACCATCGACCTCGTCTGCAACGTTCCCGGTTCAGGTGGCGGCAACATCGACTCGCTGCTCCTCCCCGCCCGGGCGTTGCCGCCCTCCAGCGTCAGTTTCACCCATATCGTCCATCGTCCGCTCACCGCCACCCGCCCGGGGGCGAGCCGCCCGCTCGAACTCTCGGCCAACGGAGCCACGCTGTGGGTTTGCAATCCCGACGCCGACACCGTGACGCGCGTTGACGCCGCCACCCTAGCCAAGCTCGGCGAACACCCGGTGGGAGACCAGCCCGAGGCCCTCGCCCTCGCCTCCGACGGACGCGCGTGGGTGGTCAACCACGCCGGCTCCACCATCTCCGTGCTCGCCGCCGACGGCTCGCTTTCCGGTCTCGTCTCCCTCCCGCACGGCTCCCGGCCCTACGGCCTCGTCTTTTCCCCCGAAGGCACCCGCGCCCATGTCGCGCTCCAGGCGCTCGGGCGTATCCTCACGCTTGATACCACCAACTTCGCCACCGTCGTAGCGCGTGATCTGCCGACCGACGCCGATGGACGCCGGCCCGAGCCGCGCGGCCTCGCCATCTCGCACGATGGCGCCCGGATCTACGCGACGCGCTTCATCTCCCCCGATGAGGGCGGCCAAGCCTACGAACTAGACGCCACCCCCAGCGCAGGCCTGGCTCTGCTTCGCACCCTGGCGCTCGCGCCCGCCTCCGGGCCGGACACCTCCGTTCACGCCCGCGGTATCCCCAACTACCTGGTCAACGCCGCCCTCACGCCCGATGGCGGTGCGCTTTGGCTGCCCTCCAAACAGGACAATATATTCCGCGGCGGCCTGCGCGACGGCCTGCCCCTCTCGCATGACATGACGGTGCGTGCCGTGACCTCGCTGGTGGACCTCTTCACCGGTGCGCCGCGTGCGCCCGGTCGCATCGACCACGACAACTTTGATCGCGCCCACGCGGTGGATTTTTCCCTGCTCGGCGACCTCGCTTTTGTTACCCTGCCAGGCAATCACCTCGTGCTTGTGCTTGATACGGCCACGGGCGCGGAAGTGACCGAGTTGCCCACCGGCAACACGCCCACCGGTGTGTTGCTCGACCCCGCGCGCGGCAGGCTCTTCACCCTCGATTTCCTCGGACGCACGGTCTCGGGCTTTGATGTCTCCGCTCTGCTGTCCGGCACCGGTGTGAGCGCTCCGCCCCTCGCCGCACCGGTGTCCACCGTGGCGGTGGAGCCCCTCGCCCCCGAAGTCCTGCAAGGCAAACGGCTCTTCTATGACGCCGAATCCGCGTAACTGAACTTTGAAGGCTACATGAGCTGCGCCTCCTGCCACCTCGATGGCGGGCACGACGGGCGGGTGTGGGATTTCACCCACCTCGGCGAAGGCCTGCGCAACACCATCGACCTGCGCGGTCGGGCGGGCACCGCCCACGGTCGCCTTCACTGGACGGCCAATTTCGACGAAGTGCAGGACTTTGAGGGTCAGATCCGCGCGCTTGGCCTCGGTGATGGCCTGATGAACTCGGCGGATTTCCATGCCGGCACCCGCGCGCAACCGCTGGGCGATGCCAAGGCCGGCCGCAGCGCCGGTCTCGATGCTATGGCGGCCTACGTCGCCTCTCTCGCGACGTATCCCGAGAGCCCCCACCGCGCGGCTGATGGCGATCTTACTCCGGCAGGCCTGCGGGGCCGGGCCTTGTTTAATCGGCTGGCCTGCTACTCCTGCCACGGTGGTCAGCATTTCACCGACAGCCCGCTGGGCGTGCTGCACGATGTCGGCACGTTGAAGGCCTCATCCGGCACCCGTCTCGGCGGTTCGCTCGACGGCTTTGATACGCCGACCCTGCGTGGCTTGTGGGCGACGCCGCCCTACGGCCACGATGGCGGCTTGGCGACTTTGGAGACTTGGATAACGCAGATGGCGGCGGATCCCTCCAAGCGGCACGGCCGGTTGGTGGAGCTGAGCGCCGGCGAACGTTCGGATTTGATTGATTACCTGCGCCAGATCGACGGTCGCGAACCGGCGGCGCTCGCGGCGACGGGCGCGGGCCTGCCGAGCCTGGCGAAGCACCTCGCGGCGCACGGCGCGATCAGCGGCGCTGCGAACGATCCCGACGGTGATGGCGCGCCGAACCTCCTCGAATATGCCATGGGCGCCAGCGATCCGACCAATGCGGCTGACGCGCCGGAGACGCCGGGTTTCTGGCTGGTGCCGCCGACCGGCGGCGATGCGGCAGGCCCGGCGCTGGTCTTTGCGGTGCGCGCGGGTGCGGCGTGGAGCGGTGCCACGGCGCGCAGCGGCGAGCTGATTTACCGGGTGGTAGGCTCTACCGATCTGGCGAATTGGACCTTGGTCCCGGTGGCGGCGCCGGTGCCGGCGGGCTGGCCTACCCCGCCTTCTGGACATGAGTGGGCGTGCTTCAAGTTACCCGCCGAGGCGATGCCGGGCGGTTCTGGGTTCCTGCGGCTTGAGGTTCAGGTGGCGGAGTGATTTCACGGTCCGGCTCATCCCAGCCAACCACGGTGGATCCCAGAACCCCAAAAGGGTGCGATTAGACGAGGCTTGCTCGCAGAATAGGTGGCGAACGGCGAAGCCCGAGTCGCACCAAAAGGTGCATCGATGGGATTAAGCAGGTTACCAGATGCCCGCGAGATCCCGGCGGATCTCCGCGAGCAATCTCGGAATACCAGAGGCAGGTTGCCAATCGACACCCTGTCCGGGCAGGGATGATCAGTGCGGGGCGGCTTGGCTGAACTCGATGGCGGAGCCGGCGGGGAGCGTGACTTCCCAGAGGCCGGGGCCGAGGGGCTGGGCTTTGCCGGCAGGGGGGAGCTTGATCGCGGGGGTGGATGCGAAGCCGTCGATCTTTAAACGGAGCGGCGAACCGGCCTGGCTATGGACACGGACCCAAGTGGTGCGGCCGCCTTCGCGGCGGGCGCTGACGAGGAAGGCGCCTTCGGCGGAGAAATCGCGGAAGGAGGCGTCGCGCCAGCGGGCGGGCACGGCGGGGAAGACGCGGACGGTGTCGCCCCAGCTTTGGAGGAGGAGGTAGTTGACCGATTCGACGGCGGAGAGCGGGGTCTCGATCACCTGGCCGCCGCCTTCGGTGTAGAGCTTGTTGGGCTCGATGCGGGGGAGGAGTTTATCGAGCGAGGTGATGGCCTTTTCCCCGTCGCCGAGGGTGGCATACATGGCGCAGGCGCCGGTGTAGCTGTAGCCCTGAAGCGATTGTGGCAGAGAGGCCCAGCGGTCCACCGAGCGGCGGTAGAGGTCGGCGGAGGCGGCGTCGGCGAAGGGATTTACGAGGTGGTAGGGGTAGAGGCCGAGGAGGTGGGAGTAGTGGCGGTGGCTGGTGTCGTAGCGTTGGTCGGAGCCGATCATGAGGCCGGTCTCGTCGGCGGGCATTTCGGGGATGCGACGGAGGGTTTCTTCCCAACGGGGACGGAGCGGGTCTTTCAGGCCGAGGCGGGTGTCGAGATCGAGAATGGTGCGGAGCGCCCAGTGGAGAGAGGAGAGGGCATAGTTGGCATCGGATACAAGCTCGCGGTCCTTCATGCAGTTCTCGTATTCAGGCGAGCGAGACGGAGGGAGGCGGAGTTTGCCGTCGGGGGCTTCTTTAAGAAGGTGGAGGTAGTGATTAATATCGCCCTTGAGCAGGGGGAAGAGCCAGCGGGCGATGCGTTCGTCGCCGGTGTGGCGGTAGTAGCGCCAGCCGAGCTGGAGGGCCCAGGTGAGGTTGCCGATCTCTTCGCCCCAGGTGCCGGCGCCCTTGAAGTCGGCGGCGCGGCCGATCCAAAGGGAATCGGCGGAATATTTGCCGGCGTTTTGGGAGAGGACGCCGGAGCGGTGCATGCGTTCTAGGCCGTTGAGCAGGGAGCGGCCTACGTCGAGGCGGTTGGCGGAAAAGGCAGGGAGGTAGGAGAGCTGGACGTTAAGGTTCCACCAGACGGCGGACCAGCCGGAGTTGGTGATCCAGGGGCCCTGAGTATCCATTACGTAGGAGGAGTCTTCGGCGGAGGCGGCGGCGAACTTGTAAATTTGTTTCCACCAGAAGCTCTGCCAGGCGGGGTCCTGGGGCAGGTCGAGGCGGCTCTTGGGGTAGTAGGCGTGCCACCAGGCGCGATGGGTCGAGTCGAGGGTGGCGAGGGGGATCTGGCGGACGGCGGCGAGGCGTTCTAGGGCCTCGGCCTGGGCGCGGGCCATGGAGGCTTCGTGAGGTTGCTTTTCGTCGTAGGCGGCGCCTAAGGTGGCGATGAGGATGCGGGTGTCGGACGACGGCTGTAAAACGGTCCAGGCGACGGCGTGGGCGGCCCGGGCGACGAGGCGCTGGGTAATGAGGGTGACACCGGCGTCGCGAGACTCGGTGACGGGCTTGGGCGGGAGTTTGTCCGCCATGGTCTCGGGATCGACCTTCTTTTGGTAGAAGGCGGGGCTGACGCCCCATTGTTCGCGCACACGGAGGGAGGAGGCGGATTCGCCCCCGGAGGCTTTAACGACGAAGATGAAGGCGTGCTCGGTGCGGTGAACGTAGGTTCGCCACTCGAGACGCCCCTTGTCGGTGACGGTGGCGCCGCGGGACTCCGCGTTCCAGAGATCAAGGCGGAGGGATTCCTCGGTGGGTTGGCCGGCCGGAGTGAGCAGGATGTCGCCGGCGAAGAGGCGGGGAACGCAGTATTCGAACTTGGGAATCATCGAGTGGGCGATGATGTCATAGCGGCCCATGAGCAGGCGCAGGCCCTTGGGCTCGGCGGGGTCTTTGTAAACCATGCCGCCGGTGACGCCGTCACCGAGGAAGGCGCCGTTGAAGAAGCCTTCGGGAACTTTCTTGTCCCAGACCAAATCGTGCTGGGCCATGTAGGCGGGCCAGTCTGTTTCGGAGGCGGGAACGCTGGCGAGAGCCGAGGAGTTAAAGGCGGGCGCGAGCGCGATCAAGGCGGGAATCAAATGGCGGAGCATTGGAATGACGGGTATAAAAAGACGGGGGAAAGGCAGAGGATCAAACGAGGTAAAAGACGAATGCAGGGCAGAAGTGTAACAGTGTCTAAAAGGAGTTATGTTAATATAGAAAAAAGCAGGGGGCACGCAATTCGCCCGAGGTAATACGCTGTCATAACTTTTAGGGATATCCGGGAATTAGAAGCGCAGAGTTTGCCGAAAAAAAAGGGTGCTCATTTGAAACGCGATAAAAGGGCCGCTTGCTGCTCCTATGATGCTATCTTTGCTTTCATGGAGTCGTGCCTTGTGTGGCGCGGGCTGGTTTCTCGGGCTTGGGTTATCCCAGGCCGGAGCGTAGGAGTCGCAGCTGGCAGCTTCCGGGTGGGGCGAGATGACCTGCACCGGGACGCCCTCGGCGCGGCATGAGGGCGGCTTCGTCGCCTGCGGGGACCACCTGCATCTGCTGGGCGGACGGGGGCTGAAGCCGGTGAACAGTTTTGACCCCAAGACCTCAACGTGGCGGCGCGCGGCGGAAGCACCGATGGAGATACATCATTTTCAAGCGGTGGTGTGGAGGGAGCGCATTTACCTCCCGGGGGCAATGACGGGCGGGTTCCCCCGGGAGAAGCCCTTGGATCACATCCCCGTCTATGATCCGGCGACGGAGACCTGGTCGCGCGGACCGGAGGTGCCGGAGAGCCGGCGGCGGGGCGGGGCCGGCGCGGTGGTGGTGGGAGACGATCTTTATGTGGTCGCGGGCATCGTGGATGGTCACATGGGGGGCTTTGTGCCCTGGCTAGACCGGGTTAATCTAGTGACGGGGGAGTGGACGGTGCTACCCGATGCACCGCACGCGCGGGATCATTTCTGCGCGGTGGAGATCGGTGGGTGCATCTACGCGGCGGGAGGACGGACGACCTCGCATGCGACGGGGGAGTTGTTCTCGCTGCTGGTGGCGCCGGTGGACGTCTATGACCTCGCGACGGGACGCTGGAGCAGCCTGGCGAAGCCATTGCCCACGCCCCGGGCGGGCAACGCGGCGGTGGCGGCGAACGGCTGGCTGTGGGTGGTGGGCGGAGAATCCCACACTCAGGGTGAGGCCCACGCGGAAGTGGAGGTGTATGACCCGGAAAGGGCGAATTGGAAGGCGATGCCCTCGCTGGCGACGGTGCTGGTCCAGGGCGGCGCCGAGGGTGGGGTCAAAGGCGCCGCCGGTCAGGGCGTGGAAGGGAGAGAGGGTTCAGCCATCGGGTGGCGGGCGGAGCGCAGGAAAACCGTCAGAACAAGGCGCGAGTCTGCCCGTGGCAATCGCATGAAAATAGTTCATGAAAAGGTCGGATGCGGGCGGTGGCTTGAATCGTGCTAATGGGTAGCTCTCCCAACACGCGACCGTTTTCCATGTCCCAGTCCATCCTCGATAGCCGCAAACTGCTCGCTTTCGCCACCTTGGCTCGATTGGGGAGTTTCACGCAGGCGGCCAAGGAATTAAGTCTCATGCAGTCGGCGGTGAGCCACGCGATCAAGGCCTTGGAACGTGATTTGGGGTGTCGTTTGTTTGATCGGATGGGACGAGCGGTGACGATCACGCCGGCGGGCAGCCAACTCCTACAGCACACAGGGGGTAATTTTGGCGGAGATGCAGCACGCGCGGGCGGATCTGGCCGTTTTTTCGCGTTAAGGCGTTTGGCCGACCGAGGGCGGACTGGATTTGTGGTAGCCGCTTAAATCCGGGCTTACCTGTATCGGGCGGGGCGAATGGGTTTTCCCTCCCTCATCCGCCCGGGTGGTGGAATTGGTAGACACGCAGGTCTCAGAAGCCTGTGCCGAAAGGTGTAGCGGTTCGAGTCCGCTCCCGGGCACCATGGGGTTGGTCCGTTACCTACAGCCCTTCAAATGAAGTTATGGCCGTAAAAAGTCACAAAACTTCTCTTCCTCCGGTGAGGCACTTCCGCGCGCCTACAGGCGCTTGTGGCGCTTGATGCGCGATGGGATCTTTTGCGCCTTTTGCGGAAATTCTCCGCTTTCATTGGTTACAACTCTATTTGAAATGGTCTAAACGGCTGTATGCCAACAGGTTCGGACGGGTTGGCGATGAAGGCTCAACGCGTCGGGCGGCGTTCTAGACGGGGGCGGGGCTGGGGTTCGGCGATCTCGGCGGGCTCGGGGCTGACGTAGGCTGCGGGGACGAGGGCGGTCCCGCCGGTGCTCACGAGGGTGCCGTCGGGTTGGGTTTGCACGTCCTCGACCCGGTAGGGGGTGCCGTCGGCGTGTTGCAGGAACTTCAGCCACTCCGGCTCGTGGAAGGGGCGGCTGCCGCGCCGGCCGAATACCACGGTCTGGCCGCCGGTCTCGTCCACCACGCGGTCGCGATCCAGGCCGCGGCTGACGGCCACGGCGGGCCCGGCGGTCGGGTAGGTGGCGATGAGCTTCGGTTTCGGCTCGGGTGAGAAACCCATGTAGTTGGGCTGGTTCTCGGGACTGATGAGCTGGACGACGCGCAGGCCGTTTTTGCCGTCCGCGACGAGGCCGAACATGGACGCGTTGACCGCGCCGATCTGGATGGCGCGGGTATCGTTCAAGGCGCCGTCGGCGGTGAAGTGGCTGTGCATGCGGGGTTGCGCGGGGTTCTTGATGTCGACGATGGCCAGACCGTCGGGGCCGTCGGCGACGTAGAGGTAGGTGCGGGCGGCGTAGAGGCCCTCGGCGTGGGCGAGGGGCAGCGTGGCGATGAGCTTGGGCGCGAGCGGCGCGGAGAGATCGAAAACCTTCACGCCGTCGGCGTCGGTCACGAAGGCGTGCTGGAACTGCACGGCGAGCTTGCGCGGATCGCGGAGGAGGCCGGCGACGGGTGCGGCGAGGAGTTTGGGGTGGAAGGGATCGGCGACGTCCACCACGGCCAGGCCGGCGGCGCAGACGACGTAGAGGCGGGTGCCGGCCATGTAGGCATGGGTGGCGCCGGCGAGCACGCCGTCGGGGTTGAAGCGCACGACGTCCTTGTCGTTGAAGAAATTGTTCGCCGGGTCGCCGTCGAGGAGGGTGGCGGCGAGGACGGCGACAAGGCCTTCCTCACGGTCGGTGATGTAGATGAAGCCGTAGTTCAGGCCGATGGGTTGCTCCTCGTTTTCGGGCAAACGCGAGCGGAGGGGATCGAGGGCGAGGGTGGAGGGCGCGACCACGCTGGTGGCGAACCTCGTCTTCACCGCGAGGCGTTGGCCGAGGGGGGAAACGGGCGCGGTGACGATGCGTTCGGAGAAGCCCTTGTTGTCGACGTTGGCGATGTCGAAGACCACGAAGCCGCCCTCGCCGCAGGCGGCGTAGAGGTATTCGCCGCGCTGGAGGACGTCGAGGACCTCGCCCGCGCCGTGGTGATGATGCGCCTCGGCGAGCACGGAGTTTTTCGCGAGGTGCTCGGCGTGGTTGCGCGGGTAGGCGAGACGGTGGAGGTGGCTGCCGAGTGCGGCCTGGGGTTCGTCGCGCTCGGTCCAGACCACGGCGTCGAGGCCGTGGGAGCCGTTGGCGACGTAGGCGTGGCGGCCGAAGAAATTGACCGTGCCGGTGCCGAAGCCGAGCAGCTGGGTCATCCAGGCGTGGTTGTCGTTGGTGGTGGAAAGGTGGCAATCGGTGCAGCCCTTGGTCGTGCCGACCGACGACGTGGTGTGGGGGAAGTGGGGGTTGAAGGCCTGGCCGGAATAGCCCTCGGAGGAGATGGTCTGCTGCTGGGAGTAGACCCACTCGCGGTTGGCGTTTTGGGAGCCGACGATGATGGCGGAGGACGAGCGCAGGACGGCGAGGCGGTGGTTTTTGTAGCTCGCGTCGAGGCCGAGCATAAACACGTCGTCGCGCACGACCTGGGGGTTGTAGGTGGTGTAGAAGCGCGAATTGGCACCCTCGAACTTGTTGCCCGGGACCTTTTGGTTGGCCTTTAGCGGCAGGTGGCAGCCGAAGCAGGAGGTGGCCCAGGAGGTGTGGCAGACCTGGCAGCTGATGTTGGCGTCGGCGTGGGCGAGGTCGTGCGGCGCGGAGCCCGGAGCGGGGAGCGAGGACGCGGCGAGGGCTTTCGGAGTGCCGGTGGCGTCGCGGGGCGAGCCGGTGGGGTGGGGGCCGGCGGGCACGGAGCCCCAGGTCTGGCCGTCGCGGCGGAGGGTCTTGGCGTAGGCGCTCTTGGGGTTGTAGTGGGCGGAGGTGGGGTCGACGGTGTCGATGGTCTGCGGGACCTCCCAGACGAGGTCTTTGGCCATCATAGATTGCTGGTAGAGTTTGCGGCCTTCCCAGCGGAAGCGGGGACCGAAGGGGGTGATGCCGGCGGCGAGGTCGTTGGGCAGGATCTGGCCGTTCTCGACGCGGCCGCCGACGCCGGAGGTCTTGAGGGTGGGGCGGCGGTCGATGGTGCCGTGGCAATCGATACACTCGATGGCGGTGATGGCGCGGGGCTCGGCGGAGAGCAGGCCGTTGCCGTGGACGTCGGTGGTGAAATGGCAATCCACGCACTGCATGCCGCGGGCGAGGTGGACGTCCTTCAGGTGGACGGCCTTCTTGAATTTCTCCGAATCGGACGAGGGGATGATCTTGTCGTCGAGGGTGAGCAGGTTGCCCTCCTTGTCCTTCTTGAACACGGCGCGGAAGATCCAGCCGTGGCCGTGGTAGTCGGCGAACTGGGTTTCCTTCAGCTTCGGGTTCAGCTCGGCGACTTTTTCGAAGAAGGCGGGGTCCTTCCACAGGCCGCGGGCGGCGGCGGCCTCGGGGGTGGTGACGGCGAGGCCGACCTGCTCGGGGTCGGACGGGTCGTGCTGCTCTTTCGGATACATGAACTCGCCGTCGGACTCCTGGTCCCACCAGGTGTAGCCGAGGAAGGGATTCACGAAGAGGTTACCCTGGTGCATGTGGCAGTTCATGCACTGGGAGGAGGGGATGGAGCGGGTGAACTGGTGTTTGATCGGGTGGCCCTTCTCCTTCTTGGAGATCATGGGGTCGGCGGAGAACGACAGGCCCTGGTGGCCGTATTTTGCCCAGGGACCGGAGTTCACGGGCGAGCGGTCGTTGGCGTAGGTGACGTGGCAGGCGGTGCAGCCGGAGGAGCGGTAGTCGCCCGGGTGGTCGTTGCTGCCCATGAAATCCAGCATCGGGTCATGGAGGCGGGTCTTCTGGAGGTTCAGGTAGACCGGGTCGGTGCGGTTGTTGGTGCCGAGCCCGCGTTCGGACAGGCGGCGGACGGGGCGGCCGGGGGGCTCGAAGGCGTTCGGGTTGCCCAGTTCGGTTTGTTTTTCGCCGCCGCGCTCGAAGATGCGGAGGATGTTCGAGGGCTGGCCGAGGGCGAAGCGGGGGAGCGGCTCGATGAAGGGCAGGATGGCGTGGATGCGGGTCAGCGCGTCGGTCACGGGGATGGGGGACTCGAGGCGGAGGGGCACGCCGTCGGCGCCGTAGGCCTGGCCGTAGCGGGGGGCCTTTTCGGGGGTGGCGCCGTTGTTGTAGAGGGCGGCGCCCCAGAGCATGGCGCCGTGGCGCATGACGGAGTGGCCGACGTGGGTGTTGATCTCGGCGTGGCAGGGGCCGCAGGCCTTTTCCGAGACGCGGAGGTCGCCGGGGTTCACGAACTGGATGAACTCGGGGGACTCGTGGTTGAGGAGGACGGAGGCGTCGGCGGGGTTGGCGGAGGACGGCCAATGTTCGGGATGGCGGGGGGCGATATGGGCCTTGCGCATGGTCAGGCCGGGGGTGGGGTCGCCGCCGTGGCAATCCACGCAGCCGAGGACCACGTGGGGCGAGGCGTGCATGTCCTCGATGCCGGTATGACACTCGACGCAGCCGGCGGATTTACGATCGGCGGCGGCGCGGGACTGGTCGACGAGGGACGGAGCGGGGCGTTCCGGCGCGGGATGGGCGTTTTCGGATTCGAGCTTGGCGAGTTCGACCGTGGCGGGCCCGGTGATCCCAGCGGCGCGGATCGGAGCGGCGGGGGCGGCGGGTTCGGACGGGCCGGCGAAGAGGAGCAGGGACGCGACGGCAAGACTCCAGGCGGCGGCGAAGGGGAGGACGAGGCGGCGGAGGCGGGAGTTTTTAACCACGGAGTGCACGGGGAAAGGCGGGAGGGAAGGGAATCAGTAGGTCAGCGTCACGGCGACGACGGCGCTGTGCAGGTGGTCGGCGGGTTCGGGGGAGCGGGACAGGCCGGGGACGGCGGGCACGGTGTTGCGGTAGATGTCCTCGAAGCCGCGGCCCGGCAGGAGGACGGCGTAGCCGGCGGAGACGATGATGTTGTCGGTCAACAGCGGGCGCCATTGCAGGCCGAGGGAGAGATCCCAGCCGAGGTCGGTGTGGACCTCGTTGGTGAAGAGGGCGGCCTCGATCGGCTCGGGGCGGGCGAAGTCGATGTGGTTCAGGTTCACGAACGCGCGCAGGCGGGGGGTGACCTCGATGTCGGCGCCGACGCCGAGCAGGAGGACGCCGGGGTTGACGAAATTCGCCTGCCCCTGGGTTTTGCTCGAACGCAGGTTGGGCAGGACGGAAAAACGCTGTTTCGCGGCGACGCCGGTGCCGGCAAGGTTGAAGCTCTGGCGGACGAAATAGCTGAACGGGCCGCCGATGAAATTCGTGTTGTCGACGATGCTGTCGAAGCCGGTGGCGCGGCCGTCGGTCGGGTCGGCGTCGCCGGTGGCGAAGAGGGCAGAGGTTTTAAAACGGATCCAGTCGCGGTCGTAGCTCAGCTCGAGGGCGGCGAGGGAGGCGGAGACGACGACCTCGCGGCCGGCGAGGCCGTTGAACTCGTCCGTGCCGAAGGCGTGGTAGAGGGCGTGGTTGAGGTTCAGCCGGCCGACGTGGCCGTCGCCGGTCCAGCCGAGATAGCCGACGGCGAGATCGTGGGGCGCGGGCGTGCCGAGGGGGGCGGGCCGGACGATGGAGCCGTTGGTGTCGTAGTAATCGCCGCCGCCCTGGTCGAAATTGCCGTGGAGGGAGACCTGGGCGGTGTAGCCCTTGGCGAGGAAATCCTGCCGGTAGAGGTTGGCGACGACGACGACCTGCTGGCGGGCGTCGAAGGTGTTCAGCTCGGAATTGGTGTCCTTCTCGCGCAGGTCGAAGACGGCGAGGTTGTAGTTGAGGCGGTTGTTGTCGGCGTTGCCGAGCAGGCGGACGCCAAGCTGGGTTTCGTTGAAGATGAAGCCGCGAAAATCCGAGTTGAAGGTCTGGAGGCCGACCTTGACTGACATGAAGTCGTAGTTGGGGGAGAGATCGGTGATATGGTATTCGTAGAAGGCTTCCTGGACGGCGAGGAAGGCGTCGTTGCGGCGGGTGGGGGCGTCGTTGCCGCCGCCGGGCGACCCGGGGTCGGGGTTGAGCAGGCCGGGGGCGGCGACGGTGACGCGGTTGTAGTTCGCGACGAGGCGCAGCTTGAAGGTCTGGCGGGGCGGGACGAACACGGTTTCGCCCTGGAAAAGCAGGGCGTCGATGGCGACGTTTTGCACGAACACGGTCGTGTCGTAGGAGCCGAGGAAATCCGACTGGCCGGGGGCCGACGCGCTCACGCCGCTGGGGAGGGGCAGGGCGCGGTCCTCGTAGAGGGTTTCGGAGGAGGCGGTGAGGGCGAGGAACCAGTCCTGGCCGTGGATGGGGACGTCGCCTTTGAGCAGGCTTTGGCGATACCAGTGCCAGGTTTCGGGTTCGGGGTGGCCGAAGGGTTGTTCGTTCAGGTCGCCGGCGGTGTAGCGGCGCCAGGGGCCGAAGGAGGCGTCACGCCAACGATCGGGCACGGGTTGGGTGTTGGCCGGGTAACCTTCGCCGCGGGCGGCGAGCGGGTAGGTGTCCGGCCCGGGCGCGGGCCAGCCGTGGCCGTGGTGGGCGGGAATAAACTCGGTGCGGCGGACGTCGGAACGCGGCAGGGGCGAGGGGAAGTCGGAGGCGAGCGGGGTGACGTCGGCGGGATCGGAGGTAAGCGGCGAGGGCGTGGAGACGGTCGCGGGGCGATCGACCTGGCCGGTGGGCAAGGCGGGCGGGGGCGGCGCGGGCGGGGTGGGGGGCGCGGGGTCCTCGACGAAGAAGGGCGCCTCGGCGGCGGGTGGCTCGGTGGACTGGGTCGCGCCGGGGTCGGGGTTGAAGACGGGCGCGGCGGGCGTGGTCGCGGGGGCGAAGCGGCGGGCGGGGGTGCCGGGTGCGGGGAGGGGAGGAAGCGGCGCGCCGGAATCCGCGGGGGTGTCGGCCGGGGCGGCGGGGGGCGGGCCGGGATCGATCTTTTGGTGGGCGCGGGGGGCGTCGGGCGGGATTTCGTCGGCGGCGGGCGCGGGCGCCGGATGGCTGGCGCGGGCGGGCGCGACGGCGGCGAGCGCGGCGAGCAGGCAGGAAAGCGGACGGATGCTGCGCGAATGACCAATGTCCAATGACCAATGACCAAGGAACGATGCCCGAGGCCCGGGGTTACGGAAGGGGCGCATGGGGGCTAAGGCGCCAAGGCGAGAGCGCGTTGCAGGGCGGCGGGCAGCGGGGCGTCGGCGGCGGCCGCGGTGGTGGTCGGGAGGCCGGCGGGGCGGGGGTTGTGGTAGCCGTGGCAGTCGGTGCACGCGTCGGTGACGCCGCCCTCGGGGCCGTGGCACGAGGCGCAGGTGTTTTTCGCCGGCATCAGGACATCGGAGGTGGCGACGCTGGCGGGGGCGGCGTGGCAGGACACGCAGTCGATCTGGGTGTGGCGGGCGTGGTCGAAGCGCGCGCGGGGCAGCCAGACGTCCACCGGGCGCACGGGGGCGATGAAGGGGGCGGCGCCGGCGGGGGCGGCGGTCACGACGTGGCAGAGGTTGCACGAATCTCGGCCGGCGGGAGGGGTGGGGTCGCCGAAGAACACCTTGCGTTCGAGTTCCTCCCCGGAGGGGTGGCGGTCGCGCAGGGCGGCGAGTTTGGCGGAGACGTGTTGGCGGAGCGGTTTGCCGGCGAGGCCGAGGCGGCGGACGGCGTCGTCGGAGTAGGCGGCGGGGAGGGCGCGGAGGAAGGCGCGGGCGTTTTCGGGGGAGCCGTGGGGGACGACGAGCGAGGGGGTGGTCGGATCGATGGGCAGGCCGTGGCAGGACTGGCAGTGAAGGGCGAACTTCACCGGCTGCATCAGCGCGCCGGTGGGATCGGGCACGTGGCAGGAGCGGCAGTCGAGGGCCTGGCCGTCGAGGAGCGGGATGTTCGGGCCGGTGAGGTGAAGGGCGTGGTTGAAGGCGAGGGCGTTGGGATCGCGGTTGCCGGGGAGATTGGCGCGGAACTCGGGATGGTCGCCGGCGAAGGACGTGATCAGCGAGGTCAGGCCTTCCGGCGGGCGGGCGACGGGGAAGCCGACGCGGCCGGCGGAGAGTTTTTTCTCTAAGAGGGCGGGGTCGAGTTTGCGGGCGAGCAAGCCGGCGTCGCCCATCTCCAACGCCGAGCCGTGGCAGGCGGTGCAATGGGTGGAGTCGACGGCGAGCAGGTTTTGCGCGCGGCCCTGATGTTCGAGGTGACAGACGGAGCAGGAGGTGTCGCGGGCCTCGCTGGCCTGGTGGAACGAGTGCGGCGTGTGGCAGCTTTGGCAGGCGGCGTCCATGGCGCGAAAATCCCGCGCGTCGTGGGCGAGGAGATTCGCGGGCGAGAGGGTGCCGGTGGTGGCGAGCCGGACGGTCGCCGCGGCCCAGCCGGCGGGCGACTGGTGGGCGGCGGGGTGGCACTGGGCGCAGCCGCTTGGATCGGTGACCCCGGCGGCGGCGTGGGCGGCGGTGAAGTGGGGGCCAGAGTGGACGGCGCTGAGGGGGCCGGGGGTGATGACGTGGTCGCGGGCCGGGCCGAAGAGCACAAAAAGGAGCACGCCGAGGGAGGCCGCGATCGTGGCGCTCACGAGCAAGCCGCGGCGGGCGCGAAGGCTCCGCACGGGGACGCAGGGCGGAGTCGACCGGCAGCACGAACCGTCGGGGCGGGGGCCTTCGGGGCAGGTGCCGCCCCAATCGGCGGGACGGGTGCATTTCCACAGGCCCTTGGTTTCGCCCGGGGCGGTGACCAAAAGGGGTTTGCAATCGGGGCCGGCGCGGCAGGCGCCGGCGGGGGAGGGGCCGAGGCGGCAGGGGCAGCCGTCGCAGGCGCGGCCGCAGATCCAGTCCTTTTGGGGACGCTCGTAGCGGGTGTCGTAGAACTCGGGTGATGGCTGGCGGCCTTCGGTGCTCATCGGGCCCCTCCGGAATAGGCGTGCACGAGCAGGATATGGACGGCGGTGAACACGAGCAGGGCGTAGGTCAGGGGCAGGTGGACGAAGAGCCAGCTCTTTAACAGGAGCTGGTTGGCGTGGTGGAAATCCAAAGCGTGGCGGGCGCGCACGAGCCCGGCGATCTGCTCGGCACGGGTCTGCTCCGCAGGGGCGAGGTAGCGGCCGGACTCGGCGAGAGCGGCGAGGCGGTTGTTCAAGGCGGCGCGGGAGCCGAGCAGGTGGGGGAAAAAGGCGGGGCTGGCGGCGAAGGCGGGCGCGAGTTCACGGACATAGAAATCGGCGAGTGTGGTGGCCTTGGCCTCGGGGATGCCGCCGAGCGCGATTTTCTCCGCCTGCAGGCGGAGGTCGCGCCGGACGACGGGGATACGCTCGAAGGGCACCTCGCCGCCGGCGCTGGTGAGGCGACGGGGGATGGCGCGGGAGAGCCACCAACCGCCGATGCCGCTCAGGGTCACGGCGAGAAAGAGGCCGGCGAGGACGAGATTAAACGGGCCGGTGGGGACGGAGAAGCGAAGGTGGAAAATGAACAGGACGCCGGCGAAAAGTCCGGCGTAGGCGTGGAACTGCAACCACACGCGAGAGGAGAGTAGGGGCAGGAAGGGAAGTTTTTTGCGGAGGTTGTAGGCGGTCAGGCCGAGGCAGAGGGCGAAGAGGAACCAGCCGGTCAGGTAGACCAGATGGGGGAATCCGGCTGCGAGCCGCGGATAATAATGGGCGAGCACGCCGGCCGCGCCGAGGGTGAGCAGGGAGAGGACGGCGCGGCGGATCTGGAGCGGGCGGGGCATGCTAGGAAATGACCGATGTCCGATGTCCAATGACCAATGTCGGAGGCGTTTGCATGGGGGTGAAAACCTAGCGGCGGGCGAGCCAGGCGGTGAGGGGGTCGAGGGTGTTCAGGTCGAGGCGATCAAGGGCGTCGTGGGGGCAGGCGCGGACGCAGGCGGGGCCGCCGATCTGGTCCAGGCAGAGGTCGCACTTGGTGGCCTTCAGCAGGGGTTTCTGGTCCTTGGCGACGAGCGGCTGGCCGTCCTCGTCGCGGGTCTCGACCATGCGGATGGAGCCGTAGGGGCAGTTGTTGGCGCAGGCGGTGCAGCCGATGCAGGTGTCGGGATTGATCACGACCTCGCCGCCGAAGCTGTCGCGGTGGATGGCGCCGGTGGGGCAGCCGATCATGCAGATGGGGTCGGCGCAGTGCATGCAGGCCTGGGCGACCATCAGGTGGTCGTGAATGGGGCCGTGGCGAAGGAAGCGGGGGTTGCCGCCGTGGGTGGAGGCACAGGCGCGGACGCAGTCGTCGCAGCGGGTGCAGCGGTCGAGGTCGATCACCATCGACTCGGTGCCGTTGAACAACCGGTTCTGGGTGAGGAACTCCATCAGGGCGGCGTCCGTCGCGGCTTCGGCGGGCCGGGTTTTCGCTTTCGCGGCGGGGGCGCGGGTGGCGGGAGTCGCGTCGGGGAGGACGACGGGGGGCGGGAGCTGGTTGGCGGGCAAGCCGGGCAGGACGTGGCGCTCGATGACGGCGGCGGGGATGGTGAGGACGTGGGTGTGGCCGATGACGCGCAGGCTGTGCTGGAGGGCGACGGGGGCGTCGGGGTTTTTCCAGTTGTGGGCGATCTCGTCGAAACCGTAGACGCGACCAGCGCCGAGGTAGTTCAGGGTGCGGTGGCCGGCGCCATGACGCTGGGTGAGGCGGGCGAAGCCGGAACGGACCATCACGATGCCGTTGGGGTAGTCGCCCTCGGCGGCGATGGTGGTCTCCTTGGCGACGGCGGCGGCGCCGGCCTGGACGAGTTTTTTGTATTCACCGGACCAATCGTAGTCGCCGAAGGTCTCGAACTGGGTGGCGGCCTCGACGGCGGCGCGGGCCTCGGGGGCGAGGTGGCGGAGGAAGGGGATTTCCTGAAGGTAGGAGGCGAGCGCGCGCTGGCGGTAGATCTTGTCCACGTGGGTGCGCAGGGCGGGATCGTATTTGAGCAGGTCGCGGAGGCCCTGCCAGCGGATCTCCAGCAGCTGGGTGCCGTCCTCCTCGGCGAAGATGGTCGCGGTGCGGGGCATGCGCGAGAGGGCGGCGATCTCGCCGAAAAAATCTCCGGCGTGCATGCCGGCGGTCTTGTGTTCGCCGAGGACGCGGGGGACGTCCTGTAGGAACACGGAGCGGCTGGCCTCGGCCTGGCGGCGGCGGCGGGCGACGACCTCGTCCTCGCGGGGGTTGGACCAGAGCTGGGCGAGGGAGCGGAGCAGACCCTTTCGGCCGCGCTCCTTGCGGCCGACGGCGGAGGGCGGGAGGCCGGGCGATAGGACGACGCGGGCGCGGCCCTTAAGGATGAGGAACGCGGAGGTGCCGTAGTCGCCTTCGCGCACGATCAGCTCGTCGGCCTGGAAGGTGCGGATGGCGGTGTCGTTGCGCAGGATGTCCGGCAGGGTGGCGGAGCGGGGGAAGCTCTTCGCGTTCATCGCGCTGAAGGGCGCGAGAGCGAGCAGGCGGGCGACGGCCTCGGGTGGAAATTCGGCGTCGAAGGGGGCGTCCCAGCGGCGGTGGCGATCGAGGCTGGCGACGGTGGACATGCGTGGAGCGGAGAGCGGGGAGCGAGGAGCGGGGAGACGGAGGGGGCTTAGGCGTCGAGGACGAGGGCGCCCTTGGGTTTGCAGATGCAGGCGAGGCAGGAACAGGCTTCGACGTCGGCGCCGTGTTCGATGATGTATTCGACCTCGCCGGACTTGATGGCGACGAGGCAGGCGCCGCAATTGCCGGCCCGGCAGCCGGCCTCGATGCGCACGCCGCAAGACTCGGCCACGTCCAGCAGGGTGGCGTGCGCGGGGCTCCACTGGGCGGACTGGCCGGACTTGGCGAAACTGATCATCGCGCCGCCGGCGAAGGGCATGGTGGTCAGGGTGGCCTTCATCTCGGGCTTGGCGGCCTTCTTGACCGAGGCGGGGCCGAAGGCCTCGAAGTGGACGGCGGCGTCGGGCACGCCCCAGGTGCGGAGATCGTCGGTGATGCTCTCCATGAACGAGCCCGGGCCGCAGAGGAAGAAGTCGTAATTCTGGGACGGCAGAAGGCTCTTCATCAACTCGACCGTGACGCGGCCCTCGTGTTGGTAATCGCGGCCGGCGACGTCGTTCTTACCGGGCCGGGAGTAGCAGATTTGCAGCTTCAGGTTCGGGTATTTCTCGGCGAGCGCGAGCGTCTCGGCACGCAACATGTGGTCTTCGCTGCCGCGTGACCCGAAGAAGAACCAGACCTCTCGGCCGGACTTGGCCTCGATCAACGCGTGGGCCATGGCGATCATCGGGGTGATGCCGACGCCGCCGGAGATCAGGACGACGGGTTTGTCCTTTTGCAGATCGAGGAAAAAGTGCCCGGCGGGGGCCTTCACGTCGAGGATGTCGCCCTCCTTGACCGCGTCGCAGAAGAACGACGAACCCTTGCCGGGCGGGTGGTCGGTCTTGGGCGGCGGCGGGCAGCGTTTGATGGTGACGCGGTAGTGGGTGGGGCGGGCGCAGTCGGAGAGCGAGTAGCAGCGGACGATGGGCTTGGCCTGGCCGGGCAGGAGGAGTTGGAAGGTGAGATACTGGCCGGGCTTAAAGCCGGGGATGGGGCGGCTGTCGTGGGGGGTGAGGTGGAAAGAATAGGTGTCGGCGCATTCGGGGACTTTTTTCGACACCACGAACTTTCGGACGCCGTTCCAACCGGCGCGTTCCTGCTCGATGGTCTGGAGGCGGAGGCGGGCGTTTTGGATTTCGAGTTCCAGGCGTTCAATTTCGCGGGCCTGGGCGTTGCCGGCGTGGACGGCGCCGCGCAGGGAGTGGAAGAGGGTCAGGCCGCCCTGCAGCATCAAGCCGCCGACCAGGATGCAGCCAAAGAGGAAGGCGAGGCTGGTGGGGGAGAGATCGATCGCGGACATGTTGGTGGGGGAGGTCGGGATAAAGAAGCGGGGCGCGGTTGTTTTAGCGTTTGTCTAGAAGTCAAATTCGCGCGTGGATTTTTAAGTGACAACCCTTATGCGCCGTAAACCGCTAATACTTGGCCTTTGCCTTTTTTTTAATGCGGCGACTTTCAGCTCGGCCCGGGCCGAGGTCGCGGCCGATCAAGCCGAATTCTTGATGCACAAGGTCTTGGGCACGGCTTCCTGCGCCACCAGCGGGTGTCATGGCGGCGCCGGGCCGGTGCATGGGGCGGTGGCGACCTTCACCCGCGAAGATCCCCATGCGCGTTCCTACGACACCCTGGCGACGCCGCGTTCGGCGCGCATGGGCGAGGCTCTGGGAATCGCCGACGTGCGAACCAGCGCGAGTTGCACGGTTTGCCATGCCCCGACCGCGAGCGTGCCGGAGGGGCTGCGCGGGGCGGACCTCCGCATCGAGGACGGGGTGGGTTGCGCGAGTTGCCATGACAGTGCGGAGAGCTGGCTGCGAACGCACACCCGTCCGGAGCTGGACCACGCGGCCAAGGTCGCGGCGGGCATGCGGGACCTGCGCTCCGCCTACGCCCGGGCCAACGCGTGCGTGGCCTGCCATCAGGTGATCGAGCCGCGCCTGGTCGAGACCGGCCGGCACCCGCGTTTGATCTTTGAATTGGACGGCCAGCTGGCCGCGGAGCCCGCGCATTGGCGCGAGGTGCATGGCTGGGACGGCGCGAAAGCGTGGTTGGTCGGTCAGGCGGTGGCGTGGTGCGAGGCGTCGGCGGCCCGCTCGGACGGCCGGGACACGCTGGCGGGCGCGGCGGAGCGCGAGGCGGCGCTGGCCTGGCTGGTCGGCCGGGCGGGCGGCGAACGGCTGGAAGGACTCGCGGCGGACGCGGTCGCGCGGCGCGCGGACGCGGACTGGCCGGCGGGCGAAGGCGAGGCGGTCTTGCGTCGTCTGGCCGGGGCGGGCGGGGATTTCCGGGCGGCGGGGGTTTCCCGACTGGAGCAGGCCTACCGGGCGGAGCGCCTCGTGCTCGGGCTGGACCGGGTGGTGGCGGCGTGGCCGGAGCGGGCGCGCGCCAAGGCCGCCGAGCCGGTGCTGGTGCGTTTGTTCGCGGCGGCGCAATCGGTGCCGGACTTCGAGCCGGCGAGTTTCGCCACGCTCCTGGACGAGTTGGCGCGGCTGGTCGGCGGCGCTGGTTGAGGCTTGTCGCGCCGCCGGCTTAGGGGCCGCGGGTGAGGGGCCGGACCTCGCTGCGGAGCTGGGCGTCGCGGGGGAACTTGGCGTAGGGCAGGCGGACGCCGCCCTCGACAAACGCATCCGAACGCACGGCGGCGGGCGGCACAAAGGCGGCCCCGGCCGAGGCGGCGATGAGGTCGTCCTGGTCGATGCCGTCGCCGGACACGCCGACCGCGCCGATCATCACGCCGTTGCGAAACAGAGGAAAGGCACCGGGAAAGATCGTGATGCCGTTGGGCAAGGCGGGGTCGCCGTTCGTCGCGGAAACGGGGCTGACCAAGAGGGGTAGGGACACCTCGAACTGTTCCTCCTCCAAGGGGCCGGGTCCGCGTCGGTTGATGCCGGGAGGGAAATGGATCTGCGAAAGGAAACCCACGGCGCGGGCGGAGAGGGCGCGCTTGTTCGAGGAATAGTAGACCACGGTGCGGGCCTTCTGGACCGAGACGTCCCACGAAAAGAGCGTGGCGTCGGGCGTGCGGAAGGTTCCCAGCACGACCGGGGCCACGCCCGGGGCGGCGGGGTTGTTGACCACGCTGATGAACACCTGGGCGGGGCGGCCGACGGGCAGGCGAATGCCGGCTCGGGTCTGGCGGGCGCGGGCGGCGCCGGCGGCGAGGATGGCGCGAACCTCGGCGGCGGAGAGGCGAACCTGCCCGTCGATCAGGCCGGCGACGGGATCGGCCACGATGGCCGCGCGGATTTCACCGATCACGCCGCCGAGGGTGTCGGTCGGCCACACGAGGGGTGGCGGCGGGACGGCGGCGGGGATGACCGGGGCGGCGCCGGCGACGCGGGCGGCGCGGACCGGGGTTTTGACATAGGGTAGGCGGATGCCGTCGATTAAGATTCCCGTGCCGTGGAGGCGGTGATCGGGAGCGTAGCCGATCTGGCCGGCGAGGGCGACGGCCTCGTCCTCGTCCGGCCCCAGGGTCAGGTAGTAGCCGTCGTCGTCGGTGAACTCCGCCTCGGTGCCGTCGCCGTGCACGCCGATACCGGCGAAGAGGCGACCGTTCTTATAAAGGGGGACCCCGCCGGGCGAGGCGCGCAGGCGGGTGAGCGGGATACGGGCGCCGGATACGGCGCGGAAATAGTTGATGTCGGAATAGGCCAGGTTGGAGAGGCCGACGCCCACCAGCGGACCGGGCGGTTTGTTGCGGATGCCGGGCGGGAAATTATCCTGGATTACGAAACTGGCGGTGCGGGGGGTGAAAGAGTGCTCGTTCGAACTCAAAAAGACGGCGGTGCCGGCCTTGGCGACCGCGATGGCGCGTTCGTTGGCGAGGATGGAGCCGGTGCCGTTCGCGCGTCGCAGCAGGAGCACGCGGCCGTCGCGGTCCACGATGGCGATCACGGAGCGAGGGAAACGTTCCATCGCCAGGTCGGCGGCCTGTTGCTGGATGCGGTCGAGGTCGGCGGCGGTGTAGACGGGGGGGAGGACCGCCGGGGTATAAGCCCGGGCCAACCCGGCGCCGAGCGCCGCGGCGATCAGGAAAAGACGGCGAAAAGACGCGAGAAACGGAGGCACGGAGGAAAAGGGAAACAAAAGGGCGGGTGGCGTTGCCACGCGTTCCGGGGGTGTGGATTCGCCGCCGGTTTGCGGCAACCTCAAACATCCGTGCCGGAGAGGCGGATACGTCAAAGACGCGACAAAGTCACTCCGGGTATCCGCAAGTTTCTTGTCATAAAGCGCGGACTGCGCCGGACTGCGCCATCATGAAAATTTCATCCCTGCCCGGGCTGGTTGCGACGCTGTTGGCCATGGTCTAAGCGCTTGCGGTCGGCGCGACCCTGGTCAGGGCGGCGGACCACGCGGACGCTCCCTTCACCTCCAACGACGCGGCGGCGGACCTGAACGACTCCTTCATCTTCCTCGATCCAAACGATAACAACTACATCGTGATCTCGATGACGGTGCGCGGCTTCATCGTGCCGGGCGAGGCGGTCAACCAGGGCATTTTCGACACCGCCGTGCTTTATCGTTTTCAGATTGAAAACAACGGCAATCCCAAGCCCGACCTGAACATCGACGTGACCTTCAGTCCGCGCGAGGTGAACACCCTGGCGCAGATCGCCACGATCAAGATGTTGGACCCGCGCAACCGCAAAAAGACGTTGGTGCTGCACGCGCCCGCGACCAACCCGTCCCTCGCCACCACGGCCCCCACCCAGGTGGTCACCACCGACGCGGCGACGGACATCTCGTTCTTCGCGGGCGAGGTCGATGATCCCTTCTTTTTTGACATTCCGGCCTTCGCCCGTTGGACGGCGTCGGTGCGCGCCGAGGCCGAGAATCGCGACGAACTCAAGCGCGGGCGCGATAGCTTCGCCGGCTACAACACCATGTCGATCGCGCTGCGCATGCCCGTCTCCTACCTGCGGGTGAAAAAGACCAAACCGGCCGCCACCGATCCGAAGGTCTACCACAAGGTCGGGCTGAACGTCCTGACCTACCGAGCGGGCCTGGTGGTGAACTCCAAGGGACGGGGTAAAGTCGTGCCGCCCTACCGGCAGGTCGACCGCGCGGCCACCCCGGCGGTGAACGTGGCCCTCATCCCCTTCGTCGACAAAAACGCCTTCAACACGGGCACGCCGACGCAGGACGCCGACGCGAGATTCGCCGAGTTGATCGTCGCCACGCTCATTCAGCTGGGGGCGAACGACGAATACATCGCCAAGCTGGCGCAGAACGCGGTCTTTGTCGGCGACTACATCCGCTTGGACACCGAGGTGGCCAATACCGGATTGATGGGCGGAACGAATATCGAGGCGCGTTTTCCCAACGGCCGCCGCTTGATCGACGACACGGTGGACATCACCCTCACCGACATCAACAACGGCACCCCCTTCGGCGACAGCGTCGACGCCAGCGACGTGCCGCCGCGCGATGTGTTTCCCTTTTTCGCTTTGTCGCAGCAGCCGCGTCTGCCGGGCGTGATCGACGACAACACGCGCAATTGACCGGGGAGATGGGACGCACCGCGCGACGACGGTTGGCGGCGGTTTGTCTGGGATTGGCCGGCCATTTCGCCGCGCTGGCGGCGGAGCCCGCGAAGGCGGCGTCAGGTGATCCGGCGCGTTCGTTTCTGGAGGAGCGGGTTCGTTCCGATCCCGAAGACCACGTGGCCTGGAATCGTCTGGGTGGACTTTATCTGGAGCGCTTGCGACGGGAGGGCGACCCCGCCTGCGCCGGGCTGGCGGTGGCCGCCGCCCGCGAATCGCTTCGCGCCGTGCCGGCGGGCCAGAATCGCAACGGCATCGTGCTGCGCGCGCTCGCGGCGGCGGCGGCGCACGACTTCGTGACGGCGCGGGCGGACGGGGAAACCTTGACCGCGGCCGAACCGGAGCGGGCGGAATCGTGGCGCATTCTGGGCGACGCGTGTTTTGAACTCGGCGACTACCCGGCGGCGGAGGCGGCCTGGGAGCGGTTGGAGCGGTTGGAGCCGGGGGCCAGCGGGACGGAAATACGCCGGGCGCGGCGGGCGTTCATCCGGGGCAAACCGGGCGAGGCCGCACGGAGGATGGACGCGGCCCGGGCGGCGGCGGAGAAGGAGGCGCCGCGCGCGCCCGAGACTGTGGCTTGGTGCCTGGTGCAGCGCGGTTACCTGGCGTTTCTTGGCGGCGAGCTCGACCGGGCCGAGCGGGCCTTTCGGGCGGCGCTGGCCGAGACGCCGGGGTGGTTCGCGGCCGAGGATCATCTCGGCGAGGTCTTGGCGGCCAAGGGCGACTTCGAGGGCGCGCTGGCGGTCTATCGACCGTTGGCGGAGCGTTTGCGCCGGCCCGAGCTTTGGCAGGCGTTGGGCGACGTGCTGGTGGCCGCGGGGCGGGTGGCGGAGGCGGAGGGCTGGCACGACCGCGCCGGCGCGGAATTTCTGGCTCAGGCGGAGGCGGGCAACGCCCACTATTACCACCACCTGGCGGGCTTTTACGCCGACGTGCGGGTGGATCCGGCTGAGGCGGTGCGGTGGGCGCGGCGGGATCTTGCCCTGCGTCGCAGCGTCGGCGCCTGGGATGCGCTGGCCTGGGCGCTGCACCGGGCCGGCGAGGAGGTCGAGGCGCAGGCGGCGATGCGCAACGCCCTCGCCCCGGGCGTGCGCGACCCGCACCTGCTGGTGCACGCGGCGCTGATTTTCCAAGCCGCCGGCGAGACGGCGCGGGCTCGCGAATACCTCCGCGAGGCGAAGGAGCTGAACCCGCTTTACGACGGGTTCCACGTCCACCGCTGAGAGGCGACTCGGGCGTCGCGGGGCGCGCGGGTGCCGGGAGCCCGGTCTACTCGACCCCGGTGACAGGGAGGTCGGCAGGGTGCTCGATGCTGAATTTTAACGCGACTTCGCGTTTCTCGCCGGGCTTTAGGTCGAGGCGCCAGGTCAGGCGGCCTTCGGCGTCGCGAGCGAGGCCGGCACGGAGTGGCTCGGAGGCCGAGTCCTCGGGCTTGAGGAAATCGCGCTCGGCCGGGGCGAGCAGTTTGATCAGAATCTTTTCGTCGCGGGCCACGGGCAGTGCGTCGGTCAACACGATGCGCTCGGCGCTGCGCTTGTTGTTCGTGACGGTAATAAGGATGTCGTAAGTGGTGCGGCGGCTGCGAGAGGTGAAGCCAGTGTCCTCGGTGAAACGGGCGACGATCTTGCGTTTCAGCGCGATGCCCTCGTCGGCGCCGAGCTGGAGGGTGAATTTCTCGCCCGGCATGGTGGTGGCGAGGCGGGAGGTGGCGACGAAGGTGTCGTCGAGGAATACGTTGAGCGCACCGCCGAGGAAGGGCAGCTCGCCGGAGTTTGTCACGGCGGCGGCGAGAAAGGCGGTTTCCTGCAGTTTTGGCGTGGCCTGGTAACCCAAGGTCGCGGTGAGATCGGCGCCGCCGAGTGGGACGCGTTGCGGAGTGTTGTCGCTCGCGAGGGTGGCGGGCGTAGTGATTTTAAAATTTGCGCTGGTGACGGCCGAGGCGACCTCGGCGGTGGCGAAGGTGGCGGCGACCTCCTGCTCTGCGGGCGCGGCGTCGTAGGCCATGGCAGCCTCAGGGGAGGCGCTTACGGAGCTTTCAGCCCCGGCGAGGCTGCGTTTACGTTTCACGTTTCTCAAGCTATCGAGCAGTATACCGTGGGCGACGGGGAGGGAAACATCGACATACCAAGGGGCGATTTCCGGGGCGGAGCCGCCGAGACTGGGGCGGGCGGTGGAAAGGGTGAGGCTGATGTCGGTCCAGTCCTCGCCGGTGGCGTTGCGCACGAGGCCGAAGGCGTCGAGCCGGACCTGGCGTTTTTCGCTGCTCAGGCGGGCGTCGTAGGCGGGCGCCCAGGAGGCGCCGGGCAGGGCGTAGACGAGGGAGAGCTCAAGTTTGCCGGCGGAGGCGGCGGCGAGGCGCACAGTGACCGTCTTGGTGGCGCGTCGGGCGGGCTGGCGACCGCGGAGGTCGTTGAGTTGGGCTTCGGCGGCGGCGATTTTCTCAATGAGGGCGGCGCGTTCGACGTCGAGTTTTTGGGACGCGGCGTCGAGGCGTGCGCGTTGCTCGGCGGAGAACACGAGGAGCTGGGCGTAGTCCTCAAGGGTGGGGCGGGCGGGTGGGGTGGAGCCGACGGCAGCCGCGACGGGGGCGCTGGAGGTTTTTTCGATGTTGGCCAGCAGCGTGCGCTGGGATTCGAGGACGGCGCCCTGGTCGTTTAGGCCGCGTTCGTCGCGGCGCAGGACGAGGACCTGGTCTTCAAGGGATTTGAGGCGCGCGTCGGGCTCGGCGGTGACGAACACGGTGCGGGTGGCGACGTCGAGCAGGGACGCGGCCACATTGCCGCGGGCGGAGACTTGGACGGACTCGTCGAGCAGAGAGGCGGGTAGGCCGGCGAAGATGAACTCGGCGGTGCCGGCGGGGACGGCGAGGCCGGAGGCGGTGCGGGTAACGACGGCGCGGTCGGGGTATACGGTGGCGGCGGCGAGGCGGGACTCTGCGGGAATGGGGGCGGCGACGAGGGCGGGGGCGAGCAGGGCGGCGGCGGGCGCAGTGAAGGCCGCGAGAGCGCGGAGGGAGGGATTCATGATGGAAGGAATAGGAAAGCAGCCGCCCGGGGGCGGTTCCCGGAAATCTCCGCAACTAGGGGCGATAGGGAGCGGTCCTGTTTGCTAAACTAGACCTTCACCAAGAACAACTCCGGGCGCATGACGCCGTCGGCGACTTGATTGACGGTGCCAGTCATGCGGATCGCGAAGTCCTCGGCGATGCGGATGCCGATACGACCGCCCGGCATGTGCACAGTGAGATCGGCATCGACGAGACCTAGACGGCGAGCGACGGCGGCGGCGGCGCTGGAGCTGCTGCCCGAAGCAAGGGTGTAGCCGGCACCGCGCTCCCAGATCTCGATGCGGATATTGGAGCGGTCTAGGACCTGGAGGAATTGGACATTGGTTTTGCGCGGGAAATTGGGATGCGTTTCCAGGTGCGGTCCGTAGCGGTGGGCGAGCTCGGCGGAGACCTCGGGCAGGGGCAGAACGCAGTGGGGGTTGCCGATGGTGGCGGAACAGTAGGTGAAGGTCCGGTCCAAGGCGGTGATGAATTCGTTCAACACTTCGCGCTCAGGACCGACGTGGGGGATTTTGGTGCTGGTGAAGCTCACGCGGCCCATCTCCACAGTGATGAGCGCGCCGTTGTCCTGAATCTCGGACTCCACCACGCCGCCGGGCGTCTCGATAGTGAAGACTGGTGTGTCCGTCAGCTTCGCGTCCCAAAGGTAGCGGGAGAAGATGCGTAGGCCGTTGCCGGACTTTTCCGCCTCTGAGCCGTCGGGATTAAAGATGCGCAGTCCGAAGCGGGCCTTGGTTGACGGGAGCGGACCCCAGAGGATGCCGTCGGAGCCGACGCCAAAATTCCGGTGGCAGATAACGCGAATCTGGTCGATCGAGGGTTCGCTCCAACCGGGGAAGTCGGCCGGGTTCAGGACGATGTAGTCGTTGCCAAGGGCATGATATTTGAAAAAGCGCATGGAAAAGACGTGACGATCAGAGAAGTGAGGCTGGGACGACAGCCGTTTTTTTATCCAGACGAGCAAGAAGTTCCCGGGCGATGGCCTCGAAATGACCGGTCGCCGGGTGTCCAGGCTGGGTGGCCACGAGTGGTGCGCCGGCATCGCCAGCGGAGCGGATTTCGGGGAAGAGAGGCACTTGGCCAAGCAAGGTCGTGCCGAGACTCCCGGCGACTTGTTCGCCTCCGCCAGAGCCAAAAAGATCATGCCGCTGACCGGCCGGATCGGTGAACCATGCCATGTTTTCAACCACGCCGAGCAGCGGCACATTCACTTTTTGAAACATCAGGCCGCCTTTGCGCGCCACCTGCGTGGCGGCGGGCTGGGGTGTCGTGACAAGAACCGCGCCGTCGAGCGGCAAGGTCTGCACCAAGCTCAACTGCGCGTCGCCGGTGCCTGGAGGCAAGTCCACGAGCAGCAGATCGAGCGGGCCCCACTCCACGTTTTGCACGAATTGCTGGATGGTTTTCATGATCATAGGACCGCGCCAGACCACGGGGGTGTTGTCATCGACGAGGAAGCCCATGCTCATCACCTTAACCCCGTGCGCCTCGAGGGGAACGAGCCGGGAATCCTGGCCTTCGCCGCGGACCCCGGGCCGTTCTCCGTGGAGGCCGATCATCAGCGGAACGGAAGGACCGTAGATATCGCAATCCATCAGGCCGACGCGACCGGGGCGGCCGAGCGCGGCGAGGTGGGTGGCCGCAGCCACGGCCAAATTGACTGCGAAGGTGGACTTACCGACGCCGCCTTTGCCGGAAGCGATGGCAACGGCATAGCGGATTGTTTTGGGGGCGGAGGCATTACCTCCGAGGTTACCGGCGCTGGGAGCGGCTTTGGGTGTGCTTACGGCGAGGTCGATCACGGTATCGGTTACCCCCGGGATGGCCCGAAGGCAGGCATCGACCTCGCGCTTGAGGTGCAGGGGCACTTTAGGGTTGGAGCTGATGATGGCCAGCGCCACGCGGGCGGTGCCGTCGATCAGCGCGGCGGATTTTACCAGGCCGAAAGAGACGATATCGCGGCTAAAGCCGGGGTATTTGACCTGTTTGAGGTGTTCCTTGAGTTCGTCGGGTGTCACGAGATGATTAAAAATGGATTCGGACGGGATTGGCGTTGAGCGGTCGAGTGGCGGGGTAAATAGATGGGGCGTCAACGACGCTTACCCTGCCAACCATGCTTATCCAACTATTTGCCCGGCTCAACCCGTCCTCTTTTTTCTTCGTGGCTCTCCTTGCATTGGGGGTCTTGGCCCCCGGCCGTGCGAGCGCCCAGACCGATCTGGGACCGCTCGATCTACGCTACGACCTCAAAAACACGCCCATTCTGGTCCAAGGCGCCACCGTTGAAATGAACAAGCTGGCGAACGATGCTTTTGCCGTGCACGGGGCCTTTCGTAGAGCCGCGCAGAAGCCCACCTTTACGGTTAATTTTGCCCCTGCGGGAACCGGAGTGCAGGTCACGGTCACGCGGGCAGGCGTCGCAACGCCGGTGGTTTCGCAAGTGATCTCGGGCGCTTCGCCGCGGAATGCTTTGCTCAAAGCTGCCGACGTCGCGGTAAAGGCCATGACAGGAAAACCGGGCTTTTTCGCCTCCCGCCTGGCCTTTATCGGAGAGCGCACCGGCAAGCCCGAGGTGTATGTCAGCGACCTCTTTTTGGGCGAAGTGCGGCAAGTGACCAATGACAAGGCCCTCGCCCGCACCCCGCGCTGGTCGCCCGACGGGCAGCGTCTGATTTATACCAGTTACTTCAAGACCGGCTTCCCCGATCTTTTTGTCATGGATCTGGGTTCGCTCCAGCGAAACACCTTTGTGAGCTTCAAAGGCACCAACAGCGGAGGACGTTTCAGTGCGGACGGGAAGAACGTGGCGATGGTTCTCTCGGGAGAGGGTAATCCGGAGATTTATGTCGGTAATGCGCAGGGCCGGCAGATCACGCGCAAGACGCGGACTACCGCGATTGAGTCGGGGCCCTGTTTCTCGCCGGACGGCTCCCAACTGGTTTTCTGTTCCGATGCGGCGGGGGGCCCCCAGCTCTACGTCATGCCAGCGGCGGGTGGCGCCGCGCGTCGCTTGCCCACGCGAATCAGCGGTTATTGTGCGGAACCGGACTGGAGCAAGGCCGACCCCACCCGCATCGCCTTCTCGATGCGCAGTGGCAAGGGCTTCCAAATTGCCGTTTATGATTTGAGCAAGGGTATCGCGGAGGTGGTTTCCAAGCAGCCGGCGGACGCGGTGGAGCCCAGCTGGCTGGCGGACGGACGGCATATCGTTTTCAGTTCCCGCTCGGCCGGCGCGAGCAGTCTTTGGGTGCTGGATACCGTCAACAAGAAGGCGACGCAGCTCAGCGGATCGTCCGCCGGCAAAATCTCCCAAGCCAGCGTGCTCGATCCGCGCTGAGCCGGAATCATTCGGTTGCCTGGGTCGCATCGAGGCGACCGGGCGGCACCTTTCGGCGGGGCTCTCGGCTCAAAATACCCGCCTAGTATGGTTCGCCCTGCGGACTCATCCTCCGCCTACAGTTAAAGGCTGCGCCCTCTCCGCTTCGCACCGTCCTTCGCTCGGTCCGCGCCCAAATATGCCGCTACCACGCCGCGCGGCGCTGCCGTCCAACTGAGTTCTTCCGTATCGGTGAGTCCGGACGTCTTGAATCGTGTCAAACCTGTCCGGCCCGCCCAGTGCGGGCCTTCCACGTCTTGGATAAAACGCGGGAGGCGCGCAAAGAGGGGCGACGCTTGATGACTAGGCGGTGGCGGCCGGCCGGGACGGGGGCGTGGATTCAGGCTTTTTCTCGACTTTAACCGGCAGGGCGCGGGTGGCGATTTCGGACTTCACCCGGGCGAGGAAGTCGGCGAAGGGCAGCACGCCCTCGTCGCCCTTGGCGCGGCTGCGCACGGAGACAGCGGAGGCCTCGGCTTCTTTTTGACCGACTACGAGCATATAGGGGATCTTGGCGAGTTCGGCGCGGCGAAGTTTGGCGCCGACCTTATCGGCATCACCGTCGAGCGCCACACGCACTCCGGCTTCACGAAGTTGTTCATAAAGAGCAGTCGCGTAGTCGTTCACCTTTTCCGAGATCGGGGCGATGCGGACTTGCTCGGGAGCGAGCCAGACCGGGAAGTCGCCGGCGAAGTGTTCGATGAGCACTCCGCAGAAACGCTCCATCGAGCCAAAGGGGGCGCGGTGAACCATGACGGGGCGGTGTTTGGCGCCATCTGCGCCGATGTAGTGCAGGTCGAAGCGCAGGGGGAGGACGTAGTCCACCTGCACGGTGCCGAGTTGCCACTCGCGGCCGATGACATCTTTAATGACGAAATCAATCTTGGGGCCGTAGAAGGCGGCTTCGCCGGGTTCCTCGGTGAAGGGAACGCCGAGCGTCGAAGCGGCGTCGCGACAGGCGGCCTCGGCGATATCCCACTTGGCGGGGTCACCGGTGAACTTGTTGCCATCGGGATCGCGGAGGCCGACGCGGACACGGTAATCCGCCATGCCAAGGGTGGTGAGGACGGTCTTTACCAGGCTGAGGCAGCCACGTATCTCGGCGGCGACCTGCTCCTCCGTGCAGAAAAGATGGGCGTCATCCTGAGTGAAGCCGCGGACGCGGGTCATGCCGTTGAGCTCGCCGGACTGCTCCCAGCGGTAGACGGTGCCGAACTCGGCGAGGCGCACGGGAAGGTCGCGGTAGGAGTGCGGCTGGGAGGCGAAGATCTTGATGTGGTGGGGGCAGTTCATCGGCTTCAGGAGGAAGCCGTCGAGGAGCCGGGTGGGGTCCATTACACGATCCTCGCCAATCACGGTCTTTCCGGCGCGTTCATTGATGCCGGCGGCGAAGCTTGGCGAAACCGCTTCGAGGCGGGCGGTCATCTCGGCGCAACCGCAGCCCTCGGAGGCGATCTGGGCGAGCTGATCTGGCTCGATAAGGGCGGGGAACTGCGCGTCCTTGTAATAGGGGAAGTGGCCGGAGGTCTTATACAGCGCGAGTTTGCCGATGTGAGGGGTAAAGACTTGGGAGTAACCCTGTTTCCGAAGCTCGTCGGAGATGAAGTTTTGCAGTTCTTGCCGCAGAATGGCGCCTCTGGGCGTCCAGAGAATGAGGCCCTGGCCAACGTCCTCGTCGATATGGAAGAGCTGGAGGTCTTTGCCGAGTTTGCGGTGGTCACGGAGTTTGGCTTGTTCCTGGCGATCGAGGAATCGGGCGAGTTCGTCTTTGGAGGCGAAGGCGGTGCCGTAAATGCGCTGGAGTTGTTTATTTTTCTCGTCGCCGCGGTGGTAGGCGCCCGCGATGGAGAGGAGTTTAAAGGCCTTTACCTGTTTGGTGTAGCGGACGTGAGAGCCGGCGCAGAGATCCATGAACTCGCCGTTTTCGTAGAAGGAAATGGCCTCACCCGCGGGGATGTCCGCTAGTCGGCCAAGTTTATAACGTTCCTGGCCGCGGCTGCGGATGATGGCCTCGGCTTCCTCGCGGGAGACCTCTTTGCGTCGGAAGGACTGGTTTTCATCAATGACTTTCTTCATCTCCGCTTCGAGGCGGACGAGGTCCTCGGTGGTGAGTTTGTGGTCGAGATCGATGTCGTAATAAAAGCCGGTCTCGGTGGGCGGACCGATGTCGAGTTTGGCATCGGGGAAGACGCGCAGGACGGCGGTGGCGAGGATGTGGGAGGCGGAGTGACGGATTTCGTCGAGGGGAGACATGGACATGTTGGGAAAGAAGTCGGGGTTCAGGAGAGAATGGGAAGTGGATTATTTCTTGGTGGGTTCGAGGGTGTAGCCGTCTTTGCGATCAAGCATAGACCAGCCGAGATCGGCGATGGCGCCGCGCAGGCGGTCGGCTTCGGCCCAGTTTTTCGCGTTCTTCGCGGCCCAGCGTTGCTCGGCTAGAGCGGTTACTTCAGGCGGCGTAGTGGCCAAGGGTTTTAGGGTCTCGGTGAGATCGAGACCGAGGGCGAAAAGGATACGCTCGAAGGCGGCCGGAGCGATGCCGGCGGGACCGGAGTGGAGGGTGGTAAAGATGAGGCCGAGGGCGTGGGGCGTATTTAAATCATCCTGAAGGGCGGCGAGGGCGGGGCCGAAGGGATCGGTAGTGCCTGCAGGTAATAGGCTAGCGCGGTAGGCGCGAAGCTGGGCGAGGGCTTTTTCCGCGGCGTGGAGCGAATCGAGGGTGAAGTTGAGCTGCTTGCGCGGGTGGCCGGCGAGGAGGGCGTAGCGGAGGGCGGCGGGGCCGTGGCCCATCTCTTGGAGCTGATCGAGGGTGTAGAGGTTACCCAGCGACTTGCTCATTTTTTTGCCATCTACGAGGAGGTGTTCGCTATGATACCAGTGCAAGGCAAAGGTCGTGCCATTGCAGCACTGGCTCTGGGCAATCTCGTTTTCGTGGTGAGGGAAAAGCAGGTCTACCCCTCCCGTGTGGAGGTCGATGGTGTCGCCAAGATGTTTTTTGCTCATGGCGCTGCACTCAATATGCCAGCCGGGGCGTCCCCGGCCCCAAGGAGCTGGCCAGAAGGTATCGCCGTCGTCGGGCTTGTGGCCTTTCCAGAGGGCGAAATCGGAGCCATCCTCCTTTTCGTCGGCGTCGTGGGTCTGGGGTTTTCCGGTGAGGGCGGAGCCGATGCGCAGTTCGCGTTCCTTGACGCGGGAGAGGGCACCGTAGCCGGGGAAAGAGGAGACCTTGAAATAGACCGAGCCGTCTTCGGTGCGGTAGGCGTGGCCGCGCCGTTCAAGGGCGGCGATCATGTCGATCTGCTCGGGGATGTGGCCGGTGGCGGCGGGTTCGACGTGCGGGGGGAGGCAGTTGAGGGCGGCGCAATCGGCGTGAAACTTATCGGTCCACTGTTTGGTGACTTCGGCGAGGGGGCGGCCTTCTTCGCGGGCGCGGCGGATGGTCTTGTCATCGACGTCAGTGAGGTTGCGGACGTGTTTCACCTTGTCCTTGCCGAACTCGAGTTCGAGGAGGCGGCGGAGGAGGTCGTTGACTACGAAAGTGCGGAAATTACCGATGTGCGCGGGGGCGTAGACGGTGGGGCCGCAGTTATAGAAGCGGAAAACGCCGTCGGGCTGCGAGGGTCGCAGCTCCATGTGGTCGCGGGTAAGGGAATCAAAAAGGCGGATGGGCATGGCAGGAACGGAGCGGGAGCAGGGAACGAGGGGCTGGGAGCCTAAGGTCAAGACTCACGTGCGCAAGGGGCGCGCCTGGTAGCGCGATAGCCGGAACCGAGCGAAGTCGCCCGGGCCTCACACGGCGACGTGCGGCGCTGGTGTTCGCCAGGTGGCGACCTCCCGGGCGCAAGCAGTGCGGAAACGTGTGGCGAGGCGACGCATGGCGTGTTTAGAAGTTATAATTCAACATGCCCATGCCTGCCTCCTTCAAGCTCGATTTGCCCGTTCGTCCCCGCCGCCTGCGTCGCACCGCCGCCCTGCGCGAGCTCGTGCGCGAGACCCAAGTCAGGGCGGCGGATTTGATCGCACCGCTCTTTGTGGTAGAGGGGGATGCCGCCCCGCAGGAGATCGCATCGATGCCGGGTCAGTTCCGGCTAAATCTATCTGATCTGGTGAAGGAGTGTCGAGAGCTGTGGTCGTTAGGCATTCGAGCGGTGGCTCTTTTCCCCAAGCTGGATTCCGCGTTAAAGGATGCCGAGGGCACGGAGGAATTGAATGAAGATGGACTCATCCTACGCGCCGTGAGGGCGGTGAAAGTGGCGATCCCGGAGCTGATCGTCATCACCGACGTGGCGCTGGATCCCTACACCAACCATGGGCACGACGGTGTGCTCAACGCGGTTGGGAATGACGTCGACAACGACCGCACGGTGGAGCGCCTCGCGGCCATGGCGGTGCGTCAGGCTCGGGCGGGGGTGGATTTCGTAGCGCCGAGTGACATGATGGACGGTCGCATAGGGGCCATTCGCGCCGCGCTGGATGTGGCGGGGTTCGTCGAGACGGGGATTTTGGCCTATTCGGTGAAGTTCAACTCCGCCTACTACGGCCCGTTCCGCGATGCGGTGGGCAGCGCGCAGGCTGCGGGCACGAATCTTCTCAGCAAGGCGACATATCAACTCGATCCGGCCAACCGGCGCTCGGCGCTGGCGGAGGCGGACCGCGATGAGGAGGAGGGGGCGGACATCCTCATGGTGAAGCCGGCCGGGGCTTATCTCGATATCATCCGCGATCTGCGGGAGCGGTCAGATCGACCGTTGGCGGCTTATCAAGTCTCGGGAGAATATGCCCAAATCCAGGCGGCAGCGCGACTCGGCTGGCTCGATCTGGAGAGGACGCGCGATGAGTCTCTGCTCGCCATCAAACGCGCCGGCGCGGATCTCATTCTTACCTATTTTGCCAAGGAAGTAGCGCGGGACTTGGCCAGATAAGTTGGCAAAGGTCGCACGCTTGCGCGCGGGCCGTGGGCGTGGGAAACTTAGAGCTCGAGAGTTTCGGAGACGGCGCGCGAAGGGGATCGGTGACGGACCGCAGTGATGGATACCCCCCCGGCGAAAAGCTGGGCGCCGGCTTCGCCGGTTTCCGGTTTCTCTAAGGGAAATTGGGTGGGGCTGAAGCCAAGCTGCTAAACTTGGAACAGTGGCTTCGGTGCAGGCGAAGAGGAGGCTACGCTGCCGGTGTTACTGGCGTGGACGGCCAAGCCGTTGAGGCCGCCGGGGCTAATTTAAACACGGAAAATGGCGCCGAGTTTTTTACCCAGCACGAGGCTAAGGCCGACAATGCAAATACCGAGAAAGGTCATGGCCCAGACGCCGAGCGCGCTGGCGATAAACTGGCCGTCACCGAGCAACTGAAAGAGTTCCAGAATGGCTTTGGTGATCGGATAAAAGGCCTGCTTCTGGGCGAGAATCAGGGAGTCGGAAACCTCCAGCATGGCGAAGGCGAAAGCGAGCAGTCCGCCTGCGATGAGGTTTGCCGCGATCAGCGGGAGGGTGATCTTGCGCAAGGCACGCAGGGGGGGGCAGCCGAGGTTTTGGGCGGCCTCCTCAAGAGTTTCGCTGGTCTGCTGAAAGCCGGCGACGGCCGATCGCACCACATAGGGCAGGCGGCGCACCGAGTAGGCGATAATCAATAAAATGGTGGGGTCGGCCACGGGATTAAGGAAGGCGAAGAAGCGCCCCTCCTGACTCATGGCGAGGTAACCGAAAGCGATGACCAGGCCGGGCACGGCGAGCGGCAACATGGCGAGCACATCGAGCAAGCCGCGCCAAGGGAGTTTAGACCGCACGATGACATAGGCGATGGCGATTCCCAGCGCGATGTCGATCACGGTGCTGGCGGCGGCGAATTTGAGCGAGTTTCTGATGGCGTCGACCGTCAGCGGATGCCCGAGGGCCAAGCTAAAATTTTCCAAGGTAAAACCGGTCGGCAGCACGGCGGCATACCAATCTTGGGCAAAAGCGGTCAGGACTACCCCGACGTGGGGTAGTATAGCTAGGGCGGTGACGCCGCCAAAAAACGCGGTGCAGAGCAGGGCTGGGGCTATGCCGAGTGCCCGTGCACCGCCCGTGGAAGAGGCTTTGGCCATCATCGCATGGGCTTGGCGACCAAACAGGCCTTTGCCGACGGCGTAGAGTGCGGTGGTCGAAAGCAGCAACAGCGTCACAAGTGCGTAGGGTGCGGGATTGCCGCCGATATCCTTTAAGCCGTAAAAAATCTGCACCGAGGTAACCCTAGGGTAGTCGAAAATCAGGGGCACGCCCAGTTCGGTGAAGCCGGCGATAAAAACAATGGTGCCGCCCGCAAAAAGGCCCGGGCGGATGAGCGGCAGGGTGATGCGGCGGAAACGTCTAAGCCCGGTGCATCCGAGGTTTTGCGCCGCCTCTTCCAAGGCGGGATCGACGTTGGCGAGGGCGGCGGCGCAGTTAAGGTAGATTATGGGATAGAGGGAGAGCGCGTTGACGGCGGCTATTCCCAAAAAAGGCGCGACTGCGAACCAGTCGAAAGTCCAGCCCTCGGGGCGAAGACCGATCTGGATCAGCAGGGCGTTGAGCGCGCCATACTGACCGAAGATCTGTTTGATGCCGATGGCCCCGACAAACGGCGGCAAAATCATGGGGATCAGCACGACTGAGGCCAGAGCGGTCTTGCCGGGGAAGAGGAAGCGATCGCTGATTAAAGCAAGGGGCAGCCCGATGGCGAAGGCGAGGCTAGTGGTCGCTAGACCAAGCCAGAAGGAGTTGAGCAAACCACTACGATAGAGCGGATCGGACAGCAGGGCCATAAACGTGCCCAGCGTGAAGCGACCGTCGGCGTCCAGAAAGCCACCGCGCAGGATTTGAAAGACTGGCCAGAAAAAGAAAGCTGCGAAAAACAGCAGGGTGAAGACGAAGACGGAGCGGGCGAAGGTCTGCGACATGACAGGAGGGTGCACGTTTGCCATCAGGTGCGGCCATGAAAAAGTCGTGTTTTCTTCGCGCTCGCCCGCATCGCCAAGCACTGGTTGGATTTTATTATGCCGTATTTTATCCGAGCCAACGAGCATACGAAAAAGATGCAGAGGCCTGAAGTTCCCGGTGATTGGGCCAAGCTCTTAGACATGACCCCGGCCTTGGTCTGGGTAGCCGATCTCGAAGGACATTTGCTCCACGCTAATGTCGCTTGGCGCGCAGCCACCGGCGTGGCGGTGGAGCAAGCGGACAGCCAAACCATCGCCAAGCTGATTCACCCGGACGACCGCAACCGCATCATCGCCGGAGACCCCTCCTTTGCGGGCAGTCCGACCACCTTTGAATTTCGCCTGCGCCAGGCGGATGGAGCGTTTTGCTGGATGCTGGAACGCATCCAGCCTTGGATCGATGCCCAAGGTAACATGATTGGTTACATCGGCTCCGCTATCGATATTCAGTCGCAAAAGGAGCATGAGCAAAAACTAGCGCTGATCGCACTTCGGCAGACCTCCTTGACCTATTTCAGCCGAGTGGCCCTCGTGCAGAATACGAATGAAAAGCTGAACCAGGAAGCGCTGCGGCTTTTTTGCGAAAACCTGGGGGTGACCGCCGCAATATTGATTCAAAGCGAGGGTGGGGAGGCACCGCAAGTCGTCGCGTCGTGCGGACTGGCCGAAGAGGAGGCCGCGCCGGTTTTAATCACGGAGTCCCTGACGCAGGAGTTCGTGTTGGAATACCCCTCGGACGGCGCGGATTTCCCGCTTTCCAATCAATGGCTAAACGAACAGGGGTGGGAGGGGGCTATTGCCATCCCGCTCGATCCACAAAATCCTGCAGCGGGTTGTTTGATAGGCCTCTGTCGGGAAGCCAAACCCGAGCCGATCGGCCCGATTCACTATGCCCGGGACCTTGCGGGGATCTTGGCTATCGCCCATGAGCGGCGGAGGGCCGAGAACAAGCTTCGCGAGAGCGAGGAACGCGCCCTGCAAGCGCAAAAAATGGAGGCTGTCGGCCTGTTGGCCGGTGGGGTGGCCCACGACTTTAACAATCTCCTCACCGCCATTCGTTGTTTTGCCGACTTGCTGCGCGATGAACTTACGGAGCCCGCACAACGCACTAAAATTGATGATATTCTGCATGCATCTAACCGGGCCAGTCATTTGGTCCGGCAGCTACTCTCCTTTAGTCGTCAAGAAATCGCCCAGCCCGAGAGTCTGGATTTGAATCATATCATTGACGAGTTACGTGGCTTTATCCGTTCGCTCCTCAGCGAGCATATCAGCATCGAAGTTGTCTTGTCCGAGCAACCGGCTTGGTGCATCGCGGATCGCAAGCAGCTTGAGCAAATCCTTTTTAATCTTTGCTTAAATGCAAGGGATGTAATGACTACTGACGGACGCTTATTATTAAGCGTCTCCTCCTACCCGACGGAAAACGGGGGGAAAGTGCGCATATCGGTCTCGGATTCCGGCCCCGGCATCCCGCCAGAAATTCAAAAGCGTGTTTTTGAGCCGTTTTTCACCACCAAGGCACGGGGCCTCGGCACCGGTCTCGGCCTGCCTACATGCCTAGCGATTGCCAAAAGCTGCGGCGGTAACCTCACTTTTGAGACAGAAGCGGGGAAGGGAACTGTTTTCCACTTGGACCTGCCGGAAATTGCCGACCCGCTGTTGGCCCCTCTGGTCGAAGCCGGCGAGCGCGCTTCCTCTGCGCCAGTTCGCATCATGCTGGTGGAGGATGACGACCTCGTCCGAGCAGTTACCCTGATGCTTGCGGAAACACTTGGACACCAAGTTATAAGCTTTCCAGGTAGCAAGGAAGCCCTGGCTTATGTCGATGCTGACAAGGTGAAGGACATTGACCTGCTGATAACAGATATCGTGATGCCCGGCATGAATGGCCATGAATTGGCCGAGAAGATTTTGGCTATTAAGCCCGGTCTGCCAGTTATTTATATGTCCGGCTATGTGGACGATCCGGTCACCCAACACGCACTTCAGCGGCAGGATGTCCGCTTCCTTTCCAAGCCATTTTCAAGCGACGAATTCGCGAGCCGGCTCGCGCTTGTTTTAAAAGAGACTTACGGCTGAATATCCGACCCTAACTTTGGGCCTCCCCTTTAGTTTAAGGACTCGCGACCGATAGATAAAGAATCCGCTCTTTCCCTGCCAGCTCGGCCGGCAACTTGAGGAATGACTTTTTTATCAATGAATTTAAACATCAATCATAAGGTCGGCGCCCTTGCCGCTTCAGCTATTTTGGTTATCGGGCTGCTCACTTTCTCGGTTCATCGGGAATTTGTTCGCCTAAATGAAGCGGGCGAAGCGGTTATTAAAGTTTTTCAATCGCTTCAGCACCACGCGAACGCAGACATGATGCACGATGCTCTTCGGGGAGACGTGATGTCCGCCTTACATGCTGCGCAACTTCGCGATACAGCGGCTATAACCCTGATTGCCAAGGAGAATGCCGAACACATTGAGATCATCCAGGCCGAATTGAAAGAAAATCAATCCCTGGTCAGTGCAGGCCCGGTTCTCACGGCTCTGGAAGAATGCAAGCCTGCTCTCACCGCCTACGTTGAAAGCTCGCGCACTATGGTTGGCTTGGCCGGCAAAGATTTAGCCACGGCTGAAGCCACTTTACCGGCTTTCACCAAGGCCTTTGGTCAGCTCGAAGATGCTCTAGGTAAAGTTTCCGAATTGATTGAATCTGAAGCATTAAAAATGAGAGACGAGGCTTCATTGGAAGCGCGGCGCTTTCGCCAAATACTTTTTGGTGCAGCTGCGGTTGCCGTTTTCTTGATCATTCTGATCGGGGTCTTGGTCGCGCGGAGCATTCCACGTCCGTTCATGGCGATTATTAGCAATCTCACGCAAACGGCCGAGACTAATGCAGGGGCTTCCCGCCACGTCACTTCCGCGAGCCAGAATCTGGCTAAGGGCGCGAGCGAACAGGCTGCTTCCCTCGAAGAAATCTCCGCTACGGTGGAAGAACTTTCTAGCATGACGGGCCGAAACGCTGACCACGCCTTGGCCGGTAAATCCGCTGCAAATTCCGCCCGCTCCGCCGCCGAGGCCGGGGCCGAGGAAGTCACGCGCATGCAGGCGTCGATGTCCGCCATTCAGCAATCCTCCCAAGAAATTGCGCAAATTATCAAAACAATCGACGAGATCGCGTTCCAGACCAACATCCTCGCCTTGAATGCCGCCGTGGAAGCGGCGCGCGCAGGCGAGGCGGGCGCCGGTTTCGCCGTCGTTGCCGATGAAGTGCGATCGTTGGCCCAGCGCTCGGCGCTCGCATCCCGGGAGACCGCCGAGAAAATCGCGGCTGCTTCCGAACGCAGCGCCCAAGGCGTGCAAATTTCCGATAGTGTTGCGCGGGGGCTAACTCAAATTGTCGAAAAGATCCGTGAAGTTGACGGGATGGTTGCCGAGGTTGCCACGGCTTCCCGGGAGCAATCGAGCGGACTTCAGCAGATTCGGGACGCGATTTTTGGTATGGATAAGATGACCCAGTCTAATGCCGCCACCGCGGAAGAGACGGCGTCCGCCGCCGCGGAGTTGTCGGGCCAGTCAGATGAGCTCAAAAACGCCACCGCGCGTCTTTCGCTCCTGGTTGGCGGTCGTGCGGCCAAAGCCTGAATCATTTTCGTCTGAATTCCCGCGCTTGTCGCGGGTTTTCTGCCGGACCAAGTGCCCGGCTTTTTGATGGGTTACCTGATCCCGAAACAGGCGGTTGTATTTTTCTGTGCTGGGTTTCTGACCTGAAATTGCCTCCTTTGAAGCTGCCGGGAACTTCTTGGTGGCTCTAGGACAACTATCGCACAATAAATATTATGTCTAATCAGGATATTGCCCCGGAATCTTGTTCGGAGCCTCTGTTTGCTTGGCTGAAAAAACGGTCTGCCGGCGTTTTGCTCCACCCCACCTCGTTTCCTGGCGATCAAGGTATAGGTGTTCTTGATGGGCAGGTAGAACGTTTCTTGGATTTTCTGGCGGAGGCAGGAATCTCCCAATGGCAAGTATGCCCGCTAGGTCCAACCGGCTACGGCGACTCGCCCTATCAGTGCTTTTCCTCCTTTGCCGGCAACCCCTACCTCATCGATTTGCATGCCTTGGTTGAGGTTGGCTTGCTTTCAGAAGCCGACTTGGAAGAACTGCGCCGTCTCCCGGTTGACCGAGTGGACTATGGTTGGCTCTACTCCGCCAAGTGGCCGGTATTGTTTCGTGCCTACAGTGCTGCCCGGTCTCGAAAATTCAGCCACCTACCCTATGGCGAGTTTGCCGAATTTCGCACCGTTCATGCCGACTGGCTTGATGGCTACGCTCTGTTTCTGGCCCTGAAAGACCATTTTAATGGCCAGCCGTGGTGGCTGTGGCCGGTCGAATATCGCTTTCAAGCAAGTATCAAACCAGCTGCCCTGCCTGATTCGATTCTGCAGCAGGCGGAAGCGCATGCCTTTTTCCAATACCTCTTTTTTGGGCAATGGGCCCGAGTGCGCGCGAGTGCCGCGTCGCGCGGCATCCAGTTGATCGGTGACGCCCCGATTTTTGTCGCCCGGGATTCTGCCGATGTTTGGTCACGGCCGGACTTGTTTCAGATAGATCAAGAAACGGGGCTACCCCAAGCCGTCGCCGGGGTGCCGCCCGACTATTTCTCCGCCGATGGGCAACTCTGGGGAAATCCCCTCTACAATTGGCCTGTGCATGCCGCCGAGGGCTACACCTGGTGGATACGTCGCTTGCGCGCTAATTTCGAACTCTGCGACATCGTGCGCATAGATCACTTCCGCGCCTTCGATACCTATTGGTCAATTCCGGCCGCAGCCGTGAGCGCAAAGTCAGGCACATGGCAAACGGGACCTGGGCTGGACTTTTTCCGCGTCGTCCGGGCCGCCCTGCCCGACGCCCGCCTGATTGCCGAAGATCTCGGCGAACTTTTTGAAAGCGTAAGAACCCTGCGCGATGCGTGTGGCCTGCCAGGGATGACGATCCTGCAGTTCGCTTTTGGCGGCGATGCCAGCAATCTTTACCTGCCCCACAACCTCACAGCCAATGCCGTCGTGTATCCTGGCACGCATGATAACAATACGACGACAGGTTGGTATGCGGCGGCCGCACCAGCGGAAGCGGACTATGTGCGTCGCTACCTGCGGATCGATGGTCGGGAAATCGCATGGGATTTTGTCCGGGCCGCCTACGCGGCCGTGAGCAGACTCGCCATCCTCCCGCTGCAGGATCTGCTGAGTCTCGAAGCTGCCGCGCGTTTCAACACCCCGGGCGTGGCAGCGGGAAACTGGCAGTGGCGCTACTCCGCCGCGCAGCTTGACCAGCTCCAAAACCAGTCCGCCGCCTACCTTCGCTCACTCGGCCAACTTTACGGAAGAGGCTGAATTAGCCGCGAAAAAAAGACGCCAGCCGAGGCAGAACCTCTTCGCTGGCATCATCCAAAACGTAGTGCCCAGCGTCGGCCAGATAATGGGCGTCCGAGCCGGGTAAACGCTGCCGCCACTCGGCATAGAAAGCATCATGAAAACAGAAATCCCGCCCGCCCCAGATAATTAGCACGGGGTTATCCTTGAATCGAACTATGCCGGCTTCCACCGCCTTCAGGGCAGGCCAACTCGGGTGCACGTCATTCATGGGGATGTCTTTGACGAAGGCATCGACCGCCACGCGGTTAGCCCAGGAATCGTAGGGCAGCAGGTAAGCGCGTTTCTCCAAAGCATTGAGACTGCGCCGGGCCATGGCCATCCAGACGGCCGGACCAGCAAAACCGTTGAGTCCCCGCACCAGCGCGGTGCCAGGAAACCTGGTTTTGCACAGGGCAATGCGCGCCGGGATGTTGGGTGAAGGAAACGCACCGGTGTTAAGAATAACGATTCGGCCAATGAGCTCAGGATGCCGGGCGGCGAACCCAAAGCCGATCGCCCCGCCCCAATCATGAACGACAAGGTGCACGCGTTTAAGACCCAGGTGGGCAACCAATGCGGCGATGTCCGCAATCCGCGTTTCCAGAGTGTAGGGGTAGTCGTGGGGCTTATCCGAAAGGCCCATGCCGATATGATCCGGAACGACACAACGCAGCCGCGGTGCGAGCGTCTTTACCAAGTCCCGGTAATAAAAAGACCAGGTAGGATTGCCGTGCAGCATCAGCACCGCCTCGGACGCACCCGCACCGCCTTCGTCGAGGTAGCTGAGACGTGCGCCCCTTGGCGTGGTGAAGGAGCAAGGCGTGAATGGATAAAGCGGCCGAAGCCAGTCGGGTATGGACGTCATACGGGCAGGTTTACCAATCAAGCGCGAGCATCAGGGAATTCAGGCCGCTACCGATGCCGAGCAGCGCCACCCGGTCACCCGATTGAACGCTGCCTGACTCAATGGCCGCGGCGAGCGTAGCGGGCAGGGCGACCGAGCCGGTGTTGCCGAGGGTCTCAAAGGTGGAGAAGTCCTTCGCCAAATCCAGATCCAGCGCCTCGTAGAGTTTGCGCCGGTGGGTGCTGCCGACTTGGTGGCAGATGGTGCGGTCAAAATCGGTTCCAAAACCGGCAGTAAACAACCGCCACGTCTCGCAGGCTAAGTCGATGCCCGCGACCAGAAGGGCTTCGCTGTCGGTTTGCATGGCGAGCGCGTCCGCCCCGTGGGTATCGCCTTGGCAGAGTTCGCTGTGTTCGGTCGCGGCGCGAGCGACCCCGCCAAGCAACCGATGCGGCCGCACCCCCGCCGGCAGCAACGATTCGTGACAGACGACCGCGCCCACTGCGCCAGAACCAATAGTGAGATTGGCAAAGTAGGGCTTGATCCCGTTCCGATCGAGCGGAGCGTCGAGCAGGGTTCGCAGAGTTTGTTCGACCAGGGGGCCGCCGTTTTCGCCCGCGCAGACCAAAGCGCACCGGATCTGGCCGCTTTCGATCAATCCAGCTGCGACGGTCAGTGCGTTCAGCCACCCGAGGCAGGCGTTGGAGAGATCAAAAATCTGGGCGGTGGCCGGGAGCCCGATTTTGCGGTGGGCAAAACTCGCGGTGGCCGGCTCCAACATGTCGCGGCAGACGGCGGCATGAATGAAGAGTTCGACCTGCTCGGCGCGGAGTCCGGAGCGAGCAAGGGCGGCCCGACCGGCCGCGGCAGAAGCATCGGAGGGGCGAGTGCCCGCCGGCCAGACGCGGCGCTCACGAATTCCGGTCATTAACTCGAGCCGCCCCTCGGGCAGGCGCAAGCGTTGGTAAAGGGGGGCGAGCCTGGTCTCAATCGCGACGGAAGTGAGCGTCTCCGCCGGGAGCGCAGTCGCGAGGGACTCGATGCATGTGCGGGAGAAGCGCATCGCTCAGGGCTTGGTCTCCAGCCGCATGGCCAGACGGATAACATCCTGGTCAAAGTAGTTCGAACCCAAGCCCGCATCGACTACGAGGGTGGTGCCATTGATGCCTGAACTGCGCTCGCTCAGGAGAAAGAGAACCGGATCAGCAACTTCCTGAGTGGCTAGATTACGTTTCCGAAAAGTGAGTTTCTCGGCGTAAAGATAACTCTCCAGATAACCGGGAATGCCCGCCGAGGCACTGGTCTTGAGCGGACCTGCTCCGACGACGTTGAACCGCACTTCAGCCCGGGCGCCAAAGGACTTGGCCAGGAAACGCACCGCCGACTCCAGTGCGGCCTTGATAGGGCCCATGTAACCATAGTTATCCGGAGTCACCAGCAGCGAGGAGATGCCAATGGTCACGACGGAGGCGCGGGGTGCGAAATGGGTTTTGAAGGCATTGGCCAGCTCGACCAGAGAAAAGGCCGAGATCGCGGTGGCTTGGAGGAAGTCCTCCCGTTTGGTCTCATGGAAGGGCTTAAATCCCTCCGAATAATTGGCGAAGGCGATAGAGTGCACCAGCCCGTGCAACGGCAGCAGCCCCGCCTGCGCCACCTCGGCCGCGAGGCGATCGGCCGCCCCTTTTTCCTCAACATCACAGATAAAAACAGGTTTGCCCGCGAGCAGCGTCTCGAGGGATTTTTTCCGAGCCTCGGAACGCACGGCGTAAACCACCCGCGCGCCCTCCGCCTCGAGTGACTTGGCGACGTGCCAGGCTACACTCTTTTTGTTGGCCACGCCCTGAACGAGCACGGTCTTTCCGGTGAGTTGAAGGAAGTCTGGCATCGCGCAGGTCGTCCGCTTCACTGCTGGCTTTGCCGGGCCTGCTCGGCTTGCGGGGAGCCCTCGGGAGTCTTCCACGCCACGGTAAAGTCCACGTTCAATACGCGAGTGCCATCGGCTTTTTTAACCGAGCCTCGCATCATGGTGAAACCGGCCACCACTTCCTGGCGTTTCACTTCGATGACCACCGTGTCTCCGGGGTAAATCGGAGTGCGGAAACGCACGTCGCTGATTTTCGAGAGCAGCGGCACGCCCGCCCCCGGCGCGGCGCCGGCGAGTTGGGCCTGACGTGCCATGAAGAGCGCTCCCGTTTGAAAAACCGCTTCACAAAGCAGGACTCCCGGGGTGATGGGCGCTCCCGGATAATGACCGGCATAAAAACCCTCGTCAGCCCGCCAGGTGCGCCGTGCCGCCAGACCGTCCTCGGTCTCGGAAACAATTTCGTCCACGAATAAAAACGGCGGTCGGTGGGGGATCAGGGCTTTGATGGCTTCGAGGGCAGACATGAGCGGAGCGTCCAAAAGACCGGTCCGGCGGGCTTCCTGCAAGGGCGGAAATAGCCCCTGCCTTATCGAGGCAGGCGAAGGGCCGTGCGATTAGTTAGCGTCGGGAGGCTTGCTCGATCGACTTCACTGTATCGGCCTTGAACATCACCTTGAGGTAATCGCTCGCCCGGGCGTGACGGTAGGCAAAAGCGTCCGCGTAGAGCGGATAGCCGCCGGCGTAGCGATGGTAATCACCGCGATAGAGAGGCAGGCCGCCAGAGCTATCGTAGCTGGTATAGCTCCAGATCTCGGTTTGGCCTTCAACGTCGGTGCGCATCCAGCGTTGGTCGGGATCACCGAGGGCCAATCTCACCATGTCCTTCGTAAAGCCGATACCGATTTTACCTTCCCGAATCAGGCTTTGGGCCTCGGCGGACAGGGACGCAAAAAGCGGAGAGTTGCGTTTTATACGAAGGTCGGGGCTGGCGCAGGCCGCCAGAAAAACGCAAAGCGCCATAACCATGAAAACGATTGTAAGTCGTTCCACAGCAAGTTGAATACGTTTACTGAAGGGCTTATTCATACCGCTACCGGCTTAGGATTTGACAGGAGACTCCGGTAGCGGACGGAAAGCCCCTTTTTCCGCCGCCTGCACAAAGGCTTCGGTGGCACTTTTGAGTTCATCCCAGCGGGCCCGGATCGCGCGGGCCTCCGGCTCCGTCACTTGCAGGTCGGCGCTAGCCGCCGTGATCGTGCCTAATAATTCCGCAAAGTCCTGCACAATGGCATTGGTCGCCGGCACGAGCTCCCGGCCGCTCGCGCGCACGGTCGGATTGGCGATAAAAAAACCGCCCGCGCGAGCGCTAACCCAGTGGGCTATTCGCACATCCCCCGTCGATTTGAGCAGTTGCTCGATACGATCCAAGGGATTGCTGGAACCACTTCCCGCAATTTCAGACGCCGGCTCCGCCCACTTGTATATCAACGAAAGCGAGAGCCCCAGGTCGGCCGCGATCTGTTTTGCGCTGGTGCGTTTGAGGACTTCCTTGAGCAACTCGTGCGACTGCATCGGGAAAAAATGTGTTAGCTATAAGCGAGAGGCAAGACTGCGTGAGTTCATACTAACGTTACCTGACGCCCGCGCTTTTCGGCGTGCCAACCCTCGTCGCCCCCCACACGGTCCGCGCTTTCGCATGAACATCCACGAGTATCAGGCCAAGACCTTGTTCGAGAAATACGGGGTGCCCGTCCCCAAGGGTGCCGCCGCCAAGACTGCGGAGGAGTTCGCTACCGCGCTCGCCTCCCTTCCTGAAGGCCCTACCATGGTAAAATCGCAAATCCACGCCGGCGGCCGCGGGAAGGGCACCTTTACCGATGGCTACAAGGGCGGCGTGAAATTCTGCAAAACCAAGGCCGATGCCCTAGAGATCGCCGGCAAGATGCTCGGCAATACCCTCGTCACGATCCAGACCGGCCCCGCAGGGCGCAAGGTCCAGACCGTTTACTTCACCGTCGCGAGCGACATCAAAAAGGAATACTACCTCGCCGTCTTGCTCGACCGCGCTTCCTCCCGGCCCGTTATCGTCGCCTCCACCGAGGGTGGCGTCGAGATCGAGAAGGTCGCCCACGAGACGCCAGAGAAAATCACCAAGGTGCTCATCGACCCCGCCTATGGCGTCGCCGATTTCCAACTCCGTCAGCTCATCGCCGCCCTCGAGCTCACCGGCAACGAGGCCAAGAACGCCGCCAAGCTAATCAAAAACCTCTACACGATGTTCTGGGAAACCGACGCCGCGATGGTCGAGGTCAACCCCCTCATCACCACGCCGACTGGCGACGTCCTCGCCCTCGACGCCAAGGTCTCCTTCGACTCCAACGCCCTTTACCGCCACCCCGAGATCGTCGCCCTGCGCGACTTAAACGAGGAGGATCCTAAGGAGATCGAGGCCTCGAAATACGACCTGGCCTACATCGCCCTCGACGGAAATATCGCCTGCCTCGTGAATGGCGCCGGCCTCGCTATGTCCACCATGGACATCATCAAGCACTACGGCGGCAACCCCGCCAACTTCCTCGACGTAGGCGGCGGCGCCTCAAAGGAGAAAGTGATCGCCGCCTTCAAAATCATCCTCGGCGACGCCAACGTCAAAGGCATCTTTGTCAACATCTTCGGTGGCATCATGGATTGCAATGTGATCGCCGAGGGCATCGTCGAGGCGGTGAAGGAAGTCGGCTTGAAACTCCCCCTCGTCGTTCGTCTCGAGGGCAACAACGTCGCCAAGGGCAAGGAAACCCTCGCCGCCTCAGGCCTCGCCCTGGTCAGCGGCGACACCATGGCCGACGCCGCCCAGAAAATCGTGAAGCTCGTGGCGTAAGCCACGCGCGGGAAGTAGCGAGCAGTGAGTAGCGAGTAGCGAGCATACCAAGCCTCGGATCGCCAAAACCGCCCGCCCCGTCCCGCTCCATCCCCTACCCACTACTCGCTACCCGCTACTCACTACTTTCAAAAAAATGAGCATTCTCATCACGCCCCAGACCAAGATCCTCGTCCAAGGCATCACCGGTGCCTTCGGCGCCAAGCACGCCCAGCTCTCCCTCGATTACGGCACCCAGCTCGTTGCCGGTGTTACTCCCGGCAAGGGCGGCCAGTTCTTTGAACACGCCGGCCATAAGGTTCCTATCTTCAACTCTGTCCACGAGGCCGCCGCCACCACCGGCGCGACCGTATCGGTCATCTTCGTGCCGCCGCCTTTCGCGGGTGATGCCATCCTCGAGTGCGTGGACGCCGGCCTCGACCTCGCCGTCTGCATCACCGAGGGCATTCCCATCAAGGACATGATTCGCGTGAAGCGCGCCATTACCGGCAAGAAGACCCGTCTGATCGGGCCCAACTGTCCCGGCCTCGTCACCCCCGGCACCGGCGAAAACTCGAATGGCGGCTGCCGCATCGGCATCGCTCCCGGCTATATTCACAAAAAAGGCCACGTAGGCGTCGTTTCCCGCTCCGGAACTCTTACCTACGAGGCGGTTTTCCAGATCACTTCCAAGGGCCTCGGCCAGTCGACGTCGGTGGGCATCGGCGGCGATCCGGTCAACGGCACCAGCCACCTGGACGTGATTAAGCTCTTCAACGAGGACCCCGACACCAAGGGCATCATCCTGATCGGCGAAATCGGCGGCAGCGCCGAGGTCGAGGCCGCCCGCTGGATCAAGGATCACTGCAAGAAACCCGTCGCGGGCTTTATCGCTGGCGCCACCGCCCCCGCCGGCCGTCGCATGGGCCATGCCGGTGCCATCGTCGGCGGAGCCGAGGATACCGCCGCCGCTAAGATAGCCGTGTTCCAAGAGTGCGGCATCGAGGTCGCGGCCACCCCCACCGACATGGCAGACGCCCTCCTCCGCGCCGCCGCCAAGAAGGGCGTTTCCCTCGCTTGATCCAGCCGCGAACGTGGCAACGGAACGCCGTCCCCGGCGCGCCCGCAGCCGCGTTCGCCTCTTTCGCTTACCTCGGGCTTCGCTAGGCCTCGCGCCATGCTCTTGCGCTCACCGCCGGCTCCGCCCGCCCATCATCTTTTCCCTTTCGACCCGACCTACGGCCTTGGTTGGAACGAGCTTTTTCGGATCGAGGCCCCGCTTTTACCGGCCGATTTCGAGGCGTTCTGGGCCCCCCGGTATGCGCGTGCCGCGGCTCTGGTTTATCGTCCCGATTTACACGAGGTCGGTCTCGATCCCCATGGGCGCCGTATTTATGAACTGCAGTTTCCCACCACCGGCGGTTTGATTCTCGGGGCCTTGTTACTGCTGCCTGCCGAGGGCAAACCCATCCAGGCGCTTGTCGTTGGCCACGGTTACGGCGCAAGCGAGGATTATGACGCCACCCTGCCCTTCCGGCGCAGTGCGTTGTTGTTCCCTTGGTGCCGCGGACTCGGACGCAGCCGTTGCCCCGGCATCCCCGACACACCCTCGGCTCACGTGCTGCACGGCATCAGCCACCCTTCCACTTACGTGCATGGCGGCTGCGTCGAGGATCTCTGGGTGGCAGCCGGCGTCTTGCTTGCCCTCTTCCCCGATCTATCCGACCGCCTCGGCTACATCGGCACTAGCTTCAGTGGCGGCCTCGGCGTCCTCGCCCTGGCCTGGGACAAACGCTTTCGCCGCGCCGCCGTGAGCGTCCCGAGTTTTGGCCATCACCCGCTTCGCCTCCGTCTGCCCACCGTGGGAAGCGCCGCCAGCGTTCAGACCTACGCGCGCGAGCACCCGGAGGTTTTGGCCGAAACCCTCGCATACTTCGATGCCGCCGCCGCCGCCCGGCTCGTCAACCAGCCCGTGCTTTGCGCCTGCGCTGTCTTCGATCCCGTCGTCGCCCCGCCCGGACAGTTCGCCATTCACCACGCGCTCGCCGGTCCCAAGGATCTCCTGCCTCTCGCCGCCGGTCACTTCTCGGACTTTCCGGGTGCTGGCGAAGAACACCGAATCTTAACACAAAACCTCGTCGATTTCTTTGCCGAACCTTAAGGCGCAGGAAACCTTTTCGCGTTCCGTCCACTGTCCATGAAGCGCGAATACCACCACTGGCGCAGTCCAAATCTCCAACGCGAGATGGAACTGCTCGTCTTCGGACACGCCGGGGCCAGGGTCCTCGTCTTCCCCACTCGTGGCGGCCGTTTCCACGAATATGAGGACCTCGGCGTCGTTGAGTCCCTCCACGCCAAGCTCGACGCCGGCCACCTCCAGCTCTTTTGCATTGATGGTCTCGACCGCGAAACTTTCTACGCCCGTCGCCGCCCGCCGGTCGAACGCATCGTCCGCCACCTCGCCTACGAGCGCTACGTGCTCGATGAGGTCCTGCCTTTCATGGGCACGCTCAATCCCCACCCCTGCACCATCGCCCACGGTTGCAGCCTCGGCGCCTTTTTCGCCGCCAGCCTGGTTTTCCGCCACCCACGTCACTTTCAAAAACTTGCCGCCTTCTCCGGGCGCTACGATCTCACCCATGCGGTGGAAAACTTCCGCGACCTGCTCGACGGCCACCGCGACCCGGATGTGTATTTTTTGATGCCGAGCCAGTTTCTGCCGCGCCTAAGCCGGCCCGACCTGCTGGCTGCCATCCGCACTCTCGACCTGGTGTTCGTGATCGGTGACACCGATCCCTTCCTGGCCAACAATCAGGAACTCGGTGACGTCCTCGCCGCCAAGCATCTCCCCTGCCGCCTGCATGTCTGGTCCGGACGCGCCCACGACTCCCGCCACTGGCGCCAGATGGCCGCATATTACCTCTAAGCCGTTTTGCCCGCTAAGCGGCGTCGGCCCGTGCGCCCGACTTGCCAAGTTGCCTGCCTGCGCTCACCTTACCCATTGATGACGCCTTATTCCAACCTCCACACCGGCCTTAAAGAACCCCTCGCTCCTCGCGCCGACGACGATGACGACGACGATAAAGAGGATGACAAGTCTGACGCCGCCGTGAAGAAAAACTCCGCCCCGCTCGCCGCCCGTATTCAAAACAAGTTCATCGAGCAGCGTAAAATTTTCCTCTGGGGCCCCGTGACTGACGAATCGGCCAAGGATATCACCGAGAAACTCCTTTACCTCGAGGCCGAGGGTCCCGGTAAAGAAATCTTCTTCTATATCAACACTCCCGGCGGCTCCATCACCGCCGGCATGGCTGTTTACGACACCATGCAGCTCATCAGCTCCCCCATCACCGTGATTGTCACCGGTATGGCCGCCTCGATGGGCTCGATCCTGCTTAGTGGTGCGCCCAAGGGTCGCCGCCTGCTGTTCCCTCACTCGCGCGTTCTGATTCATCAGCCCCTCATCAGCGGACGCTTCAGTGGCCCCGCTTCGGACATCAATATTCAAGCCCAGGAAATGGAGAAACTCCGGGCCGAGCTAAACCTGATCCTCGCCCGCGCCTCCGGCCAGCCCCTTGAACGTATAAACCAGGATACCGACCGCGACTTCTACCTCACCGCCACGGAAGCCATCGCCTACGGACTGGCCGACCGCGTGGTGGATAAGCTCTGAGCACCCGCACTGCACCCGGCCCCGTTGAACCTGCACCGGCTCCCGCAGCCGGTGCTTTTTTGTGCCCATCATGAAGCGAAACCGCCATTACTTCATCTTCACTAGCCTACCTGCGCCGCCATGCTCGCCAACATCCGCCTCAAATCCATGCGTTTTCACGGTCGCCACGGCGTCCTTCCCGAAGAGGCCGTCCTCGGGCAGCCTTGGCTTCTGGACCTCGATCTTGAGGTGGATATCGCCCAAGCCGCCGCGACGGACGATCTTGCGGATACCGTCAATTACGCCGCCGTTTACGAACTTTGCCGCGACATCGTGACGAACGAGCGCTTTTCACTCGTGGAAGCCCTCGTGAATCGCCTGCTCGCCGCCGTCCTTTCCAGCCACCCCCGCGTGCGCTCCGCCACCCTCACTGTCCATAAGCCCCACGCGCCCATCCCCGGCGATCACGCCGGCATTTCCGTCACGGCCACGCTGGCCAGGCCCTGATCCGGTCGCCGTTCCCTCTTCTCGTGCTCGCCACCCCCGTCTCCGCCTACATTGCTTTCGGCTCGAATCTAGGCGATCGCCACGCTCATCTCGCCGCCGCGCGGCAGGCCCTCGCCGCACTGTCCGGCATCCACCTGCTAAATGTTTCGCCGATCTACGAAACCGCCCCGCTGGGGCCTGCTGGGCAACAGGATTATTTAAACGCCGTCGCCTGCGTCGCCACCACCCTCGCGCCGCATGCCCTGCTGGATGCCCTGCTGCTGATCGAGCAATCGCGTGGCCGCATCCGGCGCGAACGCTGGGGGCCCAGAACCCTCGATCTCGACCTGCTCCTGCACGGAGAAACCAACATCCAAGACGCGCACCTCACCCTGCCCCACCCTGCGATGCTGGAACGCGCTTTCGTCCTTACCCCGCTCCACGATCTCGCCCCCGGGCTCGTCCTCTCCGGCCGCACCGTCGCGCAGCACCTCTCCCTGCTTGATCGTTCCGGCGTTCGCCCCGCCGCCTTCTGACCGCCCCTTCTCCAATCGCATGCGACCCCCGCCCCTAGTGGAAACGCTGAAGCCCGGCACCTGTCCGGCGCCGGCGGATCTATTCACCCTGTTTTCCACCCGGCCTGGCTGCGTTTTTCTGGATTCGTCCCTGCCCTCTCACAGCGCCCGCTTTAGTATCCTCGCCTGCGACCCCAGCTTAGTCGTCCGCGGTCATTCCAGCCAGCTCTCCACCCTTCGAGAAGAACTTGCCGCCCGCGCCGTGCCCCCCGTTCCCGGCCTGCCGTTTGCGGGCGGTGCCATCGGCTACTTTGGTTATGAATACGGCGCCGCCCAAGATGGTGTGCCCGCCACCACCCGCCACCAGCCGGAAACCGCGCTGGCCTTTGGCTTCTACGACACCGCCGTGGTCTTTGATCATGTGACCGGGGAAACCCGCCTCGTCGCTCCTGATGCCAACGGCCTCGCCCGCTTGCGCAGCTACATCCATGCGCCACTCTCCCCACCCGCCCCTTACTCGACAGGTGATCTCAAAGGCGACCTGTCCCCCGCCGACTATGCCAATGCCATCGAACGCATCCGCACTTATATCGCCGCTGGCGATGTGTATCAGGTAAACTTCACCCAGCGCTTCTCCGCTTCCTTCACCGGAGCCGCCGCCAGTCTCTATCTCCACCTGCGCGCCCTCAGTCCCGCACCGCACTCCGCCTACTTGGATTTCGGCGACCACCAAATCGTCTCCAGCACACCGGAACGCCTGCTGCGCGTCGCAGGCCGCGGGCTCGAAACCCGGCCGATCAAAGGCACCGTCGCCCGGCTTGCCGATCCCGTTGCCGACGCTGCCCAGCGTGCCCGCCTGCTCGCCAGTGCAAAAGATCACGCCGAATTGCTGATGATCGTGGATCTGGCCCGCAACGATCTCGGCCGCGTATGCGTGCCGGGGAGCGTGCATGTCGCCGCGCGCCATGACCTCGAGACCTACGCGACCGTGCACCACCTCGTGGCAACCGTGCGAGGCGAACTGGCCCCCGGGCTGGATCGGTTCGACGCGCTCCGAGCCCTGCATCCTGGCGGCAGCATCACCGGTGCTCCGAAAATCCGCGCCATGCAGATTATCGCCGAACTGGAACCCGTGGCCCGCCAAGCCTACACGGGGGCGCTCGGCTATCTCGGCTATGACGGCGATGCCGACCTCGCCATCGCCATCCGCACCATCACCTGCGCCGGCGGTTGCGCCAGCTACCACGTGGGCGGCGGTATTACCTGGGACAGCGACTCCCCTGCTGAATACGAGGAAACCCAGCACAAGGGCCGCGCCATGCGAGAGGCCCTTGCCAACCGTTGACCGGGGCCGCGACTTCGCCGGCAGCCCCCCCAAAAAAACTCTTTTTTCTCCATGTCCATCGCTCCTCAAGTCCTCTTCGACGGCCAAGTCATCCCCGCGGCGCAGGCCCGTGTCTCCGCCTTGTCGGATGGCTTCCTTTTCGGCCACGGCGCATTTGAGACCGTGCGGACCCATCGCGGACGCCCGCTGCTATTCGCTGGCCACCATGCCCGGCTCGCCGCCGCCTGCACCGCGCTCGATCTCGCTCCGCCTTGTCCGGCCCCGGAACTGGCTGACCGCGTCACTCGTTTGCTCGCTGCCGTGCGTTTGCCCGATGCTGCCGTGAAAATCGTCCGCTACCGCGAATTGAACCGCACAGCCGAACTGATCACCGCCCGCCCGCTCCCCTACTCCGCCCCCGACTATTTGCGCGGTTTTCGAGTGATGACGCTCCGTCAGGGTGAGCGCGATGGCCGCATCACCGGACTCAAAACCCTCAACTACCTGGAGAATCGTCTCGCTCGCACGACCGCTAAGGCCGCCGGCTTTGATGAGGCCCTGTTTGTGACCCCCGCCAGTCGCGTGCTTGAGGGATCCAGCAGCTCGGTTTTTATCGTGAAAGACGGCCACGCCCACACCCCGCCGCTTTCCCTGGGCGTGCTGCCTGGCGTCGCCCGCGCCCGCGTGCTGGCATTGATCGGCCCGGAACGGGCGCACGAAACCGCCTTTACCCTCGATGAACTGCTGGCGGCCGATGAGGTGTTTCTCACCAACTCGCTTATGGGCGTCATGCCGGTCTGCACCCTCGACGCGCATAAGTTTCGCCCCCATTCCCCCGAGACCTCCGCCGTGCGCCATCTCTTCGCCACCGCCGCGGAGTAATCATCCCGCCCGCCATGCCCCCGCCCGAAGCCCTTGCCCGTTTTCAAACTCTCCTGCACTCCGCGCTGACGGAGGGCTCCCTGATAAAGCTCACCCTGGGAAAACCTCGCCCCGTCCCGCACCACAGCAGCCTAAAAAACGTCTTCGCCCGCCCTGTCGTGCTCAAAGCCGGCCCGCGGATTTCGCTGGTTTACCGCTACGAGACCCGCGATGAGACGAAGAATCTCCAGCCCGCCGAGGCCGCTGCCGCCTTGGCCGATTTGCTCTCCTCAGCTTTCCTAGACGCCCACCTGTTTACATCTCAGCAAACCGCCCAACTGGAGCAAAACGCTGACCCCGCCCAGCCCGCCCGCCTGCGCTTGGTCGCTAGCAAAAACGCCCCGTCCGGGCACCCGCCCGGGCACGATCGCGCCAAACGCCACCTGCTCGACCCCGCCGCTCCCTGGTTGCGCGCCCTCGGCGTCACCAATGATCGCGCCCAGCCGCGCGAGGGCATGGCCCATAAATTCAGGCAGATCGAAAAATTTGCCGAACTGCTTCGCGACCTCCTGGCGGAGGCCGGCCTCGACACCTCCACTCCCGACGCCCTGCCCCTGCACATTGCGGATATGGGCGCGGGCAAGGGTTACCTCACCTTTGCCCTTGCCGCCCTGCTCGGCGCCCGTGCCACCATCACCGGTCTGGAGCGCCGCGCCGATCTCGTGGCCGCCGCCAATCGCCTTGCGACCGAAACCGGTTTTTCCAGCCACCTCCGCTTCGTCGAAGGCGACATCCCGGTGGCACCTGCGCCCGTAGCTCCCCTAGACATCTTGATTGCCCTGCACGCTTGCGATACCGCCACCGACGATGCCTTGGCGGCAGGCCTCGCGGCCGGGGCCCGACTGCTGGTAGTCTCACCTTGCTGCCAGAAGGAGCTGCGGCCGCAACTGACGGCTCCCGCCGTGCTCGCCGACGCCCTGCGACACGGTATTTTTCAAGAACGGCAGACCGAGTTTGTGACCGACGCACTTCGCGCCCAGTTGCTTGAGTGCGCCGGCTTCCGCACCAAGGTCTTCGAGTTTATCTCCACCGAGCACACCGCCAAAAATCTGCTGATCGCCGCCCATCGCATCCACGCGACCGAGGACCCGGCCTTCGCCGCCCAACGCACCCGCCTGCTCTCCCGCGCTAGGGCCTTCGCTGCCTTTTACGGCATCCGCGAACATCGTCTCGCCCGCCATCTCGGCGTTGATCTCACTTCCTGAGCTGCCATGCCTGATCTCGCCACCCTCGATTGGGATGCCCTCGAACGCCTGCGGGCCGTCTTTCTTGCGCGGGAAGCCGCCGCAACTGGCCCCTATTGGCAAAGCCAAGCCACCCTTGCCGCCTACGACGCCACCTACGGGGAACGTATCGGTTGGAAATGGGACGCCCTTCTCGCCGAGCTGCGTCTCCGTGCCTGGAGTCCGCCTGCCGCCACCATGCTGGTGGACTTCGGCTGCGGCTCGGGGGTGGCCGGTCGTCGCGTCCTGAACGCCTGGGGTCCAACCCATTTTGCGGGTCTCGCCGTGCTCGACCACAGCTCCGAGGCTGTGGCCTTTGCCGCCAACCGCGCCCGAACGGATTTTCCCGGACTAAAAGTCCAGACCACCCCTGAGCCGACCGAGCCCTACACCCTTGTCGTCAGCCATGTGCTGAACGAGCTGACTGCCGAGGGTCGCACGGAGTTGCTGAAACTCGCCCGCCGCGCCGCCGCCGTGCTCTGGGTCGAGCCCGGCACCCATGCCGACGGCCGGGCCCTCGCCTCCGTGCGTGATGAACTGCTTCCTGTGCACCATATCGTGGCGCCCTGCACCCATCGCGAAAATTGCCCGCTCTTTGCGGCGGCCAACGCCCGCGATTGGTGTCATTTTTTCGCCGGTCCCCCGGCAGGCGTGCAAAACTCCCCGGACTGGGTGCGTTTCTCCCACCGGGCCGGCATAGATCTGCGCAGCCAGGCCTACTCCTGCCTCGTTCTGGAAACCCAGAACTCTCCCTGCTCCGCGCCCCGCCTAGATGGGATGGCCCGTATGCTTGGCCGGCCCGAGGTTTTTAAGCCCTACGCTCGGTTTCTGGCCTGCGACGCCGCCGGGCTGCATTGGCTCGAGTTGGCCAAACGCACCGATTCGGCACTGGTTAAACGTCTCGCCAAGGATCCTCCCCTGCCGCTCTACGCCCTCAGCCATGACGGCCGCAAAGTGTCCGCCGCCCGACCTTTGTTTCCGCCGATAGCCACCGCCTTCACGCCTGAATCTGGCGCGGAGGATTTGTAAACCATCGCTTGACTCCAACGTGCGGGTGTCGCGATTGTAACCCTTTAACCAAATCTCACCATGGGCCAACAATACAACAAAGGTATCAAAAAGAAGCGCCGTCTCGCCTACTTGAAGCGCAAAAAAGTCGCTGCTAAACTGGCCGCCGCCACCAAGAAGCCCGCCAAGGCCAAGAAGTAAGGGGCCCGTCTCCTTCCCTAAAACCGCGGCCCTTTCGAGCGCCGCGGTTTTTTCGTTTCTAAACTACCCGCCTCCGCTGTTTTATTATCCTCCTTCATGAGCTCGGTCGTCAAAGTCTCCCTCGTTTCCCTTGGTTGCGCCAAAAATCTCGTCGATAGCGAGATCATGGTCGGCCACCTCCACCAGGCTGGCATGCAGGTGGTTCCCGACCAAGACCAGGCGGACGTCGTGATCGTAAACACCTGCTCATTCATCGACTCCTCCAAAGAGGAATCAATCAACCACATCCTCGAAGCCCATGAGGCGCGCGGCATGAAGAAGCGCCGCGCCGGCCAAAAACTGATCGTCGCCGGCTGCATGTCGCAGCGCTTTTCCAAGGAGCTGCCGAAGGAGTTACCCGAGGTGGATGCCTTTATCGGTCTCGACCAAATCACCCGCGTCGGCCCCATCATCGAGGAGTTGACGGGGGTTAAACGCGCCAAAGGCGATGCTCCGCAGAACTTCATCGAAGGTCGGAGCACCTATATCCCCGACTACGACACGCCTCGCTTCCGACTCACCCCGAAGCACTTTGCCTACATCAAGATCGCAGAGGGCTGCAATCATCCCTGCGCCTTCTGCATTATCCCGCAGATCCGCGGCCGGCATCGTTCCCGCTCGGTCGAGAGCGTCGTTGCCGAAGCCCGGCAGCTCATCACCGAGGGGGTAAAGGAGATCAATCTGATCTCCCAAGATACGACCTACTTCGGTATGGATACCTGGGAACAGCGCCCCAACCCCCGCTCGCCTGTAGACTCCTCCCGAGGCACCGCCCTCACCACTTTACTGCGGCAACTCAATGCCATCCCCGGCGATTTCTGGATCCGTCTGCTCTACACCCATCCCGCCCATTGGTCCGACGAATTGATCAAGACCATCGCCGAGTGCCCGAAGGTCGCCCGCTACATCGACATCCCGCTCCAGCACATCAGCGACCACATGCTCGGGCGCATGCAGCGCGAGACCTCCGGGCAATATATTCGCGACCTCATCGCCCGCATCCGCGCGGGCATCCCGGGCATCGCAGTGCGCACCACGTTCATCGTGGGCTTTCCCGGTGAGACCGAGGCCGACGTCGAGGAGTTGTGCGGGTTTATCCAAGAGACTAAATTTGAACGATTGGGCGTCTTTCGCTATTCTCAGGAAGAAGGCACCAAGGCGGCCAAGATGGAGGAGCAGCTCGTCACCAAGTTGAAGGATGCTCGCTACCGTCGCACCATGTCGCTTCAGCGGGAGATCGCCGCCGAGGTGAGCGAGCGCTTCGTGGGCAAAACCCTCCGTGTCTTGGTCGAAGAGCCCGGGGTTGCCCGGGGCGAGGCGGATGCGCCCGATATCGACGGGCGCGTCTACGTGCCCCGGACCCTGCCGGTAGGCGAGTTCGCCCAAGTGCTGATCACCGGCGCCCGCGACTACGACCTGCTGGCCTTGCCCAAGGGTGAGAAACCCAAGGAATACAAGGTCGCGAAAACGGCCCAGTAAGCGTCCGGCCTCGTGCCACCCTGCATGCCGCATTAAATCCGGATACCGCGATTAGCCCGGCGGCGTTTAGCCTAAGTGGTTGATTCTTTGGCTCGGTGCGGAATACCCGGCTTGCACTTAAAAGGTGCTGGTCGCGGGTGACGCGGCGAGACGACGGCCACCAGGTTGCGCGAGACGACCCGCGATAATCGCGGTAGCCGGGTTAAAGGCCGCAGGCCAGTGCACGGGCGGCCTTCAGGTCGATCTTCCCGGTTCCAAGCACGGGGATGGCATCCACCCGCTTCACGATCCGTGGTATCCAGAGATTGGGCACACCCGCTCCCGCCAGTTTCTCCCGGACCAATTCCGCGGTGAGTTCGGGTCGGACCGTGAGCAGGACCAGCACTTCGCCCTTTTGGGCATCTGGCACGCCGGCCACGAAAACCGGGTAGCTTTCACCCTCTGCGGCGGCCCTTGGATCGCATAATTCGATTAGCTTCCGCTCGATGGTCCCATGCGGCACCATCTCGCCTCCGATTTTGGAAAAGCGGGATAGCCTGCCCTCGATCCAGAGAAACCCCGCCTCATCAAACCGGCCCAGATCCCCGGTTAAAAACCAGCCCTCATGGAAAGCCTCCGCTGTGCGTTCAGGGTCTAGCAAATAGCCGGTAAAGACATTGGGTCCGCGCAGGGCGACCAGCCCCGGGGTGGTAGCCGATACGGGAGCGCGCGTCACCGGATCCAGCAGACGTGCGGCCATGCCGGGCAACAATCGCCCGACCGAGCCCGCACACTGCCCGCGCTGAGCTTCCCCCGTGCCCGTGGTCACTGGAGGATCGGGCTGATTGACCGAGGTGACCGGTGAAGTCTCGGTCAGACCATAGCCCTGCATGATCTCCAAGTGAAACTTCTCCCGAGCCAGCTCCGCCAGATCCTCCGGCAACCTCTCGGCCCCGGAAACAATCACCTCGAGGGTTCGCAAGTCGCGCCGCTCCGCTTTTTGCAAAACCGCTCGGGCGAAAGTCGGGGCGGTTACCCAGACGGTGCAGGCTTCCTCGCGGATCGCGTCCACGATCCTACGGGCTTCAAGCGGACTCGGCACCGTCACCACGCGAGAGCCGCGCAAGAGCGGATACCAGACCGTCACGGTAAATCCGAAACTGTGGAAAATCGGGAGACAGCTGAGCATGACCGCCGTGCCGGGCAGGATGGCCAGCGACGAGATTTGTCGGCAGTTTCCGAGGATGTTGCGGTGAGTCAGGACTACCCCTTTGGGTTCGCCTGAGCTGCCACTGGTGAATAACAAACCCGCCTCGGCATCGCCACCCTTGCCCGGCAAACCTAGCAGCAGAGGGAGGCATGGACTCGGCAGCAACCAGGCGGCGACAAACCAGGGGAACACCGCGCGTTTGCCCCCGGCGGCTGCCAGAGTAGCGGCAAAGTCCCGTGTGTCCGCGGGCCACGGGAAGCCGGGTAACTTTACCCGCATCGCCTCGGCGGTTAAAACGGTGCGAATACCGGCGATATGCAGACTGGCCGCAATCGCGGAACCGCTGGTGGTGAAGTTTAGATTAACGGGGGTTTTCCCCGCGCAAAGCACGGCCAGGTTGGCAATGGTCGCCCCCGCGCCCGGGGGCAGCACGATGGCGATGCGGGCCTCACGCACGGTACGACGCAAGTGAAGCGCTAGTGCGGCCGCGGTCGCCAGTAGCCCGGCGGCCGTTACTTCCCGCCTTGTGGTGGTGCGATCGATCAGCTCCAGCCTTCCTGGCCGTTTAGCCAGTGCCCTGACCACTTCAGTTGCCAGATGACGCCCAAGGCGGGGGTGGGCGGCAAAGGCCACTTCTCCAAGCTCTAGCAAGGCAGCCCGCACCGTTGCCGCATCGGCATACCCGGCCGGGATGGGGGCACCCCAGACGACCGTCACGGGCGTCGGCAGGAGACGGGGTGCTTTTAAAAGGTAGGTATTGCCGGAAAACGAAAACACCGAGCCCCAAAGGCCATCATGGTAAACCGGCACCACCGGCACGCCGGCGCGGCGTGCCATAAGTTCAAAACCACGCTCAAGCTTCATTACTTGACCGGTGCGCGAAATCGCACCCTCGGGGAACATCAGGACGTATTCCCCTTTACCAAGGCTTTCCACGACCCGGCGGGTGGCCCGGAGCGCATGACCACGTGAGACGGGAATCGTGCCGGTCACCTGAAAAACGAAGCGGAAAAACCAGTGAGCTTCTACCAGGCTCTCATGCCCCACGAAGCGTATCGGTCGCGGACAAGCCAGTTGGAGCACTATAACATCCACATAAGACAAGTGATTACCCAGAAGAAGGGCGCCGCCCGCAGGGAGCCGGTCGGCGTGAAGCGAACGCACCCGATAGAGACAGCGGGCCAACCAACGGAGGGGTGTGGCGATCAGCCACGGAGCATATTGGGCGCGCATAGCGGGAAGAGCAGCTCAGTGAGCGGTCTGGCCGGAGTCGGCTTCCTCCAGGTTCAGCCCCCAGCCCCGAAGGTCGGCCGCGAGGATGGCAAAGCCCGGAAAATCATGCTCCAGCCGCCGTGGGTCGCGGGCATGGCGCTGCGCCGCGGCGGTGGCTCCAGCCAAAGCCTGAGAGAGATTCGGACGATCAGTGCCATATACGCGGGCCTTGAGTTCGCGGCGTGTATAAGGGGGGCGGCCGTTTGTGCGTCCTTCCCCCCAGGTTGCCTCGCTGACCGTCTCGTCGCGGCCACAGAGATACCACGCCTCGGCCGCGGGCACCGCGAGGCCGATCGCCCGCAGCAGCCTGGCCCTTCCGTTTACAGCAGGAAGATGGCGGGTGGCGCGGCGAAAGACGGCCCGCAGTTGGCAGAGCCGGCAGCGAGGATGGAAATAACCAGGCGCTTCATGGTGCGCCCCATGCGGTTCCGTGTCGTCCGCATCGACTAAAATCACCAGTGCGTCGGCATCGGTGTTAAAATGCAGATGACGGGCGATCGCCGGCAGAATCTGGATCACCGACGGCCAACCCCGCGCACGCAATCCGGGTTGAACATGCTGAAAAGGGCGCCCCAGAACGGACTCAACCAGGATGGCGAGGGCGGCCTCATCCACTTGGGATTCGCCCAAAAGAGCCAGGCGCGGACTTCTGCCGTTCATGTCGCCTCGGGCACTCCCCCCAAAATACCGGAATACCAGAGATCCCCGAGCGTGCCCCCCTCGGCCAAAAGTTCAGGCAAATAAGCGCGGTCGGAGAGCCTAGCGAAAGTGGCGGCGCGCCCCTGTTTATCCGCGATCACAATTTCCTCGGGGTGGTCACGAAACAGGTCGAGTAACTGGGGTGAATGCGTGGTGGCTATGACCTGCACGGGCGCGCGGGCATGCCCGTAATCGGCTGGATGGGTCAGGCGGTAAAGCACATCCCTGACGCCCCGTAAAAGGCGAGGGTGGATACCACGATCCAGCTCCTCCAAGCACACGATCGCAGGCGGAGCGGGATCGTGGGCCAGCGCAAGCAAAGCCAACACGTAGAGCGTGCCTTGCGAGACCTCATCGGCAGCCACTAGGACGGGCGTGCCCCCGCCTGTGAGACGAAGCGCAAAGGTGCCACGGCCGGCATCGAGGACGACCTCGGCGTATTCGGGGAAAAGCTGCAACAACTCCGCGCATAGTCCGGCATAGGCTGCGGGCGCAGACTCGCGCAGCCCGGCAAGACACGCGGTAAGATTGCTGCCGTCCGCAGCGAGTTCGCGGGAACCGCCTGCTTGCACCGGGCGGACGATGGCCCGCGAATCCAGCAAGAAGGCGCGGGCAGTGAGGAGGCGGTCCCGCAAGGCTGGCCAATTCAGGAGCCCGCCGCCGCCGATGGGCGGAGTAAGAGTTAAATGGTCGCAGCGCTCCTCATCGCGACAAGTCAGCGTGGCCTCGAGTCCGTCGTGAGGGGGATTAAACCGAAAGGCGATCTGGGCGGCCGCGAGGTCGGTTTCCCTGAATGATTCTACCGACGAAAGTCGTGCGAGGGTGCGAAGACGAAGCACCGCTTGAATGAGGCTCGTTTTGCCCGAGCCGTTTGGCCCGATCACGAGATTAAACGGGGACAATTCGATTCGGGCGGAACGGAGCGCCTTGAAATTCCGAAAAGCGACGGAGGCGATCACGGCTCATCTATGCCTGCCCCTCCGGGCGCAGGTAGTGTCTTAAAAGTTCAGCAAAAGGTCGGGTCATGGAAGGGTGGTTTTGGTGACCAAACCTAAACCACAAACGAACAAGGAACCGACCATGACCCGACAGAAGAAGAAAGTAGAGAAGATGAGCGACGCGCGCGAGCAGATGCTG
>CAMCZZ010000019.1 GCA_945888375.1 Akkermansia muciniphila | reverse complement strand
CACCTTCGAGTTCTTCGGCCAAGCTATCACAATCGGCGCCTTCCAGACTTGGAACGTCGCCGACGGCGCCACGGTTTTGTTCAGCAACGGTTCGATCGCCCGGGCGCAGGGAGTCACGCTTAAAATCAATTTGGGCACCACTGGAACCGGTCTGATCAACCCCACCACCACTTTCGGCGCGGCGAACGCCGTTCTGCCCTACGCCACCATCAGTGGCGGCGACTTTGTGGCTGTTAACGCGACGCAGACGGCCCTCGTCCAAGGCGCCACCTTGGGGACCTACGCGTCGAACCCCAATACCGGGGCCACAGTCGGCAACATACCTGCCACCGCCAATCAAGGTTACGGAGTGATCGATGTCATCAACTCCAACACCACGGCGACTTCCACCGCTTTTCGAATCAGCGCCAATTTCTCTGTTGGTGGTATCCGGTTCAACACCGCGAACGCCAACGGGCAGGACTGGAACGTGGATGGCACTGGAACCGTGCGTAACATCAACATCGGCAACGGTTCTATTCTGGTCGGGCCGAATGTCGGCGCGCGTAACGTGAATTTCAACGGCGCCAGCCAGTTTCGCACGGGCACGAACGCCGAGTTCTACATCCACCAGTTTAACACGCAGGGCGATCTGGTGTTAAACAACCCGATGAGCCAGTCGGCCGGCACCGGCACTCGCTTCACCAAGGATGGACCGGGCCGCCTTATCCTCGCGGGCTCGAATACGCTGGGCGGACAAACCACGATTCTGGAAGGCACCATGCAGATCGGCAACGGCGGTGCCACGGGCACGTTGAACGGCGGGGCGGTGGTCAATCAAAGCACCTTGGTGTTCAACCGTTCCAACGACTATGCGGTTGCCAACGTGATCAGCGGCGCGGGGTTGCTCCGCAAAATCGGCGCCGGAACCCTCACGCTGAGCGGAGCCAACACCTACACCGGGACCACCGAGATCGCCGGTGGAGCGATCAATTTCTCCACCCTCGGTAGCTTCGGCTCCGGAACACAGATGTTGCTCGCGGGTGGCGGTCTTGTTTGGGGCACCGGAAATACCGGAGATATCTCCACCGGCCGCACCGTGACCATCGGCACCGGCGACACCACGCTGAACACCAACGGAAACAACGTCACCCTGGCCAACTCCATCGGCAACAACGGCGCGGGCGGCGTGACCAAGACCGGCGCCGGCGTCCTCACCCTCGGTGGTGCGAACCTTTATTCGGGCAACACGGCCATCACGACCGGAGGTCTGACCGTCACCAACACGACCGGGTCCGCCACGGGTTCCGGCAACGTATCGCTGGCCAACACCACGATCTTGAGCGGTTCCGGCACCATCGCGGGCGCCACCACCATCGCCTCCGGGGGCAAGTTGACTCCTGGGACCGGCGGCGTGGGCACGCTCACCACCGGCGGGCTTTCTCTCGCCTCGGGCGCTCTGCTCGACCTCGAGTTTGCCTCAACCTCCTCCTACGACAAGGTGGTCGTCACCAATTCGGGCGGCCTCTCGATCGATGGCGGCAATATCCTGCTCTACGCCGCAGGCGGCACCAACCCTTGGGCCACCGCGGGCACCTACGATCTGATTCAATACAGTGGCACGCTCGGCGGAGCCGGAGCGTCCGCCCTGAACGTGCTCAATACCCAACCTGGCTATTCCTACACCTTCAGCTCGGATGGTTCCTTGGTTAAGCTGCAGATCGCCTTGGATTCCGTGCTCACCCAATGGAACGCCACCGCCGGCGGCAGCTGGGACAGCGCTGGCAATTGGTCCAACGGAGTCGCGGCCGCCAACTACACCGCGCAATTCACCACCGATCTGGGCGCTCCCGCCACGGTCACCCTCGACGGTAATCGTTTTACGAACGGTCTTTCGTTCGCCAGCTCCGCCACCTACACGATCGCCTCCGGTTCAGGCGGCAGCCTTACGCTGGAGCGCAGCACCGGCAACGTGGGTGCCATTGTCGCCGCTGGCGACCATGTGATCAGCGCTCCGGTGGTTCTGAACACCACCCTGGCCGCTTCTCTTTCCAGTGCCACCAGCCTGACGCTTTCCGGAGTGGTTTCCGGCGTGGGTGGCGTGGTGAAATCCGGCACCGGCACGCTCGACCTCACCGGCTCGAACACCTTCTCCGGCTCGGTCAACATCGTGGGCGGCGTGCTCGGTTTCGCAAATGGTTCCAGCTTAGGCACGGGTGACATCACCTTGAATGGGGGCACCTTGCGCTACGACACCGCCAACACCGCGGATATCTCGTCCAAAGTGATCAACTTTGGTTTGAATGGCGCGACCATCGACACCAACGGAAATTCGGTCACTCTAGCCAATCCGCTCGGCAACTCCGGCGTCGGTTCCTTCACCAAGGCCGGTCTCGGCACCCTCACCCTGTCCGGCGCGAATACCTACACCGGCCAGACCATTGTCACCGGAGGCACCCTCGCGTTTTCCGCCAACGCCAATCTGGGCGCGGCATCCACGGGGGCCGGCTTGACGCTGAATGGCGCGGTTCTGGCGCCTTCCGCCACGGTGAGCCTTGATAACGCCGGCGCCAACGCCCGCCCGCTTACGATCGGTGCCAACGGGGCTGAATTCAGTGTCGCGAATGGCTTGACCTTGACCGTGCCCGGAACTGCTTCGGGCTCCGGTGCGATTAACAAGACCGGTGCAGGCGATCTGGTGCTCAGTGGGTCCAATGGCGGCCTCTCTGGCCCGGTGACCATAAGCGCGGGCAATGTTCGATTGGGCAACAACACCGCCAACGGCCAAAACGGCCTCGGCTCGGGAGCGATCACGTTTGGTGACGGCACCCACCTGTATCTGAACGGCTATCAAACCGAGGATGCCGGCACCTCGTTTGGCATTCTGGCCAACGCCTTGACCGTTCCTACTGGCGTGACAGGCAATCTGCACCTGCCCCAGCGCGGCGGTTATTCCGGCGTGGTCACAGGCGCGGGCACCTTGAACCTTTCGGTCGATGCCACCCGTAGCGATATCACTGGCGCCTGGCCGGCATTCACCGGCCAGTTTAACATCGTCAAGACGCCCACCGGAGCCGGCACGGAAACGGATGACTATCGTATGGTTGGTGCGCACAATCTCGCTGCGGCGAAAGTCAATGTCGGACCTGGCGTTCGCGTTCTCCAAGCATTCAATCCGCCTACTGGATCCGGAACCTCCACGGTTAATAGCTTCGGTGAGCTGAACGTAGATGCAGGCGCCATCCTCTCGGGTAATCCGGTCGGGGGTCGCTTCAATAACTACACCGTCGGTGCCTTGAACACCGATTTCACCATCAGCGGCCAGTTGAGGGGTAATCTCGACATCTTTGGCTACGGCTATCCCATGCTGACTAAGGTCGGCACCGGAACGCTGACCTTGAACAACTCGCATCTGATGACTGGTGCGGTCAATGTTAACGCCGGCACGCTCCGTCTACTTGGTGCCATCGAGCGCCATTACACCCTGGCCGGAGTCGATTTGACCTTCGGCCGCCACCCGACCAGTTTAGTGTGCGATGACGTGATTTCCCTCACTGAACCCACCACGGGCGTGCTGGGGACTGATTATCAAAACACCGAACCCGGTGCTGTCACTGTGGCCACTGGAGCTACTCTGGCTGGCAATGGAAAGCTGGGCGGTGTCACCACGATCAACGGCTCCCTCCGTCCTGATGCGACGGGCACTTTGACCGGCCGTCTGGCCTTCACCAAGGCCGCCACCCTGACCCTGAGTGCCAGCGCGACGACCCAGTTTGATTTCGCCGCGAACAAGTTCACGGGCGTGAGCGTGGAGGCGGCTGGCGGTCTTACCTATGGTGGCGCGCTCAAGCTGAACTTCCTCGATACCGTTTACGACGGTTCCTACACCCTGTTCCAAGCCACGGGCGCTGCAGGAGCTTTCACCGCCGTATCGGCCGTAGCCTCCGGCACCGAGACTCCTCTCGCTGAAACCGCTTCCGGTTCCGGTGTCTGGACGGCTACGGTCGGAGCGGTATCCTACACCTTCACCACCGCCACCGGCGTGTTGGAGGTGAGCGGTGGGACCGCCGTCGTGCTGCCCTCGGTTCCCGGCAGCGTGGCCGCCTCGGCCGGTAACGCCCAGGTCTCCCTGACTTGGTCCGCCAGCAGCAATGCCACCGGCTACCTCGTCAAACGTTCCACCACCTCCGGCAGCGGCTACGCCACCGTGGCTTCCGACGTCACTGCGACCAGCTATGTGGACACCGGTCTGACCAATGGCACGACCTACTACTACCTGATCGAGGCCGCCAACGCCCTCGGCACCAGCGGTAACTCCGCCGAGGTCTCCGCTACGCCCACCGCCGTGGTTTACACCGCCCTGCAGAACTGGCGTTTCGAGCAATTCGGCGTCTATGACGACGATGGCACCGTGCTGGCCGGCGATACCGAGGACTTTGATGGCGACGGTTTGGTCAACATCCTAGAGTATGCCCTTGATACGAACGCGAAGGTGGCGAATGCCAGCCCCGTGGTGGTCGGTCGCTCCGGCAACTTCCTGACCCTAACTTATCCGCGCAAGGCCACGGCCGACGTCGCGTTGACCTACACGGTCGAGGGCACCTCCGCCCTTGGCACGACGGCCTTCGCCGCCGGCACCGGCGCCACTAACACGGTGGGCACGACCTCGACCTACACCGATGACGTAAACCTGACCACCAACCCCCGCCGCTTCCTGCGTCTGTCCGTCGGTTACACCGCGCCCACGCCCTGATCGGCAGTTGTTGTGACGCGGTTTGAGCTCGGCCCCCCGGTCCCAAAGACCGGGGGGCTTTTTTTGACCGGCGGGAGGTGGGGGGGCGACGGTCAAGACCGCCTGGTCTTTGACGTTCCTAATGCAAATCGCCCTAAAAATTAGAACGTTAACCATGGATTTCCCGGATGGGCCCTTTACTTGGTTCGTATCAAACTACGCTCGCCATGCCACCCCGCTGCTCCGCCGGTCAACTGCATGAACCCGGCTTATTTGTGGTTTCAGCCCCCGCTAGGGGGGGAGGGGGTGGCCGTATGGTTCGGCGGGTATTGGCCGGTTTTATCCGCCCAGGCTCTAAAAATCGCCCCGGCCACGGGGGCGGCGTAGCGACCGCCGGCGACATCCTCGCCGGGGGTGTCTCCTTCGACTAGCACGGCGACGGCGATTTGCGGGTTTTCGATGGGCACAAAGCCCACGAACCAAGCGAAATTCAGGATGCCTTGGGCGGTGGCTTTTTGGGCGGTGCCGGTTTTGCCGGCTATTCTCAGGCCAGGGACCCGGAAACGGGGGGTTTGGAGGATTTGACCGGTGCCGGTGTTGGTGACGGCTTCCATGCCTGTGAGGATGGCCGCCCTAGCCGACGGGGCGATCCCGTCCACAGGCTGTGGGCGGTTCGAGGGGGTGTTTTGATGAAGGAGCGTAGGGCGGGTGAGGGTCTCGCCCCGTGCCAGCGAGGCGACGAGGCAGGCCATTTGCAGCGGGGTGAGGGCGAGGTCGCCCTGGCCGATGGAGACGTTGGCCGTATCGCCGGGGAACCAGCGGTCACTGCGTCGGGCTTCTTTCCAAGCGGGATCGGGGACGAGCATGTGGCGGGCTTCGTGGGGCAGGTCTATGCCGGTCGGACGGTCCAGTCCGCGTAGCCGGGCCTCGGCCGCGATGGCGTCGATGCCGGTCTGGAGGCCGTAGAGGTAAAAAAAAGTGTTACAGCTTTTTTCGAGCGCTTGGGAAAGGGTGAGGATACCGCGGTCGCGGTGGTTGTTACACACAAAGACGCGGCCTCCGACCTGGTAGGTGCCGGTGCATTCGACCTGCGAATCGGGTCGGATGTGGCCGGTGCGCAGGCCGGCGAGGGCGGTGACCAGTTTAAAGGTCGAGCCCGGTGGGTAGAGGCCCTGGGTGGCGCGGTTGAGCCAGGCGCCTTGGGCGTTTATCCCGGAGGCGGTTTTTTCGGTCAGGCGCGGAGTGAAATCGTTGAGGTCATAATCGGGGTGGCTGGCGAGCACCCTCACTTCTCCGGAGGGGATATCCAGGGCCACGGCGGCGCCAGCCAGGCCGTTCTCGGCCATCTGGGTTTCCGCCGCGCGTTGCAGGTCCAGATCTAGACTGGTGACGATATCCTCGCCCTGCAGGGGGCGGCGTTTTTCCAGTGCGGGCTGGAGGCGGTAGCCGGCGGGATCGACCCGGTAGATGGTGCCTCCGGCCTGACCCTGGAGGCGGGTGTCCAGGGCCGCCTCCAGGCCCTGGCGGCCGACCGAGCCGCGCATTTTAAACGTGGTCAGCTCCGCGCCGGGGAGTCCTTCGTTCACCGCGAGGTCATCGTCCGAGGCGGTGTAGCCGAGCGTGTGGGCTGCGAGCCGGCCGTGGGGATAGGCGCGAGTGGAGGCGGCATAGACTTGGAGGGGGGAGTTGACGGGCAACTGTTCCAGGAGTCGGGAGTAGGCCGCTGGGGTTATGTCCTCCAGCAGAATAAAAGGAAGGATACGCGCCTGACGGTAGTGGCGTTCCAGGGTTTCGGGATTCACCTTTTCGCGAGTGCCGAGGATGCGATTAATGATCTGCAGGTGGCTTTGAACCACGGAAACGCGGGCGATTCTCTCCAGTTGGGTGGCGTTGGGCAGATCCTTGTCGCCGGTTTCGCGGTAGTTACGGCGCACCCGGAGGTATTCGCGGCGAAACTCGGTGCGCAGTTCGTCCAGATTCAGGGTGACGGCGAAGCGGGGGCGGTTACCTACCAGCAGACGGCCTTCGCGGTCGAAGAGGTTGCCGCGGGGACCTGGCACGATGACCCGGCGCTGGCTCTGCACGGTTTCGCGTTCGCGATGCAGATCGGTCCGACCGAGTTGTTGGTAGCCTAGGCCAGCCGTCAAGACCGCCAGCAGTAAGACCAGCAGGCCGTAAAAAAGCCAGAGGCGTGGATCGTAGCCGCGGTGGGACTCGACCATGGAGCCGGGGCGTTCCGGTGCGGAGGAGCGCGGGGCGAAGGCCATGGTCAGACGGGGCGGGGCCCTTTGTGCGGCGGGGTGCCGGCGAAAGAAAGCAGGCCGTTTTGCAGGGCGAGAAACCACGGTCCGGCCAGGGTGGTGAACACTTGGGATACGATAAGGTCAGCCAGCAGGCGCAGGGCCCCCGCGCCGGAATCGGGCAGGACGCCGAGATCCATTACAGCGAGCAATACGAACAGGGCGAGGTTGGTGAAGAGCGCCGAGACCACTCCAACCAAGGCATCCTCGCGCGGCAGGCGCCGGGCGATATTATGCAGCAAACCAAAGGCGAGGCCGAGCAGTGCGGCCTGACGGCCGAAAGGCGTCGGGGCGGTGGCGTCGAGCCAGAGGCCGGAGCAAAGCACCACGGCGAGTCCGGTTTTGGCGGGCAACCGCAGGGCGGCGAAGGCGATCAACAAGCCGGGGCTGGAGATCGTCAGGGCGAGCGGCGCAAGGGCGTGATTAAGCTGCGCGATGATCGCGTTTAGGATGCCGGCGCAAGCCAGCAAGGCGAGGACCTGGCGTGAGTCGCGGAGCATCACGGCGCGGGGTCGAGCGGCACCAGCACAGTGACCTCGCTCAGGCGTCCGAGGCGGGGATCGAGAACGGCGCGGCCGGTTTTAAAGAGCCCGTCGGTGCTGGCTTCCAGGGTGAGGACTTCGCCGACAAAGAGGCCGGGGGGATAAACGCCGCCCAGTCCCGAAGTCACCAAGCGCCGGGGGGAGGCGGGGGTGGCGAAGACATCGAGCGGGACGTATTCGAGCACGGCCTCGGCGGGGCGCAGCGGTGCGTTCACACCCCCTTGAAAGCTAACGGGCCGGTCGTCGCCGTCAAAGACAGCGGCCAGGCGCAGGCCGGGGCTGCTAATCAGTTCAATCACGGCGGTGTGGGCATGGACCTCGGACACGCGGCCCACGAGGCCGCCGCTGTAGATGGCGGGTGCCCCGATGGTGAGTCCATGGTTGGCGCCCTTGCGGATCACTAGACGCTGCCACCAAGCGGAAAAATCTCTTCGCACCACCCGCGCGGGCTCGGCGCGGAAATCGCCGTAAGAAGGCAGGCGCAGCAACTCTTCGAGGCGGGCGATCTCATTTCGCAGGCGGGCGTCGTCCTGAAGGCGTAGTTCGTAGGAGGCGTTCAGCCGGGCGAGATCGCGGGCAGCCTCGATCAGCTCGTTTTTTGTGCGGGTTTTTTGCGACCAGAAGTCCTGTAAATCGCGGGCGTAAGAAGCGGCTACATCGACCGGTGCCTGCAATTCGTAGAAGCCGAGGCGGGTGGCGCGTTTTATGGTGGTGGGCAGGATGAGCCAGACCAGCAGCACGATGCCCAGGGTGAGAAGGGGGCGGGCTTGGTCGAAGCGCGGCACGGTGCGGGAGGAGCGGCTTTCCGGGGATGGGGCTGGCGCCCGGATACGGACGATAACTGCCCGCTTCAGACGTTCTGCAGCACCCAGTTAAGATCGTCCAAAACGGCGCCGGTGCCGTTGGCCACGGCGGAGAGCGGATCCTCTGCCACGGTGACGGGCAGGCCGGTTTTTTCGGACAGCAAGCGGTCTATGCCGCGGATCAGGGCGCCGCCTCCGGCCATGACAAAGCCGCGGTCCACAAGATCGGCGGAGAGTTCGGGGGGGCAGCGTTCGAGAGTGGAGCGAACCGCATCGACGATGGAGGAAATGGGGTCGCTCAGGGCTTCCCGAATTTCTTGGGAGGTGATGTGGATGGTCTTGGGCAGGCCCGCGACGGAATCGCGGCCTTTCACCTCCATGGTCAGTTCCTCATCCAGGGGGTAGGCGGACCCTACGCGCAGTTTGATTTCCTCGGCGGTGCGTTCGCCGATGAGCAGATTGTAAGCGCGCTTCATGTAGTTCACAATCGCGCTGTCCAACTCGTCGCCGGCGACGCGAATGGATTTGCTGAAAACAATGCCCGAGAGCGAGATAATGGCTATTTCCGTCGTGCCGCCGCCGATATCGACGATCATGTTTGCGGCCGGTTCGTCGATGGGCAGCCCGACGCCGATGGCCGCGGCCATCGGCTCGGGGATGGTGATGACGTCGCGAGCGCCGGCATGGGTGGCGGAGTCTTTGACCGCGCGTTTTTCCACTTCGGTGATGCCGGAGGGTATGGCGATGACGACGCGGGGATTTACCCGCAGGGCGTTGTTGTGCACCTTGCGGATAAAGTAGCGCAGCATTGCCTCGGTGACGTCGAAATCGGCGATCACGCCATCTTTCATCGGGCGGATCGCGGTGATGTTGCCGGGGGTGCGCCCGAGCATTTTCTTCGCCTCATCGCCGACGGCGCGAACCTTGCGGGTTTGTGTATCAAGCGCCACTACAGACGGTTCGCGCAGGACGATACCCTTGTCCTTGACGTAGACCAAGGTATTGGCGGTGCCTAGGTCGATGCCGATGTCGTTGGAGAAATAACCGAGAAAAGAGGACATGAGGGCGTTAGGGTGGGGAGCGGCGGGCGCGGATGTTTCTATCGTTCATGCAATTCGCAGGCCGCAGGGTGTCAAAAGGTAAAACCCCGGTTCTGCGACCTTGGCCGAGAAGATTCCTTTCGGGGAACGAAGGGGCGGGGCTTTCCGCAACAACCCGGGTCCGGACCGTTGATTGGGTATCCAGACCGGACGGAGTTGGTTTCAAAGTGGCGGAAGGGGAGGGATTCGAACCCCCGGAACCTTTCGGTTCGCCAGATTTCAAGGCTGGAGCAATCGACCACTCTGCCACCCTTCCAAAGAAGCGCGTTAACCATGAACGGTTGTGCACGTTCACGGCGATGGAAAAATTTGCGTTTGCCGCCCGTAGGTCAGGATGGCTGCAGGCCGAGTTCCTCGATTCGTTTACGCAGGGTGGCACGGGTCATACCCAGCAATTCGGCGGTGCGGGCGAGGTTGCCATCGAGGGCCTTGAACGAGCGCACGATCATCTCCCGCTCCAGTCGTTCCAGCAGCGGCTCGTCGAGTTTACTGAGCTCGATGTGCAAGAAATCCAAGGCCTGCCCGACGGTCGGCGCAGGGTTTGCCCCCGCAACCAAATCCGCAGTCGCCGTTTGGGTCGCAGTCGTCGTTGGCGGGGTTGAAACTAAGTGACCTGCCCCCGTGGGCAGCGGGGGAGTCCCCGGTTCGGCGGGGGGAGAGCCGGTGCCTGCTGCCGCCAGCACTTCAACCGGGAGATCCTTGACGAGAATGGTGTCGCCCTGGGCGATCACCGCACTGCGATAGACCAGATTCTCCAGCTCGCGCACATGGCCGGGCCAGTCGTAGCGGGCGAGCACCGCCATGGCCTCGGGCGCGACCTTCGCGACGCGGGCTTTTTTTTGTTTTACCAAGTTTTGCAGCGTGAAATCGACGATTTGCGGAATGTCTTCCCGGCGGTCGCGCAGGGGCGGCATCTTGATGCGCACCACGTTTAGGCGGTAATAGAGGTCTTCGCGGAAGGTCTTAGCCTTCACCATGGATTCTAGGTCCTTGTTCGTAGCGGCGAGGATGCGCACGTCCACCTTGATGGTGTCGATGCCGCCGACCCGCTGGATCTCGCCTTGTTGGAGCACGCGCAGTATTTTGGTCTGGGTCGCCAGCGCCATGTCGCCGATTTCGTCGAGGAAGATGGTCCCGCGGTCGCAAAGCTCGAACTTGCCGATGCGCTGGTTTGTCGCGCCGGTGAACGAGCCTTTCTCGTGCCCGAAAAGTTCGCTTTCGATCAAGTTGTCCGGAATGGCGGCGCAGTTGACCGCGATGAAGTTGCCCTTGGCCCGGTGCGAGTGTTTCCAGATCGAGCGGGCTACCAGTTCCTTGCCCGTGCCGCTCTCGCCGGTGATCATCACGGTGACGTCGCTGGCCGTGACCTGACCGATGACCTTGAAGACGTCCTGCATGACCGGTGAAGCGCCCACGATGCCCTCGCGGTAATCGTCGGCGTTGATCGACGGCTTGTAGTCGCCGGCCGAGCGCATGTCGGCGTGGGCCTTGAGGGCGTTCTCCGCCAGTGCGAGCACCTTCGCCGGGTCGAAGGGTTTCATGATGTAGTCGAAGGCGCCGTATTTCATCGCCTCGATCGCGGTCTGGGCGGTGCCAAACGCGGTCATCAGGATGACCAACTGCTTCGGATTCGCCGCCCGGATGTGTTGCAGTGCCTCCAGCCCGCTCATGCCGCCCATGCGGACGTCGAGGAAGATCAGGTCGGGCGCCGGGCCCTTTTTCACCACTGCCACGCCGGCCTCGCCGCTGCCCGCCTCGAGCACCTGGTATTTTTTCGAGGAAAGCACGCGTCCGAGCGAATAGCAGACTTCAGCGTCGTCATCGATTACCAGGATGGAGGGGGCTTTGGTGTCGGACATGGCGCGCACCGTGCAAGGCGAAGCCCTTGCGGTCAACGTCGCCCCGCGCGGATGCTTTGTCTGGGCCGGGGACGCTCCGAAATCCCGGCGAGCGCTTCGGCCGCGCGCGGGTGGTTGGGGTCGAGGCGCAGCACGTCCCGCCAGGCTGCGCGGGCCCGGGGGCCAAGGCCCAGCCCCTGCCAGGCCTGCGCTTGCAGCACGCGGGCGGTGATCGTCTGCCGCGCCTGCGGATCCTCCTCGAAGAGCAACAAGGTGGGGAGCGAGGTGGCGAAATAGTCGATCTTGGCTACCTGCTTCTCCAAATTGCTCGCGTAGGCCAGCAACTCGCGCAGCAGGCGCGTCGCGCGCGTCGCCTGCCCGAGCCGTTTCCACGCCAGCGCGGTGAAGTAGGTGGACTCGGAGAAGGCGCGCACGCTCATCTCCTGAAAATCGCCCCGGCTGGTCGCCGCTTCGGTCCATGCGGAGCGGGCGCCGTCAGGATCGCCGGCGGCCGCCTTTGCCTCCCCGAGGTGAAACAACACCTCGGATTGGTTGGCGAGAAGGTGGCGGGACTCGCCGAGGTTTTCCGGGCATTCGCTCGCCTGCTCGAAAGAACGGAGCGCGTCACCGACCCTGCCGTTTGCGAGCGCCGCCCGGCCGAGCTGGATTTGCGAGCTCACATGTTGTCCAAGGGCCAGGCCCTCGCCGCCCTCCCAGGGTTGAAAACGCCGTGCGGCCAGCAACTCCAGGGCGAGCTGCGGGTGCCCTGTCTGGTTCAAAAGCGCGCAAAACTCCACCGTGAGATCGTCTCGCCGGGCGACCAGTCCGGAGCGGTTTTGCAAGGCCCGGAGACGGCGCGCCGGTGGCACGCCCAGACGTTTCCAGAGTTGATCGCGTTCATAAAGTAGCCGCGCGTCCTCGGGCGCGGCGGCGACGGCGCGCTCGTAGGCGGCGCGGGCCCGGGCGGGCTGGCGGAGAATATTGAAACGACCAATGCCGAGGCAGCGCCAGGCGACGGCGTTGGCGGGCTCCAAACGGACCGCGTTTTCCCATCGGGCGATGGCTTCGCGGTGACGGCGCCGATCGTAGAGTAAGTGCCCCAGGAAAAAAGGCGCCCGGGCATCGCGCGGGTCGGCGGCGATGGCGGACTCGAGCACGGCGATCTCCTCCAGGCGGCAGGGGAAACAATACTGCGGCGAGGCTTTGGCGCCTGCACGGCGGGCGGCGCGGGCGGCGCGGCGGTCGCCGGCACGCTCAAGCAGCCAGCCCCGGGTGTAGGCGACCAGCGGAGTGGTGCCCGAGTGCGGTTCAGGGACGGCGGTGGCAAGCACCTCGAGCGCTTCGCTGCTCAACCCTGCCCGCGCCAGATCGTGGGCGATATCGAGACGCATCTGGTTGTCTCCGGCCCACGTCCGGCCTGACAGCCAGCGCAGCCAAGGATCGAGCGGATCGAGCGCGGCGGCCTCTTCCAGCCGGCGCGTCGCCTCGGGAGCGCGGCCCATTTTTCGAAGGACGATAACTTGAAGGGCGCGGGCGCGCAGGTGGTCGGTATCGAGTCGGAGCGATCGTTCCAGGTGATCGAGCGCGGCCGGCCAGCGTTCGGCGGTCGCCTCGAGTTCGGCGAGCGCGAGGTGTGCCGCGCCGGCCCAGGCCTGGTTCCAGGCCGCCTTGGCGAAGGCGTCGCCGGCCTCGGCGTCGCGGCCTAGAAACCGCAGCACCCGGCCCAGTTGGTAATGCGCCTCGCCGTCGGCGGGGTTGGGGTTGCGTTGGGTGAGCCGGACGATGCTCGCCCGCAGGTGGCCTTCGGCGGCGGCGAATTCGCCCCGGCGCAGGCGCCAGCGACCCAGCGCGAGCTGGCAACGCGAGTCGCCGGGGTCGCGCCGCAGGGCCTCGTTCCAGTAGAGCGTCGGGCAGCGGGTGGCGTGGCGATACTGCTCCAGATGCAGCCCGATCAGGTAGAGCTCATCCGCGCCGGCTACGTCTGCCGGGGCGGGAGGTTCGGTCGCGGCCCGGGCCGCCAATGCCTCCGCGCTCGGCGGGGCGGTGGGCGCCTCGGGGGCGTGGCGCAGGATTTCACGGCCGCCGGAGTCGTGGACGACGAGGAGTAAATCCGTCGGCTCGGCGCCGGGTATTCGGGTTTCCGTGACAAAGGGGGCGGCGGGCGAAAGATCCCGCGCGAAGGCGGCGAGTTCGCGGCCATCCCGACGTCGAAGCAGCGTGACACGGGCGCCGGGGAAGGCGGTCGTAACGGAGACGCCGAGGCGGACCCGCTTTCCATCTAGGCGCAGGCTCGCGGCGGCGTCAGCGTTGGCCTCGTCGGCCGGGCCGATGGCGCGGATCGGATACCACCGTTGGGTCCAGGTGCGGGTCTCGCCGGGCTGGAGGTGGGAAAAGTCGGGCTGGTTGTCGGTGTAAACCCCGGCCATCAACTCAATATAGGGCCGGTGGACGCCGCGCGCGTCTGGATCGGTGAGGTTGCGGTCCCAGGCGTAGCCGAACTCGTGGTTGCCCCAGGTCCACTGCTTCTTGCCCGGCGAGATGCGGTGGTCGGCCAGGTGCACGATGCCGGCCTGGGCGGCGTGGTCGTAGCCTCCGAAGAAATCCCGTTGCGTGCCCATGCACATGTAGGAGGTGGGCACGGGAATGTTGGCATACCACGACAGATCGTCGGCGGGGCAATCCGCCGGCGGCTGGAACAAGCGCGGCCGTTCCGTGGCCGGCACGCCGTCTCGGGCACGGCCGGCGTAGTCGACACCGTAGTAGCGCCCGGAGCAGCGCGGGAAGGTGCTCATGGCGCGCTTCGCGTGATCCGCCACGAAGGTGGCGTCCGACGGGAAGAAGGACTGGTAGCGGCCGTGGACTTCGGTGGCGACGTTGGCCCACCACAGGAAGGTCTGGGCGTCGGGCGTGCGGTTGTAGACCCGGGCGCGCAGTTCAAGGACCGCCCGGCCGGGGCGAAGGCAAACCCCGTGCATGCCTTTCATCCGCGCCATCGGGTCGTGCTCGGAAAGCCAGACCGTGATCTCGCCGCCGGGTCCGTGCTCCACTTCCACGGCGGCGGGCATGAAAGTCGAAGGCCGGTGATGTTGCGGCCAGTTGAACTCGATGCCGCCGCTCGCCCAGGGGCCGGCCAGACCGACGAGGGCGGGTTTGATCACGGTCTGGTGATAGATCACGTCGTAGCCGTTGGTTTTATCGAGCATCCGGTGGATGCGTCCGCCGAGCTCCGGGAGGATCAGGATGGCGAGGTATTCATTTTCCAGCCATACGGCGTCCCAGGCGTGCGGCACGGGTTCTTCGGCGATGCGGTCGGTGAAGGGCAGCGGGTAAACGCGTCCGCTTGAACCTTGGTAGACGCGTTTCTCCAAGAACATCGGATTGGGATCGGGCGCGGCCGGGAGATAGGTCGGCAGAACGAGGGCTTCGCGGCGCACGGTCACGGGAGTGGACATGGTGGAGGGGGATGAGGTTGCACTATTCTAACATGCTTTTAGTCCGGTTTACATGGATGGCTTGCGCAAAAAACTGGAGGATCCGCTCACCAAACCGCACGGGTTTCCCCATGAGCATTTCGTGGTGTTGCCTGAAAGGGCGCGGCGGGCTGCGGAGCGGCATCCCCTGCTGGCCGGACTGCATGTCACGGACGCGGGGTTTTTCCCGCTTGCCGCCGGTCATGAGGTCGTCCGGCCCGCAGGCGCGCCGACCCACCTGATCGTCGCCTGTCTGCGCGGGCGCGGCTGGGTGCGAGGGGCGGACGGCGCGCGCACGTCGTTGGTGAACGCTGGCGACGTGCTCTGGTTGCCGGCCGATACACCGCACGCCTACGGGGCGGACCGCGACCGGCCCTGGACGATCGCATATGCGCATTTTCAAGGCCAGGAAGCGGCGCGCTGGATGCGCCATGCCGCCTGGTGCGGAGCTGGCCTCGAAACGATCCAGCTGGGGCCGGGGCGTTTGGGTTCGCTGCGCCTAGATCGGGTCCACGCCATTTTGGAGGAGGGCTACGATGAGCGCCGTCAGGTCGAGGCGGCGTCCGCGCTGCGCCAATCGTTCTCGATTCTGGCCCGGCTAGCGGCCGAGGGCGGGGTGGTGCGTTCAACGCTGGACCGGGTGGAGACGATCCGCGTGCGGTTGCGCCAGGAATTCGCGCGGGCTTACCGGTTGGATGAACTGGCGGCCGCGGCGGGCTTGTCGGTGCCGCGCTTCGCGCAATTGTTCCGCCAGTTGACCGGTTGCTCGGCGATAGAGTATCTGCAACGCCAGCGCATGCAACGCGCCTGCCAGCGGCTTGCGGCGAGCGAGACTCCGGTCGCGGAAATCGCCGCCGAGGTGGGCTACGCCGACGCCTTTTACTTCACCCGTTGTTTCACTCGGACCATGGGTTATTCGCCGCGCCGCTACCGGGCCTTGAGCCGTCAGCGCGCGACGGCTGGCCGGTCGGTGTGAGCGTGCCCCGGCGGTCTGCTTTCAGTTCCACGCTGGTCACGAACCAGATAATCTGGAAGCGCACGCGGCAGCCGTGTTCATGCCGTTCAATCGGCGCCTCCAGGGCAACGGGCCGGTGACGGGCCGGAGTTTGCCTGACCCGAGAGGGGGACCTTGTGGTGGGGGCGGGTATTCCCGTTTCTTTGGGGCAGGAGAGGGGAAACGGCGGTTAATAAAACCAACCGAGAAAGGGGGGACGGTTTAATTTGGCGGGAGGGTATAAGCAGGGAGGATGCGACTCAGGCGGGCTAGTTGGAAGAGCATGCGGGGGGCGTCCGGCCAGAGACGAATCGAGCCGCCGTTTTTTTCTTCCCAGGCGATGGGAAACTCGGTGATCGGGCAAGGCAGGCGGGCGAGCCGGGCTAGGAGTTCCACATCGAAGCAAAGACCGGAGCCCTGTAACTGTGGATCAAGTGCACGCCAGGCGGCGGCGGGCACGAATTTGAGGCCGCACTGCACGTCGTCGAGTTTGCGGCCGGCGATCCGCTCGGCGAGGGCGGAGAAAAGCCGGCCGGCCAGCGCGCGCGTCGCGTCGCGGCGCACTGAAGGGCCCGAACGTCTCACGGCGAAACACGCGGCGCTCGGAGGCGGTGTCGCGAGCGCATGATCTAGCAGGCGGCGGACTTCGGCGGGAGGCACGGCGCCGTCGGCGTCGACAAAAGCGAACCAGGCGGCGGCGGGATGGGCGCGCCACCCGGCGAGGATGGCGCCGCCTTTGCGGGTATTGGCGGGCAGGGCCAGGGGCGGGGCGAGGCTGCAGGCTCCGGATGCGCGGGGTTTCAGAGCGGCGAAAAGCCGTGCGCGCTCCTCGGCAGGCGAGCCGTCGTCCACAATCTGGATGCGGATTAAATGCGGGCCGGGCGCGAGCACCGCGATCAAGCCTTCCAGAAAAGGCGGCAGGCGATCCGCTTCGCGAAAGGCGGGGATACACAGGACGCCGGGAGCGGAGGGCACGGCGGACGGGTTTATTTTTTCCGGCCGAAGAAAAAGAAAAAGTAGAGGCCCGCGGCCGCGAGCAACACGAGCCACCAGAGGTAGCGCAGTTCGCGTGCGGCCAATTCGACGAAGGCCAGCATACGCGGAAAAAGCAGGCAGAGCAGGCCTATCAAGACCACGGCGGCCACCAGCGTGATGGCGCGTAAAAGCCGGGGCGGGCGGGATGCGGGCGGGGTTACGTTGCGCATCGGGCAGGAGACTTCCTAGTGACGAACGGCGGGAGCGGCAGCGGCGGGCAGGGTGTTGAGCGGAAGGATGAAGTTGGTGCCCGCATTTTCGCCGCCTGCGGCTCCGCCGATGACCAGAGGCGTGCGGCCATCCCATTTTTCTACGATCTGGAGCTGGATCAGCCCGGGCGTATCGCGCAGGGCTTCGCCGCGGATGCGGATGGCCTCGGCCTCGCCTCTGGCCTTGATGATGGCGGTGTCCGCCTCGATCTGGGATTTTTGCTGGGTGAAGCGGGCCTTGGCTGCCTCCTGCTCCTGCACCATCTTCGACTCGATAGCGGTTTCCAGTTCCTTAGAGAGCGTAATGTTTTCCAGGACGATATCCTCGATGATGAGCAGATTGTTCAACTTGTCGCGGGTGGAGGCGAGGGCGTGGGTTTTGATCTCCTCGCGCTTTTTCACGATCTGCTCGGCGCTTTGCATCGCGGTAACCTCTTTCAGAGCCTCCTGCACGCGCGGCGCGACGAGGCTGTCGAACGGGTCGCCGGCGTAGTCCTGGTAGATTTTCACCACGGAGGCTTCGGGAATGCGAAACAGCACGCGCAGCTGGATGTTTACCTGCTGGAGGTCGGACGAATAGCACTCGGCGGGCAGGTCGCGGGTTTGCTGCCGGATGAGCACCGGTTGGACGTGCGAGATGAACGGGGATTTGGTCCCAAAGCCTTCGACCAAGGGCGCGGGTGAAACCTTGCCGAGCGTAATCAACACACCGCGGGTGCCGGGCTCGACCACGTAAGTCGCCTGGGAGGCACCGACCACTAGGACCAAAATTAAAATAAAGGTGCCGATGAGCTTGCCGAGCGAGGAGGGGTTCATGCCGACAGCAAGTGCGGTGTCCGTGGATTCGCAAGCGCTTCCGGCCTTGCCGCGTCGGAACCTTCGGGCGAGGGTGGGCGAGTCCTGTCGCCCCTATGTCCGCCTCCCAGACGCATCTGCTTGTTGACGGCTCCAACGTGATCCAAGCGTGGGCGGATACGCGTGTGCTGGCGCGCCGTGATCGCGAGGCGGCGAAGGCGCTGCTTCTGCGCCGGCTGGCGGTGCTCCATGATTTTTCCGCTTGGCGGGTGACGGTGGTTTTTGACGGCCGGGGCGAGGACTTGCGGATCGAGACGGTGGGAGATTCGGAGGCTTTTGCCTGTGTGCACACGCCGGCTGGAATGACGGCGGATGATGTGATCGAGCAGCTTGTTGGACGGGCGGCTGCTCCGGGGTCCTGTCTGGTCGCTACGGCGGATCAGGCGGAGCGCGTGACCGTGGAAGCGGCCGGCGCGGCTTGGTGCGACCCCGAGGGACTGTCCAGACGCATTGCTACTGCAGATACGAGACAGGCGCGGAAGGTCACGCTGGGCAACGCGGAGGCGGAGCGGGGCTGGCGCGGGGAAGGAGCGGGGCGGTGAGCGCGGTTCCGGGATCGCCAGTCGTGGCGGAGCTGGCCGGGCTGCACGGGGCTTTCTCGTTTCCCGAGCGGTTGCTCCAGCGTATCTGGGCGCGGGGTGATTTTGACCGGCGCGATCTTTGCCTGCGGGATGGCCGTGCGCTGCGGTTGCTAAGGCGCGGTCGCTGGAACCGGCTGGCGGGGCCGGACTTTCTGGACGCGGAGTTTGAGGTGGGCGAGGGGGCGGCGCGGGAGGTGATGCGCGGTGCGGTCGAGGTGCATTTGCGCGTGTCGGATTGGGATGCCCATGGGCACGCCAAGGATCCGGCCTACGACTCGGTGGTGCTCCACGTGGTTCTGTTTTCCTCCATGCGGGAATGGACGGCGGGCGCGGATGGGCGGCGGATTCCCATCCTAGAGTTATTGCCGCGTCTGGAGCGCGACTTGGAGGCCTACGCGGAGGATGCGGCGGTCGAGGGCATCGCGGGTCGGCCCTACAGCCTCTTGCGGGAGCAACTTGCGGGGGTGCCGCCGGCGGTGTTGCGCGTCGAGCTGGCGCGTCAGGCTGAGCGCCGTTGGGAAAGCAAGGTCCGTCTCGCGGCCGAGCGACTGGGGTGTTTGGGTTGGGAGCAGGCGTGTCATCAGGCGGCTTTGGAGGTGCTGGGTTATCGGGCGAATCGGTTACCCATGCTCGCGGTGGCCGAGTGTTTCCCGCTGGCGGCGTGGCGGGCGGGAGAGGTCTCGGTCGAGGCGGCTTGGGGTGCGCCGGCGGAGCCATGGCAAAATGCGGGGGTGCGGCCGGCCAATCGACCGCGTTTGCGACTCGCGCAATATGCGAAGTGGGTCGCGGCGAGGCCGGACTGGCCGGAGCGGTTGGCGGCGGTCGGCGGTTCTTGGGGGGCGGTTGAGCCGGGCCCAGCGGGCAGGGCGGACTTGCGTTCCCGGCGCAGGCAACTGGGCATTGGTTTGGCGCGCAGGGTCCTTTCGCAGGATATTTGCGGGGGCACATTGAACGGGACCCGCTTTGATACTTGGGTATGCGATGCAGTGCTTCCTTTACTGGCGGCCCGGTTTGGTTCCGGTGCGGAGCCGGCGGGTTCGGGGTGGGCGGAGCGCTGGCGGCTGTGGAATCCGGGGGATGCACCGGAGGAGTTGTTGCGCTTGGCGCGGGAATTTGAAGTTGGCGGCGCTCCGGAAGCCCCCTTGGCCCAAGGGCATTTGCAAGGTCTGCTTGGGTGGCTGGCCGCGGTGGCTTCGCGGGGCGGGCGCGGGGCTTGACAGAGTTTTGCTCGTTTCGCTTACTGCCAGACTCAACTACAGTTCACTTTTCAAGAAGTGGGCCTTTCGGCCCGCTTTTTTTTTCCCCTTAACACTCGAAACACATGAGCCAAGAAATCCTCGCCGTCCTAGAATACATGGAGAAGGAACGGGGCATCGCACGTCCCGACATGATTGCGGCGATCGTCAACGCCATCAAGGCCGCCGCCCTCAGGGGCGTGAATTCCGGTCAGGACCTGAAGATCGAAATCAGCCCCAAGAACGGACAGCTCAAGGCTTGGGCGGTCTTGAAGGTGGTCGATTCGGTTAGTGATCCCCGGCAGGAAATTCCCGTGGAAAAAGCCCAGGCGCTCCGGGCCGGCGCGCAAATCGGTGAGACGGTGGATAAAGAAATCAATCCCGCCGAGCTCGGCCGTATCGCCGCCCAGACCGCCCGGCAGGCGGTGATGCAGAAACTGCGTCAATTTGAGAAGGATCGTATTTATGACGATTACAAAGACAGTGTCGGCAACATCGTGACGGGGACTGTGCGTCGTAAAGAGCGCAATGACATTTATATAGACCTCGGAAAGTCCGAGGCTGTGCTGCCCGGTCGTGAACAGGTGCCGGGCGAAGAATACCAGCCCGGTGATCGTATCCGCGCTCTCTTGCTCGCCATCGAGAGCACGCCGCGCGGGCCGGAGCTGATTCTTTCCCGCGGCAGCCCCAAGTTTGTCTGGCGGCTTTTTGAGGTGGAAGTCGGTGAGATCGCCGATGGCACGGTGAAGATCGAGGCTTTTGCCCGGGAGCCGGGCTATCGCACCAAGATCGCCGTCACCAGCGCCGACTCCAAAGTCGATCCGGTGGGGGCTTGTGTCGGCGCCCGCGGCGCGCGGGTGAAGACCATCGTGCGCGAGTTGAATGGCGAGAAGGTGGACATCATCAACTGGTTCGCCGACCCCAAGCAGATGGTGCTGGAAGCGTTGAAGCCTGCGGTGCCGCGTGACATCGTGCTGGATGAGCGCAGCAAGCGTATCCTGCTCCGTGTGGCTACCGAGGATCTGGCTATTGCCATCGGCAAGAAGGGTCAGAACGCCCGCCTGACTTCGCGCCTCATCGGCTGGCGCATTGATATCGAGGAACACAAAAACGAGGTCGTGGACCCCCGGACCCAAGCGGTGAAGTCTCTGGTGACGGCCTTTGGTCTCGAAAAACCCCTCGCTGAGCGTCTTGTCGCGATCGGTATCAATTCGCCGGCCGCTTTCGAAGGCGTGGACGCGGATGCGTTAGTCGAGGCCGGCTTCTCCGCCGAAGAGGCCGCCGCCGTCATGCAAACCGTGGCCGGCGCCTGATCTCTCCGTCTTTTACTTTACTTCATCCCTCCAACGCCCGCCGCCCGAATGAGCATCCGCATCCACGAATTCGCCAAACGTTACAATATGGAGGGCAAGGACATGCTGGCCTTGCTGAAGGAGCTTAAGTTCGTCTCGGCCGACACCAAGTCCGTGTCCAGCACGCTGAGCACGATCTACATGGAGGAATTCGAGAAGTATATGGCGGCCAAGTCGCCTGCGGTCGCCGCCCCGGTGCAGCCTGTCGAGCCCCCCGCGCCGGCGGCCTCCGCTTCCAAGGTGCCGATGGTCAAGTCCATGGACGAGGTGGTGCGCGAGCGGGCCGAGACCGCCACCCGCCTGGCTGACGAGGCTGCGAGCGCCCGGGCTGCTGCCTCCCCAACAGTTGCGCCTGCCACGGTCCCCCCTCCCGCCGTGGTTTCAGCTCCCGCGCCGGTGAGTGCCCCGCGCCCGGTGAGTGCCCCGCCTGCTCCGCCGGTTTCCCGCCCGCCTGCGATCACGCCGCCGGTGAGCGCTCCCCGTCCGGTCGTATCGAGTCCGGCTTCGCCTCCGTCTTTTTCAGCACCCCGCCCTGCGCCAGGTTTGCCCACGCCCGGTTTACGTCCGGCTGCGCCCGCTGCGGCTTCTTCAGTCTCCGTGCCGCCGCCGGTTCGTCCCAAGGTCGCCGCGCCTCTCCCGGTCGCGCCCTCCGCTCCCGCGCCCGTGCCCGTCGCGTCGCGTCCGCCTAGCCCGACTCCGCCGCCCGCCGCCGGGGCTCCGCGCGCTCTGCCTGCTTTCCCTTCCGCTGCGCCTCGCCCTCCGGGCTTTGCCTCGACCGCGATCGCTCCTGCCGCCGCCGCCACCATCACCGAGGAAGGCGGGGTTAAAATCATCCATCTCAAGCCTCCGATTATCGTTCGCGATTTCGCGACGACCTTGGGCCTGAAACCTTTCAAGCTGATCTCCGAGCTGATGGAGGCGGGTATTTTCGCCTCGATCAACCAGTCGATTGATGAACAAGTGGCGGCCAAGGTCGCCGAGAAGCATGGTTTCCTGCTGGAAATCAAACACCGTGGCGAGAGTCCCCCTCCCCAAGTTTCCAAAAAGGAAAAGGAGGCTGCCAAGGCGAAGCAACTCGAGGAGGATGAGGTCAAGAATCTCACGCTGCGTCCTCCGGTGGTGTGCATCCTCGGGCACGTTGACCACGGCAAGACCTCTTTGCTCGATGCCATCCGCAAGGCCAACGTCGCCAGCGGCGAAGCCGGCGGCATCACTCAGCATATCGGCGCTTACCAGATCGAGCACTCGGGTCGTAAGATCACCTTTCTGGATACGCCCGGCCACGCCGCTTTCAATAAAATGCGTGCCCGCGGCGCCTCCGTCACCGACGTCGCCATTCTGGTGGTGGCGGCGGACGATGGTTTCATGCCGCAGACGGACGAGGCGCTCAAGCACGCCCAATCCGCCGCCGTCACCACCATGGTCGCGGTCAACAAGATGGATGTTAAAGGCGCGAATCTTGATCGCGTGAAGCAACAGATGCAGGAGCGCAATATCGCCGCCGAAGATTGGGGTGGGGAGACCGTCACCGTCCCGGTATCCGCGCTAAAGGGCACCGGTTTGTCCGATCTGCTCGACATGATCATTCTGCAAGCGGACGTGCTGGAGCTGAAGGCCAACCCGAAGGCCGAGGCTAGCGGCATCGTCATCGAGTCCCAGGTCGATGTCGGCCGTGGTCCTCTCGCCACCCTGCTGATCCAGCGCGGCACCTTGAAGATTGGTGACGCGCTGGTATGCGGCGCCCAATGGTGCAAAGTGCGTGCGATGTTTGACGACAAGGGGGCCAACATTAAGGAGGCCCCGCCCTCCGCGCCGGTGCGGGTCATCGGCTGGTCCGGTGCGCCTGATAGCGGCGCCCAGTTCAAGGTCGCCAAGAACGCCCGTGCCGCCGAAGACCTCGCAGAAGAGGAGCAGAACCGGATCAAGAAGGAAGAGACTTCCGCCGCCGCCGCGCCCAAGAATATGTCGGTTGATCAGCTTTTTGCTGACATCGCCGCGAACCAGTCGAAGGTGCTCAAGGTCATCATCAAGACCGATGTCTTCGGCTCCACCGAAGCGGTCCGCCACGTGCTTGAGGGCATCAAAACCACCAAGGTCGAGCTTGAGATTGTTTCCACCGAGGTCGGCCTCGTGACTAAGAACGACGTGCTCATGGCCGGCACCGGCGGCGCCGTCATCATCGGCTTCAATACCAAGCTGGAGAACGGCGTCACTCCGTTGGCCAAGCACCACGGCGTGCGGATCGAGACCTATGGCATCATCTACGAACTCGCCGACAAGGTGAAGGAGATGATGGCCGACCTGCTCGAGCCTGACCTCAAGGAGATCAAGCTCGGTGCCGCCGAGGTCCGCGCCACCTTCCCGCTGGCCAAGGGCTTTGTGGCAGGCTGCCTTGTGACCGAAGGCAAGATCACCCGCAACGCCAACGCCCGCATCCGTCGCAAGAAGGAAATCGTGGCCGAGGGCAAGGTCAGCATGCTCAAGCGGTTCAAGGACGACGCCAACGAAGTCCGCGCCGGCCTCGAGTGCGGCATCAAGCTGGGCGAATTCAACGGTTACGAGATCGGCGACCTCATCGAGGTCTACGAAATCCAGAAGGTGCGGGCCACGCTTTAAGGGTGAAGTAGCGAGCATCGAGTAGTGAGGAGCGCGTAGTCCGGTCCGCCGTCTTATCCCTTCGACCCGCTATTCTCTATCCACTACCCGCTACTTCTCATTTTCCATGTCCACCCGAACCCTGCGTGTTAACGAGTTGCTACAGCGTGAGCTGAGCGCGCTCCTGCGCCGCAAATACAACGCCGACGCCGCCCCCATCACCATCACGGCGGTGGAGGTCACGCCCGACGTGCGCGAGGGCAAGGTCTTCGTCTCGGTGACGGGTGATGACGAGGTGGCCGCGGAACGGATGAAGTGGCTCCGTAAACACGCGCGCGAGCTGCGGCTGGCCTTGGGCGACATCATTATTCTCAAGCACATGCCGGTGCTGACTTACCATCTCGACAACGTCACCGAGCGGGGCAACCGCATCCTTGGTTTGCTCGACGAGATCGCGGCCAAAGACAAGCCGGTCGTGCCGGCCCCGGTGCCGCCGCCGGAAGTCTGACCGATTTTTTCATGGCCTTGTTGTATCCTCATCTAGGCGAAGCTTTCGCCTCTCTGCTGGGAGCCTGTGCTGGAAAGCGCGTGGTCGTGGTCGGCCACGCCAGGCCGGATGGCGACTGCATTGGTTCGCAAGTGGCCCTCGCCCGTCTGCTGCGCGCGCGTGAGATCGACGCCGTCTGCTGCAATCCCGACGCGGTGCCGCGCAGGCTGGAGTTTCTCGTTACGGATACGCCGTTTGTCCCGCTCGCGGTCGCCTTGAGCGAGGAGCGGGCCGCCATTTTCGTCGATTGCGCCGACCGCAACCGCGCCACCGAGTCCTTCGCTGCGGCCTTTCCGGCCCCGCTGGGGAATATCGACCACCATCTCTCCAATCCCGGTTTCGCCGCGATCAATCTCGTAGACACGGCGAGTGCGGCCACGGCGGAGATCCTTGCCGGGCTGGCCCGGGACGCCGGCATGGCGACCGATGCCGCCACCGCAAACGCCTTGCTCACCGGCATCGCCACCGATACCGGCCAATTCCGTTTTTCCGCCACCACCGCGCGGACCTTTCGCCTAACGGCCGACTTGGTCGAGGCCGGTGCAAACCCGGCGGCGATGGGCCTGCAGCTCTATGAGCGCGAGACCTTCGGCAAAATGCAGCTTTTGCAGCGCTTCCTCGCTTCACTGGAGACCTTTGCCGGCGGCCGGGTGTGTCTCGGCTTGTTGCCTGATGGCATCTATGCGGAGACGGGCACCTCGGTTGAGGATACCGAGGGGTTGGTTGATTACGCTCGCTCGATTGAGGGGGTGGAGATCGGTGTGTTGGTGGAGGTGCGCGGCGGGGCGATCAAAGCCAGCCTGCGGGCCAAGGACGCTGTTTTACGGGTCGATCGACTCGCCGCTCTCTTCGGCGGGGGGGGGCACGCCTGTGCCGCCGGCCTGAATGTCAAAGGTGAGCCGCTCGAACACTTTTTACCCCGCCTGCGCGCCGCCTTGGAGGCGCAGATCGCGGCCGTCGCCGCTTCCCGTTTATGATCCGCGCCGCTCTGGCTGAATACGACGGCGTCCTGCTGATCGACAAGCCCTCCGCCCACACTTCCCATGATGTCGTCGCCCGGGTGCGTGGCATCCTGCACATGAAGCGGGTCGGCCACGCCGGCACGCTCGATCCGATGGCGACCGGTCTTCTCGTTCTTCTCCTCGGCAAAGCGACCAAGCTTTCGCAGTATCTCATGAGCGTGGACAAGACCTACACCGGCTCGGTCAAACTCGGACAGGTCACTAATACGCAAGATGCCGAGGGCGACGTGCTGGAGACGCGACCGGTGCCGGAGTTGACCGAGGATGCGGTCTGCGCGGCCCTGCGCGGGATGGTCGGCGACCAGTATCAGACGCCACCGATGTTTTCCGCGATTAAGATCAAGGGTGTGCCCCTTTACAAGAGCGCGCGGGCCGGCGAGGAGATCGAGCGTGAGCCGCGTTTCATCCGCGTGAAACGCTTTGACCTCACCCGCTGGGCGCCTCCGGACACGTTGGATTTCTCGGTCGACTGCACCAAGGGCACCTACGTCCGCACCCTGGCGCACGACCTCGGGCAGAAACTTGGTTGCGGTGCGCATCTGAGCGCCTTGCGACGCATTTCCTCTGGCGCGCTCAATGTGGATCGTGCGGTGACGCTGGAAGCCCTGCAAAAAATGACGCCCGCCGAGGTGCAGGCCGCGCTCGTGCCCGGCTATGAGGCGGCGCCGGCGGTGGCGCTGGGCTGACGTTTTTGGCCCACGGAACACACGGAATGACACGGAAAAGAAATCCGATTCCACCGCTTCCGTGTCCAACTGTGTGTTCCGTGGGCGATCCTGCCGATTTTCGTGGATAAGGTTTTCAACAGTCTCGCAGGCGCCGGGGGGCTCGCCGGGCGGCGGCCTCTGCACCTCGCCATCGGCATGTTCGACGGCGTGCACCTCGGGCACCGAGCGGTTATCGAGGCAGCCACGCGTTCGGCTAGGCGCAGCGGCGGGTCGGCGGCGGTCCTCACCTTTGATCCGCATCCGAGCCGGTTATTCCGGCCCGATGATCCGGTGCGCCTCATCATGGATAGTGAACAGCGGGTGGAGGCCTTGCTCGCGCTCGGGGTGGCGGGGGTGGTGGTGCAGCCTTTTGACGCGACTTTCGCCGGGATCGAAGCGGAGGAGCTTTTGCCGCACCTCCGCGCTCATTTGCCAAATCTCCACACCGTTTATGTCGGTGAAAACTGGCGCTTCGGGCGCGGGCGGCGCGGGGACGTGGCCCTGCTGGTCGCGGAGGCGAAAAAACACGGGCTCCACGTGGTCAGCGCGCCTCGCATCAACGGCGACGGCGACCCCATCAGCAGCACGCGGATCCGCGCGCTGTTACTCGAAGGTCGCGTCGATGCGGCGAACGTGTTGCTCGGGACGGCCTACGCCAGCGAGGCCGTGGTCGCGGGGGGCAAGCGGCTCGGGCGGACAATCGGATTTCCCACTTTGAACCTGCCTTGGGCGCCTGACTTGCGTCCGCGGTTCGGGGTTTACGTGGTCGCGGTGACGCGGGCGGAGGGATCCGATAAGCTCCGGAGCGGGGTGGCGAATTACGGTTTGCGTCCGACCGTCGAGACCAGCTCGGAGCCTTTGTTGGAGATTCACCTGCTGGAGGAGTGCCCGTTTGCAGTCGGCGATCGGCTGCGGGTCGAGTGGCTGGCGTTTTTACGTCCCGAGCAACGTTTCTCCGGGCTGGAGGAGCTAAAGGCACAAATCGCTCGGGACCGGGCGGCGGCCTTGGCTTGGTTCGGGGATTGATCCAGCGCGCTCGGCCGGGATCTAGCAACCGGAAGCGAGCAACGGGGGGAAGCCGGCTGGCAGATTTCGGCGCGAACCGAGGAGGGCCGGCGGAAGCATATCGAGGGAGGACGAGACTGAAAGGTGCAGCCGAACCGCCTCGAAGTGACCCGGGCAATTGCTTTGCCAGCGCTCAGGCCGTCGGCGGTGTTTCCGCGGCGGGAGGCGGGTTGAAGGGCGTGCGGGTGACGGGCCGGATGATGCGTTCTGGCTCGCGAGCGGCTTGCGCTGCCATGTGGGCGATCAGACGTTCGTTGAACGTTTGCGCCGGGTCGTGACCCAGGCGGCGGAGGGCCTGCACCATGGCGGCGACTTCCACGAGGCGGGCCATGTCCCGGCCGGGGCGGACGAAGAGCTCGAAGTGAGGGACCTGGAGGCCGAGGATTTCGTGGAAGTTTTCCTCTAGGCCGGTGCGCTCCTCCACCACCTCGGGCGTCCATTCGCGGAGGGTGACGACGAGGTCGAGCCGTTTGTCCAAACGCACGGCGTGCACGCCAAACATATCGGAGATATTGATGATGCCGATGCCCCGGCACTCCATGTAACCGCGATTCAGGGGGCGCGCGGAGGCGAGCAGGTCGCGTTCGTCGATCAGCTTTACCACGGTGAGGTCATCGGCCACCAGCGAGTGGCCGCGCTCGATCAGGGCGAGGGCGCACTCGGATTTACCGGCGCCGGCCTCGCCGCGCAACATCACGCCCATGCCGCGGATATCGAGGGTGGTGGCGTGGACGGTGGTGGCGGGGGCGAACTCGTTATCGATGCAGAGGGTAGCGAGATTGACCCAATGCATGGTGATCATCGCGGTGCGGAAGATGGGCAGTTTCCGCTCCGTTGAAACGGCCAGCATCGCGGGCGTGGGCTGGTAGTTGCGCGTGAGGACCAGGCAGGGCACCTGGCGGTCGATCATCTCGTCGAGGATGCGGGTTTGTTCCTTCGGCTGGAGCGTGCGGAAGTAGGTCATCTCGGCGGCGCCCATGACCTGGATACGTTTATTGGCGAAATACTTGAAGAAGCCGGTGAGGGCGAGGGAGGGACGGTTGATCGAGCCTTCGCGAATGAGGCGGTGGAGGCCCTCCGGGCCGGTGAGCAACTCGAGTTTCAGCTTTTCGCGGTAGGTCTCGTGGAAATGCGCGACGGTGATGCCGTGGATGGCCTTGGGGAGGGGCATGGGCGTGGGGAGGGTTTAAGTAGCGAGTAGCGGGCAGTGGGTAGCGAGTAGGACGAAAAGGGAGGCGATTAGCCAGGTGACGGATGCTCGCTACCCGCTACTTCCCCTCACAGGTTGAAATTCTGCCCGAGGTAAAACTCGCGGGCCTCGGGATCGTTGACGAGGGCATCGGCCGAGCCCTCCTTGAATACGCGGCCTTCACGGATGAGGTAGGCGCGATCGACGATTTTGAGGGTTTCGCGGACGTTGTGGTCGGTGATGATCACGCCGATGCCGCGGGTGCGGAGATCGACCACGATCTTCTGGACCTCGGCGACGGAGATGGGGTCGATGGCGGCGAAGGGTTCGTCGAGGAGGAGGAACTTCGGCCGGGTGACGAGGGCGCGGGCGATCTCTAGGCGGCGGCGTTCACCGCCGGAGAGGGTGTAGGCTTTTTGGCGGGCGACGTGGGTGAGGTTGAGCTCGGTCAGATGCTCGTCGGCGAGGGCGCGGCGCTGGGCGCGCGGCACGCCGATGGCCTCGATGATGGCGAGCAGGTTTTGCTCTACGGTGAGTTTGCGGAAAGTGGACGGCTCCTGCGGCAGGTAACCGAGGCCGAGGCGGGCGCGTTCGTGCATGCGCAGACTGGTGATGTCCCGGCCATCCAGCGAGACGGTGCCGGCGGTGGCGGGCACGAGGCCCACAATCAGGTAGAACGTGGTGGTCTTGCCGGCGCCGTTGGGCCCGAGGAAGCCGACGATCTCGCCGGCGCGGGCGGTGATGTCCACGCCGGAGACGACGGTGCGCTGGCCGTAGGTTTTGACCAGGCCGCGGGTGGAGATCTCGGAGATAGTGGGGGCGGACATGGGTGCGTGGGAGGGGGGGGCCGAGGAGGGGTGAGCGCTATTTTGCGGAGGTTTTGGGAAAAACGACGCCCGGGGCGGGAGTGGTGGCGGGAGGGGCTGGGCGGGGTTTGGCGGTCGCGCCGAGGTCGCCGACGGGCGGGCCGGTAAAGCGGGGTTTGTCGATGAAGACCTCGCGTTTGCCGCGGAAGAGGGTGATTTTTTCACCGGCGCCGGCAAAGCCGTTGCTGTGGTCGAGGATCACGGGATCCTCGCTCAGCACAACCTTGTCCTCGCGGGGAAACACCTCGGCGCGTTGGGAGGTGGACTCGCGGTCGCCCTGGACGATGCGCACATCGCCGGTGGCGAGGATGTATTTAAACTTCTCGACCGCGCCGAGGGTGGCGTCCTTGTCGCCGATGCGGGTGGCCACGAGCGTAAGTTGGTCGCAGGTGATGCGCAGGTTGGTGCCGGTGAGGATGACGTTGCCGGTGGCGACGGCGGTGGTCTCGTCGTCGGTCGAGGTCATTTGCAGTTTTTCACTGCGCAGCTCGGTGGGCACGGGGGCGGGGACGGCCGGCGTGGGCTGGGCCTGCGCCGGCAGGACCCAGGACCCAGGACCTAGGACCAAGGAGGCGAGCAGGTGGGCGGCGAGGCGGGGGCGGAGTAGGCTCATTTGATGATGTCGCCGATGGGGGCGCGGAGGATGACGTGGGCTTCTCGGTTGATGACGATGCGGCGGGCGGGGTGGTCGTAGCTCCAATCGGCGCCGGTGACGGTGAGGTCGAGGCGTTCGAGGCGCACGGTCTCCGCGCCGGAGGCGAAGAGTGTTTCCGGCAGGAAGAGGGCGGAGGGAGCGGCGAGCATGGCGTCGATGGCTTCATCGGCGTGGCCGTTAAACAGGGTGAGCTCCATCTCGACGAGTTCGATACGGGCGGGATCGGGCAGGCGGGCCTCGCCAGCGCGGAGCATGGTGCGGCGGAAGCCCTCGTCGGTGAAGGTGGGCAGGCGGAAGTTTTTCACCGGCGCGGTCGAGGCCAGCCGGGGGGCGGGTTTGGGCGCGGCGGGGGTTGGGGGCGCGGCGGGCAGGCCGGTGGCAAGGAGAAGGCCGGAGGTCAGGCGGGCGATACTGGAGGAGAAGCGGAGCAAGATGGTAAGAAGCGGGTGACCTAGCTGAGACTCTTGGCGCGCAGGATATGTTCACACACTTCGCGCACGGCCCCGCGGCCGGCGGGGCGGGCGGTGAGATAGTCGGCGGCGGCGAGGGCGGCGGGCATGGCGTCGGGGACGGTCACGCCGAGGCCGGCCCATTGGATGGCGGGGGCGTCGATATCGTCGTCACCCATGTAAACGATCTGATCGTGGCCGAGGTCGAGCTGGGCGGCGAGTTCCTGGAGGGCGTCGAGTTTATCGGTGCGGCCCTGGACGAGGTGGGGGATTTTTAGCTCGGTGGCGCGGGCGGTGGTGGCGCCGGAGGGGCGGCCGCTGATCCAAGCGGTGGCTATGCCGTGTTTGGCGAGGCGAACGAGCCCCATGCCGTCGAGGATGGAGAACTGCTTGGTCTCGGTGCCGTCGGAGGAGATGTGGACAGTGCCGTCGGTGAGGATGCCATCGACGTCCATGGCGAAGAGCTTGATGGCGGCCCAGCGGGAGTCGGGGAGGTGGTGCATGAGGGGAGGGGCGGCGGCTGGCGTTAGGTAGATAGGAGAGCTAAAGTGAGAGCTGAAAGAAATAGGACAGGGCGTAGGGGTGAGAAGGGGAGGTTACCCCGTTTCAGTCCGCCGGGCGGTAGATTTTCTTGAGAGGAATCAGTGCGCGACCCGTGGAGTCGAATTGCTCGTAGTAATCGGTCACCAAGCCGGCCAGATCGGCGAGGTCGATCAAGGTGATGGGGTGGTTGGCGCGTTCGGCTTCGTATTTGGCTTCTTTGGAGAAACCGCCGGTGCTCACGTAGAGTGCGCGGTCGCCTGTGCGGAGGCTGCCGATGAAACTACGGACGTCTTGGGAGCCGATGGCTGTATTGGGGCGATGCTTCACTTCCACTTTGATGCGCGGCTCTTGCAGACCGAGGCCGTCGGGCGAAGCAAGCACGTCCACGCCGCGGTCTGAGCCGGGCGGGGAGACGCGGGTGCGGTAGCCCATGGCGCGGAGGACGGCGGCGATCAACTCCTGCATGTCGTAGGGATCGAGTTGGAGAATGCGGTCCTCGATCAACTCGCGGGACGCCTCCTCCACGTCGCGGTTAGACTGGTCGAGTTGCTCTTTTTTGTCAGTCAGGCCGCCCGGGGCTTCCACGGTGGTCTTGCTGGTCGCGGCAGTTTTGAGATCTTGTAGAGTTTCGTCGCTCACAACGAAGAGGGTGAGGGTGCTGCCAAGAGAGTTGCGCGAATCCACTTTAAGAAGATCGCGCGAGACACGCCCGGCCCATTTGACCGAACGGATATGAGGATGCTCGGGCACCTTGCCCGGCTCGTAGCGATAGTCGCCAGTGATTTCGCCGAGCCAGTATTCGCGACGCTGTCGATCAAAGGTTACTATCGCGTCGCCGACTTTGAGGGTGTGAACGAAGCGCCAAAGGACCGAGGCGGCATTTTGCCATGCGCCGGATTTTTGATCGGGATACACCTTAGCGAGTTGGTCGCGCAGTTCCGCCATGTTGGCGGCCTGCCATTGACCCAGTTCGTGCCAACCGACCGCGACCACGCCTTTCGCGAACTCTTCAATTAAAGAGCCTCCTTCACCGGCGCGGACCATCCATGCGTTTGTGCTCATATTTAAGTTTTGGAATAATTATTCATTTCCTTGGCTTAAGTCTAAGGCCTTCCTATATAAATAAGGTATCCAATAAATATAGGCACCTCCTTTTTTCTTTTTAGCCATAAAACCAATCGCCATTAAGTCCTTGGTGACTTCTTGGTGGTTTGAACCGATTATTTTTTTCAAAGCGGCTTCTGTATAGCCTGTCTTGCCGCCTTCAAACTTTTCGATATATTTCCAGATATGCGGAAATTCAGCTTTTAAGTATGTATCTCTTTTCTTTTTTGATACTTCTTCTAGCCCGTAAATTATGGACGCGGAATCGAAAAAATGGGCTGTATGACCATCGCTATTTGATGTAATGTCGTCGCAATGGTGCTGTTTTGCTTTTGATAATAAATCAATCACGTCTCGTGGGGTGACGACTCCGCGGCCATCAGATAGCCGACTTACTATCCAATTGATTGTGCTGCTTTGATTGGGACCACCATGCACTTGTGGTGGGAATAATTTATTAAAAAGCTCCACTCTGTAATCTTTTGATTTCTTTAGTTTTTCTTCGTCTACATCGAAAAACTCCTTGAGCTTTTGGTTGACGAATATTCGTCGAATAATTAGAGCTAATATCTGATCGGTAGTCCATTCGAGCCTATCTGCTTGTCGAGATGTGACGTGGCTTAATGCCGTGAATCCCTCACCAGACACCAGATTTTCTAGCATGTCATCACGCAGAAATATTTTAACTCGAATACGTTTTGACTGAAATGTTCTCGTTGCGCGAAGAAGGCCTCTTAAGGCCTTTCTTTCGAGATCAGATCTTCTTGGGAAAATCTCATCTAGGCGATCTATCATTAGCCATACGCTGAGATTTGTTTTTGTTAAAATAGCTTCTAGTTTTTCTTTTATTTCATTCGCGTAAAATGGAAGCCCATCTGTGATTTTTTTATTATCTTTCTTGTTGCTGGAATCTGGATTTGATCCAGCAGGGTTTCCGAAAAGATCCAATGCAAACGTCCCTGTATTGTCCGGCATCTCATAAGATAACTTGGGGGCATTCGACTTAACTACTTGGATGACCCATTCAAGGACTTCTGCCAAAGATTTGGGCTTGTCGATTTCAGGCACCCTCGCTCGAAAACACGCTTCTTTGAAATCTTTGATTTCTTTTTTTGCGGAAGATAGGGAATCACTGTAGCGCTTGCCTTTGATGAAGTGCTCGTGCGCGAGTGAGATTAAATATATGCACCAAAATTCGACGAATTGATTTTCATCAAATTTATCAAATTGATCGCGAAATGCGTGAAAGACCGAGTCTCCGTGCCGTTGGACACCATGAGCGATTACAACTCTGTTGTGCTCGAATAAAACTCCCGGAAGGAACTCTGTTACAATTCTAAATAATGCGCTTTTCCCAGACCCTTTGGTTCCTGGTATCAAGTCTACGTTATCCCTTATTAGCTCATCAAAGGTAGATGTTTCTATTTTGGCGGCTTCTAGTAAGTCATCGGTTTCTGCTACAGAATCCCCAAAATACATTAATTTCAGGAGGGCCTCTACGTCTTTCTTTAAATATGGCATTTTTGAGTTTGTTAATTAGCCAACCGTAACCGGCACGAGGGTCATCGTGTCGTTGCCGAAGATGTCGATGACCTTGATGGCGACGGTGTAGCGGCCGGGTTTGGCGTAGGTGTGAGCGACAGTGCGGAGTTCGAGGTCGCGGGTTTGGCGGGTGCGGAAGCTCTGCCACTCGTTTTCGAAGATGTAATTGCCCGTCCACTGTTCCTCGAAGTCGATGAACTGGCCGTCGGCGGTGGCGACGCCGGGCAACTCGCCGGAAACGCCGAAGTTGCGCGGGACTTTGATGATCTCCTTGCGGCTTTCGTAGTTAAAATCGACCGCCCAGTAGTCCACCCAGTCGGTCCACTTTTTGGTGAGGATGTCCTGGGTGACGATGCCCTGTTTGTCTTTGTTGATCTTGATGAGCTTGCCGGCGTGGCAGACGACCTCGCTTTTGCCCTCTTTGAGCTCGGCGGTGACGGCATCGACGAAGCCTTGGCTGTAATAGACCGAGAAATCGGTGAGTTCGAGTGCGACGGTGAGCTTGTCTTTTTTATCGTAGCGGGGGGTGGCCTCGATGTAGGCGACGTCGGCGAAGCGGACCTGGCCTTTGTCCACCGCGCGTTTGTCGAAAACCTCGGGCGGGATGGTCTTGGGGGCGAGGTCGATGCCCTTGGCCTTGGACTCGGCGAGGACGGCGGGGAAGAGGCCCATCTCGAATTCGAAGGCGAGGATGTCGGCCCGGCTGGCCCCGCGTTTGCGGCACTCGGTGATGACTTCCTCGATGAAGAGACGGCCGAAAGGCAGGTTGATGGGGCCGACGACGACGAGGCGGCCGGCGTGCTGGCCGTGGAAGAAGGGCTCGTTTTCCAGCGGGGCGGCGCGGTAGGCGCGGAGGATGAGGTCGCGGAATTCGCGCTCCTTGCGGGCGAGGGCTTCGGCCTTCTTTTTGGCGGTGAGGTTGCCGGGGAGGTTGAGGTAGGCCTGGCGTTCGTAGCGGCCGAGGTTGAGCACCTCGAAAGCGCGAAAGTCTTTGCCGGCGGCTTTGAGTTCGCGCTGCACGCCGATGAGGCGCTTGCGGGTGGTGTGGATGCCGAATTTGCCGAGATCGGTGGCGATCCACTTGCGACCGAGCTTTTCGGCCACGGCGGCGGTGGTGCCGGAACCGCAAAAAAAGTCGGCGACGAGGTCGCCGGGGTTGCTGGAGGCTTGGATGATGCGTTCGAGCAGGGCTTCGGGTTTCTGGGTCGCATAATCAGCGGAGCGGTCACCGGGATCTTTATATTCCCAAATGGTTTGCACGGCTTTGCCCTCATCTTGGTCTGCGTAGCGTTTAAGTCGTGGGTTTCCAGAGGACGACCACTCCACTAATCCGTCGGCATCCAATTGATCCAAGGTGGCGGGAATGAATGCCCAATGACGTCCAGAAGGCGGTTTTATGCCTCTCCATGCGTCTCCTGTTGGGCCATTTCGTATACCTTTAGCGTGAAGCGCGACAGTTGTGTAACGGCGTCCTGTGCCTACTTCGATTTGCGGGAAGTCGTCGGCTGACTGTTCATCGTCTCGCTCATCGTAAATCCGATTCAGGGTGGTTGTTTCGGATTTCGTGAAGAACAGGATGTTATCGTAAATATTACCGAAGCTCGATGTGGTGTAGTTCTTGGGGTTACATTTTATACGAATGAGTTCGTTACGGAAATTCTTAGCGCCGAAAATCTCACCCATGGCCAAGCGGATATGGCTGTTCACCCGCCAATCGCAGTGAACGTAGATGCTCGCGTCGGCAGTCATCAAATCCTTCATCAAAATCAGCCTTTCATAAATCATCGCAATGAACGAATCCGCGCCGCGGCCCCAGGTGTCGCGGTAGGCGATTTGCTCCAGGATATTCGGCTCTTTATGAAAAGTTTCGCCGCCGATCTCGATGTCCATGGAGAAGTCGGCGCCGACGTCGAAGGGTGGATCTATATAAATCAGTTTGAGGCCGCCGGCGTCCTCGATCTGGCGGCGGAGGGCGCCGGATTTGAGGGAGGAGAGGATGAGCTTGTTGTCGCCCCAGATGAGTTTGTTGGTCCAGCCCTTCACCTGACGGCCGCCGGTGTCGATGGCGAGTTCGTCGGCGGCTTTGGCCTCTTTGCGGGGTTCGTCGATGTGTTCGAGGGTTTGGAAGGGGAGGACGGCGGTGCAGACGTCGCGGGTTTTGCCAGCCCAGGTGAGCTCGACCTCGCGTTTGTCGTCGAAGAGAAGGAAGCGGTAGCGCTCGGGCAGGGGTTTGCCGGCCTGGATGAGGGCGGTGAGGTTGCGCTTCTCCTGCTCGGAGAGTTCGTAGCGTTCGGAAGAAGGAGGGCGGGACATGGGTCGGAGAAAAATCTGGAAAAGCGAGGGTGAGTGTGTCTGGTTAGCGGCGAACTACTCAACGGCTGTATGGCCGGTCGGTGGTGTAACTTTCAAGGCGTCGGCTCCGCAAGGGGTCGGCGCTTTGTCGTTTGCGGAACTTTGAGGGATGAGGACGAGGCCTTCGGGGTGCTTCTTGCTGGCCTTGAGATTGAGCACGGGGCGCAGGGTTTGCAGCCAGGCGTCGATGCGGGCGGGGGTAAGCTCGACGGGGGCGCGGCGCGGGAGGGCGGCCACGCCGGTCTCGAGCGCGGCGCGGAAGGAAAAGAGGCAGGCGAGGAGGTCGGCGATCTGGATGAAGTGGGATTCTCGCGAATCCTTGGGCAGGGGATCTTCAATGAGGCCGCGAACCTCGCGCCGGTAGGAATCTGAGCCGAACAGGGAGGGCAGGTAGTTTATTCGCTGCATGCACCGGGTGGTCTGGCGCATTTTGGCGACACGGCCTTGGTCGGTGATGGCGAGGTAGCGGTGGGCGACGCCTCCGCCGAGGTCGAGCTCGATGCGGTTAATGGAGTAGGACAGGGCGCGATCCAAAACGTCGAACTCGGCGGCACGCACCCACGGTTTCACGACGGCGGTCACGACGCAGCGAAGCTGCAAGCGGGCGACAAGGGCGCAGAAACGGTCGATGATGAGCAAGCGCTGCACGTCGGGCATGCGGTGCGGGGCGTAGGGATTTTTATTGAGGATGAGTTCGCGGGTGTGGAGTTCGAGGTCGAAGGGAAGGAGACCTTCGTGGGCGAGCGTGCGGCGGAAAGCCTGAACGGCGTCGAAATTCGGGCGCCAATCGCCGTCGGGGCAATAGACGGCGGCGAGGACGAAAAGCGGAGAGGCCACGGCCGGAAAGCCGTCGTCGCCGGATTCGTCGTAGTAGACCAGGTGCATGGATGCGCCTTTAGGCTCGGTATTCCGTGAACGCGGCGGCGAGGCCGGCGAAGGTGGCGGGCGGGTGTTTCTCGAAGCCGGCTTGGTCAACGAAGACGAAGTCGTAACGCACGGGCGGGGTGAGGGCGGCGTCGGCGGTGGTGGCGTCGGCGCACCACTGGCGGAGGCGGGCCATTTTTTGCGGAAGGTCGAGCTCTTCGCGGCCCTTGGTCTCGACCAGCCAGACGGTGCGGTCGGCGGTGCGGACGATGAAGTCGGGCGTGTAGGTGGAGAGGTCGCCGTCGGCGCGGACGTAGTCGAGACGGAAACCGACGGCCAGGTAGTTCTTGGCGAAGGCTTGGACGTCGGGGGCGGTTTCGAGGAAGGCGGCGAAGGAGAGCTCGAGGCCGCCGGCGTGGGCCTCGCCCACGATGCGGTTGAAGACGGATTTCTTGGCGGCGACCCAGGGGCGGTGCTCGGTGCGGAAGGGGCGGGTGTCGCTGAGGCGGTGGCGGGGGCCGGAGGCCTCGGGCGCGGCGGGGCCGGAGTCGCGGAGGGTGAGGGTGTTGATCGCGGTCTTAAAGGCGTCGAAGAGGACCTTGTTGACCTCGGGCTCGGAGAGGTTGCGCAGGACGACGGGGTCTTCGAGATCGACGGACACGGGTGGCAGAAGGGCCGAGCTGGAGCTCGGCGTTCCCAGGGGGGAGGAGGTGAACAGGTGGTCGCGGATGAAGTCGCGGACGCGCGGGTAGAGGATATCGTAGCCGCCGACGAGACGGAGGTCGGCGACGAGCTGACGGGCGAAGAAACCGACGACGGAGCGGTAGTCGGCGGGGCCGGTGCCGTCGAGCTGCACGGTGTGGTGCACCTCGGAATCGAGCATGGTTTTGAAAACAATCTCGCGCGTCTCGGCGGGGGTGAAAGGCTTGAGGGGGAGTTTGGCGTTGCCGAAGGTGGCGGGGTCGAGCGCGGAGAGGTCTTGGAACTGGCGCTGGTAGCGGCGGGTGAGGCGCGGGAGGGAGATGTCGAGGGTGGCGCGGTCCTTGGCGGGGTTGTCGGTCTCGACCTCGATGATGAGGGAATCCTGTCGGGTGGAGTCGCCGCCCATGCTGACGCGCTCGAAGGTGACGCCCTCGCTATGGATGGACTCGACGAAATCCATGAAAGCGGGTGTGCCGAGGACGGAGACGGTTTCCTTCACGTCGGAGCCGAAATACATGCGGCGCAGGCCGCGGCCGAGGGTCTGCTCGGGGAGGATGTTGGATTGGGCGGCGTAGGCGCGGAGGCCGACGATGGTGGTGACGTTGCGCACGTCCCAGCCCTCCTTGAGCATGAGGACGGAGACGATGGCTTTGAAGGGGGATTTCCAGGAGTCGATCTCGTTGGACTGGCGGCGGAGGAGTTCGAGTTCCTCGCGGTCTTTGGAGTTGGCGGGGCGGTCGGAGATTTCGCCGTTTTTCTTGGTGTGGATGATGAGGACGGCGCCCTGGAGTTCGGCGCAGATTTTCTGGAGGTGGGCGCCGACGTCGTCGCAGTTTTTGGTGTCGTCCACCATGACGAAGAGGACGGCTTTTTTGCCCAGCTTCTCGTGTTCGGCGTAGGATTTTTTCCACTCCTCGACGCCGAGGCGGAGGTAGTCATCGTATTTTTCGGAGAAAATGGCGGACTTTTTCTCGTGGAGTTTCTCGCGGCTGGCGGCGTCGGGCAGGATGGGGTGTTTGACGACGTTTTGGTGGATGGCCTCGACGAGCGGGTAGTCGGAGACGGTCTGGACGAAGATGGCGCCGCGATCGTGGCGCGGGGTGGCGGTGACGTCGATCTGGAGGGCGAGGCGGCGGTCTTTTTGGAGCATCCGGTGGTGGATGTCCTGGATGGATTTGAACCACGCCATGCGCTCGTCGTGGATGTGGTGGGCCTCGTCGTTGAAGACGGCGAGTTCGTCGATCTCTCGGATGATCTGGCCGAGGTCGGCGGAGGAATCGGTGGTCTTGCCGGCGGGTTTGTCGCCGAAGGGTTCGAGGAAGTAGTCACTCAGATCGTCGTCTTCGAGGGAGGGCGGGATGTAGTCGCCGAGGAAGACGCGGTGGATGTTGGTGAGGAAAAGGTTGCCGGTCGGGCGGAGGATGCGGACATCGTCCTGGAGGTGGAGCGTGAGTTGAAAATCGTCGCGCCAGTTGCGACCGGCATCGCCGTTTTCGGGCAGGATGGGGTCGTTGAAGAAGATTTTGAGCCCGTCGAAATCGGCGCGGAGGCGGTCGAGCACGATGATGTTGGGCGCGACGAGCAGGAAGTTGCGCGAGAGGGCGGAGTCGGGCTCGTAAAGTTTGTGGAAGTAGGACCAGGCGATGAGGAGGGAGAGGACCTTGGTTTTGCCCGCGCCGGTCGCGAGCTTGAGGACGTAGCGCGGCCAGTCCTCGGCGAACATACCGGCGGAAACGGAGCCGGAGGAGTCGAAGCGAATGAGGTCGAATTTATCGCGGGCGCGGCGAACCTCGTGGAGCCAGATGGCGGTCTCGACGGCCTCGCGTTGGGCGAAGTAATAACGGAAAGGGGCGAGCGTGCCGGAGGCGGTTTCGAGCAGGTGCTCGGTTTCGAACCAGTGGGTAAGCAGCGCGCGGGTGGTGGCGGAAGCGCCGGCGTAAGCTGTGGCCCGCCAAGCGTAAACCTCGCGGCGGAGATTGGCTACGAGAGGCGGAAGAAGTTTTTCGTATGCGAGGGAGCGGAGGGCTTCGTCAACCGGAAACCAGCGGTGCTCGGGTAGGAGCGGGGCGTAGGGCGAGGCGGGGAAGGCGGGGTGCAGGGCCATGCTGAGAATATTCGAGGGGGCGCAGGGCGGGGAGCGGGAAAATCAGCCGAGCCAAGGGACGAGTTTTTCGATCAGGCCGTCGCGGGTGGGGCGGTAGGCGGCTTCGAGTTCGGGGGCGAAGGGCACGGGCAGGTCGAGGGAGGCGATGCGCAGGGGCGGGGCCTCGAGGTCGAAGAAATTTTCCTCCACGATGCGGCTAACTAGCTCGGCGCCGAAGCCGTGGGTGCGGCGGCCCTCGTGCAGGACGCAGATGCGGTGGGTGCGGGCGACGGATGCGCGGATGGCCTCCAGTCGAAGCGGGGCGAGGGCGCGGAGGTCCCAGACCTCGACGGATTTTTCGTATTCGGACTCGAGATAGGCGGCGGCCTCGGTGGCGAGGTGGACCATTTCGCCGTAGGTCACGAGAGTGGCGTGGGCGCCGGCGCGCACGAGGCGGGGCGACCAGACATCACGGTAGGCGGGGTTCCAGGCGAGCGAGTGTTTGCCGCGGCGGTAGAGGGCCTTGTGCTCGAAAAGCAGGACGGGATTCTCGTCCTCGTAGGCGGCGAGCAGGCAGTCGAAGGCGTCTTGCGCGGTGGAGGGGTAGAGCGCTTTCAAGCCGGGGAAGGCAAGAAGGGCGGACTCCAACTCCTGCGAATGAAAGGAGCCGAAGGTGAGGCCGCCGCCGCAGGGAAGGCGGAAGACCAGCGGGACTTTCGCACCGGAGCGGAAATGGTAGGTGGCGGCGTTAAGGGCGATCTGGGTCATCGCCTCGGTGACGAAGTCGGCGAACTGGAACTCCGCGATCACGCGGTGGCCACCGAGGGCCAGGCCGATGGCGTAGCCGGTGCAGGCGGACTCGGCCAGCGGGGTATTGAAAACGCGGGCACGACCGTGAAGGGCGAGCAGGCCCTCGGTGACTTTGAAGGCGCCGCCGTAGACGCCGATATCCTGTCCGAGCAGGACGGATTCCGGCTGCTCGCGGAGGATTTTTCCATGGGCCAGGGTGAGGGCTTGCGCGAAAGTAACGGGAGTGCCGGGCTCGGAATTCACGGAGGGGCTCCAACCCAGGGGGGCGGCGTCCGGCGCGTAGGCATCGGCTGGGAGGGAAGCGGGAGAGGGCCGGGCAAGGGCGAGGGATACCTGGATGCAGGCCTCGACCCAGGCGCCGAGTTCGGCGTCGATCCCCTCAAGCTCGGCGGCGAGGCCTTCGGAAACGAGGCGGGCGCGGAGTTTGGGCAGGGGATCGGAGGCCTGGATGGCGGCGTTCTCGGCGGCGGTCAGGTAGTCGCAGGTATCGTAGGCGGCATGGCCGCGGAGGCGAGAGGTGTGGGCCTCGATCAGGATGGGGCGAACCTCGGCGCGGGCGCGCTCGAGGGCGGCGGCGAAGGTCTGGGCGGCGGCGACGGGATCGCCGGTGACGTCCACGCGCAGGCCCTCGATGCCGTAGCCGGCGGCGCGGCGCCAAAGCTCGACCGAGGCGGGGAATTGTTCGCGGGTCGGGGTGGAGTAGGCGTAGGCGTTGTTCTCGATCACGAAAACGATCGGGAGGGAGAGCAGGGCGGCGAGGTTGAGGGTCTCGTGGATATCGCCGGTGGAGGAGCCGCCGTCGCCGAAGAGGGCGAGGCCCACGGCGGGGTGGCCGGCGCGGCGCTGGGCGTCCGTGAGGCCGGCGACGTGGGACAGCATGGAGCCGAGATGCGAGATCATCGGCAGGGAGCGGTGGGCGGGATCGCCGTGGTGGATATTGCCTTCGCGGGCCTGGGTGGGGCTGGCGGAGTTGGCCAGGTATTGGTTCAGGTGGTCGCAGAGGTGGCCGCTCCACACGATGTGACCGGCGAGATCGCGGTGGGTGAAGGAGACGACGTCGATGGCCTTCTCGGCGAGGAGGGCGAGGGGCGCGATGAGGAGTTCGTTGCCCTGGCCCCCGGTTACGGTGCCTTTGATGAGGCCTTGGCGGAAGAGCTCGAGGATACGATTATCGGCGCGGCGCGCGAGGGCGGCCCAGGCGTAGAGGCGGAGCAGGGCGGCGGGCGTTGGGACGGGGCCGAGCTCCGAGGCGCGGAGGTCACGGTGGGCAAGGCAGGGCGGCGCGGGAGGGAAAGAGTGGGACATGGCCTGCGGTTAAACGTGGTGGCTGGGCGGCGGCGGGCAATGGCGAATGCCCTGCGGATGCGGACGTGGGTTGCCTGCCCTCAATAGGGGTCCAGCACGTGGTAAAGGACCCAGTAAAGGCTCAGCGTCAGCATCACGATTAGGGAGAGGACAAAGATGCCGTGGACGATATTGCATCCACCCCAAAGCCAGAGTCCGAGCGCGAGGGCGTCGCCGCCGATGGCGACGACGAGGAAATCCCGGTTACGGCGCTTGCCGCGGGGGGGAAGAGGCGGGAGCGGGACATCGCGTTCGGCGGCGTTTTGGCGCGCGGCGTTGTCGCGCAGCATGGCGAAGACGTCCACGGGGGCGGAGGCGGCGTCGCCGGGGGTATTGGCCGAGGTGTATTGGGCTTTGCCAAGGCTGAGGGTGGGCCGGGCGGGGAAGAGAAATGCGTGCAGGGGGCGATCCTCGCGCAGCGGACGCCAGGCGGCTTCGGGGAGCGACGCGGGCTGGATGGGGGTATCCGCCGAGATAACGTGGATCTCGGCCTTTTGTCGCAACACCTCCAGGCTATGCGGCCCGGTGATGCGGCCGTCTTCGAGGAGAAAGTAGGGAGGGTTCATGGCGGGGTGTTTTTAGGGGGAAAGGGGAAGGCTGCCGGGTCAAGCGGCGGGGCGAGCGAGCAATTCCCGCACCCAGCGGCGGTGGGGGCCGGAGAGCAGAATCGTTTCGAGGTCCGCGGGTGGAACCCAGACGAGACCTGCGGGCGGGGTGGGGGGCAAGGTCTCCGCGGGCAGGGCGTAGATGGGCTCGGTGAAAGCGAAGCGGGTGATCCCGCGCTTTTTAACCGCGAGCAGCGGCTGGGCGGTGAGGGTGGCGGGGGCGACGCCGAGTTGGGCGGCGGAGGGCAACTCGTGTTGTCCGGCGAGACGGCGCGCGGCGGGATCGGTGCGGTGGAGGAGCAGGGCGCCGTCACTCGGTCGCCGGCACCAGGCGCGGAGCACGGTGACGGCCTCGATTTTTTTCGCGGCGAGGCGGGGGTAGGCTTCGGGTTCGCCGGCGCGGGCGGCAGCGCAAAAAGCGCGGACCGGGCAGACGGTGCAGAGGGGTTGGTGGCGGTGGCAGACGGTGGCGCCCAGTTCCATCATGGCCTGGTTGTGGTCGCCGGGTTCGGCGTGGTTGAGCAGGGCGTCGGCGAGAGGGGTGAGGGCCTTGCCGGCGGCGGTGGTATCGCGGTAGGCGGAGGCATCGGCGGTGAGGCGGGTCAGGATGCGCACGACATTGCCGTCCACCACGGCAGCGGGAGCGCCGAAACTGATGCTAGTGATGGCGGCGGCGGTGTAGGGGCCGATGCCGGGCAGCTCGCGCCAAGCTAAGGGGTCGCGGGGCGGGGCGGGCAGGGCGACGAGGGCGCGGGCGAGTTTGTGGAGGTTGCGGGCGCGGGTGTAGTAGCCGAGGCCTTCCCAGAGTTTTACCACCTCGGCCTCGGAGGCGGCGGCGAGGGCGGTGAAGTCGGGGAGCGCTTCCAGCCAGCGGGCGAAGTAGGGCAGCATGGTTTTCACCTGGGTCTGCTGGCACATGAACTCGCTCACCACGGTGCGGTAGAGGGAGGGCTCCAGTCGCCAGGGCAGGGGACGGTGATGGATGCGATACCAAGTGAGGAGGGCGGCGCGAAAGTCTTCGGGAGCGGAGAGAGGGGAACCCACGGTGGTATCAAGGGACAGGAAAAGGCGGCGGTCGGAAGCTTTGTTTGCGGGTGCGGTGTTTTTGGCGGGATTTGGCGCGGCGACGCGTTCAATTTCCCCGTTGATGCCGAAGAAACCCGCCGCCGCCGATGACGCCCCCAAAAAGCTGGCCAGCTACACGCTCAAGCTGAGCGACGAGCAGATGACCAAGCTGGGCCGGCTCTTGTCCGCCCGGGGCTGGGAGGCGGTCGAGGTGGCTTATGCGCGTTTCGGTTTCCGCAACGATGCGGCTAGGGTAAACGTCACCGGCTACGAGAGCCTGAAGCTGGTCGTGGCGGGCAAGGGCACGGAGGACTTTGTCACCATGATCCTCGAGCCCGAGGTCACGGGTGCGCCCAAGCTCGGATATGACGAGGTCCTGCACCCGGACTGGTTTGAGGAGCACGCGGGGCTGGATGAGTCCGGCAAGGGCGACTTTTTCGGGCCGTTGGTGGCGGCGACGGTGATTGGCTCGAAAAGTATGATCGAGGCGTGGCGGGCGGCGGGGGCGCAGGACTCCAAAAAAATCACCGAGGCGCGCATCCTCGAGCTCGACCGCCTCATCCGGGGCACGCCCGGGGTGGTGGCGAAGACCATCCTCTGTTCCAGTATGGTCCAATACAACCAGCTCATGGGGACGCGGTTTCGGAGCCAGAACATGATCCTCGCCTTCCAGCACGCGCGCGCCTTGCAGGAGGCGTTGAAGGAAAAGACGGTGAAGTGGGGGCTGCTGGACCAGTTCACCGAGACGCCGCTGGTGCAGCGCGAGCTGGTGAAGCTGGGCGTGGCGGGCTTTGAGCTGCGGATGCGGACCAAGGCTGAGGAGGACCCGGTGGTCGCGGCGGCCTCGATCGTGGCGCGGGCCGAGTATGTGCGCCAGATGCGGGCGCTCTCGGACAAGTTCGGCGCGAAGCTGCAAAAGGGCGCGAGCGCAGCGGTAAAGGTCCAGGCGCGCGAGATCATCGAGCGCTTCGGCGCGCGGGCTCTGGGGGAGTTTGCCAAGCTGCATTTCCGCACCGCCTACGAGGTGGTCAGCGAGGCGGGCAAACTGAACGAGTTGCCGTTGCGGCCGCCGCCGCCCAAGCAGGAGTGGTGAACGAGCGCCTTTTCGAAACCTGCGACAAAAAATTTAAATGGCCGCGAAACGACGCCAGCTGAGGGCTTTTGACCTGAAGCACCTCGACCCTAACGCTGAGCTCATCGGGGTGGACGAGGCGGGGCGCGGCGCGCTCGCCGGGCCGGTGGTGGCGGCGGCGGTGTTGGTGACGCGGAAGTTCCTGGAAAGCCGTTGGGCGGATGAAAACGCCCGGCGCATCAACGATTCGAAACAACTCACGACGGGCGAGCGCGACGCGCTCTATCTAGATTTCGAGGCCCTGGCGGGGGAGGGGCACATCCATGCGACGGTCGGCGACGCCTGCGTGGAGGAGATCGAGCGGGTGAATATCCTCGGTGCGACCAAACTCGCGATGCGGCGGGCGCTGGAGGGCATTTATCCGCCTTCGGCTTTTGCCGAGCCGCCGCGCGAGCCGGACTTGTTTTCCTCGCCGGAGGAGGTGGCGGCCTTTCGTCCGCCGGCGCGGGCGCGCATCCTCGTGGACGGCCTAGCGCTGCGGCATTTTCCTTATCCGCATACCGCGGTGGTGCAGGGCGACGGGCGTTCGCTCTGTATCGCGATGGCCTCGATCGTCGCGAAGGTGCAACGCGACCGCATGCTGACCGAGCTCGACGCGCGTTACCCCGGCTATGGATTTGCCGGGCACAAGGGCTACGGCACGGAGGAGCACCGCGCGGCAGTGCTGCGGCTCGGGCGCTGCCCGGAGCATCGGGATACCTTTTTACGCAAGCTCATGGCCACGCGGGTCGATCCGGGGCAGCTCGGGCTGCTGGAGGCGGATGACGAAGAGGAAGGCGGGGCGTAAAAAACCCCGGCCCGCGCGAGGCGGGACGGGGCTCGGGGGACTGGGACTGACTCAGGTTTACAGGCGGCCGGCGTAGATCGCGGTGGAGCCGAGCTCTTCCTCGATGCGGAGGAGCTGGTTGTATTTCGCGACGCGGTCGGTGCGGGAGGCGGAGCCGGTCTTGATCTGGCCGCAGTTGGTGGCGACGGCGATGTCGGCGATGGTGACGTCCTCGGTCTCGCCGGAGCGGTGGGAGAGGACGGCGGTGTAGCGGCTCTTGTGGGCGAGCTCGACGGCGTCGAGGGTCTCGGTGAGGGAGCCGATCTGGTTAACCTTCACGAGGATGGAGTTGGCCGTGCCGGTCGCGATGCCCTTCTTGAGGAACTCGACGTTGGTGACGAAAAGATCGTCGCCGACGAGCTGGATCTTGTCGCCGAGGGCGTTGGTGAGTTTTTTCCAGGTGGCCCAGTCGTTCTCGGCGCAGCCGTCCTCGATGGAGTCGATCGGGTATTTGGCGCACAGGTCTTTGTAGTAGGAGACGAACTCGTCGCCGCTGAACTGCTGGCCGGAGGATTTTTTGAAGACGTATTTGCCGGTCTTCTTGTCGTAGAATTCGGAGGCGGCGACGTCGAGGGCGAGGGTGATATCGGTGCCGAGCTTGTAGCCGGCGGCCTTCACGGCGGCGGCGATGGCGTCGAGCGCATCGGTGGTGGAGGCGAGGTTGGGGGCGAAGCCGCCTTCGTCGCCGACGGCGGTTTGGAGGCCCTTGGCCTTGAGGACCTTCTTGAGGTTGTGGAAAACCTCGGCGCCGGCGCGGAGGGCCTCGGAGAAGGTGTCGAAGTTGATCGGGCGGATCATGAACTCCTGGAAATCGATGGGGGCATCCGAATGGGCGCCGCCGTTCATGATGTTCATCATGGGAACGGGCAGGACCTTCGCATTCGGGCCGCCGATGTATTTGTAGAGGGGCTGGCCGAGGCTGTTGGCGGCGGCGTGGGCGGTGGCGAGGGAGACGCCGAGGATGGCGTTGGCGCCGAGCTTCGACTTGTTCTTGGTGCCATCGAGCTTGATCATCAGGTGGTCGATGCCGACCTGGTCGCAGGCGTCGGCGCCGACGAGCACGGGGGCGATGACCGATTTCACGTTGCCGACGGCGGCGAGGACGCCCTTGCCGAGGAAGCGGGTCTTGCCGTTCACGCCCTTGGGTAGGGACTTGGCGGTCACGTCCGCGTCGCGGAGTTCGTGGGCTTCGTGTTCGCCGGTGGAGGCGCCCGAGGGCACGGCGGCGCGGCCAAGGGTGCCGTCGGCGAGGCGGACGTCCACCTCGACGGTGGGGTTGCCGCGGGAATCGATGATCTCGCGGGCGGTGATGCTAGTGATGGTGGTGTTGCTCATGTGGTGAGAAAGGGTGGGTGGGGCGACGCGGTGGCGAAGCGAAGCGCCAGCGAAGCGGGTGGGGTGGGGTCTGAAAAGCACAAAGCGGGTCAACCGCCGAGGTAAGCGGCTTTCAGGCGGGGATCGGCGGCGAGTTCGGCACTGGGGCCGTGGAGGGCGATGTTACCGCTCTCCAGCACGTAGGCGTAACTCGAAACGGCGAGGGCCAGGCGGGCATTTTGTTCGACCAGCAGGATGGGCAGGCCTTGGTCGCGGTTGATGGCGACGATGCGTTCGAAGATCGTCTCGATCAGGCGCGGGGCGAGGCCGAGGGAAGGCTCGTCGAGCAGGAGGAATTTAGGGGCGCTCATCAGGGCGCGGCCGATGGCGAGCATCTGTTGTTCCCCGCCGGAGAGGGTGCCGGCGACTTGTCCGCGGCGTTCGGCGAGGCGGGGGAACAGTTCGAAAACATGGTCGCGCGTCGCCGCGATGGCGGCGCGGTCGCGGCGCAGGTAGGCACCGAGGGCGAGGTTTTCCGCCACGGTCGATTCGGGGAACACCAAGCGGCCCTCGGGCACCTGGCAGAGGCCGAGGCCCACGATTTCGTGGGGTGGCACAGCGGTGAGGTCGCGGCCCGCGAAGGAGATTTTTCCACGGGTCGGCCGGAGCAGGCCGGAGAGGCTGTGGAGGGTGGTGGTCTTGCCTGCACCGTTGCCGCCGATCAGTGTCACAATGGCTCCGGGGGGCACGGTGAAGGACACGCCGGACAGGGCCTGGATGGCCCCGTAGGCGACGTGCAGATCGGTGACGGAGAGCATGGTGGCGGGTGGCCTAGTGGGCCTTGGGCAGAGCCTTGTCGGCAGGCAGGTTTTCGCCGGACCAGGATTTTTCCCACGTGGTCTTCTCGGCGGGAGCGGTCCAGAAGGAGTCAGTCTCCGGCAGGCCGAGTGGCAGGAAGGCGAAGCTGCAAAGGTAGAGACTGCCGGTGGAAATGTAGCGCTCGCCCAGGGCGGGTTGATGGCCGGAAAGGCCGATGCGCAGCCAGCCCTTTTCGTCAAAGGTGCCGGGCGCCTCGAGGGTGCGGCGGATCACGGCGGTGAGGGCGACGCGAGCCTGGGCGGCGGAAACACCGGGCGGCAGGGTGCCGCGGAGGGCGGCGAGAGCCAGGCCTTGAAAGGCGCCGCAGCGGTAGGCGATGGAGCGGCCGAGGACCGGGAAGGACCCGTCGGGCGCGATCATCCGTTCCTGGACGGCGGCGTAGCGGGCGAGCCGCTGCCGGGATTTATCGCGGAAGGTTTTCAGCGAGGGGTTCTCTTCGCCGACGACATCGAGGGCCTCGACCAGCATGGGCTGGATCACGAAGGCGTTGTAGTAATCCCAATGGAACTCGGGGCCGTCGCCGTAGGTGCCGTCGCCGACATACCACGCGGCGTGTTTTTCGATGCCCTCGAAAAGCCTCGCGTCGTCGCGACCGGCGCCGGCGCGGTGGAGGAAGACTTCGACGGTGGTGGCGAAAAGTTTCCAGTTGTTTTCGCCGGCCGGGATGGGGCGGGTGGATACCAGGGCGGCGATGACGTTGGCCTGCACGCGGGATTCGAGGGCTTGCCAGAGCGCGACGGGGGCGCGGAGCAGGGCCTGAGCCAGGAAAGCGGCGTCCACGAGGGGTTGGCCGCCTTTGGTGAAGTTGAGGAAATCCGGCGAGGCTGGATCGGTGGCGGCGTCGATCGCGAGGCGGGCGAGGGCGGCGAGGCGGGCGCGCTCGACGCCTTCGGGGGAGGAAGCGGCGGGAAGTTCCAGCCAGGGGGCGAGGCCGGCGAGCAAGCGTCCGAGGGCTTCGAGGTGGGTGACGTCGGGGCGGTCTTTGATGCCCGGGGCCGATTCCACCGGCATGGTGGCCTTGAGGCGGCGGGCGGCGAGCGCGGTGAGCACGGGATCGGCCAAGCGGATAGCTAGGGCGCACCAAAGCGAGCGCGGATCGGCGGTGGTGGTGACGGAGAGGGCCGTGGATGCCGCCTGGGCGACGTGGCCGGCGGCGCCGGCCAGCAGGCCGGCGGCGGAGGTTTTCAGGAAGGTTCGGCGGGATGGCATGGCTTGGGGGGCAGGGGAGGGCGTGGCGGTCAGTGGTGGAAAAGCGCGGTGGCCTGGTCGGGGCCGAGGTAGGCCTCGATCACGGCGGGGTCGCGGCGGATGGCAGCGGGTGGGCCTTCGGCGATTTTTTTACCGTGATCGAGCACCGCGATGCGCTGGCAGACGCCCATCACGACTTTCATCGAGTGCTCGACCAGCAAGAGGGTCAGATCGAACTCCCGGTGCACGCGCTGGATCAGGGCGACCAGTTCAATTTTCTCCTGTGGATTCAAGCCGGCGGCGGGTTCATCGAGCAGCAGGAGGCGAGGCCGGGTGGCGAGGGCGCGCACGATCTCAAGCCGGCGTTGTTCGCCGTAGGGCAGACTGCGGGCGGGGAGATCGCGAAAACGCTCGAGGTTAAACAGGGCCAGCAATTCTTCCGCGCGGCGGGTCATGGCGGCCTCGTTTTCCTGGAACGCCCGACCTCGAAGCAGCGCCTGCCAAGGCGCGGTTGCACGGTGGAGATTTCCGGCGACGCGCACGTGGTCGAGCACGCTCAGCGAGCCGAAGAGACGGATGTTTTGAAACGTGCGGGCGATCCCGGCGGCGACGATGCGGTGGGGGGGGAGTCCGGCGAGGGGGCGGCCGGCAAAGGAAACCGTGCCGGACACGGGTGCGTAGAGCCCGGTGATGAGGTTGAACGCGGTGGTTTTTCCGGCCCCGTTCGGACCGATCAGGCCGACCAGCTCGCGCTCGCCTAGGGTTAGGTCGAGGGCATCCACGGCGGTGAGGCCGCCGAAGCGGACGGTGGCCTGCGAGATTTGGAGCAGCGGGGTTGGCATCAGGCGCGGGGCGCGGGGCGCGGGGTGCGGAAGCGGAAGAGCCCCTGGGGCCGGGCGAGCATCAACCCGATCAGGAGGAGGGAGTAGAGCACGAGCCGGTATTCCGCCACCGGCCGCAGGAACTCGGGCAACAAGGTGAGCAGCACCGCGGCGAGAACCACCCCGATGGTGTTACCCAGCCCGCCGAGGATGACCATGACGACGATCTCGATGCTGCGGGAAAAATCGAAGCCCGAAGGCGTGATGGTCATCTTGAAATGCCCGAACAGGCCCCCTGCGATACCGGCGAAAAACGCGCCGACGGTGAAGGCCACGACCTTGTAGCGGGCGGGGTCGAGCCCGGCGGCGGACGCGGCGATCTCGTCGTCGCGCACCGCGAGGAAACCCAGTCCGTAGCTCGAGCGCACGAGGCAGCCGACGGTGAAAATGGTCGCGGCGCCAGCCGTCACGACCCAGGCCACGGTGGTGTAGGCCGGGATGCCGTTGAGGCCGAGGGCCCCGCCGAGGGGTTCGAAGTTCTGCAGCAGCACGCGGATGATTTCGCCGAAGCCCAGCGTGACGAGCGCGAGGTAGTCGCCCCGCAGGCGGAGGGAGGGGATGCCGACGAGCAGCCCGGTGGCGGCGGCGGCCAGCCCACCGGCTAGCAGGGCGCCGCCGAACAGGGCGTTCTCGGCCAGGCCGCCGGGCGCAGCGGCGTCGCCCAGCAGGCGGGGGCCGAGAAAAATCGTCACGGCGGCCGCGGCATAGGCGCCCACCGCCATGAATCCGGCGTGCCCGAGGGAAAACTGTCCGGTGTGGCCGGCGATGAGGTTGAGCGACACCGCCAGCACAACATTGATCCCGACCCCGATCAGCACGTCGAGGTTGTAGGGGTCGATGCGATCGCTCAGGGCGGATACGATGCCGCCGAGGACGAGGGCGAGAAGGAGAGAGAAAAACGGGTGGCGCATTTGCCGGGATGCGGAAGAGCGAATTTGGAAGGCTGGGGGGAGGTTTAAGGGAAAGGCCGGGAAACGGGTGGCGGGCGGCGGCTGATTTTCCTCAATATAGCTTTACCCATTTCTTTTAAGATATGGTTTCGCATCAGACTTTTTCGACGCGGGCCTTGCCGAGCAGACCGGCTGGTCGGAAGAGCAGGAAGAGGATGAGCAGGGCGAAGGCGATGGCGTCTTTATAGGTCGAGTATGCACTGCCGCCGACAAAGGTCTCCACGAGGCCAAGCAGGAGGCCCCCGAGGGCGGCTCCCGGTATGCTGCCGATCCCGCCCAAGATGGCGGCGACAAAGGCTTTCAGTCCGGGTAGCACGCCCATGAGCGGGTCGATGGTGGGATAGTTGACCGCATAGAGCACGCCGCCGGCCCCGGCGAGGGCGGACCCGAGGGCGAAGGTGAAGCGGATCACCACGTCGTTATCGATGCCCATTAGCCGGGCGGCGCGGGGGTTTTGCGAGACAGCCCGCAGGGCCGCGCCCATGCGGGTGTGGAAGACGATCAGGCGCAGCCCGACTACGAGGGCGGCGGCGGAAACCAGCACGACCACCTGATTGCTGGAGAAATCCAGGCCGCCGACGGACAGCGCGCGGGCCGGGAAAATGACCGGGAAGGAGCGCGGGGCGGCGCCGAAGATCAATTGCCCCGCCGACTGGAGCAGGCAAGACACGCCGATCGCGGTGATCAGGACGTTCAGAGTGGGGGCCTGGCGCAGCGGGCGGTAGGCGAGTCGCTCGATGGTGACCCCGAGCAGAGCGGAGGCGAGCATCGCGCCGCTGACGACCAGCAGTCCGCCCAGAATGGAACCGCCGGGGGCAAGCGGAGCGAGATATAGGCCGGCAAACGCGCCGACCATGAACACGTCCGAGTGGGCAAAGTTGATGAACCGCAGGACGCCGTAGACCATGGTGTAGCCCAGGGCGAGGAGCGCGTAGATCGCGCCGAGGGAGAGTCCGTTGACCAGCTGTTGGAGAAATTCAGTCAAGAGCGGGGAGGCCGGCAGATCAGGGGGCTACGCTCTGCACAAACTTAAACTGGCCGCCCTTGATTGTGACGATCACGGCGGACTTGGAGGCGTTGCGGGCGGGGTCCATGTTGGTCGTGCCGGTGACGCCGGCGAAACCCGTGGTCGCGGCGAGGGCGTCGCGCAGGGCAGGGCCTTCGGTGGAGCCGGCGCGCTTGATGGCGTCGGCCAGGACGAATGCGGAATCGTAGCCGAGGGCGGCCATGGCGTCGGGCGTCTCGCCGTTCCAGCGGGCGCGGAAGGCGGCGACGAAGGCCTGCACGGCGGGCGCCGTGTCTTCGGGCGAGTAGTGGGTCGAGTAATAGGTGCCCTCAACGGCCTGGCCGCCGATCTCGATCAACTGCGGGGCTTCCCAGCCATCGCCGCCGAAGAGCGGGAGGGTGAGGCCGAGTTCGCGGGCCTGACGGGAGATCAGGGCGGCCTCGGTGTAGTAACCAGGCACAAAGATGGCGTCCACGCCGGCGGCGCGAACGGCGGTGAGCTGGGCTTTGAAGTCCTTGTCGCCCTCCGCGAATTTCTGCTCCAGCGCGATTTCCCCGCCGTCGGCGGCGAAGCGTTCTTTAAAATACTTGGCCAGTCCGACCGAATAGGCGGAGGAGACGGAAGTGAGAACGGCCACGCGGCGGGCTTTCAAGGTTTCCCTGGCGAACTTCGCCATCACCGTGCCTTGGAAGGGGTCGATGAAGCACACGCGGAAAATGTAGTCGCCGACCTCGGTAACCTTCGGGTTGGTCGAGGAAGGCGAGATCATCGGGATTCTGGCGCGCTGCGCGATGGGGGCCATTTCCAGCGAGCGGCTGGAGGCGACCTCACCGAGCAGGGCGACGACTTTTGCCCGGGATAAAAGTTTGCGGGCGACGGTGGCGGATTCGCCGGACTTGGACTGGTTGTCCTCGGACAGGAGCTCCAAAGGGCGGCCGAGCACGCCGCCGTTGGCGTTAAGTTGTTCCACCGCGAGCACGGTGCCTTTGTGTGAGGATTGGCCGAAGGCGGCTTCCTTGCCAGTGAGGGAGGCAATCTCGCCGACTTTGATCGGTTCGGCGGTCAGGGCGGTGGCGAGCCCGAGCAGGGCAGCGGACCAGAACGGGAAAACGAATTTCATGGGGAGGCGGAGGACGGATGCGCGAGGGGGAAACGGCTTCAGCGTGCAGAGGCCCCGGCCATGGTGACAATCCCAGACCGAGGGTCTGGGCCTGGCGACCCGAGGGGGACCTCGCATGGCATACAAAGCGGAGATTGCGCGCGGGAGGGGCGGGCGTTTTGGGTTCTCGGTCATGGCTGACCACACGGTTAATTTATTTGTGCGTGAATTGGGCGGTTCAGGGCGGCCCTTGGTGCTGCTGCACGGCTTGCTCGGTTCGGGCCGCAACTGGCAGAGCGCGGGCGTGGGTCTGGCCGGGGCGGCGGGTGGCCGGGCGGTGCGGGCGCTGGATTTGCGCAATCACGGTAAATCGCCTTGGAGCGACCGCATGGACTACGATGCGCTGGTCGCGGATGTCCTGGCTTGGCTGGCGGTCAACTTATCTGGCCCGGTCGATCTCATGGGGCACAGTCTGGGCGGCAAGGTCGCCCTGGCGCTGGCCTGCCGGCATCCGGAGCGGGTGGGGCGTTTGGTGGTGGTGGATATCGCGCCCAAGGCCTACCTCTCGCACGGCCACCGGGCGGAATTCGCCGCGATGAATGAATTGTGTCTGGCCGAATTGCGTTCGCGAGGCGAGGCGGAGTTGAAAATGGAGGGGAGGGTGCCGGATTGGGGCATGCGGAAATTTCTCACGACCAATCTGGAACAGGATGCGGCGGGCGGGTGGCGCTGGCTCGTCAACCTGCCGACGCTCACCGCAGCGTTGCCCGCGTTGGAAGCAAACCCCCTGGCGGCGGGCGAGGGTTTTGCGGGGCCCGCACTGTTTTTGCGGGGCGGACGGTCGCGTTATGTTGAGGACGCCGACCTGCCGGGTATCCTGGCGCGGTTTCCGAAGGCGCGTATCGAGACGATCGCGACGGCGGGACACAACCCGCACATGGAGACGCGGGCGGAATTTTGTGCGGCGGTCGGGGCGTTTTTGAGCGGCTGAGGCGTTGCTTAGATGCCGGGCAGCACGGAGACCGCCGCCGCATAAAGCGGCAGGCCCAACAGGATGTTAAAGGGAAAGGTCAACGCGAGCGATAGCGTTACATAGATGCCTGGGTTAGCCTCCGGCAGGGCGATGCGGAGTGCGGCGGGCACGGCGATGTAGCTCGCACTGGCGCAAAGGGTGATGAGCAAAAAAGCGTCCCCGCGCGACAGGCCCAGCAACGCGGCCAGGGCTAGGCCCAGAGTGGCGTTGATCAGGGGGGCGATAAACGCGAACGCGGCGATGGGTGCCCCCAAGCTCCGCAGGTCGCCGAGGCGGCGGCCGGCGAGGATACCCAAATCGAGTAGAAACAGGGCGAGCAGGCCGGGAAAAAGGGTATCGATGAAAGGTTTCAGGGGCGCGGCGCGGACCGGCCCGCATACGAAGCCGATCAGCAGGCTGCCGAGCAGCAGGAAGACGGAGCCATTGAGCAAGGCGTCCCGTCCAAGGTGGCGCCAGTCAATCATGGGCCGGGGGGCACCGGGTGCGCCGGGGGAAGCGAACCGTCGCGCGAGTATCACGCCCACGAGAATCGCCGGGGATTCCATCAAGGCCATCGCCGCGACCAAGTGGCCGGAATAGGGGATTTCGTGAAGGGTAAGGTAGCCGGTCGCAGTGATGAAAGTCACCGCGCTGACCGAACCGTAGGTTGCCGCGAGGCCGGCGGCGTTGGCCGCGCCTAGGCGACGGCGCAGGGCGAAAAATGTCCATAGCGGCACCGCCACGGAGGCCAGGGCGGCCGCGCCTAGTGTGGCGATAACCCCGGCACCGAGCCCGCTCTGGGCCAGGGAAACACCGCCCTTGAAGCCGATGGCAAAGAGAAGGAACAACGAAAGCGTTTTCGCGGCTGCGGGCGGAATCTCCAAGTCGCTGCGCAGAAGCGTGGCGGCTAAGCCGAGCAGAAAAAGCAGGATAGGCGGGGACAGCAGGTTGGCGGCGAGATCGGCAGGATGCATACGGTGGAGGTCTGGATATTAATCCAGGTATGCCTTTTAGCCGATTACAGGTTTTGAAACTTGGAGTTAAATTAAAATTAACCTAAATGGTCGCGATGCCGTTTTTAAATTATCACCATCTGCGGTATTTCCGGGTGATCGCGCGCGAGCTCAGTCTGACGCGCGCGGCCGAGAAACTGAACCTTTCCACGCCGGCGCTGAGCATTCAACTGAAGCAGCTGGAGCAGAGCCTGGGGCATGCCTTGTTTACCCGGGAACGAGGCGGGCTGGCCCTGACCGAAGCAGGGCGTCTGGCACTGGAGTATGCGGAGACGATCGGGCGGACCGGCGAGGAGTTGATGGATTTGATGCAGCACCGACCCCGCGGCGGTCGGCAGATCCTCCGGGTGGGCGCGGTGGCGACCCTTTCGCGAAATTTTTTAATCGAGTTTCTGCGGCCTGTGCTTGGCCGGGAGTCAGTCGAGCTGGTGGTGCGTTCGGGCGCTTTGCGCGAACTCATGGTGATGCTACACACCCATCAGGTGGATATGGTGTTGTCCGACCAGGCCTTCCGGCGGGATGTGGGCACACCCTGGCAAAATCATCTCCTTGCGGAGCAAGCGGTCTCGCTGGTGGGCGTGCCACATTGGAAAAAGCGTCGGCTTAAGTTTCCCGCGGGTTTCGGGGACGTGCCGGTGATCTTGCCGAGTCTGGAGAGCAACACACGCGCGGGTTTCGATCGTTTGCTTGCGGCGGCAAGGGTGCGTCCGCGGGTGATTGCGGAGGTGGATGACATGGCCATGCTGCGTTTGCTGGCGCGAGAAGGCGGCGGGCTGGCGCTGGTGCCGCCAGTGGTCGTGCGCGATGAAATTGAGCGAGGTGAACTGGTGGAAACCCATCTTATGCCCGAGCTCCGCGAAACCTTTTATGCGATCACACCAAGCCGGCGTTTTCCTCATCCCGTCGTCGACGAACTCGTGGGTAAATAGCTTTTGCTGGTGTGCCCCTTTGTCGTCCAAAGGCTGATAAACTTTAGCGGTTTAAAAATGTTATGACACGTATTTTCGCGTCACATGAAAGTAACACCTAGATGGCTGACCTTGTGCCGTAAATCACCTTTCTAGATTCTCTCCAGTCTCATGAAAAAACCTCTTCTTATCGCACTCGCGACCTTTGCGTCCGTAGTTAACTTGTCGGCTCAAAAGCTGGTGATCAAAGGTTCCGATACACTCGGTGCTAAGCTCGTTCCGACGCTGGCGGAGGAATTTAAAGCGTCCAATCCCAGTTTCTCGTTTGAGATTGCTGCGGAAGGGTCGACCACCGGGATCACGGCGATCTCCAGCGGCACGGCGGATATCGCCATGTCTTCGCGCAAGGCCAAGGCGACGGAGATTTCAGCTGCCTCCGCCAAGGGCATCGCCTTGAAGTCCACGATTGTTTGCTACGACGGAATGGCGGTGATTGTGCATCTGAACAATCCCCTCAAGCAGTTGACGAAGACTCAAGTGGAGCAGATTTTCACCGGCGAGGTGACTGATTGGTCGGCAGTCGGTGGCACGGCCGGGGCGATCTCGGTTTACACCCGCAACACTTCCTCTGGCACCTATTCGGATTGGAAGGAGCTGGCCATGAGCAAGAAGGACTACGCGGTCTCCTCCCAGAAACTCGCGGGTAACGAGCAAATTGTCTCTGAGGTGGCGGGTAATCCCAACGGAATTGGTTATGTGGGCCTGGCCTACCTCAAAGAGCCCGGTATTCATGTTACCTCCATTGACGGCCATCTGCCCACCCAAGAAGAGATTTGGTCCAAATCCTACCCTTACGCTCGCCCCACCTATTATTACACCAACGGTGAACCGGCCGGAGATGCCGCTAAATTCATCGAATTTACGCTCGGTCCGGTCGGTCAGAAAATTGTGGAAAAGGTCGGTTTCATTCCGGTAGCCAACTAGTTTCAGCCGGACACCTGACCGTAACAGAGGGCTGCTTGACGCAAGGTCGGGCAGCCCTCTCGCTTTTTAGGCGCCGCCTCCGGCGCGCCCTTTTTCCAATCGCCCTTCATCGTATGCCGCCCGAGTCCACTGAGACGTCTGTCGTTGATTCCACCGCAACTTCTTTTCGAATACAAAAGGAGCGAACCCAGTTCTTGGGTTTAACCTGGGATGAGTGCATCCAATGGTTTTTCGGTGGAAACGCCCTGGTGGCGGTTATCATTCTGGGGCTGATTACTTTTTTCCTCTTTCGTGAGGGTTCGAGTTTCTTTGGACAGAATCGGGATAACATCACCATTTACCGGCTGGCGGGATTGGAGTATGTCGATCTGGGGCGTCAGCAGGAAAAAGACCACGCCGCCCTGTCGCGTTATCTCGCGGATGTAAGACTCCGCACTCACCAATATTATACGGTGCAAGTCGGCTTGCCGGCCAAAGAGGCCAGTGCCCGTTTAAAGGAATTTGATCTTTATGCAGAACGCTTTGCGCGGGCATCCGCATCCATTCGTGAGCAATTGTCTGAGCTGAGCGAACTCGCGACGGACATCAAGGCACGCCATTTGGAAAACCAGAACTTAGCCGAAAAACGCCGCCAGTTACTGGCCGCCGGTAAGAAGGATGAAGCCGCGGCAGTGGAGATTTTACCGATTGATTTTCCGGTCGAAGTCGCGGTCATTACCTCCACTTTGCCGGCTTATGCGGAGGCAAGTGCGAGCTTCTCCAAATCCTTGGAGGAGTTAGTCGCAGCTCCTCCGGCCCTGCCTGATCCTGAACTGTCGGCACGTCTGGGGCGCTTTCAGGAACTTACCCGGGCGTTCATCGCCTCTTTTCCGGAGACCTTGGCCTCCATGCAGTCTTGGGATGCGACCGTTCCGGTGCCCCTGTCGCAATCCTTCAGTGCCTTTATCTTCGGTCGTCAGTGGCTGACGGCGAGTTTTTGGCAGGATTGGTATGGGGCTATGCCCTTGATTGCCGGTTCGATGTTGGTGTCGTTGATTGCCTTGGTTTTGGCGGTTCCGCTCGGCGTGGGGGCAGCCATCTATGTGAACCAGCTTGCCTCACCGGTTGAGCAGCGCGTGATTAAGCCGGCTATCGAATTTATCTCAGCCATCCCTTCGGTGGTTTTGGGTTTTTTTGGAATCGCGGTGTTGGGCGAATTTTTACGCATCGCTTCGGGGTGGTCGTTTCTCTCCTGGGTGCCGGGTTTTCCGTTCGCCGAGCGTCTCAACGCGCTTACTGCGGGTTGCTTGCTCGGTCTCATCGCCGTGCCGACAATTTTTACTTTGGCCGAGGATGCGATTAACAACGTTCCGAGGGCCTTTAAGGAAGCATCTTACGCCCTAGGCGCGAGCCGTTTACAGACTATCATTCGTATTATCGTGCCGGCTTCTTTATCCGGTATCGTTTCCGCTATTCTCCTTGGGCTTGGCCGAGTGATCGGCGAGACGATGGTGGTTTTGCTCTGTGCGGGCAACCGGATCGCCATCCCTGATTTTACCGCCGGGCTCGGGGTCGTCACCCAACCGGTCCATACCATGACAGGTATAATTGCCCAAGAGATGGGCGAGGTTGAACCGGGTGGCATTCATTATCGCGCGCTTTTCGTTGTGGGTTTGCTCCTGTTCTTTATCGCGTTGATTCTCAATTATTTTGCTCAGAAAATTGTGCGTAAATACAAGGTTTCCATCGGCTAAGTGCCACGCTCGTCATGACAGCCCTTCCTCATTCTTTTGCCCCGCGTCGCGGGTTTCAGCGTCGCTGCGAGAGCACCATCGCTTGGGTCTTTCGCGCTGCCACCTATGCCATATTATTGTCGGGTGTATTTGTGATTGGAAACATCTGCCTCAAGGGGTTGCCGGCGGTTACCAACTCATTTCGCAGCCTTGAGCAGTTTCCGTATGTTACTAACACCTTTCTTTTTGAGGCGCCGGAGAGCCTTTATGTGTTTGAGCAGGATGGGGTAAAGCGAGAGATGGGCGATAAAGAGTATCGGAGCTACCGTGAGGCCGAGACCGCTCGGGCCACGGCCGAGGGTCGGCCTGTGCCAGAGTTCAAGGCAGCTAGTTATGTTTACGCTGCCGGTGGTATTTGGCCCTGTATCGTGGGCACGGTGTTGCTGGTTTTGGGTGCAATGACGATTGCGCTTCTCCTGGGGGTTTCCTCGGCGATTTTCCTCAGTGAATACGCCCGCGACAGTGTGTTTGTGCGTTTTATCCGGCTCGCCATTCTTAATCTAGCGGGGGTGCCTTCCATCGTTTTCGGTCTCTTTGGCTTCGCGATGTTTGTGCTCTTTTTTGATTGGAATGTCTCCCTGATGGCGGGCTGGTTTACCTTGGCGTTCATGGTATTACCGGTGGTTATTACGGCCTCCGAGGAAGCGTTAAAGGCGGTGCCCAAGGGCTTTCGCGAAGGCTCCCTCGCGCTGGGAGCGACCAAATGGCAGACCATTCGTAAAAATGTGCTCCCTTACGCGTTGCCCGGCATTCTCACCTCTTCCATTTTGGGCATCGCTCGCGTCGCGGGGGAGACGGCGCCGATCATGTTTACCGCCGCCTATGTGGTGCGCGACAAACTGCCTTGGGAGGTCTCCAAGTTCGGTGATTTCTTTTTCCAAGGCGTGATGGCCTTACCTTATCATATCTATGTCGTTTCCTCCAAAATACCCCAAAACGAATACACCCAAGGCGTGCAATACGGCACGGCTTTTGTATTCTTGGGGCTCGTCGCTCTGATCGCCGGAAGCTCCATCCTGCTTCGCAATAAACTTCGCGGTCGTTATCAGTGGTGACCGGTTTGTCGTTTTACCGCATGTCTTCTTCCTCAATCTCTTCTTCGCCCAGCTCTCCTTCCTCCGTCGCGTTTATGGAAAACACATCTCCCGCCGCCGCCGCGCCTACACGCTCGCTTGCGATGCCCCTCCGGGCCACGCCAAAAGACGATGCGGAACCCGTCCCCACGTTGATTGATGTCAGAAATCTGGATTTCTACTACGGTGCTAAACAGGCGCTCTTTGATATTAACATCGAGATTCCCGATCGTCGTGTCACCGCCTTCATCGGGCCCTCCGGATGTGGTAAATCGACCCTGTTGCGCTGTCTGAACCGCATGAACGATTTGATCGATGGCACTGCCGTCAAGCGCGGCGCGATCAAGATACGCGATATTGATATCTACGGCCCCTCGGTGGACCCTATTGAGTTGCGTAAGCGCGTGGGTATGGTTTTTCAGAAATCCAATCCTTTCCCCAAATCGATTTACGAAAACATCATTTACGGCCTTCGCATTCAGGGCGTGAAAAGCAAGACCAAGCTAGACGAGGTGGTGGAAAAGTCCCTCCGCGGGGCCGCCCTTTGGGATGAAGTGAAGGACCGCCTCCATGAGTCCGGTCTGGGGCTTTCGGGCGGCCAGCAGCAGCGTCTTTGTATTGCCCGCACCATCGCGGTGGAGCCTGAGGTCATCCTGATGGACGAGCCCTGCTCCGCCCTTGATCCTATTGCCACGGCGAAGGTGGAGGAGTTGATCCACGAATTGAAGAAACAGTTTACCATCATCATCGTTACGCACTCCATGCAGCAGGCCGCGCGCTGTTCGGATCGCACGGCTTTTTTCTATATGGGCAAACTCATCGAATTCGACGCCACCCATAATATTTTTATGAATCCCAAGAATCCCCAGACTGAAGCTTACGTCTCGGGTCGCTTTGGTTGATGACAAACCGATAAATGTAGCGAGCAGCGGGTAGTGAGTAGCGTGCATCTCGAATCGCCGCACCCATTTTCCGCTGGCCACTACCCGCTGCCCGCTACTCACTACCTGAAATTTTCCCTGCCGCCATGAAACGTTATTTTGATTCTGAATTAGAAACCTTCCGCTCGGATTTGCTGCGTATGGGCGAAGTGGCGGTGCGCCAAGTGCGTGATGCGCTCCAGGCGCTGGTGACCGGTGATGTGAAATTAGCCGAGCGGGTTATCGCGGCCGATGATGAATTGGATGATTTGGAAAAAGCCATCGATACAGAGGCTATTCGGTATATGAACCTTCGCGCTCCGGTCGCGACCGAGCTTCGGTTGGTGATTGTCGGGATGAAGGCATCGCATGACCTCGAACGCGTTGGCGACGAGGCGACCAATATTGCCAAACGCGCTATTCGACTCGCGAGTGAACCTCCGCTCAAGCCTTACGTGGACATTCCTCGCATGGGCACTATCTCTATCGAGATGCTTCGGGCGGCCCTCGATTGCTTTATCCATGCCGACAAGGAGAAGGCCATAGCTGTTGTCAAACGTGACATGGAGGTTGATACCATAAACCGCCAACTTTATCGGGAACTCAGCAGCTTTATGGTGGAACAACCGGGCACCATTACTCGTGCCCTCGAGTTGATGTTCATTAGCAAAGGTTTGGAACGTATCGCCGATCACGCCACTAACATCGCGGAGGAGACGGTATTTTTGAGCGAGGCTCAGGATATTCGTCACGAGGAAAGCTTAAAGAAAACCGGGCTCTCCAGCTAAGGTTCAGACGTTTCCCTTTGTTTGGCGGGTAAGATTTGCGAACACGTTCCCTTTAATCTTTTATTGATGAGCGCCGAGCCATCCGATCGTAATTTTATCGATTATAAACAGGCCGAAAAAAAGGCACTGGAAATTTTACGCGAGATGAAAGCGGTCAGTCCGCGTAAGGTAGATATAGAACTCGCCCTGTTGGTCGCGATTTTCGAACTGCACAAGGGGGCCCTTCCCGGCGCCACGATCTCATCCATTGTGCAAGGTCATCTTCAGACCCTCGCCCCTTTTTACGCCGGTCCGCCTGCTCCGGCTAAATAAGCCGCTGCCTTTTATTGACTTGTCTCGTTGGCTCCAGACCAGTTTGAAGGCAACTTTGGGGATGCCGGTTTTTCTCTCGCGAGTGTTCGTCATCGCTCCATGGCTTGCCCCAAGAGGATCGTCCCTTTTAAGTGCTTTGGCGTCTCTCTATTTAAACCGAAGCGCGATTTGGTCCTGACTCCTTGGTGGGACTAGATCTCCCAACCAACCGGAAATCGCCTTGTCCCGGGTGCCCGGCTTCACCGAGTGCGGCAAGGTGCTGGCCGGTGGGGGGGCAATTTGCGTTTTTTTGGTGGTGTGATGGATGCTTTGCTCTTCTGGACAATTTTTTTCTCGTAAATTGATTTATGGCAGACACTTGCAAAGGAAAGAGGTCTTCAGGGCGGAATTCGAGATTTTCAGCTCAAGACCTAAAGTCGTCATCGATTTGTGACGATGCGTCCATGAGTTAATTTCATGACTACTTTGGATAGTTCAATTCCACTTGTTTTTTCATTTTCGCTACCCCCGACGCGACGCCAACTCTTTCTATAAAACCTCAACGATGGTTTAGATTAATTAAATTATAAAATATGAATTCACGCAATTTTTTTAAAAACTTGTCGGGTTTGGTGAAGTATGTTTTGCCGACTTTAATTGTGACGGTTATGGCTGGTGTTATTGGATACAAAGGCCTCTATGCCTTGCGTAGTGCGGAGCAAGGATTGGCTACTGTTTATCAAGACCGCGTTGTTCCCCTGCAACAGCTCAAATGTATATCTGATGATTATGCGGTTTTTATCATCGATGCCGTGAATAAAGGTAATGCTGGTCTATTTAAAGGCAGTCAAGTCAGTGAGGGTGTTAATATAGCACAGGAGCGCATCACTAAAAATTGGAATGCTTACCTCGCCACGACCTTAACGGAAGAGGAGAAGAAGATGGTTGGGGAACTAACTGAGATGTATGTTCCGGCGAATGCGGCGATTGAAAAATTGCTCACCTTTTTAAAGCAGCGCCAAAATGACACTGCCAAAGGTCTTTTGGATGCCTATGACGGCGAATTGTATAGTGTGATAGATCCGGTCACTGAAAAAATCACCCAGCTATGCGATTTACAGTTGCGGGTGGCCGCAGAGGAATATGCCACCACGGTGGAGCGCAATAAAACCGCAACTCGTCTAGTTGTGGCCCTGCTTGTAGGCGCGGTCATCCTGGGCGGCATCCTCTCCCTTTTGGTGGCGGTCCGGACCTCCAGTTTACTCGGCAGGATACGTGCCTCCGCTGGAGAGCTTTCTACGATTGCAGAAGACACCAATTCGGCGGCGTCGGAGGTGGCTTCAGCCAGCCATGGCCTGGCGGATGGAACCAGTAAGCAGGCTGCGGCCTTGGAAGAAACCAGTGCGACCTTGCAAGAAATGGGGTCCATGTCCGGTAAAAATTCCGAAAGCGCCGGTGAAGCCAAGACTGTGGCCGGGCGCACGCGCCGCGCGGCCGAGGATGGGGCCGATCAAATCCGTAAGCTGAATCTCGCCTTGGCTGCGCTGGCGGAATCTTCCGCTGGGGTAGGGCGTATCGTCAAAACGATCGACGAGATCGCATTTCAAACGAATATCCTGGCACTGAATGCAGCGGTAGAAGCCGCGCGGGCTGGCGATGCGGGTAGCGGCTTTGCGGTCGTCGCCGACGAGGTGCGTGCCCCGGCCCGTCGAGCCTCCGAAGCGGCCCGTGAATCGACCTCGCTGATTGAACAATCCGTAAGTCGAGGCGCCGAGGGCCGACGTTTAGGAGATACGGCTGAGGCGACGTTTGCGCTTATTTTGGACCAAGTGCGGCAAGTCGATGAATTGATTTCGTCCATTGCCACATCTAGCCAGGAGCAAAGCGTAGGCATTTCCCAAATCGGTGGTGCCGTGACTCAAGTGGATCAGGTAACTCAGGAAAACGCCGCCTCTTCCGAGCGCACGGCTAGTTCGGCGGAAGAGTTGAGCGCCCAGACCAGGCGCCTGCGAGATGTTGTGGAGCAACTCGCTACGTTGGCTGGACGAGCATAGACAGGGTCCAAGCTAACTGAATTCGGATACCGGGCTTATGGCGGGTCGTCGGGGAAAACCTGCTAACCGCCGCCTCGCCGCGTCACCTGCGGGCAGCACCTTCCAAGTGCAGGCCGGGGACTCCGCACCGACTCGTCGACTCAAAAGCTTGTGCGGTATTCCGCCGGGATAAGCGCGATTTCCGTGCTTATCTCTTGGCTGGGGGTAACTGCAAGGCCCTGGATAACGTCTTTCCGTTCACGGTGCCGTCTTCCAGGCTTCGAGCTCACCGCCTCACCCGATGAAACGCACCCCTCCCCCCGGCCTCGCGCTTTCGGCCCTGCTGGTTGCCAGCTTGGCGGTGTTGGGTTTGCGCGGCTGTGCGTTTGGGCGCCGGCCGCCGCAATTGCCGGGCGCAACCTCTGCCCGCGTCATCCCGCCCTTGGCGTCTTCCCAAGATGAGCTGGAATTCTCGCTGCACGAACTCGACGCCGACGATCGGGAGGCCTTTGCGGCCGTGCTTCGCCAAAAATTTAACCGCGCCGATGCCCGGGCGGACGAGGCGGTTTTGACGTTCAAGGATGAGGCCTTGCGCCGGGCCTTCCTGGGCCGCGCCGCCGCGGCCGGCTGCGCGGTGTTGGGCCGGCTCGACGCGCTGAATGCCGTGCGCGTGCGGGTAGTCGATTATGCCGCTTTCGTTGCCGAACTGGGCTCCCGCGGCGAAGATTACGCCGGTGTCACCATCAATCCAATTTTGGCGGCCGATCCGCCTCCGCTTGAGGAGCGCGCGGCGCGGATCGGAGTGCCGGTCGGGGCCGGGTTACTCGCTGCACTCGGAGTCGAGGGTGACAACTCGGGCTGGGGCACGGGCGTGACCATCGCCGTGCTCGATGGTGGCAGCGCCGCCGACGTCACCTTCGGGGCCCGGCTCAGGTATTTGGATGTCGGTTACGGCGTGCTCGCCGGTGGCGACGCTGCCCGGCACGGCACGGCGGTGGCTGCGTTGGCGGCCGGGGCTTCGGCGGATGCCCGGGGGGTGGCTCCGGGGGCGGGTCTGCTGAGCATCCGGGTGACGGGGGCGGACGGGGCCAGCGATGCTTTCGCCCTTGCTCAGGGCATTTTTGCAGCGGTGGACGCCGGGGTGCAGGTCATTAACATCAGCCTCGGAGGTTATGCCACCAACGCCGTGCTCGGCGATGCCGTGGACTATGCGCTCGCCGCCGGGGTGGCCGTGGTAGCTTCGAGCGGTAACGACCAAGCGGCCCGGCTTGCCTGGCCCGCCGCCTATCCCGGGGTGGTCTCGGTCGGGGCGGTGGACGCAGCTGGGCGGCAGGCGATTTTCTCCAACTCCGGCGCGAGTCTGCAACTCACCGCGCCCGGCTACGCGGTGCAGACCGCTGGACTCGGTGGCACGCGGGTGGGTTTCAGCGGCACCTCGGCCAGCGCACCTGTGGTGGCAGGGGCGATCGCGGCGGTGTTATCTCAAGCCCCCGGCCTTACCCCGCTCCAGGCGGCTGACATCCTCACCACGCATGCCAACGACGGTGGCGAGGCCGGCGCCGACCCCGATTATGGCAACGGCAGCGTCAATCTCGGCTGGGCACTCGCCCGGGCGGATACGAGACGGGTGGATCCGGCGATCACCAGCCAAAGTTATGACCCCGCGCGGGAAACGGTCACGGTCGTCGTGCAAAACCAGGGCGCGCAAACGGTCGCCGGGCTGGCCCTCGAGGCGAGCACGGGCGGCGAGCTTTCAGGCTATGCCGTGCCCGCGCTGGCGCCCGGTGCGTCCGCAGGAGTGGAGGTGCCGCTCGATCGGACCGCGTTCACGAGTGCGGGCGAGTTGACGGTGCGGTTTCAACTCGTCACGCCGGCCGGGCTGACCGACCAGAATCCGGCCAACAACCGCAAGACCGGAGTGATCAGCCGGTGACGCCTTTATCGCCGGCCGGCTTTGCGAATTGGGGGTGCTGCTCGATCGTGCGTTCGAAGTCGGGATGGCCTTCTGGTGCCAGGTCGGCTGGGAATTTCGAGCCGCTGCGTCGCCAGCGCACGAGCCAATCCGGCCCGAGCAGGCGCGTGGCCTCCACGCCATCGGGTCGAGTGGTGTAGGCGATGGTGGTGGCAGCTTTGGGGCCGGTGCCGACGCCTTCGGCCACGAAAAACCCCGCGTGCAGCAGTGCGGCGCGCACGCCGGTGCCCGCCGAGTAGGTATAGAGCGCTGCGGGGCGGGGCCGGCAGTGGCAGTGGAGGCGGGCAAACACTGCGGCCTGCCAGAGCGCGGTGTCGGTCTTGCTCGAAAAGGGGTCGTAAAAAACGATATCCGGCGCGGGTGCGGACTCGAAAAGATCAAGGAAATCCCCCCGTAAAAGGTGCCACTCGATCTGCCCGTCCTCGCGGCGCCAGTGCCCCGTGCGGAGCAGCGTGTGGGGCGCGCGGTGGCGCAAGTGGGGGAAGTGCGAGGCGTGCCGCGCGGCGAGCTCGAGCGGGTCGAGGTCGCGCTCGAAGCTCACGAGGTGCAGGGGGCGTGTGCCGGTCGCGCCGGCAGCGGCGAGTTCAGCCTCGGCGCGCTGGAGCGCGCCCATGGCATTGGAGGCGGCGCCGAGGCCGACGTCCCAGAGCACCAGCGGGTAGGTCTCGGTGTCGGCGGGGCGGCGGAGGCGTTCGCCCAGGCGGGATTGCGCGACGTAGAGCCGTTCGGCCTCGTCGGCGGGGGCGGATACCGAGTGCATGACTTCGCCCGAGCTGACCTGGCGGATGCTGGAAAAGCCCTGCGGCGAAGTCTGGATCTCGTAATCGCCCAAGCGGGGTGCGCGGCGGATTTTGGCCGGGGCGGGGTGCACGGGCGGATTGGCCTCGTCGTCGCGCGAAAGTTCTAGGCGTTGCCTGGCGTGGTAGGCGGCGAAAGTGCCGTCAAAAATAGCCGCGCGGATTTCGGCCATCAGGCGCTGGTAAAACGCGATGTTGTGGTGCGCGAGCAACTGCCAACCGAGGGTCTCGTCGCTCTTGATCAGGTGGTGGATATAGGCGCGGGGGTGGTTGCGGCAGGTATGGCAACCGCACCGGGCGTCGAGCGGTTCCTCGGAAAACTTATACACGGCCCGGCGGCAGTGGATCTTGCCGTGGGAGGTAAAGGCCGTGCCGCGCTGGGCGAGTTGCGAGGGGATGATGCAGTCAAACATGTCCACGCCGCGGTGCACCGCTTCAAGGATGTCGAGCGGTGTGCCCACGCCCATGAGGTAGCGGGGCAGGTTTTCCGGGAGGTAGCCGGTGACCAGATCGGTAAAATCGTAACGCTCGGCGTGGGTTTCGCCGACGGCGAGCCCGCCGATGGCGAGACCGTCGAAGGGCAGGGCGCGGAGGAACTCGGCGCTGCGTTTCCGCAGGTCGGGGTGGCAGGCGCCCTGAACGATGCCGAAGAGGGCCTGGGGGGAGTCGCCGCGGGCGCGCAGGGAGCGCTCGGCCCAGCGATGGGTCAGGTGCATGGCGGCCTCGGTCTCGGCGTGCGGTGCGGTGGAGGGGATGCACTGGTCGAGCACCATCATGATGTCGCTGCCGATGGCACGCTGCATCTCGATGCTGGTCTCGGGGGAGAGGAAACACAGCTCGCCATCGACGTAGCTGCGGAAGCGGGCGCCCTCCTCGGTCATTTGCCGGGAATCCGGGAGCGAGAAAATCTGAAAACCACCGGAGTCGGTCAGCACCGGACGGTCCCAGTTCATGAAGCGGTGGATGCCGCCGAATTTCTTAAACACCTCGGGTCCGGGGCGCAGCAGCAGGTGGTAGGTGTTGGCCAGCAGCACCTGGGCGTCGAGGGTGCGCAGGCCCTCGACGGTCATGTTTTTTACCGTGGCCTGGGTGCCCACCGGCATGAAGACGGGAGTGCGGACCTCGCCGTGGGCGGTGCGGAAGCGGGCGGCGCGGGCCTTGGAGGCGGGCGCGGTTTTTTCGAGGGTGAAGGAGAGGCGGGACATGCGGCGGCCGGGCCGGGGTGCCGGCGTCGGCGCGCGGTGTTACGCGGCGGAGCGGACCAAGCCAAGCCCGCTTTCGCGACGGGCCGGGCTGGTTAGCGGAAAGAGAGCGGTAGTGTCTTAAAAGTTCAGCAAAAGGTCGGGTCATGGAAGGGTGGTTTTGGTGACCAAACCTAAACCACAAACGAACAAGGAACCGACCATGACCCGACAGAAGAAGAAAGTAGAGAAGATGAGCGACGCGCGCGAGCAGATGCT
>CAMCZZ010000018.1 GCA_945888375.1 Akkermansia muciniphila | reverse complement strand
GAAGCCTATAATGAAACCAGAAATCCGGTGACGCGAAATGCTTCACAATTCCTTGCACTTTCCGGCTTCGAATTCCGCATCAACCTTCGTAAGGAGCTTTGCGAGTTTACCGGCGGCCACATGCTTCTCAAGCTGATCATCCCACTGTGCCCCAGCATAATCGTCGAGCCAGCGAGTGAACGCACTAAGTTCCGCAGGGCTAAGATTTTGGACTTCTCGCTCAAGTTCGATAAGGCTCATAGTGCAGATAGCGAAACGGGTTCCGGTGGTTTTTCAATTCCGAATCTGCCTAACGTCAAAAGTGAGCCGCGACCATACATGGCGCGAAGTGTGCGTCAGCACAATTCGTGACATGTATGGTCGTTGGCTCTACTGCCTGGTTAGGCTCTGTTTTTCTTTTCATTTATTATTTCTGAAACCTTGCGGATGCAAGTCATGCTAGCGGACTCTTGCTCTGATATGGCTATCTTAAACTCCGATTCAAGGGCCAAATGCATTTCTACATTGCCCATCGAATCGAGCTTCCAAATAATCTGAAACTCCTTCGTCCAATCATCATCCGGGTAAAGTAATCGGAACTCCTCGCCTATTTGAGCTGCGAACACATTCCGAATCCGAGCGACAATATCCAGCGATATATTTGAGCTGCTGTAAAACCGGGAGTAGTATTCGGAGTCAGGAAGATTCATGCGCCCGGAGAAGAGAGATGCAATTTCCTTCTTGGTGCCTCGCGTAGGGTCAACTAGCCAGTCCGGGAATTTCATTGGTTTGTTTCTGCCTAACGTCAAAGATCAGCCAGACGTGTGCTTGGCGCAGATCATGCCCGACCGAAGGGAGGAAAAGCATGAACTGTGACAAGCATACGTCTTGGCTGCATCGCATGGTTAGGCTCATGAATTCTGCTTCTGTTCTTCCGTGGATTGTCTTTATAGTCGGTCTGTTGTCGATTACGGCAAATACACCGTGGCTAAGGAACTGGATTTTTGGAAAATAACGGGAGAATTGCCGCTATTGCTTGAATTACAGCCAATGCTATCGCTGCCCATGTCAGATAATTCATTTTCCTCTGAGATTCAGCGTTAGCTGTGTTCAGTGCTATCATTGTTTTCTCAATACCACGAAGCGTTCTAGCCATCTGAATATGGTTTATAGCTAGTGCGCGAACTATGGCCTTAAACCTTACAGGGTCATTCAATATATTTATGCTACCAAGTGCGCCAATATATCTTTCTGAGTCTGCATTGCTCGCGTTGAATATAGCTCCCGTTCTAAACGCCTCGTTTATATCGTCGTGGGCAATGGTCTCTTCTTTATCCCGGTCTGTCATGGTTTTATTTCTGCCTAACGTTCAAAGTGAGCCGCGAGCATGGCTGGCGCATTTCGTGCTGCTCGGGGCACGAAATGTGACAGCCATGCTCGTTGGCTCCACTGCCTTGTTAGGCTCATTTTTTGTATTTTTCCGTATTACTTTTCTTAAAATAGAGAAAGACAGCACTCCAAAACAGTGAAGCAAAGGGCACACCAAGTATTTGACTAGTCTTGAGTGTTTCACCTAATCGCGGAAGTAGCAATCCTAGTATTAAGAATCCAGGGATCGCACTGAGGATCGCTGCTAGAAACAAATTAGAAATCCTGCGCGTAAAAACGTAAGAAAAAATCAAGGTTATAGGATCGAATAGGGCTCCAAATAAGGAGCCTAGTAGGCTAGCCATAATATTATTGGGTTGATTTCTGTCTGCGTTTAATGTGCTTTAAGAATGCTACTTCGTGTGCCGTTCGCGGGGTAGCTTTTCCTTTAATAACCGCAAGGAAGTGATGCTGTGCATCGGATTCCGGTTTTCTAATCCCCAATTCTAGGTCTTCATAAAACGAAAGGTGCTTTCTCAATAAATCATCTTCTTGATCTGAAATATCACGTTTTAATATACTATAATCAAGATTTCGGTTATTCGTTGTAACCGTGGTCTTAACTTCAGGGGTGTAAACAAAACTTTTTGTGTTGCTTTGGGATTTCGAGTTTGCACTCGTATCGCAAAATTGGAATGCGATGAAAGTGGCTAAACCTACCGCGATCAAATCCGTCATAATAAAATGTGGATTTCCAGTTGCGAGTCCTACTCCAGCCATTATCACAGCGGCAAAAATGACGGCTTTGGTGTTCTTAAATATTGCGCCAACTATCACAACCGGAAGCGCTAGACCAATAGCTATAAAAAGTATCATATTACAAAATTACTGCCACCGTGGGTTTGTAAGCTTGAGTAAGCGCTCTTTAACTCCTTCGCTAGCAGCAAGTGCATTTTCGATTGTCTCTTCGGTAATTTCAATCTCACCCTTAAATTCGGTCTGCATAGGTTTACGTGCAGCAGCGCAGCGTATTATGGTAATAGCATTATCATATGACTTATTGAACTGTTTCCGAAATGAGGATATGAACGAATAGTAGTCACGGGTTCCTTTGGGAAAGCCGCAATTTTCTTCAGCGTCTTTAATAACTTTCTCTTTAAGTTCGAGAAAACGTAATGTTGCAACTGGCTTCCCGCAATGTAGTGAAATATTCGCAGACCGCCATGCTTCTTCCATAAATTCAATGCCATTTGTAAAATTCGATTCTATGTAACGCTCAAAAAAATGGCCAATCTGATCTTGGTCTTGAACCGGAATTGTTCGCCAAAATTCTTTGTGGAGTTCTTGAGTAACAACTCCCCCTTTTGGCATGACGATTTGGATTATTTCACGTTGATTATCGGTTACATTATAATTTACATAATCTGCTGATCTTGCAACCATCGATAGACTTATAATTTCTGAATATCCAGTTGATGTAAAGTATACTTGGGCGTATCTCTCGCGATCAGCTCCTGGTTCTTTTATGAATAATTTTATGACTTTAGCTTCGGATAATGCCTTAAAAAACATTTGTTCTGCGAAAGCATCCAACTTCACCTCCCCGTATTTTAGAAAAATTTGGGTTTCAATTGGGGTTTCATTATCTAAACGAATAAAGGCAGGTAATTTTATTCCGCTTGCATTAAAACGAATTTTGTCTTTTAGTGGAATATTAATATTAAGTTGAAAATGCTTCATTTTCCCTCTTGCAATTTTCATAGAGATTGAACCTTCTGCGTTATAATAATGCGGCAACGTATCGGCTTTATCCTCTAAATCACCTTTTTTAAAGTAAATACTGTCTTCAAAGGCATCTAACATTTTCGCTCTCGCTTCATCTTTAGAACTCAATTCCGTATCTGACTTTAAAAACAAATTCCACTCGGTTGAATCATCGAGTGGTGACTTATCTATTGTATGTCTCCATTTTCCGTATTGTTTAGTTTGCTCGGTTTCGATTCCTAGACTTCGTGATAATTGGTCATACTTCGAGAGGCGAAGATCGAGATCTCCAATTTTCGATATACTCGATATATTATCAGTGATTTTATCCAGATCAGATTGAGCTTGATTATCGTCTAGAGGTGGTGCTTCACACGAGCTTAATAATAAAGCTAATAACGAAATTGTAATGATTAATGATAACTTCTTCATGACTGGAAAATATTGGTTTTGGTTTTGCCTAACGTCAAAGATGAGGTGCGGCTATGACTGGCGCGACACATGCGTTAGCATGGGGCGTGACAGGCATAGGCGTTACCTCCATCGCATTGTTAGGCATATTTTTCGTTCTTCTCGTATCTCCAGTTATCGTGGCCATTCTGGTGGCTGCTCTCCACGTATCGCATTCCCGATACTTGAGGCGTGAGTTTGGAGCCTACCGTTTATCTTTACCCAAAGGTTATCAACCTTCTCTTTCCATTCGTTATGCTGTCGCTGCAACATCGCCTCAGTTTGTGCAGCCAACCTTTCTTGTAACGCTTTCTGGACTCTTAAGGCATCTTGCTGCGCTTTTTGGTTTAGGTAGGAGGTCAATACTGACCCGATTATTACGCCGAATATGGTTCCGCCTATTCCAAGATAGGCGGCAATTAGTGTTTCGCTCATGGTTTGGTTCGATTCTGCCTAACGTTAGAACTGAGCGAGCCGGTTGCTTGGCGCGGCTCGTGCGTAAGCACGAGACGTGACAAGCAACCGGCTTCGCTCTAGTGATTTGTTCGGCCATTTTTGAGTTCTGATTATCTAATTTCCGTGATTCGAGTTAAATGCTCCTACACATCCTTTTTCCTCATCAACTTGCAGCCTCCGATTCCCAACTCTGCCAAAAATGTGATGCCTGCTGATGGAATCATAAACGCCACAAACCATATCGCCCATCCCCATAGTGATTCTGGGCTCGCCATGATAGCGTCTAATTGTCTGATAAATTCTGGAATATCGATTGCGGCGAGCGCAAAGATGAATCCGGTGATTGCCGCTAAATATAAATAGCGAATGGGATTCGGCTTCATCAACAAGGCTGCGATTGTTGCTGGAATTGCACTCAGTGCGACGATGAGTAAATAGTCCATGTTTTTATGCCGAACGTTGTTTAGTCGGAAAGTTGTCTGATTAGGTCAGGCTTAGCTTGGCCTAAACGTAATAATGTGGACTTTTTAGGAATTAGGGCTTCTTCTAAGTTCATTGAGCAGACTGCCAGCGGAGAGCTTAAAGCGAAGGAGACGGTGCGCCGCATTATCACGGCGACCGGGGTGGGGGGCGGATCGGGAGGCGTTTTGGCTCGGCTGCCGCATGACGTTTTCTGCTAACGAAACGCCGGAGTATGGCGAGCTTATAGATGGGGCTTTCTGTTCTGCAACTTGCTGAGCCTCTGTTTTCCGTAATCACACCCGAAATCGAGATCGAGTGGCTTAAACCAATCGGGGAAAACATGATGACTTTACCCCTGGGTTTCCCAGATGGGTATCGTTTGGGTTGGGTATATCCCTGATTAGCGGGGTGATCCGTAGTTAAAATTCGTGCGCTTTTAGTCCTAAAGGTAATCAGCCGTTGGTATTGGGATGAAGCGTCCGGCCTCGTTCGCTTTGGTCGCGACGGTTTCCCGTAACCTAAACGTTGTTTTCCCAAGGTTGCCGTAACGATTGCAACAGCATCAATCGGCCTTTGTGTCCATGACTCCGGCCGCCCTCGCCCCCGATCCGCACCCAAATTCCCTCGCTCCCGGTCTGCCTCCGGTCGCCCCGGCCTCCCGCGCCACGTCGCGGAAGGGGCCGATCGACGCGATTTCCTCCGCCATCGCGCGGTGGATTTTCACCGGCGTCCATGGTAACTGCCTGGTGTATAATACCTGCTGGGAAGACCCCCGGCTCGATCGCGAGGTCATGCGCCTCACCGCCGAGGACGATCTGGTCATGATCACTTCCGCCGGGTGCAACGCCCTCGACTACGCCCTCGACGGCCCGCGCAGCATCCATGCGGTGGATATGAATTTCCGTCAAAACGCCCTGCTCGAGCTCAAGCTCGCCGGCATCCGCCGTCTCGATTTTGAGCCTTTTTTCGAGATCTTCGGCCACGGCGGGCACCGGGAGTTTTCTTCCTGGTATCGCCGCCATCTGCGCGCCGAGCTCTCCGAGTCGGCCCGGGCCTATTGGGATGACCGCCAGAACTACTTTGCCCGCTCCAGCCCGGGTGATTCCTTTTACCACCGTGGCACGACCGGCCACTTCGGCCGTATCCTTACCGGCTACTTCCGCCTGGCGGGCTTTTACGACGACGCTAAGCGCCTTTTCCATGTCTCCAGCCTGGCCGAGCAGAAGGAGATTTACGAACGGTCGATCAAGCCGCGCTTTTTCCGCGGTTCCCTCAAGCGCTTGCTCGAGACCGATCTCGCCCTGAGCGCTCTCGGTATCCCGAAGGCCCAGCGCGATCATCTGGAAAAAACCTGTGGCATGGGCATGGCCGACTTTATGGAGGACTGCGTCGAGGCCGTCTTCACCCGTCTGCCCGCGCACGAGAACTACTTCTGGCACCTTTACCTCTACGGCCGCTACAGCCGCGAGTGTTGTCCAAACTATCTGCGTCCCGAGCATTTTTCCCGGCTCAAGGCGGGCCTGGCTGACCGCATCCACGTGCACACCACCGATGTCGCCTCCTTCCTGCGCGGTCACGATGGCACCCTCTCGCGTTTTGTCCTGCTCGATCACATGGACTGGCTCAGCCACGAGCATCCCGACCTGCTCGCTGCCGAGTGGCAGGCCATCGTGGACCGCGCCCGGCCCGGTGCGCGCCTGCTCTGGCGCAGCGGAGGCTTCGAGGTAGATTTCGTCGATCCCCTCGTCGTGCAACGCGGCGGCCGGCCGACGCGAATGGGCGACATCCTCCGCTACGACACCGCCACCGCGCACGCTTGTCACGCCCGCGACCGCGTCCACACCTACGGCAGCTTCTACATCGCCGACCTCGTCGGATGACGCCAACCGCCTGCGACCGTCCGCGCCTGCTCTGGGGGGCTGACGCCCTCGCCGCCTGCACCGACGGCGCCACGGAAAATGCGTCCTACTGGCGGGCTCTGCTCGCCGCTGGCCCGACTGCGCTGGTGGCGAACATCCAAGTCCGCGCCGGCTTGATCGCGCACGAGGGCCGGGTCTGGCCCGTCACTCTTGGTGACCGGCCTCGGGCCGAGGCTTACCCGGCCTCGTTGCACAGCCACTACGTCGGCTACCCCCGCGCCGAGCTCGACCTCGTGCCTTCGCCTGCGCTGCGCCGCGCCGCCCGCGCCGGGTTTACGCTTTTCGATGGCCTCGCCCGCCTCGCCCGGGTCGATCGCACCGTGCAATGGAGCAGCTGGCTGCTCTCCACCAACCTCCATAGTCCCGGAATCGCCCCCGCGGCCCCTGAGATCACCGCCGAGCTCGTCCGCCTGCACCCCGGCCATGCCATCCTGGTGCGCAACCTTCACCCCTACCTCGACCCGCATTTGCCGGATCGGTTTACCGCCGCCGGCTACGACCTCTTCACCGCCCGCCAGATCTACCTCTTTGACGGTCGCCGCCCTGAGTTTTTGACCCGCTACAACGTCAAAACCGATCTCAAAACCCTCGCCCGCCAGACCACCCACCGCCTCTGCCTGGCCGAGGATTTCACCGAGGAAGACGCGCCCCGCATCGCCGAGCTCTACCGCCTGCTCTACCTCGACAAACACTCGCCGCTCAATCCCGCTTACACGGTTGAGTTTGTCCGTCGCGCCCTGCGCGAACGCTGGCTGGATTTTCGCGGCCTGCGCCACGTCTCCGGCCGCCTCGATGGCGTCTGCGGGTGCTTCATGGCCGACGGCGTCGCCACCACGCCTTTCTTTGGCCACGATACCTCGCAGCCGCCCACGCTCGGCCTCTACCGGCTCCTCGTCGCCCGCCTGCTCCAAGAAACCGCCGCCGCCGGCCGCGTGCTCAACTACAGCTCCGGCGCCGGCGCCTTTAAACGCCACCGTGGCGCCATCCCAGTGATCGAGTTCAACGCTCTTTACACTAAGCATTTGCCGCCGGTCCGCCGCGCGGCCTACGCCGCCTTGCGCCTGCTCATCAACGGCCCGGTGCGCCGCTTTCTCGAAAAAGAGGGCGTCTAGCCATCACCCTAGGGCTCGTCATCGAAGAAGTTTGAACCAACCAAACTGGGTGATGTCCGCAAAAAGCCTCAAGTGAGGCCAAAAGGCAGGTGCCTGAATCACCGGGTTTGATTGCGCGCTATCTGTGTCTTTGGGCGGCCCTTTCCTTCTGAAGGGAATCTGCGTGACAGGACCCTAAGGCCAGCTCAGGACCCGCTCATTCTGGAAACTTTACTTTGTTGGTAAAGTAAGTAAGGTTGCGCCAATGCAGTTGAGTGCCACGTTGCCCGTCGATCTTTCCACCGCCACCGCCGCGGAGCGTATCCAATGGGCGGTCAAGGAGTTCGGGGATGGTCTTATCCTCTCCACCAGCTTTGGCATCCAATCCGCCGTGATGCTGCACCTCGCTACGCAAGTGGCGCCGCGACTGCCTGTGGTGTTCATCGACACCGGCTACCATTTTCCCGAAACCTACCGTTTCGCGGCGGAATTGACCGCCCGTCTGCAACTCAACCTGCACACCTATAATCCCTTGGTTACCGCCGCCCGTCAGGAAGCCTTGCATGGCAAACGTTGGCAGCAGGGGCTGGAGGGGCTGAAGGCCTACAACTTCGACAACAAGGTCGAGCCCATGGAACGCGCCGTGCGGGATCTCGGCGCCACCGCTTGGCTCGCCGGCCTGCGCCGCTCCCAGGCCTCGACCCGCGAGGCCCTCGCCATCGTCAAGAACCAGAACAAGGTCACGAAAATCCATCCCATCCTCGACTGGGACAACCGCGCGGTGCACCGCTACCTCACCGCGCACGATCTGCCCTACCATCCGCTCTGGGAACAGGGTTATGTCTCGGTTGGAGACTGGCACAGTAGCGCCCCGCTCCAGCCCGGCCAGGCCGAGGAGGAAACGCGTTTCGGTGGCCTAAAACGGGAATGCGGCCTGCACGAACTGAGCGGCCGCGGCGATTTCTCGATCTGATCCCCGCGTATGCGGGTGTGTGGAGGAGGACCTGCCCGTCATCGGCCATTAATATTCATTTAATACTGAGGGCTGGTTACCTATAGACGATACTCCCCGGATTTTTGACCACGGATCGCTCGGATAATCACGGATATAAAGAGTTCGATCCGTGCCAAACCGGGGAATCCGTGGTTAAAGTCTTAATGTTATCAGCGTTTGATTGAAATATTTGTAAAATATTTCAGTAGGTGGCTTACCCCCCGTTTATGGGTTGACTGATTCATTCTTCCATTTACTGTAATTCTCATGTTTTATAAATTGCGCTTTCTTGTTCTGCTTCCTTGGGTCTTTGTAGGGCTAAGAGCTGACACTATTTTTATCCCGTATACTTTTAGTTTGGATGGAAATAATAGGACTGTATCTTCGTCTTTTTCGAGGAATTGGCCGGGAAATACTAATCCCGCCCCGGATTATTTTGCTGGTAACCTTTCCTTGTTTGGGCCTATCAGCCTTGTTTTAAATTGGGGTGCCCCTATTCCTGATGGTTATAGTTTGGATTCAGCGGCACCGACCGCCAGTTTGAGGATCAACGGTCAACTTACGGGGTCGGTGTCTTCCAGTCCGGATTATGGTGTTCAGGTTGGAAGGGCCGAATTCCTTCCGAGTAATACTGGGGTGGTATTAATGATGACTGGCGTGAAAGCTCTGACTGGTTCTTCTGTAAACTATTCCAATAATTTAACTTTCAGTAATCTGGAGTCAGGCCACGTATTTTCCTTTCAAGGCGGCGCCAATGTTTATTTTCAGCAACCTTCCAACCGCCCGGCTACAGATACTGCATTGAGCGTTAGTTTAACCTTCACGATATCAGCCGATTTTGTAGGGGGAACAGAAACGGGTGTGGCGTCTTTTTCTTCCACAACAGGTCCAACAGGTCCAACGGGTCCAACAGGTCCAACGGGTCCTACAGGTCCTACAGACCCAACGGATCCTACCGATCCTACAGACCCAACGGGTCCTACAATACCTGAACCAGCCTCTTTGGCTTCACTATTTGGTCTGGCGGCGTTTGGTTTCTACAGTCTAAGGCGCCGATCGCGTTAAATGTAGTAGTTGCTAAATCTAATATTTACCGGGAATAAGGCATTTTCGCGGATTTAAGCATGCTTCCAAGTCTAGCGAACGGGTTTCACCCGATAGTGCTTTGGTTTTGGCGTCAATTTAGGGTGGCCGTGCGTCTGACCCAATCACATTAATTTATGCAGGGGGAATAGCTCCTTAGCATATTTTCTGCCCTTAACCCAAGGTCATGCAGTTAAACGGCGGAGCAGCGCGATGAAATGGCGAGCGCAATTCGGTGCGGACCATGCGAAGGAATATTAGGAGAGTATTTTGAGCGGGGCCCCACCGGTAAGGTGCTGACAAGTCGCCTCGACGTGTCCCAAGCAACTGGACGATACCGGTTAAGTCTAGGGAGGGACCATGCGCTTCGTCGATCCAGAGCCCTGGCGGTTTAATACTGAGGGCTGATTACCTATAGACGATACTCCCCGGATTTTGGACCACGGATCGCTCGGATAATCACGGATAAAAAAAGAGTTCGATCCGTGCCAAACCGGGGAATCCGTGGTTAAAGTCTTAATGTTATCAGCGTTTGGTATTAGGCCACCCTTTGGCTGGCTGCCGCCGAGTTGGCTCGCCTCGAATAAATACCTTGTTCGGGTCATTTTACCGTGGCGCCGCTGTTGGGGTTTTGGCGATCTGTCCACCCCGCATGGAAATCATCGTTCTCGGCTCCGGCACCTCTCATGGCGTTCCCATGATCGCCTGCGATTGCGCGGTCTGCCGTTCGTCCGACCCGCGTGACCGGCGCACGCGCGCCTCCGTGCATGTGGTGATGAATGGTCTCCGTATCCAGATCGACGCAACGCCGGAGTTTCGCGTCCAAGTGTTGCGCGAGGCCATCCCGTCCATCGACCTTTTTATCCTCACCCACGGACACGCCGACCACATCCTCGGCATGGACGATCTCCGGCGTTACTGCGACCTGCGCAACGACGGAACGCTGCCGGTGTATTGCCAGGCGGAAGGGGAGGAGAGGGTGCGGGCCATCTATCCCTACGCGCTCAAATCGCGCGGCGAAGTGCCCGACGGCTACGCCCGCTTCGACCTTCGCCTTCTCTCCGCGCGGCTGGAGTTGCCCGAGGGCGTGATCGAGTCCACCCTGCTACCGCATGGCCGGGTCGAGACGCTCGGCTTGGTTTTCACCGAGGCCGGGTCGGGGCGCCGTTTCGCCTACTACACCGATTGCAAAACCGTGCCGCCCGCCGCCCGCGACCTCGCCCGCGGCGTCGATTTGCTTCTTCTCGACGGACTGAGGCCTACCCCGCACCCGACCCACCAGAGTATCCCCGAAGCCCTCGCCGCGGCGGCCGATATCAATCCCCGCCAAACCTATCTCACGCATTTGACCCACGCCGTCGCCCAGCGCGATGCGGCTATACATCTGCCTGTAGGAGTTGGGTTTGCCTACGACGGTTTACGGATTTCGCTCTGATTTCTATACCCTATCAAATTTGTAGGAAAATCGGCTTGCGGATTTTAATCCTACTCTTTTTGTAGGGATTAAATCCCCGCATGAAGCTCTCCAAAAAAGGTGAATACGCGCTCCGCGCCCTGATCGATCTCGGTATCGCCGCCGAGGTGGGGCGGGAGCTCGTGCAGGTCACCGAGCTTTCGGCCAAGGAGTCCATCCCGGCCAAGTTCCTCGAGCAGATCATGCAGGAGCTCAAGACCGCCGGCATCGTGGTCGCCCAGCGGGGCAAGTTCGGTGGTTACCATATCGCCCGGCCTGCCTCCGAGATCACGATCGGCTCGGTCGTGCGCTTGATCGACGGTCCGCTCGCGCCCATCGGCTGCGTGAGCCACACCGCGTATGAAAAGTGCAGCTGCCCCGACGAGGAGCACTGCGGCCTGCGCATGCTGATGCTCGACGTGCGCAACGCCATCGCCGGCATCCTCGATCGCTACACGTTGGCTGACGTGGTGGAGGTGACGCTCCGTAAACTCCGCCGCGACTCGCTGCCGCTCCCCTTTTCCGCCCCGCGCCCCGCCGTCCGCGGTAAACCCGTCAAGTCCACCGTGGCATCCCGTCGCGCCAACCGCGCCGCCGTGCCCCGCCGCCTCGCCCCGGTCGAGGGCCTGCTCTCCCAGCTGCTCCCCGACTACACCATCTGAACCCTCCCCGAGCATGAAATCCCTTCGCGCCGCCGCGTCCGCCGCCGCGCTCACCACCCTCGTTCTCGCGCCGCTTCCCGGCCGGGCCCAGACCGCGCCGGCCGCGTCGTCCGACGACATCGCCGCGCTCCGCGAACAGATCCGCCAGCTCGACCAAAAACTCCGCGTGCTCGAGCGCAACGCCGAGCTGAAGGACGAGGCCGCCACCGCCGCCGTCGCGAAGACTCCCGTGGTCAACGCCGACGCCAAGGGCTTCAGCCTGACCTCGCCGGATAAAAAATACTCCCTCCGCATTCGCGCCACCATCCACGCCGACGGACGCTACTATTTCGAGGACAAGGACGCCGGCATCGACACCCCCGACGCCTTTGTGCTCCGCCGCATCCGCCCCAGCTTCGAGGGCACCGTCGCCGAGAAATACGGTTACCGCCTGATGTTCGATCTGGCCAACAACCAGGTGCAACTGCTCGACGCCTACGCGACCTACAAGCACTCCGATGCGTTCACCGCCCTCTTCGGCAAGGCCAAGTCGCCCTTCGACCTCGAGCGCCTCGTCTCCCAGACCAACCTGCTCTTCATTGAGCGTTCCTTCCCGACCTTGCTCGGGCCGAATCGCGATACCGGCGTCCAGCTTTACGGCGATTTCCTGACCGGCCGCCTCAGCTACCAGGCCGCCTATCTCGACGGCGCCAGCGACGGCTCCAGCCTCGAGACCGAGTCCGGCGGCAATGACGGCAAGGACACCGTCGTCCGCCTCTTCACCCACCCCTTCAAGAACGACCAGGATTCCTTCCTCAAGGGCCTCGGCCTCGGCTTCGCCTACAGCACCGGCACCCGCGAGGTCGGCACCGGCGCCATCCGTCCCTATACCAGCAACGCCTTGGTCAATTTCTTCAGCTACGATGCCAATGTGCGCCCCGACGGCTCGCATGACCGCATCTCCCCGCAGGCCTATTTTTACCGGGGGCCGTTTGGTCTCCTCGCCTCCTACACCGAGTCGGCCCAGGAACTGGTCAACACCACCACCATCACCCCCGCCAGCAAGCGCGCCGACCTGACCAACCGCGCCTGGGCCGTGAACGTAAACTACGTCCTCACCGGCGAGGACACCGGCTACAGCACCAACCCCAAGCCCGCCCAGGATTTCAACTTCGAGGCCGGCACCTGGGGCGCGTGGGAAATCGCCGCCCGCCTGAGCCAGCTCTCGGTCGACGAGGCCGCCTTCGCGGGCGCCGGCACTGGCGACTTCGCCAACCGTAATACCCAGGCGCAGCGCATCGACGCCTACTCGCTTGGCGTGAACTGGTATCTCAACCGCAACGTGAAGGCTTCGCTCAATTTCGAGCATTCCGAGTTCCAGGAAGCCGACGCCTCCACCGCCGACTTTGAGAACGAGAACGCCGTCCTCAGCCGCGTGCAGCTCTCCTTCTAAACCCCGCCCTCTACTTCCCTTGTTTTCACCCGACCGTATTTTTCCCATGAACTTTTCCCACCTCCCCCGCCTGGCCTCCGCCGCCCTCGCCGCGCTCGCCCTTGCTGGTTCCGCCGCCGCCAAGAGCATCGAGCTGCTCAATGTGTCCTACGATCCGACCCGCGAGCTCTACGTCGAATACAACGCCGCCTTCGCCGCCCACTGGAAAACCAAGACCGGCGATGACGTCGTCGTAAAACAGTCCCACGGCGGCTCCGGCAAACAGGCCCGCTCCGTGATCGACGGCCTCCGCGCCGATGTCGTTACCCTCGCCCTCGCCGGCGACATCGACGCCATCGCGAAAAACGCCGGCGCCCTCCCCGCCGACTGGCAGACGCGCTTCCCGCACAACTCCGCCCCCTACACCTCCACCATCGTGTTCCTCGTCCGCAAGGGAAACCCCAAGGGCATCAAGGACTGGGACGACCTCGTGAAGCCCGGCGTCGCCATCATCACCCCCAACCCGAAGACCTCCGGCGGCGCCCGCTGGAACTATCTCGCCGCCTGGGAATTCGCCAAGCGCCAGCTAGGCTCCGACGACGCCGCCAAGGCCTTCGTCGCGAAACTCTACAAGAACGTCCCCGTGCTCGACTCCGGTGCGCGCGGCGCCACCACGACCTTCGTGCAGCGCGGTATCGGCGACGTATTCCTGTCCTGGGAAAACGAGGCCTTCCTCGCGGTGAAGGAGTTCGGCGCCGACCAGTTTGAGATCGTGGTTCCCTCGCTCAGCATCCTCGCCGAGCCGCCCGTCGCGGTGGTGGACAAGGTCGCCAAGCGCAAAGGCACCGCCGAGGTCGCCAAGGCCTACCTCGAGTATCTCTATTCCCCCGAGGGTCAGGACCTCGCCGGCAAACACTTCTACCGGCCCATCGATCCCGCCGCCGCCGCCAAATACGCCAGCCAGTTCACGAAGGTGGAGCTGTTCACCATCGACCAGGCCTTCGGCGGCTGGGCGAAGGCGCAGAAGGCGCACTTCGATGACGGTGGCTTCTTCGACCAGATCTACCTGAAGAACTAAGCCGCCTGGAGTGCGACGACGCTCGACACCCTCCCCGCGTCGTCGCGACTCTTTCTGTCTCCCCTTCCACCCCTCATGTCCCGCTCCCACCGCTCCGTCATACCCGGCTTCGGATTGTCGCTCGGTCTCACGCTCACCTACCTGAGCCTGATCGTGCTGCTGCCGCTTTCGGCCGCGTTTATCAAGACGCTCGGGATGTCGTGGGACGACTTCTGGACCGCCGTCGCCAGTCCGCGCGTGGTCGCTTCCTATCGCATCAGTTTCCTCGCCTCCCTCGCCGCCGCGTCGGTCAACTGCGTCTTCGGTTTGGTCGTCGCCTGGGTCCTCGTCCGCTACCCCTTCCCGGGTCGCCGCATCGTGGACGCCCTGGTGGATCTGCCCTTCGCCCTGCCCACCGCCGTCGCCGGCATCGCGTTGACCGCCCTCTACGCGCCCAACGGCTGGATCGGCGCCCTCGTCGCGCCCTACGGCGTGAAGATCGCCTTCACCGAGATCGGCATCTTCATCGCGCTCACCTTCATCGGCCTGCCCTTCGTGGTCCGCACCCTCCAGCCCATCATCGAGGAGTTGGAGCCCGAGTTCGAGGAGGCCTCGGCCAGCCTCGGCGCCAACCGCTGGCAAACCCTGCGGCGGGTGATTTTCCCCCAGCTGGTTCCCGCGCTCCTGACCGGCTTCGCCATGGCCTTCGCCCGCGCCCTCGGCGAATACGGCTCGGTTGTTTTCATCTCGGGCAACATGCCTATGCGCACCGAAATCACCCCGCTGCTCATCATCACCAAGCTGGAACAATACGACTACGCCGGAGCCACCGCCATCGCCGTCGTCATGCTCGGCGCCTCCTTCCTGATGCTTCTGGTGATCAACCTGCTCCAAAAATGGAGCCGCCGCCACCACGCCGTCTGAGGCCTCCGCACCCTGACCATGGCCTCCGCCGTCTCCTCCCTCTCCCGCTCCGCCGGCTCCACGACCCGCCCGCTCGCCACCCGTGACGCGCTTTGGCTGCGCTACACGCTCACCGCCGTCGCGCTCGGGTTTCTTGCCCTTTTTCTCGTGCTGCCGCTGGTCGCGGTGTTCGCCGAGGCCTTCCGGCGCGGCATCGGAGCCTATTTCGCCGCGCTGAACGACCCCGACGGCCTGCACGCGTTAAAACTCACCCTGCTCACCGCCGGCCTCGCCGTGCCGGCCAACCTCGTCTTCGGCGTGGCCGCCGCGTGGTGCATCGCGAAGTTCACCTTCCCCGGCAAGAGCCTGCTCATCACCCTCATCGACCTGCCTTTCGCGGTGTCGCCCGTCATCTCCGGCCTCATCTACGTGCTGTTGTTTGGTGCGCAGGGCTGGTATGGCCACTACCTCGACGCCGAGCAGCCTTGGCTTCCCGGGCTGCAAGCTTGGCTGATCGAGCAGGACTTCAAAATCATCTTCGCCGTGCCCGGCATCGTGCTCGCGACCACCTTTGTCACCTTCCCCTTTATCGCCCGCGAACTCATCCCGCTGATGCAGACGCAGGGCAACGACGAGGAATACGCCGCCATCACCCTGGGCGCAAACGGCTGGCAGACCTTTTGGAAAGTCACCCTGCCCAATATCAAGTGGGGCCTCTTCTACGGTGTCATCCTCTGCAACGCCCGCGCCATGGGCGAATTCGGCGCCGTATCCGTGGTGTCGGGTCACATCCGGGGCGAGACCAACACCCTCCCGCTCCACGTGGAGATTCTCTACAACGAATACCAGTTTGTCGGTGCGTTCGCCGCCGCCTCCATCCTGGCCCTGCTCGCTCTTGTCACTCTCGTCTTAAAATCCCTCGTCGAGTGGGCCCACGCCCGCCGCCACGCCTAAATCCGCCGCTCTGCGCTTCCGTCCCGCTGCCTACTCGCCACGTTCCCCATGAGCATCCTCGCCCGCAATCTCACCAAGACCTTCGGCGCCTACACCGCCCTTGCCGACGTCAGTCTGGAGATCCCCACCGGCAAGCTCGTCGCCCTGCTCGGCCCCTCCGGCTCGGGCAAGACCACGCTGCTGCGCATCATCGCCGGCCTCGAATTTGCCGACCCCGGCTCCGGTCGCATCGATTTCCACGGCGCGGACGTGACCGACGTCCCCGCCGGCAAACGCGGCGTCGGCTTCGTTTTCCAGCACTACGCCCTCTTCAAACACATGACGGTGGCGGAAAACATCGCCTTCGGCCTGACCGTGCGCCCTCGCCGCGAGCGGCCCGACCGCGCCGCCATCGACGCCCGGGTGAAGGAGCTGTTAAAACTCATCCAGCTCGACGACCTCGGCGCGCGTTACCCCGCCCAGCTCTCCGGCGGCCAGCGCCAGCGCATCGCCCTCGCCCGCGCCCTCGCCGTCCAGCCCAAGGTTCTCCTGCTCGACGAGCCCTTCGGCGCGCTCGACGCCCGCGTGCGCAAGGAACTCCGCCGTTGGCTGCGCCACTTTCAGCGCGAGATCGGCGTGACCACGCTCTTCGTCACCCACGACCAAGAGGAGGCCCTCGAACTCGCCGACGAGGTTATCGTCATGAACAACGCCAAGATCGAGCAGGTCGGGACCCCGCAAGAGGTCTACGACCGCCCGGCCTCGCCTTTCGTGATCGAGTTTCTCGGCAACGTGAACCGCTTCGCGACCAAGGCCCATCCTCTGCCGGGCGCCGGCTCGGATGTGCTCTACGTCCGCCCGCATGATGTGGACATCCTGCGCGAGTATCACGGCGAGCACGGCGTGCGCGTGCGCGTGCAGCACGTGTTTTCCGCCGGCAACACCGGCCGGGTCGCGCTGGTCCGCGAGGACAATGGCGACGCCATCGACGCCGAGCTTTCGCGGGTGCGCCTGGCCGAGCTCCATCTCGTCGCGGGCGACGAGGCCTGGGTGGTTTTCCGCCATATCCGGCTCTTCCCGGCCGGTGCGTTTACCGAACGGGATGTCGCCACCGAGGATGCCACCCCAGCCGTCGCTGACCCCGGGCAGGGCATCTGATTCCTCCCGAAACCTCCCGGCGTCTGCGGTTAAATTGTTACAAGAAATTGGCTGACCCTCTTTGCACTGGGGACGCCTGCCCGTATGCTGGCGCTTCTGTTTTTAACCCCTTCCACTTCCTTCCTTAATCCTCGCGCGGTCTCGATATAATCATGGAAAACCATCCCTCCAGCACCGGCGGCAAATGCCCCTTCCCTCACCTTCATGGCACCACGCCCAAGCCCGTGCCCGCGCCGGGCGGAGCGGAGGGCCGCTCGAATCGCGATTGGTGGCCGAATCAGCTCAATCTGAAGATGCTGCATCAAAACTCTGCCCTGTCCGACCCCATGGGCACCGAGTTCGACTACGCGGCCGAGTTCAAGACGCTCGATCTCTCCGCCCTCAAGCGCGACCTCGAGGCCTTGATGACCGATTCACAGGACTGGTGGCCGGCCGATTTCGGGCACTACGGTCCGTTTTTCATCCGCATGGCCTGGCATAGTGCGGGCACCTACCGCACCGCCGACGGTCGCGGCGGCGCGGGCGCCGGCCAGCAGCGTTTCGCCCCGCTCAATAGCTGGCCCGACAACGCCAATCTCGACAAGGCCCGCCGCCTGCTCTGGCCGATCAAACGCAAATACGGGAAGAAGATATCCTGGGCCGACCTCATGATCCTCACCGGCAACGTCGCCCTCGAATCCATGGGCTTCAAAACCTTCGGCTTCGGCGGCGGTCGGGCCGACGTCTGGGAGCCTGAGGAAGACATCTACTGGGGTTCTGAAACTGCCTGGCTGGGAGACAAGCGATACTCTGGCGACCGCGAGTTGGAGACACCGCTCGCCGCCGTGCAGATGGGCCTCATCTACGTCAACCCCGAGGGGCCCAACGGCCACCCCGACCCCCTCGCCTCCGCCCGCGATATCCGCGAGACCTTTGCCCGCATGGCCATGAACGACGAGGAGACCGTCGCCCTCATCGCCGGCGGTCACACCTTCGGCAAGACCCACGGTGCCGCCTCCGCCGACCACGTCGGCCGCGAACCCGAGGCCGCCGGCATCGCCGAGCAGGGCCTGGGTTGGGCGAGTAGCTACGCCAGCGGCAAGGGCGCCGACACCATTACCAGCGGTCTTGAGGTCACCTGGACGACCACGCCGACCCGCTGGAGCAACAACTACTTCGAAAACCTCTTCCGCTACGAATGGGAACTCGTGAAGAGCCCCGCCGGCGCTCACCAGTGGGTCGCCAAAGGCGCCGAGGCCACCGTGCCCGATGCCTACGACGCGACGAAAAAGCATCTGCCCACGATGCTCACCACCGACCTCGCCCTGCGTGTCGACCCCGCTTACGAAAAGGTTTCCCGCCGCTTCCTCGCGAACCCGGATCAGTTTGCCGATGCCTTTGCCCGCGCCTGGTTCAAGCTCACCCACCGCGACATGGGCCCGAAAGCCCTCTACCTCGGCGCCGAGGTGCCCGCCGAGGACCTGCTCTGGCAAGACCCCATCCCCGCCGTGGACCACCCGCTGGTGGACGCCGCCGACCTGACCGCCCTTAAGGCGCACATCCTCGCCTCCGGCCTGTCGATCGCCGAGCTCGTCTCCACCGCCTGGGCCTCCGCCTCGACCTACCGTGGCTCCGATAAACGCGGGGGTGCGAACGGCGCCCGCATCCGCCTCGCCCCGCAAAAAGATTGGGAGGCCAACCAACCCGCCCGCCTCGCCAAGGTGCTCAAGACCCTCGAGGGTATCCAGGCTGCGTTCAACGCCAGCGCGACCGGAGGCAAAAAAGTTTCCCTAGCCGACTTGATCGTGCTCGGCGGAGCTGCCGCCATCGAGGAGGCCGCGAAAAAGGCCGGTCACGCGCTCACCGTGCCCTTCACTCCCGGCCGCACCGATGCCACGCCGGAGCAGACCGATGTCGCTTCTTTCGCCGTGCTCGAACCTGTCGCCGACGGCTTCCGCAATTATCAAAAGGCCCGCTTCACCCTGCCCGCCGAAAAGCTCCTGATCGACCGAGCCCAGCTGCTTGGCCTGACCGCGCCGGAGTTGACCGTCCTCATCGGCGGTCTGCGCGTGCTCAATGCTAACCACGGCAAGGCCCAGCACGGCGTATTCACCACCCGGCCCGAGACGCTGACGAATGACTTTTTCGTTCACCTGCTCGACATGGCCCATGTGGTGAAACCCACCTCGCCGGTCGAGGAACTCTTCGAGCTGCGCGACCGCGCCACCGGCGACGTAAAGTGGACGGCCACCCGCGTGGATCTCGTGTTTGGCTCGAACTCTCAGCTCCGCGCGCTGGCCGAGGTCTATGCCGAGGCTGGCTCCGAGTCTAAGTTCGTCCACGATTTCGTGGCCGCCTGGAACAAGGTGATGAACGCGGATCGTTTCGACCTCGTTTAACCACACGGCGTTGTCCCCCGCCCGCCGGATCAACCGGCGGTTGCGGGTAGGTTTTGCAGATAGACGAGAATCTCGCCCAGGCGAGCGAGCGGCTTTGCCGCCGTCAGCCGGGGGAACCGGCCGCTCAACTGCACATAGTCGTCCCGGCGACCGGGGCCCGCGCGCAGGAGCTTCAGCTTCGCGCCGTCGGTCTCGACGCTCACGATACCCTTTTGCTCGGCCGCGATCCGCAGGCCGGTGACCTGAAGGAGGGCACGGACCTCGGAATTGAATTTGCCGAAACGATCGGTCAGCTCGGCCTCGAGTTCCTTGAGCGCTCCGGGCGAGCCGGCGAGGGCGAGGCGACGGTAGAAATCGAGACGCAGACGGGTCTCGCCGATGTAGCCCACGGGCAGCCGGGCTTGGATGCGGGCCACCGGGGCGGCGCCATCCGCCTCGTCGTGGGCGGCCTTGATGGCTTGGTAGCTGGTGGCGATGCCCGTCGTCTGGCCGGCGGCAGTCCGCGGAGCGGACTCCCCCTCGCCGACAAAGACGAAATCGAGCTTCACCGTGGCGCGGATGGCGGCCGCCTGTTTATCGCCTTTTAGGCGGGCGACGGACTGGCGCAGAAGCTGGCAGTAGAGTTCAAACCCCACGCCGACGATGTGCCCGGATTGCTCCGAGCCGAGCAGGTTGCCGGCCCCGCGCAGTTCGAGATCCCGCATGGCGATGCGGAAGCCGGCGCCGAGCTGGTTGTGGGTGCGGAGGGCGTTGAGCCGTTCGCGCGCGATATCCACCAGCCGGCTGTGGCGGTGCAGCAGCAGATAGGCGTAGGCCTGATGCTTGAAGCGGCCCACGCGTCCGCGCAGCTGGTAAAGCTGGGAAAGGCCGAAGCGGTCCGCACCCTCGATGATGATGGTGTTGCAGTTGGGGATATCGAGGCCGGTCTCGATGATCGTCGTGCAGACGAGCACCTGGTGGCGGCCGGCGACAAAGGCCGTCATCATCTCCTCCAGCTCGTCCTCGTCCATCTGGCCGTGGCCGACCCCGATATCCACTTCCGGGAGGAGCTCGCGCAGGCGGGCGGCGACATGGGCGATGGTCTGCACGCGGTTGTGCAGGTAAAAAACCTGCCCGCCCCGGCGCAGCTCATGGCGGATGGCCTCCACCACCAGTTGTTCATCGTAGGTTTTCACGATGGTCTGGATCGGGTGGCGGTTGGTCGGCGGGGTCTCGATCACCGACATGTCGCGCGCGCCGGTCATAGCCATGTAGAGGGTGCGCGGGATGGGCGTGGCGGACATGGATAACACGTCCACCGATACCCGCAGGGCTTTCAGGCGTTCCTTGTGCTTCACGCCGAAGCGCTGTTCCTCGTCGATCACGACCAGACCGAGGTCCTTGAAGGAGATGTCCTTGTTCAGCAACCGGTGGGTGCCGATGAGGATGTCCACCTGGCCGGTGCCGGTGGCGGCGATGATGCGGCTGGCCTCGGTGCGGGTGCGGAAGCGGGACACCATTTCCACCGCGATCGGGTAGCCGGCCATGCGTTCGCGGAAGGTGTTGAGGTGTTGCTGGGCGAGGATGGTGGTGGGGACGAGGATGGCGACCTGCTTGCCGGATTGGACGGCTTTAAACGCGGCGCGGATGGCGACCTCGGTCTTGCCGAAGCCGACGTCACCGCACACGAGCCGGTCCATCGGGCGGGCCCGCTCCTGATCGGTCTTGGTGGCGGTGATGGCTTTCAGTTGGTCGGGGGTCTCGGCGAAGGGGAAGGCGCCCTCGAACTCGCGCTGCCAGTCATTGTCCGGCGCGAGGGCGAGGCCGGGCTGGGCGTCGCGGGCGGCCTGGATGCGGAGCAGCTCGGCGGCGAGATCGACGGTCGCACGCTCGGCCTGGGCGCGGGTTTTTTGCCAGCGGTCGGAGCCGATGCGTCCGAGCTGGGGGCGGACCTTGGAGAGCCCGACGTAGCGGCTCACCAAGTGGGCTTCGGGCAAGGGCACATGGAGGGTCACGCTGTCGTCGAATTCGAGGGAGATGACCTCGCGCGGACCGTCGCGGGTATCGAGTTTGGTGATGCCGCGAAAGAGCGCCACGCCGTGCTGGAGGTGCACCACGAAGTCCCCCTCCGCCAGTTCGGCGAAGTCCAGCAACTGGTCCACTTGGGCGCGGTGCACGGTGGCCCGACGCGAGGCGGGGGCACGGCGCACGCGGTGGCGGCCGAAGAGCTCGGTCTCCGTGACCACGATCAGGGCCGGGGCGGGGCCGGCGGCGGCACGCTTGCGCCCGGCGGGGCCGGCGGCAGCGAGGGTCAGCGCCGCTCCGGGGCGGGCGGTGAGGCGGAAGCCCTCATTGGCCTGGCCGCGCAGGAAAACGGGCCGGAGCTTTTTCGCGGCCGGATAGGCTTCGAGGATTTCGCGGATGCGTTTTTCCTCGGAATCGCGCGGGGTGATTATGGCGAGGGCGGCACCGTCACGGACCCAGGCTGCGAGGCGGTCAAGGAAATCGCGACGAGAGGCCTCCTCGGCGGCGAGGCGGTCCTGGGCGATGAGATCATCAGACGGGTAGCGCCGGTGATGGGCAAGGCTCTCGGTGTCCCAAGTCGTCTCGCCCAGGGGCACGGACGTTTGGTCGAAAAGGGCGGCCGCCTCGTCGAGGTCGGCGATGGCTTCGAGCGCGGCGACACGGGCGAGGAGAGGCGCGAGACTGGCGGCGGGGCCCTGGTTTTCCCGGGCGAGGAGGCTGAAAGTCGCGTCAAGACTGGCGGGTTCGATCAAGACGAGGCGGGCGGCCGGGCTGAGGTAGGGGGCGAGGCCAGTCAATGAGGGCGCGAGGCTGAGGCGGGGCGACGCGGCGAGGGTGAGGCTCTCGAGTGCGTCGCCGGAGCGCTGGGTGACGGCATCGAGCAGGCGGATCTCCTCTAGCTCGTCACCGAAGAAATCGAGGCGGCAGGGTTGGGTGGCGTTGATGGGGTAGAGATCGATGATGCCGCCGCGCACGGCATAGGTGCCGGGGGCTTCGCACACGGCCTCGGCGTCATAGTCGAGGGCGCGGAGTTTTTCGACGAGGGCGGCGAAGGGATGGGTTTCACCACGGCGCAAGGTCAGTTCGGTGGCGGCGTAGGCCTCGAGGGCGGGCACCCGTTGGAGCAGGGCGGCGGGGGTGGTAAACACCACCAGGGGCGGAGTGCCGGACGGGAGGCTGGCGAGCTGGCGGGTCGCCCGCAGGCGGGAGAGCACGGCCTGGCGATCAGCCGAGGCGGCGAAGGCCTCGGCCATGTCGCGGGAGTCAGCCAGCGATTCGGGCAGCACCAGGCCGTCGAGCGCGGCGCGGGCCGGGGTGTTGGCTAGGGCCGGATAAAAAAGGGCGGTGTCCTCGGCGAGTTGTTCGGCGGCGCGCAGCGTATCGGCCACGACCAGCCAGACGGGGGCCGGGCTGCGGTGGAGCAGGCCGGCCAGCACGGCCCCGCGCGCGGCGGGGCAGACGCCGCTGTGTTTTTCGCGGGTGGGCGAGGGGAGTGGGGGGGCGGGGGCCGGGGCGGACACGGAGGGCGCAGAGAGAGTCCACTCGGCCGCGAAAGGCAAAGGCAATGGAGGCGTCGCGGCTACAGTTGGCCGTTCCCCTGTTTCTGGCTTCAGAGTCCGAGGGCCTTTTGCCGGTAGTGCTCGTCGGGCCGGCCGGCGATGCGCTCCACCTGTGCCGCGGTGAGGAAACGGGGTTCGCCCCCCGAGACGGCGGCGGCGCCGACGAAGATCTCGGCTGCCTTTACCGCCATCAGGGTCGCGGCGAGGACGGCCTCGGGGGTGGCGCCGAGCGCGATCAGGCCGTGGTTTTCCAGCAGGATCACGCGGGGCGGGCGGGAGACACGCAGGATGTAGGCCTCGACGGCGGTCTTGATGGCTTGGGAAAGCTTCAGGCCGGGGTCGGTGTAGGGCACGAGCACGCTCTCGACCCCGCAGCATACGATCTCATCGGGGAACAGGCGGCGGGTCGCGAAGGTGGCGGCGTGGCGGGAGCAGAGCAGAGCGTTGACCGCGATGGGGTGGGTGTGGCCGACGAAGTTCACGCCCGGCAGGGTGAGCAGGTAGCCGTGGAAGAGGGCCTCGACCGAGGGTTTTTTCATGTCGGTCGAAATGCGGGCGGCGAAGAGGGCCTCATCCACGGCGGCGTCGCTCATCGCCTCGGCGGCGAGCAAGGGCAGGAGCTTGTCGAAGCGGCAGGTGGCGGTGCCGGTGGCGGCCAGGGTGGCGAGGTTCGAGCCGGAGGCTTTGACGGTAAAGGTCTCCGCGTCGTGGCGCATGGACGTATTGCCTTCGCCGAGGATGGCAAGGCGCCGCTCTTCACGGCCGAGCTGGTGGGAGAGATTCAGGAGTGGATCGAGGGACATGGGGATTTCTATCGGAAGTTTTATCCACGGAGAACACGGAGAGCACGGAGAGAAAAGGAGGAGATAACCAAACCATCCGCTTGGGTGTCCCCTCAGTGTTCTCCGTGCCCTTCGTGGTTAGATAAGTTAGGCGTTCTTTAGAACGCCTTGCCGTCGGCCTTGGTGCCGCAGAGGGCGACCTCGAGGCCGAGTTCGGCGGCGAGGGCGGCCTTGGTGTAAAGGGCGAGGTCGGCCTCCTTCGCGCTGTTCGCGTAGGCCACCTGGATATGGTTGCTCTTGTGGCGGGCCATCATCTGGTCGCGGTTCACGCCGTAGGTCACGGCGTGCATGATGGGCCACTGGTAGGTCGTCTCTTTCCAGCGGCGCTCGGTTTCCTCCGCCGGCAGGGCGATGACCTTGGCGCGGCCGAGGTCCATCTTGAGTTTGCCGTTCTCGACAAACACGCGGCTCCAGACGATCTCGCCGGTCTTGGCGATGCCGCGGAGAGTGCCGCCGCCGAGTTTGAAATACATCGCGGGCTGGCGGTGCGAATCCGAGCCGGCCCAGCCGTTGACGTGGTGGTCGGCGGGGGCGCTGCCGGAGATGAGGAACACCCAGACATATTCGTCGGTGGTGCCGGATTTATCCCAATCACCCCAACGCAGGTCGTGCAGGGTGTTGGCGCGGGGCTGGCCGAGGGCGGCGTGCACGCGGTCGGTGAACAGGCCGTCGAGGCCGGCGCACTCATCCACTTCGTTGAAGTGCGGGATGGGGCTGCCGTCGCGAATGATGGAGCCGTCGGCGCGTTTTACCGGTGGGCGTTCGGTGGAGTTCAGCGTGCCCTCGACGAGGTCGGAGGCGGGCAGGAGGTCCTTGAGCCCCTGCTGATACTGGATGCCGATGGTCTCGCAGCCGAACTCGTCGGCGATGCGCACGGCGGCGATGTAGGTCTTGCACTGGAGCAGCACCTGCCGCTCGGTCAGTTCGGTGGCCTCGTCGGTGCCGAAGTGGAACTTGAGGCCCTTCTTCTTATACCAGTTAAAAACCTCTTTGGCTTCGGCGTCGGAGACCTGGGTGGTGGCGTAGTAAAGGGCGGATTGGGAGAGGCGCTCCTTGTAAACGCCGGTCTGGAAGAGCAGTTCGTCGGGGATGATGGCGTTATACATGCCCATGCAGCCTTCGTCGAAGACCCCCATGATGGACTTCTTCACCAGCAGATCGGCGGCGATTTTTTTCGCGGTGGCCTTGGCCTTGGGCGGGACGACGGCCTTGGCGAGGGCCTTGACGTGGGCGGTCTTGTGTTTGGTCGCGCCGCGGGTGAGCCAGTTCTGCAGGCCGTCGAGGAAGAGGGCGTCGTCGAAGTTTTCGCTCCACAGCGTGGAGTATTTGACCCCGGCCTTGGTGAGGGAGCCGTTGAGGTTGAGCATGCCGACGAGGCCGGGCCAGGTGCCGGACCAGTTGGCGACGTTCAGGATGGGGCCGCGATGGGAGATGAGGCCGTGGAGCAGGTGGTGGGAGTATTGCCAGACGCACTCGGCGACGATGAGCGGGGCGGTGGGATCGAGGTCGGCGAACACTGCCATGCCTTCCTTCTGGGAGCCGATGAAACCGTGTTTCACGTCGGCCTTGTAGGGGTGGGCGCGCACGAGCTTGTAGCCGAACGAGGCGACGACCTCGGCGAGCTGTTTTTCCATGGCGGCCTGAGCGGGCCAGCACTTCTCGTTGGCGGATTGGCGCAGATCGCCGTTGGCGACGAGGTAGACGGATTTTTTCGGGAGTTTTTTCATGGCGGGCGGTAAAGTGGTTGGGGGAGACGAGGGGCTCGCGGTTTGTCGAAAAACGACCGGCACACTTTAGCAGGTTTGCAACCAAGCGGAATGGAGGATTACGACCTTGGCATGGATAATATCGGCTTGCCTGCCGCCCCTTCCCTTCTGGCTGCCCAAGTGGCGGAAAGCCGTGTCTTTTTCCTCCAGCTGGCGGGGCCCTGGCGGGAGCGGGTCTCGGTGGTGCTTGGGGGTTGGGAGCGTTGCCGGCCGGACTATGCGGTGGCGCGGACGCGTTATCCCTACCTTGTGGTGGAGCTGGTCACCGGCGGGCGGGGCCGGTGTCGCCTTGATGGCGGCGAGCACCGCTTGGAGGCGGGGGTGTGTTTTGCCAGCGGCACGCGCACGGTTTGCCAGATCGAGACGGATGCGGAGGCACCGCTGGAGAAGTTTTTTTTCGCCTTGGCCGGGCCCGGTGCGGCGCGGGCGGTGGCGCAGGCGGGCTTGCTGGAGGGGCGGGCGCGGCGGGCGGGGGCGTTGGGGGAGCTGCGCGAGTTGGCCGAGGATGTGACTCGCGAGGGCCGGCGGCACGGACCCGCCGCGCCGGCGATTTGTGCGCGTCTGGCGGAGGTGTTGTTGTTGAAGATCGGCGAGGAGCCGGTTCCGGCGGCCGGAGCGGGGCGGGGCACGGCGGTGGTGGCGGCGCGGGACAATTTCGAGCGATGCCGGGCTTTGATCGATGCCCATGCGGCGGAGTGGAGCCGGTTGGACGAAGTGGCGGCGGCGGCGGGACTGGAAGGGTCGAGTGTATGTCGCCTGTTCAGGCGTTTCCTCGGAGTCACTCCGCACCAGTATCTCCGGCGGCGAAAGATGGCGCTAGCGGCGGCGTATCTTTTGGAGAAGGGCGGACGGGTGCAGGATGCAGCGGCGAGTGTGGGGATGGATGACCCGTTTCACTTCTCCCGTAGTTTTCGCGCGGTGCATGGCGTGCCGCCCAGCGCGCTGGTGGCGGCGCGACGGTAGGCGGGCCTCAGCAAACGAGGCTGGGGAAGGCGTCGAAATCGGCGGCGAGGCCACCGGGCACGCCTTTCACGATCACGCTCACGGCGTCGTGGGAATGGAGGGATTCGAGGTGGGAGCAGGCGACCTGAAAATCGGCGATGCGTTTATCCCCGGCTAGCTCGGCGTAGACTAGGCGGGCGGCGTCTTCGACAAACTTGATGTGGGCGCCGTTCAGCTCGGCAAACGCCTGCTCATCCTCGCGCTTCACCATCACCTGGGTCTCGGTCACTAGGGCGCGTAGCACGAGGGCATGCAGTTCCTCGATGTGCAGCCGGGCCCCGGGGGCGAGCTCGACGAGGATGCGGGCCTTGGAGCGTTGGTTGTGGGGGATGCCGTAAACGCCGCGGACGTCGCGGGCGTGTTCGGTCAATTCGGCGCTGCAGGGGCAGGCGGAGGAGTAGGTGAAATCCAGCTCGAGGAAGCGGCGCACGCGCCCGGCCTCATCAATGCGGCCGAGGAAAGCAGCGGGGTAATATTGCCAGCCGACCAGGCCGCTGCGCAGGGAGCTCTGCGGGATGGGATAGGAAAAATCGAGGCGTAGGCGGGCGCTCAGGGCGCCGACCTCGCGACGGTAGACGCCGAGGAGCTTGGCGACCAAATCAGGCGACGCCGGCTCCGAGGCGTAGTCGTAGAACGACCGCACGAGCCGACTCATGTTGATGCCCTTCAAGTGGGCCCCGAGCGAAACGGTGCCGGTGACCGTGGTTTCCAGGATGTGGGCGGTGCGCCGGCTCCGGGCGGGGTGGCGGAGTGGCAGTTTAAAGCCCGACACTCCGACCTGCTGGATGGCCACGGGGGCACCGGGAATGGCGTCCACGGCCTCCATCATATCGGGCAGAGTCTCGCGGTAGGCGGGGGTGACGGCGAACTTGGCATCGTAGGCGCGGACGATGCGCGGGGCGGGGCCGTCGGCCACGCGGTGCAGATACATGGTCTTGGCGGCGGCGGGCGCGGCTTTTTTGCCTGGTTTGGCGGAGTGGGCGCGACGGACGGGTTTGGCGGGCATGTCGTTTTTTGAGTTTGGGCGGGCGGCCAGGCGGTTGGGACGATAACCGGAGCCCCGGCGCGGGCGGGGTTAGCTGGCTTTTGGTTACCCGGGTTTAAAGGGAGGGATTCGGGCCGCGGTATTCCGCGAAGTTGCGCGGGGTTTCGTAGAGTTTCACACAATGCAGGCGGCCGGCGGGGATGTGCGGCTCAAGGCGTTCCCAGAAGGCGATCACGAGATTTTCGGTCGAGGGGATGACGCCGGCGAGGAAGGGCACCTCGTCGTTGAGGTTGCGGTGGTCGCAGGGCTTCAGAATTTGCTCCTCGAGGATAGCCTTGAGTGCGCCGAGATCCATGACGTAGCCGGTTTCCGGATCGGGTTCGCCGGCGAGCGTCACTTCCAGCACGTAATTGTGGCCGTGCCAGTGCGGGTTGGTGCAGAGGCCGTATTTTTCCTCGTTCCACTTCTGGCTCTTGGTGGGGTTGTAGAGGCGATGAGCGGAGTTAAAATGCACCTGGCGGGTGATGAAAACCGTGCCGCTCAGGGGGCGGACCACGGGGCGGGCGCGTCGAGATTTGGGGGCGTTTTTGGCCATGTTACAGTTGTTGAATGAGCAGCAAATCAAGGCGTGGTCAACGTGTGGTCCATTTTTGGGCTGGCGGCGGGGGCGGCGGGGGCTTGGCCTGCGCGCCTTCATGGCGATGCGCCTTCAAATCCTCGGCAGCGGCAGCGCGGGCAACTGTGCCTTGCTCCAGACGGCGGCGGCGCGGGTGCTGATCGACGCCGGTTTTTCCTGCCGGCGGCTGCGCGAGTTGTTGCACGCTGCGGGCACCCGGATGGAGGAGATCGACGCGGTGTTCCTCACTCATGAGCACGGCGACCACGCGGCCGGCATCGAGGGCTTCAAAAAGCACCCGCGCACCGAGATCTACGCCAACGCTCCCACTGCCCGCGCGGTTTGGCAGAAGGCGGGGCGGGAGGCCTCCTGGCGGCTTTTCGAGACCGGCACGACTTTCCGGGTGCGTGACCTTGAAGTGACGAGTTTTGCGGTGCCGCACGACGCGCAGGAACCGGTGGGTTTCTGCTTCGCCCACGGCGACGCGCAGGATCTGTTTTCCCCGCGCCGCTCGCTCGCTTGGTTGACTGATCTCGGGCATGTGCCGGCGGCGGTCTACGCCCACCTCCGGGCCTGCGAGGTGGTGGTGGTCGAGAGCAACCACTGCCCCAAGCTCCTCGAGGCCGATCACCGCCGCCCCTGGAGCACCAAGCAACGCATCGCCGGCCGGCACGGCCACCTCTCCAACGCCGCCACCCGTGAGTTGTTGGAGGCGACGGCCCACCCCGGTTGGCGACGGGTTTTTCTTACCCACCTCAGTCGGGACTGTAACAGCCTCGCGGCGGTGGAATGCGAACTGGCGGGGTTGCGCGCGCGGCTGGGGGAGGCATGCGGGTTTGAAATCGTCGCACCGGGCGGGGGCACGGCTGCCTGGGAATGGTGAGGCGCGGGGCCGAATCTTTTCAAAGGTGTCCGTAAGGTAAAATCCAAGGGCCAAACCAGATAAACATTCTCTGGGGCCAGTCCGGGCTGGCCCTCTTCATGGCGCGGGCTTTGCTGGCTGGTGACTATGACCACCAGCACGCCTTCAACGTTGTCCGGCTTACGACGCACCAAGATCATTTTCACCCTCGGCCCGGCCACGGAGTCGGAAGAGATGCTGGAGAAACTCATCCGCGCTGGTGCGGATGTGGCCCGTCTCAACATGGCCCACGCCAACCACGAGTGGTGCCGTCTGGTGATCCGCCGCATCCGCGCGGTGTCGGCCAAGGTGGGGCGCGAGATCGCCATCATGATGGATATCAAAGGCCCCGAGATCCGCACCGGCGACGTTGACCACCCCATCGTGCTGGAGGCGGGCCAGATTTTTGATTTCACCGTCCGGCCCGGAGCGGATCGCGACGGCGCCGAGGAGGTGCGCTCGGTCAACGTCAACTATCTGGATCTGGTCAATGACATCAAAATCGGCGATACCGTGCTGGTCGATAACGGGCTCATCCGCCTCGAGGTGCTGGAGAAGCAGGACGCCCACATCCGCTGCCGCGTGCTGACGCCGGGTGAGTTAAAATCCCGCCGTCATATCAATCTGCCCGGCGTGAAGGTGAACCTGCCGGCCTTTACCGAGAAGGACCGCGCCGACAGCCTCGTCGGCATTGCCGAGGGTATCGATTTTGTTGCCCTGTCCTTCGTGCGGGAGGCGGCGGATATCGAGACCCTGCGCGAGTTTCTCCGCTCGCAGAACTCCTCCGCCCGTATCATCGCCAAGATCGAGGACCAGTCGGCCATCGCCAACCTCGAGGAGATCGTGCGAGCGACCGACGCCCTGATGGTGGCGCGAGGCGACCTCGGCATCGAGTGCCCTTTTGAGGAACTGCCCTCCATCCAACGGCGCGCCGTTGGCTGCTGTCTCGATCACGGCAAGGCCGTGATCATCGCCACCCACATGCTGGAGTCGATGATCACCCAGCCCATGCCGACCCGCGCGGAAATCACCGATGTCGCCAATGCCGTCCACGAGCAGGCCGACTGCGTGATGCTTTCGGGCGAGACGACCGTGGGCAAATACCCGCTGGATTGCGTCGCCATTCTGGAGAAGGTCGCGCGTCGCATCGAATGGGAGGACACCGCGCCCATGCCGGCGCCGGCTCATTTGAAGGGGGATAAGTTTAACCTCCTCGCCGCCGCCGTGCATCTCGCCGACCAGATCCCGGGTTCGTCTCTTCTTACCTTCACCCGCCGGGGTTTCATGGCGGCGGGTCTGGCGGCGATGCGGCCCGTGCACGCGACCATCTTTGCCATGACTAATTCGGTGGAGACCCTGCGCCAGATGCGCCTGCTGCGTGCGGTCGAGCCGGTCCAGCTCGCGCTCGACTCCGATCCCAACATCACGATCGAAAATGCCATCTCCGTCCTCGTTCGCTCCGGGCACTTGCGCCTGGGCGACAAGCTGATCGTCGCGACCGATATCCTCACCCACGACCGCCTCGTCGATAGCATCCAGCTGCGCACCGTGCGTTGAGCCCGGCTCGGTGTTGGCTCAGGCGACGGGCCGGCTATGGCCGCCGGTCAAATTGACTCCGCCAGCGCTCTACGGCGCGCTGGCCATGGCCCTGTATTATGATGCAATTTTATGAAATCGCTTGCCGCCGGCGAGCGGTAAAGCCTTGGTCTGGATACCCTCCCCGTCCGCTGCTTTGACGCGACCTGCCGGTCTGCGCCGGACTGCGGGTCGCGGGCACTACCAGCCCCTTTCCACCCCGCATGTCTGTTTTCTCCCGCCTGCGCGCGTTTTTCGCCGTCACCACGCCGGCCGTCTGGGTGCTCCTTGCGCTGATGTTGGGCGCGGCGGGCTTGATCGCGGGGCGGCCCGGCGCGCGGACGACCGGAATGAGCCACTGGCTTTTTGCCAAGGGGCACGTGGCGGTTTACACGCCGATTTTTAATCGCTGGAACGCCGAGCAACCCACCCCGGCGACGCAGGTGGAGAGTTTGCTCATCAATGGACCCGCGCTGGAACGGCGGATGTTATCGGGCTTCATGTCAGGCACCCCGGTCGCTGACTTGGTGGAGACGGAACGCTCCATGGCCTGCCGGGCCTTCACGGGCCCGCTGGAGGATGTGGGGTTTGTCGATCTCACCGACCGATTGAAAGCGGAGGGGTTGATGGATAAGATCAATGGCCCCTCTTTCGCCCCCTGGACTTCGCGTGGACGCATCTTCGGTCTCCCGCACGATGTGCATCCGGTCATGCTGGTCTATCGCGCCGACCTGGTGGAGGCGGCCGGCATCGATCTATCGAAAGTCGAAACTTGGGCGGAGTTTTTCGCCGCCATGCGTCCCCTCATGGCCGATGGCGACGGGGATGGGCGCCCGGACCGCTATTTGCTGAATTTCTGGCCCAATAACCGCGATCTGATGGAGTTGCTCCTGCTCCAGGCCGGCGGCGGACTGTTTGATGCCGACGAGCGTGTGGCCATCGCCACCGAGCGGAATGCCTTCGTCCTCGCCAGCCTCGCCACTTGGTGCGGTGGCCCGCGCCGCATCGCGGTGGACGCCCCGGATTTTACCGCTGCGGGTAACGCCCTGCGCCTGCAGGGGGTGGTGGTGGCCGCGCTGATGCCTGATTGGCTGGCCGGCATCTGGAAACTCGACATGCCCGACCTTGGGGGGAAATTGCGGCTCATGCCCTTGCCGGCCTGGGAAAAAGGCGGCCTTCGCACCAGTGTGGTGGGCGGCACCATGCTCGGTATCACTATGTCTAGCAAAGACATAGAAGCCTCTTGGGTGCTGGCAAAGCGCCTCTACCTTGATCCCGAGACGCACGCGGCGTTTTTTAAGCGCACGACCATCATCCCGCCCTTCAAGGGTTCGTGGGACCACCCGGCATTTTTCGCGCCCGATCCCTACTTTGGCGGCCAGGCGAGCGGCCGGCTTTTTATCGCCCAGGCCGGGGACGTGCCGCTGCGACCCGCCTCGCCCTATAACCTGCCCGCGCTTTACCGCGTCAATGAGGTGCTGATCGCGCTGGCCGACCGCGTGGCCCGGGAAGATATCGCCGATCCCGCGGTGCTCTTGCCCGAGGCCCGCGAACGCTTGGCCGATGCGCAAAAGCGCATGGAGAAAATGATCAATCGCAATGTTTTCCTTCATCCTGAGGCCCCTGCCCGCTAAAGCCTTCCGCCTGCTTTCCAACCCCGCCCATGTCTGCCCCCGCTGCCCGCTCCGCGCCCGCCTCCGCCGCCGTCGTCCGTCGCTATCGCGCCGAGCCGGTGTGGGTGCCCTGGGTGTTCCTCGCGCCGTTTTTGCTCACCTTTGGCGTGTTCCTGGTTTGGCCCTTGATCCAGTCGGTCGTCATGGCCTGCCAGCAGACTTTTGGCCCCAAAAGCACCGCTTGGGTGGGTTTGGCTAATTTTTCGTTCTTATTGCAAGATCCGCTGTTTTGGAAGGCCGTCAGCAACACGGCGCTTTTCGCGGCCGGCTCGGTTTTTCTGCAACTCCCGGTCTCGCTCGGGCTGGCTCTGTTGCTCAATCGTCCCGGACTGCGCGGGCGCACGGTCTTCCGGTTGGTCTTCTTCGCGCCCTCGCTGGTGGGGCTCGTTTTTGTGGGGCTGCTTTTCTCCCTTATCTTTGCCCCACGCACTGGCTTGGTTAACAGTGTTTTGCATGATTTTTTCCCCGCCTTTGACCCGGAGTTTCCCTGGCTGCAGATCTACGTGATGCCGGCACTCATCCTCGCGGCCCTCTGGCTCTATGCGGGCTTCAACATGGTTTATTTCCTGGCGGCCTTGCAGGGGGTGCCGGAGGAGCTGATGGAAGCGGCCGCCCTCGATGGGGCCGGCCCTTGGCACCGGTTTCGCCACGTCGTGCTGCCGGAGATCTTACCCGTCGGCACCTTCGTGGTGCTGATGTCCCTGCTGGGTTCGCTCCAGCTTTTTGAGCTCCCCTACATCCTGCTGATTGGCGCGGGTCCGGATAATCGCGGACTCACCATCGTGATGTATCTCTACGACAACGGTTTCGTCACCGGTGACCTCGGCTACGCCAGCGCCGTCGGTTGGGTTCTCGCCCTGCTGATGGGCTCCTTTGCCTTGGGCCAGCGGTGGCTGAATAAACGCCAGGAAGAGAGCTGAACCGTCACTACCCCGGCCCGCCCCCCCGCCCCTGCTCCCATGTCCCTCTCCCACGCCCAACGTCAGAAACTCCTGCTCATCCCCATCTACATCGCGCTGACGGTGGCGGGGATTTTTACCCTGATCCCCTTCGCGTGGTTGGTGTGCGCGGCGTTCAAGACCAACGCCGACATCTTTACCTCCAACTTTCTCCCCTTGGGTGACGGATTTCTTGGCGTGGCCTGGGGGAGGCTGACGTTGGTCAATTTTGTGCGTTTGTTCAAGGAGCTCGGCATCGGGGTGGCCTTGACCAATTCCATCTTCCTCTCCGCGACTTCCGCCCTGCTGGCGACCTTTTGCTGCTCGCTGGCGGGCTACGCGCTCGCGAAATTTCGTTTCGCGGGACGGGGGTTGGTGACTTCACTCGTTCTGGCCGCCTTGGTCGTGCCCGGTTCGCTGCTCATGGCCCCGGGCTATAAATTGCTCTACGACTTGGGTTTGCTGAACAGTTTCGCGGGCTTAATTCTCCCTGGGCTGACGCCGGCCTTTGGGGTTTTCCTATTCCGGCAGGCGATGGTGAATGCCGTGCCTGCGACGCTGATTGAGAGTGCCCGCATCGACGGAGCGGGGGAGTTTCGGATCTTTTTTACGATCGTGCTCCCCCTGGTGCGACCGATGATTGGAGCCTACCTGATGATCACCTTCCTCGGCACCTGGAACAACTTCATCGGTCCGCAGATTGTTTTACAGGATCCGGACTCTTTCCCGCTCTCCGTGGCCATCAACCAGTTGCGGGGGCTGTATGGAACGGACTACGGCCTCATCATGTCGGGCACGATGGTCTCGATCGCCCCTGTGTTGGCTCTTTTTCTTCTTCTCCAAAAAGAGTTTATCGCCGGACTGACCAGTGGCGCAGTGAAGGGTTAAGGCTCGGGGCTTTTCGCCCTTTGGGCTGGCGTGCCCGATTTCATTTCGGTGCGGCGATTCGAAGGGAGCAACCGCCAAGCGAAACACGCATTGCCGCCAAATGACGAAGAAGCTCGGTAAATGCCGGAACTTCAATGGCACCGGGCAGCATTAAGCCTGGATACCTCGTTTATAGTGGAATTTCTGGCTCAATAATTTGCGCGATAATCCGCCGGGATAATCGCGGTATCCGGGTTAAAAAATCAGGTGTTTTACGGTCAGGCCTTGGTGGATGAGCTGGTTGAGGGAAGCGATGCCGATGCGCAGGTGGTCGGCGACGTAGGTGTGATCGACCGCTTTGTCGCTGGCGGCGGTCTTGATGCCCTCGGGGCTCATGGGCTGGTCGGAGACGAGGAGGAGGGCGCCGGTGGGGATTTCGTTAAAAAAGCCGACGCTGAAAATCGTCGCGGTCTCCATATCGATGGCGAGGCAGCGGATCTTTTTCAGGTAGGCCTTGAAGTCGGCATCATGTTCCCAGACGCGGCGGTTGGTGGTGTAGACGGTGCCGGTGTAGTAATCCCGGGCATGGTCACGGATGGTGGTGGAGATGGCCTTTTGGAGGGCGAAGGCGGGCAGGGCGGGGACCTCGGGGGGGAAGTAGTCGTTGCTCGTGCCTTCACCGCGGATGGCGGCGATCGGCAGGATGAAGTCGCCCAGCTCGGCGCGGTGTTTCACGCCCCCGCATTTGCCGAGAAAGAGCACGGCCTTTGGGGTCACGGCGGAGAGCAGATCCATCACGGTGGCGGCGGTGGCGCTGCCCATACCGAAGTTGATAATCGTAATGCGTCCGGCCGTGGCGCTCGGCATGGGCTTGTCGCGACCGCGCACCGGCACGCCGTGCTGCTTGGCGAAGAGCTGCACGTAGCGCTGGAAATTAGTCAGCAGGATGTAGTCGCCGAACTCGGCCAGCGGCACGCCGGTGTAGCGGGGCAGCCAGTTCTCCACGATATCTCGGCGGGTTTTGAGCGGGAAAGGTGCGGCGGGGCCGACGGGCGCGGGAACGGGTGGTTTTTTGGAGGATTTGGCCACGGGACGTAGTTTATATGGAGAGGTTTTTATTCACCACGGATTACACGAAGAACACGGATGCGAAGGGGCTCCGATCAGATGATCAGAGAAGCCGCCGGTTACGGGGTTTCAGACTTACGGAAATCGGTTTATCCGTGCCCATCGGTGCCATCCGTGGTTTATAAATCCGAACGGGGTGTATTAGCGCAGGGTGGCGGACGGGATGGTCTGCTCCCACTGGACGGCGTTGGTTTTGTCGTGGCACTTGATGACCACGGCGCGGGCATCCGCGGGGCCGGTGATGGTGATCTGGCAGTAGTTTTGGGTGCCGACGATGGTGCCGGCGACGACGCACGGATCCGAGGCTTTTTCGCTCTCGGCGGCGGCCCAGGAACCGCTGGATAGGGGCGAAGAGGTGAGCTCGTAGATCGACTGGGTCGCGGTCAGCGGGCGGCGGTAGAGGGCGGTGTGGTGGACGTCGCCGGTGAGGAAGATCACCCCGCCGATCTGATTGTCCTGGATGAATTTGATCAACTCCTGGCGCTCGCGCCGGTAGAGTTCATGGGTCTCGGAGCGGGCGGTTTTTATCATGGTCTGCACGATCTGGCCACCGGTCACGATAAAGCGGAAAGCATGGTTCTTCTGCGCCTTCGAATAGAGCAGGGATTGTTTTAACCAGTTGAACTGCCTGGCGCCCCAGACGCTTTTTTGCGGATTTGCGTCCTGATCGAGGAGGGTCTCATCGCGGTAATAGCGGTCATCCAGCAGGAAGAAGGCGGCGTCGCCCCAGATGAATTTGCCATAGACGCCGGGGTGGTCGGGCTCGCCGTAGGTAGGGTTGCCGGAGTAGGCCTTGAAGGCGGCGAGGGTGACATCCTTGAACTCGTAGGACTGGTTGGCGTTATCCGGGCCGTAGTCGTGGTCGTCCCAAGTCCGGTAGTGGGGCATCACGGCAAAGAGTTTTTGCAGAGCGGGGGCGGCGAAGTCGCGGGAGTAGCGATACCAGATGCCGGAGACGGAGGAGTAATCGGCCTCGCGCAGGTAGAGATTGTCGCCGCCCCAGACGGTGAAATCGGCGCCGCTGGCGGCCATGTGCCCAAAGATTCCGGTGTCTTGGCCATAGGGTTTGCCCGGGCGGTCGTAGGCGGAGTCGTTCAAGTAGGCGCAGGAGCCAAAGAGAAAGGAGAAGGCGGGCGGGCCCTTGCGCCATTCCCACTGGTTGGTGGTCTTGAAGGATAAGGAATAGGGGAACTCCTGGATTTTTCCATCGATGCGCACGGAATAGGTGTAAGTCGCGCCCATTTCGAGCAGAGGTAGGACGAACTTCAGGGGCTGGCCGCCGGCGGGGGAGACCCAGGGGGTGGTGATGGCCACGGTCCGGGCGGTCTCGGGGCGGCCGGCGATTCTGTATTCGAGGAGCACCTGCTGGGCGTCGCGGGTCTCGAGGCCGATCAGGACTTCGCGGTGGCTCTGGTAGCCCAGCATAGGGCCCGAAACGAGGGTGCCGGCGGCGTGCGCGGCGATTGCGGCTAAGGTGAGCAGGGTAGCTACGGCGGACTGGAGCAAAGGGGAGCGGGGCGACATGCGGATAGCATGCACGGCGCATGTTTCAGGCCAAAGGGAAACGCTTCGTTCCGGCGCGGCTTCGCCGGAATGTCACCCGGCCGGGGGCGGGGGACGCGCCAATAGTCACAGGAAGGTCTGCTGCTTTGGCGCGGCGGCGGCCTCGGCGGCGGCGCGGCGGGCGGCCTCCTCCTCGGGCGATGCGTTAAGGTGGCGGGGGGGGCGGGCGATGCGGGCGGCGAGGGCGCTCTCGCGGTCGGCCACGATGCGATCGCAGATAGCCTGGATGTGCATGCGCAGCCATTGCGCGGTGCTGCTATCGGGGCGGTAATCGGCGGGGCCGTAGTGGTCGATCCGCCCGGCGGAGCGCAGGCGGTCGTTTTGGGCGAACTCATCCGGGCGGTTGGGGTTGTAAACGCCGTAGGCCTTGCCGCCGCCTTTTTTGGTCACGGAGAAGCTCGGAACATCGCTCGGGCCGTCGGCGATGTAGATCATGTTCTGAAAAGGGATGCGGCGATCCTCGGGGGCGATGTTCGCGTTCACGTCGATGGCCGGGTTTTTGTTCGTGCCCTTGTTGATTTCGAAGAGGGCGCGGGTCTTGGTCGTGTTGTCGATGACGAGGCCGATCTGGGCGATCACGGCCTCGGCCTCGAGGTTGAGGTCGCCCTGTTTGAGGAAGCCGGGCTGGAGTGGGTTCTCGATGAACTCGCAGCCCCAGACGCCGTCCACGAAGGGGGCGATGGCGCTCCCGCGCACCATCTCGGCCAGGCCGGTGCTCACGATGTAGTGTTCGAGGCGGATATCGTGTTTCCGGTAGGCCTCCTTCTCGGAGACATAGCCTTGGGACTGGCGGAAAAAGTCGGGCAGGCCGGGGTAAAATTTTATTTCCGCGCCGCACTCGCGCAGGATTTTGTTGCTCAGCTTGGGCATTTTACCGGCGAGCACGTGGGTGAGCAGGTGGTTCAGGTAGGCGATCTCGGGCGAGAGGGCGTAGCCGCGTTTGCGGTAGTGGCCGACGAGGTTGTTGGTCTCGTTCCAGAAGCCCGGCTCGTCGATGCCGTAGCGCCGGAAAAGCGGCGACTGCATGTATTCGGGGATAAGGGTCTTGTCGAAATCCCAGATGCAGGCGATGGTGTTCTGCGTGAAGAGGGTCGTGGCCATGGCGGATCAGCATCGTTAGCGCGGGTTAAAACAGCCCCCGCTCGCGACGCGTGACCGCGAGGCAAGCCGCCGACTCGGCGGCGCGCAAGTGCGCAGACGCCCGCGCAGCGCTTCATCCGCCGAAGTTTCCCGACCGTTTCCTGAATCTCTCTCTTTTCTTCTTCATGGTCTCCCTGCCCGAAATCACCCCGTTCCAGCGCCGACTCGACGAGCTCGATGCGCAGATGCGTTCGCCGAGTTTCTACACGGATGCCCGGGCCGCCTCCCAAGTCACCCGCGAGCACCAGCGCCTCGGCCTGCTCCTCGCCGACCATACCGCCCTGGCCAAGGCCCACGCCGACATCACGGAGATGCGCACCCTGCTGCGCGACGCGTCCGGCGACGCCGAGCTGCGCGAACTGGCTGAGGCGGAGTTGCCCGGCCTCGAGCACCGGGCGGAGGAACTGCACGCGGCGGTGCTGCGCCAGATGATCCCGCCCGAGCCCACGGACTCCCGCAACACCGTGATCGAGATCCGCGCCGGCACCGGTGGCGAGGAGGCAGCCTTGTTTGCCGCCACGCTCACGCGGATGTATCATCGTTACTGTGAGGGCCGGCGCTGGACGATCGAGCCCATGGGCAGCTCTCCGTCCGAGCGAGGCGGGTTTCGCGAAGTGAGTTTTCTGGTGCGCGGGCAGGATGTTTACAAGCAGCTCAAATTCGAGAGCGGCGTGCATCGCGTGCAGCGCATTCCCAGCACCGAGGCGAACGGCCGCATCCACACCTCGACCGTCACGGTGGCGGTGCTGCCCGAGGCGGAGGAGGTGGACCTGCACATCGATCCACAGGACTTGGAAATCACCGTGCAACGCGCCAGCGGGCCAGGCGGCCAGGGCGTCAACACCACCGACTCGGCGGTGCGCATCATCCACAAACCGACCGGCCTCATGGTGTTCTGCGCCGACGGGCGTTCGCAGATAAAAAACAAGGCCAGCGCCATGTCCGTGCTCCGCGCCCGCCTCCTCCAGCGGAAGCAGGACGAGGAGGCCGCCAAATACGCGGCCCAGCGCAAGAGCCAGATCGGCACCGGCGACCGCAGCGAGCGGGTGCGCACTTATAATTTCCCCCAAAATCGACTCACCGACCACCGCATCGGCCTGACCCTCTACAGCCTGCCCCAGGTGATCGAGGGTGCGATCGAACCGGTGGTCGAGGCGCTGCAAAAGGCCGACCTCGAGCAAAAACTCGCCGAGCTCACCGGCCAGCCCTTCGACCTTAAACGCGCGGCGGCCGGAGACGACGATGACGACTGATTTTTGAACCCACGGAACAGACGGAAAGAGTAAGGAAGTTCAGTCCTGGGTTTTTCTTTCCGTGTCTTCCGTGCGTTCCGTGGGCTATTCCTAACCGCACCAGATTCATGCTGTCCCTTCTCGAGATCATCACCAAGACCACGGATTTCTTCGCCGCGCGCGGCGTCGAGCCGGCGCGGCTGAACGCAGAGCAGATCGTCGGGCACGCCCTTGGCCTCAAGCGCATGCAGCTTTACCTGCAATTCGAGCGGTTACTCACCGAGCCCGAACTGGAGAAAATCCGGCCCTTGGTGAAACGGCGCGCGCAGCGTGAGCCTTTGCAGCATATCGTCGGCTCGGTCGAGTGGGGCGGCCTCACCTTGAAGGTGGATCGCCGCGCCTTGATCCCCCGGCCCGAGACAGAGGAGTTGCTGGAACTCGTGCTCGCGCAAGCGGGCGGGGGCGGCGTCCGCCGGGTGCTTGACCTAGGCACGGGCAGCGGCGCGCTGGCTCTGGCGCTGGCCCAGGCCTGGCCGGAGTCGCAAGTGACGGCGGTGGACGCGAGCGACGACGCCCTGGCCCTGGCGCGCGAAAATGCCGCCGGGCTCGGTCTGGCGGCGCGGGTGGAGTTTTTAAAATCAGACTGGTTTTCCGCCCTTCCGGCCGGAGTTGTTTACGATCTCATCATCAGTAATCCGCCCTACCTCACCGATGACGAGGTGGCGGCGGCCGAGCCGGAGGTGCGACTCCATGATCCCCTGGCGGCGCTGGTGGCGGGGGACGAGGGGCGGGCCGATTTGCACAAGATTATCCCGGGGGCGGCGGTGCGTTTGGCTCCGGGCGGCTGGCTCGCGCTCGAGACGGGGGTGGCCCAGCATGCTGCCCTGCTCGCGGCGATCGCGGCGGCGGGGTTGACGGCGGGGGAATCGCGGGTGGATCTGCGCGGCCGCGATCGCTTCCTGTTGGCGCGCGCAGCCTGAAGCGTGCTCCCAAAAAAAAACGCGGAGCCCGGGCGGGCTCCGCGCGATGATGGCGGGGAAACAGGTCGGGCCTTACTTCACGACCAGCGGGATCGTGATTTCGCCGGAGCTGCCGTAGCCTTTTAGGAAGAGGTTGCCGGTGCCGGGTTTGCCGCCCTTGACGTCGATCGTCACGGAGTTGGCGCCTTCGGGCACGATGACCTCGGGCATGATCACGCTTTCGGGGACGTCGGTGGTGACATCAAGCAACTGGCCGCCGGAAGAGGCGACGTTTGGCACGGTGAAGGTGAGGGGTTGGACGCCGCCCGACGTGAGCTCCAGGCGGGCGGGGGAGACGTCGAGGACGGCGGGGTCGACGCGGAAGGTTCCCACGGGCGAGCTGCCCGCCGCGCCTTCAAGGGTGACGCGGTAGTTTTTACCGGTGGCGACGGCTGGCACGAAGAAGCTCAGGGCGTTGCTCGACTCGCTCACCGTGCGCACCGGTTCATCATCAAACTTCACAACGTCGGCACTGCCGAAACCGCGGCCGACGATGCTGATGCGGGCGCCGACCGGGCCGCGGTTGGTCTCCATGGTGAGCACGTAGCGGCCGACCACGCGGGTCTTGGTGATGTCGGTGTAGTCCTCGCGGCGGACGATGCCGGCGTCGTTTTCAACCGAGTAATTGATTAAATAATAGTAGGCCAACTCGTCGCGGCCGGCGGGCAACTGGAACTCATGCTCAAACACGCCCTTGCCGAGCGTGCCAGTGGTCATCGGGTGGATCTGGCCGTCGATGACGATCCGGGCTTGGATGCTCGAGGGAACGACCTTGGTGCTCTTGGGCGTCACCCGCAGGGCGAAGGTGTAGATGCGGGAAGGGTTCTCGGGGAGGACCTTGGGGGTGAGATCGACGATCTTCAGATCGCAGCCGGCCAGCAAAAACAGGGCGGTGGCGCAAAAGATAGCGCGAAACAGGCGGGGCAGGGAGAAAAGAGGTTGGTGGTGCATCGCGAATAGGATATCGTTTGGCTCAGCGAAAATGGCTTACCCTTCTTTGGCAACGCATGAAATCACCCCCGGTCCGCTTATCCCGGATACGCAGGACGGCGTGAGTGCGGCCTTTGCCGACAGTCCCCTTGGCCTGTATGTCCATGTGCCCTTTTGCGCCAGCACGTGCGATTTTTGCGCCTTTTATCAAACGACTCCCACCCGGGAGGGGGTGGAGGCTTATCTGGACAATGTCCGGCGCGAATTGGCGTTGGTGCGCTGGCGCCGACCGGTGGATACGGTCTTTTGGGGCGGCGGCACGCCCGGCTTGCTGGGGCCGGAAGACCTTCAAAAGCTGGGTGAAACCGTGCTGGCGGCGTGCCGGCGGATGCCGGCGGAGTGGACGGTGGAGCTGGCGCCGGCCTCGGTCACGGACGCGCGGCTCGCGGTGCTGCGGGGGCTTGGGGTCACCCGTGTATCGCTCGGGGTGCAGAGTTTTGAGCCCGCTTTGCTGGATGCGCTGGGCCGCCAGCATACCCGGGAGCAGGTGTTTCGGGCTTACGAGCGGGTTCGCGAAGCGGGCTTTCCCAGCGTGAATCTGGATCTCATGTTTGCACTGCCCGGCCAAGACGAGGCGGCCTGGCTGGCGGACCTGCGGCAGGCGGTGGCCCTCGCGCCCGACCACCTCTCGACCTACTGCCTCACTTTTGAGGAGGACACCAAGCTCTGGGTGAAGCTCTCGGGGGGAAAGGTGAAGCTGGATCCTGTGCTCGAGGCGCGTCTTTACGAGCGCACTTGGGATGAGCTGGAGGCGGCGGGTTACGGGCAATACGAGGTCTCCAATTTCGCCCGGCCCGGGCACGCTTGTGTCCATAACCTGAATACCTGGAACATGCACGAGTGGGTGGGGGTGGGGCCGTCGGCGGCGGGCCAGCACGACGGCTGGCGCGGGGCCAATCCCGCCGATCTGGACCTCTGGGGGAGGCGGGTGGGGGACGGTCTGCGCATGGGAGAGGACCGGGTGGCGTTGACGCCGGGGCTGCTTTTGGAGGACGCCCTTTTGTTCGGTCTGCGACTGAATGCAGGGGTGGATCTCGATGCGCTGGAGGCGCGTTTCGGCCGGCGGGCAGGCTTGCCCGAGCCGCGGGCGACGCTCCGGCGACTGGCCGAGCAGGGGTTGATCGAGGCGGGGTCGCTCCCGGCCGGCGGCGGGTATGCGCCCCGTCTGACCCGGCGGGGCCGTTTACTGGCCGATGGGGTGGGAGCGGAGCTGGTGGGGCTGCTTTCCTAGCCCGGCGCCGGCGGACTCGTCAGCGCGTCTTGCGCAGGCCCAGGGCGGCGCCGAGGCGGGCTAGAATGCCGGTTTCCCGGGGGTAAAGGTGCTCGGGAATCTGGCTCTGGTGCCCGGCGTGGCGGGCGACGTCGATCGGCGTCAAGCCGTCGTAGTTGCGCTGGGCGAGCAGTTCCGGGCTGAGCAGGGCGACCGGTATCTGGTCCACGTGCCCGCCGGCGGCGGCGGCATGCAAAGGGCTGTCGCCATGGTCGTTACGCGTGGCGAGGAGCTCGCTGGTGAGGGCGGACCGGGGGATGGCGCGGAGCTGCCCAGTCTCGGCGGCGGCGTGCAGGACGGTGAAGCCGGCTTTGCTGGCGAGCACGAGGGTATCGTGCACGAGGTGTTCGGGCGGGATGTGGTCGAGGTGGCGGGCGAGCGCGGCGGCGTGGAGCACGGTATCGCCGGCGGAGGTGCGGGTGAGCAGGGCTTCGCGGGTGAGCAGGGCGCGAGGAATTTGGGCGAGGTGGCCGTTCAAGGCCGCGGTGTGGAGGGGGGTCTCCCCGGTGAGGTTGGCGAGGGCGAAGGCGGCGGTGTTGAGGAATACCGGCGGGATGGCTTCGAGTTGCCCGGTTTCGGCGGCTTCGTGGAGGAAGGTGTTCCCCAAGTGGGTGCGGATGGTGAGGAGTTCCGGGGTGAGAATGGAGTGCGAGAGAAGGGTCAGATGGCCGTGGGCGGCGGCGATATGGTAGCTCGAAAAGCCGGCGTTGCTGGTAATCGCCAGCAAGTCGTGGAGCAGCAGCCGGGGAGGGAGGGCGGACGGTGCGGCGACGTATTCAAACGCACGGTGTAGCGGGGTGTAGCCGGCCTGATTTTTGATTGTAAAAAATTCCGGCGTGAGGAGCTCGGGCGGGATATGTTGCAGACGGCCATTGCGGGCGGCCACGTGCAGGGCGGTGTTGCCGGATGCATTGCGGGTCAGCCAGAGGGCGTGCCCCGTCGTGGCCGGCGTGGAGGGTATATCCTGACCGGTGCGCAGGGCTTCGAGCAACGTGGCGAGATCCATGGCGATGCTGAACAGTTTTCAATCGGTGACTTTCTGCAATACTATAGGAATCAATAGATTTTGGCCGGAAGGAAAACGATTTGCTAAGGGAGAAAGGTTTGGATCAAACTTGGGTATGTTGCAGGCAAGCTCTTCCACTTCTGCCGAAAGAACCAAGGACGCGGTGCTCGTCATTGATGATGAAGCGCCCTTGCTGGACCTGTATTCGGCCGCGCTCTCGTCCCATTTCGACGTGGTGGCAGTCACGAATGTAAAAGAGGCCGAGTTTGCCATGCACAAGCGGGCTTTCCGGGTGGTGGTGGCCGATCACATGATGCCGGGCGGTAACGGCCTGAGTTTCCTGGTCCAAGTCCGTGAGGAGTATCCCGAAGTGGCGCGCATTTTGGTGACTGGCTTTATGCGGCCGGAGATGCTGTTGCGTGCGGTGAACGAGGCGGCGGTTTTCCGTTACCTCGTAAAACCGATCGACTTGCGTGAATTTGTGGGCATCGTGCGCGACGCGGCCAAATCGGTGGGGGCGATGGGTTAAGCGGGGTCGGGCCGCCGGCCTTAGGGCCTGGTCGGTATCATGCAGTTGCCCGGGTCGCTTCGAGGCGCCTTGGCGGCCCTTTGCGGTGGGGCTTTCGGCTCGAAATACACTCCGTTTTTTTCGCCCTGCGGGCTCACCCTCCGCCTACGTCTCCGGGCTGCGCCCGGTCCGCGCCGAAATCGGCTCGCCGCCTCGTCCCGCTGCTCCGCCGTCCAACGAAATGATCCTGTCTGAGTGCCCGAAGACGACGGTGACTTGGCCGCGCTTGGCGGGGGCGGGGCTGGATCTTTCCTCCGGGCGGGCGGGAAACGCGCCGGGGCCGGTGTTGCTCCGGCCCTCGCGGGCGCTGCGGGTTTTGGGGTAGCGACTAGGCTTTGGCCCGGGCGGCGAGGGCTTTTTTCCACGCTTTCGCGATGATGCCGCGCAGGACTTGGGCGTCCTCCCAGCTATTGGGGAGTTGGGCGAAGTTATAGCCGCCTCGGGCAGGGCCCATTTCAGGGACGACATAGTAGTCGCCGCCGGCGGTTTTGGCGGAGAGCGCCATTTCGAGAGTTTTCTCGAGGAAGGGCAGCCACTGGTTGAACTCGACTGAACGTTTTCCGGACCCGTCGGTGACGGGGATCTGGCAGTGGTGGCCGTTGAAGGGGCGGAAGTGGAAGTGCCGGGAGTGCTGGACGAGCTCGGGGGCGACCAGCAGGCGTTCCCAGTAGGGTGGCTCGAGGTGTTTGACGACGGAGACGTGGGAGAAATCCCAAGTCAGGGGGATGAGTTTCCCGGTGGCTTGCCGGAAGGCGGCGGCGATGGCGTAGGTTTTTTCGGGCGTCTCGGTGCAGGTGTTGCGGTGGACTTCGATATCGCAAGGGCAGCCGAGTTTTTCACCAAGCTCGACGAGCCGGATGGCGAGGGCGGTGCCTTTTTCGACCGGGGTATCGTGGTAGGCGAGCTGGACGTTGATGCGTTTCGCGCCGCCGTCGCGGTTTTCCTGGATGAGGCGGCGGAAGTCGGCGGGTTTGCCGGAGGAAATATAGCCGACGGAGCAAAGCCCGTGTTTCTCGGCGAGTTTGCCGAGTTCCGGGTTCATGGCGGTGGCGATGCCGTCGAAACCGGCGGCTTTAATGGCGGCGAACTTCTTTTCGAGGGACCACTCGGCCTTGGCGGAGGGGTAGTCCCAGAGGGACCAGAGAGCGGCCATTTGCACGAGGCGGGGGGGAGGCAGGGCAGGCATGGGAGGTGGGCAGAGGAGGGAGATTGGGGCTGAAAGGCCGGACGTGGCGGGCCCGGCTCAGAATTCGTCGTAGGCGATCTGGTGGGTGGGGACGCCGAGGTCGGAGAGGACTTTGACGCAGGCCTTGATCATCAGGGGAGGGCCGCAGAGGTAATACTCGACAGCTTGGGGATTGGTGTGGGCGCGTAGATGTTTTTCCAAGACGACATCGTGGATGAAGCCGGTATGGCCGGTCCAGTTGTCCTCGGGCAGGGGGGAGGACAGGGCGAGGTGGAAGGCGAAGTTCTGGTGGCGGGCGGCGAGGCTGGCGAAATAGTCCTCATAGAAGATTTCCTGCCGTGAGCGTGCGCCATACCAGAAGGAGACGCGGCGGGCGGTGTTTTCGGTTTCGAAGAGCCACGAAAGATGGGCGCGGAGCGGGGCCATGCCGGCGCCGCCGCCGATATAGACCATCTCTCGCTGGGTGGGCTTGGGGTGGAAGTCGCCGAAAGGGCCGATGGCGGTGACGGTATCGCCGGGTTTCAGGCTGAAAATGTAGGCGGAACCGACGCCGGGAGGGCAGGCCTGGCCGGGGGGCGGGGTGGCGATGCGGACATTGAAGCGGAGGACGCGCTCGGAGCTTTGGTTGGAGGCGAGGGAGTAGTTGTTGCGGCGCCCGGACCCGGGGTTGCGGGCGACGAGGTCGAAAACGTGCTGGTTGCGCCAGACGGATGCGTAGGGTTCGGGGATTTCGAACTCGGCAAAGCGGATCTCGGCGTAGGCTGGGATGTCGAGTTGCAGGTAGTCGCCGGGGGTAAAGCCGATCTTATCGGTGGCGTCGAGGGGCTCGAGCACGAGTTCCTTGATGAAAGTGGCCACGCTGCGGTTGGAAACCACGCGCAGCTGGTAGGTTTTTTCGGCGCGGGCGCCGGTGCCGCCGGATTTGGCGACATTCAGCCAGAGTCTGCCCTGGCGTTCCTCGAGGGGGTAGGTGGCGAGGCCGCGGCAGACGGGGGGGCGGGCGGGAGAGCCATCGGTGAGGTTGAAGCGGCCGTTGTGCTTGGGGCACTCGATGATCTTTCCCTTCACCAGGCCGTCGGCGAGATGGGTGTTGCCGTGGGTGCAGATGCCGTCGGTGGCATAGAGGATGCGGTCGGCGTCGCGATAGAGGGCGTAGGTTTTTTTGCCGTGGTCGAAGCGGATGACGTCGGCGGGTCCGAGGTCGGCGGCGGCGCAGATCTCGAGCCAGCCGTCGGCGTCCGGCTTGGCGTCGCCGGCGCGGCGTCCGGCGGAGGGTCCGGAGGCGCGGGTCTGGGGCGCGGGGAGCACGCGTTTCACGTGGTAGGCGGGGTCTTTGACCTGACGCAGGATGGCCGGGATGATCTCGCGCCAGGCGGCGAGGAGGCCCGGGTAGGGCGTGGGGCAATCGTCTTTCACGACGGCGTGGAGTTTTGGCAGGTTATGGTAGGGAACGAGCGGGAACATGTGGTGTTCCACGTGGTAGTTCATGTTCCAATACAGATACCGGTGGATGAAGTTGAGGTAGACGGTCCGGCAGTTCAGGCGGTGGTCGAGGACGTTCTCGGCGAGGCCGGCGTGCTGGGTGAGGCCGTAGACGACCATCAGCCAAGAGCCGAAGATATTGGCCAGGCCGACAAACAGCAGGGGAAGGATGCTGTGGGTGGCGAGGGCGGTGGCGATGACGGCCAGGTAGATGGCGACGGAGATACGGGCCTTTCGGTAGATTTTGGGAAACTCCGTCTCGGGGATGAAGGTCTTTTCGTCCGCGGCCATGCGGCCGAGTGAGTGCCGGAGGAGTTTGCCGAAATACACGGGATAAACGCCGAGGTTGAAGAAGCCCAGGAGAAGGGCCTGCAGGTCGGGCGGGCGGGGGACGGCGATCTCGGGGTCGCGCCCGACAATGATGGTGTCGGAGTGGTGGCGGGTGTGGGACCAGCGCCAGAGCGTGGACTCGCGCATGACCATGAACGAGGCGATCTCGTAAAGGGCGTTGTTCATCCAGTCGGTCTTGAACGCGGTGCCGTGGCTGGACTCGTGCCAGCGGGAGTCGGACGTGGAGCCGTAGAGCACGGCGTAGAAGGCGTAGGGCAGGATTGCCCACCAGGAGCCCCAGAGCGCCCAGGTGGCGTAGGCGGAGCCAAGCAGAAGGCTGAACCAGAGCAGGGTATCGCGGATGGCGGGGCCATCGCGACGCTCCAGCAGTTTACGCATGGTTTCACGGGGGACCGGGCATTGATACCACTCGGCCTCGGCGAGGCCTCGCTCGATGGCGCGGGTGGCGCTTTCGCCGGTCAGGGAGTAGTCGAGTTTGGTGGGGACGGGCAGGACGGCGGTGGCGTGGTCGTGGCTCATTTAAAATTCAGCGGAAAACGAGAATGCAGCGATGCGTAGATGGAAAGAAAGCGCGAGGCAGCGCAATACAGCGGCTTTGGGGCATTTCCGCAACCGATGTGCGGCGGGTTTTAGCCGTTGGAGTAGCTTTAATGGCCCGATGGTTGCAGGGATAAAACCCCACGACTCCAGTTTACTCTGACGGCAGCGCCGGCTCTCTATTTTACTGGGCCCAAGCGATAAAGGCCGGCGTCGTGCGCCCCGATCTCGGGGGTGAAGGTGCCGCTGAACTGGCCGAGGTCCTGCCGGGTCCAGAGGTCACGCACGCGAACGGGGCCGGTGAAGCCGAGGGTGGCAAGGTCGATCGCCACGGGCGTGGTGGCGGGGGCGTCGGCGGCATGGAAGACGGCAAGGTATTTCTCGGGAGATGCGGGTATCTCGGAAACCCAGGCGATACGGTCGTCGGCGGTGCGGAAGAGCTGGCGGGGGGCGGAGCCGTGTTGGTTGACGGAGAGCACCTCCTCGTTGGTGAGAAAGGACAGGGTGAAATCATCGATCTTGGTCAGGTCGCCGCCGAACATCAGGGGGGACCGGGCGATGCACCACAGCGTCATCAAAGTGCGGTGTTCGGGCGGGGTGAAGTGGGTCTTGCGCCCCATCGCGATGGTGCCGAAAGGAATCATGTCAGCGTCGGGCCAGGCGCCGGCTCTGGTGTGGGTTGACCAATTGTGCAGGCGTTGGAACTGCGAGTGGAGCAAGGGCCACTGGTCCCAAAAATCGTCGGATATGCGCCAGAGGTTGGCGTGTTGAACGACATGGTCGGCGCCCGCGAGATCGGTCTCGCCTGGCGAAAGGCTGAGGACCATGGGGCGGCCGGTGCGGTCGATGGCGCGGCGGATGGCTTCAATCTCGGGGCGGTTGCGCAGGTAGGGGCGCGAGAGGTCGTCCACCTTGACGTAATCCACGCCCCAGGAGGCGATCAGAGCGAAGACCGAATCGTAGTATTCTTGGGCGCCGGGTTTGCTCATATCGACCCCGAACATATCTTTGTTCCAGGTGCAGGTGTTGGCGGGATCGGCGATGTCGGCGGCGTGGTGGACCGTTCCGAGGATGGGCAGGTTTTGCGCCACGGCCTGGCGGGGGATGCCGCGCATGAGGTGGATGCCGAATTTCAGGCCCTGGCCATGGATGTAGTCGGCGAGGGGGCGGAAACCGGCGCCCTCGGCCGAGGATGGGAACTTATTCACGGCGGGCAGAAGGCGACCGTGGGCGTCGGTGACCAGGGCGGCATCGTTGCGGTAGTCGTAGCCAGTGGCGTGGGGCTCATACCACTGGATATCGACGACCACGTATTCCCAGCCGTGCCGGAGGAGGTTTTTCGCCATGAAATCCGCTTGGTCCCTCGTCTGGGCCTCGGTGACGGTGGTGGCGAAGCAATCCCAGCTGTTCCAGCCCAGGGGAGGGCGGGGAGCCCAGGCATGAAAGGCGGGGGGCGGCGGGGGCGGCAGGTCGGGGGCCATCGTTTTCAGCGGGCGGAGCGAGGGACGACGGCTACGCTGCGACGGGCGGGCAGGGGCTGGGCTGGGTCGAGGGCGAACGATGGATGGGGGGGCTGGTTGTAGGCGACGTTCTGCCAGGCGATGGCGCAGCGATATTGCGGGTCCTGCATGAGAGTGATCATGCGGTATTTCGTCGGGTGGGGGCTGGTGTAGAGGTGCAGGGCGGAGCCGTCGCGGGTGCGCCAGATGATCTCCTCGCGCCAGTCGCCCCAGAGGTCGGCGGAGAGGAAGGGGGTGGCCTTGGTGCCGTTGCTGGAAATGCACTCGTGGGCGGTCAGGACGCGGTCGGTGATCTGGGTGTCCCAGTTCCATTTCCCGATGAAGTTTTGATCGAGCAGCTCGCGCAGGAGGTCGCCGTCCCACCACACCGCAAAATTGGCGGGGGTGGTGCGCGGGCGGTCGGCAAAGGGTTGGCCGGCGGCGGTGAACATCTTGGTCATCCCGGCGCCGATGCCCCATGCCTCGGCTCCGGGGAAACGCGGGTCGATATTGAAGGCCACTCCACGGCCGGGGCCCTCGCCTTTGTCCCCGCCGGACTCGTCGGCGCGGAGGGAGGGCACGGTAAACAAGGGGCGTCCGGTGGCGGCGTCGCGCAGCGAGAATCCCTCCTTGCCGAAGCGTTCCTGGATGTCGAATACCTCCAGGCCGGGATTTGACGGGTCGAAGTCGGAAACGTGCAGGGCGTCGCCGTGGCCCCAGCCGGTGGAATAAAGGCCGGTGCCGTCGTCATTGATAACCATGGCGCCGTAGATGATTTCGTCACGGCCGTCGTTGTCCACATCCGCGACGGACAGCGAGTGGTTGCCCTGGCCGGCGTAGGCGCGGTTGGAGGCCGGTCCGGCGGAGCTGTCGAAGAGCCAGCGCCGGACCAGTTTTCCGCCGCGCAGGTCATAGGCGGCGAGGCAGCTGCGGGTGTAGTAACCGCGGCACATCAGCAAGCTGGGGCTTACGCCATCGAGGTAGGCCACGCCCGCGAGGTAACGATCCGAGCGGTTGCCGTTGCCATCGCCCCAGACGGCTTTGAGTTCGTCGCGGGTGGGGGTGAGGGGGTTGGTGGGATGCCGGGCGGGCTCGTAGGGAACGGTGTCCATCGCGGCGCCGGTGAGGCCGTTGAAGACGGTGAGAAACTCCGGTCCGGCGAGCACGTGACCGCCTGCGTTCACGTGGTTGGCGGCCGGGTCGCCTATGACTTTGCCCTGGCCATCGACGGTGCCGTCGGCGGTTTTGCAGGCGAGTTCGGCGCGGCCGTCGCCGTCGAAGTCATACACGATAAACTGGGTGTAATGGGCGCCCGCGCGGATGTTTTTCCCCAGGTTGATCTGCCAGAGGAGGGTGCCGTCGAGTTTGTAGGCTTGGAGAATGGCCGGATCGGAGACGCCGCTCTTTGAGTTGTCGTAGGCGCGGCCCTCCTGCTTCACGATTAACTCGTAATCGCCGTCGCCATCGAGGTCGGCCGCGGAGCCTTCGGAGGGTTGGTAGCCTTCCGGGTTTTTCATCGCGATGGAGTGGTAGGCCCGGGGGGCGGTGCCGGCGGCGAAGGCAAGGGGGCGGGAGGAGGTCTGCTCGACGCCGCCGATCACGGCGCGAACGAAGTAGGTTGTGGGGTAGCGGAGGGTCGGGGCGGAGTCCACCAGCCAAGTCACGTCGGTGATGGGGGTGGAGTTCAGGCGGACGGTGCCAGGCGGGGTATCGGGGGTGGAGGCGAAGGCACCGAAATCAATGGGGGCGGCGCCGGCGGGTTCGGTGGTGCGGTAGACGTTAAAGGCGATGTTGGCGGGGTCGTTGGCCAGAAGGCGCCATGATAGGAAGACCTTGCCGTCGGTTTGTTGGAGGCCGGTGAGGCCGCGGGATAGGGCCTCGACTTGCGGGGCGGGGGCGGCGGAAAGGGCCGGGGCGGCGAACAAGCCGGCCAAGGCGAACAAGGCGGGGGTTTTCATGGGGTAGGCTGGAATCTCTTTCCGACGTGGGGCGGGCGCGATGGTTTCCTTCTTCTGACTGTATGAATCCGGCGTAATGGCCGAGTGGGATCAGTCTGTGATGCGGGGCCAGCCGTCCTTGGTCCAGGCTAGTGGGCGGAGGGCCAGGCTGGGCTGGCCGTCTCGGGAGCCGTCGTAGAAATGCACGGCGACCCATTCGCGGCCGTTTTCCTGGAGGATCGTAGCGTGGCCCGGACCGATGAAATCGCCCGATCCCTCGAGGAAAACGCGGCCCCCGCCCGTCCGCAGATCCCGGCCTTGGTCATCCAGGTAGGGGCCGGTGACGGAGCGGCTGCGGCCGACGAGGATGCGGTAGGTGCTGGCTTTGCCGCGGCAACACAGTCCCACGTTAAAAAGCAGATAGTAGAAATCGCCCCGGCGGACCAGGGTGGGGGCCTCGATCTCGTCGGCATCGGCGAGCGGGTGAAGCGGGGAGTCGGGGGCAAGACGGAGGCCGGTGGCGGGATCTAGCTCGACGAGAAAAAGCCCGCCCCAGAAGGAGCCGAAGGCCATCCAGAGCCGCCCCTCGGCAGTGAGCAGCAAGGAGGGATCGATGGCGTTGAAGTCGTCCTTCGCATCCGAGCGAAGCACGACGCCGTGGTCGGTCCAGCCGTGGGCGGGATTGGAGGGATTGAGGACCGGCGAGGTGGCGAGGCCGATGGCCGAGGTGTTTTTGCCGAACTCTGAAACCGAGTAATAAAGGTGAAAGCGCCCGCCGATCTTGATCACGTCCGGGGCCCAGTAGTGGGCGTTTTTGTTACCCGGGGCGATGGTGGCGGCCCAGGCGGGGGCTTCCGGTAAGGCTGGGGCTAGGCGGGTCCAGGCGAGCAGGTCGGTGGATTTGGCGGAGAGGAGGCGTTTGCCGGTGCCGAAGATCCAGAACGCGCCCTCGGAGGCGAGGATGGTGGAGGGGTCGTGGATGCGCAGGGCGCGGCGACCGGGTGGCTCGGCCGACGCGGCCCCGCTGGCAGGATTAAAAAACGCCAAGGCCAGGGCGGTGACGAGAAGGCGGCCGGGCGTTTTCATGGGGTTGGGGATACTGGCTGTTCTGGACTCACAGGGTGCGAACAAACCGGGTCTCAAGCGTCGCGGACTGCAAGGCAGCGGTCGTGGCGGCGGGCCGGGTTCCTGCCGGCAGCAGGATAGGCGCGTCCGCCCGGAGAGGCAGAATCTCGACGGTCAAGGCGGCGCCGGAGGCCAGGCTGCTGGCGTGGCTGGCGAGGTCGATTTCGACCTTATCGCCGTTGAAAAAATCATCCCACACGAGCCGGTCGTCCAGGCGCACGCGGAGGACATCGCCGGTGTAAGCGAGCCGCAGAAGCGGAGTGACGTGGGGATTGAGGCCGACCGGCAATTCGATGCGCCAACAGGCGGCGGCGGTGAAATCAGCGTCGGTCGGGGCCATCGCTACGGCCGGGGTGGTCCAGCCAAGGGGAATCTCGCGGGCGGGGCCGGCGGGGCGCAACGGAGTAAGCGCAAGTTCGCGACAGGCTTCGGAAGCCAAGCCGCGGGCGGGCGGGGCGAGGAGTTGGAAAATCCCGTCATGGGCGGCGGTGGCATCAAGCGACGGAAAGACGGCCAGCGCGAGATCGGCGGGATTTGGGGCGGTGAGCCGCAGTGCCTCGCCATCGACGGTCAAGCCGGCGCGAGTGAGGAATACGCGTGCCTGGCCTCGCCAGGTGTCTTTCCAGAGTGCGAGACTGTCGGCGTCGTCGAGTAAAACCACGCGAACCTCGGTGCCATTGGCCGAGGAGACCCGAAGGGCGACGTTCCGGCCGGGAGAGAGGATGCGCGGGGTTTCGCCGTTGAAGGCAAACTCGGAGGCCACGCCGGGAGTGGTGGCGAAGAAAATCGTGTGGATCGGGCCTTCCTCGATCCGGCACAAAAGCCGGGCGGTGGCGTAGTCGAGGTGGAAGCATGGAGTGAGTTCGAGTCCGAAGGGCCAGATGCCCGTGGAGTCGGCGGGGAAGGTGACGGGCGTGGCGGGAAACTCGATCTGGGACTCGTCTGGCAGATGGAGCAGGAAGCGGATGCCGGGCTTGGCGGGCAAAGGACGGAGGCGCTCGTAGTTATTGATAAAAACGAAGCCCTTGCGCCCGTCCGAGCGGGCGGCCCAGCGCAGGGTCGAGCTATCGTCGCGTGATGCCGGGCGTTCGGCGGGGAAAAACGCGGGCAGGCCGGCGAGGAGCGACCCAAAATCGCGCACGAAAAGATGCAGGCGGCGTAAAAGGTGATAGTGTGGGCGTAGCTGGCCGGCGGCTCCGAGCGGGGCTTGGAAGTCGTAGTTTTTTTCCGGCAGATCGTTCCAGTAGCGGGTGGCTTGAGATTCCTGGAGGGAGGTGCGGCCGACCGGATTGATGCCGCCGTGATACATGTAATAGCCCGGCAGATTGCCGCCCGAGCCGAGTTTGGTGAGCACGACCGACTCGATATCGCGCGGGTCGATGTGGAGACGGCGATGGTAGCTGCTCATCATGCCGCCGCCGAGTTCGCAGGTGAGGAAGGGGTAGCGGGCGGTGTCGGGGGCATCGGCGGCCGCGCGTTCGCCCAGCAGGTCGGTCGCGATGGCGGCGTCGGTGCGTAGCGGAGAGAAGCGGAAGCCCGCGGGGTAGAAGCCGGGCATGGGCGCGAGGTCGCGGTCCCAAAAACCCTCGGGGTAGGCGCCATAGAGCGGGAGCAGTTCGCCGAACGGCATCGGGGTGGCGAGATCAGGCCAGCCGGTGCGGGTGTAGAGCGGGGCGTCGAGGCCGACATCGCGGGCGAGTTTCTTAAGGGTGAGTAGGTGTTCGGCGGGGCCGCTGTATTCGTTCTCGATCTGGAAGGCCACGACCGGGCCACCCTGTTTCCAGAGCAGGCCTTCGAGCTGGGCGGCGATGGCGGTGAAATGCCGGCTCACGACGGAGAGGTAGGCGGGGGCGTCGGTGCGGGCGCGGTCGCCGAAGCGATCCACTACCCAGTCCGGCAGGCCGCCTTGGCGCACTTCGCCGTGGCACCAGGGGCCGAGTCGCACGACGACCTTCAGGCCGACCTCGCCGGCGGCGGCGACGAAGCGGCGCAGGTCGCGATCGGCGGTCCAGTTGAACTCGCCTTCGACCTCCTCGTGGTGGATCCAGAAAACATAGGTCGCGACGGCGTCGATCCCGCCGGTCTTCATCTTAAGCAACTCCTCGCGCCAAGCATCGGCTGGGAAGCGGGTGTAGTGGAACTCGCCCATCACCGGCATCCAGCGCGCGCCGTCGAGCAGAAGACTGCGTGAATCGACGCCGATGGTGATGCCGGCGGGATCACGGGCTGAACCGAGTCGGTAGGTTTCGGCGGGAGCGGGCGGAGTAAACGGGATGACGAGGCTGGGCATGACAGGGAGCGGGCGGGGAGGGTTTAGCTGGTGAGCCCGGGTTCGCCCGAGGCGAGCAGTCGGGTAAAATAGCCGCCGGCGGCGGAGAGTTGGGCGAAGGTGCCCTGCTCGACGATGCGGCCCTCGTGCAGCACGACGATGCGGTCGGCGTGGCGGATGGTGCTCAGGCGGTGCGCGATAGTGATCACGGTGCGACCGCGGGCGAGGTTATCCAGGGCCCGCTGGATCAAGCGCTCGCTTTCATAATCGAGGGCCGAGGTAGGCTCATCGAGGATGAGCACGGCGGGATCGCGTAAAAGAGCGCGGGCGATGGCAAGGCGCTGGCGCTGGCCGCCGGAAAGCAGGGCGCCGCGCTCCCCGATCCGGGTGGCGTAGCCCTGGGGAAGTTGAAGAATAAACTCCTCGGCGTGGGCGAGGCGGGCGGCGGCGTGCACCTCCTCGTCAGACGCATCGGTGCGGGCGAAGCGCAGGTTGTCGGCCACGGTGCCGGACAGCAGCGGGCTCTCCTGCATGACAAGAGCGGTGCGGCGGCGGAACCAGCGCAGATCGAGGTCGGCTTGGGGCACGCCGTCTATGCGGATCTCGCCGGACTGGGGGCGGTGCAGGCCGAGCAAGAGGTTGGCGAGGGTGCTCTTCCCAGCGCCGGAAGGGCCGACGAAGGCGATTTTCTCGCCGGGGGCGAGGTCGAGGCTGAGATCATTGATCGCGCCGCGTTCATTCTCGGGGTAGGTGAACTGCACACGGTCAAAGCTGATGCGACCGCGCAGCGGCTCGGGCCGGAGGGTGCCGTGCCACTCCTCGACGTAGGGCGCGTCGAGCAACTCGTTCACGCTGCGGTAGCCGGCCTCGGCGGTGAAATACTGTTCGCTCACGCTTGCGAACATCTGGATTGGATTCACGAGGATAGGCACGCCGGCGACGAAGGCGATGACCGCGCCGATGCTGACCTGCCCATGGATGGCCAGCAAGGCTCCGCCCGCCACCACGATGAGCGAGAGAACTTTGATCGCGGCGAAGCTGAAGGCGCCGAAGCTCGAGGACACGGCGATCAACTCGACGCGCGAGCGGGCGACGGCGTCGTTGCCCGCCGCGAGGGTGTCCGCCGCCCGGGCCTCCTCGCCGTAGACGCGGACGAGTTTCAGCGCGGTGAACAGTTCGCTGGCCGAGCCGGTGAGGTCTTCCTGGGCGAGGCGGTTGGCCTCGTTCTTGGCCCGGAACCGGGCGAAATAGCGGGCGCGCATGAAGGCGAAGACCGGCAACATTAGCACCACGACGAGGGCGAGCGGCCAGTTTAGCGCGACGAGCACCCCAAAGGTGAGCAGGCTGTAAACGGTATCGGGGATGAAGCCATTGAGCACCGGCATCAGCACGCCTTCGACCTTTTGGGTATCGAAGGCGTATTTGGACAGCAGGCGGCCGGTTTGCTGGCGGTCGAGGTAGCCGAAGCTCAGAAACTGGACCTTGTGGAAAATGCGGGCGCGCAGTTCCAGCACGACATGCGACACGGCTGTGCCCAGCAGGGAGGCGCCGCGCACGCTGGCGATCTGGTGGAGCACGAGCAGGCCGAGGGTGGTGGCGGATAAAAGCAGGATGCCGCGCACATCCTTGGCAGGGACCTGGACGTCGAGGATGCGCTGGAAAATGACCGGGAGTGGCGCGATGGTGACAATGCGCAGCAAGGCGACGCCCAGACCGGGGAGGAAGGCGCGCCGCTGGGACCAGAGAAAACGCGGTAGGCTGGCGGGCAGCGGGGCGGGGCTGGGAGGCATGTGTGGTTTTCCAGTCGGTAAAAGAGTCAATACGCGGGATGCGCCGGGCGTAAGCGCCGGCGGCGGTAGATGATTATGTGGATGGTGCCTTCAATACCAATGCCGCTCTGGGCAGGTCGGCTAAAAGGGGCGAGCGGGCGAGTTGCAGACGTAGGTTACTCCGCGACGGCTTTCAGGCGCATAAAACCGGAGCCGGTGCCGGTGTCTTGCAGCGCGGTGGTGTAGATCCACGTGCGCGTTTCAAAAAGGCTTTCATCGGCGGCGAGGAAAGAAGCCACGGGGGTGGAGGCTTCGGCGGTGTCGAGCAGGCTTAGCGTGGCGGCGGCTTGAGGCACGAGGGAAACACCGGGGTGGTTTTTGCGGATGCGGGCGGTCATGGTGAGGTAGGTTTTGCCGGCAGTCGCGCCGGTGAACTCCGCCGCGGTCAAGTTGCGCGCCAGAGCGCTTGGGCGGCGCGAGGCGGAGTCGGCGGTGAGCGGATCGCCCTCGAAGAGCCACTCGAATGCATTGGCGAGGCCGTCGCTGTCGGGGTCGAGGTGGAACGCGGACTGGCCGGCGGGAAAGGCGTGGCTGGCGGCCCAGGCGGCGTAGTCGGCCCCCGCGACCACGCGGATGACGCCGGAGCCGGTGATGGCGCTCGTATCCCAGGCGAGACCGGCCGGCAGGGCGGGCAAAGTGTAGGTCGAAAAGGCTCCGGTGCAGGTGGTCGCGTCGAAGAGGTCGAAGGCGTCGCCCAGCGCGGGCGTGCCGCCGAGATTTGAAACCTCGAGGGTGCCGCCAAGCACGAGCGAGCCGGTGACGATGAGGGAATCGCGGGAGGCGGCGGCTTTGTTCAACTCGAACCGGGCGGTGGCTCCGGCTAAGAACGTGACTCCGCCGTTGGCGACCAGGCGGCCGATGCCGCCGGCGCCGGGGGCCAGGCGCGCGCCGGATTGAATGGTAAGCGCGCCGCCGATCACGCCCGTGCCCTCGATCGTCGCACCCGAAGTCACGGTGACCGCGCCGCCGGCGAGGGAGCCGGTGATGCGCAGAGTGCCTTCGTTTACGGTGGTCGGGCCCGAGTAGGTGTTGGCCAGCGACAGCGTCCAGGTGCCGGTGCCGGTTTTGTGCAGGCCGCCTGTGCCTGGTATCACTTTTTCCAGCACGCCGTGGCCGGCGCCGGCGAGCGACAGGGTGCCGCCGGACGGGCTGGTGATCACGCCGACGCCGCGGGTGTCGTTTTTCACCGTCCAGGTGTCGTCGGCCTTGGCGGCTTCCAGTGTCGCGCCGGCGGCGCCGAGGGTGAAGCCCGGCCCGTAGGGTTTCTCGGCCGGATCGAGCGGGGCGGCGGACGCGCCGCCGGTGCAGCGGATTCGACCGCCGTTCAGGACCAGTCGGGCGGGTGCGTAGTCGAGGCCGCCGAGGGCCTGGGTGCGATAGATTCCGCCTGGACCGTAGCCCCAGCGGTCCAGCTCCAGGGTGGCGCCGGGGTTCACCGTGACCACGGCGGTGTTGTTCCACGCGCCGGGAAACAGCGCGCCAGCGCCGAGCACGGCCAGGGTGCCGGAGTTGATCGTGATGTTACCTGCGATGGGATTGACGGCACCGAGAACAACCGCGCCCGCGCCGTCTTTCACCAAGCCGGAGGAGCCGGCGAGCGGGAGGGCGAGGGTGGCGGTGTTTTGCTTCACCTGGATGGAGGGCGCGGCGGAGGTGCCGGAGTTCAACGTGAGGGCGGCTCCGGCGGTGGTGGCGAGGGTCTGGTTTTCCGACCCGGTGGTGTCGCCAAAAACCAGACTGCCGAGGGTTCGGGCGGCGTCGAGGGTCACGGTGCGATCGGCGGAGAGGTTGAGGGCGCTGAAGTCTGCGGTTCGACCGCGGCCGTTGGCGGGGAACGCGGCGGACCAATTCGCGGCGGTGCCCCAGGAGCCGGAGGCATCCGTGTTCCAGACTCCGGAGCCCGAGACGAGCGGCAGGGTGAGCTTTAGCACGATCGAATCGGTGGCGCCGGCGGCGTCGGTGACGGTGAGCACGAATTCTTGCACGCCTTCGTCATCGAAGGTCGGGGTGCCGGAAAGGGCTCCGCCGGCCGCGACCTGCAGCCAGGCGGGGCCGGAGGCTTTGCCGTAGGCGAGGGTGTCGCCCGCGTCGGGGTCGGTGGCGGAACCGGCGAGCGACCCGGCGTAGGCGACACCCTGGGTGGCGGTGCCGTCGGGTAGGGTGGCGGCGGAGAAGACGGGCGCGGTGTTGGTCTGGAGCGCGGTGATCTGCGTGGCGGAAAGGGCGCGGTCCGAAACGAGGACTTCGTCAAGCCGGCCGGCGAAAAGCGGATCGGCAGCGAACTGGCTTTTGCCGAGGTAGTTTAAATCGGCGGCGAGTTGGGCGGGCGTGATGGTCACGGCGGCGGACGCGGACAGGGCGCCGTTGCGGTAGAGCCGGGCGACGCCGCCGGAGAGCGTGACCGCGACATGTTGCCACGAGCCCGAGGCGAGGCCGGTGGACTCGACGATTTGTTCGCCGGAGCCGTTGTTGATGGCGAAGCGCAGGGTTCCGGAGCCGGCGGACGGCGTGAGGAACATGTAGTGCGTGGAGTCGCGCCCGAAATCAAAGATGCGTTGCCAGATGGCGCCGCCGTCCCAGCGAACCCAGGCGGCGAAGGTGAAGGCGGTCGCGTTGGCGACATCGGGCGGGAGTTGCAGGTGGGTGGTCGTGCCGTCGAGGCGGACGGCCTGACCGGAGCGCCCGGTGGTGAACGCGGGACGACCGGCGCCGATCACGTTGTTGCCGAGGCCGGAGTTGTCCAGGGTGTGGCCGTCGAAGGAGAACTGGGCGACGCCGCGCGAACCGGCGGCGGGGAGGCGCTGGGTGTAGCCGATAGGAGACGCGTTGGCCTTGTAGGCAGTGCCGGCTGGGGTGAGGGCTCCATTGGCGTCGACCATCTGGCGCACCGGCTCGACCGCGCTGTAGATGGCGTAGCGCTCGATGAACGGGGCGTTGTCCAGCATCTCGGTGAATGCGGCGATGGTGGTGGCGTTTTGCGCCAGGGTGGGATCAGCGCAGGTGGTCCAGTTGGCGCCGTTGTTGAACTCGGTGACCCAAAGCGGGCGGCCGGTGCGGACGTGGATGTTGTAGAGCCACGTGTAGAGCTGGGAGGCGGAGTAACCGCAGCGGTAGAAGTGGATCGGGACGTAATCGACGCGGAGGCGGGCGGCGTCGGCCTTGGCGATGAAATCGTAGAGCCAGGTCTCGCCGCCGTCGGTCACGGCGGGGGCGCCGACGCGCAGACCGCAGGCGAGCAGTTCCGGCCAGACGGCGATGGCGGTGTCCACGTTGCCGTTGTCCAGCGAAGTGTAGGCGTCCTCCACCGGGTTGTTCGGTTCGTTGAACCCGAGCAGGTGGTTGGATTCGGGTTTGTTGGTGGGGTAGGCGGGCCACCAGCGTTGCTGGCGGATGGGCACGAACTCGTAATCGAGGGTGGATTGGACGACGTTGCCGTCGTTGTTCCAGTTGTAGAACCACGAGGCATCGAGGGTGGTCGGGGCGATATCGCAGGCGCCTTTTTTGGAAACCCAGCGCCACGGCAGCACGCGGACGTAGGCGACCGCGTTGTCGAGCTCGGCGGGCAGGCGACCGATTTCCAGATCGCCGTCCTGGGCGACGTAGAGCCGGCTCGGGCCGGTGCCGTCCGGCTGGGTGGAGACGGTGGCGAGGTAGCCGCGGCGGAGTTTGAACGAGCTGATGGTGCGATCAAACGCGCCGAGCGAGGCGGCGGAGTTGTAGGTCCGGTATTGCGGGATGTCACGCGTGGCGCCGGAGAAGTCCGGGCCGGTGAAGACTTGAAGCGGAGCGAGACCCGGGGTGTGCGGCAGGATGATGGCGCCGGCGCCGTATTGGACGATGCGCACGTTGGTGCCCGATACCGCGGCGGCTCCGTTCACTCGGATCTGGCCCAGGTAGGTCGAGGCGACGGCCGACGGGCGCACGTTCGTGAAGAGCAGGGCGGAATCGAGGGAGTTGAGATTAACGACGGAGGTGCTGAGGACGGCGGACGAGGCGGTCAGGCGCAGCTCGGATTTGCCGGTGAGCGTCACGGTCGCGCCGGTGAGCGAGCCGTAGGTTTGCACGCCCTCGGCGACCGAGATCGTCTGGGTGAAAGCGACGCAAGGCAGGAGCAGACCGAGCGCCAGGATTGCGAGGAAGCGTGATTGAAGAAGGACGGGGTGGGGCACGGGTTTGGGGTGGGGTAAAGGGAGCGGAGAAGTGGGTGCGCTCAGCGGCGACCCTCGCGCCACTGGGGCGTGGTGATCGCGGCGGCCGAGACGATGCGGAGACCGAAGGCGCCGGCGCGGGCGCCGGGGGCGGCGAGGCGGACGGTCACGTGGGACTTGCCCTGGGTGAGTGCCGGCGGCAGGGCGTAGGCCGCCTCGAAAAAGGCGTCGCGCGGGCCGGTAGCCAGGCGCACCGAGATGCGGTGGTCGTCGATCCAGAGTTCGTATTCGCGGCCGCGGTCTCCGCCCCAATGGGTGGTGACGAGGGCAACAGGTTTATCCGGACTCACCTCCAAGCGATAGGAGAACCAGCCGCCGGGCAGAGCGTCGCGCCACTTGCGGTTTTGGAAGTCACCGGTCTCACTGCGGTCCGAGGTGAAGCCGTGCTCGACCTCGGATTGCTGAAAACCGGGCTCCACGCGATCAAGGGTGGCGGCTTCCAGCGCGGCGCGGGCGGCTTCCTCGGCGCGGACTTCGTTTTGGCGTTCGGCCCAGGACGCGGGGGTGTAGAGGCGGAAGTAGGCCGCGTAGTGTTCCTCGTAGATTCGGTGCAGCGGCACGAGCGAAAGATCGGCCGGTTGCATCAGGCCGTCGGTGCGGAAGGCGGCGAAACGCCCGGTGGGGTCGGGCTGGAGAGCGGCGAGCGCGGCCTCGGCGTCGGCCGCGACCAGCACGGGCGGGTTGCCGGGGACGCGGCCGGGGGACTTCAGGTGGTCGCCGTAGCGCTGGCGGGCGGGATCGGGCGTGCCCGGGGCGGACGGGACGATGGCGGCGAGTTGGAGCGGGCCATGCATCAGGGCGACGATCTTGTCGTCGGAGTGGGGCAGGGGCTCGGTGCGCAGCGTCATGGGCAGGCGCAGCTCGACCACGTCGCCGTCGTGCCATTCGCGGGTCAGTTCTAGATACGAGGACGGGGTCGAGCCGACGGCGATCGGTTCACCGTTAATGGAAGCGACGGGGCGTTTGCACCAGAACGGGTGACGGAGCTTAAGGGTAAATCGGGCAGGGGCGGCGGCCTCGACCACGAAGCGCACGGTGTCGGCGTCGGGGAAGGCGGTCTCCTGGCGCAGGACGATCCCGCGTTCGCGCCAGTCTAGGCGGGACGCGATGTAGAGGTTTACCCAAAGCGTGTCGTTGCCGTGGAAATACACCTGTTCTCCGTAACGGGCGGGATTTTCCATGCCGGTGCCGACGCAGCACCACCAGGAGACGTCGGGGGTTGAGAAGGTTTTGTAGGCGATGTTGCCGAGCGGCAGGAAGTAGCCGAACTCGCCCGGCTGGCGGCCGAGGTTGGCGAGGACGTGGTTGAGCAGGCCGCGCTCGACGAAGTCCATGTCGGTGGCAGCGGGCAGCCAGGCGAACTTCACGCCGGCGAGCTTGATCATGTTGTAAGTGTTGCAGGTCTCGGTGTTTTGCGGGCCGAGTTTCCCAGGGAACTGGACGGGCGGGAAAAAGTGTTCGTGGTCGCCGTGACCGCCGTTGGCGAAGGAACGCCGGTGGACGACGCTCTCCCAAAAGGTGGCCACGCCAGCGTGCGCGGCAGGCTCCCCCGTGAGTTGATACTGGCGGGCGAGGCCGATGATTTTGGGCACTTGGGTGTTGCCGTGGCGGCCGTCGAGTTCATCGCGACTCTGCTCGAGCGGGTGGAGGATGGCGTCGTGGTGAAAGACGGTCTGCGCGAGGGTGAGGTAACGCGGGTCGCGGGTGTCCGTGGAGAGGTCGGCGAAGACCTCGTTGAGACCGCCGAACTCGGCCTTGAGGATTTCCTGGGCTTGGGCGGGGGTAAGTTTCTCGTAGACTCCGGCGAGGTAATCGGCGAGGCGGCGTTCGATCGCGAGAGCCTGGTGATTGCCGGCGACGCGGTAGGCGTCGCGCAGGCCGGCGAGGACTTTGTGCAGGGTGTAATTGGGCACCCACTCGTCGTTGAGGGAAAAGCCGGCGGCTTTGATGCGACCCGCGCGCAGGTCCTCGTAGAGGCTTTTGGAGACCGGCAGCACGTAGCCGTCGCCGTTGGCCGCCTGGCAGGCGGCGAGTTCGGCGACGATGGAGTTCACGCGCTCAAGCGCGCGGGGGTCGCCGGTGGCGGCGTAGTGGAAGGCGAGGGCGGAGAGGTAGTGGCCGAGCGAGTGGCCGTTGATGCCGCGCGCCTCCCAGCCGCCGTAGCGTTCGGCTTTTTTTGGCAGGCCGGCTTGGGCGCGGAAGCCGGCCAGCAGGCGATCCGTCTCCACGACTTCTAGCAGAAAGCGGGCGTTGGTCTGCTGGGCGGCGAGGAAGGGGCCCTCGAGCAGGCGCACGCGGTCCGGCGGGAAGGGCTCAGCAACGAGCGAAACGGGCGCGGCGAAGGCGGGAGGAGTGCAGGCGAGGAATACAGCTAGAAGGGAGCGGGGGCGGAGCATGGCTGGTGAATCAGTGGGTGGCGGCACCAGGGGCGGTAAAAAGGTATCGGCCGGAGCCGACGGTCAGGATCAGGCGGCCCTTCTGGAACGTGCTCGCGGTGACGCCGTGGGCGGAACGGGCGGTGGAATCGCCTTCGAGCACGGTGTCGGGATCGAGGGTCGGGAGGTGAATCTCGGCGGTGGTGTTGGCCGGGACCTCCACGGCGAGGGTGAGTTGCTCGTCGGTCGCGCGCCAGTCGCAGGCGAGCAGCCCGTAGGGTGTGCGCAAGGTGCCGACGGCGCCGCGCACGCGGGACTGGTCGAGGAGCGGGGCGATGAGGGATTTTTTGTAGCCGGGCTCGAGGGCGTGAAGGCCGCCGAGTTTTTGGAACATCCAGTCGCCGACCGCGCCGTAGGCGTAGTGGTTGAATGAATTCATATCAACCGGGCCGAATTCCAGGTTGGGCTGAACGGAGTTCCAACGCTCCCACAGAGTGGTGGCGCCGAGGGAAATCGGGAAGCCCCAGGACGGATAGGTGTCGTTGAGCAGGAGACGCACGGCGAGGTCGTCGCGGCCGATGCGGGAGAGGGCGGGCAGGAGCCAAGGCGTGCCGAGAAAGCCGGTGCGCAGGTGGTAGTCGTCGGCGGCGAGTTTGGCGACGAACCGGGCGGCGACGCGTTGGCGCGCGGCGGGGTCGTCAATCATATCCATGCCGAGGGCGATAGCGTAGGCGGTCTGGGTGCCGGTGTGGATGGCCCCGTCGGCATCGATGTAGGCGGCGACGAAGGCGGCGCGGATGCGCGGGACGAGTTCAGACCATTCGGCGGCGAGGGCGCTCTCGCCGAGGGCGGCGGCGAGCTCGGCCATCAGGCGGGTATTCTCGGCGAAGTAGGCGGTGGCGATGACCTGGTGTTCCTGGAGCCGATCGACTTTTTCGAGACTGAGCCAGTCGCCGGAAAACCAGTTGGATCGACCCTGTTCGAGCAGGTCGCCGTCAGCGGTGGCGCTGGCGTGGACGAAGCCGAGGAAGGCGCGCATGGCGGCCCAGTTTTCGCGCACGATGCGGAGATCGCCGGTGGCGCGCCAGACGGAGTGCGGCACGGTGATGATGGCATCGGGCCAGCCGACGCCGGTGGAATCGAACTCGTGCCGGGGCTGGGGCACGACGGCGGGCAGGTTGCCATCGGGTTTCTGGGCATCGCGCACGTCGGTCATCCACTTGGAGAGAAAGGCGCGGGTATCGGCGAACCGGGCGGCGGCGGGGGCGAAGACGTTGATATCGCCGGTCCAGCCCAGGCGCTCGTCGCGGGCGGGAGTATCGGTCGGGATGGAGAGAAAGTTACCCCGTTGTCCCAAGCGGATGTTGCTCACGAGCTGGTTGAGCATCGCGTGATCGGTGCGCAGCTCGCCGATGGCGGGAAGATCCGAGGAGAGCACCACGGCCTCGACGTCGGCGATGGTGGGCGGGGTGTCGGCGCCGGTGATCTCCAAGTAACGGAAACCGTGCTGGGTGAAGACGGGCTGAAAGGTGACCATGCCGTCGCGGGCGAAGGTGTAGGTGTCGGTCGCGCGGGCTTTGCGCAGATTGTCGGTGTAGAGACGGCCGGTCTGCGGGCCGGTGCGGTAGAGCTCCTCGGCGTGGCGGAGGCGGATGGTTTGGCCGGCGCGGCCGTTGAGGCGAACGCGGGCGACACCGACGAGATTCTGGCCGAGATCGTAGACGTATTCGCCGGGCGCGGGTTCGGTCCGGGAGCGGGCGCTGAGCGTGGCGACGGCGCGCACGGGCTCGTCGGGCTGAGGGACGAGGCGGCCGTGCGGGGTGGCGCCGAGCAAGGCGGCGCGGGGCCAAACGGACGCGTCGAAACCGGGGGTGTCCCAGCCCGGCTGTTCCAGGCGGGCGTCGTGGTGTTCGCCGTTTTGGAGGTCGGCGACCAAGCGCGGGCCGGCGGCTTGACGCCAGTTCGCATCGGTGTCGAACCAGGCTTCGGAACCGTCGGCGTAGGTCAGGCGGAGGCGGGCGATGAAGGCCAGTTCGTCACCGTAAACTTTTGTCCAACCCAGGCCCACCTGGCCGCGATACCAGCCATCCCCGAGCGCGGCGCCGAGGACGTTGGCGCCCGTCTGGATGAGAGTGGTGACATCGTAAGTCTGACTCTGGATGCGCTGGTGGTAATCGGTCCAGCCCGGGGCGAGAAACTGGTCGCCGACGCGGAGGCCGTTGAGGGTGAGTTGATAGATGCCGAGGGCGGAGGCGTAGAGCCGGGCGCGGGTGACGGGGCCGCGGGCGGTGAAGTCGCCGCGCAGCAAAGGAAGGGGAGTGCCCGGTGTGGCGGCGGCGGTGATCCAGCATGCGGCGCCCCAGTCGGTGGCGGAGAGCAGACCGGTTTCGAAACGGGCGGGCGGGCTCCAATCGCTGGCGACTCCGTGCTGGTCCCAGGTTTTGACCTGCCAGTAGTAAAGCGTGGCGGGCGCCAAGAGCACGGAAGCGGGCAGGGAGGCATCGACCTGGGCGTCGGTGGCGACTCGGCCGGAGTCCCAAACATCGGCGAGGCCCGGTCCGGTGCCGACGCAAAGCTGGCGCGCGGACTGGCTTGCGCCGCGCGTGGCGGCGGCCGAGCTCCAGCCGAAGGAGATGTTGTCCGCGGAGATGCCAAGCGGATCGGCGCGCCCGTTGACGGTAAGACGGTTGATTGTAAGGGCGGGTGCGGCGAAGCCGGCAGGAGTGCAGGCGCAGAGCATGGCGAGGAGAAAGCCGGGACGCATGCGGGGCGGAGGTTTCAGCGAGCAGGAGCGAGGCCGAAGGGTTGGTCGGAGACGAGCACGCGGGCGGTTTTCACGCGGCCGGGGCGGGTGTTGTCGCCGGCGCGGGCGAGGTAGCGGACGGCGCCGACCTCGACGCTGACGCCGAGGTCGATCACGACGCGGTGCGGGAAAGGCGTGGTCTTCTCGCCGTAGGCTGTGTGCCATTGGGTGTTGGGCTGGCCGTCGAGCAGGTTTTCGGCATAGCCGGGCTCGGCGGTGGTTTCCTCGCTATCGACCCAGAGAATGGTCCAGGCGGCTTTGGATAACACTTGGCCGGCGGAGGACACGGCCTCGAGTTCGCTGATGGCGGCGTGGGCCTGGCCATCGTGGGCGTCGAGGGCCTCGAATGCGAGGTAGCGGCCCGTGGCGGGGCGGGTAAAAGTTAGCGTCTGCCACTCGGGTTCGGGGCGGAGTTCGCCGGTAAAGGCGGGCGCGAGGCCGCCGGAGTCGAAGGCGCCGCGCGAGCGGGCCGTGCGGGCGAAATCCAGCTCGGGCCGCAGTTCGTCGAGGATCGGTCGCTCCAGGCCGGCGAGTTCGGGGCGGGCGGGACCGAGCAGGTCCAGCACCACCACCTCGTTGCGTCCGGCGCGCAGCCACGGGCCGGGGACATACATGGTCTGGGTGGGGCCGATGTTCCAGAACCGGCCGAGACAGTGGCCGTTGACCCAGACCACGCCCTTGCCCCAGGTGCGGACGTCGAGAAACGTGTCTCCGGGTGAGGTGAGGTCGAAGGTGCCGCGCCGGAAGGCCGGGCCGGTATCGCCGGTGTCGGCGGTTCGGTAGCGCAGCGCGTCGAGGGTGGTGGACTCGAGCGGCAGCGAATGGATGCGCCAGTCGCGGAGCACGAACGGCGCGGCGTCGGCGGGAGCGAAGCGGACGGGGCCGTGGAGGCCCTTCCGGTCGAACACCTCGCGACCGAAATTCACGCGACCCATCGCCTCGACTATGATCTCAAGGCGCGTGGCGGCTTGGCGGGCGGGCAGGGCGAGGGCGAAGCGGCGGCTGCGACGGTCCAGCACGCCGGCCGGGCGGCCGTCGAGAAAGACCCAGCCGAAGTCGTGCACGGCCTCGGCCGAAAGCAGGCCGCCGGGGCCGGGGGGCAGGGTGGCGGCATAGACCGTCACGCCGCGCGACTGCCCGTAAAACTCCATGGTCCGGGGCGTCTCGTCGGTGGCGGGCGCGGGCAGGTTGGCCAGCAGGGGGGCGGTCTCGCTCAGGGCGAAGGGCGGGATGGCGACGACGGGGTGCGGGGCCGGCGGGGGCGGTAGGGTTTCGCCGGGTTGAAGGTGGCGGGCGAAGACCGTGCGCATGGCCTCGAACTTCGGCGTCACCCAACCGGCCTCGCTGATCGGGGCGTCGTAATCGTAGCTGGAGGTGTCGGGCAGGAAAGGGCGGTCGGCGCCGGCCCAGAGGCCGAAGGAGGTGCCTCCGTGGGCCATGTAGATACTGAACGAGTGGCGGTGCGTCAGCATGTAGTCCAAGTCGTCCACGATGGGCTTGGCCGGGCCGGTGTGGTGGCGGCGGCCCCAGACGTCGAACCATGCGGGGTAGTATTCGCCGTTCATCAGCGGTCCGGTCGGCTGGAACTTGCGCAGCGTCTCGAAAGACTTTTGCGCGGCTCCGGCGCCGAAGTTCACCACTTGGAACAGGTCGGACCGCCAGCCCTTGCCGATGGCGCCGGCGGGGTTGCAGGCGAAGAGCGGCACGTCGAAACCGCCGTCGAGCAGCGACTGGCGGAGCGCGCCCATGTAGGTGGCGTCGTCCCCGAAGGAGCCGTATTCATTTTCCACCTGCACCATCAGGATGGGTCCACCGCGGGTGATCTGGAGCGGGCCGAGCACACGTCCGACCTCCTTCAGGTAGCGAGTCGCCGGTTCAAGGAAACGGGGGTCGGTGGAGCGCAGCCCGATGCCGTCGGTCTTGACCAACCACCAAGGCAGGCCGCCCATTTCCCACTCGGCGCACGAATAGGGGCCGGGGCGAAGGATGACCCAAAGGCCCTCGGCTTGAGCGAGACGGCAGAACTCGGCGACGTCAGCCGGGCCGCTCCAGTCGTAGCGGCCCTCCTCCCATTCGTGGAAGTTCCAGAAAAGGTAGACGCACACGGTGTTGAGGCCGAGGGCGCGGCACATTTGCAGGCGGTGGCTCCAGTATTCGCGGGGGACGCGGGGGAAATGAATTTCACCGCAGCGGATGACGTAGGGTTGCCCGTCGAGAAGGAAGTCCTCCGCGGCGATGCTAAACGAGTGGCTGGGCATGGTGGTGGCCTGGACGGGTTTCGCACCGAAGGAAGATAACGAGAGGGCGAGCAGAGCGTGTCGGAAAAGACGCGAGATCACGGGGTGTGGGGGATACGGATGATGGAGAGTGAGTGGGCGGGCAAATCGTGTTCGAAGGCGGGTGAAACAGCGATGGTTTCGGTGCGGGTGGTGGCGGCGGGCGGGCGGCCATCCTCGTTGACGATGTTGGCGTCGGGGTGCGCGAGCACGGCTAGGGTGGCCGGGGCGGAGGTGCGGGTAAAGCCGGCCAATTCTATGCGCAACGAGCGCGGAGTGGAGGCGCCGTTGACCAGCTTCAGGATGAGATCGCCGGTGGTGTCGCGGGCGGTGGAAAACGCCAGATCAAGCGGGATACCGTGCAAGGTGGAGGGCAGGATGGTCGCGACCGCGTTGTTTCCGAACAGGCGTTGCACTTCATAGCTCAGCGTCGGGTAGACGTTTGAGTTGTCGAAGTAAATGAGGTCGGGGCTCCATTGGGTATGACCGCGTTTGGCGAGGAGCGGGGCGTAGGAGGCGAGAGTGACGACGTCGCCGTTGCGCTCAAGGGCGGTGAGATGGGCGGCCTCGGCGAGGGCGGCGCGGAGGGTGGAGCGGCGCTTGTCGTCGTGGGCGGCGTATTCACCGGCGTAGACCTTGGCGCGGGACCGGTCGTAGGCGTCGTAGCGCGCGAGGTTGTCCCAGAACCAGCTGGGCGTTTTGTAATAGTGTTCGTCGATCATGGGCACGCGCAGTTCGTCGGCCAGGCGCCAACCGCGCTCGAAGTCCTCGCCGTCGGGAGCGGGACCCACGGTGCCGATCACGACGATCCCGGGGTGGCGGGTTTGGACGGCGCGCTGGATCAACTCGAAGCGTTCACGGAAGCCGGGCGTGATGTTGTCCTCGTTGCCCACGCCGAGGTATTTCAGCCCGAAGGGCGCGGGGTGGCCGGCGGCGGCGCGTTTCGCGCCCCAGGTCGAGGTGGCGGGGCCGTTGGCCCACTCGATCAAGTCGAGCACGTCCTGGATGTAGGCGTCCATCTCGGCGAGGGGCAGGCATTGTTGTCCGGTGCCGCCGGTGTGGCCGGAGTTTTGGCAACTTACGCCGGCAGGCACGACGGGCAGGGGGTGGGCGCCGATGTCTTCGCAGAATTGGAAATACTCGAAATAGCCGAGGCCGACGGTCTGGTGGTAGCCCCAGAGGTTGGGTTGTTGGCGGCGTTGCTCCACGGGGCCGATGGTGTCCTGCCAGCGATAGAAATTCGGGATGCCGTCGCCGTGGACCAGGCAGCCGCCGGGAAAACGGATGAAACGGGGCCGGAGGTCGGCGATGGTCTGGGCGAGATCGGCGCGGAGGCCGTTGGGGCGATCACGAAATGTTTTGGCGGGGAAAAGCGAAACTTCGTCAAGCGCGAGGCCGCCTCGTTCGCGAGCGATCAGCACGAGTCGGGCGGCAGGGGCGTCGGCGGTCGGGGTGAGGGTGGCGGACAACTTCACCCAGATATCCCCGTTGATGGAGAAAGTCTGTTCGGCGAGGATGGTGCCGTCGCGGGTTTCGAGGCGGGCGAGGAGGGGAAGCGGGGAGGCCGACTTTTGCCCGTCCCAGCGGCCACCGGCATACAGGCGCCGGGCGAAGAACGACAGCCGGTAGTTTTCGCCGGCGCGCAGGGTGATGCCGTCGAAACCATCGTTGATCAGGGCAACCTCGCCCGCATCACGCACCGAGAGCACGGCGTAGTGGGGATTGTTCGGGTGCAGCGGGAAGGCGCCGTCCACATCGAGTTCGCCTCGCCCGCCTCGCGGGGCCAGTTCCCACGCGGTAAAATTGGTCCATTCGCGCCGCGCCAGCGGGGAGTATTCGAAGGAGCGGTTCTGGATCAGCTCGGCGTAGAGGCCTCCGTCGGCGGAGTAGTTGATGTCCTCGAAAAAAACTCCGACGAGATCGGTGCTGATCGGTTTGCCTGGCGCGTTGGCATCCACCGTGAGGGTGAGGGTGGATATGGCGGGTAACTCCGCCGCAGCAGGAAGGGTTAGCAGGAAAAGAAATGCGAGGTGCAATGGACGGCAGAGCGGGGTATGCATGGGAGAAAGCGAGGGACGAGGGTTACGGCGTTTCGAGGCGCAGGCAGTCATACATCACGTTTTAGAACGGGGCTCCGCCGGCGGTTTGCTCAAGGGTGAGTTCGTGCGGCCCGGAGGGAGCAGGCGCGCGGGGAAGGTCTGGTCCCAGGTCGAACACCGGCCGGGCAAGCCGGCGCGGGCGAGGGCGTTTTCCGAGTTGAAGCCCCGTTTTTCGCCGAGCAACGCATCGTCGAGGTGGACGCGCAGGACCGCGTTGTGGGCGGCGGCGAAGGCTAGGCGGTGTTGCCGGCCGTCGTGCCAGTCCAGATAACCGGGCGCGGGCGCGGCCTCAGCCGAGAGGTGACCGGCGGGCAAAAGGAACAGCATCCAGAGGGCAGCGCTTCCTCGGACAAGGTTCATCGGGGTGGCGCGCAGTGGCTGGGATAGTCAGCCAAACACTTAGGGGCCGAACTCAAAGGCGGGCGTGCCATCGGGGCGCCACGAGAGCACGGAGGCGCGGGTGTGGCGGTCGGGGTTGTTCAGGGGGTCGCCGACGATGTCGCGGTAGTCACGGGCGTGATACACGAGCACGTCACGTCCGTCGGGGAGGGTGGTGAAGCTGTTGTGGCCGGGGCCGAAGACGCGGGCGGACTCCGAGGACGCGAGCACGGGAGCGGGGGACTTTTTCCAAGAGGCAGGGTCCGTCAGGTCGGCGTTTTCGTCCGCGGACAGGAGGCCCATGCAGTAATTCGCGTCGGTGGCGCTGGCGGAGTAGGCGAGCCAGACACGGCCGTGGCGGACGAGGATAGCGGGGCCTTCGTTCACGCGAAAGCCGATGGTTTCCCACGGTAGGTCTGGCTTGGACAAACGCACGGGCTTGCCGCCGAGGGTCCAGGGGTTGGCGAGGGGGGCGAGGAAGAGGCTGGTATTGCCGCCGATGGCAGGGTCGTGCTGGGCCCACACGAGGTAGCGCACCCCGCGGTGCGCGAATGTGGTGGCATCAAGGGAGAAGGTGTCGAGATGGGTCGTGAGGCGGCCCTTTTCAACCCAAGGGCCTGAGAGAGGATCGGCGGTGGCGCACTCGAGCACGTAGATGCGGATGGCCCAGATGTCATCGGCGCGGCCGGCGGCGAAGTAGACATACCATTTGCCGTCGATTTGGTGGAGCTCGGGAGCCCAGATGTGGTGGCTGGCGGGGCCGGAGGCGGGTTTGCGCCAGATCACGACGGGTTTGGCGGCGCCGAGTTCGCCGAGGGTATCGGCCCGGCTTAACTCGATGCGGTCGTATGCGGGCACGGTGGCGGTGAAGAGGTAGCGGCCGTCCTCGGCGCGACAGACCCAAGGGTCGGCGCGTTGGCGCACGAGTGGATTGCTCCAAGTGGTGCTGGCGGGGGCAGCTTGGGTGGTTTCGCTGGAGAAGAGAGGAGAGGCCAAGGCGTTTACGAGAAAGGGAAGGCTGAGGAGGGCGAGGCGGGGCAAGGGGCTGCGCATGGTGGCGGGGGAGGGAGGGGGTTAGCGACTGGCGGGGCGTTTCAAGTGAGGCATGAAATGGGAGGTGGTTTCGCGGTCGGCGATGGTTTCGTTGCGGCCCCAACTCAGGGAGGTGGCCTTGCCGAATTTTGAGGCGAATTCGGAGGGGGAAGAGCCGACGCGTTTCTTGAAGAGCCGGCTGAAATGGTAGAGGCTGCCGAAGCCGCATTCGTCTGCGACCTGACCGACGGAAAGCGTGGTCGCAGTGAGCAGCCACTGGGCGTGTTTAATGCGGGCGCGGATCAGATCTTCAATCGGAGAAATGTCGTAGAACTCCCGGTAGAGTCCCATAAACCGCGAGCGGCTGAGGTGAATTTCCCGGGCCATTTCCTCGATGGTCCAAGGGTGATCCAGATTGCCCAGGACGCGGGTCTGGAGTTCCCCGATCAGCACGGCCAACTCGGCCTGCCGACCGCTCAGGCGTTTGCGGTCGGCGAGTTCGATATGGCGTTGGAGTTGCAGGAACAGCTGCCGGAGCAGCAGGTCGATCATCTCTCCGTAGTGAGGGTCTTTGCGGTGGATCTCGGTCCGCATCTCGTTGATCAAAGCCGGGACAAATCCGGCCTGCGCGAGACGGAAAACTTGGTTGAGCGGGATGGCGTGGTGTCGGGCGAGGGTCTCGGCGGAGTCGCCCAGGAAATGAATCCAGTTGTCCGAAAGCCCGCAGCCGTCGCCATGGTAGCTTTGATGATGGTCTGGCGTGAAGAGGATGCAGCTGTTGGCCGGGGCGTGGACCGGTCCGTTTTCAAGTGTGACGATGGCGGCTTTGGTGAAGTGGATGAAGAGGAAATCGCCGGTTCCGGGACGGTCTATGACGAAGCCTTTTTCATGTTCCCAACCTATACCGAGGCGGGCAATGTAAAGAAGGGTTGATTCAATGGGGGGCATGGGGTGGCTCTGACCATGCGCAAGGAAAGGCGGGGGTCTAGGAGGAATGGCCAAAGGGGAGGGCTCGGCGAATAACTGCCGGTTTTCGCTCTCAGTCCGCCCTCTTTTTCACCGGGTTTAGGCAAAAGAACAGGAGGATAAAGCAAGTCTCCAAGCGAGGCAGGCAAGGTGCTCCGAGCCTGACTGGGGGTTATCTGGCTCAGGACTTGAGCAACTCTTCCGCGTGGTGACGGGCGCTCTTGGCGTGGCGGTCGCCGAGCATGCGGGCCAGTTCGCCGATGCGGGTGGCGCGTTCGCCGTGGATGGGGGCGATGCGCACCACGGCACGTTCGCCGGACTGGTCTTTTTCCACCAGCAGGTGGTTATCGCCGAGGCCGGCGACTTGAGGCAGGTGAGTGACGCAGAGGACCTGGTGGCCGCGGGCGATGCCGGCCATTTGTTCGCCGACCACGCGGCCGATTTCTCCTCCGACATTGGCATCGACCTCGTCGAAGACCAGCACGGGCACGCCATCGAGGTCGGCCAGCACGGTTTTCAGGGCGAGCATGACGCGGGCGAGTTCGCCGCTGGAGGCGATGCGGGAGAGGGGCAGGGGGGCCTCGCCGACGTTGGGGGAGAAGAGGAACTCGACGGCGCAATCACCTTGGGGGCCGAGGTCGCCGAGTGGGAGGAGGCGCACGAGGAACTCGGCTTTCTTGAAGCCGAGGCGGGCGATGCCGGCGGCTCCGGCCTGGGCGAGGGCTTCGGCGCCTTTGGTGCGGGCGGCCCGCAGGGGCCGGGCGGCAGTGCGGGCGGTGGTCTCGGCGGCGGCGATACGCGTATCGAGACGGGCGAGGGTGCCTTCGAGGTCGCCCTGAATTTCCAAGCGGCGCCTGAGTTCATCACGGGCGCTGGCCACGGCGGCGACATCCGGGCCGTGGCGGCGTTTGGCGTCGAGCCAGGCGGACATTGATTGGGAAACAAGCTCGGCCTGTTCGGGATCGAAGTGATACTCGCCGCCGAGGCTGCGTAGTTCCTCGGCGAGGTCATTCAGTTCGATGCTGGCGGCGTGGAGCCGCTCGGTCAGCGGGCGGCTGGCGGGGTCGAGTTGTTCCAGCTGGTGGGCTTCGCGGAGAAGGGCTCCGAGGCGGGAGGTAACGCCGTCCTCGCCGGCGAGGCCGTTTTCCAGTCCGCCGCAGAGGCGGGTGAGTTCCTGGGCGCGGTTGAGGCGGGAGAAATCGCGTTCGAGGGTGGCGACGGCTTCCTCGGTGAGGTCGAGAGCATCTAGTTTGGCCAACTGGGCTTCGACGAAGGCGGCTTGCTCGGGGGAGAGCCGGGTTTCGCCGGTCAGGCGTTCGCGCTCGGCGAGGAGCTCGCGCCAAGCTTGGTAGGCCGCGTGGTAGGCGGCGAGCTCGGCTTCGTCGCGGGCGAAGAGGTCGAGCAACTCGAGTTGACATGATTCCTTCAGCAGGCGGCGGGGTTCGCTCGGTCGGTGGAAATCGATCCAGCGTTCGCCGAGGCGTTGCAGGGCGGAAAGAGTGGCGAGACCGCCGTTGATGGTGATGCGCGGGGCTTTTTCGCGGGGCAGGCTGCGTTTGAGCAGGAGTTGGCCATCTTCGCAGGGCGGCAGGTCAAGCTCGGTTAGCAGGGCGTCGATCGCAGAGGGATCGGGGAAATACAGGGCGGCCTCGACTTCGCAGGCGACGGCGCCCTGGCGGATGATGGTTTTGTCGGCCCGTTCGCCGGCGAGCAGGCCGAGGGCGCCGAGGAGGATGCTCTTGCCGGCGCCGGTCTCGCCGGTGACGACCGTGAAGCCCGCTTCGAATTCGAGGGAGACTTCCTCCAGCAGGGCGAGGTTTCGGATGCGCAGGGTCTGGAGCATGGCGTGGATGAGGGCGAGTGAGCGACGCGGGCGGGAGGGGGCAAGCGGCTTCTCGGCTTTTGGCATGACGCGGCCCGGGGGCTCGCGGGGGGGGCGTGGAGATTTGCGAGATTTTTTCTTGCGGGGGATGCAGCGGGCGCTCCTTACTCCACCTCCCAAGTTTGCCGGACCCTTAGCTCAGTTGGTTAGAGCGTTTCCTTGACATGGAAGAGGTCACTGGTTCGAGTCCAGTAGGGTCCACCATCTTGTTAAATCAAGTGGGGCAAGGGTTTATCCTAGAATAAACCAGCATGTCGGGTTTTGGGGTTTACGCAGGCGATCAGGTTTCCCCCTGGGAACCATGACTGGAGGCTTTTGGCGGTTCGGTGCTTTGCCCGCGAGGCTTGGCTTGGGTGCGGGCGGGGTCTTAGTCTTCCGACTCGTCGTCGGATTCCTCCGAGGAGGGGCGGGCCAGTTCTTCGCGGCATTCGCCCATGACGCGCAGCCAGACTTCGCGCAGATCGAAAAGGCGGGGCAGGGCAAGCGCGCGGTAGTGGGCGAGTGCCTGGTTGGCCTCGTTTTCCTCCGCGAGGAGGGCGGCTAGAGTGGCATTCAAATCCCGCAAGGCGCGCTTAAAGAGGCTGATAGCCATGGCGTAGTCGCCAAAATCCAGAGCGGAGACGGCTTGCATGGCCTGGTCCTCGGTGCGGATCAGCGCAGCGTAGTAGCCCAGGGCGAGTTTTTGGGGGATGCGGTCGGCCGAATCGGCCACTTGTTCCCAGCTGCGTTTCAAGCTCAAAAACAAGGCGCGGGTGGCGACGTAAATGGGGTTTTTGTGCAGGGTGTAAGGATCGGATTCGTCGCCGAGATCCATCTCGGATGACTCGTCGTCATTGTCCTCGTCCTCATCCTCGTCATCCCCATCCAGCACGGCCTCGCTAGTCCATTCCTCGACGCCCCAGCCCATTTGCTTCGCGGCTTCGTCCAGGCGCTCGGGTTTGTTCTGAAGTTCCTCGTAAAGAGCCAAATACTTGGCGACGGACTCGTCCTGTTGGCGAAGATAGCGCTCCCAATCGAATTCATTCCAGACCAGTTCACCGCGATCTTCCCAGTCGTTATCGGACGGGTTTTCAGAATTCGTGTTGCCCATTGGTTTTTGAGGGTCGGCGACCCTGATCTGACCATGCTTCACAAAGCACGGAACGCAACGGGAAAAACCCTGTGAAGGGTCTGGAAGGGTGCGTGGCGGGGGGCGGGCGAATACAGGTTGAAATCCTTCAACGTTTTACCCTTTGTGAGAAACTCGCGTCGAAAATTTTTCATGTCTCATTCTGTCGTTCACCTCACGGTTTTTTATTCGGGTCACGTGCAAGGCGTGGGTTTCCGCCAGGCGGTTCTACAAGTAGCTAAAGAGTTTGAGGTGGCGGGGTTTGTGCAAAATTTAGCCGATGGTCGGGTGCTTTTGGAGGTCGAGGGTGCGGCGGAGGCGGTGGACGCGTTTGTCGCGGCGGTGCAGGACCGGATGCATGGTTACGTGAGAAATGTCGAAGTGAGGAAACAAATCCGCGTGGCGCAGTTCCAAGGTTTCGTTTTACGCTGAGCGCTTGCGCTTGGTTTTGGCGTCTATTTTCTTCCTCTTTTACCCTAACCCCTAGTTGTTTACCCGATGAGCCAACCCGTTGCCGCCATATCCATACAAGGTTTGACCAAGGATTTCTCTGTTACGCTGCGCGGGGTGAAGCTCCGGGCGGTGGACGCCTTGAATCTGGAGGTGGCGGAGGGGCAGGTCTATGGTCTGCTGGGGCCGAATGGTTCGGGCAAGTCGACCACGATCAAGATCATCCTCGGCTTGCTGGAAGCGACGGTGGGTGAGGTGCGGGTGTTCGGGGTGCCGGCCAATCAGGTGGAGGCCCGGCGGAATGTCGGATACCTGCCGGAGGCGCCGTATTTTTATCGTTATCTCAGCGGCCGGGAGTTGGTTAAGTTTTATGCTCGGGTGTGCGGGGTATCTGGGAGCAGGCTGGGGACGCGGGTGGATGAGGTGATTGACTGGGTGGGTCTTTCCGGCGCGGCCGACCGGCGGGTCGGGACCTACTCCAAGGGCATGTTGCAACGTATCGGTCTGGCGCAGGCACTGGTGCATGATCCCAAGTTGAT
>CAMCZZ010000017.1 GCA_945888375.1 Akkermansia muciniphila | reverse complement strand
CATTTTTAATCTTTAGGTCTTCAATCCACCTACCAACCCAGACCCTTTTGCTGAACTTGACGGACACAACTGCTGCGAGAATCGCGGCATCCGAGTTGTAGTCATAAAAACGCCGCCGTCCCGGGGGGGGGACGGCGGCGTCGAGGTGGCTAAGCCCGCAAGGGGAGGCCTTAGAACTTGTAGGTGACGGTGAGCTCGCCGCGGATGCCGGGCTGGAGCAGGATGGACTCGTTGCCGTAGATACCGTTGTTTGGTGCCCAGTTCCACTCGTCGGTGAGATTGAAAATCGCCAGACGGGTGTTCCAGTTCTTGTAGGTATAGAACACGCTGGTGTTCAGCTCATACTGCCAAGGAATGACGACGGTGCCGGCCCAGTTGTTGTTGATTTCGCTGTGCACCACGGCGCCGAGTGAGGCACCGAAGCCATTGTCGAAGGTGTAGCTGGCAAGGGCGTTGAACAGGTTGCGGGGCAGGCCTTGGACGCGGATGTTACTGGCGTTGGCGGCTTTGATTTCTGGCGCGACGGTGTCGATGTCGGTGCTGATCGATTCGAAGCCGGAAGCCGCAACCTCGCCATCGATCACGCTGTAACCGAAGGTGGCGAAGAAGTTTTTATTCGGCTGGTAGTTCAGCTCCACCTCGAAGCCCTTGTAGTTATATTCGGTGGCCGCGCTGCCTTGGGATTTGCGGGTGAAGCGCTGGTCGAAGAGAGCGGTTCCGAGGAATAGTTTTTTGTCGATCAGGCTGAATTTCATACCTGCTTCCCAGAGCTCGGCGGGGGTGCGGTAGGAGTCCCTGTCGATATCCACGGCGAAGGGGGAGCCGTTGGTGTTGGTCAGCAGGTAGCCGCCGCCGTTACCTTCGGCTCCAGCGGTATTCTCGCTGTAGTTGTAGGTGCCGTAGGCGCTGGCCTTTTCACTGATTTTATAGACCAAGCTGCCATTTACGTTGGGGAGGACGACATCGACCTTGTCGTTAGCGCCGGAGTAGGGCTCGGTGGCGTTGACGTGCAGGAAGTCGGCGCGGGCGCCGCCGAGCACTGTGAGTTTATCGGTGAGGGCGTGGTCGGCTTGAACGAAGGGAGCGGCCGAGAAGCTGTGCGACTCGTTGGAATCGGAGCTGAAGGTATTGGCGCCGTAGTAACGATTCTTGTATCCAGGGACGGGGACGCGACCGAAGGGGCCGCTGTTGATGGAGTCCTGGAAGGCGGTCGAGCGGTAGATGTCGATGCCTGAGCGGGGCTTGGTGAGATCCCATACGCCGGCCGGCTCAAAGCCGTAGTCGGAATAGGCCTTTACCGAAATGTAGCGTCCGTCGAGACCGGCATTCACATGGGTGTCAGTGAACGCCATCTGATACTCCCAGCGGGACTGGAGGGTGATGGAGGGATCGACTACCTCGGAGTAGTAGTAGGAGCTAAGCGTCTCGCGTTGGGTGTAGGTGAAGAGGTTGTTGTTAACCAGTTTCCGGTCAGGGGATGCGGTGAAGGTCTGGATGGCTTGAAGCTTGATGTTCCGGGCGAGTGAATTGTCGCCTGGCTTGAGTGTGCGGATGTCGCGGTCGATTTTCACCTCAGGACCCCAATCCACGGTATTTCCGGGGAACGGAGCCTGCACATTTGCGGCATTTTGCGGGTCATCAACGGTGGGGGAACTGCCTGCGTTGTTATTCACACCGGTCAGGTAGAGGTGGTGGTCGATAAGGTTCTGGGTCGGGCGGTTGATACCCCAGTTCTCGGTATACTCCATGTAGGAGAACGAAGCGTTGGCGAAGAGTTCGTAAGAATCGCTCGGTTTATAAGTGGCGGCTCCGTAAACGGACTGGGTCTTGCGGTATTCGCTCTCGTAGAAGCCCTGGCTATCTTCCCCAGAGTAGCTCACGCGGACGGCGAGTTTATCGTTAACCGGGGTGTTGTAGTCGGCGGTCCAGCGGTAGATGTCGTTTGAGCCGACGGTAGCGCTCAGGATGGTTTTCTGGCCGTCAAAGGTGGGGCGCTTGGTGATGAGATCGACAAAGCCGCCCACGTATTGGGAGGCGCCTTGGACGGCGGTGGCGGCGCCTTTGACGATGTTGATCGACTCAATCGAGTTGAAGTCGATCGGCATGCCGTTGCCGTTCGAGGTGGTGCGCTCGCGGACGCCATTTTGGAAGACGTCGGCGGGGGCACCGCGGAGGTCGGGATTAGCGGGGGCGCCAAAATTGGTCTTGGTGTAGGAGCTGGAAGTCAGCTTCGAGAAATCGCGGACGTCTTTAACACCGATGGTGTTAAGCTGCTCGCGGGAGATGATGGTGACGTTGCGAGGGATCTCGGTGATATTTTGGTCGGTGCCATACACCGAGCTGAACGGCCTCGAGGTCGGGAGGATGTTTTTCTCGATCGGCACGTCGCTGACATCGAGTTTTTCGAGGGTCACGACTTCTTCCGACGCGGCGGCGGCGGGAGCGGCCGGGGCGGTTTGGGCCGCGAGATACTGGCTGGAACCAGTGGTGACCATGAGCGCGAGGAGGCGCAGGGTGAGGTGTGGTTTGATCATGTGGGTTGGGTTTGTTCGGACAAATTTTTCGGCAAGCAGGCTATGTGCCATGGGGGAGGTGGAGAACAGGTCTTTTTTAGGCCGGTTCAAAAAGCGGAAGTTGCTGCATACCGGGCACGGTGACGAGGCCGCGGTCGGTGATGCGGATCTCCGGGATGACGGAGAGCGGGATGAGGTTAAAGCCCATGTAGGGCAGGGTGCAACCGGCTGCCAGCCAGGCTTTTTTGAGCTTGGTGGTCTGTTTGGCGACGGCCGGGGCGCGCTCGTCGGAAAGCAGGCCGGCGATGGGCAGGGCGACGGAGGCGAGGATCTTGCCTTTTTTGACTACGCAGACGCCGCCGCGCAGGGCGCGGAGGGTTTCGACCGCGAGGCGCATGTCGGCCTCGTCGGTGCCGGCGACGATGAGATTGTGGGCATCGTGGCCGACGGTGCTGGCGACGGCGCCGGCCTTCAGGCCGAAGTCCTTGAGCAGACCGTGGGCGACGGCGCCGGAGCGGCCGTGGCGTTCGAGCACTGAGACGAAGCAGAGCCCGTGGGCGGCGAAGTGTTCGGACCAGGCGGCGGCGGGATCGAGGCGGATGCGGTCGTGGAAGAGGATGATCCCGGGGAGGGCGGTGCGGATGCAGTTCGCGGTGACCGGGGTGGTGGGGAGGGCGGGGATGAGCGGGGCGGACTTCGCGGCGGGGGGGAGTTTGACTGTGGCGTAGGCTTTTTTCGGGTAGGCGTAGCGTTTGGACAGGGCCTGCTCGAGAAGGGGGGTGATCTTGCGGTTTTTCACCACGAGTTCGCCTCCATACCAGGTGGATTGGGGGACAAGGTCGTCATTGAGCAACACGAGGTCGGCGCGTCGGGCGGGGGCGATACCGCCAAGGTCGCCGTCCAAGCCGAAGCGGGTGGCGGGGTGGAGCGAGGCGGCGCTCCAGGCGGCGGCGGGGCTGAAGCCGGCGACGACGGCCTGGCGGGCGACCCAATCGAGGCCAAAGAGGAAGAGATCGTCGGCGTCGCGGTCGTCGGTGCACACGCAGACGCGTTTCGGCGAAGCGCCGAGTTCGGTGACGGCCTTGATGGCGTGGGGCAGGGAATGCCAAGGCGTGGTGGGTGGGCCGCCGCGGAGGAAAATCCACACGCCGGCCTCGAGGAAATCGTCGGCGATGTCGCGGTCGATGGCCTCGTGGGTGTCGGTGATGCCGGAGGCGGCGCCGGCGGCGACGAATTCGCGGCCGTAAACGTGGCCGCAGACGGGGCGGCCGCGTTTCAGGGCCTCGGCGAGCACGCCGTGGGTGCGGGGATCGCCCAGCGCGATTTGCACGAAGTCCATCTTTTCGCCGAGGGCGAGGGCCTCGGGCCAGCGGTCGAAGAGGGCGCCGATCTTGGCCGGGGTGAGGTCGCCGCCGGCGGTCTCGAACTGGGGCGAGGTGGCGGGAACGGTGCTGGGGACGGTGAGGAAGATGTTGAGCGGGGCCTGGCGGGCGTCGCGCAGCATCCACTCGATGCCCTCGGCGTCGCAGACATTGCCGATCTCGTGGGAGTCGCAGAACAGGGTGGTGGTGCCGTTGAGCAGGGCGGCTTCGGCGTAGGCGCACGCGGTCATCATCGAGCTCTCGATGTGCACGTGGGGATCGACCAGGCCGGGGGCGAGGATGGCGCCGGCGGCGTCGAAGGTGGCGAATTTGGCCCCGGCGACGGTCGCAAAGTGTTTTTTTGCGGTGCCGGCGGGCTTCACGCAGGCGATGCGGCCGGCTTTGATCCAGACCTCGCGGTCGGAGTGTATTCGGTCGGTGTAAGTGGAGAGCAGGCGGGCGCCGGTGATGACGAGGTCGGGGGCGGCGCGGCCCATGGCGACGGCGGCGAGCGCGCGAGTCAGCGTGTGGAGCGGTTTTACGGAAAAACGGGTGAGCGGCATGGCGGGGGCGGCGGGGGAGGGTAGTCCGCGCCTCAAAGCAGGCGGCGAGCCATCAACCCGAATCATGACGATCAGGTTACGGCAAGTCTGGTCATAGTAAGCGGAAGAGCGGGGGCGTTTATCGGCTTGGTTGATGGGGTTGTTTTTCGCCGGATTTTAAAGTTGGTTGGGTTACATATGAACGTTCACGCCCGCATCTCGAAGGAATGGCGCCGCCGCATGAGCATCTTGTTTCTCATGCTTTTCGTCTCAGCGGTCTGGTTTCTCGTCGATGGCTACCTGCGTTGGCCGGCCGAGGCCAAGCGTCACGAGGTGTTCGCTGCGCTGGCTGACGGGTTGATCGCGGCCGGGCAGGCGAAGGACGCCAAGGATCCGGCCGTGAAGCGCGCTTGGGAGCGGTTGGCGCGGGAGCGCGATTGGTCCAAGACCCCGCCTAAGCCCCGCACGGCGGGTGACCTCGCCGGTCAACGCTGGACGGGATGGGTGTTTTTCGCCGGCGCCGTGGGTTTTGCGGGATGGGTGGCCTGGAACCACACCCGGAGCGTGCGGGCCGAGGGTGAGTGGGTGACCGGGGCCTCCGGCGAACGCGTGCACCTCGACACCATCGTGGAGATGGATCGTCGCAAGTGGGCCGATAAGGGCATCGCCTACGCCATCTACGAGGACGGCGGAAAACGCCGTCGCCTCACGCTCGACGATCACAAGTTTCTGGGCTGCGAGGCCATCATCCTGGAGGCGGAGCAACGCATGGCGGCGCGCGCGGCGGCTGCGGCTCCGGCGCCGTCACACGGCGACGCGCCGGCGGCCTAAGTTTGGCGGATTCGGCTGGCCTGACTCAGCCGTGCAGCGCGAGGGCGTGGCGGATGGCCGGACTGTGGATCGTCGGCACGACGATTTGCAGGGCGGTGGTGAGGCCACCGGTGTCCGGCAGCGGGACGGGCAGGGCGAGCACGGGCAGGGAGGCCATGCTGGCCGGCACGGTCAGGCTGAGGATGCGCGACCGCATTTCGATGGTGCACTGGGCTTTGGTGATCGCCGGGTAGGGCGAGCCGGGCAGGACGATGTAATCGTAGTCGCGAAAGAGGGCGGCCCACGCGGCGGTGATGGCATCGCGGTTGGCTTGGGCGCGGGCGATTTCGGCGTCGGTGAGGGTCAGGGCGCGATCGATGCGAGCGCGGACATTGGCATCGTAGCGGTCGCGATAATGCGCGTAGAACGGCGCGTGGATGACCCGCGTCTCCGCGCCGCCGAGGATGGCGTAGAGTTCTGCGGCGGGGGCGAAGAGCGGGAGCAACTCCGCCGCCACGCTCTGCGGCAGCGGCCCCGCCAGCCGCTGCGCCGCCGCGACAAAGGCCCGCTCCAGCTCTGGCGCCAGCCCAGGCAGCACGAGATACGCGCCACGAAGGGGGCGAGGGTCGAGTGTCGAGGGTCGAGGGCTTTCCGGCACGAGCGCGTCGAGCGTGGCGCGCAGATCGGCCGCGTGGGCGGTGAAAAACCCGGGCGTGTCGAACGACTCCGCCAGGGGGAATCCATCCGCGATCCAGGCGTGGTGCGGCACCATGCGAAACCCATACAGCCCGCAAAACGCCGCCGGCACGCGGATGCTCCCGCCCGTGTCCGTGCCGAGCGCGAGCGGCACCACGCCCGCCTTCACCAACAACGCCGACCCGCTCGACGAACCTCCCGTGGTGCGCCCCGGATGGCCGGGCAGCTCGCAGTCGCCGTAATGCGGATTTTCGCCGGTGATGCCGTAGGCAAACTCGTGCATGTGCGCCTTGGCTGCGAGCGCACCGCCGGCCGCGCGCACGTCGCGGATAAATGCGCCGTCAGCCGCGGGCGTGGGCCGCACTTCGGGCAGAAACGCCGAGCCCGCGAAAGTGGGCAGCCCGACGGCGTCGAAGAGATCTTTCGCCGCGAAGGGCACGCCGGAAAGCGGCGCAGAGTTGCCCGTCAGCTCGTCGGCGAGCTGCGCCTGCGGCGCCAGCCAGGCGAGCGCGGCGCGTTGTTGAGCCGATGGCAGGGCCGCCACGCGTTCGTGAACGAGGCGAGCCGCATCCGCAGGAGAAAGAGACTGCCAGTCGGAAAAGGTCATGGTGCCCTATGTAACCACAAACCAAGCCAGATCGCGCGAGCTACAATACCGGGGGCGAAGCCGCCTCACTTGAACGCGACCGTGACCTGGATCTCGGTCGTGGAGTTTTTGGGCAGGCCGGCGACGGTCACGGCGGCGCGGGCATGGCGTCCGACATCGCCGAAAACCTCCACGAACAGCTCGCTCGCTCCGTTGATCACCAGCGGCGCGTCGGCAAAGCCGCTCACGCCGTTCACGTAGCCGCCGACATACAGAAACGCCGTCACACGATCGAGAGAACCGAGTGCCTGCTTGATGTTGGTCAGCACATTCAGCGCGCAGATCTTCGCGGACTCGCGCGCGGTCTCGATGGTCTGCTCGCGGCCGACCTGGCCGACGTGGGTCATCTGGCCATTGAAGGAGCTGATGACGCCGGCAAGGATGAGGGTATCGCCGTGGAGGCGGTAGGGCAGGTAGCTGCCGCCGGGGGCGGCGGGCGCGGGGAGGACGAGGCCGAGGGCGGCGAGTTTGGTTTCGATGGCGGACATGGGAGGAAAGTTGAAGCGCGAAGACGCGAAGACGCAAAGGCCGGAATGGCGACAATGGAGTAGCTTACGGATCGACCTTAGCGCCTTCGCGTCATTGCGCTTAGATTTCAGTCAAAAATCGCCTCCGGCAAGTAGGCGGTGATCGTAGTGGTGGGGACGTTGACCAGCTGGCTGACCTTCAGGTCGAGCACGACGCTGCATAGGGTGTAGGCCAGCTGCGGGGTCACACCGAGGCGGTCGACGATGAACTCCATGGCGCGGCGGACGACGCGTTTGCAGGCTTCGCGCGGGTCGGCGTCGGACTCGATGAAGAGGTGCCAGGGTTTGGTGGCGTAGCGCGGGGGAGTAAAGGACTGCGCCGGGTAGATGGCGTAGGGGCCGGCGAGGGGCTTGGCGGGAGCTTTGTGAAGTTTAAACGTGTAGGTCGCGTCCATGGGCGCTTCCATGCCGTTGATGCAGACCTCGCCGTCGCCCTGCGCCGCGTGGCAATCTCCGGTGAGCACGCCGCCGCCGGGGGTGAAAACAGGGAGAAAGAGCCGCGTGCCGGCCGTGAGGTGGCGCACGTCGAGATTGCCGCCAAAGGCTCCGGGGGCGCGGGTGCGAAACTCGCCCGCCTCGGCGCGTTGCAGGCCGATGATGCCGGCGAAGGGATGCAGATCGAGCGTCACACCGGGAAAACTGCGCGTCTGCGCGCCCTCGAGTTTCCAGATAAAAAGGTGGTGCTCGGGAAACTCGCCCGCGAGCAGGCCTAGGCCGGGAATGAGGCTGGTCCAGGCAAAGCCTTTGTGTTCGTAGGCCTCGATGATGATTTCGAGCGTGTCGCCCGGCTGCGCGCCGTCGTTGGCGACCGGACCGGTGAGGGCGTGGACCTGGAGCGGATCGAACCTCGTCGCAAACTCGGCGGCGGTCCACTCGGGTTTCACTTGCCAGCCGGAGGAGTCGGCGCACTGGAAGGTGACCGTGTCGCCGGGCGCGATGGTGAGGCGCGGCGGCGTGGCGTTGTTCCAGCGATGACAAAGGGGCTCGGGCGAGAGGGTGTGGTGCATGGGAAAAAGTGGCGAGTAGCGACTAGGATTCTGGTGCGGCTGCGCCGTTGGGCGGGGTGGAGAGGGCTGAGATGCTCGCTACCCACTACTCGCTACTTCGCCGCTTCGTAGAGCGCACGACCGTGGCGGTAGGTGGCGAGGACGTCGTCGGGCGTCACGCGGGTGACGATGCTGGCGGTGAGGTGGCGGGTGCGGCGGAGGTGGGGTTTGGTGAAATCGAGCACGACGAAGGTGGCGGGCAGGCCGACTTCGAGCGCGCCGTGATGGTCGCCGCCGAGGACGGGGCGGATGTTGCTGGTGGCCATTTTCAGGATGGCGGTCGGATCGGGCGAGAGGGCGTCGGCGAACTGGGACCTGGCGAGCTTGTAGGTAAAATCGAGTTCGGCGAGGAGGTTGGGTGAGTTGAGCAGGCCGTTGTCGGTGCCGAGGAGCAGATTGGCGCCGGCGCGCAGAAGGGCGGCGACGGGCGGGAGCGGAAGGCCGAGGTTGGCGTTGGCTCGGGGGTTGAGCGCGGCGGTTTTTCTGGCGCGAACGAGGAGGGCGATTTCGTCGGCGTCGGCCACGGTCATGTGGACCACGAGGTGCGGGTCGTAGAGCTCGATGGCGCGGGCGAGGTCGCCGCGGCCGGTGGTGGCGAAGGAAAGGTCTCGGTAACCGGCGCTTTCGAGGCAGTGGATGGCGCGGAGTTTTCCGGTGGCCTCGGTAACGGCGCGGATCTCGGTCCAAGCGGCGTCGGTGAGGTCGTTCATCGTGCTCTCGGAGAAGCCGTCGGCGACGGCGAGCATGCGCTCGAGCTCGGCGCGATGGGCGGGCGGAAGCGCGGCTTCGGGCGGGTTGGCGCGGAGGACGGACTCGGCGAAGGGGGACTCGTTGAACTGGTTTAGGATGATCGATTCGACGCCGGTGATAGCCGAGGCGGCGCGAAGCAACTCGGCGCCGGCCGGGCCCTGCTCGCGGAAGTCGAGGTGGCAGACCGTGCCGGTGCGCGCCATGTAGCGCAGGTGGGCCTCGAGATGGGGGAGGTGGGACTCGGGGGTGAGCTTGGCGAGCTCGCGATATTTGTAGCCGGCGGGCCGGAAAAAGGCCTGTTCGAGCGTGAGCCCGGTGGCGCCGTCGGGCAGCGCCGAGTCGCCCATGTGAGTGTGGCTGTTGTAGAGGCCGGGGATGACGACGCGCGCGCCGGTTTCGAGCGTAGTGACCGGCTCGACACGGTCGGCGGCGATGATGGTGTCGCCCGACCAGGCGAAGCGGGAGCAGCGGAAGGGCTCCAGCTCGGGGCCGAGGAGAACGACACAATCGGTGAGTTGGCCGGTGGTGGAGTGGGTTGGCATGGGGACGGGCCGGATTTTTAACCACGAAGGCGCGAAGTCACGAAGGTCGGAAGGACTAAACGCGGGCCCGATAGGGAGGCGTGAGCTTTGTGCCTTCGCGTCTTCGTGGTTTCCTCCTCAGGCCGGCACGAGGTGGATGGGGAGTTGTTCGATCGGGGCGGAGGCGTAGGCGGCGCGGAAGGTGGCGAGGTCAGGGCAGGCGGCGGCCGGGACGCGACGCGCGGGGACGGCGAAGTCGGCTGTCGGCGTGTCGAAGGGCCAAGGGTCGATGCGGTAGGTGTCGGCATCGACCGGCGAGCAGGTGAGGGTGCGCCGCTCGCCCGAGGCGTCGGGATGGGTGTGCCGCAGCGGGCGGGTGTGTTCGTAGCGCACGCAGGTCAGCAGCGAGAGGTTGTCGCAGAACTGGAGAAACTCGAAGGCGCGCTGGAGGTGTTCGGGCGTGGAGTAGGGCGCGAGGGCCGGGGAGAGGGTGGCGGCGAGTTCTTTTTGGCGGCGCAGCTGCCCCGCGATGAAGGCAGTGTGCAGGGGGCGGTCGGCGGCTTTGATGGTGGAGAGGTCGGCTTGTTCGGTGAGCAGGTTCACCGTGTGCATCGAAATGATGATGGCGGCGTAGGGGTGCTCGGTGGCGACGGCCTCGGTGGCGGCGCCGCGCACGGCGAGGTAATCGGCGAGATCGATCTCCTCAAAGGCGGAGTAAGTGCCAACCAGTTCGTGGGTGAAGGCGGAGGGACGGTTTTCGCGGGTCAGGAACGGGGTGGCGTCGCGGTTGGCCCAGGCGTCATCATGGTGGAAGACCGCGAGCAGGACTTCAGGCAGGGCGGCGGGCGGGGCAGGCGGGGGGAAGAGGGCGTTGCCCCAGCGGGCGGCAAAGCGGCCGGCGAGGCGGGCGTGTTCCTGGTGGCCGACGAGAAGGTAGCCTTCGGGAGTTTTTATCCGGATCATGGCGGTAGTATCAGCAGTGCGCGGGCCAAGGCTTACCGGATCTCTGGAGATCCCGGGTAGGTGCTTAGAGTGTTTCGGCCACGACCGGATTAAAGAGGGTGCCGATGCCTTCGATCTCGATGCTCACGGTGTCGCCTGGTTGGAGAAAGCGGGGCGGGGTGAGCCCGGCGCCGACCCCGGAAGGCGTGCCGGTGAGGAGCACGGTGCCGGGCCGGAGGGTGCGGCTGGCGCTGAGGAAGGCGATGAGCGCCGGGATGTCGAAAATCAGATCGGAGGTGTTCGATTCCTGGCGGGTCTCGCCATTCACGATTGAGCGGAGGGCGAGCCGGCCGGGTTCGGGGATTTCGTCCGCAGTCACCAGCACTGGGCCGAGCGGGCAGAAGGTATCGAAGCCCTTGCCTTGGCAAAACTGGCCGCCGCCCCACTTGAACTGCCAGTCACGGGCGGAGATATCGTTGGCCACGGTGTAGCCTAGAACGTAGTCAAGGGCGTGTTCGCGGGGCACATTTTTGGCCGTGCGGCCGATCACCACGGCGAGTTCGCCTTCGTAGTCGACCTCGTGCGAGGCGTTGTTCGAGCGGGGCAGGACGATGGGAGCGCCAGGGTCCGAAAGGGCGTTTGTGGTCTTGATGAAAACCAGGGGGAATTGCGGCAGCGGCCGGCCCATTTCCTCGGCGTGGCGGCGATAGTTCAGGCCAATGCCAAAGATATTTGGGGGGAGCACGGGTGCGAGCCGTGGCCCGGGGGTGACGGGTAGTCCGGCGGGCTGCAGGCCTGAAGGGCTAAAGGGATCGCCGTCGAGGGGTTGGGCCAGTCCGTCCGGGAGCAGGGCGGCGTAGGCAGGGCCGGAGGGGGCCAGGTGGCGGATGAGTTTCATGTTAAAACTAGGATGCCGGTGTTCTTACAAAACGTCCATAGCAGCTTGCGGGCTCGGAGCAGAGGAGTTCGCTGTCTGGACTGTAATTACCATGAAACGTCTCATCGCTTTTGCCGCCCTCTTTTTCTCTATGTTCAATCTCTCCTCCGCCAGTCCCCTTGCCGTAGGCGCCGACGCGCCGGATGCGACCGCTCCCGACGAGACGGGCCGGCTGGTCAGGTTGGCCGATGCCTATCTGAAAAGTGAGTATACCCTAGTCTATTTTTATCCCAAGGCGGATACGCCGGGTTGCACCGCCCAGGGCTGTTCGTTGCGGGATGCCTATGAGGCCCTGACGGCGAAGGGGGTGGCGATTTACGGGGTGAGCACCGACAGCGTGGAAAGCCAGCGCAAGTTCAAGGAGGGGCAGCGCTTTCCCTTTACCCTGCTGGCGGACACGGAGAAAAAAGTGATCGCGGCCTTCGGGGTGGGCACGACCTTCGGGTTTTCCAGCCGCCAGGCCTACCTCATTCACAAGGGCAAGGTGGTCTATGCCGATCACAAGGGATCCACCAAGCAGCAGGCCGAAGACGTCCTTCATTTTTTGGGCCAGGCTGCGAAATAGGCTTCGCGCGGCCGGGGGCACAAAAAAGCCGCCGGCGCTTTGAGGCGCCGGCGGCTGGGAATCGAGTGTCTTGGGGGACGCTAGAATAGCTTACTTCTTCACGTGGCCGGAGACCAGCTTGGTCATCTCGAACATGCTTACGGACTTCTTGCCGCCGAAGACGGCCTTCAGCTTGTCGTCAGCATTGATCTGGGTCTTCACCTTTTTGTCCTGGAGACCGTTTTTCTTGATATAGTCCCAGAGTTTCTTGGTGAGCTCGGTGCGAGGGAGGGGTTTCGCTCCGACTACGGCCGCGAGGACGTCGTCAGGTTGAACCGGTTTCATGAAGGCAGCGTTGGGTTTACGTTTGGTGGTGGCCATAGCGGAGACTGGCGTAGAGGGGGGCTGGGCGAACGCAACCGCATTTTTCCTAGGTAAACCGGCCATTTTCAGAGGGGGAAATTGAAACTTGCGCAGCAAGCTAGGGCCTGCTGCGGCGCAGCGGCTTGGCCGGGGCGGGACTTTGTATCCGTGCACGGGTTACGAATGAGCGCTGCCGTCAGAACGGAACTGGGCGTGGAGCCGCCCGTAGGAGCCATTGCGTTCCAGGAGCTCGGCGTGGGATCCGCGCTCAATCACCGAGCCTCGGTCGAGCACCAGAATGAGATCGGCGGAGCGGATGGTGCTGAGGCGGTGCGCGACGACCAGGCTGGTGCGACCGCGCAAGAGTAGCGAGAGGGAGCGCTGCAGCCGGGCCTCGGTGAGGGCATCGATCGCGCTGGTGGCTTCATCGAGGATGATCAGGCGCGGATCGGCGAGCCAGGCGCGGGCGAAACACACGAGTTGGCGCTGGCCGATGGAGAGGCCGCCGCCGCGCTCGCCTACCTGGGTAGCGAGGCCATGCGGGAGGGAAGCGGGCAGGTCTTCGCAGCCGAGGGCGGCGAGCGCGGTGCGCACCTCGCCTTCCGAGGCCTCGGGACGGGCGAAACGGATGTTCTCCAGCACCGAGCCGGTGAAGAGAAAGTTTTGCTGGGTAACCAGGCCGATTTGGCGGTGCAGGGAGCGGCTGGTGACGGAGCGGAGCGGACGGCCGTCGATGAGAATCTCGCCGGCGTCGGCTGGATAAAATTTGGTGGCGAGATTAATAATCGAACTTTTACCGCTCCCGGTGTGCCCGACCAGGGCCACGGTTTGCCCGGGGTGGGCATGGAAGGAGATATCGCGCAGGACGGGTTGGCCGGGCGTGTAACCGAAGGTCACCTGGCGGAACTCCAGCTCGAGCCCGGGCGCGGGCGGTCCGCTAGGCGTGCGGGCGGCGGCGGGTCGCGGGTCGGGCAGATCAGTGGCTGCGGGGTCATCGGTCCACTCGGGTTCGCGGTCGATCAGGCGGAACACGCGCTCGGCGCCGGCCATGGCAACGAGCGCCTGGTTGTATTGGTTGCCCAGCACCGTGACGGGGCTGAAGAAGAGATTGGCGAAGAAAAAGAACTTAATCAGAGCCTCTACCGACATGTCGCCGTGCAGGGCGCGCCAGCCGCCGAGCAGCAGGAGGACGGCGACAAAGAACTGGCTGTTTAGTTCGAGGATGGGGTTGAGGGTGGCGGAAGCCCGGGCGAGGTTCAGATTGTGGCGTGAATGATCGGCAAGTAGGCGGCGGAAGAGGCCAGAGTTGGTTTCTTCGCGAACGAAGCCTTGGGTAACGCGGATGCCGTTGACCGACTCGGCGAGGGTGGCGGTGACGCGGCTGAAGCTCTCGTGGGCGGCGCGCGAATAGCGGGACAGGCGGTCGCGGAAGCGGTCGTTCACCGCCCAGATGACCGGAGCCATGCCGAGCACGACCAGGAACATCACCGGGTCGGTCCAGAGCATCACTGCGGCGGCCCCCAGCATCTGGCCAATTTGCACGATCGAGACAAAGAACACGTCCTGGATGCCGGTGCGCAGGGCCTCGATATCGGACGTCATGCGGCCGAGCACGCGGCCGAGCTTGGTCTGGTGAAAAAAGGCCATCGGCTGCCGCTGCACACTGGCGAAGAGGTCGGCCCGGAGGCGGTGCACGACTTGTTCGCCCAGTTCCTGAGCGTAGCGCATGCGGAAGTGGAACAGGCCCTCGGTAAACAGGGCGAGCAGGCCGTAGCCGACGACTGCGCGCCAGAGACCGGTGGAATCAGCGCCGATGCTCAGGCGTGAAATGGCGTCGCTGAAGAGCCAGGTGAGGGCGCTGAACTGGAGAGAGCGGATGCCGGTGAGAGCGATCAGCCAGTTGCGTTTGGCGGCGTGGGGCCGGGTGTAGCTGGCGAGGCGGCGAATCAAGTTCCACTCGAGCGGACGCTGGACGGCGTCCTCGGCTTCGTCGGTCGGACGCGATACCACGGTGAGCGGGCCGAGGGGGCGGGCGGGGCGGGGCGGGCTCACGCGGATTCCTCCTCCAGTTCGTGACTGTCGACCAGCTGGATCGAGGCGACGTGGCGGTAGGGGCCGGGGGCGCGCAGCAACTCGGCATGCGTGCCGCGTTGCACGATACGGCCGTTCTCCAGCACGACGATGAAGTCGGCGCGGCGCAGCGTGCTCACGCGGTGGGCGACGATAAAGGTGGTGCGGTCGCGGATTGCGTTCTCGAGCGCGGTGAAGATCTCGTGCTCGGTCTGGGCGTCGATCGCGGCAGTGGGGTCGTCGAGCAGCAGGATGGCGGGTTCGAGCAACAGGGCGCGGGCGAGGGCGAGGCGCTGGCGTTGCCCGCCGGAGAGGGTGTTGCCTCCCTCGCCGAGCACGGTTTCATAGCCTTCGGGCAGGGCGCAGATAAACTCGTGGGCCTGGGCGATGCGGGCGGCTCGTTCGATTTGTGCGGGAGTGGCCTCGGGGTGGCCGAACGCGAGGTTGGCAGCGATGGTGTTGGAGAAGAGAAAACTCTCCTGGAAAACGATCCCGATGCGCCGGCGCAGGTCATCCACGCGGTAATGGCGTGCGTCTTCCCCGTCGATCAGCACCCGGCCGTGTTGCGGATCGAAAAAGCGCGGCACGAGGCTCATTAGGGCGCTTTTGCCGGCGCCCGTGGCCCCGAGAATGGCGACGCAGGCGCCGGCGGGGACGTGCAGGTCGATACCGTGCAGCACAAAAGGAGCGCCGTCCGCCGGGCGGCCGTAGGCGAAGTGCACCGCCTCGAAGCGCACCTCGCCGCGCAGTTGGGGACAGGGGCGGGCGTCGGGGGCGTCCGCCACCTCGACCGGCGTATCGAGAATCTCAAAGACGCGGCGCGAGGCGACGAGCGACTGTTGCACGCTGTTCACGATAGTGGCGAGCTGGTTGACCTGGCCGGAGAACTGTTCGAGCAGACCGGCGAACACCACCAGACCGGCGCCGAGGGGCAGTTTGCCTTGGGTGACGAGCCAGCCGCCGTAGCCGAGCAAGACGAGGAGGTTGACCCGGGTCAGCAGGCCGATCGCGGGGGAGAAGGTGCTCACCCGCCAGAAAATACCCCGTTGCTGGTCGCGCACCCGGTCGTTGCGCAAGGCGAAGGCGGCGCGGTCCTCGTCCTCCCGACCAAAGGCCTTGATCACCTGGGTGCCCTGGATCGACTCGGTGAAATGCTGGACCAGATTCTCCACCAGCACCCGGTTTTCGGCGTAGCGGGGCTGAATCCAGCGCGAGAAACACACCGAGGCGATCGCCAGCACCGGCGTGGTTGAAAGGCAGGCGATGGTGAGGCCCGGGCTCAGGCTGAGCATGTAGACAAGGTAGACGGTCAGGGACACCGCCATGATGAAGCTCTGGATCAAAACCTGATCGAGAAACATGCGCACGTTTTGAACGTCGCCGGTGACGCGGGTGATGATGGAGCCCGTGGTATTGGCGTCAAAGAACCGAAAGCTCAACCGTTGCAACTTGGCATACAGTTCGGTGCGCAGGTCGACCACCAGGTGCCGCTGCACGAGGATGTTGATCGCGATGCTGTAGATGTAATTCAGGCCGGCTCGCAGGACGGCCAAGGCCAGAATGCAGCCGGCGAAGGCGGCGATCAGCGCGATGGGCGGCCACGTGGCCGGCGGGGCGGGTAGTCCGGCGAGGTGAAAAGTCGGAACCGTGGCGCCGGGCACGGCCGCGGCTTCCACGACCGACTTGACGTAATCAATCCCGTGTCCGGTAAAAAAAAGGCCAGCCAAGCCCAAAAAAAGCAGGACACCCTGCAGCAGCATCACCTGGAGGCAGCGCACGCGGTAACGCCAGGCAAGACCGATGAGACGCCGCACCAAACGCCAGTCGGAAACCGGCTCGTTGGCGATGGGGCGGGGCGCTGACATAGAGCAGCATGACCTGCGAGCTCGCGGGCTTGCGATCAAGTTTTCAGTTGCGAGCGTTATCAGGTTCCAGCCGGTGACTTCCCCGTTTTTATTAAAACGTGGCGGGCGGGCTTTGGGGCGGCGGCGTCGCGAATTTGTCACCCGCACACCGGGCTTTTGCCCATTCCGCCGTTTGCTTCTTCGCTGGGGGCGGGTTACTCAAGAGTTTCATGCATTCCTTTACGCTCCATCTTCCTACTGAGTTGCAGTTCGGACCCGAAAAGGGCGCGGCGTTCGCTGCTTCCGCCGCCAAGCTCGGCACGCACGCCTTTGTTGTCACTGGTTCGGGTTCGGTCGTCCGTCTTGGTTACCTCGCCGAGGTCTCGGCCCTGCTGACCGCCGCCGGGGTGAAAATCACCGCGTTTGCCGGCATCGAACCCAATCCTGAGGCGGAGACGGTCAACCGCGCGGTCGCCGAACTGCGCGCCGCGGGATGCGACTTCGTGGTCGCGGTCGGGGGCGGTTCCGCGATGGATGCGGCCAAGGCCATCGCTGCGCTCGCCGTCACGCCCGGCGAAACCGACATCTGGCCTTTCACCCTTGGCGGCGCGAAAGCCTTCCAGCTCCAGGCGGCGTTGCCCCTGGCCTGCGTGGCCACCACGGCCGCCACCGCCTCGGAAGTCACGCCTTACAGCGTCATCTCTCAGCGCGCCTCCCAGGGCAAAAGCGTGCTCGGGCACGACTTCCTCAAGCCCCGGGTCTCCTGGCTGAACCCGCGTTTCACCACCGCCGTGCCGGCTCACGTTACCGCCGACGGCGCAGCGGACATCCTCAGCCACGTGTTTGAAAACTACCTCGTGGGCGGCGATGCTTCACCACTGGCCGACCGCCATGCCGAGGGCGTGATGTTGACGGTGATCGAGACTCTTCCGCTCCAGCTCGCCGCTCTCGCCGACGAGAAACTCCGTGGCGACTTGCTCTGGGCCTCGACCCTCGCGCTTTGCGGTTTTCAAGGGGCGGGCCGTCAAGACGGTGCCTTCCCGCTTCATGCCATCGAGCACAGCATGAGTGGCGTCCGGCCCGCTCTCGCCCACGGGCGCGGTCTGGCCACGCTCTATCCGGCCTACTTCCGCTGGTTGCTGGCGCACGGCCGCGCCGGCGCCCGTTTCGCCCAGCTCGGCACGCGGCTCTTTGGCCTCGCGGGGGATGAGGCGGCCCGCGCTGAGGGCTTTATCCAGCACTTCGAACGTTGGCTGGCCTCGGTCAACCTCCGCCAGTCCGCCGCCTCGCTCGGATTCACGGCGGCCGACTTCGGGCGCATCGCTGACTACACGGTGAAAACCTACGGCGACGGCCAGGCCCTCGACGCCCTCGGCCCGATCACACGGGATGATGTCGTTGCTATTCTCGCGGACACTGCCCGGCAGGACCAGACGCTCTAAAACTATCCGCCATTTAGCGTGAAATCGCTTGGGCCAAGCGGCTCAATCGAACCTTATTCCCATGAAACTTCTTTCCCCGACGCAGCTCGGCTCCCTCTCCATCCCGAATCGCGTGCTCTTCGCCCCGCTCACCCGGGTGCGCGCCGACGCCTTGAACGTCCCCGGAGATTTAATGGCTGAATACTACCGCCAGCGGGCCTCTGCCGGTCTTCTCATCGCCGAGGCCACGATGGTCGCCGGTGACGGGCAAGCCTGGCAGCACCAACCGGGCATCCACTCCGCGGCTCACGTCGCCGGGTGGAAGCGCGTGACGGACGCCGTCCATGCCTCCGGCGGGCGCATTTACCTGCAAATCTGGCACCCCGGCCGCGCCACCCACGCCGCGCTCAACGCGGGCGGCCAGCCCGTCTCATCCTCCGACAAACCCATCCGGGGCGACACCATTCACACGCCGGAGGGCAAGCTCGATTACCCGGCGCCCCGGCCGTTGCGTCTCGATGAAATTCCCGGCATCGTGGAGCTTTTCCGCGTGGCTGCTGCCAACGCCAAGCTGGCTGGGTTTGATGGCGTGCAGGTGCACGGCGCCCACGGGTATCTGCTCGACCAGTTCCTGCGGGATGGCGTCAACGACCGTGCCGACGCCTACGGCGGCTCGATCGCGAACCGGGCCCGCCTGCTGTTCGAAGTGGTGGATGCCGCGGCCTCGGTTTTTGGCATCGGCCGGGTCGGCCTGCGTTTCTCCCCGCTCGTGGGATTTAACGACATGGTTGACTCCGATCCCGCCGGGTTGGTCGCCCACGTGGCGGCCGAGAGCGAGAAACGCGCGCTCGGCTTCCTCGAGCTCCGCCATGCGAACTACGATCAAGCGGCCGAATACGAGCTGGCCCGCATCGCACGCCAACACTTCACCGGTGCGCTCGTGCGCAACGGCGGTTTCACCCGTGACGCCGGCGAGACCGCCATCGCCGAGGGTCTGGCTGATGCCATCGCCTATGGCGTGCCCTTCCTCGCCAATCCTGATCTGCCGCGTCGTTTCCTGCTCAACGCTCCGCTAAACCAGCCTGATACCAACACCTTTTACCTCCCGGGTGCGGCCGCCGGCTACACCGATTACCCTTTCCTGGGAGTTTGAGCGGACTCATTTATTTTTTTCTTCCTATGACCTCTATCACTCCCGCCCAACTCACCGCCGCGCTCGACTGGCGCTATGCCACCAAGAAATTCGATCCGGCCCGGAAAATCCCCGCCGATGTCTGGGCCGCGCTCGAACATGCCCTCGTGGTCTCGCCGTCCTCTTTCGGTCTCCAGCCCTGGAAATTCATCGTCGTCACGGATCCCGTGGTGCGGGCGAAGTTATTGCCGGTTTCGTGGGGGCAGGCGCAGGTCGTCGATGCGGCCCATCATGTCGTCTTCGCGCTGCGCAAGGGGGTGGATGTCGCCCATGTGGATAAGTTTCTCGCGCGGCAAATCGAGTTGCGCGGCGGCTCGCTCGAGGCGCTCGCGCCTTATCGCGGCATGATGACGGGCTTTGTGGAAAAAATCACCGCTGCAGGCGGCATTGACCTGTGGGCGACCAAGCAGGTTTACATCGCGCTGGGCCAGTTCATGGCCGCGGCGGCTTTGCTCGGGGTGGATGCCTGTCCGATGGAGGGCATTGATCCTGCCGCCTACGACGAGATCCTGGGCCTCGCCGGCACCGAATTTGCCACCGTGGTTTCCTGTTCCGTCGGGTATCGCTCGGTGGAGGACAAGCACGCCACCGCCGCCAAAGTGCGTTTCCCGGTCGCGGACGTGTTGAGCCACGTTTGAGCTAGGGGGGACGCGCCCCCGCCCTTGGCTTGCTCAGGACGCGGCCGGGGCGGGGTTGATCGAGACCAACTCGATCTCGAGGACCAGGGCGGCTTTGCCGGGGATTTTACCCCGCTGCCCTTTTTCGCCGTAGGCGAGCCAGTAGGGCAGGGCGACGAGACGTTTTTCGCCCACCTGCATGCCGGCCAGCGCATCAGTCCAGCCGGGTAGAATGTTCGGCTGGCCAACGACGAAATTATAGGGCCCGCTGTGGTCGGCGGAGGCGTCGATCTTCTCGTCGTTGGTCAGAAAACGGGCGGTGTAATGGACGGCCACGGCCTGGCCTTTTTGCGGGGTGGCGGCGCCGGTCCCGGCCTGGGTGACGAGGTAGCGGGCGCCGTTCGGCGTCTCGATGGCGCCGGGGAAGCGTTGGGCGAGGCGGGCGGCGTCGGCCTCGGGCCACTGGTAGGCGACGCCGGCGAGGGCGCGCCGCATGGCTGCGTTGATCGGTTCACCCGGGTTCTGGCGCATCAGCATGCCGCTGCGCACGACGAGTGCGATGGTGCAAAGGGTGATGCCGAGGAGGGTGATGTAGAAGACGCTGCGCATGGCGGAGAAGGGATTGAGTGAGCGGGCGAAGGAAGGACACACTGCACAAAAACGCCGCCGGCGCGAGGGCACGGCGGCGGCGGGTCTGGCAGCGACTGCCGCCTCAGGGAAGGAACGAGCAGATGTATTCGCAGAGGCCGGACTCTACCTCGATGGTAAAGCCGGAGTTGGCGGCGACATCAAAGGCCGTGCCGGCGGCGTAGGCCTGGGTGGCGGACTGATCCTTGAGCGTGACCCGGCAGGCACCGGCGACGATCTCCATGCGCTCGGCGGCGGCAGTGCCGAAGAAGTAAGAGCCGGGCCGGATGAGCCCGAGGGTCTTTTTCGTGCCGTCGGCGAACAGCACGGTGTGCGACACGACGTTGCCGTCGAAGTAGACGTTGGCCTTGGTGAGGACGGCGACGCCGTCGAAGCGGGTGGCGAGGGTGGACATGGGAAAACCCACGCTGGCGGGGCGGCGGGCGGGGCAGAAGCCCAAAGTTGCGGACGGCGCGCCCGGGGGCTCGCGAACGTTTGCGCAAGGTGGCGATTGCGCCTGCTCGCGCGGCCGGGACAGGGTGGCGCGATGCGTTTGGTTTATGAACTGCTCGGGCCGATTTTTCTCTTGGTGGCGCTCGGCGCGGCTTTGCAGCGGGGTGGCTTCTTTGGCGCGGGCGCGCTGGCCTGTCTTAACCGTCTTTGTTTCTGGGTAGCCTTGCCCGGTCTCATCGTGGCCAGCCTGATGCGGGGCGGGCCGGGGGCGGGCAGCGGGTGGGCGGCGTGGGAGGGGGATCTGCTCGGTGTGCTGGGCGGAGTCACGGTGGCGCTGGCGGTGGCCGGCTGGCTGGTGGCGTCGGCCTTGCGGCTGGAATGGCGGGCGCGGGGCACGTTTACGCAGGCTTTTTTCCGGGGGAATCTGGCCTTTGTCGGCCTGCCTATCCTGCTGAAGTTTCCGGGGCTGGAGCCGGAGCGGGTGCTGCTGCTTTTGGCGCCGATGATGATCCTTTATAACCTGCTTTCCGTCGTGGTGCTGGTGGTGAGCTCGCAGGGTGCGGGGCAGGTCTCGTGGCGGACCGTGGTGGCCGAATGGTTCCGCAACCCCATCCTTTGGGCGAGTGTGCTCGGGGGCGCGGCCTATGCGCGCGGCTGGGTCCTCCCGGCGCCGCTGGATGAAACGGTGGTTTTGATCGGGAAAATGGCGGTGCCGCTTGCCTTGGTCACCATCGGCGCGGTTTTGACCAGCCTGCCCACGGGGGCGTGGTCCCGCTCGGCCTGGTTGGCGATGGCGGGCAAGACTCTCCTCTCGCCGTTGGCGGGCTGGGGCGTGGCCGGGATGTTGGGCATCGTCGGCGTGGAGCGCGTTTTGATTTTGGTGGCGCTAGCCTGTCCGACGGCGGTGGCCTCTTACACCATGGCCGAGGCGATGGGTGGCGATGAGGCGCTGGCGGCGCAAACCGTGGTGGGCAGCACGGCGGGCTCGGCGGTGGTTTTGGCCGTGTTGTTGGCCTGGGGCGGATGAGCCGCCGTTTCCCGGGCGATTCGGTCATCACGGGCACGGGGAACGTTTTCCGGTTTCCAAGGTCCACATCCCAGTTTCTTCTCTACTTATGAAAACCTCTTCGCGGGCGATTCTCTCGGTGCTCTCCGGCGCTTGGCTGCTGACCGGCTGCGCAAGTCGTGACGACGGCCGTATCGTCAATTCCCGCCAGCCCGGTCCCGCGCTCGGCACTGCGGTGGGCGCTGCGACTGGCGCGGTGGCGGGCAACGTCGCCGGTGCGGTGGTCGGCGTGGGGCAGGGTTTTACGGCCCAAGCGGGCAAATCCTTCGAGAACGACCGCCGCGTGGTGCGCACGTGGCGGAGTGAAACCACCGCGGACGGACGCACCATTCAAGTGCCGGTCGAGGTCGAGGTGGACGCGGCCGGCCGCCCCATCGGAGAGCCGCGCGCGGGGTCGCGTTGAGCGGCGCGGGCCGGCTCAGCGGGCGCGCTTGCGGGCGGGCTTGGCCTTGGGCGTCCAGATGGCAGTGACGACAGAGGTGAAGCCGCCGCGCGCCTTCCATTCGGAGACGATCTCGAGCCGGCGGGGCAGGAGGGCGGCCCCGAGATCGTCGCAAATCTTATTGGTCACGGCCTCGAAGAAGATGCCCTCGTTGCGGAAGGCGTGGAAGTAGATCTTGAGGGACTTTAACTCGACGCAGGTTTTTTCCGGAGTGTAGCGGACCGTGATGGTCGCGAAATCCGGGTGGCCGGTCATCGGGCAGACCGAGGTGAACTCGTGGTGCGTGTGGGCGATGAGGAAGTCGCGCTCGGGGGCGGGATTGGGAAAGGTTTCGAGCAGTTTGGCGTCGGGCATGTTCGGGAGCAAAACGCGGCGTGGCGCGCTGACAAGCCCAGCGGGGTGCTTGCCAATCCGTGCCGGTCCGGCGTGATTGCGATTCCGCCCGACCCATGTCCGCCCCCGACCTTTCCGCCCTTGTGACCCAGATCGCCGTGAGCGCCCGCGCGGCCTCGCTCGTGCTCGCCACCGCCCCGACTGCGCAAAAAAACGCCGCGTTGCGTGCGCTGGCTCGGCTTTTACCGGCAGCCGAGGCGGAGTTGCTGGCGGCCAATCTCCTCGACCTCGAGGCGGCCCGCGCGGCCGGTTTGCCAGCGGCGAGCCTCGATCGCCTCACCCTCACGCCGTCGCGCCTCGCCCATTTGGCGGACTCCGTCGCACAGGTGGCAGACCTTCCCGATCCGGTCGGCCAGGTGCTGGAGGCGTGGACGCGGCCGAATGGCCTGCACATCCGCCGGGTGCGCGTGCCCATCGGCGTGATCGGTATCATCTACGAGGCGCGGCCCAACGTTACCATCGACTGCGCCGTGCTCTGCCTGAAGTCGGGCAACGCCTGCATCCTCCGCGGCGGCAAGGAGATTTTTAATACCAACACCGCCTTCGCCGCGCTCGTGCAGCGCGCCTTGGCCGAGGCCGGGCTGCCGGCGGACGCGGTCCAGCTCATCCCGACGACCGACCGCGCCGCGCTTAACCACCTGCTCAAGCTCGATACGCTCATCCACTGCATCATCCCGCGCGGCGGCGAATCGCTCATCCGCTTCGTGGCGGAGAACTCCACCATCCCCGTCATCAAGCACTACACCGGCGTGTGCTTCATCTACGTCGATCGCGCGGCCGATCCCGCCATGGCGGAAGCCATCCTGGTCAACGCCAAGACCCAGCGGCCGGGCGTCTGTAACGCGGCCGAGCAACTGCTGGTGCACGCCGACCTCGCCCCTGCCGTCCTTCCCCGGTTGGCCGCCGCACTGGCATCCCGGGGTGTGGTGCTGCGGACCGACCCAGCCGCGGGCGCGATCCTCGCGGCGGCGACTCCGCCCATCCCGGCCGAGCCCGGGAGCGCGGCGGATTTTCGGGCCGAGTTTCTCGATTTGATCATCGCGGTGCAGGTGGTTCCCGACCTCGAGTCTGCCGTCGCGATCATCAACCGCGACAGCTCCGGCCACACCGACGTCATCGTGACGGCCGACGAGGCGGCGGCGCGGCGTTTCCAGGCGGCGGTGGACAGCGCGGTGGTGCCGTGGAACGCGAGCACGCGCTTCAACGACGGCTTCGAATTCGGTTTCGGCGCGGAGATCGGCATCAGCACCGACCGGCTGCACGCGCGCGGGCCGATGGGGCTGAACGAACTCTGCTCCTACAAATACCTCATCGACGGCACCGGCCAGGTGCGGGGCTGAGGCGGCGCGGGCGCTTGCCCTGCACCGTAGCTTGTCACCCCGCCAGCCCTCGCCCGATTGCGTCTCCTTTTTCCCACCCATGTTCGAACAAGCCTTCAAAAACATCGACGACGTCCTCTGGAAGGACGCCGGCTGCACTAGCGAACTCGACTACACCGAGCAGACCTCCTGGCTCCTCTTCCTCAAATACCTCGACGCCCTCGAACACGACAAGGCCACCGAGGCCGCCCTCGACGGCAAGAGCTACACCCCCATCCTCGATCAACCTTACCGCTGGGAATCGTGGGCCGCGCCCAAGGGCGCCGACGGCAAGATCGACCACAACACCGCCCTGTCCGGCGACGACCTCATCCAGTTCGTCAACGCCAAGCTCTTCCCCTACCTGCACGGCTTCAAGGCCAAGGCCACCGGCCCCAACACCATCGAATACAAGATCGGCGAGATCTTCGGTGAAATAAAGAACCGCATCCAGAGCGGCTACAACCTGCGCGAGATCATCGACCATATCGACGAGCTCCGCTTCGCCTCCCAGACCGAGAAGCACGAGCTCTCCCATCTCTACGAGGCCAAGATCAAAAACATGGGCAACGCCGGTCGCAACGGCGGCGAATACTACACCCCGCGCCCGCTCATCCGCGCCATCGTCGCCGTCACCGCGCCCCGCCTCGGCGAGACCATCTGCGATCCCGCCGTCGGCTCGGCCGGCTTCCTCTGCGAGGCCTTCGACTACCTCCGCGCCGCCCATCCCCAGCGCACCACCGCCCAGGACCGCGCCCTGCAGGAGCGCACCTTCTACGGGAAGGAGAAGAAGTCCCTGGCCTACGTCATCGCGATCATGAACATGATCCTGCACGGCATCGAGGCGCCGAATATCATCCACACCAACACGCTCGCCGAGAACCTCGCCGACGTGCAGGAGAAGGACCGCTTCCACGTCATCGTCGCCAACCCGCCCTTCGGCGGCAAGGAGCGCAAGGAGGTGCAGCAAAACTTCCCCATCCGCACCGGCGAGACCGCCTTCCTCTTCCTCCAGCACTTTATCAAAATCCTCAAGGCCGGCGGCCGCGCGGGCGTCGTCATCAAAAACACCTTCCTCTCCAACACCGACAACGCCTCCGTCAGCCTGCGCCAAAAACTCCTCGAAGAATGCAACCTCCACACCGTGCTCGACTGCCCCGGCGGCACGTTCATCGGTGCCGGTGTGAAGACCGTGGTGCTCTTCTTCGAGAAAGGCACGAAGACGCGCAAAGTCTGGTTCTACCAGCTCGACCCCGGCCGCAACATGGGGAAGACCAACCCGCTCAACGACGCCGACCTCGCCGAGTTCATCGCCCTGCAAAAGACCAAGGCCGACTCGCCCAAATCGTGGTCGGTGGACGTCGCCGCTATCGACCCGACGACCTATGATCTGTCCGTGAAAAACCCCAACGGCGGCGAGGAAGTCACCCACCGCAGCCCGCAGGACATCATGGACGAAATCGCCGCGCTGGACGCCGAGAGCGCCGAAGTGCTGGGCAACATCAAGCAACTCCTAAACATCGATAAAAACCATGTCTAAGAAGATCGAAGTGCTCGCCCGCGAAGTCCGCCTCACCGGCGTCCACGACCAAGATTACGTCTGCCTGACCGACATCGCCCGCTATAAAAACGCGGAGGCCAGCGATGACCTGATCCGCAACTGGCTGCGCAACCGCAACACCCTCGAATTTCTAGGCCTCTGGGAGCAGATCAACAACCCCGGTTTTAATCCCGTCGAATTCGACGGGATTAGAATGCAGGCCGGCCTCAACAGCTTCACCCTCACCCCGAAGCAGTGGATCGAGCGCACGGGGGCTATCGGCATCCAGTCCAAGGCCGGGCGCTACGGCGGCACCTATGCCCACCTAGACATCGCCCTGGAGTTCGCCGCGTGGATCTCGGTCGAGTTCAAGCTCTACCTCATCAAGGAATTCCAGCGGCTTAAGGAAACCGAGCGCCAGACCCTCGGCTGGGACATCCGCCGCAATCTCGCCAAGATCAACTACCGCATCCACACCGACGCCATCCAGACCCACCTCATCCCGCCGGAGCTGGGCAAAGCCCAGACCAGCCTCGTCTATGCCAGCGAGGCCGATGTGCTCAACATGGCCCTCTTCGGCCAGACCGCCGCCCAGTGGCGCAGCCAAAACCCCGGCGAAAAGGGCAACATCCGCGACCAGGCCACCGGCGCCCAGCTCGTGTGCCTCTCCAATCTGGAAAACCTCAACGCCCTGTTTATCGGCCAAGCCCTGCCCCAACCCGAACGCCTCACCCGCCTCAATCAAATTGCCATCCAGCAGATGAAACTGCTCACCGCCGATGAACGGACACCCCGGTTACCGGAAGGGAAGAAGGGCAAATGAAAGCCACGGAAAACCGAGAGCGCCGAGGTGCTGGGCAACATCAAGGCGCTTTTATGAAGCAGGGGTGGCAAATAAAGACACTCGCTGAGGTATGCCTGATTAAACCTCCGAAAGGCGAAGCCCGCGAAAAGGTCGCCGCGTCTTCACTAGTTTCATTCCTGCCGATGGAAGACCTCGGCATCGACGTGAAGTTTGTGAAGGCCACACAAACCAAGCAGCTTTCGGCAGTTGTCGGTAGCTACACTTACTTCGCTGATGGCGATGTGCTCCTCGCAAAAATCACGCCCTGTTTTGAGAACGGGAAACTTGGAATAGCCGATGGGCTGATAAATGGGGTCGGCTTTGGATCGAGCGAATATATGGTCTTTCGCCCTGATCCAACGGTCGGCAAGGAATGGCTCTATTACTTCCTCTCTCGCGAAACATTTCGGGAAGAAGGTGCATCGCGGATGACAGGGGCAGTGGGTCATAAACGAGTCTCGAAAGAGTTCATCGAGGATTATCCTATCACTGTCCCCCCGCTGGCCGAACAGCAGCGGATCGTCGGGCTGCTGGACGAAGCGTTTGAGGGCCTCGCCACCGCCAAAGCCAACGCCGAAAAGAACCTCCAAAACGCCCGCGCCCTCTTCGAAAGCCACCTCCAATCCGTCTTCACCCAGCGCGGCCCGGGGTGGGTGGAGACGACGCTGGAGAAGGTGCTCGCCACCCAACCGCAGAACGGTTGGTCGCCACCGGCAGCAAATCATTCGGCTTTGGGAACACCGGTTCTGACACTTTCGTCGGTCACTGGATTTGTCTTTAGGCCGGACAAACTGAAACACACCTCAGCCAAGACCGATTCCAAAGCACGTTACTGGATTCAGAATGGCGACTTCCTAATCACACGAAGCAACACGCCCGAACTGGTCGGCCACGTCGCTATCGCCTCGGGAATCGAGAAGCCGACCATTTACCCGGACCTCATCATGCGCATGAAGCCAATGTCCGACCGAGCTTTGACGGAGTTCCTTTATTACCAACTGCGCACGCCGGTGCTGCGCGCGGAGATAATGGGTAGAGCCCAAGGCGCGAACCCGACGATGAAGAAAATCAGCAATGGCGCTGTAAAAACGCTACCCATCGCAGTGCCGCCCATCGCGACCCAACGAACGATTGTCGAAACACTAGACGCTCTCTCGGAAGAAACCCAACGCCTCGCCCGCCTCTACGAGCAAAAGCTCGCCGCGCTGGAGTCCTTGAAGAAATCGCTCCTGCACCAAGCCTTCACCGGCCAGCTCTGAGCTTTGCTATTTCCTTCAACCCGCGCCCCCGCCACCTTTCCACCCATGAGCAAACCAGATATCCGCTGGAAACAACGCTTTCAGAACTACTCAAAGGCGGTCGGGCAGATGACCAAGTTCATCGAAAAGGGTGAACTCAATGAGATGGAGGAGCAGGGTCTCATCCAGAGCTTCGAATACACCTACGAGCTGGCCTGGACCACGTTGAAAGATTTCTTTGAGGATCAGGGGGAGAGTAATATCTTCGGCAGCCGTGATGCATTCCGGTTGGCGTTCAAGCGCGGCCTGTTTGAGGACGGTGAAACATGGATGAAGATGATCGAAAGCCGGGCGCTGACCAGCCACACCTATAATGAGGAGACGGCAAAGGGGATTGCCCAAAGCATCCGTGGTGTTTTCTACGCCGAATTTGTGAAACTGCGGTCACGTCTGGAAACTTTGACCCACGAAACCGAATGAGCGCCGCGCGATTTGGATTGTCGGAAAAGACGGTGGAAAAGATCGGCGGTGTGCTGGCCGGGCATCCCGAAGTGGAGAAGGCCATCCTTTATGGCTCACGGGCCAAGGGGAACTACAAGAACGGTTCGGACATAGACCTAACGCTCGTGGGTAGCGGTCTGGGTTATCGGGATTTGCTCAGAATCATGGGTGAGCTGGATGATTTGCTTCTGCCCTACACCATAGACCTTTCGATTCTCCACCAGATCGATCACGAGGGTCTTCGCGATCACATCCAGCGCGTAGGCCAGGATTTTTATTGTCGGCAAGGTGCCGGTCAGACTGCTCCGGTCCAGCCCGCATGAACGAAGCCGAGACGCGCGCCGAGCACATCGACCCCGCTTTGCGAGCGGCGGGCTGGGGCGTCGTCGAGGGCAGCAAGATCCTGCGCGAGCACCGCATCACCGCCGGTCGTATCGAGGGGCGCGGGCGGCGGGGCAAGGCGGACATCGCCGACTACGTGCTGGTCTATCGCAACACCAAGCTCGCCGTCGTCGAGGCCAAGGCGTGGGACGAGGAACTCACCGAGGGCGTCGCTCAGGCCAAGGACTACGCCGCCAAGCTGGCGATCCGCTTCACCTACACGACCAACGGAAAGGGCCTCTACGCCATGGACCTGGAGTCGGCCGAGGAAGGCGAGATCGCCGCCTATCCGTCGCCGGAAGAACTTTGGGCGCGGACCTTCGCCAAAGCCAATGCGTGGCGCGACCGTTTCGCCGCCGTGTCGTCGCCCGACAAGAGCGGGAGTTGGACGCTGCGGTTTTATCAGGAAATCGCGGTCAACCGCGTGCTGGAGCGCATCGCCGGCGAGCACTCGCGCATTCTGCTCACGCTCGCCACCGGCACGGGCAAGACCTCCATCGCGTTCCAGATCGTGTGGAAGCTGTTTCAAGCCCGCTGGAATCTCGGGGATTGGAAACAGCCGGGCGAACCGACCCGCCGTCCGCGCATCCTTTTCCTCGCCGACCGCAACACGCTCGCGACCCAGGCCTACAACGATTTCACCTCGTTCGCCGCCTTCGCCGACGACGCGCTGGTGCGCATCAAGCCGGAGGATATCCGCAAAAAGGGCAAGGTGCCGAAAAACGGCAGCCTGTTCTTCACCATCTTCCAAACCTTCATGTCGGGGCCGGACGGCACGCCCTATTTCGGCGAATATCCGGCGGATTTTTTCGACTTCATCGTCATCGACGAGTGTCACCGCGGCGGCGCGAACGACGAAAGCAGCTGGCGCGAGATTCTGGAGTATTTCGCCCCGGCGGTGCAGCTCGGCCTCACCGCCACGCCCAAGCGGAAAAACAACGTCGATACCTACGCCTACTTCGGCGAACCGGTCTTCATCTACTCGCTCAAGGAGGGCATCAACGACGGCTTCCTCACGCCTTTCCGGGTGAAGCAGATCCAGACCACGCTGGACGACTACGTTTACACGTCCGACGACGCGGTGATGGAGGGGGAGATCGAGCCCGGCAAACGCTACCTCGAAGGCGATTTCAACCGCAGCATCGAGATCCGCGAACGCGAAAAGAAGCGGGTGGAGATTTTCCTCGGCCAGATCAACCAGGCGGAAAAGACCCTCGTTTTCTGCGCCAACCAGGCCCACGCGCTGCTCGTGCGCGACCTCGTCAACCAGCTCAAGGCCAGCAAGGACCCGAACTACTGCCAGCGGGTGACGGCGGACGACGGTGCGCTCGGCGATCAGCACCTTCGCGATTTCCAAGACAACGAGAAGACGATCCCGACGATCCTGACCACGTCGCAAAAGCTCTCCACCGGCGTGGACGCCCGCAACGTGCGTAACATCGTGCTGCTGCGGCCGGTCTCGAACATGATCGAGTTCAAGCAGATCATCGGTCGCGGCACGCGGCTCTTCGACGGCAAGGACTACTTCACGATCCATGATTTCGTGAAGGCGCACCTCAACTTCCTCGACCCCGAGTGGGATGGCGAACCGGTCGAGCCGGTGGTGCCGACCCCGCCTGTCGGCCCGCCGCCGCCGCCCCCGGAACCGCCGACCACCCCGGAGCCGCCGGAGACCCGGCGCGTGAAGGCCAAGGTGAAACTCGCCGACGGCAAGGAGCGCGCCATCCAGCACGTGATGACGACCAGCTTCTGGCATCCCGATGGCACGCCGATGAGCGCGCAGCAGTTCATGGAGCTGCTCTTCGGCAAGCTGCCCGACTTTTTCCAGAGCGAGGCGGAACTCCGCGCGTTGTGGAGCGCGCCGGATACGCGGGCCAGGCTTCTGCAAGGTCTCGCCGACAAGGATTTCGGCCACGACAAGCTGGTGGCGATGCAACAGCTCATCGACGCCGAGAACAGCGATCTCTTCGACGTGCTCGCGTATGTTGCCTACCTCTCGCCGACCGTCACGCGGACCGAGCGCGCGAAGCAGGCGCGGGTGTATATCAACTCCGCTTTCGGGGCCAAGCAGCGGGCGTTTCTCGACTTCGTGCTCGACCACTACGTCCGGCAAGGCGTGTCGGAGCTGGAGCAAGCCAAGCTGAACCCCCTGCTCCGGCTAAAGTATCGCGACTCCATCGCCGATGCCGTGGCCGACCTCGGAGGGAGGCCCGATGAGATCGCCAAAGCCTTCGCCGGGTTTCAGCGATACCTCTACGCCGAGGGGGTTGCGTAGACGAGGGAACGAGCGGCCGCCGGGGTGAAACGCGGCGGCCGCAGCCGGGCCCGTGGGGGCGTTTACCCGCCGATTGCCGCGTGGAAGGCGGCCAGGCTGGGCGTGGCGTCGAGCCGGGCACGGGCTTCGGCGACGCGCGCGGCGGGGGCGAGGCCGGTGTTTTCCGCGAGGAAAAGCAGGTAGGCGGCGATGTTTTTGGCGAAGCCCAGCCGGCCCTCCTCGCTGATCGCGTAGAAGCGCGCGCGCTGGCGGTAACCGGCGGCGGTGTGGTCGCCCAGCGCGGCCTTCTCGGCGCGGCCGTCGGCGGCCAGGACGTAGAGGAAGTTGTATTCAAACCAGAACATGTGCTCGGGGCTGGCGGGCAGGGCCTCGATCGCGGCGCGGGCGGAGGCGGCGTCGGCGAACACGGCGGCCTCGACGGCCGGGGCGCCGGCCTTGGCGAGGGCGTCGAGGATGAAGCTGCGGGCCATCTTGCGCTCGGTGACGTCGGCGGCGAAGGCGCCGGCGAGGGCGAGCTCGACGGTGAAGCGATACCAGTCGGCCCAGAGCGCCTGGTCGCCGGCGTCGCGCGAGGCGAAGAGGGCGCGGCCCATCTCGTAGGTGTAGCGGCCGGAGGTCTTGATCTCGAGGCGGGAGCCGGTGACGGCGCCCATCACCTGGTAGTTCTCGGCGGACTTGCCCGAGCCGGAGTGAAAGCCGATGCCGACCTCGAAGGCGCGGCAGACGGCCCACTGTTTCTCGATCAACGCGCGCAGGGCGACGTTGTCGGGGTAGGGCATGTTCTTCTGGAAGCCGAAGGCGGGGGCGACGAAGTGGATCTTCATGCCTAGGGCCTCGCACAGCGCGAGCATGACGGCGGTGGTCTCGGGGGTGGTCAGGCCGGGCAGCTCGTCGATGGAGAGCTCGCGCAGGTAGGCGCAGCCGGTCTCGGCGGAGAAGGCGGCGGCGCGGGCGGCGGCGTATTTTTCGTCGCGGCGCTTCATCTTGGCCATGGACGGCCAGACGGACTCCAGCAGGGCGGTGAAGGCGGTCTCGTCGAGGGTCAGGCCGGCGGCGGCGACGCGGGCGCGGACCTTGGCCACAAGGGTGGCGTCGATGTCGGCCAGGCGGGCGCGGGTGCCGGCGGCGAGTTCGGGCGAGAGGTCGAAGGTGATGTAGCTGGCGAGCAGACAGCCGCGCACGAGGGCGTCCTCGCGGTGGTCGAACTTGCCGCCGATGGGCTGGTGGTCGGCGTTAAAGGACCAGGCGATGCGGCGGTGGTGGAAGCCGTTTTTCAGCTTCGAAAGCACGCAGCCGTGGCTCATGCCCTCGACGCTCTGGCCCTGGTGGCCCTCGGGCACGTTGGCGCCGATGAAGGGGAAGGGGACGGTGTCGAGTTTGCCGTCGAGCATGGCGTCGACGTCGTAGACTAGTTCGCGGGGGATGGAGTTTTGGTTGGCGGTCAGGCCGAGGCCGAGCTGGGCCATGGCCCACTCCACGGCGGGCCAGTGGAGGGTGGTGAAGCGGGCGCCGACGCCGAGGGTGCCGCGGCCGAGGTTGCCGCCGGCGGAGGGGAAAATGGTGGCGGCGGGATCGTGGGCGAGGATGTGGTTCTTCAGCGCGAGCAGGTTGGTCCAGCTGGCGGGGAAAAAGGCCGTGCCTTCGCCGGCGATCACGCCGTCGGTCAGCGCGGAGACGTCGGGCGAGGCGGCGGCGAGGCGCCAGGCGTGATCACCGGTGGCGGGATTCTCGACCAGGGTCCATTCGCCGTGGGCGGTGGCGAAGCGGCTGGCCGCCCAGGTTTTCAGGCCGGCTCCGCCGGAAACCAGGAGGGCGCGCAAGGCGGGCCAATCGAGGCAGAAGTCGGGGCTCACGCACGGGTTCGAGGCGATGCGGAGGTCGTTGGCGAGGAGGAAGGCGTTGAGACGGGCGGACATGGTGGTGATAGGACGGAATTGGCGCTCAGGGAAGCACATGGGGGGCTTCGGCGGAAGCCTCGACTAGCCAAGGTTCGCCCTTGGCGACTTTTATTTCGACGTTTTTGAGGGAGATGCCTCGGGCGTTGGCCACGCGCAAGCCGACCGGGGATTCTATGAAAACGTTTTCCATCGTGATGTTCGTCACCGGCTCGTCGGAAAGGCCGATGATGATACCGGCGGACTTGGTGCCGCCGGTGGAGCGGACGTCGCGGATGACGATGTTTTTCCAGGCGGGGGTGCGGGGATCGCGGGTGGCGGGCACGGGGTCGGCGACGCCGGGTTTGGGCGTGGTTTTGTTGGGGTAGAAGCTGGTGATCTGGATCGCGATTTCGACGTTGCGCAGCGTGAGGTCGTGGTAGGTCAGATTCTCGGACAGACCGCCGCGGCCGCGGGCGGATTTCATGCGGATGCCGGCCTCGGTGCCCTCGAAGGTGCAGTGGCGGACGGTGAGGTTGCGCACGCCGCCGTAGGTCTCGCTGCCGATGGACATGCCGTGGCCGCCGAGGAAGGTGCAGTGCTCGACCAGCATGTCCTCGACCGGACCGTGCTCGGGTTTGCCGGACTTGATCGCGATGTTGTCGTCGCCGGTGTCGATCACGCAGCCGGCGATCAGCACGCGGCGGCTGGCGGAGGGATCGATGCCGTCGGTGTTTGGCGCGGTGTGGGGGGCGCGGACGGTCACGTCGCGGATGGTGACGTCCTCGCAGCGGGAGGGTATGAAGTGGAACTGGGGGGAGTTGGTCAGGGTGACGCCCTGGACGAGCACGCGTCTGGCCTTGTCGATGATCAGCAGGCGGGGGCGGCCGATCTCCTCGTTGGCGTCGCCGCGGGCGCGGGCGGCGTCCTTAAAGGCGCGTGCCTCGGTCCACCAGGCCTGGCCGTTGCCGTCGAGCACGCCTTCGCCGGTGATGGCGAGGTCATCCACGCCGGTGGCGGCGACGAGCGGGTTGAATTTGCGATCTTGGATGCGGTAGGCGTCGGGGTCGGTGGAGAACACGAGGCGCGCGCCTTTCTCCAGGTGGAGGTCGAGGCGGCCGACGAGTTTGAGGTGGCCGGTGTGGTAGTCGCCGGGCGCGACCACGAGGCGGCCGCCGCCGGCGGCGGACACGGCGGCGAAGGCTTTGGTGAAGGCGGAGGTGTCGTCGAGGTCGTCGTTCGGGATGGCGCCGTAGTCGGCGATCCGGAACACGCGGTCGGGGATGTCGGGCAGGGCGGGGCGGACGTCGGGGGAGGCGCGGAGGATGGAGGCGGCCGCGAGGGTGAGCAGGCTCAGGGAAGCAAAGCGGAGGCGGGGATGCATGGGGAAAAGAAAGACGCCGCCGCTGGGTCAGCGGCGGCGCGGGAGGGGGTGGATGGTGGAGTGGTGCGAGCGCTTAAAGCGTGAACAGCGGTGCAGCTTGGGCGCGGGTGGCGGGGGGCATGCTATTGATGTCGAGTTCAGTGAGGCGCATCTGGCGGACGGAACCGTCGAGGAACAACACGTTGACCACGCCGTTATGGCGGACCTCGATGGCGGCCTCCGTTTTTACCAGGATAGGTTTAACGTTGGTCGCAATCGCGGTGCCGAAGGAGGAAAGCGAGGTGCAGTCCAAGCAGCCGGAAGTCGCCGGGTCTTTGGCCTCGATCATCAAGATCAGTCGGCTTGAGCCTCTGGCGCTGCCAAGATTGTAGTAATCGACAGTGATGTTGGTGCGGCCGAATTTGTTGCCGCCGGTGATGCGTTTTGCGCCGTCCGGTTTGATGAAGGAGTAGCTGCGGCGAGTGTTTACGGCACCACCTGAAGTATCGTTCGTGCGGTCGAGGGTGGGGCAGGTGGAGAAGTAATCCATGGAGTCCATCGAATTGCCGGTCACGCCGATGCTTTCGCCGGAGACGCGGGCCGAGCCCAGGTAGGAGGAGTAGAGTTTGCCGGGGCCCTCATTGTTGGTCGGGGTGCCGACGTTCATGGTCAGGGCGATATCGCCCTTGTTATCGTTGGTGAAGACTCGAACCGCCTGGCCCCAAGTCCTGAGCTGTTGGGTGCATTTCAGCGATTTGGCTTTGTTTCGGACGGATCCCACGGTGGGGATGATAATGGCGGCAAGGATTCCGATGATCGCGATTACGGTGAGCAACTCGATCAGGGTGAACGCGTCGCTACGGGTCGCGGGGCGCGAGGTGGGGGTTTGCATTGGGTTAGGCGGCTGGGGGTAGGGCCTGGCGCGGGGCGGAGGCGAGCCTTAGCGGTTTTATAAACAAAAGGAGGGCGGCGGGACAATCGGTGCTTCGTGCACGTCGTTGCGCGTGAAGATAAAAAGCGCGTCGCCGAGCGGGCGGCGACGCGCCGTGAGGCGGGCGATTACGGCGTGGCGATGGGGCTGACGCGAACGCGGGCGAAGGTGCGGGCGGGGCCGGCGGGGAAGGTGACGACCACGCGGTTGGTCGAGCCATCCAGGGGGGTGGAGACGATGGTGACCCCGGAGGTGCCGTGGACGGCTGTGGCCCAGGTGACGAGATCGGACGTGAGTTCGGCGGAAACGTCGAACTGGGTCAAAGCCACGGTCTTCACGTCGAACGTGAGGGTGAGGTTGGCGCCGTTGCGGGCGAGGACAGGCGCGGGTGCCGAGGCGGCGGAGAGGGGGGTGCCGCCCAAGGCGAATTCGAGGAGGTTGACGACCCCGTCCTTGTCGGGGTCTTGGGAGGCGCCGTCGTCAAAACCCACGGTTAGATTTTCGGCGTCGGCCCAGGTTTCGTAAGGCGAGAGAACCACGCTTCCGACCGTAACGATGGCGGCGTTACTGGTGGCACTGTCGACGGCGTTGGTGGCGACGACTTTGTAGCTGCCGGCGTTGCCGGTCACGACCGAAGCAATCGAATAGGTCGACCCGGTGGCTCCGTCGATAATGACGTCATCCTTATACCACTGGTAGGAGGGAGTGGGGGCGCCGCTGGCGGAGGCAGTGAGGGTGAGGGGATCGCCGATGGAGAGGGTTTGGGCGGTCGGGTGGGTGGTGAACGACGGCGCAACAGGTGAGACGGCGGTCCCGAGGTCGATGCGCAGGCTGCTAATGGTGATTTCGGGGATGACGGTGGTGTCCATGTTGCGGAACCCGACGGCAACGGCGTCGAAGGTCTGGGTAACCTCGGAGGGAAGGGTTCCTGCCGCGGTCGTGGTGGCGCCGGAGGCGTAGAGCGGACTCCCCGTGGCGGTGAGACCGGCGAAGAGCTGGTAGTTGATCGTGTATTGGTCCGAGCCGCTGCGAGCGATGGTGTAGACCAGGGTGTAGTCGGTGTCGTTGACGAAGGCGGCGTTGACTCCCAAGGAGGGCACGGTGCCGACCTGAACGCCGGCCGGCTCGCCGTGGGCGGCGCCGGTGCTGTTCGGGGGCATCAGGAGTTCATTGCCGCGATTGCTCGTGCTGGTGGTTTGGGCCGGGCGCGTGCCGACATCGCCGGCGCTGCTGGTGGCCTGGATCGAGGAGCGATAGCCGACCCAACCCTGGGTTCCCTTGCCGACAGCCGCGTTGTTGCTGGCTCCTGCGGCGATGATGTCGACCGTCGGGCTGCCCCAAAGCGGGAAGGGATTGATGCCGCCTGAATTGAAGAGTCCGAAGGCGAGGATGCGCAGGTTTTTGCCTCGCAGGTTGGCGGTGAGGCGGAGGTAGTCGCCGGAGTTGGCCAGGCTCACCGGGGTGGATGAGAAGCGCGCGGCAGTTTCGACGATGCTGGAGCCGGTGGTGCTGTTGAACTTCAGGGTCAAGGGCCGGGCTTCGACCACTTCGAGTGTGGCGGCATCATCGCCGATGGTGGAAGACAAGGCGTTGTTCTTGCTGGAAAGGACCCACCAGCTGGTCGAGGTCGCGGTGATGGGCGCGTCGGCGTTGTGGAAGGCCGAGGTCGTAAAGTCGGTGTTCAGCACGGCGGATTCGTTGGCGAACAGCACGGTGACGACCGCCGTGGCCGAGGTCGCGTTGGTCGGATCCTCGTTCGAGACGACGACGTAATAGTCGCCGGCATCCGCCAGGGTGGCCGAGGTGATGGTGTAGGACGAGCCGGTGGCTCCGGGGATGAGCGTGCTGTTTCGATACCACTGGTAGGTGCGGGGCAAGGAGCCCGCGTAGGCCGCGGTCAGCGTGGTGCTGTTGCCATACACCACGGTTACGTTGCCGGGCGGGGTAGTGACGGAGGGCGGGACGACGGTTACGGTCACCCCGGCGTCGGCGCTGCGCAAGGTGCCGATCGAGTTGATGACGTCCACGGAGTAGTTGCCGATGTCCGCGGTGGTGGCGCTGGTGATGGTGTAGGTGGCGGCGGTGGCACCATCGATGGCGACGTTGTTTTTGAACCACTGGTAGGTCGGGGTGGGGATGCCGGTCGCGGTGACTTCGAGGTTGATCGCTGCGCCGACGTTCACGGTCACGGGGGCGGGTTGGGCGCTGATGGAGGGGGTGGCGGTGACGATCGTGATGGTCACGACATCGCTGGTGACGGAGCCCTGGCTGTTCGTGGCGATGACCTTGTATTCACCCGCGTTGTCGGTGGTGACAGAAGGAACGGTGTAGGTGGCGAGGGTCGCGCCGGGGATGAGGGTGTTGTTTTTATACCACTGGAAGGTGGGGGTGGGTGCGCCGGAGGCGGTCGAGGCGAGGGTGAGGGTCGTGCCCGCATTCACCGACTGGTTCTCGGGTTGGAGAGTGAAAACGGGAGCGGAGGCTTCGACCACGTTCACGTTGGCGGCGGCGCTGGTTTCGAAACCGAAGGCGTTGCGCACGACGACGGTGTAAGAGCCGATGTCGGCGGACGACGCGGAGACGATGGGGAGGCTGGCGTTGGTGGCACCGGGGATCGCGAAGGTGTCCTTGAACCATTGATACGTAAGGGTGCCGGCGCCGGAGGCGGAAACGGTGAGCGAGGCGGCTTGGCCGGGGACGAGATTTTGGTTCTGAGGCGGGGTGACGACGCGGGCGATGTCGGCGTTTTGTCCGGTGACCTTGAACTGGGTGAGGCTGATGGTGGAAACCGAGCCGATCGCATTCACCGAGTTGTTGCGCATGCCGAACGCGAAGCTATCGAAGGCGCTGGTAATGGCAGACGGAAGCGCGGTGGCGGCCGTGGTGGTGCCGCTGGTGGAGAAAAGGACGGCATCGGTCGCATCCTTGATGGTGTAGGCGATCAGAAACGCGGTCGAGGAGGAGCGGGTGATTCGGTAGGTGAAACGGTATTCTTGGGCGAAACCGTTGGCCCAGACCAAGGATGTGGCCGACGCCGGAACCGTGCCGATGCTGATGGCGGTGGGCGAATTGAAGCCGCCGGTGCCTACACTGAGGAGATCGTAGGCTTGGTAGTTCATGCTTGCACCGGTCTGGGCCTGGCGGGCTTGGATGCTGCCGGTGGTGGAACCGATCGTGACCTGGTTGGGGGCGGTGCCGCTGTAGGCGTTGCTTACCTGGGCGCGATATCCCTTCCAGCCTAGCGTGCCTCCGACCGGTCCCGTGATGCTCGAAACCAGTGCGGAGTTGGCGAGCAGGGTGGTGCCATTGGCGCCCGTGACCAAGGGCTCGACCCCGCCGGAATTATATAGGCCGATGACGAAATTCAGGACGCGATCGGTGTAAAAGGTGCCACTGGCTTCGATGTAATCGTTAACGTCTCTCAGCTCGATCGGGGCGGTCGTCAGGCGGGCGGTGGCTTCGGCAACCGCCGAGGTGGACGAGGTGTGGCTGATGGTGAGGCCGCCCGTCCCGTTGACGCTGCTGCCGCCGCGGGCGTCTTTGTTGGACATTAAATACCAGTTGGCCGAAGTCGGGGTGAGGGTGCCCGCAGCGGTAGTTGCCGAGACGATGACGTCGCTGGCGAAAGTGGTCTCAAACACGGTCGCGGCGATACCGTCGGATGCGGTGAGCCAGGCGAGCGCAGCCATGGTGGTGGCTCGGAGGATGGATTTGGGGGTTTGGGGTTTCATGATAAAAGGCTTTTCTGGGAACTAATTACGGAATAAAATTCGGACAATTGGTGACGAAGATACGGATACGAAGACGCATCTTCGGGGAGGCTTTCGGCGGCGAACTGTCGTGGGGTCGGGGGCTGAAGGGTAAACGAAGCGAGATGAGGATTACGTCGCCGGGAACGTGGCGACAAGCGGCCCGCTTGTTCGCATTGTTGAATTATCCCGATCTAACGACTTGTTTTCGAATTTTTGTCCACGAGGCTCCACTTTAGATCAGTCGAGATTGGTGGGCTTGGTGCGGTTCAGGGGATGGGGTTGCACAAGATGGCCGTTCGGCCAAACGGGGCAGGACATGCTATTTGACGGTCTTCCCGGCGTTCGGAACGTGTATAAAAATGAACGCCAAGCCCCGCTCCGCCGGGTGTCCCGCCACATCCCTTGGCGACACCCGGAATTGTTTGGTCAGGGCTTGGCGATGGATTTAATCGGATTTGGGGCGTGATATCATTCGGTTACCCGCAACCGAACAAAAAGCTTACTGTCGGAGTAGGGAATGGTGACGCGCACACGCTCAAATCCTGGGTTGATTTGCTGCACCAATTGAAAGCCGTTGAGGTAGTTGCCGCAACTGAACTGGAGCGATCCGGACGCCCCGACGGTGGGCGCAAACTTGACGTAGGCAATACCCTCCGCCCCGGTCGCGAATGCGTCCCGGAAGGTGGTGGTGCCGGAAGTGGCGGTGGTTTTGCTTCCTCCGCCATTACCGGCGGCGAGCGTGACGAGGGACGTTTGGTTGTCCGCGTTGCCGTGGGCGTAAACGTAAAGCAGGTAGTCGCCTTGCGGCAGGCCGTTCATGGTTACCGTGTAGGTGTTACCGAAGAGGTAATCTTGCATGAGTAGCGTCGGGTTCGGCGCGCCCGTGCTTGCATCGTTCCAAACATAGATGTCCGAACCGGAGCTGGTTAGGGTCACGCTGCTCGTGGTGGCCGCACCGGAGCTATCCAAAACGCCGGTGAGGGTGCCCGTCGGAGCACCAGCACCGGGAGACACAAAACTGTTCCATGAGGTGCCGGACCCGGGCGCGACGGCGAGGCCGGTGTAGTTATTTCCCGCGGAGCTATTGCAGTCCACGTTGAGGGCGATGCCAAGAAGCGGCAGAATCTCGATCTCGGCGTCCACGCCGTGGGTGCGGACGGCCCAAGAAGCGAGGTCGGACGAAGTCTCGATCACGTTGGCGATGGCGGATGCCGTGATCGCCCGGTCATACTCCATAACGAGGTGTCGGCCATCGACAGCATCCACCAGGGTCACCTGAGGTAGGATATTTGAATCGCGCTCGGCCGGATCCCCTCCGAGCACATATTCGAGCAGGTTGGCGACCCCGTCGCCGTCGGAATCCGCACTGGCAAAGCCTGCGACGGTGCCGTCGAGGGCATAGGAGTCCGCCCAAAGTGCAAATGGAGACAAGACGGTGAGTTGCGCGGCGGCTGAAGTCGCTTCGCCGGCACCGTTTCGAACCACGCAAGTGTATGCCGCGGTGTCGCCGGCCTGAACCGAGGGGATGGTATAGCTGGAGGAAAGGGCGGCGGGAATGGGAACGTTGTTTTTGCGCCACTCATAGGTCAGCACCGGGCTGCCGGTGGCCTCGACGCTAAAGGTGACTCCATCGCCTATCGCGACCCGGCGAGAAGATGGGGGAGTCGTGATGGCGGGAGCGATCGAATCTTCGACCACCGGCATCCAGCCATTGAGTCCGAAGTAGGCGTGGCCGAAAATGGCCGGGAGTGTATAATCGGCGGGATTGATCGTGACGGCGATGCGGTTTCCGTTGCCTCCGGGCGAGACCAACAATGCGTCGGTCGGCGACATCGAAGATGTGGTATAGTCCGGGTCCACGGTATTGAGCCAGTAGGCGCCGGCGGCCTGGCGCTGGGCGGGCGTTGAAGTGGCGCCGCCGCCGATGGCGGTGTTGCCGTATTCGATGGCACGGCAGGTGTTTTCCCGTCCGCTCCAGTCGCTCCAGCCTTTTGTGCTGAAGTGGGCGCCGAGTTCACAGTTGATGATCGCGGTGTGGCCATCCTGGCCCCAGGGCCGCATGAAGGTGGTGGTGCCGAGTCCGACATCATACGGGTAGCCATTGGCGACCAGCGCGCGGGGGAAGCTGCAGTTCAGGAAAACCTCTCCGTAGGGCTGGGCGTATGCGGTGTAGGGGGCGCAGATCGGCCCCCCGGTGGAGCGCAGTTCGACGATCGTGCAACGGTCGAAAACGGCGAGGGCGGCGCCATAGATGAAGTCCACCGTGCCCCAGACTTCGCAGTTGTAGAAATACGATATTCCCTTGTTGCCCCAATAGGTATCCTGACCGCCCTTTACCAAGACATTGTCGAACACGATGCGTTTACCCGTGGTATGAAGCGTGTTGGTGGCACCATTGAGGGCCGCATTCACGTTCTCCGGACGACCGGTGGGACTGTAGTCGTAGTAAATGAGATTATCTAGGGTGAGATTGCGGACGGTGACGTCGTCACCTTCGAGACGAACTGATCCGGCGGTGGAAACGCTGGTGGGCGGCGCAAAATAGGCGTAGGGATAGATGAACTGCACATCGGTGCGTTTGGTTCCCTGGCCGATGATCCGCACTTTGTTGCGCCCGAAACCGAGCGTGGCATTATCTCTATACACACTAGGCCGCACCTCTATGGTGCGCTCGAGGGTGTTGTTCAACGGGATCCAGTCGAAGGCCGCTTGCAACGTGGCGAAATCGCCCGTTCCGTCCAAACCGAGCGTGAGAGTGGTCGGGCCGGTCGATTCGGTGGGGGTTTCAAGCGCGGCCGCTTTGGTGGAGAAGCGCCACGCGGTCGGGCTGGTCACGGCGGGCAGCGCGGCGTTGGTCGAGTCGAGCAGCAGGGCGTCGTCGGTGGTGACGTAGTAGGTCTTGGCGTAGGAAAGCCGGATGGGCAGGGTGATCCACGCCTCGTTGCCATAAATGGCGATGGGTGTGTAGTAATAGTTGGTCGTGGCCAGCGTGGTGCCTCCCGAAGATCCCTGCATCGGGCGGATAGCCGCATTGGGTATGATGGCGGTCGAGTTACCCGGCGCGTAGGTGACGAAGCTGGAGATATCCACCGTTGTGACCACGGCGTCGTTTTCAGCGTCGTGCACGCGCAGCACGCCCGATTTGCCCAGGCGCGGGGTCGAGTCCAGCACGATGCGCAGCTGTTGATCGACGGCGATGCCCGTAGCGTTGTTGCCCGGTGCGAAAGTCACCGATTGGCTGGTGGGCACTCCGACATAGACGGGCGCGGAGGTTACGGCGCCGGCCGAGTTGGAGATGGTCACCGTGTAGTAACCGGAATGCGAGGCGCCGAAACCGGTGACGCTGAGATTGGCCGACGTGGCACCCGAGTAGGCGCCGCCGTTGGTGACGGTGGTGCCGTTGAATTTCCAAACATAAGTGATGGCCTCGGGCGAGCCCTGGCCCGCGTCCGCCGATACCAAGAGAGTGTGGTTTCCGGACGTGGCGACGACGGCGCTGGCCGGCGGAGTCGTGATGACCGGGGCAACCACCAAGGCCGCTGAAGCACTGGTCACGGAGCTGACGGAGTTCGTGATTATCACCCGATAGTAACCGGCGTCCGCCGTGGAGAGCCCGGTAAGGGTCAGGACGGAGCCCGTGGCGTTGATGATATCGGTGAAGTCCGAATTGTTTAAACTCTTCTGCCATTGATAAGTGATCGGAGAGGTTCCGAGAGCTTGGATGGAGAAACTCGCGTTTTGGCCGCTTAAGCCGGTCGCGCCGGCGGGTGGTGTGACGATCGACGGGGCGATCGCCTCGTTGCTTATGGTGATAACAGAGGCCGAGCTGGGGAGTGAACCGCCGGGATTGCTGACCAGGACGTCGTAAGAGCCGCTATCCGCCTCGGTGGCGTTCGACAAAGTGAGCGTGGCGGTATTGGAGCCGGAAAGCGTGGCGCTGTCCGATAGGGCGACGCCGCCTTTGCGCCATTGGTAGGAAAGAGCGCCATCACCGGTGGCGGCCACCGTGAGTATGACCACGCCGCCGCTCGACCCGATCACCGTTGGGCTGGGTTGTTGGGTGATGGCGGGGAGGGGAAAGGGTATAAGCTGAAAACCTTGGAAAAAATTCACGCCGTTGGCGGGATTTTTCGAATTACGAAGCACTAGGCCGCCCGAGGCGTTTACCACGGCATGGAAGCGCCCCCAGGTGGTGGTATCTGTGGCCTTGCTGGCTTGGTCCACGACGGCAGGCGTGTTCGGCGCGATGGAAGTGCCATTGTTGATAAAGACATTGCCTGAATTGCCGCCCCGAGTCTCGAGGAAGCGGGTGGTGATGCCGTCCCCTCCCGGGACGTTTGCCGCATCCAGCGTGAAACGGGATCCTTGGCCTGCGGTCGTCGTGGACGCATAACAGTAAACATAATAATTCGCGCCCGCCGGGAGTCCCGAGAATTGGTGGACGACGCTGTTGCCTCCTCGGAAGATGCGCCAAGCCTGATTCATGAGACCGGCAGGAGCGAGGCTGCTGTTGCCGCCCGTTCCAGTGTTCGGCTCGGCACGGGTGGAACTGTTGGCCTCCAGATCCGCGATGTTCAAGGACACGGTGAGGCGAACCGACGTCGCATCACCGGCAGGCGAGGCAAGTGCTATATTGTTGGCCGAGTTGACCGGATAAACACCAATGGCTCCATTCAAGGCGCCCGACGGAATTCCAGGATTGGGGCGCTGGATAACATTCCACGTGGTCCCGGAAAAGGGAGCGGCGGCGGAATAGTCCCAGCCGGACCCGGGGGCAGCGATCGTTGCGACCGGCGCGGTGGTTGGCGTCGTGCCTGCCGCCACTTGGCTGGTGGAATACTTTACAAAGACGGCCGGCCGTTCCTGGGCCACACCGGACACCCCGCCCATAAAGAGCATGGAAGATAAAAATCCTAAACAGAATACGGAACGCTGTTTTAGTTTCATAAGATTGTATTACTTTGCTAACTGACCAAGGGCTAACTGTATAATGGGCACGCGAACACCACGATGATGGCGCCAAGACAAAAGCGGTCCCGCATTTCGGGCGGGACCGCTGCACTTTGATTCGGAAGTCTCTCCCGCCGGATCAGCGTCGGCGTCGACGTAGGCCGCTTGCGCCCAATGCGGCCAAGCCGATCACGGCGGCGAATGACGCCGGTTCGGGTATGGTGCTGACGCTAAGTATACCAGAGGTCTGGGCGAATGTCCAAGTCGCGCCCGCATCCGTCTTGCTCCAGACCCCAGCGTTGTTTGTGAAGCCATCGATCACAAAGGTCCCGCCATAAGAAGTCACCAGGCTGCTGGTGTTTACGATGGTCCAGGAGTAGCCGTCGATCGTCTCGGCGGAAGACAAATCGAAGGAGAATCGGCCATTGAAGTTGGCGGTCGCGCCCGAAACACCGGTCACTTGGTTATTGATTCCGTTGTCGCCTATATAAAACGTAAGGCCGCCGGTGGAGCCCAGGGTAAACGTCGCGGTGGCGCTGTTTATCGTGGTGTTGCCGCTGTAGGTGTTGAGGCCGTTGAGGGTCGTGGACGAGCTGGCGTCGGTGTGCGTCAGGGCGATATCGCCGCTGATCACGCCGCCGAAGGTGCTGCTACCGCTGAATCCGCTGACCGTAAGCGTGGACTGGTTCAGGCCGGAATTAATAAAGGTGCCTGCGCCGGAGATGCTTTTGAACTTCTCGCTTTGACCACCCATGTCGAAGGTGCCGCCGGTATTGACGGCCAAGGTGGTGTTGTCGTGGATCATGTTTCCGGTGCTGGCGGCTCCGAGGCGCATGGTGCCGCCGTTGGCGACGGTGATGGCGCCGGTAAACGCGTTGGCGCCGGGCGCGTTTAGCACCAGCACGCCGGCGGAAACGGAGGGGGCCGCCGCGTTGGCGACGTTGCCGGAAAGCGTGAGCGTGCCCGGTCCGGTTTTAGTGAATGCACCAAAACTGGTGCCGGTTAACACGAGGTTGGTCGCGGCGTTTACGATCTCGATCACAGAGCCGGTGCCGGTGGTGAAGTTGCGATCAGTGCTGGCGGACGCGCCGGTGTAGCGCAGAACGCCCGAGTTGCCTATGGCAAGGTTGGAGCTGGCATTGGTAGACTGGCCGATGGAACTTGCCACGCCGCCATCGGCGAGGACTGAAACGTTGGAGGTGCCGCCTAGGGTAGTTTTGCCGGTATAGGTATTTGCCGCGCCAAAGGTATAGGTGTTAGCGACCGCGCGGGTGGTCACCCCCAAGGTGCCCGTTCCGTTGGCGAGGAGAATATTACTGAAATCACTGTTGTTGGTGCCGCCACCAATGGTCAGCGTCGCCGTTGTCGCATTGTTGTTTCGGACGCTTCCGGCGGTGCCGAGCAGTTTGCCGACTTCTTCGTTTTTCCCGTTTAGGTCAAAAAGCGCGCTCGCGCCGTTAAGGGTGAGGACGGAATTAAAGTGAATCTGATCGATGGAGGTGCCGCCCAACTTTACCGTGCCGCCGTCGTTGATGGTTACGAAATTGGAAAGGGCGTTTCCGGACGTGTTAAAGAGCACCAAGGTGCCGCCGCTATTGACGGTTGCCCCCATGCCGAAGGTGTTGCTGGCGGCACGTGTCAAGGTCACCGTATTTCCGCCGGCGCCGTCGATCACCAGCGAGCCGCCGCCGAGTAAACCAGTGAGCGTGAGGTTGCCCGAAGCCGCGTTTAGGGTGGTGGCGCCGCTATTGGTCAGCGGCATGGCGAGAGTCTGACCGCTCGTGGAGTTGTTCGTGATGGAGCCACCGGATGCGACGGTGAGCACATTACCTCCGAGAGTGAATGCTCCAGCACCACTATTAAATGTGATACCAGCCACGCCGGTGACGTAGTCGTTGCTATTGGCAAGGTTAGATGTGCCTGCGAAAACCAAGGAGTCGCCGGAGGCCGCTGGAAGAGCATCCCAGTTGCCGGCGTTGTTCCAGGTCGCGCCTGCGGTGCCTGACCAGGATGAGGTTGCGGCGTCGAGGGTTTGTAAGGTGGCGAGAAGACCAAGGGCGAGCGAAGCCTTCACGAAGCGGCCTCGCGTAATATCACGGGACAGTTGTTTATTCATTTTGTGGGGGGGGTAAGCGGCGCCGAACTTGAACGTCACGGACACCTTCCCCTTTCATTGATTAAATCGATAGATCTTAAAGATAGCGCTATGCGCGCATTGTTGCCAAAGCTTAGACATTTTGTGCTCATTGTTGAATTGTGGCGGCGACTCAAGATTGCAGCCACGACGTAGGGCGGTAGGTTCGAGGCAAAATGGATGTGTGCGTAGGGCGGTATATTGGATTCGTTAAAATTATGTCGGATATAATGCTGTGTCATTTTCCGGAACGTAGCCTGCATCTCGGGATTTCCTTTTATGAGCTTTTTGCAGCGCTAGTCGGCCTAGCACTGACGGTTTGGTGCCCGATGTATTAGTCCCCGGCGCAGCCTGACGGTTGGGGCCGTGGGCTCGGGTCGCGTGAAGGCCGAGCGCAACGATGTGCGCGCCGTTATCTTTGCGATAGGGGGCGGAATTGGAATTTCGTGCAGGTTGCCGCGTTCCGTGGTTTCCCCTTAGTTTAGGACTCGGTTACCCCCCCCAATCCTGATTTCTGATGTCGACGCCCTTGGCTGTATTTTTTTCGAAGCGAGTCGTGCCTGGGGATCTTTCCCTTCCTTTCCGGTTGCGTCTAGTGGCGGGCCTCGCGGTTTGTATCGCGATTTTAGCCGGCGAAGGCTTACGCGGGCAGACGCCGGCGTTTCCCGGTGCGGAGGGTTTTGGCCGCTTCGCCAGCGGCGGGCGCGGCGGCGAGGTTTACGTGGTGACCAATCTCAACGACAGCGGTCCGGGGTCCTTGCGCGCTGGTGTGACCGGTCGCTCGGCGGCCTCTCCGCCGCGCACCGTGGTCTTCGCCATCTCCGGGACGATCTACCTCCAGTCCACCTTGCGGATCACGCAGGGCAATCTGACCATCGCCGGACAGACCGCACCGGGCGACGGCATCTGTCTCGCCTATCGTCCGCTCGACATCAGCAACTCGACCAACGTCATCCTGCGTTTCCTGCGTGTCCGCCTGGGAAACGTCGCCGGCGTGGAGACCGACGCGTTCTCGTCCCGCTACGGTAGCGATCTGATTATCGACCACTGTTCGTTTTCCTGGTCGGTGGACGAGACCTCGAGCACTTACGACAACACCAACCTGACGCTGCAGTGGTGTTTCATCACCGAAAGCATGCGGGACTCCGTGCACAGCAAGGGCGCCCACGGCTACGGCGGCATCTGGGGCGGCCTCGGCGCCACTTTTCATCACAATCTCCTGGCCCACCACGACAGCCGCAATCCGCGCTTCAACGGCGCCCGCACGCACAACACCGACGGCGAACTCGTGGATATGCGAAACAACGTGATCTACAACTGGCGCGGGAACTCGACCTATGGCGGCGAGCCGACCGACACCGGGCTGCCGGCGCGCCACAACCTGGTGAACAACACCTATAAAAACGGTCCCGCGACCAGCACCGGCACTTCCCGTTATCGCATCCTCGAGCCCACCCGCAACGCCCTGTCGACCGGAGCCACCCTGAGCCTCTTTCACATCACCGGAAACTGGACCACCGCCAGCACCGCGGTGACGGCCAACAACTGGAACGGTGGCGTGCAAGTGATCCCCTCCGCCGACTTCCCGGCCATCCGGACCGACACTCCCTTCGCCGCCCCGGCCGTGGTAACCCAGACGGCGCAGGCCTCGTTTCCGCTGGTGCTGGCTTACGCCGGCTGCCGTCTGCCGGCCCGCGACGTGATTGACACCCGCATCGCCGGAGAAGTGACCAACGGGACGGTGACCTTTTATGGCTCCAAGGGAAACATCCCCGGCATTATCGATTCGCAGGCCGACGTCGGCGGCTGGCCCGCGCTCGTTTCCGCCCCCGCCGCGTCCGATTCCGATGCCGACGGAATGCCCGACGCCTGGGAGACCGCGCGCGGCTTGAATCCCGCCGATTCCTCGGATCGCAACCTGGTCGACTCCGAAGGCTACACCCGGCTGGAGAACTACCTCAACGAACTCGCCGCGCCCGCTTTTCCCCTGCCCGTCATCGACGTCGCTCCCGCCTCCGTCACCGTCGCGTCCGGCGCCGCCCTGAACCTGGCCGTCACCGCCTCCGGCACCGGCCCCTTGACCTACCAGTGGTTCAAGGACGATGAGCCGATCGCGGGGGCCACGACCGCCACCTACGTCGTTGCCGCGGCATCGCTCGCGGACGGCGGAGTCTACAAGGTGGTATTGGGAAACCCCTACGGTTCCGTGCGATCGCCGGCCGCCACGGTGAGCGTGCTCGCGACCGCACCGAGCATCCTCGCCGATCCCGCCGCGCTCACCGTCGCGGCCGGCCAGGCGGCGTCATTTTCCGTCAGCGTCGCCGGTTCCGCGCCTCTGACCTACCAGTGGTATAAGGGCTCCGTGCCGATTCCGGGCGCCACGTTGGCGACCTTTTCCCTTCCGGCCGTGGCGACAAGCGATGCGGGCGACTATCGAGTCGTGGTCACCAATTCTTTCGGCACGGCAACCAGCGCGGCGGCGACCCTGACCGTCGCGGTTTCCGCCGGTAGCGTGTTCGCGACGACCTTCGCGAGCAACACCATCCATGCGGCCTCGCCCGCGCTCTCCGGCACGTCGACCAACTGGTTTGTCATGTCGTCGAAAAACGCCTCCACCTCCAGCGTGGGCGATGATCCCGCCACGACCGGGCTGGTCGAGGCGCGTCCGCTTGATCTGACCATGCCGATCACCACGTCCGGCGTGGTCGAGGCGGCGGCCCTTTTTGCGGCCACGCCCCGGACGCTGTCCGCCGTCGGCGACGTGCTCCGGGCCCGGCTGGTGTTTGTCCCGACCAATGTCCGCCACCTGGGCGTGGGATTTTTCAATTCCGGGGGTGTGTCGCCCCACACCGGGTTGATCAATTCCCTGCTCGTCTCGACCTCGACGTCGCTCGCCACCGGCGGCGCGCAGAACTGGCGCGGTTACCGCGCGGGCATCGCCAACGCCTCGGCGACGGGGCTTCTCGAGGCCCGCGGCGCGCAGAACGGCGCCTCGAACGCTTCCCAGTCCCTGATCGTGCCCGGCACCAGCTCGTCCGCGATCGCCACGGCCATCGGCACCGCCTCCTCGTCGCCCGCGGCGCTGACCTTCGCCGACAGCCAGACCTACACGCTTACCGTCACGCTCACGCGTTCCGCCGCCGCCGCGTTCACCCTGGGTTGCACCGTGCACGCGGGCACCGACACGACGGCGGCGGCGATATTCTCCTCCTCGGCCGTCACCACGGCGTCCGGTGTCTTGCCGGCGGACGTGGCGGGCGCGTTCGACGCCATCGCCATCGGCTATCGCAACGTGGGCAACACCTCCGTGTCGCGAGTCACGATCTCCAGCCTGCGCGTGGATTACGAGCCGTTGCCGGTGGCGCCGCCACCCGACGCCTACACGTCGTTTCTCGCCGAGCATGGGTTGAACGTGGCCGGCAACGGCGCGCCTGAGGCCGATGCCGACGAGGATGGAGTGGCCAACGTGTTTGAGTTCATCCAGGGAGGGCTGCCGCTCGATCCGGCCAGCGCCCCCCGGCCCGTTTGCGTGGCTGAATCCGCCACCGTGGCGGCGTTTTCCTTCCCGCGCCAGCTCGAGGCCGAGACCTTGTTCGAACTCGTGGTCCAAAAATCCAACGATCTGATCACCTGGTCTCCGCTCTTGGCCGGAACCGGCGGGGTCGGCGTGACCGTGCAGCCGCTGAACCTTACGCACGAGCAGGTGACCGTCAGGGCGCCGATCGATGGCGCGCGGGTTTTCTTTCGCCTCAGCGTGACCCCGCGTTGAGGTCGTGAACGGCGGCGGGGCGCGGTTCTGCGGAGCTTTCTCGCCCGGTTCAGGGCAGAGTTTTCCAACCTTCGGTTCGCACCGACCACGTGCCATCGGCGGGCAGGCCGGGATGTTCGCCGCTCGCACCGTCCCACCCACCGAGCAGAAGGGCGGCGGCTGACAAGAAGGCACCGTTTGCGGGTAGGTAGGTGGCGAGGTCGTAGCGCGGCTGGCCCGGGCCGGGGTCGCGTTTGACGCGGCTGGCGGGCCGTTGCGGGCAATGACCGGCAGCGGTGTAGCGGTTATTGGGGCCTTCGCGCAGCAGGATCTCCACCGCGTCGCCCGGGCGGCCGAGCCGCGCGGCGTTCATGGCGATCATGGGGTAGTCCCAGCCCCAGATCTTCTCCTCCCAATCCCAATCGCGCAGGACGGCGTCGAGGGTGCGGTCCATGGTGGCGCGGTCCACAAAATCGGTGGCGGGCAGGACGCCGAGCGACATCAACATGCTGGGGTGGTCGTGGCGGCTGGCGAGGTTGTCCCAGGTGTCGGGATGGGACTCGAGGGCGACGTATTTGCCGTCCTTTTTGGGAAGGTGCGAAAGCCGGCGGACGATGTCGTCCCAGCGCGGTTCGCGCGGCAGGCCGCGGCGCTCGCGCCAGGTTTGGGCGAGCTGGAGCGACCAGCGCCAGTAGGCGAGTTCGAAGCCGGGGTTTTGGCTGGTGGCCTGATCGTAGATTTCCTGGGCGATCCAGAGCGGGGGACCGAGCACGTAGCGGTCGCGGGCGGGGTCGAGCCAGAGCATGGAGGCGAGGGCCTCGGCGGATTCCTGGACCAGGGCGCCGTAGCGTTCGAGGGTGGCGGGCGTGGGCGAGGCGCGGTGGAGCAATTCGGCGAGGTAGATCGGGTGCGGCTGGTTCCACACGATCAGCGGGTTGCCGCCCGGACTTTCGCGCAGCTCGGGGCCGACCATTTTGGCCCAGCGAGCGCCGCCTAGGCCGCGGCCGGCGGCGATGGCGCGGGCCTCGGGCAGGCGGGCGACATACCAATCGAGGTTGCGTGCCAGCAGCTCGGGGTGGCCCCAGAGCGCGAAGTGGGCCGCGTGCCACCAGATCATCTCGGTGTGGTGCTTGCCATACCAGGTGGCGCAGGTGAGGCCGCTCTCGGCCGGGGGCACGTCGCCGGCCAGCTGCACGGCGGTCAGGTATTGGGAAAGCACGACGCGCCGTTCGAACCCGGCGGCGAGCGGATCGGTGCTGCCGGAGAAATCGGCGGCGGCCGAGGCGCGCCAAAAGTCGGCCCAGTGGCGCGCGACGAGTTCGAAATCGCAGGCGGTTACGGAGAGTTTATCGCGGGCGAAATTCACCGCCAGCTCGAGCACGCGGCGGCCGGCCTCGGCGCGAACGAGAAACGTGTGGGGCGCGCCGGGCACCGGGGCGGCGGGGCGACTCAGGTTCACCCGATAGGTCAGGTCGGCCACGCGGCGCTCGATGCGGGTGGCGTCGACCAGTTCGGAGCGGTGGGCATCGGGTCGCGACCAGTCGTAGCCGGGGGTGTGGTTGACCCGGAGATCGTGGCCCGCCGGGAAGGCCAGACGAACGCCCAGCACGCCGTCGGCGACGAGGGCGGACTCGATGCGGATGAGCACCGTGTCCTCGTCCGGCCGGCAGGCGGTGGTGACCGAGACGGCGCGACCGTCCAAGGTGTAACGGCTTTCAACCACGCCGCGCCAGAGGTCGAGGCGCTGGGCGAGGTCGTGCACGTCGGACCGAGCGAAGGCCGAGCCGTCGGGTTTTTGCCAATCCAGCGCGACCTGGCCGAGCGGGTGGATGCGAGGGTTGCGGCGCAGCCACTGGCCGGCTTCGGACCGGCTGATCGTCGGGTAGCCGTGGACGGAGCCGTCGGGGTGGGTGAAGTCGCGATTCGCGTCCGCGAGGGTGACCCCGGCGGGATTTTCGTCCCGCACCCAGGCCCAGCGGGAGAGTGTCTCGGTGGGAATGCCTTCACGGTGGTAGGCCTCGGGAAAGCTTTGCAGCCCGGTGACGTCGGCGGTGAAGGCGAAGCCGCCGTTGCCCACGGTAAGCGGGGAATCATAGTCCACGGCCTGAAGCGTCGGCGAGTGACGCGAGACCAGCGCCTCGCGGTCGATCGGGGCGCCGCAGGAAGCCGAAAAGGGCATGAAGACGGCTACCCAAGGAAGGCAGAACGAGAGTAGGCGCGGCGGAAGCAGCGGCGGGGGCACGGGGGAGGGCGCGAAGGTTTTACCGCGCGCTTAGGGGCAAGCTGGTGAGCCACGGCAGGAAACGATCGATCCAAACGCCTCCTTCGCCGGGCGCGCCTATGGTAAAGGCGCCGTGACCGCCGGTTGGAACGACCCAAAGATGGCAGGGGGCTTTCGCCTCGGCGTAGCCGGCTGCGATCCCTCGGGCGAAGGCGGCGGGAGCGGTCTTGTCGTCCTCGGCGGAGCCGATGAAGGCGGGAGGAGCGTCGTGGGGAACGGGATACGCCGCGTTGTCGCGCTTTGCCGGCCAGGGGCTGAGCAGCACGACGAAGTCGGGCCGACTGCTCATCCGTTCGACGGGATCGGTGCTAACGGGCAGCCCGGAATCGGAGTGGCAGGCGACATTGAGCACGAGGTTCGCACCGGCCGACCAGCCGACCATGCCGACCCGGGCGGGGTCGATGCCCCACTCGGTCGCGTGGTGGCGCGCCAGCCGGACGGCGCGTTCTCCGTCGGCGAGCGCCTCGGCCTCCACGTCGGCGGACGGCGGGGTGGTGCGATATTTGAGCGCGATCAGCACGAAGCCTTTGGGCAGCAGGGCCTCGACCGCGCCGTCGGCGCCCACGAGGCGTGTGAGGTGGGTGTAGCCGCCGCCGGGGCAGGCGATGAGGACGGGGCGGCCGCCGGCGGGGGCGGGCTCCGCCGGTTGGTAAAGCAGGAGGCCGGGCACCCCCACCTGGCGCCAGCGGCCCGTGCCGTCGTCGGCGCCGGGGGTGGCGCCCTCGACCATACCGGGGGGCGATCCGGGCCAAAGCGGAAGAGCGATCGGTTTGGGTAGTTCGGCGGCGCGCAATACCGCCAATCCACCAAGGATAGAGACTAGAAATCGGTGTATGGATGACATGATAAAACGCGGGTGGTCTCAGCGCGTGGCGGGGTTCCAGCCGTCGGCGCCGCCGAGGATGTTGGGGACGGTGTAGGCGGCGGCTTCGGCCTCGGTGAGTTCGCGCGCCCAGCTGACCCGCGCGGTCCGGTCGGCGCCGGGGCCGGTGTTGCGATGCTCGGCGTAGCGGGCGGTTTTTTCGTTCTCGGTTTTGCCCCAATTGTGCCAGCCCTCGGCGCGAATTTTTCCCTGCAAATCGCAGCGAATGAACGCGGTCGCGGCGAAGGGGCGCCATGGGCGGCCGAGGTAGACGCCTTTCTCGACTTCGGGCGCGGTGGTGACGACGCAGTCGAGGAAAACGTAGCCGAAGGGCGCGGCCTCGCGGGTGCTCGCGGCGGTGATGTAGCCGTCGGCGCGGCAGTGGATGCGGCAGCGATCGAAGACCGCCGTGCCCGCCGCGTAGATAAAATCAACGTGGCCGGTGATCTCGCACTCGGCGAAGTATTGGCGTGCGACCGGTCCGCCCTTGGGTGAATCGGCGCGGAGCGTGTCCTGCCAGCCGAGGAAACGGCAGCGGCGCAGGATGGCGCGATCGCCGGTCACGTAGAAGGCGAGGGCCTGCACTTTTTGCTCGCGGGTGGTGGTGTTTTCAAAGGTGAGGTTTTCGGCGGTGAAATCGGACGCGAGCACGAGCACGGTGGCACTCTCGGCGGTGGAGAGGGTTTTTCCGCCGGTGTCGCCGGGGACGGGCGTTTTCACGTTTGTATCCAGCGTGATCACAGTCTCGGCCCCCATGCCAGGTTCCCCGCGGAGCTGGAGGAAGGGTTTGTCGGCGGGGACGACGACGTGCTCCCGGTAGACGCCGGATTTGACCAGGATGCGGAAGGGTTTGGCGGCGGTGGCGGAGGTGGGCGCGGCGTCGATGGCGGCCTGCACGGACGTGTGCGTGCCGGAACCGTCGAAGGCGACGACCGCGTCGTGACGGGTCTCCCCAGCGACGGGCCGCGGGTCGCGGGGCTCGGCGCGGAGCAGCGGCGCGAGCGCGGGCACGGCGCGGCTGAGTTCCTCGGCGACGATGCGGCCGAAGCGAACGTAACCCTCGGCGTTGAGGTGGGTGCCGTCGAACTGGCCGTTTTCTTTGGGCGGGCTGAAGACGAGGCAGCCTTCCTTGCCGAGTTTTTCGCAGAGTTCCTTGCTGCGGTCGTGGAGCTCGACGAGGGGGACGTTTTTTTCGCGGGCGATGGCGCGCACGATCTCGGCGCGGTTTTGCAGGCTGGACGTGATCAGGTGGGCATTGTCCGGGGTCTTGAATTGGCGGCGCACGAGTGAGGTCACGAGCACGGGCGTGGCGCCGGCGGCGCGGGTTTCATCCACGTAGCGTTCTAGGTAGCCACGGTATTCCGCCTCGGTGGTGGAGCGGCCGGGTTTGCCGGGCTCGTCGTTATGGCCGAACTGGATGAGGTAGTAGTCGCCCTTGAGCGCGAGGGCCTTGGTCCACGAACCTTCGACGATAAAGCTCATGGAACTGCGTCCGCCGCGCGCCGTGTTGGACAACTCCACGCCCTCGGCGAGAAACTGCCGGAAGCCGAGGCCCCAGCCGGCGTTGTCGGTCACGGTGGAGTCGCCGACGAGGACCAAGTGCGGGGCCGCGCGGAGAAATGCGGGCGTGAGCAGGAAGGCGCAAAGCAGGGGCAGGCGGAGGAAGCGGGTGAGGGGCATGGCGGGTCAGGGGACGAGGGTCAGGGTGCTGCGGGTGACGGCCTGGCTGGTGACCGGCTCGCCCTGGGCGGCGCGGATCCGCACGCGTTCGAAGACGATGCCGTCGCAGTTGAGCAGATCGGCGCCGCGCGCGGCGGAGAGGGACACGTCGCGCAGGGTGATGGCGCGCAGCGGCATCTCGGGCAGGCCGCGCATCACGAGCGGGGTGGCGCTGCCGCGGGAGACCACATCCTCGATCAGGATGTGGCGGAAAGTCGGCGTTTCGACGGTGGGTTCCGGCGTGGCCTCGGTCGGTTTGCCGTTGGAGGCGTAGAAGAAGTTGAAATCGATGGCGGCGTTCTCGATACCGGTCATGCGGATGCCGGTGATGTGGATGTTTTCGACCACGCCGCCGCGACCGCGCACGGTTTTGAAGCGGAGGCCGATGGCGGTGCCGATGAAGGTGCAGTTGCGCACGAGGACGTTCCGCACGCCGCCGGACATCTCGCTGCCGATGGTGAAGCCGCCGTGGCCCTCGTAGACGGTGCAGTTCTCGATCAACACGTCTTCGGTGGGCACGCCGAGGCGGCGGCCGGAGGCATCTTTGCCGGACTTGATGCAGAGGCCGTCGTCGCCGGTGTCGATGATGCACCCGGTCACGTGGACGCGGCGGCAGGAATCGATGTCCATGGCGTCGCTGTTTTGCGCCCAACGGTCGTTGAAGATTTTCACGTCGCGCAGGGTCAGGTCCTCGCAGAGCCAGGGGTGGAGGGTCCAGTTGGGGGCGTTGCGGAAGGTCACGCCCTCGATCAGCACGCGGCGGCAGTCGAGCAGGCGCAGCAGGCGGGGGCGGAGGTAAAGGCGGTAGGGTTCGTAGGCGGCGGGGTCGAGCGAGCCCCCGGCCTCGAGCGCGGCGGTGGCGGCGGCGCCGTCCATCGCGGCTTGGCTGGGCCACCACTCGGTGCCCTTGGGGTTGAGCACGCCGCCGGAGGCCACGAGGGCCTTCCAGAACGGCTCGGTGGTCTTGGGTTTTTTGATCAGGCGCCAGACGTCGCCGCCGCCGTCGATCACGCCCGCGCCGGTGATGGCAATGTCTTCGAGTTTTTCACCGGAGAGCGGGGACTGGGTGTCGATGGATTTTTCGCCGCGGGCATCGAAGCCCCGCACTGGGTAAAGGGTCGTGTCGCGCGAGAACTGGATGAGTGCGCCGGCTTCGACGTGCAGATTGATGTGGCTGCGGAGTTCGATCGGTCCGGTGAGCCAGACGCCGGGTGGCACGACCAGGGTGCCGCCGCCTTTTTCGGCGAGGGCCGCGAGGGCGCGGGCGAAGGCGGCGGTGTTGAGCGTCTCGCCGTCGGGCACACCGCCGAAGTCAGTCAGGCTGGTCCGGTGGGTGGGGATGACGGGCGTGGCCGGAGCGACCGGGACGACCGGCGCGGTCAGCGTGGCGAAGCACGCGTCGAGGCCGGTGAACGCGAGGAGGACGCCGAGGAGGAGGCGGGGAGGGCGGGGCAGGATCATGGCGGAGGGGTAGGGCGGTCGGGTTAACGGGTGCCGGCGGCCGGGCTTGGGGGCAGGCGGTCCGGGCTTGGGACCAGCGAGGGAAGCATAGGGAAGGGCGGGCCTCAAACCCCCGGGGGGGCGATGACGGAACCCAACGCTTGCGGAAACAAAAGGCAAAGGGGGGCGGCGTGCTCATTGTTGCGCAACGATGAGCGCGGCGGCGGAGGTTGCGCGGAGGGCGGGGTTGGGGCGGATTAGCCGGACCCCTTATGCCCGTTTCCCCTGCCTCTCCCGAGCCGGGCCGTTTTCGTTGGACCATTTGTGGTCTGCTTTTCGGCTCCGTCGCGCTCAATTACATCGACCGAAATATCATCGGCATCCTGAAGCAGCCGCTGAGCGACGAGTTGCGTTGGAGCGAGACGGACTACGCGCACATCGCGTCGGCCTTTCAAATGGCGTATGCCTTTGGCTATCTTTTCGGCGGTCGCGTGGTGGATCGGCTGGGGGTCAAGCGCGGGCTGCCGTGGTTTGTCTTTTTGTGGAGTCTGGCGGCGGCGGGGCACGGGTTGGTCAGTCTGATCGCGCCCGACCTGAAGTTGACCATCGACCTGACCTGGCTGGGGGCGTCTGCGCCGTGGGTATTGCCCGCCACGGTGCTCGGCTTCATGTCGGCGCGGGTGGCGCTGGGCTTGACCGAGGGCGGGAATTTCCCGGCGGCGATCAAGACGGTGGCGGAGTGGTTTCCCGTGAAGGAACGAGCTTTGGCGACAGGGATTTTTAACGCCGGCACCAATGTCGGCGCGATCCTTTGTCCCATCGTAGTGCCGTGGATTTATGGCCACCTGGGGTGGGCGGCGACCTTCTATGTCACCGGCGCGCTCGGGGTCGTCTGGCTGGCCTTGTGGTGGTGGCTTTACGATTCGCCGGAGAAGCATCCGCGGCTCTCGGCGGCCGAGCTCGACTACATACGTTCCGGCGTGGTTCCGGTCGAGGAGCCCAAGGAAAGGGTATCCTGGTTCTCGTTGCTGCGCTACCGGGCGGTCTGGGCTTATCTGGCGGCGAGCGTGCTGGCGGGGCCGGTGTGGGGTATCTATATGTTTTATTTCCCGGATTTCATGCACAAGACCTTCAAGCTGGAACTGGCTGAGGTCGGGAAGTGGACAGCGGTATTTTATTTCTTCGCCTCGGTGGGCGGAGTGACGGGTGGCTGGCTGGCCGGGCGTTTGCTGAATCTGGGCTGGTCGGTGAACAAGGCACGCAAGACCACCCTCCTGATTTGCGCCGCTTCGGTGGTCCCCATCTGTCTCGCGCCCCACGCGCCCTCCGCGTTGGTCGCGGTGCTGATCGTCGGCCTGGCCGGTTCGGCCCACCAGGGCTGGTCCGCCAATCTCTTCAGTGTGGTCTCGGATACGATGCCGAAGCAGGCAATCAGCTCGACGGTGGGTTTGGGTGGATTTGTATGTTTCATGACCGGGGCGGTTGTCGCGGAGGTCATCGGGTTGGTGCTGCAAAAAACCGGCAGTTACTCGCTGATCTTCGCCGCCGCCTCTCTGCTTTACCTTATTTCGCTGGCGATCGTGCAGATGCTCGTGCCGCGTATCGGGGTAACCTCGGATAAGGCCAACTCTAACTAAACCATGCGCGTTTCCACTTTTATTGTCCTGACCGGGTTTTTTTTCGCGGGTGTCGCCGGGCTTGGTGCCGTCGAAGTGCGGCGCGACGTCGTGTATGGCGAGGCCGGCGGGGAAACGCTGCGGCTCGATATTGCCAGGCCTGACGGCCAGGGGCCTTTTCCGGTGGTTATTTTAGTGCATGGCGGCGGCTGGTCGGGCGGGGATAAAGCGGGCACGGAAAAACCCGGCGCGGGCGCGGACATCCGGCCTTGGTTTGAGCCGCTCACCGAGGCGGGCTTCGTGTGGGTGTCGATCAACTATCGCCTGGCGCCGGCCAATCGCTGGCCGGCCTGTCTCGAAGACACGCGCGCGGCGGTGGCGTGGGTGCGCGCGCACGCGGCGGAGTTTGGCGGTGATCCGGACCGTATCGCCATCATGGGGCATTCCGCCGGCGGACACATCGCGCTTTTCGCTGCGGTGGCGGCGGAAGGGGGTGCGACTCCGGTGCGTGCGGTGGTGGGGTGCGCGGCGGTGAGCGATCTCGAGTCCGATTCCAAGCGGCGCGGGGCGCCGAGCACCTCGTTGCAGGCCTTGTTTGGTCTGAAGGCCGAGATGTCCCCGGAGAACCTGGCGTTTCTCGCCGCGCAATCGCCTGTGAATGTGGTCAAGGCGGGTTATCCGCCCACGCTGTTGTTGCATGGCGACGCGGATAAAACGGTGGCGCTCGATCAATCGATCGCGTTTCGGGCGCGCTTGCTTGCCCTGGAGGGCGATTGCGAATTGCACGTCTTGCCTGGCGCCGGTCATCGCCTCGCGGAGTGGTCGGCTGCCGATCCAGGCTGGTCGCGAGTGTTGACCGACTGGCTGCATTCCAAGCTGGGGCCCGCTCAGGCCGGGCGCTAATTTTTTTAAATGTCGCGTTTTTTTGCCCTTATGATCGCCACCTCGCTTATTGGTTTGCGGCCTGAAATCGCCGCCGGTCCCGCCGCGGCTTCGCCCTGGGTGGCGGACCAGGGCGACGGCACCTATCGCAACCCGGTTCTCCATGCCGACTACTCCGATCCCGATGCGATCCGGGTGGGCGAGGACTATTGGATGACCTCCTCCAGCTTTGGCCACGTGCCCGGCCTGCCCATCCTGCACTCGCGGGACCTGGTCAACTGGACTCTGGTCAACCACGCCTTGCCGGCGCTCGTGCCGACGGAGCATTTCAGCAAACCGCGTCACGGCGAAGGCGTATGGGCGCCGGCTCTGCGCTACCATGCCGGGCGGTTCTGGATTTTTTATCCGGATCCCGACTTTGGTCTCTATGTCATCACGGCGGACGATCCACGCGGGGCGTGGAGCGAGCCGCACTTGCTGCTTCCGGGGCGCGGGCTGATCGATCCGTGTCCGCTCTGGGACGATGACGGCCGCGCCTGGTTGATCCACGGCTGGGCGAAGAGCCGGTCGGGGATCAACAACCGGCTGACCTTGCACGAAATGAGTCCGGACGGCGCCCGCGTGCTGGACGAGGGGCGGGTGGTGATCGACGGCGATCAGCTGCCCGGCTGGCGGACCTTGGAGGGGCCTAAGCTCTACAAGCGCGACGGCTGGTATTACGTCTTCGCCCCGGCGGGCGGCGTGGCCGAAGGTTATCAGGCGGTGTTTCGGTCGCGCACGATCCTTGGGCCTTACGAAAACCGCATCGTGCTCGCGCAGGGCGGCACGCCGGTCAACGGACCGCACCAGGGCGCGTGGGTGACCACGCCGGGCGGGCAGGACTGGTTTTTTCACTTCCAGGAAATGCCGGCGCATGGGCGCGTGGTGCATTTGCAGCCCATGAGTTGGCGGGCGGACGGTTGGCCCGTGATGGGCGACGATGCGGACGGAGACGGCACGGGCGAGCCGGTGCTGGCGCACGCCAAGCCCGATTTGCCTTTGCAACCGGCGCGGGAGCCGGCGACGAGCGATGACTTCGGCTCCGGTAAACCTGGGCTCCAGTGGCAATGGCAGGGGAATCCCGACGCGGACTGGGTTCTGCCTCGCGCAGGGGATGAGGCGGGTCTGCGGCTGCGAGCGGTGCCGGCGTCGGCGGCGGATTCGCTCTGGCTGGCGCCCAATCTCCTGATGCAGAAGTTTCCCGCGCCGGCATTCACGGCACAGACCACACTGGTCTTGGACGGTTCAGCCGGGGACGCACGCGCGGGCTTGATCATTTTTGGCTATGACTATGGCTGGATCGGTCTTTGTGCCCGTGCGGGTGGCTTCCAGGATCTGGTGCAGGTGCATTGCGCTCGGGCTGATAAAGGAGGGGGCGAGACGGTGGTGGCGACGTTGCCTTGGTCGCCCGGCCAAGCGGTTGAGCTTAGGGTGGAGGTCGAGGCCGATCTCGTCTGTCGTTTTTACTACCGGCCGGCGAAGGGTGACTCCGCGCCCTTCGTGGCGCTGGGCGCCCCCTTCACGGCCAGCGCAAGCCGCTGGGTTGGCGCCAAGGTGGGCGTATTCTGTCGCGCTACGCAGGGGGCCACGTTGACGGCGGCTCACGCCGACTTCGGCGCCTTCAGGTTGAGTCGTTGAGGCCGCGGATTCCGCAACTAATCAAAAACTCGGGCGATACGTCGCCGGGATAATCGCGGTATGCGGGCTAAATCTACGTGGCCAGGTATGATCCGGTGAGGGCGTCACGAATGTCGCTGGGTCCGACTCAAAACGTGCTCGCCCGCAGCCGCACGAACAGGCGATCGGGATTCGCCCCGATGATCGTGGCCGTGACGGTGGTGGTGCCCGCCTGCGGGGTGCTGGCGATAGCCGACAAAGTCACGCCGGTGCCATCGACCGTGACACCGGACGCATGCCAAGTTTGGAGGTCGCGCGACCATTCATAGGTCGTGGTGATATCGGCTGCGGCGGTCGCATTTTGCGGATGCGCGAAAGTCAGCGTTGTCGCGCTACGTGCCACGTCGCGCAGCCCGGCGGAGGGCGAGCCGGGGTGGGTGCCGAAAACGGCTTCTAGTCCGTTCGCCAGGCCGTCGCCATCCGGGTCGGCGTCAAAGGCAGTCTGCGCGGCCGCGCCGGGGTAGCTGGCGATCCAGGTCGCGTAGGTGGGCACCGGTGGCGAGTAGAGAAAGCTCGCTGGAGCGAGCGCGCCTTCGCTCAGGCGGATATCGTCGAGGTAACCGAAAAAGCGGTCGGTGTGTCCGCCGTTGTAGAGGCCGCGGCCGAGCGAAAAGACGCCGGCATCCCAGTCGGCGCCATCGCCGGTGCCGGTGGAGAGGGCGGGGTTGGCGCTGGTGGAAAGGTCAAGGGTCCCGAGGCGGGTGTAGTGGGTCTCGCCGTCGGTGAGATTCTTTCGGTAGAGCGACAGGGTTACGCCGTCGGAGGTGGCGGCGAGGGCGTGCCATTTGCCCGACTGGATGGCACCGGCGGCGGAGGTAAGATTCCAGAGGTTGCCGGCGGCGTCGGTGAAGGCGGCGCGGAGGTTGCCGCTCGGTGCCAGGCCGAAATAAAGCGCGGCAAGAGCTGGGTCCGGGGTATGGGCACCCCGACTGTCGCGGCCGATGATGGTTTGGTAACCGTTGGCGGCGTTGTCCGGCCGGATGACGGCTTCGAGCGTCCACTGCGACGGGCTCCACGTGGTCAAGCCGGTGCCGATGGCGGAGAGGGCGGGAAAGCTGTTGGCGTTTTGCAGACTGCGGGTGTTGGCGAGGCCGGTCTGCGGGGTAGTGGCGGCGGGCACGATGGAGCGATACCAGTGCCAGTTGCCGGCCCAGGCCGAGGCGTGGTTGGCATGGCCGGAAAGGTCGAGCAGGGTGCCGTCATACTGGCCGGAGTTGGTGCGGGTATAGGGCACGTAGGTGTTGGCGACGCCGCCTTCCTCGAAAGTCCAGTAAGCGACGGTGGCGGGAGTTTGGGGCTGGCGGCGGGTCAGGTTGACGTGAAAGACGTAGTCACCCGTGAGCGGAACGATCTGGGTGCCGATGGTGCCGACCGAGTTGCCACGAAAAGCGGTGCCGCCGGCGTAGGAACCGGTTCGGGAGCTGGCGAGCTCGAAGAAGGGCGCTCCGTTCAGGGGCGCGACCTCGAAGTAATAGGGGGTGCCGGCGGCGAGCTGGAGGCCGAGCGCGGACAGGTTAAAGGTGAGGTGGCGGCCGGTGCCGGTGTTGCCCGAGCCGGTGAGCGCGGCCCCGTCGTAGGTGGCGACGTAGTTGAGCAAGGCCTGCTTGGTCGTGCCGGCGAGAGTGCCGATCTGCACACGCCACGTGTCGCCCGGCTGGAGGTCGTAGCTGGTGCCGGGCGCGGTGAGCACGGGCCAGGTCACATGCTGCACGGTGAAAGATTGGAGGTGATAGCCCTGGGCGTGCGAACCAGTGGTGAAGGTCTGGCCTTTGCTGGTGCGATCGGCCGCGACGTAGGTGGACGCGTCGTTCGTGGAGGCGCTGGCCGCGCCGTCGATGCCATCGAGTTCGCCCAGGTTGGCGGCAAACCACGAGATATCGTCGGCATCGCTGACGGGCACGCTGGCGCCGGCGGTGACGATGGCGGGCGGCGGGGTCTGGACGGGAATGGTGAGGGTGATGTCCGAGCTGGCGCCGGCGGTGTCGGTGAGACGGACCACAAAAAGATTATCCCCGGCGTTTTCGGGGCCGGGTTGACCGGAGAGCTGGCCGTTGGCGGCGACGGAGAGCCAGGCGGGACCGTCGAGTTTGGTAAACGTCAGCGCCTGGCCGTCGGGGTCGCTGGCGTAAGGGGCGAGGTTCTGGGCGGCGTAGGGCTCGACCGCGCTGGCCGCGGGCAGGGTCAGGGTGCTCACGGAGAAGACCGGCGGCTGGTTGGCGCTTTGGCCCCAGAGCGTCCAGACATCCGCGCCGCCCAGGGCCCGGGCATAGACGCGAAAGTCGTCCACCCGACCGTTGAAGAGCGGGTCGGCAAATTGGCTTTTCCCGATGTAGTTTTGCGTCGTCGGGAAATCCGCCGGACTGCTGCGCAGGTCGAAAACCGAGCCGATGGCGCGGCCGTTCACGTAGAGTGTGAGGTAGCGCTCGCGCAGCACGGCGACGAGGTGAACCCATTGGCCGGTGGGGAGAGTCGTGGAGTTGACGACGAATTCGACGTCCCGGCCGTTGAAGGCATCCCTCAAGGCGAGGCGCAGGCCGGCGCCGCCGGCGCGTGGGGTGAGGAAGAGATACTGGTTGGTGCCGGTGCCGAAATCAAAGATGCGCTGCCAGTCGCCGCCACCATCCCAGTTGACCCAGGTGGCCACGGTGAGCTCGCGCAGTCGCCCGGCCGCGGCCGGTAGGGTAATGAAATCGTCGGCACCATCCAGGTCCACCGCCTGGCCGCTCCGGCCGGCGACGTAGACGGGCGAGCCGGTCGCGACACCGGCGTGGGTGCCGGTGGCGTCGGCGGGAGTGCCGTTAAAATCCCACTGGCCGACCAGCGGAGCGGGATGGACCCAGAGCTGACGAGGGCGGCTGTTGAGCGTCTCATTCGCGCCGGTGACCGTGCAGCGGTAGGAACCGGCGTGAGCGGGCTGGACGTCGGTGATGCGCAACGTGGCGGTGTTGGCCCCGGAGACGTTGCCCCCATTGAACAGGGCCACGTCGTTCCGATACCACTGCCAAGTGCCGGCGAGCGGAGATTCGATTTGGAAAACCGCGGTCTCTCCGTAGACCACGGCCTCGTGGCGAGCCTCGCGGGTGTAGGACAGGATGCCCATGTCGGCGCGGATGCCGGCCATGACCCGGGTGTGGTGGTAACGTGTTGCGGTGCCGTCCTCGTTGTCGTAATTGAAGCCGCCTGGCCAGATGGCGTGCCCGTCGCCATGGAGCCCGTCCGCATAGGCGGCAAAGCTCTCCGCCTGGGCGCGATTGCCATAGAACCCCTTCCAGACACCGCCGGAGATCAGGCCCGGGTAGGTGCCGTGGGTGCCCATGCCGAACGTGTGGGCGGCCTCATGAAAAACAACGCGCTCGTTGCGGGTGCCGCCGAAGCCCATGTAACCGGTGTAGTTGGCCTCGGCGGTCGGAATGCCCGCGTTGTAGTAAACGTTCCAGTGTTTGTTGAACGAGCCGTTCTGGTTGTAGAATGCGGCCGCCACCGCGACGGAGTTGGCCACCTGCTGGGCCAGGGCCGAGGAGGCCGGGTCAAATTGCAACGTGTAGGTGATGTCGCCTCGCGCGGCTGGCACGATGCCGGCCATGACCAAGAAAAGGGCGGTGCGTAATGACTGGGGTGCGACGGCTACGCGAAAGGACGGGGGCCCGTCGAATGAAATGGGTAACATGGAGATGAACGCGAAACCCGGCGGGGGTGATTAGTCGGGGGCAATAATCAGTAGTGATAATCGGGCTAAAAAACCCACATAAAATAGGGGGGGTATTTTTCCAAAAAAGAGGATTCGCTGCAATGAGGCGGCCGGACGTTACCGCAGCCGTGAAGCCCCGCGATGTGGCGACTACCGCCGCGACCGCACGTTGATCGAGGGCGAGGGCAGCATCTTTGGGCAAGATTGCGGAGCAGATGGTAGGGAGCGAAATCCGAGGTGCACCAGAGGGGTCAGCAACGGGGTTGCGCAAAAATGCAGAAGCCCTAGGGGGTCGGGTAAATCTCAGTGAATGAGCTTAGGTTTCGGGTTAAGGTCTTCCAAAGCAATTGAATAGCATGACGTCGGCAGGGGTGAGGGTGTTGGCGGCCGCTTCGTCGAGGGTCCTGGCCCAAGGGACTCGGGTGGCGGGGGACGCGCCGGGGCCGGTGTTGGCGAACTCGGCGTAGAACGTGGTCTGCTCGGCGGCGGGCTTGTTCCAGTTGTGCCAGCCCTCAGCGCGGATGTTTCCGGCCAGCTCGGTGCGGAGGAAAACGGTCTTGGCAAAATCGCGCCACGGGCGGCCGAGGTAGACGCCCTTAATCACCTCGGGTCCGGTGGTGACGCGGCCGTCGGCGAAGACGAAGCCGTGGGTCGTGCCCTCGGGCGTGCTGGCGGCGGTGATGTAGCCGTCGCGCAGGGCGTGGACGTGGCAGCGGGAGAAAAACGCGGTGGCGGCACCAAAGATAAAATCGACGTGGCCCTCAATGTAACAGTCCTCGAAGTAGTGGCGGCCGCGGTTGAGCAGCATGGTGTCCTGCCAGCCGAGGAAGCGGCAGCGCCGGAAAACGAGGCGGTCGCCGTCGGCGCGGAGGGCAAGGGCCTGGCCGACGGGGCCGGCGGTGTTGGCGAGGGTGAGGTCATCCCAGATCATGCCGTCGCCGTCGATGTGGACGGTGGGCGTGGCGAAGGTGCCGAGGGGTTTGCCGTCGGGACCGGGGAGATTCGCATGCAGATCGAAGGTGATCGTGGTGGTGGCGGCGTCCGCGCCGCGCACGAGGATGCGACCGCGTTCGCGCTGGACGTAGATGCGTTCGCGGTAGGTGCCGGGTTTTACCTGAATGACCCAGTGAGGGTCGTTCGCGCCGGTGCGCATGGGGGCCTTCGAGATGGCTTCCTGGAGGGAGGTGTAGTCGCCGGTGCCGTCGGCGGCGACGGTGGCGTCGGGCGCGGTGGCGAAGGCGCGCAGGGCCAGGGCGAGGAGCGCGGCGAGCCAGACGAAACGGAGGCGGAAAGCGCGGTGCATGGGGATGAGGTCAGGGCTTTGAAGCGGACCGCTTCGCCTTTTCGGCGGTCTTGGCCGCGAGGGCGTCGGCTTTTTCGAGGCGTTTGCGCCAGCGCGGGTAATGGCTGTCAAGGAGGGTGCGCGCGTTGGTGGTGTAGTAACTGTAGCCGGCGCGGCGTTCGCGCTCGATCTCGGCGAGGGCGTAGTGGACGGCTTTGTCCCGGCCCATGAAGAGGGGACGGTCGGTGCCGAGTTCGTAAAAGCGGGCCCAGAGGGGTGGGGCGGCGGGGTCGGGCACGACGCGGCGGTCTTTTTTGCCTTCGGCGTCCTTGAAGCCCTCATAGCGCAGGCCGGTGATTTTCACTTTCTCAAACCAGGCGATGGCGCCTTCGACGGCGGTGCGGACCTCGGGCGAGGGTTGCTCGATCGCGACGAGGAAACGCGTGATACCCACGCTCTCGCCGCCGGAGAGGGAGGGCGGCTCGAAGTTGCGCGCCCAAGCGGGGGCCAGGGTGGTCTCGTCGTGCTGGGCGCACCAGGCGGTGAGGCGGCCCTCGGCGTCGCGGACCTGGGTGCGCAGGATGCAATCGATGCCCTTGGCCACGGCGGCGGCGGCGCGGGCGCGACGGTCGGCGTTCACGAAGCTGTAGGGTGGCTCGCCCCGCGCGGCGTCGCGCAGGAACTCGAGCACGTTCACCATGGCATTATCGTTGTAAGTGATGCGGGTGTAGTAGCCTTCGCGCAGCGGGTAATACTGGGGCCAGCCGCCGTTTTCGTATTGGGCGGCGAGCAGGTAGTCGAAGCCGCGTTCGAAGGCGGCCCGGGTGCGCTCGTCGTTTGCGGCGGAGAGGACGCGGGCGAGGTAACGCAGCGGGGTGGTGGTGGCGTTGTTGTCGATCGTGGCGTCGCGGTGGTCCATCCGGACATCCTCGAGAAACTCGTCGGTGGGCGGGTCGGAGAAGTCGGTGTTTTTGGGCCAGCCGCCCGACGGGGTCTGGTAGAGCAGGACGCTGTCGGCGAGGGTGCGGGCTGGAGTGGTGGCATACCACTCGACGGGCTGGACGAGGGCGGTTTTCCAGGTGACCTCGGCGGCGGAAAGGGCGGGGACGCCAAGGAGCAGCCCAGCCGTCATCAAGCGGACGGCGGATTTCATGGGGTGGGGCCGGGCGGGCTTCAGTTCGCGCGCAGTTCCACCGTGGCCAATTTGGGGCTGAGGGTGTGCAGAATGAGCAACGCGAGCAGGTAGGCGGAGGCGGCGATCGCGAACAGGGGCACGTAGCCACCGGTGTTGATGATGAAGCCGACCTTGGCGGCGAGCAGGGCTCCGCCGAGGCCGCCGGCGAGGCCGCCGATGCCGACGACGCTACCCACGGCGCGGCGGGGGAACTGGTCGGCGACGGTGGTGAACAGGTTGGCGCTCCAACCCTGGTGGGCGGCGGTGGCGAGGGCGATTAGGGCGATGGCGAGCGTGATGCTGGACGTCATCGAGGCGAAGACGATGGGCACGACGCAGCAGGCGCAGATCAGCATGGTGACCTTGCGGGCTTTGTTCACCGACCAGCCCAGGCCGATGAACTTGGTGGCCAGCCAGCCGAAGAAGATGCTGCCGAAGTCGGAAACCAGGTAGATGACGAGGAACGGGATGCCGACCTGCTTCAGGTTCAGCTTGGTGTCGAAGGCTGGGTTGCTGTTAAAAAAGGTCGGCAGCCAAGTGAGATAAAACCACCAGATGGCGTCGGTCATGAACTTGGGAATGGCGAAGGCCCAGGTGGCGCGGTAGCCGAGGATTTCGCGCCATTTGGCGGGTTTACCGCTGTCGGGCGGTCCGTCCTGGCGGATATGGGCGAGCTCCTCCTTGGACAGTTTGGGATGGTCCTCGGGCGCGCGGTAGATGCTCAGCCACCAGAAAAGGACAAAGACGCCGATCGCGCCCGTGACGATGAAGGAGGCGCGCCAGCCCCAGTGGGCGATGATGAAGGGCACGCAGAGGGCGGTGATGATGATGCCGACGTTGGCCCCGGCGTTGAAGATGCCGGTCGCGAAGCTACGTTCCTTTTTGGGGAACCATTCCGACACGGTTTTGATCGCGGAGGGGAAATTGGTGGCCTCACCCACGCCGAGGAGGCCGCGGGCCCAACCCATGCCGGTCACGGTGTGGACCAGGCCGTGCATCACGGCGGCGATGCTCCAGCCGCCGATGCCGACAGCGTAGCCGCGGCGGATGCCGATGCGGTCGATCAGCCAGCCGGCCAGCAGGAAGCCAAAGGCGTAGCAGTATTTAAAGATGGCATCGAGGTGGCTCATCTTCTCGCGGAAAAGCGCCATGTCCGCGTCGGTGAGCGGCTGGCCGAGCGGGATGCCCAGCATCTGGTGGCGGAAGGTCTCGTCCAGCATGGTGAACGAAAACACGTTTCGGTCGATGTAGTTGATCGTCGTCGCGAGGAACAACACGGCGCAGATGCGCCAGCGGAAACGGCCGAGCGGGGTGGAGGTAGGCAGGGAGGACATTACGCGGGGAGGGAGGGTGGGTAGTTAGGGGGCGGCGGGTGCGGCGGCGGGGGGCGGAACGGAGTTTTTGCCCGGCTTTAGGTTGGCCGGAGTGAAAGTGACATTGCGAAAAAATACACTTCCAGCGCCTTGCACAACCTCGGCCTGAGTCAGGCCCTTGAATTCCGAGTCGTGGATGCGGATGTCATCCACGACGGCGCCGGGGAAGCTCCGCACGTAGAGCACGCGGGGGGCGGCGGTGGCGGTGACGCGGTCTAGCTGCACGTTGCGCACGATGGGTTTGAAGAGGCCCTTGGCGCCCTCCTCGTAGAGCAGGTCGATGGTCACGACGGCCTCGACCACCTTACCGATGGTCACGTCGCGCATGAAGACGTTTTCCAGCACGCCGCCGCGCACGGCGTTGTTTTTGAAACGCAGGGCGCGATCGAGTTCGGGGCTGTCCATGGTGCAGTTCTCGACGAAGACGTTGCGGATGCCCGCGGAGCATTCCGAGCCGAGCACCACGCCGCCGTGGCCGTCCTTCATGGTGCAGCCGCGCACGACGATGTTTTCGGAGGGGATGGGCACGCGGCGACCGTCACCATTGCGACCGGATTTGATCGCGATGCAGTCGTCGCCGGTGTCGAAGAGGGTGTTCTCGATCAGCACGTCGCGGGAGGACTCAGGGTCACATCCGTCGTTGTTGCTGCCGTGGGAGCGAATAGTGAGGCCGCGCACGGTGACGTTGGTGCAGAACGTCGGGTGGATGATCCACATCGGTGAGCGAAGGAGGGTGACTCCCTCGATGAGGACGTTGGTGCAGCGGTAGGGTTGGACGAAGTTGGGGCGGAGGAAGTGGCCGTCGCCAAAGACGCGCTGCTCGACGGGTGTGTCGGTCTCGGCGAGGGCGACGAGGCGGTCGCGGGCGGGTTTTTGTTTCTGGGCAGCGCCCTGGCCTTTTTTGTTCCAGCTCCACCAGTCATCGAGGGTGGCGCCGCCGTCGAGGGTGCCCTGACCGGTGACCGCGATGTTGGTCTGCTCAAACGCGTAGATGAGCGCGGAGTAGTTCATTAACTCCACGCCTTCCCAGCGGGTCTGGACGATGGGGTAGTCGGCGGGGCGGGTCGAGAAGAGCAGGGTGGCGTCCTTGGTGACGTGGAGGTTGACGTTGCTCTTCAAGTGGATGGCGCCGGTGCGCCAGAGGCCCGGGGGAACCACCACGCGGCCGCCGCCGGCGCTGTGGGCGGCCTGGATGGCGGCGGCGAGGGCGGCGGTGTTGGCGTCGGGCGCGGCCTCGGCGCCGGGCTTAGCGCCGAAAGCGGTGATGGGGAAGTCGCGGTCGGGGAAGGTCGGGGCCTGGATGCGGGCGAGGACCTTCTCATAATCCTCCCAACCGCGGGCTTGGAAGCCGGGGCCGGCCTGGTCGGCGAGGGAGCGGGGGCTCGGCGCGCGTAGGATTTTTTCCAGCTCGGCGCCGGTCGAGATGAAAGGGCCGACGCCCTTGTGATCGTTGGCGATGATCGGCTCGCTGATGTAGTAGGCGAAGGAGCCGTCGCGCGGGTGGTTGTTCTTGCCCATGCCGCCGAGGCCGGCGACTTCGCAGCACTGGGTGAGGCTGATGGTGCCGTCGGGCTCGGTGCGGACGAGGGTTTGGATCATGCCGGCGTAGCCCTTGAGCAGGGCGGGCAGGTATTTTTCGCGGGAGAGGTAGCCGCGGGCGATGCCCTTCGCCAGGGTGTAGTTGAACATCGCGGTGGCGGTGCCTTCGAGGTAGTTGCCCTCGCGGTCGGCCTGGTCGGTGACCTGCCACCAGCAGCCGGTGGCGGGGTCCTGCCAGCGCACGACGCCGGTGGCGAGGCGGTCGAGGATCTCGGTGATCTTATCCACCTCGGGGTGGGTGACGGGCAGATACTCCAGGGTGTCCACCAAGGCCATGGCATACCAGCCGACGGAGCGGCTCCAGAAGCTGGGGGAAAGGCCGGTGGTCTTGTCGGCCCAGGGCTGGGCGCGGGCCTCGTCCCAAGCGTGATGGTGGAGCTGTTTGGCGGCGTTCCAGCCGTGGCGATCCATCAGGATGATTTGTTTGGCGATGTCGTCGTAGAGGGCGGGCTCGTTGAAGGTCTGGGCGTAGTGGGCGAGGAAAGGGGAGGCCATGAACAGGCCGTCGAGCCACATCTGGTGCGGGTAGCGCTGCTTGTGCCAGAAGCCGCCCTCGCTGGTGCGCGGGTGGGTGCGCATCTGGTCGCGCAGCGTCTCGATGGCAGTGCGCAGGGCGGGGGAGCGGTCGCCCTGTTCCCAGGCGAGGACGAGGACCTTGCCGGGGGCCACGAGGTCGATGTTGAACTCGTCTTTCCGGTAGCCGGCGATGGTGCCGTCGGCGTTGAGGAAGGAGGTGGCGGTGCGCACGCCGTAGGCGCCGAAGGAGGCGTCGCCGGTCTGGACGGAGAGGCGCATCAGGGACAAGCCGACCAAAGGCGCGGTGTAGGACCACTTGGCCTTGGGATTGGCGTCGTAAAACATCCGATCGCCTTGGCGGGCCATTTCGGAGCGGGCCATGCGCACGGACCATTCGAGGGGGCTGGCGTCGCCGAACTTTTGGATCGGCGCGTCGGCGGCGGAGAGCGGCAGGCAGGCGAGGAGGAGCGGGGCGAGGAGGCGGGTGAGGGGGCGCATGGGTGAGGAAGCGGGGAGCAGAGGATTTAAGCACAAAGTCGCGAAGACGGTAAGGTCAGAGCGAAGGCGGAGGGAAAGGTGATGGGGGGATCGAACTTCGCGCCTTCGCGTCTTTGCTCTTACTCCGGGGCGGAGTTTAGCGGGTGGAAAGGGTTACGGTAACGGGGGAGCGGGCGCGGGCGGACTCGGTGGCGACGTAGGCGAGCCACGACGCCTGGTCGGGGTAGTGGCCGGCGCGGTCCCAGCCGGCGCCGGCGAGGTAGCGGAGCGGTTGGCCCGGGGCGACCTTGGCGAGGACGAGGGAGTTGCGCGCATCCTCGGCGAAACCGGCGAAGGCGGCGGGATCGACGAGCACGATGGCGGTGCCGAGGGCGCCGTTGGTTTTTTGCGCGATCCACTGGGCTAGGGTGCCGGCGGAGGCGTCGGGCGTGAGCGTCACGAGCGGGTCCTGATTTTTATCGGCCGGATTCTTGTGCAGGCCGATGCCGATGGTGAGTTCGGGCGTTTTGCCGGTGGCGGCGAAGGTGCTTTCGATGCGGTCGAGGTTGCGGCCGGCATCGACCGTGAAGCGTTTCACCTCGGAGACGAAGACGCCGTCGGCGGCCCAGGTGTCGTAGGTGAGCTCGAAGATGGCGCGGACGGGGCCGTTGGCGAGGACGCGGGCGGACTTGTAGTTGGAGGAAACGTGGAGACGCCCGTCGGCCCAGACGCCGGTGCCGCCGCAGCCGCGGGACGCGGACACGCCATACATGTCCATGCCCTCTCCTTGGTCGAAATGGTAGTGGTCGTGGCCTTTGTTATACCAGCGGTCTACGACCGGGTAGTCCACGCGCTTGCACCAGAGATCGAGGCCGCTGGTGACGAGCACCTCCTTGACGGCGCCGGCGGGAGCGGGCGCGGCGAGGGCGGGGCCGTAGGTGCGGTGGGCGAGGCGGTCGTTTTCCCAGGCGAAGTCATCGAGGCGTTCCGGGACCTGGCGGGCGAAGGCCTTGACGGGGAAGGGCGGCGAGACCGTCTCGGTTTGTTCGACGGTGAAGGTCGCGGATTGTTCGCCGGGGGCGAAGTCGTGCTGGAAGATCAAGTCGCCGTAGGCGGCGCCGATACGCTCGGGGTCCTTGGCCTGGGGGGCGACGTTGGTCACCTGGTGGGGCAGGATGCGGCCGGAGGCGTCGCGCACGGCGATCTTTTGGATGAGGGCGTGCGGGAGGGCCTTGTTCACCTCGGACCAAGGCACGGTGATGGTCTCGGAGGGGCGGGCGATGGCCAACGGATGGGTGACGGTGACGACGAGTTTATCGGCGGCGGAGGCGGGCAGGGCCAAGATGGCGGCGGCCGCCAGGGCGGCGAAGAGGGGTAGGGTGAGGGGCATCGGATTGGGATAAATTTTGAAACGCTGAAACGCTGAAAATCTGAAATTCGAAGAGGTGGCCGGGCGGCCCGGCGGGTCAGCGGGCGAGCCAGCCGCCGTCGACGGCGAGGATGTGGCCGTTGACGTAGTCGGAGGCGCGGGAGGCGAGGAAGACGGTCGCGCCGGCGAGGTCGGCGGACTGGCCCCAGCGGGCGGCGGGGATGCGGTCGAGGATGGCCTGGTTGCGCACCGGGTCGGCGCGGAGCTGGGCGGTGTTGTCGGTCGCCATGTAGCCGGGGGCGATGGCGTTGACGTTGATGCCCTTAGCGGCGAGTTCGTTGGCCATCAGGCGGGTGAGGCCGGCGAGGGCGCTTTTGGAGGCGGTGTAGGAGGCGACGCGCACGCCGCCTTGGAAGGAAAGCATGGAGGCGGTGTGGATGATCTTGCCGCCGCGGCCGGCGGCGATCCAAGCGGAGGCGACGCGTTGGCTGAGGCGAAAGGGGGCGGTGAGGTTGGTCTCGAGCACTTCGTCCCAATCAGTCAGCGAGAACTCGGTGAAGTTGGCGCGCCGGATGGTGCCGCCATTGTTGACTAGGATATCCGGGACCGGGAGCGAGTCCCCCAGCGCGGCGCAGAGGCGCTCGATGGAGGGGCGGCTGGCCTGATCGGCGGAAAAGGTGAACGCGCGCCGGCCGGCGGCCTCGACGAGTTTGGCGGTGGCGGAGAGGTCGCCGCGGGCGACGAGGATGACATCGGCGCCGGCCTGGGCGAGGGCCTCGGCCATGGTGGCGCCGAGGCCGCGGGAGGCGCCGGTGACGAGGGCGGTCTGGCCGTCGAGGCGGAAAAGATCTAGGATCATGGGTTGGGGGGAAGTCGAAGGTCGAAAGGTCGGAGGTAGAGAAGTCGAAGGTCGAACGTCGTCACCTGCGCGCGGAGCGCGCCGCGCTCAACGTGGGACTTTTAGACTTGGGACATTTGACGGATTGCTTGGGGTCGGCGTCAGCGCAGGTCGGCGACGGGGGCGGGGTCCATGTCGGCGAACTCCTGGTTTTCGCCGCCCATGCCCCAGACGAAGGAATAGCGGGCGGTGCCGACGCCGCTGTGGATGGACCAAGGGGCGGAGAGCACGGCCTCCTCGTTGTGAACCAGCAAGTGGCGCGTTTCCTGGGGTTGGCCCATGAAATGGAAGACGGCGTGGGCGGGCTGCACTTCGAAGTAGAGGTAGACTTCGGAGCGGCGCAGGTGGGTATGGGGCGGCATAGTGTTCCAGACGCCGCCGGGTTGCATGCGGGTCACGCCCATGACGACTTGGCAGGTGGGGAAGGCGCCGGCGTGGATGAGTTTGGTGAGATGGCGTTCGTTGGCGGTGGCGGGGGCGCCAAGCACGGCGGTCTCGGCGGTGGCGAAGGATACGTGGCGGGTCGGGTAGGCGGCGTGGGCCGGGTAGCTGAGCAGCCAGAACTTCGCCGGGGCGGCGGATGATTCAGAGGCGAAGGTGACGTCGCGGGCGCCGCGACCGAGGTAAAGGGCGTCGAGTGGAGCGAGGGTGTGGACGACGCCGTCCACGGTGATCGTGCCGGGGCCGCCGATATTGACGATGCCGGCTTCGCGGCGCTCGAGGAAGAAACCGGCGCGCAGGTCGGGTGGATTGGGCAAGGCCAGCGGGGCCTCGGCGGGCATGATGCCGGCGGCCACGGTGCGGTCGGTCTCCCACCAGGCGAGCTCGACGTGGCCGGGCTGGAAAAGCGCGGGAAGGAGGTGTTCGGCGCGCAGGCGGGCGGTGTCGAAGCCGGCGGTCTCAGTGGCGGAGCGGGTGAAGATTTTCTTCATGGAATAAGCTAAATAATCAGCGGAAGGACGAGGATGTGGACTCAAATGGCGTAGAAGCCGCAAAAAATGATCAACCGGCGATGCGGGATTTAGGGCATGGGCAGGAGACCCTCCGAGCGGATTTCCCATTTGCCGTCTTTCGGGAAGCCTGGGGCGGTGCCGGAGGGGGCGCCTTCCCAGCCCCCGGCCATCAGCCCAACGGCGCAGAGGAAGGCGGAGTTGACCGGCAGGTAGGCGACGGCGCCGTCGGGATCCCTCGGGCGGCGCACGTAGCCGCTGGGCAGGAAGCGAGCGGGGGCGGCGGTGTTGGTGAGGATCTCGATGGCGGTGGCGGGTTCGCCGAGGCGGGCGGCGGTGAGGGCGCCCTGGCCCATTTGCCAGCTCAGCCAGCGATCGAGACCGTTGCGTTCGTTGATCACGTGGAAGGTGCGGCGGGCGGTGGCGACGTCGAGCTTCGGGGTGGCGGGGAGGTAGCCTAGGGCGAGGAGCATGGAGGTGGGGATACCGCTTTTGCCGGGAGCATAGATATCTCCGACGCCCTCGATCTCGAGGTAGAGCGGGCCGTCCGGGCCGGGCGTGGTGGGGAGGGGGGCAAGGTGCTGGACAACGTCGTCCCAAAGTGGCTCGCGGGGGAGGCCGAGGCGTTCTCGCCAAGTTTGCGCGAGGGTCAGGCCGTAGTGCCAGAAAGCGACCTCGAAGGCCGGGTTGCGCACGAGTTCGGGGCGGGTGCTTTCGGTGACGTTTTTCAGCGGCGGGCCGAGGTGGTAGACGCCGGTGGCGGGATCGCGGTGGGCGAAGGAGGCGAGGAAGTTTGCCGACTCGAAAACCAGGTCGCGGTAAAGCGCGAGGGTGGCGGGGGTGGGCTTGGCGCGGTAAACCAGCTCGGCGAGGTAGATTGGATTGGGCTGGTTCCAGATGATGTAGGGATTGATGCCGCCGGGGGAGGGGCGGCCGTCGATGCCGGACATCTTGGGCCAACGCACGCCGGTGAATCCTTCGGTCCGGGCTTGGGCGACGCCGAGCGGCAGGATGCGCCGATACCAGGCGAGGCCCTTTTCCAAGAGGTCAACGTGACCCCACTGGTAAAACTGGGCGGCGTGCAGGAAGTAGACCTCGGAGTTGTGTTTGCCGAACCAGCTCAGATGTTGGAGCCCGGTCTCGGCGGGCGGGAAGGCGCCGGCGTAGTTCACCTTCATCAGATAGAGCGAAAGCAAGATTCGACGCTCGAGCTCCTTGGCGCGCGGATCGGTGGCGGCGGAGAGGTCGATCAGGCCTCCCTTGGTCCAGTGGTCGCGCCAAGCGTCGGCAGAGTTGGCGCGGGTGGTGGTGAAACTCTCAACGGGCGCGGGGTGGGCCGGGTCGGCGAAGGCGCAGGTGAAGGCGAGGGTGTCGCCCGTCGTCGCGCGCAGGCGGAAATCGTGCGGGGCGACCTCGGAGACCAGGGCGGGCGTGGACCAGCGCAGATCGGTCGCGTAGCGGGTGGTGTCGCTCGTGCGCTCTAGGCGGGCGTGGTCGGGCGCGACGACTGCGAGCGTGGTCGTGTGTTTATCCGGTTGTTCCCAGATAAAGGGTGGCTTGTGGGCGATGGCGGTGCGGTAGGCGTAGGGGAAACGCAGGCGCACTTGCAGCTCACCGCGGGCGATGAGCGGTGAGCGGGCCTCGACCCCGACGACCGCGGCGGTGCCGTGGGCGACGGTGATGACCTCGAGCGGTTCGCCGCGCACGAGCAGGCGGCTGGTGACGACGCCGGTCCAGAGGTCGAGGGTCTGGTCGACTCCAGCGATGTCTTCGGTGCGGAGGGGTTCGTCGAAGAGGGTGAACGACAACTGGCCGAGCGGCATGGGCTGGGGGTTCTCGCGGAAATAGGCGCCGGCGGGGGTTTTTTGGCGGATCGGGTAGAGAATCTGGCGGCCGTGGAAATCGATGGGTCCGGAGGCGTCGGCTAAGGTGTGGCCCTCGGGGTTGGGGAACTCGTGCCAAGCCCAGATGGCGCGGGTTTCGAGCGGCAGGCCGTTGTCGAGGTAGATGCGTTCAAGGCCCTGGAGGCCGGTGACGTCCACGGTGAGGGCGAAGTCGCCATTACCGAGCGTCAGCGCGCTCTCGGGGTCGATTCGGGTGTTGTGGACATTATGACGGGAAACCACGGCCTGGCGATCGATGGGCGCGGCAACCGTGCGCGGTATCAAGGCGAGGGCCAAAAGTGGGGCGAAGAGCAGGCGGAGCATGAAGAGAGGGGGGCAGCGAACGTTCGCTAACGAAGGAAAACCGGAACTCAGCGGGGTGGGGACTGGCGAAGCAATGAACGCCTGACGGTGCTCGGGCGGTTACCGTTGCGCACGGCAAGGCCGTTCAGACAGTATGAACCGGTTGCGGTTCCGCCCGTGGGGTTTTCTGCGGAACTTAAGAGATACTGCGGTGGGAACCGGAGCTATCGGATGGGCTTTGGGTGGTTGGACGTTTTGGACGGAGCGACGCGCGAGTTTGTTTCAATTAGCATCATAAAACACTACGCCACGGATTCCGGTCACGGTTTGGCTGGCCCAGCCCAGATGCCCTAGACTGTTTCAGCGGCCTTCCGTCGTTCTTTCTCCGCTCGTATAAACTCGTGGACGAGGGCCGCACCCGGAGCCCAGACAAGGAAGAAAAACCCTCCCGTTCGTGCGCCCAGCACGGCGAGTTCGAGTAGCGATTTTCGCGAACCGCCTAGCTTGCCCGCCCAGGGAAACACCGCCGCTCCCAAGGCCACCCCTATTAAGCATAGCACGATCACGCTCAGGAAAAACCCACCCGCCCGGCGCATCCAAAATGAAATTTTGGGGCTCATTTTTTCACCTCGTAGCGCAATAACACCGGGCCGCCTTCGGCCAGAACCTTTATCTCCCGGAGCAGTAATTGCCGCTCTGGCCCCGGTTGTCCCCGGCTACCGGCTAGTGGTGTGCCCTCGCCAAAAAGAGCCGACTCCACGGTCAACCATATCTCGTCTACCAAACCTGCTTCCAGCCAGGCCGCGTTGACCTGCCCGCCACCCAGCAGCGCGCAGCGCTGTCGGCCATCCGCTTGGAGCCGCGCCACTGTCTCAAGCGGACTCTCGTTGGTAAACTCCAGCACCCCGGAAAGACTCTCCGCTGCCCGCGACTCCGGGTTTCGCGTCCAAACTACCCGTCGCAGCGTTGGAAATGCCTCGGGTCGCATACGAGCCTTGGACAGGTCATAGGTCTTCCCACCCAGCACACAGGCGTCGCAGGCCCGGATCGCCTCTCGGAAATGTGCGCGATCCGCTGCGGAGGCAAAGGTATCCCCCGCCGTCTGGCGCTGGGTGATGTATCCATCCACCGATTGAACTGCGAATAACACCACTTGCATTTAGCTAATTTGGCTTCAGCTGGGCTCTGCGCAAGTCCTCCGACATCCATGTTTTTATGATCAATTTTAGATATGTATTACAACTATGAGCATGCTTGCGCGCATACATGTCACACTTCACTTTTATAGTGGTTTAACCACTATGAAAAAAGCGCTCATCACTGGTATCACGGGTCAAGACGGTTCCTATCTCGCGGAACTTCTTCTAAACAAAGGGTATGAGGTGCACGGCATCGTGCGTCGTGCGTCCACCTTCAACACCGCCCGCATCGATCACATCTACCAGGACCCGCATTTCGACAAGGCGCGCCTGTTTTTGCACTATGGCGATCTCGCCGATTCCGTGCAAATGGTGAAGCTGCTCTATGACCTGAAGCCCGACGAGATCTATAACCTTGGCGCCCAGTCGCATGTGCGCGTTTCTTTCGACATTCCGGAATACACTGGGGACGTTGATGGTTTGGGCGCCCTTCGCATTCTCGAGGCCATTCGTGAGGCCGGTTTGGTGAATAAAGTGCGTTATTATCAGGCTTCGTCTTCGGAGATGTTCGGCAAGGTGCAGCAAGTGCCTCAGACCGAGCTCACGCCCTTCTGGCCCCGTTCCCCCTACGGTTGCGCCAAGGTTTACGCCTACTGGCTAACGGTCAATTATCGGGAGTCCTATAACATGCACGCATCCAATGGCATACTATTTAATCATGAGAGTGAGCGCCGCGGCGAGACATTCGTTACCCGCAAGGTGACCCGTGCCGCCACTCGCATTAAACTCGGACTTCAGGATGTCCTTTACCTCGGTAACATCGACGCCCAGCGCGATTGGGGCTACGCCAAGGAATACGTCGAGATGATGTGGCTCATGCTCCAGCAGGAAAAACCCGACGACTACGTTGTGGCGACCAACGAGACCCACACTGTTCGCGAGTTCTGCCAAGAGTGCTTCGGTCTCCTGGGCCTCGATTGGGAGAAATACGTCAAATACGACGCCCGTTACGAGCGCCCCGCAGAGGTCGAGCTCCTTATTGGCGACCCCGCCAAGGCCAAAAAGCAACTCGGATGGGAGCCAAAGGTCCGCTTCAAGGACCTCGTGAAAATCATGACCGAGCATGACCTCGAACTGGCCAAACGTGAGGCGCAAATCGCTAAACTTCCCAAGGTCTAAAACCGCTCCCCGCTAAGGCTCACTCCTCATCTCTCGCTCATGAAAATCCATATCGCCGGACACCAAGGCATGGTCGGATCCGCCCTGGTGCGCCGTCTCGCCGATCGTCCCGGGGTCGAGCTGCTCCTCCGCTCCCGTCGCGAGCTAGACCTTGCCGACTCCCGCGCCGTAGCCGCCTTCCACGCCAGCGAGCGTCCCGACGCTGTGATTGTCGCAGCTGCGAAAGTAGGTGGTATTCATGCAAACAATACATATCCAGCGGAGTTTCTTTTCGAAAATCTTGCCATCGCCAGCGCATGCATCGATGGAGCTTGGCGTGCTGGCGTGCCCCGGTTGCTTTACTTGGGGAGTTCCTGCATCTATCCAAGGCAGGCCCTTCAACCGATGACGGAGGAGTGTTTGCTCACTTCCGCCCTTGAGCCCACCAACGAGGCCTACGCCATCGCCAAAATCGCCGGCCTCAAACTCGCCCAGTATTACCGCAAACAATACGGGGTCCTCTTCCACTCCGCCATGCCCACTAACCTCTACGGGCCTGGAGATAACTACCATCCCACCAACTCGCACGTCCTCCCGGCCCTCATTCGCCGCTTCCACGAGGCAAAAGTGGCCGGTGTCCCTGAGGTTGCCGCCTGGGGCACCGGGTCACCTCGCCGCGAGTTCCTTCATGTTGATGACCTAGCCGATGCCTGCGCTTTCCTCCTGAGCCTCGAAAACCCGCCCGATTGGATAAACGTCGGCACCGGCATCGACGTCACCATTCGCGAGCTCACCCAGACCGTAGCAAACGTGGTTGGATACTCCGGCCGCATCGTCTGGGATGCCTCAAAACCTGACGGCACGCCTCGCAAACTAATGGATGTCTCTCGCCTCTCCTCACACGGCTGGGCCGCCCGTATTCCCCTCCGCGACGGTATCGATCGGACCTATGCCAGCTTCCTTACCGAGATGTCCGAAGGGAACTTGCGCAAATAACTTCAATTGCTGCGGCAGCAGAGGCCGCTACCCATTCAAACTAAAGGCCGGCAAAGACCTTAGCTCGTTTTAATGTCGATAATGTGTAGTTTAAAGAACAAACTAAGAACAACTTATCAATAAAGTTAATTTTAAATTAAAAACGAGCTTGTCGAAGAGAGGATGGTTTCCATTGTTCGCGCTCCCCTTCGAATAGCGGATGCAAGTTTGCTAGGAGAAGGGGGGTTCATTGCAAAGGCCTTGGAAACTTTTTTGATGATTTTGAAAAAAGTCATTGACCGGAGTGAGGAGGTTTAGTTGATTTGAACTCTTTCCCCTAAATCGGGAAGCTGATCTTTGAAAAA
>CAMCZZ010000016.1 GCA_945888375.1 Akkermansia muciniphila | reverse complement strand
CATCTGCTCGCGCGCGTCGCTCATCTTCTCTACTTTCTTCTTCTGTCGGGTCATGGTCGGTTCCTTGTTCGTTTGTGGTTTAGGTTTGGTCACCAAAACCACCCTTCCATGACCCGACCTTTTGCTGAACTTTTAAGACACTACCGCGCCGTTGTGGTAAATGAACCTAAATTCCGCAGTTCAACTTTACCACGGATTACACAGATTCAGAGCGTTGCGAGGGCGACTAAGGCCTAAAAGGATTCACCCGCCAAGTGAAGACCACTGGATTCATAAAGCCTTGGTTATCCGTGATCTCCGTGTAATCCGTGGTTTCAACTGCGTTTTTTAGGATGAATAGTCGGCCCAAAAAACCGCCGGCTTCTGCTCGATGGTGTCGCCACCGGGTTGGGCAGCTGAACCAGGATCGTTCAGTGGGACGGCGGAGCAGCGAGGCGACCCGGGCAACGGAAGGAGCGCGGGCTGGAGGTAGCTAAAAAACCACCCGGGGATCCGGCCGGCTCAAGGCCTCGCCGGGGTCGGACTGACGGGGACGTGCACCTCGTAGCGCTTCAAAAACGGGGGCACGAAGGGGCTGTTCCAGTAAACGCCGTAGGCCTCGCCGGCGACTTGCAGATCGGACCGGCTCGCGATCCACGCGAGCACGACCTCGCGTGCTTGTTCAAAACGCTCGCGTGAATAACCGCCACGTCCCGCGTGACTGGCCACGAGCCGGGCGGGCCTTTCCAAAACCACCACCCCTTCCGGGGCGGCCGGAGCGGACGGCAGGAGATCGCCCCGGGCCTTGGGTTGTTCGGCCACGCCCACCCAGAACAACATCGCACTGGTAGCGCCCGGGTGCGACTCGACCGGCGTCGTCATCGCGATGTCTTTGCGCTGGATATAGCGGAAAAGCGGGCGGAAGAGTTCACCGCTTTTCTGAAAGTAGTCCCCCTGGGTTTCGCTGCGGACGAGCAAGCCGGCGGGAAGGGTCTTCAGCTCGGTCACACCGGCGGCGGTGGCAGGGAAAGCGGGTGCAGCGGACATGGAGGCGAGCGCCAAAAGGAAGGGCACGAAAAACCGAAGGGGGAAAAGCATAGCCCACCCTGCCAGAGATTGCCCCCGATAGCAACCGGCCGGCGCGGGACTGGTGGGAAAACGCCAACGAAAAACCCGTCAGCGCGAGTCCGCGGGCGGGGTTCGGAGCACGGAGAGTTTTGCGGGCAACCGGTTCGCTCCTTTAGAGCGTCGCGAGGATCGTGTTGAACGTAGCGCTGGGGCGGAGGGCGGCGGAGGCCTTGGCGTCGTCCGGTTTGTAATAACCGCCGATATCGGCCGGTTTGCCTTGGACGGCGACCAACTCGGCCACGATCTGCGGCTCGGCGGCGGTGAGCTTTTCGGCCAGCGGAGTGAAGACGGCTTTGAGGTCGGCGTCCTTGGTCTGGGTGGCGAGGGCCTGGGCCCAGTAGAGGGCGAGATAGAAGTGGCTGCCGCGGTTGTCGATGCCGGCGCCGACTTTGCGGGCGGGGCTCTTGTCGTGTTCCAGGAACTTGCCGTTGGCCTCGTCGAGCGTCTCGGCCAGGACCTGGGCGCGGGCGTTGTGCTGGGTGATGCCGAGGTGTTCGAAGCTGGCGGCCAGGGCGAAGAATTCACCAAGGCTGTCCCAACGGAGGAAGTTTTCCTCGGTGAACTGCTGCACGTGCTTCGGAGCGGAGCCGCCGGCGCCGGTTTCGAAGAGGCCGCCGCCGTTCATGAGGGGCACGATGGAAAGCATCTTGGCCGAGGTGCCGACCTCGAGAATAGGGAACAGGTCGGTGAGGTAGTCCCGGAGGACGTTGCCGGTCACGCTGATGGTATCGAGGCCCTTGACGATGCGTTCGAGGGTGAACTGACAGGCGGCGGCGGGTTCGAGGATGCGGAGGTCGAGGCCGGCGAGGTCGTGGTTTTTGAGGTATTGCTCCACCTTGGCGATGATCTGGGCGTCGTGGGCGCGGGCGGCGTCGAGCCAGAAGACGGCGGGGGTGCCGCTAAGCCGGGCGCGGTTGACGGCGAGTTTCACCCAGTCCTGGACGGGAGCGTCCTTGGTCTGGCAGGCGCGCCAGATGTCACCTGCTTCCACGGTGTGGCTGAGCAGGGTTTTACCCGCTTCATCCACGACACGAACGGTGCCAGCGGCGGGGATCTCGAAGGTCTTGTTGTGGGAACCGTATTCCTCGGCGGCCTGGGCCATGAGGCCGACGTTGGGCACGCTGCCCATGGTTTTGGGGTCGAGGGCGCCGTGCTGGCGGCAGAAGTCGATGACGGTCTGGTAAACGCCGGCGTAGCAGCGGTCAGGGATGAGGGCGAGGGTGTCTTGTTGTTTGCCGGCGGCGTTCCACATCTGGCCGGAGGTGCGGATCATGGCGGGCATGGAGGCGTCCACGATGACGTCGGAGGGGACGTGGAGGTTGGTGATGCCTTTGTCGGAGTTCACCATGGCCAGGGCGGGGCCGGCGGCGCAGGCGGCGGCGAGGTCGGCCTCGAGGGCGGCTTTCTCGGCGGCGGGGAGCTTTTCTATTTTGGCGACGAGGTCGCCGAGGCCGTTGTTGAGATCAACGCCGAGGGTGGCGAGGGTGGCGGCGTGTTTGGCGAGGACGTCCTTGAAAAAGACCTTCACGGCGTGGCCGAAGAGGATGGGGTCGGAGACCTTCATCATGGTGGCCTTGAGGTGAAGGGAGAGGAGCACGCCGTCGGCCTTGGCGCGGGCGATGGCGGACTCGTAAAAGGCGACGAGGGCGGTCTGGCGCATCACGGTGGCGTCGAGGATCTCGCCGGCCTTGAGCGGGGTCTTTTCCTTGAGGACGAGGACGGAGCCGTCGGTTTTAACCAATTCGATGCGGACGGTGGTGGCGGCGGGAACGGTGAGGGACTGTTCGTTGCCGAAGAAGTCGCCGCCCGTCATGGAGGCGACGTTGGTCTTGGAGGCGGTTGACCAGGCGCCCATGGAGTGCGGGTGGGCGCGGGCGTAGTCCTTCACGGCCTTGGGCGCGCGGCGGTCGGAATTGCCCTCGCGGAGGACGGGGTTGACGGCGGAGCCGAGGACCTTGGCGTAGCGGGCGCGGGCATCTTTTTCGGCGTCGGTGGAAGGAGACTCGGGGAAAGCGGGGAGAGCGTAGCCCTTGGCCTGGAGCTCAGCGATGGCGGCCTTCAGCTGCGGGATGGAGGCGGAGATATTGGGCAGCTTGATGATATTCGCCTCGGGCTGAAGCGTGAGGGCGCCGAGTTCGGCGAGGGCATCGGGCACGCGCTGGGCGGGCGGCAACTGCTCGGCGAAAGCCGCGAGGATGCGGGCGGCGACGGAGATGTCGCGAGTCTCCACGTTCACGCCGGCGTGCCGCGCATAGGCCTGCACGATGGGCAGGAAGCTGTAGGTGGCGAGAGCGGGGGCCTCGTCGGTGATGGTGTAGAGGATGGAAGGAACGGCGGACATGGCGCGGGGGGTGGTATTGAGAAACGCAGGGACCAGCCAAGCCGGCGGGCGCGGTCGGTCAAAGGCATTTGCAGTCCGGAGGCATGAGGAATGGATTTTAACGAGAGCCGTTTTCCGGCTCGCCGTCCGGCGACGGCGCCCGCGTGCTCGCCCTATGAGCACCGCCAAACCGACCGCCAGGGCCGCGACACCAGAAAAAATCGAAATCCGGGCCGACCCGATCGAGCTGACCCAGCTGTTGAAATTCGCCGGGCTGTTCGACAGCGGCGGAGAGGCCAAGCACGCGATCAATAACGGCGAGGTCACGGTGAATGGGGCCGTCGAGACCGCCGCGCGCAAAAAAATCCTGCACGGCGCCGTCATCACCTGCTCCGGACGGACGCTGGTCGTGAAGAGCCTTTCGAAGTAGGTCCGGACGCGGCGAGCGGTCAGACCGACGGAGCGCTCGGGAAAAAATTACGGCGCGACGCGCTGTTGCCCCGCGCGGGCTGACGTTCGCCGGGCTCGCCGTAGGGCTTGCGGCGATAGCCACCTCGAGCGGGATCCAGCGCACAGTCGATCTGGTAGCGCTGCATCCGGTCAAAAAGCGCGAGGAGCTGCGTCTTATCCGGGTAGGCCTCCAGGCCGCTTTGCTCCAACGCCAGCAAGGTCTCATGCACCGCCTCGAGCGTGCTCAAACAGCCGGCCTGCGGCTGCTGCTTGATGATGAAACGACTGGGTGCGGAGGGCGTGAACATGATCCGCGGCAGAGCCTGCAGCGTGGGCGAAAGCCGGAGCATCTTGCGGGCGCAGGCCCAGGTGGCATCGAGCACCAACACCATGAGGCGCTTTCCACCAAGTGCGGCCGGAGACAATTCCCCCTGCGAGAGATTGCGGGCGGTCGGGCCGGGATAGAGCAAAACCACCTCGTTGGCGGGGTCGCGCAACAAAGCCTGCACCTCGTCATGGCGGTCAAAATCGGTGCCGACCAGAATCGCGCTGTCGGGAAGGCACAGATGGGTGAGCCGGCCGGTGCCGGCTTTTTCCTGTTTAAATTCTTTCGGATGCATCAGCAGCACGAAACGCGTGCGGGTGGGCATCGGCCGGATGGACGCGCACCAGCAGAGGGATTGCGGCCAGAAACAGCGATAACACGTGACGCGGCTCATAGGACCAGCGAGACGGGGCGGCGGGCAGTCACAGCTGGCCGGCCGCGATAACAAGGGCCTGGAGCCGGGCCACCTCGCAGGCGGAGGTCTTGGCAACAAAACCCCGCGCATGGGCGAAGTGCACGTCGGGCTCCCCCGCTATCCGGGTAAAATCAAGCCGCGGATTGTCGCGAAAGCGCCCCAGCCCGTAGCCCCCGGCCCGGCGGTCCGGATATACGGAACCCACTACGTCCCGCGCCCAAGGCTGGCGCTCAATGAAGCGATCCAGACCCGAAGCCACGTCGTCAGCCAACGAGTCGGTGCGCGGGATAAACACCACCACGCCCGGGCCGGCCCCGATCGGTAATTCCCAACGCACCACGAGGCCGGCCAGCTGGTCGAGCTTCGTGCGGGACGAAGTCACGTGCCCCAGAATATCCTCTCCAACCATGCGCATGACCTCCCAGAGCGGTTGCCCGGGCTCGAGACGGGCAGCCTGGGCGAAGCGGCGCAGCAAGGTGAGGTCGACCGGCGAAATCAGCCTGCCCAGCACGAAACGCTCCACCCCCAGCCACTTGGCGGTATCGACCGGCCCCCGGCAATCAAACCACTCGGTCGCCTCCAGCCACTCGCAAAACTCCCGGGCATCGGGGTAAAGCCCCAGATGCTGCAAAATGAGCGAGAGGGAGCAGGTCGGGGGCAGGTCGCGTGGAAATTGATGATGGTCGAAGTTATTCAATTCGGGCTCATGACGGTGCCCCACATCCACCACGCACACCTCGGGCGCGGCGAGGTCGGCCTCGGTGGGCTCGCGACGTTCCACCGGGACGGCATGTCGCGCCAGCAGCACGCAACAGGCAAGGAACTCGTCTTTATGGGCACCGCCGGGATGCGTGAGCAGAAGCTTGGGCGAAATCATGCCGCCGACCGTAGCCCGGACAGGGCGCGCCGCAACGACCGTTGTGCACCGCGGCAAATCTGCTGGCCCCGGTTCCCGATTCTTGGCCTTTTGGGGAACGGTCCCTTTTCTTCAGTTTAAAAAACATTTTCCACCATGAGCCTCTTCATCGGCATCGATTCCGGCACCCAATCCACCAAGGCCGTCATTCTCGACCTGGCCTCCCGTAAAGTCATCGCCGAGGCGCGCGCCCCCCATGCGATGATCGCCGGCCTGCCCCCCGGACACATGGAGCAACACCCCGCCGAATGGGTCGCCGCCCTCGAGGCGACCATCACCGACGTGGTCCGCCAAGTCGGCGCCCGCGCCAGCGAGATCCGCGGCCTAGGCGTGTCCGGCCAGCAACACGGCTTCGTGCCGCTCGACGCCGCCGGCGCGGTGATCCGCCCGGCCAAGCTCTGGTGCGATACTTCCACCGTGGCGGAATGCGCCCTCATCACCAAAAAACTCGGCGGCGCCAAGGCCGCCCTGCGCCACACCGGTAGCCTCATCCTCCCCGGTTATACCGCGCCCAAAATCCTTTGGCTGAAACGCCACGAACCCGCGCATTACAAACGCCTCCGCCACGTGCTGCTGCCGCACGATTACCTGAATTTTCACCTGACCGGCGCCTACTTCATGGAATACGGCGACGCCTCCGGCACGGCGCTGCTCGACGTCCGTAAACGCGCCTGGTCCAAGGCCGCCATCCAGGCAGTGGATCCGCGTCTGGCCGGCTGGCTGCCCCCGCTTTCCGAAGCGCACGAATCTCCCGGCTTGGTGCGCCCTGAGCTCGCCGCCCGCCTCGGCCTGCCCCCCGGGGTGGTCGTTTCCGCCGGAGGTGGCGATAATATGATGGGGGCCATCGGCACGGGGAATGTCACTCCGGGAGTGATCAGCGCGAGCTTCGGCACCAGCGGCACGATCTACGCCCATGCCGCGGAACCGGTGGTGGACCCCGCCGGCGAGATCGCCGCCTTTTGCTCCTCCACCGGCGGCTGGCTGCCGCTGCTTTGCACGATGAACGTCACCACCGTTACCGAACGCGTCCGCCAGCTCTTCGGCCAGGACCATGCCGCCCTCGCGGCCGCCGTGCAGTCGGTGCCCCCCGGCGCGAACGGTCTGGTCCTGCTCCCCTACTTCGCCGGAGAACGCACCCCCAACGTCCCCGCAGGCTCCGGCACCCTGCTGGGCCTGACCCAACAGACCCTCGACGCCGCCCACCTCGCCCGGGCCGCGATGGAAGGGGTGACCCTCGGCCTGAATTACGGCCTGCGCCGCCTCGCCGTCCTCGGCGTGAAGGCCAAGGAAATCCGCGTGACCGGGGGCGGCGCCAAGTCACCCGTCTGGCGGCAGATCATGGCCGATATTTTCGGCGTGCCCGTGGTGGCGATGATGGAGGATGAAGGCGCGGCGCTCGGCGGCGCCTTGCAGGCGGCCTGGTGCGTGGCGCAGCGCGACGGAAATACAAAAGCCCGCCTGTCCGACTTCACCAAGGCCGTGGTCGCGGTGGACGAGCAGACCCGCTGCAAACCCGACCGAAAGAACCACGCCCGCTACCAAAAAATCCAAGCCGTTCACGACCAGCTCAGCCTCGCCCTCCGCGAGGTCTTCGTCGCCCAGCGCGCCCTGCTCTGAGGTGCGCCAACGGGGAGCCTCGCCCCAGCGCACGCGCACGGGCGGCAAGGTTTCGGTTGCGCCCGCCAAGCGTTTGGGCGAAGGTAAACGTTTATGCAGCTAGACATCCCCCCGGGCGATTTCGCCGGCTATATCTTCGACCTCGACGGCACCTTGATCGACACCATGCCCGTGCATTACCGGTCATGGGATGCCGCGATGCGCCGCGCCGGTCTGGCGGAAACCCTAGATGAAGATTATTTCTACGCCCTCGGCGGCGTGCCCTCCCTGCAAGTCGCGCAACTGCTCGCCGATAAACACGGTCTGTCTATCTCGAGCACGGAGGAGATCGCGGAACACAAGGAGCAGCTCTACCTGGATCGTTTCAGCGAAATCACCCTGATCGAACCGGTCGTGGCCTTCGCCCGCAAAGTCGCCCAGACCCGCCCCGTCGCCATCGCCACCGGCGGCACGCCCGACATCGCCCTGCCGGCCATCGCCGCCGCCGGTCTGGCCGAGCTTTTCCCCGTGGTCATCACCCCGCACGACGTCGCCCCCGGCCGGGGCAAGCCCCACCCGGATATGTTTCTCGAAGCCGCCCGCCGCCTGGGTGTCGCGCCGGATCTATGCCTCGTGTTCGAGGACGCCGAGCCCGGCATCCGCGCCGCCCGCGCCGCCGGTATGCAGGTCGTGCGGGTCGCTAGTCGCCGCTGATACCCCTTTCATGGCCGACTTCCTCGATCAGGTCCCCTCCACCGAATCCAAACGCTGCCAGCGCGCCTTCCTGGTCGGCATCCAGACCCACGAGATGGCCGAAGGCGAGGCGGCCGAGTTGCTCACCGAGCTGGAGGAGTTAGTCCAAAACCTCCGGATCGATGTCGTCGCGCAGGAACTCGTCAACCTCCGCCAGCCCACGCCCGCCACCCTGCTGGGCAGCGGCAAGACCGAGGAGATCATCGCCGCCGCCAAGGCCATTGAAGCCGACTTGATCGTGATCGATGAGTCGCTCTCGCCCGCCCAGCAGCGCAACTGGGAAAAACTCTCCGGCCTCGCCGTGATCGACCGCGAGGAGGTGATCCTCGATATCTTCGCCGACCGCGCCAGCACCCGCGAGGCCGTTCTCCAGGTCGCCCTCGCGCGCATGGAGTATTCCCTGCCCCGCCTGACCCGCGCCTGGACCCACCTTTCCCGCCAGCGAGGCGGCGGGGGCGGCGGCGGAGCCATGGGCGGGGAAGGCGAAACCCAGCTCGAGCAGGACCGCCGTCTGGTGAATGATCGTATCGTCCGCTTAAAACGGGAGCTCGTCGACGTCCGCAAACAACGCGGGGTGCAACGCCAGAAACGCCAGCGCGTGCCCGTGCCCACCGCCGCGATCGTGGGCTACACCAACGCCGGCAAATCCTCCCTCCTCAATGCCCTCACCGGCGCCAGCGTGCTGGCCGAGGACAAACTGTTCGCCACCCTCGACCCCACCACCCGCCAGCTCCTCCTCCGCGGCAACCAAAAGCTACTCGTGACCGACACCGTAGGCTTCATCCGCCGCCTGCCCCACGGCCTAGTCGAGGCCTTCAAGGCCACCCTCGAGGAAGCCATCGTCGCCGACTTCCTGATCCACGTGCTGGACGTCACCGCGCCCAACATCGCCGCCCACCACGCCACCACTCTCGGGGTGCTCCGCGAACTCCACGCCGACGAGAAACGCATGCTGACCATTTTTAACAAGGTCGACGCCGCCGACCAAGCCCAGTTGCTCCGCGCCCGCGCCCTCGCTCCCGACGGCATTTTCCTCAGCGCCCGCAGCGGCGAAGGCCTCCCCGCCCTGGTGGATCGGTGCCTGGAACTGATCGCGGATGCCTTCGGCCAGCTCACCCTGCTGATCCCCCACGCCCGCTACGATCTCATCGCCCGCGCCCACCAGATCGGCCACGTGCAACACGAAGAACAACGCGACGAGGGCGTCTTCCTGCAGGTCCGCATGCCGCCCAACCAGCAGGCCCCTTACCTCGCCTTCGCCACCCAGGCTTGAACCATACCCCGCAACGAAGCCATCTCAGGCCTTGACGCGAGCCCCTGCACGCTCACGTTTTCCAGTCCTTTCCTTGCCTGATGGTGTAATGGCAGCACAGGTGACTTTGACTCACCTAGTCATGGTTCGAATCCATGTCGGGCAGCCAAGGACCCCCGCCCCGCGGCCTGAACCGCCGCCCGCCGGCCCCCGCCGCCCCCCATGCCCCTCCGCCCTGCCCTTGCGCTCGCCCTGCTCATGCTCGCCTTGGGACGCAGTCTCGCCGCGGACGCCTATCCGGTCGATCCGTCCGCACCCCGCCAAACCATCCGCGGCTGGGGCGTCTCGCTTTGCTGGTGGGCCAATATCGTCGGCGGCTGGCCCCAGAAGGAAATAGAACAGATCGCGGAGCAGCTCGCCGTTGATCTCGGCTACAACGTATTTCGCTTCAACATCGGCGGCGGCGAAAACCCCGCCTGCCCCTTCGGCCCGGACCATTTTCGCCGCGACGGCGGACTCATGCCCGGCTACCTATCCGGACCCGCCGGCGGAAATGGCAAGCCCCCCCCGCTCGACCTGACCGCCGACGCCCGCCAGATCGCCGTGCTCGACGCCCTCGCCCGCAAACAACCCGCCATCCTGACGGTCTTGTTTTCCAACAGCCCGCCCTGGTGGATGACCCGCAGCCGCTGCGCCGCCGGCGCGGCCGACAGCGGCGCCAACCTGCTCCCCGAGTTCGAGGAGGACTTTGCCGCCTACCTCGCCAGCACCGCGGCCGCCCTTGGTGAACGCAACCCCGCCTGGAATATCCGCCACCTCGAGCCTTTTAACGAACCCCTCTCCGGCTGGTGGAAGGCCGGCGGAAAACAGGAAGGCTGCCACGTCCCCGCCGCGCAGCAGGCCGCCGTGCTCGCCAAGCTCCACCGCCGGTTGCGCGCCCGGCCCGTGCCCAACCTCACCCTCGTCGCTCCGGATTGCAGCGAGGTCGGCGAGACCCGGCGCGTCCTGGCCGAACTCCGCCGCGACCACCCCTCCGCCCTTGCCCTGCTCGCCGGCGTGCACACCCATTCCTACCACGGCAGCGCCGTCGAAAAACGCTCGCTCGCCACCGAAGCCGCGGCCGCCGGCCTCCCCGTCTGGCAATCGGAAACCGGCCCGCTGAGCTGGCAACCAAAAGACGGTAAAAGCTGGTGGCACCGCCACTACGACATCGCCGACCGCATGCTCGAGGACCTGCGCGAACTGCGCTGCGAGGTCTGGTGCGACTGGCAGCTCCTCTCCACCGACGATGCCTGGGGCCTGCTCCGCTTCACCGATTTACACGAAAACGCCCCCGCCGCCGGCCGCGCTTACGCCAAGACGAGGAGCTACTTCCTGCGCCAACAGGTCGTGAAACATATCCCATCCGGCTATCGCATCCTCGTGACCGGACCCGCGCACACCCTCGGCGCCCTGAGCCCCGATTCCAAACGTCTGGTCCTGCTCGTGGCCAACCCCCGGGCCGAGCTGCGCACCCACCGTTTTGATCTGTCTCGTTTCCCGCGCCCCACCTCCGTGCGGGCCGTGCGCACCTCCGGACCCGACGGCGGCGAAACCCTGGCCGAAACGCCGTCCGGCGCCTTCGCTCTCGACGGCCACACCCTGTCCTGCGCCGCCCCCGCGTATTCGTTGACCACCCTGTTAATCGATTTTTAGGTGAGCGTCCTAAGCTCCGATTTTTCCCTGCCCTGCACCCCCACCCCACCCAATCCATGAACCGCCTCCACCTGCTAGCCGCCTTGCTTCTTGTCCTCCCCCTCCGGGCCGACGTGACGACCGCCCCGCTCTTCCAGGACCATGCCGTCCTGCAACGCGACAAACCCGTGCCCATCTGGGGCACCGCCGACGCCGGCGAAAACGTCACCGTGGCCTTTGGCGCCCAAACCGTCTCCACCGTCACCGGTCCCGACGGCCGCTGGAGCGTCACCCTGGCCCCCCTGCCCGCCAGCGCCACCCCCTCCACCCTGACCGTGAAGGGCAAAAACACCGTCATCCTCAACGACATCTTGGTCGGCGAGGTCTGGCTCGCCTCCGGCCAGTCCAACATGGAGTGGTCCCTCACCCGCGCCTTCGACCCCGATCTGGAGCAACTCACCGCCCGCTTCCCCCTCGTGCGCGAGATCAAGGTAAAGCGCGCCACCGCCTCCGCCCCCGTGGCCGGTTTTGAAGGCGCTTGGCGCGGAGCCTCCCCCGAGACCGTGGGCCAGTTCAGCGCCGTCGCCTACCTTTTCGCCCGCGAGCTCTACCTCGCCCTCGAAGTGCCCGTCGGCATCGTGAACAGCACCTGGGGCGGCACTCCGGTCGAAGCTTGGATGAGCCCGGCCACCTTGAACTCCGACCCGGCCTTCGCCCCCGTCGGCACCCGTTGGCAAAAACAACTCGCCGACTACGCCGAGGCCCAGACCGGGCATGCGGAAAAAACCCGTGCGTGGGAAACCGCCAAAGCCGCCGCCGAGGCCCGGGGCGAGAAGTTCGCCGACGCCGCGCCCGTCGCCCCGAAACCGCCCGTCTGGCAACCCTCCTGCCTCTACCACGGCATGATCACCCCCCTCCTGCCCTACGCCCTGCGCGGCGCCATCTGGTATCAAGGGGAGAGCAACGCCGGTCGCGCTGGTGAATACCACGCCCTCTTCAGCGCGATGATCAAAGCCTGGCGCGCCGATTTCGGCCAGGGCGACTTCCCCTTCTACTGGACGCAGCTCGCCAGCTTCCGCACCGGCAGCGGCGCCGGAAATCCCGACGGCACCGACTGGGCCGCCCTGCGCGAGGCCCAGACGCAAACCCTCGCCCTGCCCGCCACCGGCCAGGCCGTGATAATCGACGTCGGCGATTTCTCCGACATCCACCCCAAGGCCAAACTCCCCGTCGCCCGCCGTCTCGCCCGCCTCGCCCTGCACCGTGATTACGGCTTCGCCACGCTCGCCGACTCGGGCCCCGTCTTCACCGGGTTTGAAACCATCCCCGGCACTCCCGCCTCTCTGCGCCTGAGCTTCACCCCCGCCGACCGCGGCCTGCGCCAGCCCGCCGCTGAGGTCGCCGGCTTTGAAGTCGCCGGCGCGGATCGCGTCTTTCATCCCGCCACCGCGCGGATCGAGAAAGGGACCGTGCTCGTCTCCTCCCCGGCCGTCCCCACCCCGGTCGCCGTGCGCTACGCCTGGCGCAACGCCACCCGGGCAGCCCTTTGTGACGACCTCGGTCTGCCCGTGCCGCCCTTCCGCAGCGACACCTGGTAATTCCGGGCGGAAAGCGCAGGCCGAAATAACCGGACGATAAGTCAAATAGCCGGCCTTGCGCTTACCTGCCCCGGGCAAACGCTCGCCCACTCCACCCTTGGACCACCCCTACCCGCCCTATCCATGACCCCTAAATTCACCTCCCGCCTCCTCGCCGCCGCCGGTCTTTTCGCCAGTCTCGCCTTCACCTCCGCCCACGTCGCCGCCGCCGAAAAACCCGTCGTCGGTTTTTCCCAGATCGGCGCGGAAAGCGCCTGGCGCACCGCCAATACCGATTCAATCAAGGGCGAGGCCGCCAAACGCGGCATCACCCTGAAGTTTGCCGACGCCCAGCAAAAACAGGAAAACCAGATCAAGGCCCTGCGCTCCTTCATCGCCCAGGACGTCGATGTGATCGCCTTCTCCCCCGTAGTCGAAACCGGCTGGGAACCCGTGCTGCGCGAGATCAAAAAAGCCGGCATCCCCGTGATCCTCACCGACCGCGCGGTGAAGGTCTCCGACCCCTCGCTCTATGTCACCTTCGTCGGGTCCGATTTCGTCGAGGAAGGCCGCCGCGCCGGCAAATGGCTGGTCGAAAAGACCAAGGGCCAGGCCGTGATCGCCGAGCTGGTCGGCACCCCCGGCTCCGCCCCCGCCATCGACCGCAAAAAGGGCTTCGAGGAAGCCATCGCCGGCCAGGCCGGGATGAAGATCATCAAGTCCCAGAGCGGCGACTTCACCCGCGCCAAGGGCAAGGAGGTCATGGAGACCTTCCTCAAGTCCCCCGAGGGCAAATCCATCAACGTGCTCTACGCCCACAACGACGACATGGCCCTCGGCGCCATCCAGGCCATCGAGGAGGCCGGCCTGAAACCCGGCACTGATATCGTGATCGTCTCGATCGACGGAGTGAAGGGCGCCTTCGAAGCCATGGTCGCGGGCAAACTGAACTGCACCGTCGAGTGCAACCCCCTCATCGGCGCCCAGCTCTTCGATCTCGTCGCCGACGTCGTCGCCGGCAAGACCCTACCCAAACGCATCGCCGTCGAGGAGGGCATCTACGATCAGTCCCAGGCCGCCGCCGCCCTGCCCTCCCGCCAGTATTGAGCCGCCCTGCCTGCGTTCCGCCTCGCCCATGAGCGCGCCCATCCTGGTCTGCCGCGGGCTGACTAAACGCTTCCCCGGGGTCGTCGCGCTCGATGGCGTGGATTTTTGCGCCCGGGGCGGTGAGGTCCATGCCCTGATGGGCGAAAACGGAGCCGGCAAGAGCACCCTGATCAAGGCCCTCACCGGCGTGCACCCGCGCGACGCCGGCCAGGCCGAGGTTGACGGGCGCCCCGTGCACCCGCGCTCGCCCCGCGAAGCCGAGGCCGCCGGCATCAGCACCGTTTATCAAGAGGTCAACCTGATCCCCGACCTCAGCGTGGCCGAGAATATCTGCCTCGGCCGCCAACGCACCCGCCTCGGCTTCATCCGCTGGGGCGACGCCCGCACCCGCGCCCGCGCCGCCCTCGCCCGCCTCGGCCTGGAGCTCGACGTCGAGCGCACCCTGTCGGAGTGCTCGATCGCCGTGCAGCAACTCGTGGCCATCGCCCGCGCCACCGATATCGATGCCCGCGTCCTGATCTTGGATGAGCCAACCTCCAGCCTCGACGCCGGCGAGGTCGCCCAGCTTTTCGCCGTCGTGCGCCGCCTCCGCGACCAAGGCCTGGCCATCGTTTTCGTCTCCCACTTTCTGGATCAGGTTTACGCCCTCGCCGACCGCATCACCGTCCTGCGTAACGGACGCCTCGTGGGCGAGTTCCCCGTCGCCGAGCTGCCCCGCCTGCAACTCGTGGCCCACATGATGGGCCGCTCGGTGGACGAGGTGGAGGCCCTCCGGCACCGCGAACGCCCCGCCGCCGCCCCCGGCGAGCCCCTGCTCTCGACCCGCGGCCTCACCCGCCGCCACGCCGTGCTGCCCCTCGATCTGGAGCTCCGCCGTGGCGAAGTGCTCGGCCTAGGCGGCCTGCTCGGCTCCGGCCGCACCGAGGTCGCCCGCCTGCTCTTCGGCCTCGACCGCGCCGACGCCGGCGAAACCCGGCTCGAAGGCCGCCCCGTCTCCTTCCACTCGCCCGCCGACGCCATGCGCGCCGGCCTCGCCCTCACCCCCGAGGACCGCAAGACGCAGGCCATCCTGCCGAATCTGACCGTGCGCGAGAACCTCGTCGTCGCCCTCCAGGCCCGCCGCGGACTGTGGAAGCAGATCCCCCGCGCGGAACAGGACCGCCTCGTCGCCGACTTTACCCGCGCCCTCGGCATCAAGACCAGCGGCCCCGAACAACTCATCCGCAACCTCTCCGGCGGCAACCAGCAGAAGGTCATCCTCGCCCGCTGGCTCGCGACCGAGCCCCGCCTGCTCATCCTCGACGAGCCGACCCGCGGCATCGACGTCGGCGCCCAGGCCGATATCGAGCGCCTGCTGGCCAAGCTGCGCGATGAAGGCCTCGCCATCGTGTTCATCTGCGCCGATACCGCCGAACTCTCCCGCAACAGCCAGCGCATCGCCGTGCTGCGCGACCACGCCAAGGTCGCCGAGCTGACCGGCTCCGATGTCAACGAACAAGCCGTGATGCGCGCCATCGCCCGGGAGACCGCTGCATGATCGTCGATCTCGTCCTCTGGCCCACCCTCGCCGCCCTGCTCTGGGTAAACCGCCGCCGCCCCCTGCTGTGGCCCTTGGTCGCCCTGGCCCTGCTGCTGCTTTTTAACCGCCTCTTCACCCCGGGCTTCTTCGCCTTGGAGATTCGTGACGGGCGGCTCTACGGCACGCTGGTGGACGTGCTCAACCAGGGCTCGAAGGTGATGCTGCTCGCCCTCGGCATGACGCTCGTGATCGCCACCGGCGGGGTGGATCTCTCGGTAGGCGCCACCATGGCCATCGCCGGCGCCGTGATGGCCCGCCTCGCCGGCGTGTCCATCCCCGTCGCGCTCGGCGGCGGCCTCGGCGTGGCCCTGCTCGCCGGCGCTTGGAACGGCCTGCTCGTCTCCGCCTTCCGCATCCAACCCATCATCGCCACCCTCATCCTCATGGTCGCCGGACGCGGCGTCGCCCAGTTGGTCACCGACGGGCAGATCATCAACTTCGAACAGCCCGCCCTCGTTTACCTGGGCAATGGCTCGCTCCTTGGCCTGCCCTTCACCCTCGCCCTCGTCCTGGGCATGTTCGCGCTCACCGCCCTGCTGGTGCGCCGCACCGCCCTCGGCCTATTCATCGAGGCGATCGGCGACAACGAGACGGCCGCGCGCTTCACCGGCCTGCCCGCCCGGCCGGTAAAGTTTCTCGTCTACGTCTTCGCTGGGCTGTGCGCCGGTCTCGCCGGCCTGGTCGCGGCGTCGAACATCAAGAGCGCCGACGCCAACCACATCGGCCTCTACCTCGAGCTCGACGCCATCCTCGCCGTGGTGGTCGGAGGCACCGCCCTGACCGGCGGCCGTTTCCAGCTCGCGGGTTCGCTGGTAGGCGCACTCCTGATCCAGACGCTCGGCACCACGCTCTACGCGCGGAATGTCGGCGCCGACGTCGCCACCGTGCCCAAGGCGATCGTGATCCTCGCCGTCTGCCTCCTGCAGTCCCCCGTGCTCCGGGCCAAGCTGGCCAGCCTCCGTCGCCCCGCCCCCACCGCGCTCCGGAAGGAGGGCTCCGTATGAACCTCGCCAAATTCCGCCCCTCGGCCCGCCTGTGGCCGGTGCTTGCGTCACTCGGAGTGCTCATCCTGCTCTACGCGGGCGGCTGCCTGCTGTTCGAGAATTTCGGGTCGCTGCGGGTGCTGATCAACCTTTTCGGCGACAACGCATTTCTCGGCGTGGCGGCGGTGGGCGCCACCTTCGTGATTCTCTCCGGCGGCATCGACCTCTCGGTCGGCGCAGTGGTGGCCTTCACCGGCGTGCTGATCGCTTCCCTCATCGGCCACGGCCAGCCTCCGCTGCTGGCCATCGGGCTGGCGCTGGGCTTTGGGGCCGGCTTCGGCGCGCTGATGGGCGCCCTGATCCACCTCTACGCCCTGCCGCCCTTCCTGGTCACGCTTGGGGGCATGTTCCTCGCCCGCGGCCTCGCCTTCGTGGTCCACCCGGAGTCGTTGTCGATCGATCATCCCTTTTACGGCGAGTTCATTTCGCAGACCCTTTCCGTGCCGGTGTCGCGCCGCCTCGCCATCCCCTTCACCGCCTTTGCCCTGATCGCGGTGGTGCTCGCCGGCGCCGCCCTCGCCCGTTGGTCGCGTTTTGGCCGCAATGTCCTCGCCCTCGGCTCCAGCGAGAGCTCGGCCCGGTTGATGGGGGTGCCCATCGGCTCCACTAAGATACTCGTCTACACCCTCGGCGGCTTCCTGTCCGCCCTCGGCGGCGTGGTGGCGACCTTCTATATGCAGTCGGGCAACCCCGCGTCGTTCGTCGGGCTGGAGCTCGATGCCATCGCGGCCGCCGTGATCGGCGGCACGCTACTGCGCGGCGGCGTGGGCTACATCCCGGGCACCTTGGTGGGCGTGCTTATCCTGGGGCTGATCCAGACACTGGTGATTTTCCAAGGCACCCTGAACTCGTGGTGGACCCGCATCGCCGTGGGCGGACTGCTCTTCGTGTTTATCGTGCTGCAACAGCTCACCGCCCGCCGCCGGGTCGGATAACCCGCCGGGCCGGCTCCGGCCCCCTCCTTCCCCCTATGCTACCCCGCCTGCCACTCGCACTGCTTGCCGCCCTGCTTCTCCCGCTCGCCGCCGCCGCGGCGCCCGAGCCCGCGACGATCGCCATCGACCTCTCCGCCCCGGCCGGAAAAGTCAGCCCGATCCACTACGGTCTGATGACCGAGGAGATCAACTTCAGCTACGACGGCGGCCTCTACGCCGAGCTGCTCCGCAACCGCGCCTTTCGCGACGACCCGGTGAAACCCGTCCACTGGTCCGTCGTGGCGGCCGCGCCCGCCGCCGCGTCCATCGCGCTCGACCCCAAGCAGCCGCTCAACGCCGTTATCCCCGTCAGCCTCTGCCTCGACGCCACCGCCGCCAGCCCCGCCGCGCCCGTCGGCGTGGCCAACGAGGGCTACTGGGGCATCCCGGTGAAGCCCTCCACCCGCTACCGCGCCTCGTTTCGCGCCAAAGCCGCGCCTGGCTTCACCGGACCGCTCACCGTGGCGATCACCAGCCTCGACGGCGCCACCGTCTATGCTCGCGGCCGGGTGGACCGCCTCGGCTCCGACTGGGCCGCTTACGAGGTGGTCTTGAAAACCGGCCGCAAGGTCGTCCCGACCACCCAGGCGCGGCTCACCTTGACGGTCGAGCAACCCGGCACCGTCTGGTTCGGCCTCGTCTCGCTTTTCCCGCCCACCTGGAAAAACCGCCCGAACGGCCTGCGTCCCGACCTCATGCAAATGCTGGTCGACCTGAAGCCCGGCTTCCTGCGCTTCCCGGGCGGCAACTACCTCGAGGGCGACACCATCGACACCCGCTTCAAGTGGTGGGAAACCATCGGCCCCCTCGACCAGCGCCCCGGCCACCCCGGGCCCTGGGGTTACCGCTCCAGCGACGGCATGGGGCTGATGGAGTTTCTGCTCTGGGCCAAGGACATGGGCGCCGAACCCCTGCTCGGCCTTTACGCCGGGTATTCCCTCAAGGGAGATTACGTGAAGCCCGGCCCCGACCTCGAACCCTTCATCCGCGAGGCGTTGGACGAAATCGAATACGTTGTCGGCCCCGTGACCTCGAAGTGGGGCGCCCTCCGCGCCCGCGATGGTCACCCCGAGCCCTTCCCGCTCCGCTACGTCGAGATCGGCAACGAAGACTGGTTCGACAAATCCGGCAGCTACGACGCCCGCTACGCCCAGTTCGCCGCCGCGATCAATCGCGCCTACCCTTCGCTCAAGTGCATCTCCAGCATCGGCAACGAACAGCCCGCCGCTAAACGCGTCCACAGCGTGCGCCCCGATGTGCTCGACGAGCACTATTACCGCAACACCGAGACCTTCCTGAAAGACTCACCCACCCACTTCGACCGCTACGATCGCTCCGGCCCGGAGATCTTCGTCGGCGAGTGGGCCGCCCACGAGACCGCGTTTCCGCCTTGGGATGCCAAGTCGAGAGGCCTCGCCCCCACCCCCACGATGAAGGCCGCCCTCGGCGACGCCGCCTGGATGTCCGCCATGGAGCGCCACGCTGATTTCGTGACCATGCAATGCTACGCCCCTCTCTTCGCCAACGTGAACGGCTACCAGTGGCGCCCCAACCTCATCGGCTACGACGCCCTGAACTCCTTCGGCGCCCCCAGCTACCACGCCTTTAGGATGTATAGCACGCAGGTCGGCGACGCCCTACTGAAACCCGTCCAGACCGGCGGCGCCCCGCTTCACGCCGCCGCCACCCGCGCCACCCGCGACGGCTTCGTTTTCCTGAAACTGGTCAACACCGAGGCCGACGCCCGCGACGTGGAAATCCGCCTGGCCGGGGCGCGCCGCATCGGTTCCACCGCCCGGGTCGAGACCCTCTCGGCCGCGCCCGACACCACCAACTCGATCACCGACCGCACGACGGTGATTCCCATCGTGACTAAACGAAAGGGCGTCGGAGCCGTGTTCACGCACAAGCTCCCGGCGCACAGCATCACCGTGCTACGCCTGGAGGCGAAATGAACCCGGGGCCGTCGGCCTTGCAGCCAAGGCTTGCACCCGCCCGCCCCACCAGCGAATCCTCCCTCTCCGCCATCAGGCGACGGGCCTATAGCTCAATCGGTTAGAGCAGGGGACTCATAATCCCTTGGTTCTCGGTTCAAGTCCGAGTGGGCCCACCATTTTGCCTGGGCTGCGATTGGTAAAACCACAGCGGTCCGCGGACAGGACCTCAACGCCGGCGGCGCAACAGGGCTTCGCAATGGTTTACGGCCCGCGCCTAGCCCTCGGACGGAAGCGTTAAACCCGGCGGGTAACGTTGATCGAGGTAGTCCTGCAGGATCACCGCCGCGGCGCGCGAGTCGATGATGCCCTTGCCGCGAATCTCGCGGAGCTGCTTCTGGTTCATGCCGCTCTCGGCGATATGCGAGGTGAGCCGCTCGTCCACGAGATGCACGGGCAAGCCGAACTGGGCGCGCAGCTCCTCTGCAAAGGCCTGCGCCTCCCTGGCCTTGAATCCTTCACTGCCATCCATGTTGAGCGGCAGACCGAGCACGATCTCCTGGATGCGGCGCGTCTTTACCACCGTCGCCAGGGAAACCCGCCGCGCCGCCGCATCGGCCTCGACCAGCGCGGGGAGGGGCGTGGCGATGCCGAGCTCGTCGCCCGTCGCCAGACCGATCCGCCGGGTGCCGAGGTCGATGCCAAGGAAACGCATATGCAGTCGGCCACTCGGTGGCCTCGTGTCGCTCAGAGCAACTTGGCCGCGTCCGGCCGCAGCGCGACCTTGGCGAGGAGAGCCTTGATGTCCTGCGCACGGGCCTTCGGCATCACCAGCGTGGCATCTTTGGTGTGCACGACGACGAGATCATCCACCCCCAGCAAGGTCACCAAGTGCCCCGCCTCGGCGAAGACGAGGTTGCCGCCGCCCTGCTCCACGATCACCTCGCCACGACCCGCGTTGCCGGCGGCATCGGGGCGAAAATGCTTCGCGACCGCCGGCCAGGCGCCGACGTCATCCCAATCAAACGAGGACGGCACCATCACCACGTTGGTTGATTTCTCGAGCAGCGCGTAGTCGACGGAGATTTTGACCAGCGCCGGGTAAACTTTCTGCAACACCGCTGCGAGCACCTGCTTCTTCTTCAGGGCGGCGCGGATCTTGGCCAGACCGGCGTCGAGCTCGGGCGCATGGGCGGCGAAGGCCGCCTCGACCACCGGCACACTCCAGACAAACATGCCCGCATTCCACACGTAGTCACCGGACGCCAGATAGGAGGCGGCGACGTCCGCCTTGGGCTTCTCCACGAAGCGCTTCACCTCGTAAACAATCTTGGCGGTCTTGCCCGCGCCCACCCGGCCCCACTCGCCGCCACGCTGGATGTAGCCAAAACCCGTCGCCGGCTCGGTCGGCGCGATCCCGATCGTCACCATGACAGCCGCCGCACCGGCCGCCGCGAAGGCCGCCCGCAAATCGCGCTGATAGGCCTTCGTGTCGTGGATCACATGATCCGCCGGCAAGACCGCAAAAACGCCCTGCGGATCGCGCGCCCCGACCAGCGCGGCGGCCAGACCGACCGCCGCCGCCGTATCGCGACCGGCCGGCTCAGCCACGACATTCGCTGCCGGGATCAGGCCCCGGCATACGCGGGCCACTTCGCGGGCCTGCACCGCGCTGGTGATGACGAAGGTGTTTTTCGCCGGGGCGATGCCCCTCACCCGGTCCAGGGTCTGGACCAGCAGCGGCGTGGTGCCGACCACCGGCAGGAGATGCTTGGGCCGCGCGGCCCGGCTCTGGGGCCAGAAACGCTCGCCCTTACCCCCGGCGATGATGACCACGTAGGGTTCGGACGCAGAAGCTTCTTGGGCGGACCGGGTAGGTTTGGCAGGTTTTGCTTTGGCCATGGTGGTAAAAACTACACCGCCCGCCCGGCCAGCGCGCAACGTCGCAGTTGCGCCGCCGCCCGGGTTTTACAGGCTGACCCCATGGCCGAAAATCCCGCCCCTTCCATTCCCTTGGAAATATCCGTCGAGCAAGCTCGCGACCTGCTCGCCGCCCATCCTGGCGACACCGCGCTGATCGACGTGCGCGAGCCGTTTGAATACGAGACCGCCCGGATCGCCGGCTCCCTCTTCGTGCCCATGCGTCGCATCCCCGAACACATGGACGCCCCGGAACTGCCGAGGGAAAAACTTCTGCTGATCCACTGCCATCACGGCGGGCGCAGCCTGCGCGTCACGGAATGGCTGCGAAGCCAGGGCTACCCGCGCGTCGCCAACGTCGCCGGCGGCATCCACGCGTGGTCCGAGCGCATCGACCCTTCGATTCCGACCTACTGAGCCCGGCTGGGGTCCTCCCAGCAGTCCGGTGAGCCGGGGGTGCTCAGCGCGCCGACGCAGCCAGGGCGACCTCGGTCGCGGCCAGGCCTGCAACCGCCACGGCGTCGGTGTAGAAACTCGCATAGACCGTGCCGAGCAAATTGCCGGCCGTGACCAAAGTGCTGTCGGCGCTGGCGTTGTTGGCGCCGCGGACCAGCCAACCATCACCGCTGCGACCTTCGATACGGTGGGCGACCAACTCGTTGAAACGATTGCGGTAAAGAACCACCATGCCCTCGCGCAAATCCTCGACCGCACCCTTGCGGACCATCAGGACCGCACCATCGCCAAAGTAGGGCAGCATCGAACTGCCCTCAACCCGCACCACGCGGTCACCCTTCTTGGAGGCTAGGGTCGTGGCATCTGCCACCGCCACCGGCATAGAAACCGGACCGACTGACTTGGCCAAGGCACCGTGCCGGAACGAGGCCGGAAGCGCCGCCGCACTGACCGCCGAGAGAATCAAAAGCGTGCAGCCGAGGAAGTGCCGAAGGAGTCGGGAGGTAGCGGCGGTGGTCATGCCACCACTCTAGTTTTATCGACCGTTTTACGGCAGACGGTTGCTGCCCCATTATGCCCTAGATCGTTTACCCAGTTGTTTTCCACAACTACCCAATCAGTCCCGCCCCCTCCCCATATCGGCGAGGTTACCCTACCCAGTTAGAGCCCTTTAAAAACCCTATCTTGAATTAGGGTTAATACCCTAAATAACTCAGCGGGCCACGCTAGCCGTGCCGAGTCCGATCCGGGCCAAGATTGCCTCAGCCACCGCCTCACCGGACGCCATCGCGCCCTCGATCGAGGCGGAGGCGCGGTGATCGCCGCAGACCCATAGCCCCGTCCGCACCTCGCGCGGCACACGCCCGGTCCCCAAGGCGGGCAGCACCGGCAAAGCACGGCGGATACGCCGGACTGCCAGCGGTCGCCAGGTCCAGACTTCCTCCCCGAAACGCTCCGCCAATTCCAGGCCCAGTGCCCGCGTGAGCTCCCCGTCATCCTCCGGCGCCTCACCCAGCACCGTGGCCGAGACCAGCGCCTGCCCGGCCGGCGCGTAGCCGGTTGCCACGTCGCTCGGCACCACCAGATTGTTGATCAGACCACGCCCGCGACCGTTCAACCACAGCACGGGCTCGCCGCCCAAGGGGCTGCGGGACGCCGCCCACTGGACATTGATCACGCTGCGCCAAGCCGCGCCGCCGATCTCGTCGATCAGTCGCGTCGCCTCCTCCCGCTCCGTCGCCACCACGATATGCCGCGCCGGCACCCGCCGGCCGTCGAGCAGCTCGACCGCCCCGGGCTCGGTGCGAGCCACCCTCGCCCGCAAAACCACACCGTCTGGCCCGAGCGGCGCGGCGAGTTGCTCCGGTATCCGCTGCATGCCACCCGCCGGCAAGGCCGCGTAACCCCGCGCAAACATACGATAAACGAAAAACAACATGGCCGCCGGTGTCTTCAGATCGCGTTCGAGAAAAATCCCGCCCAGCCAGGGCCGCAAAAACCGCTCCAGCATTTTCGGCGAAAACCCCCGCGCCACCAGCTCCTCCGCCGTCGTGCGCATAGCGCCCTCCGCGCTCACGCCCTTGGCCCAAGCCGCCTCGTCCTCGCCGGCCGTCGCCGCAAAGCGCAACGCCGCGATGCGGAGCTTGTCCCCAGCTGTGCCCACCGGTGCGCGCCACGTCTCCAGCCAGCGTGCGGGCCGGCGAAAGGGATCGCTCAACCGTGCCTCGCCGTCCGGCGTGGCCACCAGGGCCCCGGGCTCGAAGCGACCCAGCCCCAGCGCCTTGTAGTCAAGCCACCGCCGCGCTGCCGGATAAGCGGTGAGCAAGACCTGAAACCCCCGGTCCAACTGGAAGCCGCCCACTGCATCCGTGCGCACCCGCCCGCCCACCGCGTCGCCGGCCTCCAGCACCACGCAACTCGCCCCCTTGGCCCGCAAGGCGCGCGCGCAGGTAAGCCCGGCCATTCCCGCCCCGACTATCACGACATCATGCATGCCCGCAGTCTGGTTCAGGCCGGCCCCCGGGCCAACTCGGCCAGGATGCACTCCGCCAGGGCCAGCCCCGAAACCGCGGCGCCCTCGACCCGCGGCCCGCCAAAAGCGTCCCCGGCAAAACCCAGTTTAGCCTCCGGCCACCAGAAAAAGGGCTCGGGATCGGTCGCGCGGGCGTGGCTGAATTTCCAGCGGTGCAAAGTCGCCCCCGCGATGGGCGCGCCGATGAGATTCTCGGCCTCCGAACGCACCAGCTCGAGGACCTCCGCATCCGTGCGCCCGTAATGCTCGGAGGAAAAATCCGGCGCGAGGTGCAGGGTCACCGCCGCCACGTTGGGCGAGACGCCCTTGGCCTGGTTATCCGCCGCCCAGCGAATCGAGCCGGCTTCCCGCCGCACCCCCTCCGCCGGCAAGCGCGACCGCCCGCCCAGCGTGACCAACAAAGCCAGACACGGATCATAGGTCAAAGCCGCCAGCCGGGTCGCCAGGGCCTCCGGCAACACAAAATCGCCCGCCTTCAACAAAGCCACAGCTTGCGGCACCGGCGCGGTCAGGATGATGCGCTCCGCCCGCAGGCAGCCGTGCTCTTCCACATCCACGCACCAGTGGTCGCCGCAACTGCCGATGGCCGTCACCTTGTGCTCACGTTTCACGTCCAAACCCTCGGCCAGGGCCTTCGCCACCGCAGTCATGCCCGGTCGCCCCACGTAGCGCATGCGCTCGCCATCCGGCCAGCGCGCCACGACTCCGGCCGTCTCCCAGCGCTCGACCCAAGCCGCGAAACGCGGGTCTTTGACCGTGAAATACTGCGCTCCTTGATCAAAGACCGCGTCCCCTACCCGCTTGGTGGCGAGGCGCCCGCCCAGGCCGCGGCTTTTTTCAAAAACCGTCACCCGCGCCCCGGCCTCTTGCAGCACCCGCGCCGTCAACAAACCCGCCATGCCGGCCCCGATGATGAGTGTCTGATGGTGCATGTATGTGCGAAAAAGAGGGTCATCAAAACCGCCCGAGCACATGACGCAACGCCGCTAGCACCTTTTCGTGACGGAAGCGGTAACCCGTCGCCGCCAGCACGCCCGGCCGCACGCGTTGGCTGGCGAGCAACACCTCGTCCGCCAAGCCCCGGCCAAGCGCCAGGCGCAAGGCCCAGGCCGGCGCCGGTAAAAACGCCGGACGCCGCAGCGCCGCACCCAAGGCCGCCGCGAAGTCGCCACTCCGCACTGGCTCCGGCGCGACGGCATTGACCGGCCCCCGCACCGCCTCCGCGCGCAAGGCGTGACCGATCACGCCGACCAGATCGTCGATCGAGATCCAAGACCACCACTGCCGCCCATCCCCCACCGGTCCGCCCAGCCCCAGCTGAAACGCAGGCAAGAGCTTCGCCAGGGCCCCGCCCGCCGGGGATAGCACTACGCCAGTCCGCAGAAAAACCAGCCGCGTGCCCTTCCCCGCCAACGGCGCCCACGCCTCCTCCCAAGCCTGGGTGACCCCCGCCAAAAAGCCCGCTCCCGGAGGCGCGCTTTCATCGACCACGGTTTCCCCCGTCGCGCCATAAAACCCCGTGGCCGACCCGCCCACCACCACCGATGGCGGCTGGTCCAGCCGCGCCAGGGCCTCCGCCAGCAAACGCGTGCCCCGCACCCGGCTGTCGCGGATCTCGAGCCGCCGGGACTCCGTCCAGCGCGCATCGGCGATGCCCGCACCCGCCAGGTGCACGACGGCATCAAGCCGCCCCGCAGAACTTAAATCCAGTAAACCATCCGCCCCGGCCGGATCCCAAGCCACCTCCTCAGGCCCGCGCGCGGAGCCTCGCACCAAGCGCACCACCTCGTGGCCCTGCGTGGTCAAAAAAGGCACCAGCGCCCGCCCCACCAAGCCCGAGGCCCCGCTCACCAAAATCCGCAAGGGACGCATCTCCCCCGCCCCCGCGTGGGCGAAGGCCAGATCCGCCCGCGTGACCGCATGACGGTAGGCAAACATCGCCGCGAGCTTGCCGGCGGTAAAGGCGCCACCCGCCCAGCGCCCCAGGGCGCCGCCCGGCAAGGCATACTCGATCCGGTCGCGCAACTCGCTCCCGCCCGTGGCCAGATCGCTGAACTCATGCCGGTGGTCCCAATACGCAAAGGGCGAGCGGAGCGCCACGTCCCGGAAAAGCCTTCCCGCCTGGTAATCACGATGCCGGACCACCCACCGCACCCAAAACGGCCCCACCCGCGCCCGCAGGCGCACCTCCGCTCCGTCGTGCACCCCGCCCGCCTGGGCCTCGACCACCACGCGTTCCCAAGGCGGCGTCAACCGCGCCAGCGCTCCCGCGCGCTCATGCCAGGCGAAAGCCGCGGCCGCCGAAACCGGCAAATCCACCTTGGCCACGAAGACCGCGCGGCTCACGCCGACGCCCTCCGCTGGCGGCACCCATCCGAGCAATATTTCACCTCATCCCAGACCTTCTCCCATTTCTTCCGCCACGTGAAAGGCCGACCGCAGACCACGCAGACCTTCGTCGGTAAATCGGATTTTTTGCGCATCTTGGGCATGGAGTAGCCAGCCACTCTGCACACTTGTGCCCGGGCCGCCAGCGCCGGGGGCAGGTTACCGCCGAAACCTCAACGCCGCCCCACCAACTCGAGCATCGTCCAGGGGAGTTGGTCAAAAGCACCGGAAAGGTAGCGCGCGATGAGGGCGCCGGCCCCGGCCAGCAGCGTGAAACCCATGATCGAACGCAGGGCGTAGCTGACAATGAACACGTTCATTTTCGGCACCGCCCGACCCAGGATGGCAAACCCGAGCGTGATCACGAAATTCAAGGCGATGAAAGGCGCCGCGATCCGCAAGGCCAGCGCGAGCAAGGCCGCCACCGCGCCGGTGAGCGTCTCCGCCGCCCCCGGACTCAGCCCGCCCAAACCCCGGCCGGGGCGATCTGGCTGTAAGTCGCCGCGAGTGGCTTGAGATTCTTTTTTTCCGTGTCTTTGACCTCGATCAACTGCCGGTCGATCTCGCTGCGCATGGCCTCGATCTGGGCACGCGTGCGCTCCAGTTCAGAGGCCTCCTCGGCAATACGTTTTTCCCGCACGGCAAGCTCGGTCTCCCGCTTGGCCACTTCCGCCCGCGCTTGCTCCAACTCTTTGGCGAGTGTCTCGATCTCAACAGTCCAGAAATCCCACGGTTTCTCCGGTCGCGACTCCTCCACTAGTTGGGCGACTTGCCCTTGGCGCTGCGCGATCAAACCCATGGTCGTTTTCCAAAGCCAAGCCAGCACCACCACCGCCGAAAGCAGCGAGGCGAGCAAAGCGGAAACAAAGGGGGAAGTGAGGGCTTTCATACACGGATGCCACTTGAGGCAAAACTGCTAAGCAAAACCGATACCGCATAAAATTAATTGGTTCTTAATTACTACAGTATAAGGAAATAAAAATGTATCAATCCCGCAACCAACACCTCGGACCGCCCCACGGGACGCGGCGGGCAAATTCTGCCGGGGTATTTCCCCGCGACCCCAAACACCGGCATGGTTGACATTATTGAGACACAAATGAGACTTAAATCCGTGACTCCTGAAGCCATCGAAAGCGCACGCCAAAAGTTCCGCACCCATCTCGCCGCGCACGGCCTCCGCATCACGAACCAGCGACTGGCTATTTTCGATGCCGCCTTCGGCCAGGTGGAGCATTTTACCGCCGAGGAATTGCTGGTCCACGCCCGCCTGCTCGACGAATCCGTCTCGCGAGCCACGGTCTACCGAACTTTGCCCCACCTGACCGGCAGCGGCGTGCTGCGCGAAGTCGATATCGGCCGCAGCCTGAAATATTATTTACCTAACGCCGACAGCACCGCGCAGGTGGCCCAGGTGATTTGCGTGGATTGCGACAAGATCTTCGAGATCAGCGCGCCGTTCATGTCGTGGTATGGCAACACCGTCTCCTCCAAGCTCGGCCTTACCCCGGTCTCCCAGCGCCTCCAGGTCAGCGCCACCTGCGATGCCATGAAGGCCGCCGGCGGGTGTAAACACCGGTCCTGACGCTTCGCCCGCACGAGGCGGTGCTTTTTGTTCGCCCGCGCCGGTCGGCTTGCCGTTTTCTGCCGCCTCCGCATTCTGTTCACCATGGCCCGCAAAGACGACCACACCTTCGACATTTCGTTCTACGAGAGCATCCTCCGCCGCGATCCTTCCTACACCGAGGTCGTCGAAATCTTGGGCGGCCTTTACACCAAGGCGGGACGCATCGCCGACGGGCTGAAAATGGACCGTAAACTCGTCCGCCTGCAGCCGGAAAACGCCACCGCCCGCTACAACCTAGCCTGCAGCCTCGCCCTCTCCAAACGCCCCGCCGAGGCCCTCGCCATCCTCGCCGAGTCCATCGCCCTCGGCTACGACGACGCGGACTGGATGGCCAAGGACCCGGACCTCCTGCCTCTCCACAAGCGCCCCGAGTTCAAAATCTTGGTGGACTTGGTTCGCCAGGCCACGAACCCCAAAATCTGATCCCTCTTCCCGTGATCGACTACGAGCCCCTCGTCCTCCCGCCCCGCCCTACCCCGCCGCCCCTGAGCGCGATCCAGGAGGAGGTTCTCGCCCTTAAACGCGAGCGCAACGCCGTCATCCTCGCGCACAACTACCAGAACGAGGAGATCCAGCGCGTGGCCGATTTCGTGGGCGATTCGCTCGGGCTCAGCTACCAGGCGCAGGCCGCGCAGGCCGACGTGATCCTATTCTGCGGCGTCCACTTCATGGCCGAAACGGCGAAAATCGTGAACCCCGGCCGCACCGTGCTGCTGCCCGACCTCGCCGCCGGTTGCTCGCTCGCCGACTCTTGCCCCGCCGAGCGGCTCGCCGCCTACAAGGCCGCCCACCCCGGCGTCTACGTCGTTGCCTACATCAACTGCTCGGCCGCCGTGAAGGCCCTGAGCGACGTGATCGTGACCAGCGGCAACGCCCAGCGCATCGTGCAACGCGTCCCCGCCGACCGCGAAATCCTCTTCGTCCCCGATCAGAACCTCGGCCAGTGGGTGTCCCAAAAAACCGGCCGCGCGATGCAGCTCTGGCCCGGCAGTTGTTACGCCCACGTGCTCTTCACCACTCAGGCGATCGAACGCGTCCGCCTGAAGTTTCCCGACGCCCCCGTCGTTGCCCACCCCGAGTGCGTCGAGGCGGTGCGCGACCTCGCCGACGAGGTGTGCTCGACCGAGCTGATGGTAAAATTCGCCAAAAACTCCCCCGCCGAGCGCATCATCGTGGTCACCGAGAGCGGCATGCTCCACCGCCTCCGTCGCGAAGTGCCGGAAAAGACCTTCATCGCCGGCCCGACCGACACCTGCGCGTGCAACGACTGCCGTTTCATGAAGATGAACACGATCGAGAAGGTGCGCGACGCGCTGAAGTTCATGCGCCCCGCCATCGAGCTGCCGGAGGAAATCCGCAGCGCGGCCCTCGCCCCCCTCCAGCGCATGCTGGACTGGAGTCGCTGAGCGCGGCACGGCTCAACGCCGCCGCCCGGCGGACGCGCCGGCACGGGCTTTACCTCTGCCGCCTCCACCCTTGCCGGACGGCGCCTGCGCGGCCTTGCGGAAATCGCCCGAACGCAGGGCCTGGATCTGGTCGCGCAGCACCGCCGCGCGCTCGAACTCCAGCCGAGCCGAGGCGTCGGCCATGTCCTGCTCCAACTCGGCGATGACCGCCGCCACGTCCTCGGGGCCGCCTTCGGCCAGCGCGTTGGGCTCCTCGGCCCGCACGCCGGAACCGTCGTAAACGTGCAGGCTGGATTGCTGCGAACGCTTCACGCTGCGCGGCGTGATCCCGTGCTCGGCGTTGTAAGCGAGCTGCTTGGCCCGACGCGCCGAGGTGACCTCAATCGTGCGTCGAATGGACTCGGTCATCACGTCCGCGTAAAAAATCACCCGTCCCCGCTCGTGGCGCGCGGCGCGACCCGAGGTCTGGATGAGCGAGGTTTCGCTGCGCAGAAAGCCCTCCTTGTCGGCGTCGAGCACCGCCACCAAGGCGACCTCGGGCAGGTCCAGGCCCTCGCGCAGCAGGTTGATGCCAATGAGCACGTCAAAATTGCCCAGGCGCAGGTTGCGCAGAATCTCGACCCGCTCGATCGCGTCGATATCACTGTGCAGATACTCGACCTTCAGCCGGGCCTCGCGAAAATGCGCCGTCAGGTCCTCCGACAAACGCTTGGTGATGGTCGTCACCAGCACCCGCTCACCGGCTTCGACCGCGAGGCGACACTCGGCGATCAGGTTCTCCACCTGCCCCTTGGTCGGGCGTATCGTGATCTCGGGATCAAGCAGGCCCGTGGGTCGGATCACCTGCTCGGCGATTATCGCGGAGCGCTCCAATTCGAACTTCGCCGGCGTGGCCGAAACATAGACGATCTGATCCGTGATGGACATGAACTCGTCGAAACTCTGCGGCCGGTTATCCAGCGCGGAGGGCAGGCGAAAGCCGAAGTTCACCAGCACCTTCTTGCGGGCCTGGTCGCCGTTGAACATGCCGCCGATCTGCGGCACAGAAGCATGGCTCTCGTCGATCAGGAGGAGAAAATCGGGCGGAAAAAAATCCAGCAAACACAACGGACGCTCCCCCGCCGCACGACCGGCGAGATGGCGGGAGTAGTTTTCGATGCCGTTGCAGAAACCCATCTCCTGCAACATCTCCAGATCGTAGTTAGTGCGCATGCGGATGCGCTGGGCCTCCAGCAACAGCCCCTGCTTTTCGAACTCGGCCACCCGCGCGTCGAGCTCGGCCTTGATGCGATCCACGGCGGAGCCGAGCTTGTCCTTGGTCGTGACGTATTGGTTGGCCGGGTAGAGGTCGAATTTGTCGAGCCGCCGCAGGACCGAGCCGGTCAGGGGGTCGAACTCGCTCAAAGCCTCGATCTCGTCGCCCCAGAACTCCACCCGCAGCCCCTGCTCCAGATAGGCCGGCATGATGTCAACCACGTCGCCCCGCACGCGGAACGTGCCGCGCTTGAATTCATAGTCATTGCGGGAATACAGATTATCCACCAGCCGCTGGAGCAGGGTCTGGCGGGCGAGGATGGCGCCGCGCTCGAGCGGGATGCGCAACTCCTTGAAGTCGTCGGGCGAACCCAAGCCGTAGATGCAGGAGACGGACGCGACCACGATCACGTCACGGCGGGACACCAGCGCGCTAGAGGCGGCGATGCGCAGACGCTCGATCTCCTCGTTGATCGAGGAATCCTTCTCGATGAAGGTGTCCGACGACGGCACGTAGGCCTCGGGCTGGTAGAAATCGAAGTGGGAGACGAAGTATTCGACCGCGTTTTCCGGGAAGAAATTTTTGAACTCGGAGTAGAGCTGGGCGGCGAGGGTCTTGTTGTGGGAGATGATCAGCGTGGGCCGGTCCCGCGCCACGATCAGGTTGGCCATGGTGAAGGTCTTGCCCGAGCCGGTGACGCCGAGGAGGGTCTGGTGCTTGTTGCCCGCCAGCAGCGAGGCGGACAACGCGGCGATGGCCTGAGGCTGATCACCGGTCGGCGCGTAGTCGGCCTGAAGCTTGAACATTCCCATGCACCCAAGGTGCGCGGAAGCCCCCCGGGCGCTAGTGGAAAACTCGGCCACGGAGCCGGGAGATCAAAGCAGGAGAAAACACGCTGCCATGACCAGGGTCGGCAGGAGCGCGGCGGCGGCGAGCTTTACGGGGGAAAATCCCTCGGGGAAGAAGCGCTGGAGGACGGAAAGCCCGGCAGGGTTGGGGGCGTTGGCGATCACCGTCAGGCCGCCTCCGGCCACCGCACCAGCCACGACCGCGTATTTCGCCGCGTCGGAGAAGCCCGGCACGAGAGTGGCGAGGTAGGTGATGGCGGCGTTATCATTGAACGCGGTCAGAAGCGTCGCGCCCCAGAAAAGCGCGGTGGGCGCCAAACCCGATAGCACCGGCGCGATCCACCAACCTTGCAGGCCGCCGTGAATGACCAGACCCGCCAGAAAAAACCCGACCAACAACGGCCCGCGCAACTCGAGACGGGTCTGGTGGTGAGCGGTGGCCTGCAGGAAGGCCACGAAGAAAAGAAAACCACCGATAAAGAGCACCGGATAATGCGCCGCCCACACCGTCCACGCAAGAAACCCCAGATGCACCCCCGTCACCCAGGCCGGCACCGGCGCGCGCCCCGCTTCGTCGGCATCGTTCGCCTCCGGGGCACGCTTGGCGAGGACCACAAGTTCACGCCGGAAAATGCACCCGTAAAGCGCGGTCGCGACCACTATGCCGACCACCGCCTTCCAGCCAAAGTTCAACGCCATGTGCGCCAGGCCCCAGCCCCACGGCGCTGCCACCATCAACACCGGCGGCGCCGCGAAATGAGTGAGCGTGCCTCCGACCGAGATATTGACGAAGAGCAGCCCGATGGTCGCGTAACGCAGCCGCACACTGGGCTGGTAGGCGTAAAACCGCCGCGCCAGCAACAACGCCCCTACCGTCATCGCCGCCGGTTCTGTGATGAACGAACCGAGAATGGGTGTGAGCACGAGCAGGGCCGCCCACCAGGCGAAGGGCGTGCCCCCGCCCAGTGCCGCGACCCGGCGGAGCCCGGCCCCCGCCAAATCGATCACGGGCCGCGCTGCCGCCATCGCCATGATGATGAAGACAAAGAGGGGCTCGGTGTAGTTCACCCCCGATACGTAGCCGATGGCGGTGCCGACCCCGGCATGAAGCGCAATCGCGACCCCCAGCACGACCGCCCAGAGCCCGAAAACCACCTCGATCTCCCCCAGAAAATGCAACACTTGGCCCGGAAAACTTACCTCGTCAGGCACGCCGTCGCCGTTGCGATCGCTCGCCTTGTCATTGCCAGCGTTTTCCCGGCGCTCCCGCAGGCGGCTCGCATGGCGTTCCTCGATGAGGTGAGCCTGGTGGCGGATGGCTCCCGCAAAAAAAGTGTGCAGAATCGCGAGCAGGAAAATGACCGTAGCCACCAGATTGAAAGGCTCCGCAACCACCCGTCCGGCGAGCGTCGTCCACAGCCCCGCACCTTCGCCATCGGTGTAGCTGGAGACCGCCCGCGGGAACGCAGGCGATGCAATAACGGTGGCCAGCGGGAGCATCGTCATGGCAGCAGGGCCGGCACCTCGGCCAGGGTCTCGACAAACGCCGCCGCCTCCGCCTTGACCTTGGCCCGCTTCAGGTAGCGGCCAAACCCGATAAACAGATCCACCTCGGGGGCGGTCTCAAGGTCGCTCACACCGTCCCCCACCATCACGATCCGTTCCGGCCCGAGCTCGGAACGAAGGGCCCGGATGCGTTCCGGTTTCCCGCCTGAGCGCGTCGTCGGGTAGCTCTCGTCAAAGCCAGCGTAGTCTCCCGAAGGCTGGAAAAACAGATCAACCGCCTCCACTCGCTCGATTCCCAGGTATTCCGCCAGAGGTCGGATCGCGGGACGAAATCCACCGCTCAAAATCAGGGGAGTCCAACCCGCCGACCGCGCCGCCGCCAAAGCTGAAACGGCGGCAGGCTCGACCGTCTCGATGTAGCGACGGCCAATCTCGGCCACGTCTGCGCGCGTTGGCTGGATGATGCGAAGGCGTTCGCCGAATACCGCTTCAACCGATATCCGCCCATCCATGGCCTGATGGGTCATGGCCTCGACCCGCGCGAAAACCTCGGAACCTCGCAGCCGCGCCAATTCATCCACGCCTTCGATCGCGCTGAGCGTGCTGTCACAATCGAGAATCAGAAGTTTTAGCGGCAGGGCCATGGGAGCAGCAACGAATCACAGCGCAAATCGACTTCAGGCAAGCGCGACTTGGCCTGTCGATACCCCGAAACACGAAAAAACCGCCGGCCCGGACAGGCACGGCGGTTTAAAACCAGATCAGAAAGGTGGAACCTTACTTCTTGGCGATAGGGGAGCTGCTGCGGCGGAATTTGGTGGTGAACTTCTCCACGCGGCCGGCGGTGTCCACGATGCGCTTCTCACCGGTGTAGGCAGGATGGGAATCCATGGTCACGTCGCGGATCACGACGAAATATTCAACTCCCTCGATGACTTCCTTGCGGGCGGACTTCATCGTGGACTTGGTCAGAAACTTCTTACCGGAGGCAACGTCGAGAAAACAGACGTTGTTGAGGGTGGGATGGCCTTCGCTCTTCATGATAATTAAGGATTTAGATCGGCACGAGCCGGATTAGCCCTGGCGCGCCTTGTAGCGCGGGTCGGTCTTGTTGATGACGTAGATACGTCCCTTGCGGCGGACGACTTGGCAGTCAGGGTGACGCTTCTTCGCGGATTTGATGGAGGAAACTACTTTCATAAAAAGGAAGAAAACACCGGCTCCGACCCCAGGCTGTCAAACGGAAACTTCCTCGATTTGCAGAGACCCCCTCAAAAAATATCCAGCGCCGAGAGCATAGCACAAAGCCCCGCGACTGCGGGCCCTTCCCTTGCAACGGCCCCTCCCCTATAAGCACGCTACCCCTTTCTCATGTCCACGCAGCTCCGCATCTTCCCCAATCTCGTCCAAAACTCCATCGATCCGCGCCTCTACGGTTCCTTCATCGAGCACCTTGGCCGCGCGGTTTACACCGGCCTCTACGAACCGGGGCATCCCACCGCCGGCCCGCAAGGTTTTCGCCGCGATGTGATCGAGCTGGTGCGCGAGTTAAACGTGCCCCTCGTGCGGTATCCGGGCGGGAATTTTGTCTCCGCTTATGACTGGGAAGACGGCGTCGGCCCCCGCACCCAACGTCCCCGCCGCCTCGATTACGCCTGGGGCGTTACCGAAACCAACCAATTTGGCACCAACGAGTTCATGGATTGGTGCAAAGCCGCCGGCACGGAGCCGATGATGGCGTTCAATCTGGGCACCCGCGGCCTCGACGATGCCCGGCGCCTCGTCGAATACTGCAATGCCCCCGCCGGCACCAAATTCGGCGACCTGCGCAAGGCCCACGGTTACGCCGAACCCCATGGCGTTCGCACCTGGTGCCTCGGAAACGAGATGGACGGCCCGTGGCAGACTGGCCGCAAGACCGCCGACGAATACGGACGCCTCGCCAATGAAACCGCGAATGCCCTCCGCCAGTTCGACCCCGCCCTCGAACTCATCGCCTGCGGCTCCTCCGGGCCCGCCATGCCCGCCTTTGCCGAGTGGGAACGCGTCGTGCTGGAACACTGCTACGGCCAGGTCGATGCCCTCTCCATCCACCTTTACGTCTGCGAGGCCGGCTACAAAACCCTCGCCGACTACCTGGCCTGCCCCGTCGTGATGGAAAACCAGATACGCGATGTGCTCGCCGCCTGCGACTTTGTGAAGGCCAAACACCGCCACAAAAAAACCATGATGCTCTCCTTCGACGAGTGGAATGTCTGGGACATGGCCCGCTTCGTAGCAAAGTGCGAACGCTGGGCCGAGGCACCACCCCAACTCGAACAACACTACACCTTTGCCGATGCCCTCGTGGTCGGCGGGTTGCTGCTCGCCCTCCTCCGCCAATCCGGGCGCGTGCGCTACGCCTGCCTGGCCCAGTTGGTGAACGTGATCGCCCCCATCATGACCGCACCCGGAGGCGGCGCCTGGCGACAGACGATTTTTCACCCCTTCGCCCAGGCCTCCCGCCACGGCCGGGGCACCCTGCTTTTCACCCACCTCAGCGGTTCGCCTGTCGCCGAAACCCCCACCCACGGCCCCTCGCCCGACCTCGAGGCCGTCGCCACCCGCGACGGAGACCATATCACGGTTTTTATCCTCCACCGCGGCCAGACCGCCCCCGCCACGTTTACCCTTAGTCTCGAAGGCACCGCACGCTGGCGAGTTATCGAGCACCAAGTCCTCGCCGCACCCGATCCCCACACCACCAACGGCCCCGATTCCGCCGCCATTGCCCCGCTGTCCTTGCCCACGCATAGCTTGGGTTCGGACAACACCCTTGCCCTGACCCTCCCGCCACTTTCCTGGCATGTGCTCCGGCTCACCCCCGAAACCGCCGAGTAATCCGGCTGGTTCCCCGGCCCAGCCCCCACACTCAACCGACCGGCGACACCTTGCCGCCCAGGCGGCGGCTTGTTTCTGGCGCACCCCATTCCCCCCCCCATGCGTAAACCACCCCGTATAGTCGCCGCCGGCCTTTTCGCGCTCGTCGGTTTCAGCCTGGCCCACGCCGAGCCCTCCGCACCACCCCAAGCCTTTCCCGTGACCATCGAGGTGGACGCCGCCCACCCCGTGGGCGAACTCCGCCCGATCTGGCGTTTTTTCGGCGCCGACGAGCCCAACTACGCCACCATGAAGGACGGCCGCGCCCTGCTCGCCGACCTGGGCAAACTCGCCCCGCAACAGGTTTATTTTCGCGCCCATAATCTGCTCAGTTCAGGCGACGGCACCCCCGCCCTGAAATGGGGCAGCACCAATATCTACACGGAAGACGCTTCCGGCCGGCCGGTCTATGATTGGACCGTGGTGGACCGCATCTTCGACACCTACCTAGCCCGCGGCGTGCGCCCCTTCGCCCAACTCGGCTTCATGCCCGAGGCGCTCTCCACCCACCCGACACCCTACCAGCACGAGTGGCGCCCCGGTCTGCCCTACGAAAAGATCATCACCGGCTGGGCCTACCCGCCCAAAGACTACGAACGCTGGCGCGAACTCGCCTACCAGTGGACTAAACACTGCGTCGAACGCTACGGACGCGCCGAGGTCGAAAAATGGTATTGGGAAGTCTGGAACGAGCCCAACGGGCACTACTGGAAAGGCACCCGCGAAGACTGGTTCAAGCTGCACGACTACGCCATCGACGGCGTCCGCCGCGCCCTGCCCACCGCGAAGGTCGGCGGCCCCCACGTCGCCGGCAGCGGCGGTGCCTTCATGGACGATTTCCTCAAGCACATCGAAAGCGGGAAAAACCAAGCCACCGGCGGCACCGGCACACCCACTGATTTTCTGGCGTTTCACGCTAAAGGCTCGCCCAGTTTCATCAACGGCCACGTCCGCCTCGGCATCTCCGCCCAGCTTCAAGCCATCGACAATGGCTTCCGCAAAATCGCCGCGATCCCCTCCTTAAAGTCCAAACCGATCATTCTCGGCGAGTCCGACCCCGATGGCTGCGCCGCCTGCCAAGGTCCGCAACTAGGCTACCGCGCCGGCACCATGTATTCGAGCTACACCGCCGCCAGCTTCGCCCGAAAACACCAACTCGCCGACCGCCACGGGGTGAATTTGGAGGGCGCCGTCACCTGGGCTTTTGAGTTTGAGGACCAGAAATATTTTGCCGGCCAGCGCGTGCTCGCGAGCAACGGAGTCGCCCTGCCCGTGCTGAATGTATTTCGCCTGTTCGCCCAAATGAACGGACGGCGCGTAGCGTCCCGCAGCTCCGCTGAAGTCCCGCTCGAAGCAATCCTCCGGGACGGGGTGCGCGGCGCACCCGACGTCGCCGCGCTCACCGGCCTGGAGCCGAACCGCCTCACCATCTTGGTCTGGCACTACCACGATGACGACCTGCCCGGCCCGCCCGCCCACGTCGCCCTGGACCTCGCCGGCTTGCCGTCCGGAACCAGTCAGGCCCAACTCACCCACTACCGCATCGACGAGTTCCACTCCAACGCCTACGCCGAGTGGGTTCGCCTCGGTTCCCCGTCTGACCCGAACGAAAAACAATATGCGCAACTGCGGGCCGCCGGTGCCCTCGCCGTCCTGGGATCACCCGAGCCCGTCTCGTTGACTGGCGGTCGTGCCGCTTTGAACTTCGAATTACCCCGCCAAGCCGTTTCCCTGCTAGTCCTTACGTGGTGACCCAGCGAAACCGGCACTTAACTCTGCAGGTGCTAAGGCAACATCCGCCTGGCCGGGCAGAACCTTGAGTTGCTGGCCATCGACGCCGGGGTCGCGGTCGCTAAAATCATCCTCGACCTCAATGGGCTACGGGCTTCCTAAGATCTGCACCCGAGCCCCATGCGCACACCCCCCTTATGTCGCTTTTGCCCACCTTAGCCTCCTTTGCCATCCGGCTGCTGGCTCTGTTATACACCGTGCTAACTATGGCCCTATTCTCTTCTCTCCCGGCGGCGCAGCCCGCATCCTGGATCGGCCCGGCCAGAACCGAGGTCAACCAGTGGACCCGCTACGTGAAGACCTTTTCGCTCGCCGCCGTCCCGCCCTCCGCCGAGGCGAAAATTGCCGCCGACACCAAATACTGGCTCTGGCTCAACGGCACCCTGGTCGTCCGCGAGGGCGGCTTGAAACGCGGGCCCTCACCCGCCGATACCTACTACGACCGGGTGGATCTGGCGCCCTATCTCCAGGCCGGCGAGAATACCCTGGCCGTGCTCGTCTGGCATTTCGGCAAACACGGTTTTTCCCACCAAAACAGCGGCCGGTCGGGCCTCTATTTCAGCCTTGATTTAGCGGGCCATAATCTCGTGAGCGACGACACCTGGAAACTCTCGCCGCATCCCGCCTTTTCCACCTCGCCTGACACCCCGCCCAACGGCCGCCTGCCCGAGTCCAGCCTTCGCTTCGACGCCCGCACCGACGAGCCCGGCTGGCACCGACCCGGCCACCCGACCGAAGCCTGGCCCACCCCCTCCGTCTTCGGCCAGCCTCCCTGCGCACCCTGGGGTCAACTCGTGGAGCGGCCCATCCCCCTTTGGAAAGACTATGGCCTGCGTGACTACGTCGCCGCACCCGCCCTGCCCGCAGTCGGCGACGGCTCCGTCCTCTGCGGGAAATTACCCTACAACGCTCAGGTCACCCCCTGGCTCCAGATCGAGGCCGCCGCCGGCCTCGAGATCGACCTTCGCACCGACAACTTTCTCGGCGGCGGCGTGCCCAACGTTCATGCAAAATACCTCACCCGCGATGGCATTCAGGAATTCGAGGCCTTTGGCTGGATGAACGGTCACGAAGTGCTCTACACCATTCCCGCCGGCGTAAAAGTGCTGGGCCTGAAGTATCGCGAGACCGGCTACGCCGCCGAGTTCCGGGGCGCCTTCACCTCCAGCGACCCCGACCTCGACCTGCTTTGGAAAAAAGCCGCCCGCACCCTCTACATCACCATGCGGGACACCTATATGGACTGCCCCGACCGCGAACGCGCCCAGTGGTGGGGCGACGTGGTCAACGAGCTGGGCGAGGTTTTCTACACTTTTGATCCGCGGGGCTCCCGACTCACCCGCAAGGCGATCTACGAACTGGTTAACTGGCAGCGCGACGACGGCACCCTTTACTCGCCTGTTCCCGCCGGCATCCCCGCCAAAGGCAGGGGCGAAGTCCGGGACGGCACCTGGTCTGCCGAGCTGCCCGTCCAGATGCTCGCCAGCATCAGCAAATACGGTTTCTGGACCTATTTTCTCCACAGCGGCGACACCGCAACGCTCCGCGATGCCTACCCGGCGGTGAAGCGCTATTTGAATCTTTGGCACTTCGATGCCGATGGCCTGATCGCCCATCGGAGCGGAGGCTGGGACTGGTCGGACTGGGGCGAAAATATCGACGTCCGCGCGCTCGATAACGCCTGGTATTACCTTTGCCTCGAGGCCGCCCTCGAAACGGCCAAAGTCACCGGCGACACCGCCGATCTCGGCGAGTGGCAACAACGCCGCGAGCGCATCGCCGCCAACTTTAACCGCGTTCTTTGGAACGGCACCGAATACCGTTCCCCCGGCTACGCGGGCGACACCGATGACCGGGCCAACGGTCTCGCCGTCGTGGCCGGCCTCACCACCCCCGCGCAACACCCCGCGCTGCTCGCGGTGCTGACCAAACACCGCAACGCCAGCCCCTACATGGAAAAATACGTGCTGGAGGCGCTCTTTCAGCTCCACGCGCCCGGCCTGGCCATGGCCCGCATGAAGGAGCGCTACCGTGAGCAACTCGATAGCCCTCTAACCACCCTCTGGGAAGGCTGGGGCATCGGCGAAAAAGGCTTCGGCGGCGGCAGCTACAACCATGCCTGGAGCGGCGGGCCCCTCACCCTCCTGTCTCAATACGCCGCCGGCATCGCCCCCACCGAACCCGGCTACGCCTCCTACACCGTCTCGCCACAGCTGGGGTCGCTCGACCACATCCACGCGTTCGTGCCCACCGTCCGCGGCGATATCGACGTCACGCTCTCCCAAACCGACGATCGCTTCACGGCCACCATCACCAGCCCGCCCGACTGCCTTGGCCTATTCGGCATACCGAAACGCCCCGGACGTATTATCACCCTGGCCGATCCCGCTCTGCAACCAGTCGCCGAAGACGAGCATTACCTTAAAATCGCCATCCAACCCGGCCGGAACCAAATCGAAGCCCGCTACGAAAAATAAACGGACCCATGCCCCTCCCCCGCCTCTTCGTCATACTTGCTTGCGCCCTGCTCAGCCCGGCCGCCGTGCGCTCCGCCAGTCCACCCACCGGTCCGGTCATTTACCTGATCGGCGACTCCACCGCGGCAAATAAAACCAAGCCCGATCACCCCGAACGCGGTTGGGGCCAGCTCTTCAACGAACTGATCGTGCCGCCCGCCCGGCTCGATAACCGCGCCCAAAACGGCCGCAGCACCAAGTCCTTCATCCAGGAAAAACGCTGGGACGCCGTCGTTGAGAAACTCCAGCCCGGCGACTGGGTGATCATCCAGTTCGGCCACAACGACGAAAAACTCGACAAGCCCGCCGTCGGCGCCGAGGCCCGCGGCGCCTACCGCGACAACCTGCTGCGCTTCGTCCGTGAGTCCCGCGAACACGGCGCCCACCCCATCCTCGCCACCTCCGTCGTCCGCCGCCGTTGGGACCCCGCCGGTCACCTCGTCGATACCCACGGCGACTACCCCGTCGTCGTCCGCGAACTCGCCGCCGAGGAGACAGTCCCGCTCCTCGAACTCAACCAACTCACCGCCCGCATGGAGGAGGAGGCCGGCGTGGAGGGCTCGAAGGCTTTCCACCTTTGGTTCGCCCCCGGCGAACACCCCGCCATCCCCCAGGGCATCCAGGACGATACCCATTATTCCGAGCTCGGCGCCCGCCGTGTCGCCACCCTCGCCGCCAAAGAAATTCATCGCCTCGCCCTGCCCCTCTCCGCTTCGGTGCATTTGCCCGCAGCCGGGCAACCTTGATTCCACCCACCACCACCACCCCTTCCATGACCTCCTCCCTTTTTGATCTCGCCGGCAAAGTCGTCGTCGTCACCGGTGCCACCGGCACCCTCACCGGCTCCGCCGCCGATTACCTCGCCGGCCAGGGCGCCCGCGTCGCCTACCTCGGCCGCACCCAGTCCAAGCTCGACGCTGCCCTCGCCAAGGTCCGCGCCGCCCACCCCGCCGCCGAGGTCCTCGCCCTCGCCGCCGACGTGTCCGACCGCCCCGCCCTCGAACGCGCCCGCGACGAGATCATCGCGAAATGGGGCCGCGTGGACGCCCTGCTGAACGGCGCCGGCGGCAACCAGCCCGGCGCCACCATCACGCCCGACAAGACCTTCGCCGACCTCGATTTCACCGCCTTCGAGCAGGTCGTGTCCCTCAACCTCCACGGCACCGTCCTCCCCACCCTCGTCTTCACCCCCGCGCTCCTCGCCTCCGGCTCCGCCAGCGTGGTCAACTATTCCTCCGCCTCCTCCGCCCGCGCCGTCACCCGCGTCATCGGCTACTCCGCCGCCAAGGCCGCCGTGGACAACTTCACCCGCTGGCTCGCCGTCGATCTCGGCAAACGCACCCAAGGCGGAGTCCGCGTAAACTCCCTCGTCCCCGGGTTTTTCCTCGGTGAACAAAACCGCCGCCTCCTCACCAACGAGGACGGCTCCCTCACCGCCCGCGGCCAGACCATCTGCAATATGACTCCCTTCGGCCGCTTCGGCCAAGCCGACGAGCTCCACGGCGCCATCCACTTCCTCGTCTCCGACGCTTCGAAGTTCGTCACCGGCACCACCGTCGTCGTCGACGGCGGCTTCGGCGCCTTCTCCGGCGTCTAAAAGGTCCGCTGCCTGCGCCCTCTGTGGTTAAAACCTCCCGCCCCCTTCTCGAAGAATCCTTCCGCTGGTTCGGACCCGCCGATCCCGTGCCACTGAGCTACATCCGGCACGCCGGCGCGACCGCTGTCTTCACCTCACTGCACCAGATTCCCTACGGCGAACTCTGGCCGCGCGCAGCCATTCGCGCCCGCCGCGAGGAGCTCGCCGCCGCCGGCCTGCGCTGGACTGCCGTCGAGTCCGTGCCCGTCCACGAGGACATCAAAACCGGCTCCGGCGATCTCAGCACCCTGCTGGATAACTACGCCCAAACCCTCCGCCACCTCGCCGCCGAGGGCGTGCACACCGTCATCTACAACTTCATGCCCGTGCTCGATTGGGTCCGCACCGACATGCGCCACGTCCTGCCCGACGGCACCGAGTGCCTGCTCTTCGACCCCGTTAAGTTCTGCGCCTTCGAACTCCACGCCCTGCGCCGCCCCGGCGCCGCGGCCGACTTCACCCCCGATCAAATCGCCGCCGCCGCCCGCTGGTGGGCCGGGCTCGACGACCCCGCCCGCGATTCCTTCATCAAAACCATCATCGATGTGTTCCCCGGCGTGAAATGGGGCCTCACCCTCGACGACATCCGCGCCCGCCTCGCCGCCTATTCGCGCATCGGCCGGGCCGAGTTGACCGCCAACCTCGCCCGTTTCCTGCAACACGTCGTGCCCGTCGCCGCCGAGGTCGGCGTCCGCCTCGCCATCCACCCCGACGACCCGCCCTTCTCCGTCCTCGGCCTGCCGCGCATCGTCTCCACCGCGGACGACGTCGCCGCGCTCTTCGCCCTCGCCGACCACGAAGCCAACGGCCTGTGCTTCTGCTCCGGCTCCTTCGGCGCCCGACCCGACAACGATCTCCCCGCCCTGGCCCGCCGCTTCGCCCCGCGCATCCATGCCGTCCATCTCCGCGCCACCAAACGCCTACCCTCCGGCGTTTTTTTCGAGGCCGACCACCTCGACGGCGACGTGGACATGCCCGCCGTGCTTCGCACCCTCCTCGACGAGCAGGACCGCCGCCAGGCCGTCGGCCGCGCCGATTGGCGGCTCCCCCTCCGCCCCGACCACGGCCACGTGATGATGCAGGACCTCACCCACTACGTCCCCCTCACCCCCGGCTACTCCGCCATCGGCCGCATGCGCGGCCTGGCCGAGCTGCGCGGCGTCATGCACGGCCTGCGCTTCGCCGAACGAGACACGCCCCAGACGTGGCTCAAGGACCCACTTCCATCCTGAACGGCGCCGCCGGCAGGCCCTCCGCGTTGGCGAGGTTCGCCGCCTCCGGGTAGTTGGCCCACGCATACCGCACCCGGCGCGGCGCCGTCACGCCCTCGGCGCGCAGCATCACCGTGTCGCCCGCTAAGGTCCCGGCCGCCGCGAAAAACTTGCCGTCCACCCCCGCCAGCTCGAAGCCGCCCGGCGCGCCGCCCGGCGCCCGCAGCACGCCCGCGTTCGCTTTAAACGTGACCACCACCGCGCCGTCGCTCGAGGCGCGGGCCGACACCGGCTCGGGGCCGGTATCGACCACGTCGCGCCCGTAGGTCCGCGCCAAGGCCAGCCGCGCCAGGCGGTCGCCCACCGCCTGCTTGTTCTTGGGATGCACATCCGTCCGATCGCCGACATCGATCGCCACCGCCATGCCGGTCGCGGGCAGACGCAGCGCCTCCGCCTGCATCGCACGCGTGCCGGCGATATCGCCCTTGCCGCCATAGCTGGCGAGTTGCACGAAATAGAACGGTAGCTCGCGCCCCCAGAGCGAGCGCCAGTCGCCGATGAGCAGCTCGTTCCAGACTGGGAAAAGCGCGCGCGGGCCGGTGATGGACTCGCCCTGATACCACAGCACGCCGCGCACCGCGTAGGGGACGACCGGCGCGATCATGCCGTTGAACATCACCGTCGGATTATGCTGATCCTGCTCCGGATCGGGGTTGCGCGGCGCGCGCGACGGCTTGGTCCCCTTCGCCTTGGCTTCGGCAGCCGCCGCCTCCCAGGCCGCGCGGTGCGCGTCGTATTTCGCGCGTTTGGCCGTGTCGGCCCGATAGGCGGCCAGCTCCGCGTCGAACTTCGCCAACTCGGCCGCCGTGCGCGGGTCGGCAGCCATAGCCTCCCGGCGCACCCAGGCCTGGGCGCAGCTCGCGCCGAAGGTGAGTTTCACGATGCCCACCGGCACATCGAGTTCCTGGCGCAGACGCCGCGCGAAAAAGTAGCCGATGGCGGAAAACTCCCGCGCCGTCTCCGGCGTGCACACCTGCCACGCGCCGCCGACCCGCTCGACCGGCACGGCGCTCTTCCGCCACTCGCCAGTGAACATGCGGATGAGCGGATGGTTCGCCGCCGCGACCTCCTCCACCTCGTTCTCCACCCCGGCGAAGTAAAACTTCTCCGTGCGCGCCACCGTGAAGTCCATGTTGCTCTGCCCCGAACAGAGCCACACCTCGCCGACCAGCACGTCGCTCAACTTGAGCGGCGTCTTCGTCTTTGAACCGGTCACGACCAACTCGCGTCCCTTCGTCGCGGCCTTCATCGCGGACAACTCCACCCGCCACGCCCCGGCGGCGTCCGCCGTGGTCCGCCGCGTCTGGCCGTCGAGCCGCACCTTCACCCGCTCGCCCGGGTCTGCCTTGCCCCAGACCGGAACGGGGAGTTCGCGTTGCAGCACGAGGTGGTCGGTGAACGGACTGGCCAGGGTCACCTCGGCGCGCGCGGCGCCGACCACGAGCAGCAGAACGGCGCCGAACACCCCGAGCCGGCGGCTTCGGGCGGGCTTCCCAACGATTGATTGGAGCGAAACAAACACGCGTGAAGGGGACGAAAGCGGGGTGGACATGGGGTAGGAGAATGAACGGCCTCGATATCCGTTTCACTCGTGAATCCAGTCTCCTCGCCACGCGCCCCATGACGACACCGCCCGCGGCTTGACTGTCAGAACTGGAAGGCGCGTCGAGACGCACGCCCCGCCCTACGCCACCGAAGAGGGTCTCGGCGTGAATCGAGCCCGCGCGAGCTGCGCGCTAAAGATTGAACAAACCCGCCGGTTTTCTCCCTTGGAAATACCGTTCGGTCCCGCTGCATTCGATTCACCCCTTGCTCCTTCCATGAAACTCCTGCCCTGCCTCGCCCCCGCCCTGCTCTGCCTCGGATTCCTCGCCGGTTGCGGCAAATCCACCGCCCCGGACTCCGCCTCCGCTTCGGCCGCCCCCGCCAAGATCAAGATCGGCTTCCTCGTGAAACAGCCCGAGGAACCCTGGTTCCAATACGAGTGGAAAGGCGCCGACAAGGCCGCCGCCCAATACGGCTTCGAGGTCATGAAGCTCGGCGTCCCGGACGGCGAAAAAACCATGGCCGCGATCGACAATCTCGCAGTCGCCGGCGCCAGTGGCTTCGTGATCTGCACCCCCGACGTGCGCCTCGGGCCGCAGATCATGCGCCGCGCCAACGAAAAAGGCCTGAAGGTCGTGACCGTGGACGACCAGTTCGTGAAAGACGGCAAGTTCATGACCGAGGTTCCCTATGTCGGCATGTCCGCCAGCCGCATCGGAACCAAACAGGGCGAGACCCTCGCCGCCGAATTCAAGAAACGCGGCTGGTCCGCGGCCGACACCGCCGTGTGCGCGGTGACCTTCGAGGAACTCGACACTGCCCGCGAGCGCACCGACAGCTCCATCGCCGCCCTCAAGGCCGCCGGCTTCCCCGCCGACCGCATCTTCAAGGCCCCGCAAAAGACCACCGACATCCCCGGCAGCTTCGACGCCGTCAGCGTGCTCCTCACCCAGCACTCGGACGTCAAACACTGGCTCATCCTCGGCATGAACGACTCCGCCGTGCTCGGCGCCGTGCGCGCGGTTGAGGGTCGCGGCTTCACCGCCGAGACCGCCATCGGCGTCGGCATCAACGGCACCGATTGCATCGACGAACTACGCAAACCCAAGCCTACCCCCTTCTTCGGCTCCATGCTCGCCTCCGCCCCGCAGGAAGGCTTCGCCTCCGCCGAAATGCTCTACCTGTGGATCAAGGACGGCACCCCGCCCCCGCTCGACACCCGCTCCGAGGGTATCCTGATCACCCGCGAGAACTTCGAGGAGATCCTCAAGAAGGAAGGCATCAACTAAGTTCAAGGTCGCCCGCCCCCACGCATCGCGCCCGCCCTTCCGTCCCGTTTCCCGCTGTAACGTGAGCAACGTCGCCCAGCCCTACCTCGTCTTCGACGCCATCACGAAAACCTACCCGGGCGTAAACGCGCTGCGCGGCGTCAGCTTCGGCGTGGCGGAAGGCACCGTCCACGCCTTGATGGGCGAGAACGGCGCCGGTAAATCTACCCTGCTCAAGGCCCTCAGCGGCGCGCACCAGCCGACCACCGGCTGCCTGCGCCTCGCCGGGCGGGAGCACGTGTTCACCTCCACCTCCGCCGCGATGGCCGCCGGCGTGGCGGTGATCTACCAGGAGCTTCACCTAGTGCCGGAAATGACCGTGGCGGAAAACATCTACCTCGGCCACCTCCCGCAACGCGGCGGCATCGTTGACCGGACACGCCTCAACGAACTCGCCTCAAGCCAGCTCCGCCGCCTCGGGGAGGACATCGATCCCGCCACCAAGCTCGCCCGCCTGCCCATCGGCCAGCGCCAGATGGTCGAGATCGCCAAGGCCCTCACCCGCGGCGCCAAGGTCATCGCCTTTGACGAGCCCACCAGCTCGCTCTCCGCCCGCGAGATCGAGAAGCTCTTCACCGTCATCCGCGATCTGCGCCGGGAAGGCTGCGCCATCCTTTACGTGACCCATCGCATGGAGGAGGTCTTCCGGCTTTGCGACGCCTGCACCGTCCTGCGCGACGGAGCCCACGTGCGGACCCACGCCTCGCTCCAGGCCATCACGCCGGACGTGTTGGTGAAGGACATGGTCGGTCGCGACATCGCCGACGTCTACGGCTACCAGGCCCGCGCCCACGGCCCCGCCGCCCTCCAGGTCAACGGCCTCGCCGGCCCCGGCGTGCGCGCCCCCGCCTCGTTCTCCATCGCGCGCGGGGAGATCCTCGGACTCTTCGGTTTGGTCGGCGCCGGCCGCACCGAATTGCTCAAGCTGCTCTTTGGCGCCACTCCCGCCACGGCCGGCACGATCCGCGTCCACGACGCGCCGGTGACGGTGCGTCGCCCAGCCGACGCCATCCGGGCCGGCATCGTGTATTGCACCGAGGATCGCAAAAAGGAGGGCATCGTCCCGATCCGCTCCGTGCTGGAGAATTGCAATCTCTCCGCCCGTCGGAGCCACGTCAGCTTCGGCGGTGTGATCAACGAGACCTGGGAGCGGGAAAACGCCGCGGCTCAGACCACCGCCCTCGCGGTCAAGACCCCTTCGCTCGATCAACTCATCAAGCACCTTTCCGGCGGCAACCAGCAGAAGGTGATCCTCGGCCGCTGGCTTTCCGAGGACGTGAAGATCCTCATGCTCGACGAGCCAACCCGCGGCATCGACGTCGGCGCCAAGAGCGAGATCTACAAGCTCATGTTCAAACTCGCCGCCGAGGGCATGGCTGTGCTCGTCGTCTCCAGCGACCTGCCCGAGGTGCTCGGCCTCGCCGACCGCGTGCTCGTGATGCGCCAGGGCCGGCTCGCGGCCGAGTTTTCCCGCGCCGACGCCGCCCCCGAGCGCGTCCTGGCCGCCGCCCTGCCGGTTGACACCGCCGCCGCCTAACCCAGCCGGAAAACACTCCACCCCCTTCCTCATGACCGCCAGCCCCTCCACTGCCCCCGCTTCCAAATCCGGCGGCGCCGCCGCCCTCCTCGATCGCGCTGGTATGCTGCTGATCCTCGGCCTGCTGGTCGTCGTCTGCTCGCTCACGGTGCCGAACTTCGCTTCGCCCAACAACGCCGAGAGCGTGCTCCTGCAGGTTTCGACCGTCGGCATCGTCGCCACCACGATGCTCTTCTGTCTCGCCTCGGGCAACTTCGACCTCTCGGTCGGCACCCTCATCCCCGCCGGCGGCGTGCTCTGCGCCCTCGTTTTGAGGGATACCGGCAACCTCGTGCTCGCGCTCGGCGCCGCCCTCGGCTTCGGCGCCCTTGTCGGCCTCATCAACGGCGTAGTCGTGGCCAAGGGCAAAATCAACCCGCTCATCACCACGCTCTCTACCATGATGATGGTCAAGGGCGTCGCCTTTGTCTTCGCCGACGGCAAATCCATCGGCATCGCCAACGACGCCGTGCTCGATCTCGCCAACGCCGCGTTTCCCGTTTTCCACAACGAGCGCGGCGGCGTGCTGTTCCAGATCACCGCGCCCGTCTGGATCTGCTTCGCCCTGTTTTTCCTCTTCGGCTTCCTGCTCAACCGCACCCTCTTCGGCCGCAACACTCTGGCCATCGGCGGCAACGAGGAGGCCGCCCGTCTCGCCGGCATCCCGGTGGACCGGGTAAAGATCACCATCTTCGTGCTGCAAGGCGCCATCGCCGCCCTAGCCGGCGTGCTGCTCGCCTCGCGCATGGGCATCGGCGACCCCAAGACCGCCCAGGGCATCGAACTCTCCATCATCTCGGCCTGCGTGCTCGGCGGCGTCTCGCTCACCGGCGGCGTCGGCCGCATGAGCTACGTCATCGCCGGTGTCTTCATCATGGGCATCGTCGAAAACGCGATGAACCTGCTCAGCATCGACTCGTTTTACCAATACATCGTGCGCGGAGCCATTCTCCTGAGCGCCGTGCTCTTCGACCGCTTCCGCACCCAACGGTAAAAAGCTACCGGCTAAGTCAACCGGAGCTTCAGACTTGGTAAATCCCTGCTCGGCCACAGCCGAGACCAGCCCTGCTGGAGCGACCGCCCACCCCAAGCGCGCCGGCCAAACGACCCAGACCAACGGCTTAATCCCGAAAACCGATTTTGGCGGGGATGAGCTGGCGTCAGATTCTGGAGCAGATGCGCGTGAGCGCATCCCCGAGGGGCACTGGATAGTGCCTCGGGGCGGTAAGCGAACACGCAGGTGCCCAGTAGATTGCGCTTTTAGCCACGGATCACTCGGATGGTCACGGCTAGACCAAGCCCAATCCGTGCCTAATCGGGAAATCCGTGGTTTTCGGGTTTGGTGATTACAGCGATTGGTATCCTACCGGATTCGCCGAATTTTTAATACCCGCCGCTGCTCTGCCGGGCGTATGATCCCGGCTCCGACCACCCAACGGGCTTGCGCCATCCCGTCAGGCCCCCACCTTGCCGGCGATGTCCGACACCGTCCCCACGCCATCGCCCGCGCCCGTCCAGACCCGCTACGCCCGGCCGGAGTTGCTCGCACCTGCCGGTGATTGGGAATGTGCCCGCGCCGCCGTGGAGAACGGTGCCGACGCCATTTTCTTCGGCCTCGAACGCTTCAACGCCCGCATGCGCGCCCACAACTTCACGGTGGCCGACCTGCCCGCCTTGATGGCCTTTCTCCACCGTCGCGGCGTGCGCGGCTACGTGACCTTCAATACCCTCGTCTTCGCCAACGAACTGGATGACGCCGCCGACTATCTCCGCGCCATCATCACTGCCGGCGTCGATGCCGCCATCGTGCAGGACGTCGGCATCTGCCGCCTGATCCGCCGTCTCTCCCCCGATTTCCCCATCCACGGCTCCACCCAGATGACCGTGACTAATGACGCCGGCGTGGCTTTCGCCCGCGACCTCGGCGCCGAACTCGTGGTGCTCGCCCGGGAAAACTCGCTTAAGGAGATCGAGCACATCCAGGCCGCCCAGCGCGCCGCCCTCGCCCCCGGTGAAGCCCCCCTGCCTCTCGAGGTTTTTGTTCACGGCGCGCTCTGCGTGGCCTACTCCGGCCAGTGCCTGACCAGCGAATCGCTCGGGGGCCGCTCCGCCAACCGCGGCGAATGCGCCCAAGCCTGCCGCATGCCATACGAGCTCGTGCGCGACGGGGAAAAAGTCGACCTCGGCGACCGCCAATACCTGCTAAGCCCGCAGGACCTCGCCGGCCTCGACGTGCTGCCTCAACTCGTCCGCGCTGGCGTCGCTTCCCTCAAAATCGAGGGCCGTCTAAAGTCCCCCGAATACGTCGCCAGCATCACCCGCACCTACCGGCAGGCCCTCGACCGCGTGATGGCCGAGCTGCACGGCGAAGCCGCGCCGCCCCCCTTTGAGCCCGGACAGGCGAAATACGAGTTGAACATGGCGTTCTCCCGCGGCCTTTACCCGGGCTGGTTCAACGGCATCCACAACCAGGAACTGGCCCACGGCCGCTTCGGCACCAAGCGGGGCGTGTTCCTCGGCCAGGTCACTCGCGTCGGCCCCGACCACGTCGCGCTGAAACTCGTCGCCCCCGCCAAGCCCGGTGACGGCGTCGTGTTCGACGCCGGCAACCCCGCCGCCGGTGAAGAAGGCGGCCGCATCTACCAAGCGACCCTCGATGCCCGCTCCGGCGAGAGCGTGCTGCGCTTCGGCCATGGCGACCTCGATTTTAAAAAAATCCGTCCCGGCCACCGCGTCTGGAAAACCAATGACCCCGCCCTAGACCGCGAATTACGGGCCACCTTTGCCGGTGAAAAAATCCGCCAGACCCGCCCCATCAGCGCCGAGGTCCACGGCCACGCCGGCGCCCCCCTCACTGTGGTGCTTGCCGATGGCGCCGGACACGTGGTGCGCGAAGCCTCTGCCATCCCCCTCGCCGCTGCCTCCGCCGACCAGCGCCCGCTTACCGACGAACGCCTCCGCGATCAACTCGGCCGCCTCGGTGGCACCCCCTTCCACCTCGCGGGTATGACCAACCAGCTTGAAGGCGCGGTGATGCTGCCGACGAGTGAACTCAACCGCCTCCGCCGCGATGCCGCCGCCCGCCTGGAGCAACTCCGCGCCGAGCCCCGCCGCTGGCAGTTGCACGAAGGCGAAGTCGCGGCGCCCACCCATCCCCCAGCGCCAGCCGCCCCTGCGCAACCGCCCGGGCTGATTCTCTACGTCCGCGACTTTGCCCAGCTCGAGACCGTCCTCGGCGCGGATATCCCCTTCGCCGACCTCTACTGCGAGTTCGAGAACCCGAAACACTACCGCGAGGCCGTCGCCAGCTTCCGCCAGTGGCAGGCCGCCTCCACCTCGGTCACCGGGCATTGGATGGCGGACATTCCGGCGCCCCAGGCTCCAGCGATCTGGCTCGCCCCGCCGCGGGTCTTTAAACCCGGCGAAGAATGGATCCTGAAACAGGTGCTCTCCGCCGCGCCCGACGGCATCCTCGCCCGCAATCATGAGCACCTGCGCTTCTTCCCCGCCGCCGCCCCCGGCCTCCGGCTGCGCGGCGACTTTTCCCTCAACGTCGCCAACCCGCTCGCCGCCGAATATTACCTCGCCAAATACCGCTTGGAACGGGTGACCGCCAGTTACGACCTGAATGTCGCCCAACTGGAAGCCCTGCTGCGCGGAGCCCCTCCGGCCTGGTTCGAGCTGACCCTGCACCAGCACATGCCGATGTTTCACATGGAGCACTGTGTGTTCTGCGCGTTTCTCTCGACCGGAAAGGACTATCACGATTGCGGCCGGCCCTGCGAAAAACACCGCGTGGCCCTGCGGGACCGGGTCGGCGCGCTGCTGCCCTTGAAAGCCGACGCCGGCTGCCGCAACACCGTTTTCAATCCCCGCGCCCAAACCGGAGCCGAGTTCACCGACCGCCTGCTCGCGCTGGGCGCGCGCCACTTCCGGGTCGAGTTTGTCGACGAAGCACCCGACGAGGTGCTGCGCACGGCGCGGGCCTACCACAAGTTGCTGCGCGGAACGCTTTCCGGGGCCGAACTGTGGCGTGAATTGAAGCTCCTCAACCAGATCGGCGTCACCCGCGGACAGCTCGAGACCGCACCGCAGATGTTGTTCAAGAAACGCTGACCCGGCCCGGCTAGAAACGCGCCGCGGCCGGCAAGCCGTAATGCTCAACCACCCGCCGGGTGGCCTCATCCAGCGTAGCCGCATCGAGGAACAGACGTTGCAGGTTGTGCCCGGGCATAAACTCAAACCGGTGCACACCCCCGGGCGATGCCGTCTTCAACGCCTCCGCCAGATCGGCCAAGGTGGCGATGACGCGACCGTTGACCCGATCCAGCACGATCAGATCCGCGTCCTCATAGCCGAGGTTGATCTCATCCGGCAGGATGCCGGTAAGCACGACCAGAGAGGCCCGCCGGTCGCGGGCATCGGCATATTGGTAATACTGGAGCCGGAAGGGAGCGTATTTCCGCCATTCCTCGCCCCACCCGCGCAGGAAAGGCTGGGTCAAGGGCTGGAACACCAAACCGCCAGTCATGAGGTAAACGGGCGGGGCCCCGAAAACCTCGCGCGGCACCAACTCGTCGGCAAAGCGCGCAACCGGCAAGACGTAGTCGATGGTGCGCTCCTCCCTGCCACGGCGTAGCTTGAGTTTCACCGTGCCTCCGGCGAAGTGCGCGCGGTTGGCGAGGTTTTCCATCATGAGGTGCCCGAAATCCGGATCGAGGTAATCACCCTCCGAATCGACCTCAAAGCCATCAACCGCCAGAATGATGTCGCGCGGCTGGGGCGCCTTCTCGGGATCGGTGACGTGCCCGGGCCGGTTCACCACCCCTCCGCGCGGCGGCCCTTCCAGGCCGAGTTGTTTGAGCAATTCCGGGTTCCCGCCGGGCTGCCAGGTAAAATCGAAATAACCGAGTCCATTAAAAGTCCCCGCCCGGTGCGCTGCCAGCACGCGACTGATGAAGGTCGCGGGCAGCACGCCGCAGACCCGGCCATTCGAGTGGGTGGTCAGTCCAAGCACCCGCCCTTCGCGCACGATGGGCTCGGCCCAGCCCAGACCGCTCAAGTCGGCCGAGACCTCCATCTGCACATGGGGAGCGAAGCCGATGACGCTCTCGCCGACCTTGAATTGGCCGAACTCCACCCGCCGCTCCTCCAGATTGCCATCCCGCCAGCGCAGAAGCCCGAAGTCGGGCCCCCGCGATATCGGCTCCGCCAGCAAGGCGGGCTGCAGCCCTTCCCAAAAGGCCGGGACGTCGGTGGTGAGCAGGGCGAGATTGGACTGCGCATCCCACCACGTCACCCGGGCGTCATACCAGCGACCGCGGCCACCCTTTTGCAGCCGCACCAGGGTGTGGGTTGGTAAAGATTGCGCCGTGGTCAGGACCTCGCCCGGACCGATGACCAGACCATGCTTGCGCACCGCGCGGGTGGGGTCGTTCCACGGCTGGAAGGCGTCGTAGACCTTCGACGTCACCTCGATGCTGACGAGGGATTTTTCCCAACCGGACTGGGCGGGCAGCACCGTGGCGGCGGCAAAGCCTAGCGCGACGATACCCAAAAGGAGGCGGAGCAGGTTCATAGGCGTTGATCCGAGACGATGCCGTAGGTGCGGAGTATTTCCGTGTGTGCAGCCGATGCGGCGGCGCGATCCAGCGCGTCGAGCACCGCATGGTCCGGGCGGTTAAATTCAAACAAATGCCGCTCGCTCTTGTTTTCGAGCAAGGCGCGGCGGACGTCCTCGAGGCGCTCAATACGCACCCCGTTGATACGATTGACCACCGCCAGCCCGCGCACGGCAAAGTCGGCGTTGACGGCGTGGGGCAGGATGCCGGAGAGCACCACCGTTTCCGGTCGCACGGCTTCCGGCGCCTCGGCCGCGAGGTGGTAAAGTTGATAGGTGAGCTCGGCCAGCGGTTCCGAGAGGAAGTCGCGGCTGCGCGCTCGAGATGACTCCAAGTAATCCGCGCTCAGGGGCGTGAAGACCAGGCCGGCGTGGATGACATAGCGCGGAGGCTGTTCATATTGGCGCCCGGCGAGCCGGTCACCGTCGTAGGCCTCCATCTTGACCTCGACCTCAAAGGTTCTGCCTTCGCGCAACACGGAGAGCTTCAACGCTTCGCCAGCCTGCGGTTGCTGAAAAGCCACGCCGACGGCGACGCGGTTGCCTTGATAAGAAATCATGCCGTCGCTGCCCACCGGATACCCGCCCGCCTCCAGCAGCACGTCATCCGCCTGCAAGACCTGCGCTGCCGGTCCCCCGGCCCGCAAGGCATCGACCCGGGCACCACGCCCGTCGTCCCCCAGCCCCAGCACGCGCCGGTAGGCGGCATTTTGCAGCGGCTCTAGCGTCACACCCACTTGCGGGAACCCATCATAATGCCCGTCCGCGATGTCCTTGAGGAAATGCCCCACGACCTCGGGCGGGATGAAGAAGCCGGCGTTTTGCAGGCCGGGTATGCCTTGGAACGCCACGCCGATGACTTTGTCGCCCTGGAAGACGGGGCCGCCGCTGTTGCCCGGGTTGATCGCGGCATCGGTCTGCACGGCCAGCAGGGCGCGATTGCCGGCATGGGCGTAGGGCTGCACTTCGATGCGGGAAACCACCCCGCGGGTGAAGGACATCTGGTCGCCGCCGGCCGGATAACCACAAGTCACCACGGTCGACTGCACGGGTGGCAACTCGCCAAAACTCAGCGGAGGCACGCCCGCCAGTTGCGCTGGATCCTCCAATTCCAGCACCGCGAGATCGCAGTCGTGCCCCGCGAAAACCACCCGCGCCGGCAACAGGCGCGGATCTTGGTATCGCCGCACCAGGATCTGCTTCGCCCAGGCGATGACGTGCGCATTCGTCATGATCCGGCCCCCCGCGATGACAAAGCCCGTGCCCGCAGAATGCTGCACCGCCTCAAAACGCCACGGCGAGTCAAACTCCGGAACCTGGCTGTAGGTCAGGATCTGCACCACGGCCTGCTCCGGCGCGACTTCCTCGGCGCGGAGCGCAGCGCCCCACCCGAACCACGCCAAAACCAGCGCGCCAAACCAGACCGCCCCCCGCCGCGTCACCACCTGCGCGGGGCCCGTCCCCCCCGGCACAGGGCATAAAAGAGAATTCATCCTCCGATCTCCAATTCGCCCCCGCCCAACTGCAACGCCCAAGCGCGCTTTCCCGCAAAAACAAGACGGGGCCCCCTCGAAAGGCGGCCCCGTCAGGTCCAGCTTCAACTAACACTCCTGAAGTTCGCGGCTTCAGGAATTTTAACCGGGTCCAACGAAGGACCCGAAAAGAACAAAATTGAGCCTTGGGCCGGTCGCGGCGGGCCGGGTCCGAATGGTCTGGCCCAGCGACCGCGCTCAAGGGTATGCAGAGTAGGACCGCAGGGCCGGCGGCGGGTTCCGTGGGAATTGGCGCCCGCCGGCCTGCCGCTAGGCAGAGGAGAAAACCGCCCGCGCACGGGATTTTGCGTCAAACTTGTATTCAGGGTCGAAAGGCCCCTTCCTTTCGCTCTGTCTGGCAGTTTCACCTCATGTCCACGCCCTCTCCTGATACCAATACCGCCCGCCCGTTGCCGGGGCCCGTTCCCACCATCGGAGCCAGCCGCCATCAGGATCTGGAGATCAAGGACGCCCAGGTGATTTTCGACGCCGTCTGGCGCAACCTCGAGCAGGACTACGGGCGCGAGCAACTGCGCTTTCCCAAGGAAATCATCCTGCTCGGCGGTGCCCCCGGCTCGGGTAAAGGCACCAACACCGGCTTCATCCTCAAGGCCCGCGGCCTCACCTGCGAACCCATCGTGGTCAGCGCCCTGCTCGACTCGGCCGAAGCCAAGCAAATCAAGGACGCCGGCCACATGGTGGGCGACCGCGAGGTCCTGCGCCTGCTTTTCCGCAAACTCATCGAGCCCGCCTACCGTGACGGTGTGATCCTGGACGGCTTCCCCCGCACGAAGGTCCAGGTCGAGTGCCTCAAACTCCTCGTTGACCGCATGCACGCGCTGCGCCGCGAGTTTTACCACACCGCGCTGCGCATGCATTTCCGCCACCCCACCATCCACATCATGGTGTTGTTTGTGGACGAAAAGACCTCGGTCGAGCGCCAGCTGAAACGCGGTCTGGATATCCGGGCCCACAACGACGAAGTGCGCCGCACCGGGGTCGGCGAACTGCTGGAGGAGCGCGTGACAGACTACGATCTGGAGCTCGCAAAACGCCGCTACCGCATCTTCAAGGAGCAAACTTGGGATGCCCTTCAATCCCTGCGGGAGATCTTCCATTACCACTTGGTCAATGCCCAGGGCCAGATCTCGGACGTGGAGCAAAACATTCTCCGCGAGCTGCAATACCAGAGCTCGCTGGAGCTCGATCCGCGCACCCACGACCTTCTGCGTTCCATCCCGGTGGCCCACGACATCGTCATCCACGCCCGCCAGGAACTGGTTAAACGGCTGGACGATTACGCCTTCGAAAACGCCGAGCTGGTTTCCAAGGTCGTCGATTTCATCGCCCGCAAGGTCATGCCCATCGTGCTCCGGCACGCCATCTCGGGCGTGGCCCCGGTGAATACCGAGGACGCCTTGCTCGACGACCCGCTGGCGCTGGCCATCCTGATCGACGTCTTCAGCGAGCGCGGCTACCATGCCACGGTGGATCTGCACCGCATCGAGGTGCCCGACAACTTTGACCCCGCCACCGGCAAAATCACCTGCCGCGTGAAAAAGGTCTATCGCCTTTCGATCCGCTTCGAGGGCTCGGAAATCCGCCGCGGATAACGCAGCGCACCGCCGAAAAGCAGAAACCGCCGCCCGCCAAAATGCGGAGCGGCGGGCGGCCTCCCTGGGACTGGTGACGGATCAACCGCCGGAGAGGGTCTGGATGATCTTCACCAACGGAAGGAAGAGCGCGATGACGATGGTGCCGACCACCACGGCCATGAAGACGATCATGATGGGCTCGATGATTGAGGTGATCGAGGTGACGGCATTGTCCACCTCGTCGTCGTAGGTATCCGCGATACGGGTCAACATCTCGGGGAGCGCGCCGGTTTCCTCGCCGACCTCCACCATCGAAGTGACCATGGTGGGGAAAATCTTGGTGGCCTCGAGCGGCTTGCCCACGCCTTCACCCTCTTTCACGCGGTCATGGACCTTGTTCAACGCCTCGGCGACGTGGACGTTGCCCGAGGTGTCGCGCGTGATGATCAAGGCCTGCAGGATAGGCACGCCGGAGGAGAGCAAGGTGCCCAGCGTGCGGGTGAACCGGCCGATGGCAGCCTTGAGGAAAAGCGGGCCGAAGGCAGGGATGTGAATCTGCAACCAATCGACCGCCCGTTTACCGGATTTGGTCTTGGTGATGGTTTTGAAAAAGAAGAACACCGCGACCACGATGCCGATGGTCGCGAAGATCTGGTTCTTCATGAAATTCGACAGGCCGATCACGCCCTGGGTCAGCAGCGGCAGCGGCGTGCCCTTGAGCAAGCCGGTGAAAATCTCCTGGAACTTCGGAATGACGAACACCATCAAGGCCGATACGATAAGAACAGCAACACCCGCGATGATAACGGGATAGGTCATCGCAGCCTTGACCTTGCCCTTGATTTTCTCGGCCTTTTCCATGAACCTCGAGAGTCGGTCCAGCACGGTGCCGAGCACGCCGCCCGCTTCGCCGGCCTTCACCATGTTGACGTATAGGCGGTCGAAAACCTTGGGGTGCTGGGTGAGGCCGTCGGAGAAGGTGTTACCCGACTTGATGGACTCGGAAATCTGCTCGAGCACCCACTTGAAGCGCAGGTTTTTTTCCTGACGCGCGAGAGTCTCGAGCGAGCGCAGGATGGGCATACCGGCGTTGACCAGGGTGGACAACTGGCGGGTAAAAACGGCGAGACCCTCGTTGCCGATGACTTTGCCGAAGGCGATGCCGGGCCCGCCGGATTTCTTTTTCTTTGGCTCCGCTTTGGGGACGAAGGCCTTGCCGGCGGCCTTGGGGGCGGCTTTCGGGGCAGCCTTTGCGGGAATTTTAAAGGCGGGGGTGCCGGCGGCGGTGATGGAGGTCGGGAGTAAACCGAGGGCCTTCAAATCGAGCGCGGCTTGTTCGGAGGAGGCGCTGTCGATGACGGCTTTTTTCTCGCGGCCGGTGGAGGACTCGATGGCGGTGTAGGCGAACTTAGGCATGGGGAGGAAACTCCGAAAATCGGATTCGGAGCGGCGGGGGAGAGGTTGGAGCGGCGGGGGGTAACGAGGGCGGAACGAGGTGGGCGGGAAACGTCACGGGCTTCGCACCCCGGAGAGCGCGCTAGGTGTATTTGACGACTTCCTCGATGGAGGTGATGCCATCAAAGATGGCGCGCAGACCGTCGTCACGCAAGGTTCGCATGCCCTGCTCGAGGGCCTTTTGTTTGATCACCAAAGTGGGGGCGCGCTGCACCACGAGATCGCGGATGGATTCGGACATGCGGAGCCACTCGTAGATACCCAAGCGGCCCTTGTAGCCGGAATTATTACAAGTGGGACAGCCCTTGCCGTAGAAGAATTCGCGGTTGCCGATATCCACCGGATCGATGCCCAGTTGCTGCAACAGGGTGGCGGGCGGTTCGTAGGCGGTGCGGCAGTCCTTGCAGATACGCCGGACCAGACGTTGGGCCAAGACCGCCTCAAGGGAGGAGGCGATCAGGAAGGGCTCGACGCCCATGTCCACCAAGCGGGTGACGGCGCCGGGAGCGTCGTTGGTGTGCAGAGTGGAAAGCACCAAGTGACCCGTGAGTGACGCCTGGATGGAGATCTGGGCGGTTTCCAAGTCGCGGATTTCACCCACCATGATGACATCGGGGTCCTGGCGGAGGAAAGAGCGCAGGGCGGCGGCGAAGGTGAGGCCCACGCCGTGGTTCACCGGCACCTGCATGATGCCCTCGATCTCGTATTCCACCGGGTCCTCGGCGGTCAAAAGCTTGATATCCGGGGTGTTGACGATGCGCAGGGCGGAGTAGAGTGTGGTCGTCTTGCCCGAGCCGGTGGGGCCGGTGACGATGAAGATGCCGTTGGGGCGTTTTACGATTTCGGAGATGCCCTCCAAGACGTCCTCGGGCATGCCGAGCTGGCTGATGTCGAGTTGCACCGCCCCTTGGTCGAGCACGCGGAGCACGACCGACTCGCCGAACTGGGTGGGCAGGGAGGATACGCGCAAATCCACCGGGCGACCACCGATGGTCAGCTTGATGCGGCCGTCCTGGGGAATGCGGCGCTCGGCGATGTTGAGGTTGGCCAGCACCTTGATGCGGGAGGTGATGGGGAGGGCGAGACTCTTGCCGGGCGGCGACATCTCGTAGAGCGCGCCGTCGATACGGTAACGGATCTTAAACTCGTGCTCAAAGGGCTCGAAATGGATATCGGAGGCCTTGTTGCGGATGGCCTCGGCGAGGATGACGTTGACCAGCTTGATGATGGGGCCCTGGCCGGCCATCGCCTCGATGTCGTTGGCATTGAGGTCGTCGGGATTCGTGGTGGGGCTGGCAGTCTCCTCCGCACCCATTTTGCTGAGGATCTCGTCGAGGGAGGCGTCTTCCTCGGCGTAGTGGTTTTTCAGCAGGGTCTGGATGCGCTCCGGATCGGCGACGACCAGTCGGATGTCCTTCCGCAGGGTGAAGGTGAGGTCGTCGATGATCTGGGCGTTGAAGGGATCCAGCGCCAGCAGGTCGATCGAGTGGGCATCGGCCCGGAAGGGCACTACGCCGTAGTTGCGGGCGTGGTGGGAGGAGAGCAGCGCGGTGATATCGCCCGCGATGGAGGGAGGCAGGTCGTCCGCGAATTCGAGTCCGAGGGATTCGGCGATCTTCGCGAAAAAGCCGGCCTTTTCGACCAGCTTGTTGTCGATGATGAGGGAGGCGACGGAAGCGCCGGTGGCGCGGTGTTCCTCCTGGAGCTCGGCGAGGGTCTTTTCGTCGAGTAGATGATGCTCGCGACAGAGCTCGAGGATGGCCTGGGTGTGGGCGTCGAACATGGGTGGGGGCGGAAGGCGGGGCCGAAGAGTGATTAAGGGGAGCAGTAGCGGGCGGGCTCAGATCGTTTTCAAGGTGGCGCCGAGCTGGCTAAGTTTCTCGCGCATACCGATCTGATCCTGGGCTTTTTCTAGGGCTTCGTCGGGGGTGACGAGCTGGCGGTTCACCAGGCTGAGGAGGTGCGCGTCCATCGTGATCATGCCGAGGTTACCGCCGGTCTGGATGTCGGAGGTGATGCGGAAGGTTTTGTTCTCGCGGATCATCGCCGAGATCGAGGTGGTGTTGATCATGATCTCGTAGCCAGCGATGCGGCCGCCGCCGATTTTTTTGCAGAGCACCTGGGAAATAACCGCGACCAAGGAGGAGGCCAGCTGGGTGCGGATCATCTCCTTCATGTTGGCGGGAAAAGCATCCACGATGCGGTCAACGGTCTTGGCGGCGGAGTTGGTGTGGAGAGTGCCAAATACGAGGTGACCGGTTTCGGCGGCGGAGATGGCAGCCTCGATCGTCTCGAGATCGCGCATTTCACCCACGAGGATGATGTCGGGGTCCTGCCGGAGGGCGCGCTTGATGGCCTCGGCAAAACTGGGGACGTCGGCGCCGATCTCGCGCTGGGTGACGATACAACGTTTGTGCGGGTGGTAATACTCGATCGGGTCCTCGATCGTGATGATGTGTCCCTCGCGGTTCTCGTTGATGTAATTCACCATCGAGGCGAGCGTGGTGGACTTGCCCGAGCCGGTCGGGCCGGTGACGAGGATGAGGCCGCGGGGACGGTAGAGGAGCTCGCGCACCTTGTCGGGCAGGCCGATGTCGCGCAGGCCATACATCTTGTTCGGAATCTGGCGCAGCACGAGGCCGTAGTTGCCCTTGGCCTTGAGCACGGAGACGCGGAAGCGGGCCTTGTCGAGAAAAGCGAAACCGAAATCGGAGCCACCGTTCATCTTGAGGTTCTGCACATGGGCATCGGGCGTGATGGACAACACGAGGCGCTCGGTGTCCTTCGGGCCGAGGCTGGGGCCCTCGATCGGCACCATGGAGCCGCTGATACGCAGGGTCGGAGGCTGCCCGACCTGGCAGTGTAGATCGGAGGCATTTTGATCGACCACCAGGTCGAGCAAGTCGTTCATCTCGTAGCTCATGGTCGGAATAGGGGGGGCGGGGTAACGAGGGCTTTAGCTGGCGTCGCCGACCGTGATGGAGACCACTTCCTCGATCGTGGTGATGCCGGCGAGGACCTTGCGCAGGCCGTCCTCGCGCATGGTGCGCATGCCCAGGGCGCGGGCTTTGTCGCGCAATTTAGCCGTGCCCACGTTTTCGTAGATCATGCGCTGGAGTTCGTCATTCGAAACAAAGATCTCGAAGATGCCGGCGCGGCCGCGGTAGCCGGAGCCATGGCAGTTTTCGCAACCCGAGCCCTTGGCGAAATTCGCGTTCACCGCCTGCTGGGCGGTGATGTTGAGCGAGCGCAATTCGCGCGTATCCGGGGTGTAGGGGTGTTTACACTTCTTGCAGATCTTGCGGGTCAGGCGCTGGGCCATGATGGCGCGCACCGAGGTGGACACCAGGAAGGGCTTCACGCCGATGTCGATCATACGGGTGACTGCGCCGGGGGCGTCATTGGTGTGCAGGGTCGAGAACACCATATGGCCGGTCAGGGAGGCGTTGATGGAGATCTCGGCAGTCTCCAGATCGCGGATTTCCCCCACCATGATAATGTTAGGCGCTTGGCGCAACATGGAGCGCAGGGCGTTGGCGAAGGTCATGCCGACCTCGGTGCGGACCGGCACCTGGTTAATGCCGGAGAGCTGATACTCCACCGGATCTTCGACCGTGATGAGTTTGCGGTCGGGTTTGTTGATAAAGTGAAGGCAGGAGTAAAGCGTGGTGGTCTTGCCCGAACCGGTGGGGCCGGTGACGAGAAACAGGCCGTCGGGCAGGGTAATGATGCGCTCCATCACCGCCTGATCGTCGCTCAGGAACCCCAGCTCGGGCAGACCGAGTTGCAGGCCCTCCTTGTCCAGAATACGCATGACGATGGACTCGCCGTAGGAGGTGGGCAGCGAAGAGACGCGGAGGTCGATCGGCTTCACGCCGGCCGTCACTTGGATGCGACCGTCCTGCGGGATGCGTTTCTCCGCGATGGAGATATTCGCCATGATCTTCAGGCGGGAGATCATCGCCAACTGAAGGCGCTTCGGGGGATTGTCCACCTCGACCAGCACGCCGTCGATGCGGTAGCGCACCCGGAAGCGCTTCTCCATCGGCTCAAGATGGATGTCGGACGCGCGGCGGGCGATGCCTTCGAGGATGATTTGGTAAACCAGCTTGATGATCGGGGCGTCGGTGTCGTCGTTTTCGGCGCCGCCAGCCGAGGTGGTGCCGGTGACGACCTGCGCCTCATCCCCGGAGAGACTGCTGAGCAGTTTCTCCATCGACTCCTCATCCTTGCCGTAAAAGCGGTCGATGTGGCTCTTGATCTCGTCGGCCGGTGCGACCAACGGCTCGATGGTGAGCTTCAGGAAATGGCCGATGCTATCGATACCATCGACATCCAGCGGATCGCTGATCGCCACGCGCAGGGTGTTGCCGTCGCGCGAAACCGGGAAGACCATGTATTTGATGGCAAGATTGCGGGGGAGCAGGGCGAGTAAATCGCTGTTGGCCCGCACGTTGGCCATTTCGATTATCGGCATGCCAAACTCGTCGGCGAGCAATTGCGCCGCCTGTTTGGAGGAAAAGCCATGCTCCGCGATCAAGATGTCGAGCAAGCGCGGCGGCTCCGTGGTGAGATCGGTGTGCGCAGCCACCTGGGCGCGAGCAGCCTCGACCTGATCGGCGGCAAGGAGGCCCTTGTCCAGGGCGAGTTGGATGACGAAATCGTCGGCGGGGGTCACGTGGGGAAGGCGGGGAGGACGGTTCGGCGCGGGGCGCGCAGGCGGGAAGGATTAGTGCGCGAGTTTAGCGATTTAGACTCAACAAAAATTCCGTGTTGGTCTTGGTTTTCTTCAGTCGCTGGATGAACATATCCATCGCCTCGACCGGCGGGATACCCTGCATCGCGCGGCGCAGGCCATAGACGCGGAGCATCTCGTCGGGGTGGTAGATCAGCTCTTCTTTGCGCGTGCCCGAGCGGTCGATATTGATCGCGGGGAAGATGCGCTTGTCGGACAAGCCGCGATCGAGATGGAGCTCCATGTTGCCGGTGCCCTTGAACTCCTCGAAAATCACCTCGTCCATGCGGGAGTTGGTGTCGACCAGCGCGGTGCCGAGGATAGTGAGCGAGCCGCCACCCTCAATGTTGCGCGCCGAACCAAAGAAACGCTTCGGACGCTGGAGGGCATTCGACTCGATGCCGCCGGACATGGTCTTGCCGCCATTGCCCGCGAGGGCGTTGTAAGCGCGGGCGAGACGTGTGATCGAATCGAGCAGGATGACCACATGCTTGCCGAGCTCGACCAGACGCCGGGCGCGCTCGATCACCATCTCCGCCGCATGCGCATGGCTCTCGGGCGTCTCGTCAAAGGTGGAGGAAACCACCTCGCCTTTGGTGTGCCGCCGGAAGTCCGTCACCTCCTCGGGGCGCTCGTCAATCAGCAGGAGCAGCAACGTGGCCTCGGGGAAATTGTGCGAAATCGAGTTGGCGATATTCTGCAACAAGACGGTCTTGCCGGTCCGCGGCGGCGCCACGATCAAACCGCGCTGGCCAAACCCGACCGGCGTGAGCAAGTCGATCGCCCGCATGGAAATATCTTTGTGAATCTCATTGGCCTCCAATAGAATGCGATTGGTCGGATAATAGGGAATCAACTCTTCAAAGGCCGTCACCGACGCGGCTGCTTCCGGCGCGAGCCCCATGACCGAACTGATCCGGACAGCCGAGGGGCAACGCTCGCCCGGACCGGGCGGCTGGGCCAGCACCTCGAGCTCTTGTCCCCGGCGCAGGCCGTGGCGACGGACGAGCGCGGCGGAGACATAAGTGCTCTCAGGATACAGGCGGTAGCTGTTGCAGAGGTGGACCATGAAGCCGTGGCCGGCATCCGTGAGATCCAGCACCCCGCGTTCGCGGAAAGCACGGCGCTCGCGGGCAGCCCAGGCAAAAAGCTGCTCCACCAAAACCCGTCGCGCCGGCATGCCCGAAACGGACTCGCCCAGCGACCGCAAGTGGGCCGCCAGCTCGACCGCGGGCGCGGCGTGGATCGCTGTCAAGTCGAGTGGATCCGCATCCGCCGCCAATGCCTCGGCCAAGGCATCGACCGCCGCCAGATCGGAAAAACGCGACGGATCCGGCAGCCCGCCGATCGGCCCGCTCAGCGCCGGCGGCGCCGGCTGGACAGGCGGACGATCGCGAAACCCTCTCGCCGGCGCGAAGCCGGGGCCACTCGGGGCGGGCTGCACCGGCTCGCCCCCAGGGGCCGGCCCCCGATCCTCGGCAGGCGGCGGGCCACCGGCACCGGGGAAACGCCCGCCTTGCTGGCGCTCGAGCCACTTGAGGCGTTTTTTCTCCTTCTTCCGCTCCCACCAAGTTTTGCGTTCTTCGCGGCGGGGTTGCCCGTCCGGTCCCACCGGTCCGCCCGCACCCGGAGCGCCGGCAGCGGCCGGCTCCCCGGAGGCGCCTCCCGCGTCGCCCGCCCCAGCCCCGCCCTCAGTCGCTTCGAAATCCGCCGGCGTCGCCCCGGGCGCGGTGGCCGCAAAGGCGGAAGGCACAAATACCGCTCGCTCAGCCGGGGCTTCGTCGCGCGGCGCCTCGTCATCCGGGGAAAAAGAGCCCCGATAGGGCTCGGAGTCCGCCGGCTCTGCCGGAGCCGCTGGCGCTGGATGCTCCCGGGCCACCGGCGCGGAGACCGGAGCGACGCCAAACAATTCCGGACCGGCCTCGCCCCCGGCAGAGGGCTCCGCCTTGACCCGCCGCGGCCGTCCGCGCTTGGCCGGCGCCACCGCGGCCTCAGCCCCACCCTCCGGAGCCGACGCAAGCAAGGCCTCGGGCTCGGCCGTGGCCCGCGACCGGCGAGACGGGGCCTTGCGGGGCTTCGGGGCAGGCAAACCAGCTGCAGAATCTACGGGAGTGTCCGGGGAATCCATGAATAAAAATTTGTAAATGAGGAAGTAGCATCAGCAAGCCGAGGCGCGACCGCGCCCCGCCTGCTCAAACCTGGGCACCCGGAATCGGCGCGCGCAGGCGCCCAGTCAATCGCTCGATCTGGGCATCCAGAAAAGCAGGGGAACCGTCGTTCCAGAGAACGGCGTGGGATAACTTAAGTTTTTTTTCCAAGGGATATTGGGAAGCGATTCGGAGCCCGGCCTGCGCTTGCGACATCCCGCGCGCGGTTACTCGGGCCAATTGAACAGAGACATTGGCACCGACGCATACGATGAAATCAAACCCTTTTTCCAAACCCGCCTCAAAGAGCAAGGGCACCTCGACCACCCAATCCGCCTCCGGCCTGGACTCGACCCGCCCCCGCCAGATCGCCCGCACCCGGGGGTGAATCTCGCCCTCCCACCAGCGCCGCTCGCTTTCGGACTTGAAAACGATCTCTGCCACCGCCGCCCGGTCCAAAGCCCCGTCCGCAGCCAGCACCGCCCGGCCCCACCGCTCCACGGCACCGGCCCGCACCACCGGATCCGGCAACACCTCTTCGCGCACGATCCGGTCCGCCTCCGCCGTCAAAAACCCCCGCGCAGCCAGAGCCGCCGTCGCAGTCGACTTGCCGCATCCGAGGCCGCCTGTGAGTCCGATCACCATGTAATAAATGAGCGGACTTTGGGCTTGCCCGCCCCTTGCGCAAATCATTACGCCGTGGCATGGTGCAATCGTTGAACTCGTTACCAGATTCCGCCGGTGAGATTGCCCCCCCCTTGGTCGGGATAAACGACCTTGCCCCGGTGGCTTCCTACGCCCTCCGCCTCGGCCTGAACGCGGCTTTGATCGACGCCGTGGTGGGCTTGAGCACCCGCCTCTTCGCCGGCCGCTATTGGAACTACCTGCCTATCGATGTGCGCTATCACGATTTACAGCACACCGCCCAAGCCTCGATGTGTCTCCTGGCGCTGGGCGAGGGCCAGCGCCGCGCCCAGCTCGCCCCGCTCTCGAATCGCGATTTGGAAGTCGGGCTCGCCGCCATGGTGTTGCACGATACCGGCTTCCTCAAGACGAGTGGTGACGAGTCCGGCACCGGTGCGAAATACGGCCACTCCCACGTGCTGCGCAGCTGCGCCCTGGCCGCCTCCGTGCTCCCCCCGCTCGGCTTTCGCCGCGATGAAGTGGATGACGTGCTCGGCATGATCCGCTGCACCGGCCTCGCCGGCCGGCCCGATAAGTCCAACTTTTCCGCCGAATCCCGCCGTATGGTCGCCTGCATGGTCGCCACCGCCGACTACCTCGGCCAGATGGCCGCGCCGGAGTATCCAGAAAAGTTGCCCCATCTCTTTGCCGAGTTCGAGGAAGCGGACGATTTCAGCAACGTCCCGCCGCAAAAACGCATGTTCACCTCGGTGAACCACCTGCTCGCCGCGACCGGCGGCTTTTGGCGGGGCTTTGTTTTTGCCAAGCTGGAAAACGAGTTCGCCGCCGTCTATCGCCACTTGGAAATCCCCGGCCAGCCCGGTCGCAACCCCTACATCGAAGCCATCGACCGGAACGTCGCGCTCATCACGGCCCGCAGCACCTGAACCCGGGCCACGCCCCCCCGCCCGAGCCCCCTTCACAGATGCTCGCCACCCTGTTGTCCGCCGCCTTGCAGGGCATCCACGCCCTCCCCGTCCACGTCGAGGTCAACCACGGGGAGTCAGGCGATTTTAAACTCATTCTGGTCGGCTTGCCCGACGCCGCCGTGAAGGAGTCGGACGACCGCGTCTTCTCCGCCCTCGCCAACTCCGGCTACGGCCTGCTGCGCACCCGCACCACCATCAACCTAGCCCCCGGCGACCTGCGCAAGGAGGGCCCGCTCTACGATCTGCCCATCGCCCTCGGCATCCTCGTCGCCACCGGCCAGCTCGCCGCCCCCGCCATCGGCGAATACCTGATCGCCGGCGAACTCGCCCTGTCCGGCGCCACCCGCCCGGTCCGCGGCGCCCTCGCCTACGCCCGCCTCGCCAAGGCCCATGGTTGCCGCGGCCTGCTCCTGCCCGCCGCCTGCGCCGCCGAGGCCGCCCTGGTGGAAGGCATCGCCGTTTACGCCATCGAGTCCCTCGACCAGGCCGCCCGCTTCCTCTCCGGCCGGCTCACGCTAGCCCCGCTCGCTCCGCCCCCTCCGGCCGAGCCCGGCCCCGCCCAGACCTCGGCCGGGGATTTTGCCGAGGTCAAAGGCCAGCACTCCCTGCGCCGCGCCGTGGAAGTAGCCGTGGCCGGCGGGCATAATCTGCTGATGATCGGGCCACCCGGCTCGGGCAAGTCAATGGTCGCGAAACGCATCCCCTCGATCATGCCCGCGCCCACCCTGGACGAGGCCCTCGAGATCCTCGCCATCCACTCCGCCGCCGGCCAGACCCTGAGCCAGAGCCACGCCTTCGGCCTGCGCCCCGTGCGCACTCCCCACCATACCATTTCGGATGTCGGTCTGATCGGCGGCGGCACCGTGCCCGGCCCGGGCGAAATCTCCCTCGCCCACCAAGGCATCCTGTTCCTGGACGAATTGCCCGAGTTCAAACGCTCCGCCCTAGAAGTCCTTCGGCAGCCGCTGGAGGACTCGACCGTCTCGATCTCGCGGAGCGCGGGCAAAATCACCCTGCCCTGCGCATTCATGCTGGTCGCGGCGATGAATCCCTGCCCCTGCGGCTACCTCGGCGACACCAAACACGAATGCCGCTGCTCCCCGCCGCAGATCCAGCGCTACCGCGCCCGCATCAGCGGCCCCCTGCTCGACCGCATCGATCTCCACGTCGAGGCCCCGGCCGTGACGGTCACCGATTTACGCTCCACCACCCCGGGCGAGCCCTCGGCCGCCATCGCCGCGCGGGTGCGCGCCGCCCGCGACCGCCAGTTGGCACGCTTCCGCGGCACCCCCGCCACGGCCAACGCCCGCATGTCCCACGCCCAGATCCGCACCCACATCCCGCTGGATTCGACCTTGGGCGATCTGCTGCAACAAGCCATGGAGCAGCTCGGCCTCTCCGCCCGCGCCTACGATCGCATCCTGAAAGTCGCCCGCACCATCGCCGATCTCGCCGCCAGCGAACGCGTCGAGGCCCCCCACCTGCTCGAGGCCATCCAATACCGCTCGCTCGACCGGAAGGTGTTTTACTGAACCCACCCTCGCCGGCCGGCTTTACCCGGGCCCCGGCCACCGCCCGCCGCCCCCCGCGCCGATGAAAAACCTGTTCAACGCCGGGCGCCTGCGCCTGACCGCCCGCCAGCTCGCCGCCCTGCACGCGCGCTTCGACCCGGAGGCCTTTCTCGCCCACGCCCTGTGCGAGCTCGATACCCTGGGACTCATGGACCGCCTGCGGCGCACCGCCGAGGCCTTCGACCGCGCGCTGCCCCTGCCGTTTGCAGAACAACTCCCAGTGCTCCTCGCCCACGCCCCGCAAATCGGCCACGGCTTCGTCGCCATCTGGCCCTGCGCCCACGTCGCCCGCCGCGGCCTCGAGCAACCCGCCCTCGCCCTGCCCGCCCTGCGCGAGCTCACCTGCCACGGCTCGGCCGAGTTCGCCCTCCGCCCCTTCCTCGAACGCGATCTCACCGGCACCCTCGCCATCCTCACCGGCTGGACCACCTCGCCGGACGAACACGTCCGCCGCCTCGCCAGCGAAGGCTCCCGCCCCCGCCTGCCCTGGGGCCAAAGCCTCCGCGCATTAATCACCGATCCGTCGCCCGCCTTGCCCCTGCTGGCCGCCCTGCGCACCGACCCCAGCCTCTACGTGCGCAAGTCCGTCGCCAACCACCTGAACGATATTACCAAAGATCACCCCGACATCGTGCTCGATCTGGTCGCCGGTTGGGATCGCCGCGAGGCCCGCACCGCCTGGATCGTGCGCCACGCCCTGCGCACTTTGGTGAAAAAGGGCCACCCCCGCGCCCTCGCCCTGCTCGGAGTCGGCGCCGCGCCCCGCCTCACGGCCACCCTCGCCGCCCGGCCCGCCCGCCTCCGCCTGGGCGATACCGTGACGCTCTCCGCCCGCCTCGCCTCAAGCTCGCCCCGCGCCCAGGCACTCGCCGTCGATTATGTCGTCCACTACGTGCGCCCCTCCGGCCGCCCTTCGGTAAAGGTTTTTAAGTGGACCACCCTCACCCTAGCCCCGCACGAGACCACCACCCTGACCAAGCGCCAGACGATCCGGGATTTCTCCACCCGCCGGCACCATCCCGGCGTGCACCGGGTCGAGCTGCAGCTCAACGGCCGCCGCCTCGCCGCGAGCCAGTTCACCCTGCTCCGCTGAAACCACCCTCACCGCTGCAAAAAACCAGTGTAATTTCCCGCGTTCCCGCCCACCTTCGCCCGCGCATCCCCGCCATGAACCTCCGCCCCATCATCGATGATATCGCCCGCCAAGCCGACGAGTTCCTCGCCGCTTGCCCCGACCGCACTCAGGCGCGCGCCGGCATCACCGAGTTCCTCGCCTTGGAACACCCCCGCCTCGCCGCCGCCGACCGGAAAATCGTGACCGACCACGTGCTGGCCATCCTCGAGGAAGAGGACTTTTTCGCCACCCGCTTCGTCGATAGCTTCGACGCCGACCAAGACCCGGCCGAAGACGGCGAAGAGTAAGGCGCCGCCCTCGCCCATCTTCGCGACCCTCCGCCCCCCCTCCCGTGCCCGCCGCCTCCTCCCCCTCCCAGCCCGAGCTTGTCCTCGCCTTCGACGCGCACAACCGCCTCGCGATCCAGTTCACCCCGCACGGCCGCGCCCCGGCCGACGGCGCCAGCCTCCCCGGCTTCCGCCCCTCCGCCCACACCTTGGTCCTGCCCGATCCCGCCGGCCCCCGCCGCGCCGTCATCGCTTCCCTGCCCGACCGCGGCGGCGCGCCCCATCCGCTCGGCCCGACCGCCATCGTTTTTCAGTCGCTCGACGCCCTCGCCGCCACCCCTGCCGCCAACACCCCGCTGCTCGCCGCCCTGCTGCCCGCCCTGGAGCCCTTCCTCGTCGAGTTGCCCTACCTCCACCTCGGGGAAAACGATTTTATCTACAAGTTCCGCCCCGCCCACGAGCGCAACACCGCCATCTACGACCAAGACCCCTCCTCGCGCGCCCTTTACCAGTCCACGCTGTGCACCGCGCTCAAGGCCCTCGCCCGCCGGCACGAACGCTCCGCCGCCGCCCCCGTGCCGCTGGATTTCGGCGCCGTGCACTATGTGCTGCCCAGCCACTTCGGCTTCTGCCTCGGCGTGAAAAACGCCATCGAGCGCGCCTACGAAACCCTCGCCGAGAACCCCGGCCGCCGCGTGTTCATGCTGTCCGAGCTGATCCATAATCCCTTCGTCAACGAGGACCTCCTCCGCCGCGGCCTGCGCTACCTCCAGTCGGATAAAGGCGCCCCCTTCACCATCTCCGGCCGCAAGGTCTCCGCCACCGCCCCCGCCACGCCCGCAGACCCGCTCCTTTGGGATACCCTCCACCCCGAGGATATCGTGATCATCCCCGCCTTCGGCGCCACCGACGACGACAAGCGCCGCCTCGTGCGCCGCGGCCTGGCCGTGTGCGCCTACGACGCCACCTGCATGCTGGTGGAGAAAGTCTGGAAAGCCGCCCGCGCCTACGGTCGCGAGGGCTACACCGTCGTTATCCACGGCAAACACGAGCACGAGGAGACCAAGGCCACCTTCGCCAATACCCGCCGCCACGCCCCCGCCGTGATCGTGCGCAATCTCGCCGAGGCCCGCGCGCTCGCCGAGCTCCTGCCCCGCCGCCACGAACCCGCCGCCCAGGCCGAGTTTGAACACGCCTTCGCCGGCCGCTTCACCGAAGACTTCGCCGTCAGCCGCGACCTCGAACACATCGCCGTCGTCAACCAGACCACCCTGCTGGTCAACGAGACCCGCGAGATCATCGCCCACCTGCGCACCGCCTACGCCGCCACCTGCGGGCCCGTCCCGCCCGGCACCCCCGAGCGCGTCGGCGGCCAAGGCCGCACCGATACCCTCTGCTACGCCACCCAGGTGAATCAGGATGCCCTCGGCCGCGCCCTCGCCGAGCCGCTCGACGCCGCCTTCGTGATCGGCGGGAAGAACTCGTCCAACACCTATCAGCTCCACCGCCTGTGCGAGGAACGCCTCGGCCGCCTGGCGTTTTTTATTCAGAGCGAGGCCGACATCCGTTCGCTCGACGAGGTCAACCATTACGTCTTCCCCGCCCACCAGCCCGGCGCCCCCGCCGGCGGCCACCACGAGCCGCGCGCGCTCTGGCCCGGCGAGGACTTCGCCCGCCCCCGCCGCATCCTCATCACCGGCGGCGCCAGCTGCCCCGACGGCCTCATCCAGGCCGTCATCACCCGCATCAACTCGCTCTTCCCCGCCGGCCGCCTGCGGCCCATCGAGACGGTCCTCGCCGGCCTCGGCCCCGCCTGAGCCTGTCGCACCCGTCCCGCCCATGTCCAAGGAAGCCCTGCGCGCCACCGTGCTCGCCGCCCTCGAGGCCGAACTCTCCCGCCAGACCGACGCCGCGCGCGACGCCCGCGACGAGTCGATCAGCGAGGAGAGCCGCGCCGAGAACAAATACGATACCCACGCGCAGGAGGCCGCCTACCTCGCCGAGGGGCAAGCCCGCCAGGCCGCCGAGCTCGCCGCCGCCCTGGCCGCCTGGCGCGCCCTCGTGTTCCCGCCCCCCGGCCACCGCGAGGCCCGCGTGGGCAGCGAGGTCACGCTCGTTGCCGGCGCCCGCACCGATCACATCCTGCTCGGCCCCACCCACGGCGGCCTCACCCTCGCCGCGCCCGACGACGGCCGCGAAATCACCGTCGTCACCCCCGGCTCCCCCCTCGGCCGCGCCCTCCTCGGCCGCCCCGTCGGCGCCACCCTCCCGCCCCCCCGCAAAGGCGCCCCCGCCCCGCGGGTTACCGCCCTCACCTGAAAAAAACTTTTACCGTGCTCTCCCGCCTTCCCGCCTTCCTCGCCGTCTCCTTCCTCGTGCTCGCCCTGCCCGGCTGCCAGCCGCCCCCGCCCGCGACGGCCCCCGCCGCGCCTCTGGCCGTGGTCTCCCCCTTGCCCGCCGACCTCGCCGCCGCCCTCGATGCTTTCCGCGCCGAGGGCCCCAAGGGCTGGGCCTTCACCCAGTCCACCACCGGCGGCGGCCGCGATCGCGTGGAACGCTACGACCCCTCCCGCCGCGGCCCCGCCCGCTGGACCCTGCTCTCGGAAAAAGGCCGCGCCCCCACCGAGACCGAGCAACAGCGCTACCGCGATACCCGCCCGCCCTTCGACGCCGCCGCCAACCTCGCCTCCCAGCTCGACCGCGCCTCCGCCACGCTGGTCGCCCGCGACGGGCAGTCCGCCACCTACGAGTTCGCCCTCGTGCCGGCCGGCGAGCACGACACCGCCGCCGCGCACATGCGCGCACGCTTCACACAGGACGCCGCCACGGGCGCCTTCACCCGAGTGGAGTTGTTCAACTTCCAGCCCTTCAAGGCCGCCACCAGCCTGACCATCCAGGAAGCCCGCACCACCCTCCTCTACGCCCCGCCCTCGGGCGGACGCCCGGCCCTGCCGCTGGAGACCAGCCTGCACGTGCGCGGCACCCGCTTCTGGCTCTCAAACTTCCACCAGGAAGTCGTGAGCAAATTCAGCGACCAAGCCGATATGAGTGCCGCTGCCGCCGGGGCTCACTCGCCGTCGCCGTAGAGCGTTTCGTAGGCCTTCACCGTGGCACCCCAGCCGAAGTCCTTGCGCATGCCGCCGAGCTGGACCTTGACCAGCCGCTTCACGTCGCGGTGCAGGACGAGCGCCCGGTCGAGACCGTCCAACAGCCCCTCGGCCGTCACCGGCACCAGGATGCCCGTGCCCGCCGCCGGGTGCGCATCGCAATCGACCACCGTGTCCGCCAGCCCGCCCACCCCGGTGACCACCGGGATGGTGCCATAGACTTGGGAATACATCTGGCTGAGACCACACGGCTCGAAGCGCGAGGGCATGAGGAAAAAGTCGGCCCCGGCCGTCACGAGGTGGCTCATGCCCTCGTCATGCACCGTGCTGAGCGCGACGCGTTTGGGCAGGGCCTGGGCCAGCTCGCGCAGACCACGCGTGAGCTCCGGGTCGCCCTTGCCCAGCACGATCAGGCGGCAGTCTTCGCGTTTGAAGAATTCGCGGTTGGCCAGGACCAGATCGACGCCCTTCTGGCTGGTTAAGCGGCAGACCATGCCGAACACCGGGCCCGCGTAGTCGGGGTCAAAGCCGTGCCGCCGCAGCAACTCCGCGCGGCAGGTCCATTTGCCCTTCAGGTTGCCGATGGTGTAGCCCGCCGGCAGGAGCGGGTCCTGGGCCGGATTCCAAATCGCGGAGTCGATGCCGTTGAGCAGGCCGGCGAGCTCCTCCGCCCGCGAGGCCACCACGCCCTCCAGTCCGCAGCCAAACTCGGGCGTCTGGATCTCGCGGGCGTAGGTCGGGCTGACCGTGCTGATGCGGTCGGCAAAGAGGAGGCCGGCCTTCAAAAAGTTCATCTGCCCGTAGAACTCCACCCCGTCTATGCCCATGAGTTCATCGGGCAGGTTGGTGCGGTAGAAGGAGCGCATGGGAAACACCCCTTGAAAGGCCAGGTTGTGCACGGTGAGCACCGTCCGCATGGCGAGGATGTCGCCGTGGCGCTGCTCGGCATGGCGGAGCAGCAGCGGCAGCAAACCGGTCTGCCAATCGTGGCAGTGGACGGTATCGGCATTCATCCGCAGCAGGCGCATGGCCTCGACCACGCCTTTGCAGAAAAAGATAAACCGGTGGTGGTTGTCCTCATAGTCCCGCTCACCCGTGCCATAGGGGTGGCTCCGGTCGAAAAATTCATCCCGGCAGACGAGATAAACCGTCAGGCCCTCGCGGGGCTGAAAGCGCCGGATCTCCCCGCTCATGAAGACATCGCCCATCTCGATCCGGGGCCGCAGGACCGTCTCCGCCTCGGCGGCATCGGGATGCTCCACCACGCCGCGGTAGCCCGGCAAAAACACCGCCACCTCGTGGCCGCGATCCGCCAGCGCCCCGGCCAGCGAAGCCACCGCATCCGCCAGCCCGCCGGTCTTTACATAAGGAAACAACTCGCTCGCCGCATGGACGATTTTCATGGGGCGGACAGTGCCGGGCCCGGCGCCGATTACACGTTAAAAAAACACCCTCGGTCCGCCCCCGCCGGCGGCAGCGCGGCCGCCATGCGGGCGGCGCGGCGGTTGGCGAGGACGTCGTGCACGCGGTGCAGGGGCACGCCCTGGCGCACAGCCAGCGCGGTGAGCGCGAGGGTGGGCTCGAGGCGGTCGGCCGGCGCGGCCAGCTCGGGCAAGGCGTGGCCGATCACGCTCTTGCGGGAGACGCCGAGCAAGACCGGCCGCCCCAGCGCGCGCAGTTCGCCGAGCCGGGCGAGAAGGACGAGGTTTTGCGCCTGGGTTTTGCCAAAGCCTATGCCCGGGTCCACCACCACGCGATCGTCCGGCAGACCGGCGGCGGTCGCCAGGGCAAGACTGCGCTCCAGCCAGGCCAGCACCGGGGGCAAGGGGTCGGCGGCAGCCGCGATAGTGCGGAGCGCGGGGTCATGGTGCATCACCACCACGGCAGCGCCCGCCTCCGCCGCCAGCCGGGCGAGCTCGTCTCCCCCCGGCCCCTGCAGGCCGTGGACATCGTTGAGGATGTGCCCCCCGGCGGCCAGCGCGGCGGCGGCCACCGCCGGACGGTAGGTATCGATGGAAAGCGGCAGCCCGGGAAACTCGGCCGCCAGCGCGCGGAGCACCGGGAGCACGCGGGCGAGCTCCTCCGCCTCCGGTATCTCTACGTGGCCGGGCCGGGTGGATTGGCCGCCGATATCGAGGATATCCGCCCCCTCCTCCACCATGCGGCGGGCACGCGCGAGGGCAGCGTCCGGCGAGAGGTGCTGGCCGCCGTCGTAGAACGAGTCGTCGGTGACATTCAGGATGCCCATGATCCGGGGCGTGCCGAGGTCGAGCACGAGCTCGCGGCAGCGCAGGGTCTGGGGCACGGAAACCACGGGGCAAAGAGGCGGCGGCCGGCCTCAGGGCGCGGGCAGGAACTCCGTGGTCATGACCTCCGGCACTTTCAAGGCACCGGCCGGGAGGAGTTTGAGGTCCTCGACGATCTTAAGCTGGGTGGCGTAGCGGGCGGGATCGAGCCGGCCGATGCGCGCCGAGTCGGCGGCGTCGCGGCCGACCACCAGCTTTTCCTTCACGATCATGGCACGGGAGAAGTCCAGAAACGCGTCGGTGTTTTTATCGTTGGCCGCCTTCATCGCGGCGTGGGCCGGGGCCGGATCCCCCTCGAGGTAGTCGCGCCAACCGCGGATGTAGGCGGCGAGAAAGGCACGCAGGGCGGCGGGGTTTTGGCGGGCCCAGTCGCGGTTGGCGATCAAGACCGCATAGGAATCGTAGCCGGCGTCCCAGGCATAGAGGTAGCGCGGGGCGGGCGCGCCGCCTTGGGTGATGAAGTAGGGTTCGGCGATGTAGTAGCCCTGCTGGATAAAGTCCCGGTCCGCGATGAAGTTGGTCACGGAAAAGTTGAACGGGATGATGGTGAAATCGATGGCGTATTTCTGGCGCAGGTAATCGAGAAAGATCCAGGCCGGGCGGGCCATGATCTTGCGGCCGTTGAGGTCTTTGAAATCGCGCACCGGATTATCGGCGTGGAGCAGGAAGACCGAGGGGTCGTTCTGGAACACCGCCGCGACCTGGAGCAGGGGCAGCCCCTTTTGCACGTCGAGCAAAGTGGTGACGCTCTCGCCCTGGCCGATGTCCGCCTGGCCGGTGGCGATGCGCTGGTTCACGAGGGCATTGGGCCCGCCGGGCACGAGCGTGACGTCGAGCCCCGCCTCGCGAAACCAGCCGCGCGCCTGGGCCTGGAAGAGCCCGCCGTGCTCGGGCTCCGGCACCCAGTCCAGTTGCACCGTGATTTTGGTCAGGGCAGGCTCGCCCACCCCGGCGCCGGCCGCGCCGGGACCGGACTTGGCACAGCCGGCCAGGAACCACGCCCCGGCGGCGAGCAGGGGAAGAGACAGACGGAAGGCGGCGGCGGGGATTTTCATGAGTCGGAAGGGGAATAGCTTTCGTGCCAGCGGTGAAGCACGATCCAGGCGAGGCCGGAGACCAGCGCCACCAGCGCAAAGCCGAGCGCGCAGCCCACCACCGCGGTGGCGTAGAGCGCAGGGATCTCGTTACGAGCACTGAAGAGCAGCGCCATGATGCCCAGCCCCGAACGCCCGCCCGTGGTGCTGCCGACGAGATAGTCGGCGGTCAGCGCGCCGATGGGGGCGAGGATGGCGGCGATGCGCAGCCCGGTGAAGAAATACGGCAACGCCGCGGGCGCCCTCAGCAAAAGCAGTTCCTGCCAGCGCGCCGCCCGCCCCATGCGGAAGAGGTCGAGATGCCCTTGATCCACCGAGAGCAGGCCCTGAGTGGTGTTCACCACCAAAGGGAAAAATGTGATCAAAAACGTCACGATGATCACGCTCGGCGCGCCCGGCCCCACCCAGAGGATAAGGATGGGCGCCACGATGATCACGGGCACCATTTGCAGGCCCATCAGGTAAGGATAGAGCGCCTGCCGCACCAGCGTGGAGCTGGCCAGTAGGAGCGAGGCCCCCACGGCCACGACCGCCGCGAGGGCGAAGCCGCCAAGGGAGGCGAGCGCGGTTTGCCCGGCCGCATCGAGCAGGGCCGCCCCATGCACGCGAAAGGCCCCGGCCAACTGCGGCAGGCTCGGGAAGAGAAACCGCCGCCCCGCCGGCAGCGCATGGTGCAGCGCCTGCCAGCCGGCGAGGAAGAGCCCCGCGAGCACGAAGGGCGGCAGACGGCGCAGCAGACGCGGGCTCATGCGGCCGAGGCCTCCGCCGGTTCGACCGCGCGCAGCCGCGCGGAGACCTCCGCCACGAGGCGCAGGTAGTCCGGGGCACGCCGGGTATCCTGATTGCGCGGATACGGCAGCTCGACCGGGAGGTCGTGGGCGATGCGTCCCGGATGCGGCGCGAGCACCAGGATGCGGGACGAGAGAAACACCGCCTCGGCCACCGAGTGCGTGACAAACAACGCCGTCCACGCCTGCCGGGCGTGGATGGCGAGCAACTCCTCGCCGAGGTGGTCGCGGGTCATTTCATCGAGCGCGCCAAAGGGCTCGTCGAGCAGCAGCACCCGGGGCTCGAGGGCGAGCGCGCGGGCGAGCGAGACCCGCATGCGCTGGCCGCCGGAGAGCTGGCGCGGGTAGGCCCGGGCCTTTTCCGCCAGCCGCACCAGGCCGAGGGCGGCGTCGCGCCGTCGCACCCGCTCGGCCGACGGCACGTGCCGCAGGCGCAGGAGGGTCTCGACGTTGGCGTCCACCCGGAGCCAAGGCAGCAAAGTCGCGTCCTGGAAAACGTAGGCGAGGTCGTCGAGCGCCCCGGGCGGGCGGCCCGCCACGGTGAGCGCGCCGCCGCTGGGTGCGAGCAGGCCGGAGACCAGACGCAGGAGGGTGGATTTACCGCAACCGGAGGGCCCGAGGATGGACACAAATTCCCCCGGCGCGACCGCCAGATCGAGCGGCCCCAGCACGGCCGGCCCGGTGGCGGCGAACCGCTTGGCGAGCGCCTGGCAATGGAGGAGGGGGGGAGGCGTCATGGGGCGACCCGTGAAAGAGCATCGCCAGAAGGCGGCGCGCAAACGCGGGCCGCAAAAAACCCGCAACCGGGGAAGGCTGCGGGCGAAGGGAGCGGACAACTTTCCACGGGGGGAAAGGACCGGGCGGAAGACTCAGGCCTTCTCGACCAGACCGGCCTTGATGGCCTTGACCGAGACGAGCATGCGCTTGATGCCGCCATTGGCGAGCTTCACGCGGATGCGCTGGAGATTGGGCTTGAAGGTGCGGGAGGTCTTCTTGGTCACGTGGGTGCCGATGCCGCCGCTCTTCTTGGACTGGCCCTTGCGGTGAATGATGGAACCCTTGGTGGGGCGTTTGCCGGTGATGGCGCAAATGCGAGACATGGTGATACGTGGGTTGAGTTAAAAGGGTCAGAGAAAGGGCGATGGGGTGCGGGTGCGCAAGGGCAAAAACAACCTTTGAAAAAACGAGGGGGGGGAATGCCTGCGGCGGAAAAATCGACCTTGCGCTTTGCCGAACGCGTCCTTGTTTCGACGTTTCGTTCCGGAGAGGTGGCTGAGTGGCCGAAAGCAGCGCTTTGCTAAAGCGCCGTAGGTGTAACAGCCTACCGGGGGTTCGAATCCCCCCCTCTCCGCCAGATTTTACCTCTGACGGGCTAGGGCAGACAGCAGATTTGTCAGTTGACGTGGCAAATCTCACAGGGCCCAGGCCGCACAGTTCGTCATCTCAGAGTTCACGAATCCCTCAGGGGAGATCGTTTTTCGCGTCACCGGTTGGCTCGACGGTAAGCGCATCCGCAAGAATTTCCCTTCCCGCGCCGAGGCTTCCGCCGAGCGTCAGGCCTTGGAAATCCAACGTCTGCAGGCCGAGACCGGCATTCGCACCACCGCCACGCGCCGAATCGCTGGTTGATGCCGCCGTCCGCGCCGGTCGCCTCCCTGCCAAAGACACCGACGCGCGCGGCTTCTGGGTCGATGCGCTACTCCGCGACGAGGCCAAGGCCGTGAAGGCTCTCGCCACCGACACCGGCCGCATGCCCAACCGCCTCGTCATCGGCCTGCCGCTCTGAAATAAGCTCCGCAACAACGCCAAGGTCATCGCCCACTTCCCCGGCGCGGCCTCCGTCGGCGTCAGCATGGCGCAGTTCTCTTCGCTGCTCCTCAATCCGAGCATCGACATCCGCGTTGGCATCCTCGCGAAAGACACCGCCAAGCTCGGCGCGGCCAAGGCCAACGTGAACATCATCGGTCAACAGCTCGTCGTTTTCCACGCCAACGCCAGCCCCACGCTCTACGATCCCAGCTTCATGAAAACCTTCCGCCTGCGCCGTGGCGGCGTGGACGTGGTTCGCATGTATCGCGAGGACTCCGCCCGCTCCGACATCCTCGCCGTCGACTGGTCGGAAGACATCCGCGTCACGTCCTCCGTCTGTGCCCGCAAGGTCACCGGCAGCTAAAACCCAAAACGCGGCACCCAAGGGCGGCCGGTCTCACGACCGCCGCCCTTTTTCATGCCTCCTCCCTTTCGGGATGCGGCGATGTTCAGAGACGATGGATCGCAAGGCGGAGCCGAGCACCGCGAGGGAGTGGGTTGAAACCCATGACCGACCGGAGCGCAGGCTCCAACGCAGCGAGGCGCGTCTGTGAACGAGAGGTGGGGTGATTCTCCGCCCTGCCTTTTCCGATGGTTCGAATTTTCCACCCAATCACCACACCGGCCCCACCCGAAAAGCCATGCTCTCCACAATCATTTCCGTCCTCCGCGACCCCGTGCCCTACCGGGGCGGCCTCGGCATCTTCGCCATCAAATGTAACCGAATGGTGCAAACAGGAGGAGTGCTGGCTGCGTTTTCGTGAGGTTAAAATCACTCTCCCTGATCTCTCTGCTGACATGACCGCTCCTGCGGTGGCGGGCTCAGCCAGTGCATCGACCGCTGATGCGCCAGAATCCGGCGGTGCCCGTGGCGAAAAACCCAAAGCCGGCGAATTGCTCGCCCGCGTTGAGCGACTTCGCGTCGAAACATGGCCAGCATTGGCCGCGTGGGGGCAGCAGACAAGCCAGCTCAAAGCGTGGCAGATCACTTTTGCTGCGAACCTAGGGCGCAAACTCGCACGTGGAAAAAAGCCGTCGCTCATGGAAAGCAAGGAGTCGCTGGCCATGCTTGATGAGGCACAAACGAAGGGCTTTGTTTTTTGATCTAGCAGGGCATGCCCACGAAAAAAGAAATGTTAGCGGGTTATGAACAGCGCTGGACAAACGTGCGTAACGCGGCCCTTGCACAGCCCATGTTCACCCAAGATGTTTTTACCGTCGGTGATCTAGCGCACCGGTTCGATCTGCCTTGGTTTGAAAATCTAAAATCCGTCTGGGTGTCAGAGTATCTGGCATTTGATTATCACTCTCTTCTTCAACGTAGAGGCTTTGGTATAGTTAAACTGGAAAAGCTCGTTTCCATTTTAGAGGCAGCCATCGGAAATGATATACAACCAATGGCGGTTGCCGCATCTTTGACGCCACCAAAAAAAGCACGGGATGCACTGCAAGATTGGCACATTCCTGAATCATTCCCTGTGGCGCTCATGCGCGTGCCCGCTCGCGTCATCGGCTTTTGTGAGAATAGTAATATAGAAACATTAGGCGGTCTGCTTGACGCCGTTGAATCACTAGGTGAACCGGGCCTACTCAAACAGGACAATCTGGGCCGCAAATCGGTGAGCGAAGTGCTTGCGCTCGTGAATGCGCTGCAAAGCAATGATGCGTCAGGAGTGAGGCAGTGTCTGCCGCTAGCCAATGAGGGCTTCGGGCTTTCACTGGCAATCGCGGTAAGACGTATGATTGAGGATCTATCCCCTCGTCAAAGACCTCTCATGGAGCGCAGGCTTGTCCAGAAAATGACCCTCGAGGAAGCGGCTGCGGAGGCCGGATTGACTAGAGAGCGTGTGCGGCAGGTGGCACGTGATTTCTTGCTTGGGCCACTACAACGGCTGCTCGATTGGTTTCCGTCCGAACAACAAGCACTGCTTCAAGTGTGGCTAGACGGTGGTGACTTAGGTCAAAAGCTCGGCCCCTTTGCCTCTCCATCGGACGAAGCCCTAGCCATCGGCGCGATCACGGCAGTTTTCGAGGAAGAACCAGAGGCCATTGCCGCGAACCTCCACCAAGAACAGCAATTTGAAATGTGGCATGAACAATTGCGCAATTCGGCGGAGTTCCAAAAAAGCGGATTGGACCTTCAATCATTCCTAGACCGCACGGTTCCCGTGCGCCAGCAGCCCGCCTTCACGGATTTTCTATTTCAAAAACCCGGCCTGAGTATAGATCATGAATCTGGGCGCATTCTGCCAGAGCGAGGTTCTTTGCGCCGACTCGTTCATGCATTGCTTAGGGAAGAAGATGACCCTGTCCCGGCTACATGGTTAGTCCGCCTTGTGCAGGAGTCGGACTTTTATAGTGATATGACGGTTCCCAAGTTACTTCGCAGTTACCGTGATTGGCTGCAACGCCATCCCGATTTCCCCAAGGATCGAATCCTCTGGAATGAGTAATATTTTTATTAGCGTATAAACTCTCTGAAGCTGCGTCGGATTACTTCCGCCCCTTGCCGGCTGACTTCGCCGGAGCCCAGCGCGCCTCTGCCGCTTTTTTCGCCGCGTCACTTCGCTTCTTTGCACTGACGCCTTTCCATCGCGACTTGCCCGCCTTCGCCTGCTGCGGCGCAGGCGCATCCCATTCATGGCCGCACTTCGGGCATGTGTGCTTCAACGCACATCCTCCGAGATCGGCACAACCTTAAGAGGCACTTTTAGCACAGCCTCAAAATAGCGGCGCTTCATTTCCTCATTATCGCGACCATCATAGATTTCTGCCTCTTCAAGTGGAACGAGAACGGCGTTCAGCCCTCGCAGTCCCACGGCTCGGGCGTCATCCGTCGCTAGGAACCATTGCACACCGGCCAGCGCCTTAGCGCGTGCCCGTGATCCGGGTTTTGTATCGCCGCTTACCACATCCGAAATCCGCTCCCTTACTTCATCCGCGCCAGTGTCAGTTTTCATTTCAAAAAGCTATGCAAGCGCGCTTGCATGACAAGCCTGTATTTGCGCTTGGCGAATGAATTTATGGGCAATGGAAAGCCATGCGAATCGCCATTTTTTCATCGCTCAAACGACTGTCGTTCGCCTGCTTTGCGGTGTTCCGTGAAACTCCCGGCCACATCGCCCAATCCCCGCTACGGTGACCTCCGCTCGACCCTTACGGCGCACCCCGAGTGGCTGTCTCCGTGGAGTGGGCACTTTTTCCGGTTTCAAACCATCCAGTTCCCCTCCGCCAAAGATATTCTTTCCGGCACCGGTGCCAAGCAACGAGGCGGGCGCTGGAATCCTCCCGGCCTCGCGGCACTCTACGGCAGCACGACCGACACCGCCGCCTTGGAAGAGGCCAAGGCCAACGACCGTTACTACGGTCTCGAAACCAAGACGCCCCGTCTCGTCGTCGCGATCCAGGCCAAGGTCGGCAAAATGCTCGATCTCACTTCCCCTGGCATCCGCCGCCAGCTCGGTATCACGCTTGCCGAACTCTCCGGCGAGGATTGGCGCAAACTCCTTCAGTCCGGCCAAGAAAGCCTGTCTCAGGCCCTCGGACGCGCCGCCGCGTCCACCGGCGCTTCCGGCCTCCTCGTTCGCTCCGCCGCCGTGCGCCAAGCCCGTAACGTCATCCTGTTCCCGCCTCTCGGCGGTTCCGACCGCCTGACGATCATCGAGGGCGATGCTCTCGCCCGCCTCACCGCCGGAAAGAAACCTTGAAATCTGCAAAATTGCAGGTTTTAGTGCAGGCACAATGAGCACGCTTACCCGACGCACTAAGACAGTCAAAGCACCCAAGGCCGCTCTTGTCGCCTTCCGCTTCAAGCACCGTGGCGCGACGGACTACGCCGGCTTGCTCAAAACCTACCGCGCCGAGTTCCACGTCACGCAAGCGCAGCTCGTCCGCCTCACCGGCTTCTCGCCCCGCTCGGTGGCCAAGTGGAGCCAGGGTGACACGCCTTCGCCCAAGCAGGAAAAAGCCTTGGTTGAGATGGATCGCTTGTTCGACGGCCTCGCCCGCGTGATCGAACCGGCTCAAGTCGGCCGTTGGCTCACGCACCCCAATCCCGCCTTCGACGGTTCGACGCCCTTACAGGTGGTGGAGCGTGGCGAACTGGATCGCATCTGGCGCATGCTCTTCGACCTCGAATCCGGCCAGCCGGGCTGAGTGCCTGTTTTACTGCGGCACTCCAGCCAATGCTTCAGGACTTCACCCAACGCGTTCCGCCTCCTCTCCTCTTTCGATATCTTTCGGAAAAGACCGCACTGCTCTTCCTGAATGATCCCCATCTGCGTTTCAGTAATCCGACTTCGTTCAACGATCCTTTTGAGTTCAGGCCGGAGCTGAAAATCAAATTACGCGGCTCCGACTTTGCCGAGCTGCTTGCTCACAACGAGCTATCGCCGTCTACATCAGTCCAGGAAGCGCAGCGTATTTTGGCACCGAGGGTGCACAACGAAGCGTCCAATCGTTATCATGTGCTTTGCTTCACCGAGGATCCGTTAAATCTTCTGATGTGGGCGCATTATGCAGAAAGTCACACTGGATGCGCCTTCGGGTTTGATTCGGATTTGTTCGTGCCATTCAGGCAACTCGGACTCACCGCCGGCCCGGTGATCTACGGCGATAAACGACCCGTCTTGGAACTTCCCGAGCAAGTCAATTTCGAGGGAACCATAAAGGCTATTTTCACTAAAGGCACCGCATGGTCGTATGAACGTGAGTGGCGCTTGGCTATTAAGGGTGATGGAGCGAATAAACCCAAACGAGAAATGTCCTTCGATCCAGATTTGTTAAGGGTCATTATTGCAGGCGCTCGATGCACAGATGCGAAATTTACCGCCATACGAAATGCCTTGAGCGCCAATTCGCGGTTAAAGCATGTCGAACTGGTTCGTGCGGGAACGCATGAACATGGATTCAATTTAAAATTAAAGCGCCGGAACGGTGCCCCGTTTAGTTTGGAGCACTTCACAGAAAACTTCGTGAAGTCGCGCCATACGCGACGCGAGCGTGGACACACTTGGTATGCGGAGGGTATGCGTAAGCGTGCAGCCAAAGGGTTACCTATCTCATAGAACCGTGATTGATGCTCGCCGGGTGGCTCGAATTCTTCGTGCGTGGCCGTGCCCAGAGGGTGCCTTTAGGGTAGCACCTGCGACGGCTGGCGGTCTCCGCGCTGCGCACTCCGCCCGTCCGCGCCTCTAGGTATTGCTCGCTGGCGGGCGCTGGCGACTGCGTCGTCCCGCGTCCCGTCCCGCTGCGCTCCACCTTGCGCAGCCGGTGCTTCCCGTCGGCATCCCTCGGGGGCGGCCGTGTTTTCGGTTTGGCCATCTGAGGGCTCCGCGTAGCGCGGCCCGCTACTCCCCGCGCCCTCGTTGGGGCGCACTCCTCCGACATCCCATGCGACGAAGCACACAGTGCGAAGATGGTCACGCCGACGGCGTGGCCCCAAAGCAAAGCGACG
>CAMCZZ010000015.1 GCA_945888375.1 Akkermansia muciniphila | reverse complement strand
CGCTCACCGGCAATGTGACTGGTAACGTCTCGGGAAGTGCAGCTAGTTTCACCGGCTCGTTAAGCGGCGACGTGACCGGCAGCCAAGGTTCCACCGTGATTTCCGCCACCACGGTGACTGGCAAGGCCCTCACGGGTTATGTCTCTGCCTCGGGAACAATCAGTGCCACCGACACGATCCTAACCGCGATCAACAAACTCAATGGCAACGATGCTCTCAAAGCCAATCTGGCTAGTCCAACGTTCACAGGAACGGTGAGCGGTATCACGGCTTCGATGGTAGGCCTCGGCAACGTGAGCAATACCTCCGACGCGAATAAACCAGTCTCCACGGCGCAGCAAACGGCGCTAGATCTCAAAGCGCCTCTGGCCAGCCCGACCTTCACTGGGACGGTGAGCGGCATCACTGCGTCGATGGTAGGCCTCGGCAGTGTGAACAACACCAGCGATGCGAATAAACCAGTCTCCACGGCGCAACAAACGGCCCTCAATCTCAAGGCGAACGCGGCCAGCCCAACGTTCACGGGAACGGTGGTTCTGCCAACGGGAACGGCATCGGCCGCGCCCCTGCGCCTGGCCACCGGGGTCAGCCTGACGACGCCCGTTTTCGGTTCGGTGGAGTTTGATGGCACGAATCTTTTCCTCACCACCAACGCCGGAACTCCTACCCGCAAGACACTCGCTTTTACTGATTCGGTGCCGCCTTCGGTCCCTACGAGCAGTCTCACCGCCGCTCCGATGGTGCCGGTGCTCGCCTGGGGCAATAATAGCAACGGACAAACGACCATGCCGGCGCTGGCGAACGTCGCTGCGATCGCTGCTGGAGAAACCCACAGCCTCGTCTTGCTCGACGACGGCACCGTGGTCGCCCGAGGCCTCAATACCAACGGCCAAGTGACGGTCCCCATCGGTTTGACCGGGATCACGGAAATCGCCGCCGGCACCGCGCACAACCTGGTCCGGAAATCCAACGGCACGCTCGTCGCCTGGGGCGACAATGCCTACGGCCAAACCACCATTCCCGCTGGGATCACCACCGCGACCCGGGTCGCCGCCGGCGAGAAACACAGCCTCGCCCTGCTCGCCAACGGCAGCGTCCGCGCCTGGGGCGACAATAGTTTCGGTCAAACGGCCCTGCCAGCCAGCCTGACCGGTGCGACCATCACCGCGATCGCTTCGGGATCCGACCATAGCCTCGCGCTCAAGATTGATGGGACGGTGATCGCTTGGGGGCGCAATGACGCTGCGCAAGTCACGGTTCCGCCGGGGCTCGTCAATGTGGTAGCCATTGCCGCGGGCGCATTCCACAGCCTTGCGCTCAAAAACGATGGCACGGTGATCGCGTGGGGATGGGACGATGCCGGTCAAGTCACGGTTCCAGCGGGTCTCAGCGGGGTCTCGAAAATTGCGGGCGGCTACGCGTTCAGCATGGCCTTGAAGAACGACGGCACTCTGGTGTTGTGGGGAGACAATTCGTCCGGGCAGACAACGGTTCCAGCGACTGCTGCCCAAGTGACGCACATCGCGGCGGGAGCTTCGCACGCGCTGGCTTTGCGGGCTGACACCATCCCAGCCCAAGTCGCCCGCCTCGACCAGGACAACGTCTTCACCGGCAAGGTCGGCATCAAACGCACCCCAGCCGTCAATTCTTTGGAAGTCGAGGGCGCAGCCAGTAAAACCACCGCCGGGAGTTGGTTGTCCAACTCCGACCGCCGGATTAAAACCGAGATCCAGTCGATCACCGGGGCGTTGGAAAAACTAGAACAGGTCCATCTGGTGGATTTCCGCTATACGGATGAGTATCGTGCTGCCCACCCCAGCATCGAAGACGCGCGTTACCCCAACGTCATCGCTCAGGAGTTTGCGGAGGTTTTCCCGGAAAATGTGAAAAGCAGTGGAGAGAAACTGCCGGACGGCTCGGAGATCCTTCAGGTGGATACCTATCCGCTTACCATCTACAGTGCCGCCGCCGTGCAGGAACTGCATCGGCAAAACAAGCAGCTCAAGGCAGCACTCGCGGACCAGGAGCAACGCCTCCGCAAGTTGGAGAAAATTCTTACCGAAAAATAAATGGTCGCCGCAGGTAGATTCTTCGTCCTTTGCCTGCTTCCGTTTACCGCTTGGTCCGGGAGGAGCGGGGACTACTCCCTCAGTCCCGCTATCCTCGACGCAGGCGGGCTGAGCGCGGCCAGTGCCAACTACAGGATCAATTTTTCCGCCGGCCCTGGTGCGGCGGCCGCCTCGACAGATTATCGGTTGCGCGCTGGCTATGCCGGTCAACTCGCCGAGGTGGTCACAATTGCGATAGCGGAGCCCTCCGTGCCGATGACGCTGATCGAATCGGCATCCATCCAACTCGGAGTCACCGCGATCTATGACGACGACACCAAGCTCGACCTGCCGGCGGGGGCAGCGAGTTGGTCGGTGCAAAGTGGTCCGATCACCGTCGGCCAGGCCGGAATGGTAACCGCCAGCGCAGTCTATCAAACCACGCCGTCCGTCGTCTTCGCGATTTATGGAACTTTCTCCGACACCGTCGCCCTCTCGATCGTCAATAATGGCTTAGACGACTTCGGGCCGTATGCGGCGGATGGGCTGCCTGATCTATGGCAGGTTCAATACCTGGGTGAGAGCAGTCTGCGAGGAGGCCAGACCGCGGACGTTGATGGCGACGGGTTTAATAATTTGATGGAATTCGCCTTCGGGATGAATCCCACCCAACGGCCGACTGGAGCACTGGCGTGGACTGGCTCGACTCTGCTGCGGACGGGGATCCCGATCCTATCCGTCGGCGGTTCTGGCAGCGCCTCCACGCTCACCGCAGTCTTTGCCCGTCGCCTCGATTACCTCGCCGCCAATCTTAGTTACAAGGTGGAGTTCAGTGGCGATCTGGTGACTTGGCAGCCCTCCAGTTCCACTCCTACCGTGCTGGCCGCGAATTCCGAAACCCAAGTTGTTTCCGTGCCTTTCCCCCTTTCCTTGACTGGAAAAAAGGCAGCCTTTTTCCGGGTGAAGCTTGAGGTGCTTCCCGTCGCTCCCTGATTCGGAGGGGAAGAGAATCAGTTGCGAAGGGTAATCTCCTTGTGGGGGAGAAACTCTTGTTAATCAACTTTCACATAAACCTATCTGCCAACATATAATCAAATACTTCTGGCGTGACCCCGTTCGGCTCGCCGAGGCTTGGACGCCTGCTTAACCACGGTGTCAGCGTTTTGGGTTCTGGGGGACGCTGAATCAGTCACAATGCAGGAAAACGGGCGCGGTGGCGCTGGCTGCGTGGCTCAAGGATTCAGCGTGAACTTGAGACGGAGGAAACGCGGGCCGGTTCCGTCGAAGGGGACGGTGGCAGTGGTGAGGCCGTTGACGTCGGGCGTGCCTTGGGTGACGCCGTTTGTGGACCACGCGGCGGCTAGGTCGGCGGTCGTTTCCACGGCGTAAGTCACATCGTTGCGAGCGCGGGTGTAGGTCAAACCGAGGGCGCTGCCGAGGGGCACGGCCCTGGGTAGTCCGCCGGTGGTCGCGGTCGAGGGAGATAGACCGAGGGCGTATTCGACGAGATTGGGTATGCCGTCGGCGTCGGGGTCGGCGTCCGGGGTGCGGTTATGGACGGCCAGCCCGGAGTTGATCAAAGATTGGATAAAACCGGATGTCGGACGGATGGTGAAGGTCGTTTCGACTTGGGTTGCGGTGTAGTTGAAGCCGCCTGGCTGGATGGCGCGAACGATGACCTCGCCTACGTTGTCGGGGGTGAGGGTGTCCAGCAGGAGGGTGGCGGAGCCGGAGACCTTAACAAAGTCCACGCGCAGGCCGGAGGAACTGGTAGCGGAGAGGCGGGCGGGCGGGCCGCCAAGTTCAAGGGCCGCGACGGGCGCGAGATCGATGGTCTGCGGCCGGGGGGATTGGCCGCCAATAACGACCGCGTTGCTGTAGGTGCGGGCGGTGCCGCCACCGAGCTGGCCGTCGCTGTTGTCACCCGTGGCCCAGAGGGTGCCATCGCGTCGGAGGAAAAGGCTGTGGTTTTCACCCGCCGCGATGGCGGCGACGTCGCCGAGGAGGGGGATCGGGGTGGCGGCCGTTCCGGTGATGGCTTCGCCTGCTCCCAACGCACCTCGGCGGTTGTTGCCGCAAGCCCAGACCGTGCCGTCGGATTTAAGAAAGAGACTGTGCTGGTCCCCGGCGGCGATGGCGGTGACGCCGCTCATGATCAAAACCGGGGAGGAGCGTTCAAGGTTGGTGCCGTCGCCTAGCTGGCCGGAGGAATTGGCTCCGGAGGCCCAGACGGAACCGTCGGTTTTAAGGAAGAGGCTGTGCTGCCGGCCGGCGGAAACGGCGGCAACCTGGGTGAGGCAGGGGAGGAGCACGGTCGAGCTGCGGAGTGCGAACGAGGTTTGGCCGGCCCCCAGGCGTCCGTTTTCGTTGCTACCCGCCGCCCAGGCGGTGCCGTCGGTCTTCAGAAACAGGCTGTGTTGTGATCCCGCGGAGATGGCGGCGATTCCGGTCGGACCAGGGGATGGTGTTTTGCGATTGGTGCGCGTGCCGTCGCCAAACTGGCCCTCGGTGTTTTCGCCGGTCGCCCACGTCGAGCCATCGTTTTTCAGGAAAAGGCTGTAGCGGTTGCCGGCGGAAACTTGCTTCGTCCCCGCAAGCACGGTCACGGGTTGGGCGCGGCTGGAGGTGGTGCCATCGCCAAGTTGGCCGATGTTGTTGGCTCCCGCGGCGAGGACGTTGCCCGTGGGAGTTAAAAAGAGGCTGTGGTCAGACCCGCAGTCCAGGCCGGTGATGCCGCTTTGAACGAGGGTTAAGGCCTGGCGCGAGGTGGTGGTGCCGTCTCCGAATTGACCGCTAGAGTTTCTGCCGCTGGCGAGGACCGCGCCATCGGTGCGGAGCACGAGACTGTGCGAGGCGGAGGCAGAGATGAAGCTCGCTCCGGCACCGACTTTGAGCGGAGTGAACTGTCTCGGCCGGCCGATCCCAAGCTGGCCGTAGTTATTGTCTCCGGTGGCGAGAAAGGTGCCGTCGGTTTTGAGAAACACGGTGTGAAAGCGACCGCCGGAGATGGTGGCCAGGGGGCCTGCGTCGGCTAGAATCCGGACTGGTCGCTGGCGGTTCAGGTTGGTGCCGTCGCCGAGTTGACCGGACGTGTTGTAACCGGTGGCCCAGACCGAACCATCCGTTTGGAGGAAGACACTGTGGAAGCCGCCGGCAAAGAGGGCGGCCACGCCGGTAAACACCTGAGCGGGCAGCGACCGACTGGAGGTGGAGCCGTCACCCAGTTGGCCGAAGGAGTTGTCGCCCGTGGCCCAGGCCGATCCGTTTGTCTTGAGGAAGAGGCTGTGGAAGGCCCCGGCGGAAAGCGCGGCTACATCGGTCAGGACCTGGATAGGAAGGTTGCGGTTGACCGCGGAACCATCTCCGAGACGACCGGCGTTATTGTTGCCGCAAGCCCAGGCGGAGCCGTCGGTCTTCAGGAAGAGGGAATGATCTTCCGCAGTGGAAATCGCAATTACGCCCGAAAGGATCTGCACGGGTGTGTGGCGGTCCGCGTTGTCGCCGGTTCCCAGCTGACCGTAAAAATTTTGCCCGCAGGCCCAGACCGTGCCGTCGATTTTCAGAAACAGGCTGTGCGACAGCCCGGCGGAGATGGCGGCCACGCCGGTGGACACTTGGACGGGAAGCGGGCGGGTGGTGGTGTTGCCATCGCCGAGCTGGCCGAATCCGTTTTGCCCGACCGCCCAGACACTGCCGTCGGTCTTGAGGAAAAGACTGTGTCCGTAGCCGGTGGCGACGGCGGTCACTCCGTTTATGATGGGCACCGGCGGGGATTGTTCGGCGCTGGAATCGATCCCGAGCTGACTGTAGTTATTTCCCCCGGCGGCCCAGACCGACCCGTCGGAGCGCAGGAAAAAGCTGTGGGCGCTGCCGGCGGCGATCCCGGCCGGTGCGGCATGCAGGGCAACAACGTGCGCTGACACCGCCAGCCCCCAAGCTGCGAGGAGGGAGAGTTGCGCGAAGATGCGACCGCACGCGCGAGAAAAACGGGCCGAGGCCATGAAGGTTGCGCGCATGGGGGTGTATCGAGGCAGGGTTGGCATTGATCGCCTTCGACGGTGTCTGGAAATCCTAAAGCGCCGTAGGCCGGCATCATTTACCGCACGAGGACGTGCGCTAACGCTTTTTGTTCAGGGCGGCGCTGAACCAATCGTTGTTAAGGCTGGCGGGCGCGGCGGGTTTGGCCGCCGCGGCAGGGCTGAAGGTGCGCGGACCACCGCCGCCGGGGCGTTGGCCGGGGCCGGTGGAGCCGCCGACTTTGGTGCCGATCTGCGGGTTGGCTTTCATCGAAAGGGCAATGCGGCCGCGGGCGAGGTCCACTTCGGTAACCGTCACGTGGACCTTTTGGCCGGGTTTGACGATCTCGGCGGGGTCTTTGACGAAGCTATCGGAGAGCTGGCTCACGTGGACGAGGCCGTCTTGGTGCACGCCGACGTCCACGAAGGCACCGAAGGCGGTGACGTTGGTCACCAGGCCGGGGAGCTTCATGCCAGGGCGGAGGTCCTCTGGTTTATTTACGCTGGCGTCGAAGGCGAAGGCCTCGAACTTGGCGCGGGGATCGCGCCCCGGTTTGGCCAGCTCGGCGAGGATGTCCTTCAGGGTGGGCAGGCCGACGGTGTCGGTCACGTAGGCCTCGGGTTTGATTTTGGCGCGGGCTTTGGAGTCGGAGAGGAGGGCGGCGACGGTGCAGCCGACGTCGGCGGCCATTTTTTCCACGAGGGCGTAACGCTCCGGGTGGACGGCGGAGGCGTCGAGCGGGTGTTTGGCGTCGCGGATGCGGAGGAAGCCGGCGGCCTGCTCGAAGGCCTTGGGGCCGAGGCGGGGGACCTCGAGGAGCTCGGCGCGGGAGGCGAAGGGGCCCTTCTCGTTGCGGCGGGCGACGATGGCCGCGGCGGTGGTGGCGTTGAGGCCGGAGACGTAGGCGAGGAGTTGTTTCGAGGCGGTGTTCAGCTCGACGCCGACGCCGTTCACGCAGCTCATCACGGTGTCGTCGAGGGAGCGTTTGAGGCCGGTCTGGTCGACGTCGTGCTGGTATTGGCCGACGCCGATGGATTTCGGGTCGAGCTTCACGAGTTCGGCGAGGGGGTCCATGAGGCGGCGGCCGATGGACACGGCGCCGCGCACGGTGAGGTCGTGGTCGGGGAACTCCTCGCGGGCGACCTCGGAGGCGGAGTAGATCGACGCGCCGGATTCGTTGACCATAACGACGGGGATGGACGCGGGCAGACCGACGGCGCGCACGAAGGCCTCGGTCTCGCGGCCGGCGGTGCCGTTGCCGATGGCGATGGCTTCAACGCCGAAGCGGGCGGCGAAGCCGAGGATTTTATCCTTCGCCTCGGCGGCGTGGCGATCGGGGTAGAGGACGTCGTGGTGGAGGAGTTTGCCCTGGCGGTCGAGGACGACGGTTTTGCACCCGGTGCGGAAGCCGGGGTCGAGGGCGATGACGGCTTTTTGGCCGAGGGGAGAGGCGAGGAGGAGTTCGCGGACGTTGTCGGCGAAGACCTTGATCGCAGCGAGGTCGGCGGCTTTTTTCGACTCGAGACGCATCTCGGTCTCGAGGGCGGGGGCGAGCAGGCGCTTAAAGGCGTCGGCGACGGTGAGGCGCAGTTGGGCGGCGGCGGCGGGCGAGGCGGGAGTGGTGGTGGAGGGCTGGATGACGAGGCGTTCGAGCTCGGCGAGGGCGAGGGTCTCGTCCGGCAGGGTGATGCGCATCATCACAAACAACTCCTTCTCGGCGCGGCGCATCGCGAGGAGGCGGTGGCTGGGGCATTTGGCGAGGGGCTCGGTCCAGTCGAAGTAGTCCTTGAATTTGGCGGCCTCGGGGGTGGTGTCCTTGCCGTGGAGGACCTTTGAGGCTACGACGGCGGAGGCGCGGTAGAGACCGCGGAGTTTATCGCGGGCGGAGGCGTTGTCGGAAAGGCGCTCGGCGAGGATGTCGCGGGCGCCGGCGTAAGCCTCCTCGGCGGAGGCGATTTTTTGGGGCGGGGTGGGGGGCTGTTTGCCGTCGTCGGGGGTGTAGACGTGGCCGACGAGGGCCTGAGCGGCAGCGGTAAGGGCTTCGGCACTGGTCTCGGGGCTTTGAGCCCAGATCAGTTCGGCGAGGGGTTCGAGGCCCTTCTCCCGGGCGAGGGTGGCGCGGGTGCGTTTTTTCGGGCGGAAAGGTAGGTAAAGATCCTCGAGGCGCGCGAGGGTGTCGGCGGCGGCGAGCTGGGCGGCAAGGGAGTCGGTCAGGAGGCCGCGTTCCTTCAAGGAGGCGAGGATGGTGGCGCGGCGGTCGTCGAGGGCGGCGAGTTGTTCCAGGCGGTCGCGGATGGTGGTGATCTGGACCTCGTCGAGCTCGCCGGTGACTTCTTTGCGATAGCGGGCGATGAAGGGCACGGTGGCGCCTTCCTTGAGCAGCTGGGCGGTGGCGGCGACTTGGGCGACTTTTACCCCAGGCAGTTCCTGGGTGATGCGCAGGACGTGTTCGGCGTTGAGCTGAATGTTCGGCGCGGCCGGCGGGGTGTCGGAGGAGGATGCGGCGGACGGCGTAAGGGGGAGGTCGGACATGGTGAGGGAAATAGTCGCGCGAAGGGCGCGCAGGAGGCAAAGGGAGGAGGGAAACGCGAGGACTGGCCGGGGGAAATAAAAAAGCCCCGTCGGCGACAAGCCGCTTTATTTCCCAGACCGACCCTGGTGTTCGACCGGGTAAAAAGTAAGCGCGAGCACACCGGTGTTGGTGGCCCAGTCGATTTTCGGCCAGCCGGTGGTGAGGGCGGGGAGGCCGAGGGTATGCCTGATGCGGAGGGGGCGGTGTTGCCGGGTGGTGACGCCGTCGGTCAGCTCGATGTGGCTGACGGCGAACTGGCCCAGGCAGCGCGAGGCGAGGCGTAGCGGGGCGTCGGGCTTCTCAACGGGGACGGCAAATTCAAAACGCAGGTGCGGTGTGCGCGGCCGGGAGGTGGCGGCGCGGAAATCGATCAGGACGCGGGCGTGTAGCTCCAGCCAGGTGCCGTCGGGTTGTTGTTGTTCCACCACGACTTTCTGGTGGCAGGGGGCGAAGTGGTGGACGGTGAAGCGAAGGGTCCAGCGGCCGGCGACCGGCGAGGATCGAAAGGCTTTTCGGGGATCGCGAGCGGCGAAGCCCACCCAGGCGCGGAGGGTGCGCAGACGGGCGGCGTCGGCGGCGAGGAGCCGGGCGTTTTGCGAGGTGGCGTAGGTGGAGGCGGGGCGCGAGGCGGTCCACATCTGGCGGGCGGCAGTGCGGGCGGCGCGGAGGTCGGTGGCGAAGGCCAGGCAAAGTTCAGTGAAAGTAGTGAGTAGTGGCGTGGTGCGCGGGGTGGAGGGCTGGCGGCGCAGGCGGTGCGTAAGGCTGGCGGCGGTGCGCACGAAGACTTCCCGGCGGGCCAGGTAGGACTGGAAGCGCAGGGTGGCTGGCAAAAACCCCAAGGACGACGAGCGCACGACGTAAGGGGTGGCGGCGAGGCGGGCGAGGGCGCGGGCGGCCCGGGCGTGGGGGACGGGGCTATCGCGACGACCGGCCACGGGGGCCCAGCCATTGTTGATTTCCCAACGGGAATTACCGCAAAAGGCGTGGGTGTCGGTGGCGAGCAGGCGGCGGGCCAGCGTGCGGGCGGAGGTGGCTCCGAGGGCTGGTTCGGTTCGTCGCAGGCCGGCGGCGAGCAGGCTGGCGGGATCGTCTGGTGTGGCGGGCTCCAGCCAGAGCGTGGCGGCGGCGGCATCCATTAACGTGGTGGCGGGCAAGGATAGCCGGTAGGGTTCCCAGCTGGTGACGAGGTAGCCGGTGGCCGAAGTGGCGCGGGCGCGGCGATGCCAGGCGGCGAGGTTTTGCAGGCGGTCGGTCCAGACCGGCGCGGACTCGTGGCGGAAGGCGCCATTCATCGGACAGGCCCAGTAGGCTATCCCTGCGGCGGCGAGCGAGGGGGCAAGGTCGTAGTCGGAGAAGTTATACAACTCCATCCGCGGTCTGCGATCGAAGGGGTGGTAATACCAATCGTAGGCGGCGAGACCAGAGTGCGGCGGTAGCTGTGGAATGGCTTCGGGCAGGAGCGCGAGCATATCGGCCCAGAGGCCGAGGCGGAGTTGGTGGCGCGAGGCGGCGGTGTGGAGGCGGTTGACGTGGCGGGCGAAGTGGGTGGCAAGGCCGGCCGCGGCGATCTCGGCGCGGGAGAGCGGGTGTTTGCCGAGGTGGAAGCTCTCGTCGAGGCCGGCGTGGATCTCGCCGGCGGTGCAGAGCGGGGCGAGGTCGGCGAAGAGTTTTTCGACCAGTTCGGGGGTGCGGGGATGGAGCGGGCAGATTTGGCCGGCGGGCAGGGCCTCGCCGGTGGCGGGGTCGCGGAGTTCGTTCAGGTCACGCCACGCGGGAGTTTTGATCAGATATTGGGTGTGCCCGAGCAGATTGGCGATGGGCACGGTTTTGATGCCGCTAGCGGCGGCGGTGGCCACCAGTTTTTCGAGATCGCGCCAAGGGTAGGCGCCGGCGCGGGCGACACCGGGCAGGGAGGGGTAGTCAACGGCGTCCTCGAGGTGCAGGTAAAGGCGGTCGAAGCCCCAATCGGCGTAGCGGGGGAGGAGGCCGAGGAGGTGGTCGAGGCTTTCAATCTGGCGGGCGAGGTCCCACTGGAAGGCGCGGAGCATGGGCATAGACCAAAACGACTCCGCTCGCGCTGTCGAGGGACGGCGCGGGCGGAACAGGGTCTCATTGCCTGCCTGCTTTGTAAGCCAGCATCAAATTCAATATTCAGGGAGGAAGGGCCGGGCGCTTTCTTCAGACTATCTCGGCGCTCTGCATCCGCCCTGCGGGTGAGAGGTAAATCACGCTGGGCCGGCGTGGACCCCGGCGGCATGGTCCGGATGGGCCTGCTCCGCCTCGGTCGCCTTGGCCGAGTCTGGGTTGCCCCATTCACGAGCCATCGGATTTGCGGGAAGACAGCGCCCGTGCATTGAGGAGTCGGTCGACTGCGCTGGCTGGCTCAAGTTGGCCCTAGGGTGGGGTGTGCCAACTTTTCAAACTAGCGTGACCCGAAAAGCGCGGTGCCGACCCGCACGCAGGTGCTGCCCGCTGCGACCGCCAGTTCCAGGTCTCCGCTCATGCCCATCGAGAGTTCGGGCAGAGTTTGGCCAAAGCGACTGGCCAGGGCGTCGCGAAGCTCGCGCAAGTTGGCAAAGGTGCGGCGTGCCAGTTCAGCGGTTTCCTCGGGATTAACGCCTAGCGGGGCGATGGTCATGAGGCCTTCTACGCGCAAGCCCTGGCAACCGCAGGCGGTTTCCAGCAGGCGGGGGGCGTCTTCCAGCTCGGCCCCGAATTTGGCCGGGTCGCGACCTGCGTTGATCTGGAGCAGGACGGCGAGCCGCCGGCCGTTTTCGGTCGCGGCGCGGTCGAGGTGCCGGGCTAGTTTCTCCGAATCAACGCTCTGGATGCAATCGAAGGTCTCGGCGGCCAGTCGGGACTTGTTGCTCTGGAGATGACCGATGAGTTCCCAACGCAGGCCGGCGGGGGCGAGGGGCCGTTTGGCGGCGGCCTCCTGGACGCGGTTTTCCGCAACCGCGCCCAAGCCCCGGCGGGCGGCGTGGACGGCCGCCTCGGCTGGGTGGGTTTTGGTCACCGGCAGAAGGCGGACGGCCTCAGCGGGCCGGCCGGCGGCGCGGCAGGCCGCAGCGATGCGCGCCTCGACCTCGTCGGCGCGCAAACAGAATTCTTCATAAGTGAGCATGGGAAAAGAGACGTTTTCGCGGTTGCAGGCGAATAAGCTACATTTATAGCTAGGACACCTTTCTGGTCGCGTCCACCTCATGCAAATCGACAACTTCAAAATCTTCGCCGACCTCGTCGAGACGAAGAGTTTTTCCAAGGCCGCCAAAATCAACGGCATCACCCAGTCGGCGGTCAGCCAGCAGGCGCGGGCGATGGAAAAGCACTTTAAGGCGCTCCTGATCGATCGCAGCCAGAAGCAGTTTCAACTCACCCGGGAAGGTTACCAGGTTTACGAATCGGCCAAGGAAATCCTGCATACTTACGATAAGCTGGAGAGCGATTTGCAGGAGTTGAAGAAGGTGATCAGCGGGACGATCCGGATCTCGACGATATACTCGATCGGGCTCCACGAGTTGCCTCCCTACATCAAAAAATTCCTTCACGATTACCCGTCCGTCAATGTGCGGATCGAGTATCGGCGCAGCAACCTGGTGTATGAGGATGTTCTGCACAACTCGGTCGATTTCGGTCTGGTGGCATTTCCCCAGAAGCAGCGCCAGATCGAGGTCCTGCCTTTTCGTAATGACCGGTTGGTGCTGATCACGCCGCCTCAGCATCCTTTGGCCAAGCGTGCTACCGTCGCGGTGGCGGAGCTGGCGGGGCATAAGTTTATCGGTTTCGATCCCGACATACCCACCCGCAAGGCGGTTGATCAAATTTTCCGCGAGCACAAGTTGGAGAACTGCGAACCCGTGATGGAGTTCGATAACATCGAGACGGTGAAGCGGGCGGTCGAGATCGACCACGGTATCGCCATCGTCCCGCAGGCCACGGTGCAGCAGGAAGTGCGCGGGGGCACTTTGGCGATGCTCTCGCTCAAGGGTAAGGAGTTTACGCGGCCACTGGCTATTTTGCACCGCAAAGGGCGCGTGCTTACGCCGGCCATGCGGAAATTTATCGAGACCCTCGCGCTCGACCTTGGCTCCTCCTCCGCTGAATAAGACGGCGCAGGCGAGGCCGGCTTCTTTAATCCCATGGGCCAGGCACTGCGCAACGTAGGGGTCGTCTCGGGGGTCACTCTGCTCTCCCGTGTGCTCGGTCTCTTGCGGGATATGACGATCACGGCCGTCTTCGGGGCCAGCGCGCTGGCGTCGGCTTTCGTTACCGCCTTCACCCTGCCCAACCTTTTCCGGCGCTTGTTGGGGGAGGGTGCGCTTACCGCCGCGTTGGTGCCGACGTTGCAGGAGGAGACCCGTAAAAACGGCGAGGCGGGGGCGCTGCGCCTGGTCAGCGAGGTGGCGAGCTGGACGCTGCTCGCCACCGGGGCGATCGTGCTCTTCGCGATGCTCGGGCTGGGGGCGTATGCTTGGTGGGCGCCTTGGTTGGAGACGGCGGGCATCGCGCCTGACACGGTTGCGCGCTGGGCGGCGGGAGCGCGGTTGGGCGTGATCTTGTTTCCCTATCTGGTGACGGTGTGTCTGGCGGCCGTCTTCAGCGCGGCCCTGCAGACCCGCGGCCATTTCCTGGAGCCGGCGCTTAATCCGGTCTGGCTGAATCTTTCCATGATCGGCCTCTTGGTGGCGGGTGCCTGGCGGGTCGCGGCGGGAGACGCGGATGGTCGCATGGACTGGCTCTGCGCCGGCGTGCTGCTCGGCGGCGCGCTGCAGATGCTCGCGCCCGGGTTTGCGCTCATGCGACTCGGCTGGCGCCCGGGTTTTGCCCCGGTGCGAAGCGCGGGCGTCCGGCAAATCGCCCTGCTTATGGTGCCGACGCTCTTCAGCTCGGCGATCTATTTGGTTAACACCACCCTTTCCCGGCTCTTTGCGCTCTCGGTCGATGATGCCGCGGCGACGATTCTGAATCTTTCCACGCGTTTGATGGAGCTCCCTATCGGCGTTTTTGCCATCGCGGTCTCGACGGTGTTTTTTCCGCGAATCGCCCGGCATGCGGCTGACGGCCGCGCGGATTTACTCGCTGCGGATTATCGCGAGGGCATGCGGCTGATTCTTTTGATTAATGTCCCAGCGGCGTTCGGGCTGGCGGTTTTGGCCGAGCCCATCAGCCGGGTGTTGTTCCAACGCGGAGCCTTTACCGCCGCCGACACCGCGGTCATGGCCCCGGTGGTCGGGGTGGGCGCACTCGCCCTGCCTTGCCTCGCTTTTGTGAGTCTGGCGCTGCGGGCTTTTTATGCGCACAAAGACACCCGCACTCCGGTCCGCGCGGCCATTTGGAGTTTTGCTGCCAACGTGGTGGCGAGCCTCCTCTTAATGGGACCGCTCGGGGTGACCGGGCTGGCCTTGGCCGCGACCTTTGCGGTCATGGTCCAGGCGGGTTACTTGCAAATGCGTTTATACCGGCTCGCGCCGGCGCTGGGCTTTGGTCCGCTGCGAGGGCACCTGCTCAAGGTGCTGGGGGCATCCGTCGCGATGGGAGCCGGGGTGTTCTTGGTGCGGCGCGGGTGGTTGGCCTGGGTCGGGCTCGGCGGGTGGCGCGAAGCTGCTGGGCTGCTGGTTTGCGTGGGGGCGGGACTGGTGGTGTTTGCCGGCGCGGCTTGGGCGTTGCGCGTGGAAGGGCGCGACGAGTTGGCGGCCTTGGTGCAAAGAAAACTCGGTCTTGAGCGTCGGGACCGAGACGACGCCTCCGGTGCGTGAGGCGCAGCGTTGGGGGCGGCCAAGCTAAACCGCGGTTTAGGCTGTTGGCTGAGCGCCGGTTCGTTTTAACCCAAGGCATGTTTAAGAAGATCTGGGCCCAACACTGGTTCGTCTGTCTATTGCCGGTGGCTTTCGCCCTCGCTTGGTTCGCGCCGGCCATCGCCAGCAAGGGAGGCTGGTTACGGCCCGAAATCACAACCAAGCTTGGGGTTGGCCTGGTCTTCGCGCTGCAGGGGCTGCTGCTGCCGACCGCGGCGATGCGTGCGGCCATCGGTCAGGTGCGGTTGCATTCGGTAGTGCAGGGCATGACTTTTGTCGGGTTTCCCCTGCTGGGTTTGGTCGTGGCCGCGCTGGTGGGCCGCTGGTTGCCGGACGAGCTGCGCCTCGGCCTCGTTTACCTCAGCGTGCTGCCCTCCACCGTCTCCTCGGCGGCGGTCCTCACCGCCAGCGCGGGCGGCAATACCGCCGGCGCCATCTGCAACGCGGTGCTCTCTAGTCTGCTCGGCATCGTGCTCACCCCGGCACTGCTCGCGCTCTCGCTGGAGTTGCAGGGCGTGACCCTAGGCGGAGCGGGCGGCGGGGTGGAGGCGGGCAAAATCATCGTGGAGTTATTGAAGCTCATCCTCGCGCCACTGCTGGTCGGGCAACTGCTCCGCCTGCGGCTCGGCGCTTGGGCGACGGCACACAAAAAGCGCCTCGGCACACTGAGCACGGCGGTGATCCTCTTCATCGTCTTCGCGGCGTTCTGCGACGCCTCCAAAGGCAAGGTCTGGACCGCGCACGGCATTACCCTGCCGCTGCTAGCGCTGGCCATCGCGGGCGGCCTGTTCGTGGCGGCGACCTGCGTCACGCGCATGCTGGTGCGGGCGATGGGCCTGAAGGCGGGTGACGGCATCGCGGCGGAGTTTTGCGCGGTGCAAAAGACCCTCGCGTCCGGCGTGCCGCTGGCCGGCGTGATTTTCGCCGGGGATCCACGCACCGGGTTGATTTTGCTACCGTTACTGATCTACCACCCGCTGCAACTCACCCTGCACGGCGCGATGGCCGCGCGGTGGGCGCTGAAAAAGACGGCGGCGGTCGGTTGAGCTCCGTATCGTCTCGCCCGGTCCAGGCTAGGCAGCCGAAGGGCCGGCGTTAAAAACGCGGCATGCCCCCGCCGAAGCCGCCAAACCCGCCTGGGCCTCCGCGACCGCCTCCGCCACCGGCCTTGCGCTGCATCTGCTCCATCTGGCGCATCATCTTCTTGGAGCCGCCTCCCTTCATCATCTTCATCATCTGCTGCATCTGCTGAAACTGCTTCAGCAGCTGGTTCACGTCGACCACCTTGACCCCCGCGCCGTTGGCGATGCGCAGGCGGCGGGAGCCGTTCAAGACGTCGGGCTTGCGCCGCTCCTGATGCGTCATGGAAAGGATGATGGCCTCGGTTTTTTTCATACCGTGCTCGGCCGCGTCCTCGTCGATTTTCATGCCGCCCATGCCGGGCATCATGCCCATCAGGCCGCCGATGGAACCGAGTTTTTTGATCTGCTGCATCTGCGCGAGGAAGTCCTCCAGGGTGAAGTCGGCCTTGCGCATTTTCTCGGCCATCTTCTCCGCCTCCTTTTCGTCGATCACCTCGGCGGCCTTCTCGACCAGCGACACGACGTCGCCCATGCCAAGGATGCGGGAGGCGAGGCGGTCGGGATGGAAGATCTCGAATCCAGAGGTCTTCTCGCCGGTGCCGACGAATTTGATTGGGACCCCGGTGATCGACTTTATTGAAAGGGCGGCGCCGCCGCGCGCGTCGCCGTCGAGTTTGGTGAGGATGAGGCCGGTGAGTTGGAGGGCCTCGTGGAAGGTGCGGGCGACGTTGACCGCCTCCTGGCCGAGGGCGCCGTCGGCAACGAGTAGGATCTCGTCGGGCTGCACGCGGGTGCGGAGTTTTTTAACCTCTTCGATCAGGTCGGAGTCGATCTGGAGGCGGCCGGCGGTGTCGAACAGGATCAGGTCAGCTCCGGCGGCGCGGGCGGCATCGAGGCCGGTGGCGCCGATGGCGGGGACGTCGCGCGAGGCGCGATCGGCGTAGAAGCCCAGTTCCTCCTGTTTGCAAAGGATCTCGAGCTGGTCGATGGCGGCGGGGCGGTAGATGTCGCAGGCGACGGCGAAGGGTTGGTTGTAGCCCTTTTTCTTCAGGAGGCGGCCGAGCTTGGCGGTGGAAGTGGTTTTGCCCGAGCCATGGAGACCGACGAGGAGGATTTTCAGCGGGCGGGCGGCGGAGAGAGCGGTGGAGCCTTCGCCGAGCAGGGCGACGAGTTCGTCGTGGATGATTTTGACGATCTGCTGGCCGGGCGTGACGCCTTTCAACACCTCCTGGCCAACGCACTTGGTCTTCACGCGCTCGATGAACTCGCGGGTCACTTTAAAGTGCACGTCGGCGGAGAGCAGGGCGGTGCGGACTTCTTGCAGGGCGGCCTCCATGTTGGCCTCGGACAGCTGGCCGACGCCGCGGAGGTTCCGCAGGGCGGAGGAGAGTTTTTCGGTGAGCGAGTCGAACATGGGTATCGTTCAACGTGGGCCGCGTCTGGTGTGCTGGCAAGCCGAGGGGCGGGGCTAAAGTCAGGTCGTGTGAAGCGCGCTGGCCTTTCTGGTCGGGCCTCTTTGGGCTGAAGACTCCATGCACTCCCCTTTTGCTCCCCTTGATGGGCGGCCTGTTTCCCCGCGAATCCGTCGGGTGGGCAGCTTTGCCGAACTGCTCGCCACGCCCTTCGCGAACGGGGTCAATGCCCTCTGTTGGGAACGCACCCTGCCGGGTGACTATGCCGAGGTGGTGGGCCTGCTGGGCCACGGGGATGGTGAGGCGATCACCGAACTAGACGAAGAACGGCTCCTCGCCCTGCCGGTGGGGCCGGCCGGGCGGGTGGCGGTCGATTGCATGCTGGCGGATCTGCGGCGCTTGCGGGAGCACGACCTCGATCCCGCGCTCAACTGCATCCACGGTTACCCCCGGGACGAAGAGGCCGGGGTGGTGGCAACAGATGTGTTTTCCTATCACGCCGACCGGGCGCCGGTGGCGGCGGCAACCTGGCTTTGCACTTATTTTGGTCCGCCCAGCGAAGGCCTGCCCAATGAGGACGCTTGCCGGCGCATCGACCTGCCGGAGACGCGCGCGGCCTTGCTGCGGGAGTTTGGCGGGGCCGATGACGCCGGTTTTGCGACCTATCTGAGTGAGGCGTGTTACGATCTTCACTACGCTCCGGCGGAGGGTGCGCGGCCCTACGGCTTTGGGGTGGGCAGCCTCTGGCGCATCGCGGTGGAGCATCCGGATTGCCCGGTGCCACCCTGTGTCCATCGCGCGCCGGCGACCGCGCCCGGCCAGCGGCGGTTGTTGCTGATCGGTTGAGGCGTCTGGTGCTTGGACGGGTTGTGGTGCGGTTGGAAAATTGGTGTGGCGTCGGCGCGCTTGTCCTAGTGGTCTCCGTGCTCTCATGAACCCCGTTCTCAAGCTGTTGCTCGAAGGTGGCCGGCTCTCGACTGCGCAGATGGCGCAGGTCGCGGGTCTTTCCGCCGCCGAAGTCGAACAGCACCTGGAGCAGCTGAAAAAGGATAAAATCTTCCTCGGCTGGCGTCCGGTGCTCGATCTATCCCGCGAGGCGGCCGCCGGAGCGGCCGTGCGTGCGGTCATCGAGGTGCGGCTGACGCCGGAGCGTGGCGGCGGTTTTAACCGTATGGCGGAGCGGCTTTGCCAATTTGAAGAGGTCGAGTCGTGTTATTTGATGTCGGGTGCGTATGACCTGCTCGTTTTTGTAAACGCGCCCACGCTCCAAAAAGCGGCGGCCTTCGTTTCCGAGAAACTATCCACCTTCGGCGGGGTGCTCTCCACCAGCACCCACTTCTTGCTGCGTTCCTACAAAGAGGGCGGCTTCCGTCTTGACGATGGCGAAGGCCCCAGCGACCGCCTCAACGTCAGCCCCTGAGCGGAGTATTCTCATGAGCAACACCGGCAACCGCTGGGTCGCGCGCCATGTGGCGTCGCTGCCCAGAAGCGGCATTCGCGACTTCTTCGAACTTGTGGCCAAAATGAAGGGCCAGGACGTTATATCCCTCGGGGTTGGCGAGCCTGACTTCGTTACCCCTTGGCACGTGCGCAAGGCGGCCATCACCGCGCTCGAGGAAGGCAAAACCTACTACACCTCCAACCTCGGTTTGCTCGAACTCCGCCGCGCGGTCTCGACCTACGTCACCGCGCACTTCGGCGTCGATTACCGGCCTGAGGATCAGATCATCATCACGGTGGGAGTCTCCGAGGCGCTCGATCTGGCCTTCCGGGCCTTCTGCAATCCCGGTGACAAGGTGATGTATCATCAACCCTGCTATGTCTCCTACCACCCCAGCATCTCGCTCGTGCACGGCGAGGGCATCGCGGTGCCAACCTACGCCAAAGACAACTTTGCGCTCACGGCCGAGGCCTTGCGTGCGGCTTGGGTCCCGGGCTGCAAGATCCTCATGCTTAATCTCCCGTGCAACCCCACGGGCGGCACTTGCGATCGGGTCCAGTTGGAGGCGATAGCCGCCTTCTGCCGGGAGAAGGATCTGCTTGTGCTGAGTGACGAGATTTATTCCGAACTCACTTTCGAGGGAACGCATACCAGCATCGCCAGCCTGCCCGGAATGCAGGAGCGCACGATTTTCCTGCATGGTTTCTCCAAGGCCTTTGCCATGACCGGCTGGCGCATCGGCTACGCCTGCGGGCCGGCCGAGTTGATCGATGCCATGATGAAGGTCCATCAATACGCCATGATGTGCGCTTCCATCATCGCCCAGGAGGCGGCGCTCGAGGCTCTGCAAAACGGCTGGGAAAACGTGTGCGAGATGCGCGACCAGTATCACCGCCGCCGCGACCTCGTGGTGCGCCGCTTTAATGAGATCGGTCTCACCTGCCACTCGCCCCGAGGCAGTTTCTACGCTTTCCCCAGCACCCTAGGTATCGGCATGACGGAGAAAGATTTCGCGGTCGGGTTACTCAGGGAGCAGAAAGTCGCGGTCGTGCCCGGCACTGCCTTCGGCGCCAATGGCACCGGTCATGTCCGCGCCTGCTTTGCCACGAGTTACGAGCAACTGTTGGTGGCCTGTGATCGGATCGAGCGTTTCATCTCAAGCGCGCAAAATCCGCCGCCGGCACCCTAAGCGGAGTCGACGGAGGCCCGGACGCGTAAAAATCTGCGGCCGGGTTTCCGGTCCGGTCTAATTGCACAACCCACTCTCACCCTCCCATCCCCCCATGAATCATCTGCGCTTCCTCCTCACCCTCGCTGCTGCCTTCGCCCTGGCTTCCGCCGCTTCTGCGGCCGACGCCACCCCGGGCAAGTCTTCCGACCCTAAAGCGGCCAAAGCCCCCTGCGGCTGCGCGATCAAGGATAACGCCAAGGTCTGCGGCGTTGACAAAGACTGCTGCTGCACCGGCGAAAAGGCCTCCAAGACCCCGGCCAAGACGACCACCCCGGCAGGCAAGTAAGGTCTCGCTCCTATCCCCCGGGCCTGCGCCGGGATGATTTTTTAAATTAGTCCCGTCGGGTGCGGAGCTTTTCCGCGTCCCGCCGCCACCGGCCTGGATAGCCTCTAAGTTTAGCCGCGATCATGCAGTGGCTCGGGTCCGATCGAGGCGAACTGACGACGCCTTTTGGTAGGGCCCTCGCTCGCAAACCCCTCTGGGTGATGTTCGTCCTGCGGGCTCACCCTCCGCCTGCGGCTCCGGGCTGCGCCATCTCTACTTCGTGCCGTCCTTCGGCTAGTCAGCGGCGAAATCTGCTCGTCCCCCCAACCGCGAACATCTCGGGTCGTCTGGCGCAACCTCTTGGCTGCCGGACCGCCGCATCACCCGCGAACCGCACTTTCCAGGTGCGGGCCAGGGATTCCGCACCGTCCGAACGAATTAATCACTTGGGCGATACTCCGCCGGGATAGTCGCGGTATCCGGGCTTATCGTAAAAATGGCCTTCGCGGCGCGCCCCGGCTTGTGCACGTTGGTAGGACGCATGGACGACACGCCGCTCAATCCGCCGCCCGAGCTTCCGCCCTACGAGGCGGGCGAGAGCATCTGGAAGAATGCCTTTTTGACACGCCACGCCCCGTTGCTGTGGGCCTTGGCCGTTTTCGGACTCACCCTGCTGGCGGGCGTGGCGATGATGCCGCCCTCCCGCTACCCCGAGTTGGCCTATGTCTTTGCCGCCCCTGCGGTGTTTTGGGCGTATCGCGCGCCGCGCTGGCGTCTCTTTTTGTGGACCACGCTCGGGGCGCAGGCGGTGGCTTGGACGCTTACGCTTGCTTGGTTGCGCCATGTCACTTGGGCGGGTTTGTGCCTGCTCGGCCCGGTCATCGGGCTTTGGGTGGGGAGTTGGTTCGTGGCGGTGCGGTGGGTCATGCCGCGGCTGATTGGCCGGCCCTGGGGGCAGCGGGTCTTGGCGGTCTTCGGCCTCGCGGGGCTCTGGGTCGTGCTGGAGTGGACACGCACCTGGGGGCTCACCGGGTTCCCCTGGCTGCCGCTTTCGGCGACGCAATGGGAACGTTTGAGCGTGCTGCAACCGGCGGCCTACACCGGCGCGTGGGGCGTGTCCTTCGTCCTGGTCACGGTCAACGTGGCCTTTGCGGCCTATGCCTGGAAACTGCTCGGGCCGGGCGCGAACGGCGACCGGGCGCGCTCGCGTTGTCCGGAGTTTCTCGCGGCGATGGCCTTGCTCCTCGGCTGCTTGCTGCTGACCGCTCGGGAGACGATCAATCGCGGCCGTTTTTTCCGCCACTGGGCCAATATCGGCATCGTGCAACCGGCCATTCCTCAAAGTTTGAAATGGGACCCGGCCGAGGCGGCGGGTGTCTTGCGCACGCTGGAGGCGGAGACGCTCAAGGTGGCGGTGTCGCGTCCCGACCTGCTTCTCTGGCCCGAGGCGACCACGCCCTTGGCCGTGCGGGGGGATGATGGTATGCGGCGCTGGACCGAGGATCTGGTGCGGCGCGCCGGCGCGCCCCTGCTGCTCGGCTCGATCGCCTACGAAAACGCCGACACGCCCCAGGAGCGTTGGTCAAATGGCGTGTTTGCCGTGTCGCCGGTAGCTGGCTTGGAGGCGGATTACTACGCCAAACGCCACCTTGTGCCTTTCGGGGAATATGTGCCTTTGCGGCCGGTCCTCGGCTGGCTGGAGAAGTTCGTGCCGGTGGGTGGGGACTTTGAACCGGGGCAGGATGCGGGACTCTTTTCCCTGGCCTTGGGGCCGGTCGAGGGCACGCGGGTGGGCGCCTTGATCTGCTATGAGGATATTTTCCCCGATCTGGCGCGGTCGAGTGTGCGGGCCGGGGCGGAGGTCCTGTTGGTCAACACCAACAACGGCTGGTTTGGCGAGGGTGCGGCGGCCTATCAACATGCCGCCCACGCAGTCCTGCGCGCAGTGGAGACGCGCCGCCCGGTGCTCCGGGCGGGCAACTCGGGCTGGAGTGGCTGGATCGACGAATGCGGTGCGGTCCGTGCGGTCTTGACCCGTGACGCGTCCGGCGCGGTTCGCACCGTCCCTGCCGCCCGGGGCGAGGAGCCGGGCACGGTGTATTTCCGGGGCGGAGCCAGTCTTCAAGTCAGCCGTGACGCCCGTTTTTTCGGGGTGCGCAGCTTGTATGTGGAATGGGGAGACTGGTTCGTGGCGGTGAGTGCGGCGCTCGTGCTCGGGGCCTGGGCGCTGCTGCGGCGGCCCTACGTCCCGCCGCCGGAGCCGTCGGAGGTAGCGCGGCCGTTTGGGCGGGCCTGAGGCAAAGAACCGAAAACCCCGGACTTAAGGCCCCTGAGTTTTGACCACGGATGTCACGGATGATCACGGATAAAGGTCGATCAATCCGTGCCTATCCGTGCAATCCGAGGTAAAGGTCTGAACGTTTGAGGGAAGTCGGCTTAGAGCGCTTTTTCAGAGCACGTAGCCGGCGGGGGCGATGAGGACGACGAACTCGCCCTTCAGGCTGGTTTTAGCGAGGCGCGCCGCGACCTCGCCAGCGGGGCCGATCAGCCAAGTCTCGTGGAGTTTCGTGACCTCCTTGGCCAGGCAGACGATACGGTCTGGGCCGAGCACGGTGGTGATTTCGGCGGCGAACTTGTCGATGCGATGGCAGCTCTCGTAAAGGGCGAGGGTATAGTCAAAATCCCGATACTTCTCCAGAAAAGCGGAGCGTGCGCTGGTCTTGGGCGGCAGGAAACCGGCGAAGAGGAAGCCGTCGCTGGGCAGGCCGCTGGCGCTGAGCACGGCAGCGAGGGCGCAGGCTCCAGGAATCGGGACGACCGGCAGGCCGGCGCGGCGGCAGGCGCGGACGACGCGGAAGCCGGGGTCGCTGATCGCAGGCGTGCCGGCGTCGCTCACGACGGCGATGGACTTGCCCTCTTGCAGGCGGGCGACGAGTTGGTCGGCGGCGGCGGTCTCGTTGTGGTCGTGGTAGGGGAACAGGGGGCGATGAAGGCCGAGGCGGGTCAGCAGGGCTCCAGTAGTGCGGGTGTCCTCGCAGGCGACGAGGTCGACGGTGGAGAGCACGAGACGGGCGCGGTCGGTCAGGTCGGCAAGGTTGCCGATGGGCGTCGCCACCACGTAGAGGTGGCCGGACCGGGCGCCGAGGCGTGCGGAGAGTTCGTCAGTTGGGGAGGACGGGACGGGTTCGGTCATCGAGCTTTCGAAGGGAGCGGGCATTAAAAAACCGGACTGGGTGGCAGTCCGGTCGGGGTTTGGTGGTCCTAGCTCTATTGCTGCGAGCCGGGGCTGCCCATGCCGCCCATGCCGGGAATGCCGCCTTCCCAGCTCGCGGGCCGGCTCCAGGGAATGGAGGAGTCCTCGGGCTGTTTGGTGGCGCAACCCGTGCCGAAGGCGAGGAGGGCGGAGCCAAGGAGGAGGGCGAGGCGACGGTTCATGGTGCCGATTTTTTGAATCAGGGAGCGAAGGAGGCGATATCGCCTTCCTTCAGGGCGCCCTTGATGGAGGAGGGGGCGATCTGGGCGATGGCGTAGGTGTCTTTGACTTCGGAGATGACGGACTCGGCAAGGACTTCGCCAGCGCGGCTAAGGTTGAATTTATTACCCGCAGCGATGCCGTCAGCGGCGCCGAGTTCGAGGATCACAAAGGCGTTTTTGGTGCCGACCTTGGCCACGCGGGCGGCGGCGGTGCGTTCGCTGCGAACCGGGCCGGAGGCGGCGGCGCCGGCGGCGGCCGGGGTGATGCCTTGGATCTCGCCGAGGCGGGACTCGAGCGATGCAATGGTCTGTTTGTAGCGCTCGATTTCCTCGGGGTTGCCCACCTGGGCGGCAAGGCGGGTCTGGACGAGCTCGCGGCGGAGGGCGTCGACGTCGGCGGTGAGCTTTCTCTCGGATTCTTCCTTGGAAGCGTAGGCGGTCTTGAGGCTGGCGATTTCCCGGGAGATCTGGACGTTGCGGGCCTCGGCGGCGGTGAGTTTCGATTTGGTATCGCCGAGCTCGGTGTCGGTCTGGGTGAGCTGGGCGACCTTTTGTTCCAGCTGGGTGTTGGTCTCGTTCAGGTTGTTTTGCAGCGAGGCGGCACGGGTCTGTTCGGATGAAAGCTGCTGTTTGAGCTCTTCCTTGGTATTGCCGATCTGCCACCAGAAAAAGCCGGAGGCTCCGGAACCGAGCAAGGCGAGGATGCAGAGAACGAGGGTAAGGGCTTTCATAGGGGGATTGAAGGTTGGAAAGTGTTGGGCGTGGGTCAGCTTGGAAAGGAGAAAGTTTTTACCAAACTGCTCCTTTTCTCCTGCTTATTAGATGGAGAATTCGCTGGTGAACCAGGGCGTGCGGGCGGTCTTTTTGACCGTGCCGTTGGCGGCGAGGTGATCGAGGAGTTTGTAGGCCAGCTCGGGGCAGCCCTCGGCGTGGCTGGCAAGGGCCTCGGCGGTAAAGGCTTGGCCGGGTGCGGCGGTGAGGGCGGCGACCAGGCCGTGCTGGAGTGCGATCACGCCGGTGGCGGCCTTTTTGCCCGCCTCCACCCCGGGCTGGTGGTAGGCGTTGATGCCAACGAGGCTGGCGTAGAAGCCGACGGCGCGCTCGTAAAGGGCGATGAGCAGGCCCAGGGTGCGGGGCGTGAGTTCATCGATCGTAATGGAGACGGAATGGCGGCCCTTTTCGCTCAGGGCGTCGCGGGTGCCGAGATAGAAGCCAAGGAGGTAATCGCCGGTGGTTACACCGGGCTCCACCTGCATCGACGGGCCGGCGCGGTCCTTGAGCACCTCGATGAAGGTGACGAAGAAGTTATTCACGCCTTCACGGAGTTGCTGCACGTAGGCGTGCTGGTCGGTGGAACCCTTGTTGCCGTAAACGGCGATACCTTGGTTCACCACGTTGCCGGTGAGGTCGAATTCCTTGCCAAGGGATTCCATGACGAGTTGCTGGAGGTAGCGGGAGAAGAGGAGGAGGCGGTCTTTGTAGGGCAGGATGACCATGTCCTTGAGACCTTTGCCGGAGGTCTCATAGTGCCACATCAGGGCTAGGAGGGCGGCGGGATTTTCGGTGGTGACGGTCGAGCGGGTGACGGCGTCCATGGCGGCGGCGCCGGCGAGCATCGCGTCGGTGTCGATGCCCTGGAGGGCGGCGGGCAGAAGACCGACGGTGCAGAGTTCGGAGGTGCGGCCGCCTACCCAGTCCCACATCGGGAATCGGGCAAGCCAGCCTTGGGCGAGGGCAATCTGGTCGAGTTTTGAACCTTCGCCAGTGACGGCGACGAAGTGCTTGGCGAAGGCGAGCCCGGCGGCGGAAAACGCGGCGGCGGCCTCGAGCATACCGTTGCGGGTCTCGACCGTGCCGCCGGACTTGGAGATGACCACGACGAGGGTCTCGGGCAGGTGTCCGGCGAGCTGGGCGAGAACGTAATCGATGCCGTCGGGATCGGTGTTGTCGAAAAACGACACGGCCATTTTGTCCGCGCCGGGACATCCCAGTGCGTGATTGACGAGTTGGGGGCCGAGGGCGGAGCCGCCAATGCCGATGACCAGCAGGCGGGTAAAGGCTTTGCCGGTGGAGCCGACCAGGCGGCCGGTGTGCACGTTGGCGGAGAAGGTGCGTATCTGGGCGAGGGAGTCCTCGATGGCGCGGGTCAGCTCGGCGTTCGGGGCGAGTTTAGCGTCGCGCAGCCAGTAGTGCCCAACCATGCGGTTTTCGTCAGGGTTGGCGATCGCGCCTTTTTCCAATGCGGTCATGGCGGCGAAGGCGCGCTGCGTGGCGGGCTCCATCTCGGAAAGAAAACCCGCCGGAAAGGGGATGCGGCTGTAGTCGAGAGCGAAGCCTAGTGAGGCGTGGTGGTAACGATATTGGGTGAAGCGGGACCAGGTGGACATGGTAAAAGGATTTGGACGTTGGTCATCCATCCTTCAGTGGGCAAGCGAGTCGAGTGCTTCATAGCAAACAGTCTGCAGGCAGGTGCGCACGTCAGGAGGGCGTTCCTGCTGGTGCCGATGGAACTCGCCATGGGGGCGGGGCGGGGTGATAAAGCGGCGCGCCTTCGGGGAAACGAACATTCCGAGGGTCCAAAAACACCAATCAACTCACCACCATGGGCGACCGTTCTCCAAAATCCGTTCAGAAAAAAGCCGACCAAAAGCAGTCGAAAAACGACGGCGTGAATCAAAAAAAGCAGGCTTTGATCAACGCCCAGCAGGCCACCAAGGCGAAGATCGCCGCTAACAAAAAGAAGTAAAACTCAACGCCTGTAGCCCGGCGCGACAGCCTCCGGTTTAGCCGGAGGTGATGCGCGCCCGCCTGTTCCTGTCAGAAACCAAACTTTCCTTATGGCCAAATCACAAAATTCCCAAAAGCAGACCAAGAAAAAACCCCTCAAAACTCCGGCTGAGAAGAAGGCCGAGAAGCGCGAAAAAAAGAGTCGTTGATCGACACTACTGCGGTGCTGCCGTTTCAGGCTGGCGGGTTTTGGCGAGCACTTTTGAGCTGCGCGCTTTGTGGCCGCGGTTTGGATACTTTCGGGTGCAAACACCAAGATCGGGCAAAAGTTTCGCGCCTTTGCGTCGAAGTAAAAGGTGCAACACATTCCGCCCATGCCCAACGCCGCCGCTTCATTTTCCGCCGATCTGGTCCCGCCCGAGATCATCGCGCGGGCGATGCGTTATCCGCCGTCAGCGCAGCGTGTGCTGCCCCTGCTCAAGCACTGCCTCGAGCAGGAGGATGCCTCGATTTACCAGATCGTTGATCTTATCCGTCTGGATCCGGGCCTCTCAGCGCGGGTGTTGCAGGCCGGGAACTGCAGGCTGCATTCGCGGCACCATCGTTGCTCCACCATCGAGATGGCGGTGCAGCGCATCGGCTTTGATCTAATTTACGAAATTGTGGCCCATGCCGTGGCGGAGCAGGTTTTGGTGCGTCCTCTCGTCGCCTACTCGCTGGAGGCGGATGAGCTCTGGAACCTTTCCGTTTCTTGCGGCATCGCCGCCGAGTTGATTGCGGATATGCGCGGAGCAGATACCCGCATCGCCTACACTTTGGGACTCCTGCACGGTGTCGGCATGGTTGCGATTGACCAGTGGTTGCAGCGGCATCAGCCCACCATCGGCTTCTTTGCCAAGGCCTTTCCTCGGGAATATGCGGAGAGCGAACGGGTATTGATCGGCTGCACGCATGCCCAGGTGGGTGCGGAGGTTCTGCGTGGCTGGGATTTCCCTTTCGAAATATCCGAGCCCTTGCGCTGCCAGTATGATCCGCTGGAATCGCTCGAGCACCGGCAGTTGAGCAGTTTGCTTTACGCGGCCAAGTGGGTGCGTGCGCGGGTTTGTTTCGACGACCATCGCCGGCCGCACGCTCCGGAGCCACGTTTACTGGCGCCGATTGATCTGAACCTTTTTGCGCTGGAACGCCTGGCTGCGCAGGTCCGCGACCGTCTTGAGCAAGTCAAGCGCGACCTCAGCCTGGGAGATGATCCGCAGCCTTTTGCCGCTTGAGCGACACGCCCCGGCATCGATCAAAACGCTGCGCCCAAGTTTAGAAGCTGCTTGTTTTTCGAGCTTTCCAAGGACCTTTCCCTCCCTTCACTGATCTCAAATGGCAAAGGCAACACGCGTTAATCTCTGTTCTTTTTGCGGCAAGCCGCAGCAGGAGGTCCGCAAGATCATCGCGGGGCCGGGCGTGTATATTTGCGATTCATGCGTAAACGTTTGCAAAACGATCATCGACCGTGAGCTGGCGGCGCCGGCGGCGGATCGTCGACCGGCGTTTCGTATGCTCAAGCCGTCGGAGATCAAGAGCACGCTCGATGAGCACGTGATTGGTCAGGACCACGCCAAGAAGGTGCTCTCGGTCGCGGTCTATAACCATTACAAGCGGCTCAGCTTTATGGCTGACGTTGGTGAAAAGGGAGCCGGAGCCCTTTCTGCCGAGTTCAACGGTGTGGAGGTCGAGAAAAGCAATATCCTCCTCGCCGGTCCCACTGGCTCAGGCAAGACCCTGCTCGCCCGCACGCTGGCCCGCATCCTCGATGTGCCTTTTGCCATCGCCGATGCGACGACTCTTACCGAGGCCGGCTACGTGGGTGATGACGTTGAGAACGTGGTCGTGCGTTTGCTCCAGAATGCCAACTTTGATGTGAAGCGGGCCGAGTGTGGCATCGTTTATATCGACGAAATCGATAAAATCGGGCGCAAGACCGAGAACGTCTCGATCACTCGCGATGTATCCGGAGAGGGCGTGCAACAGGCCCTTTTGAAGATCCTGGAAGGGACGGTCTGCAACGTCCCCCCGCAGGGCGGGCGCAAGCATCCCAACCAGGAGCTGGTGCAGGTGAATACCCACAATATTTTGTTCATCTGCGGCGGGGCTTTCGTAGGGCTGGATGCGATCGTGCAACGGCGCCTAGGCGCCCGCGGTATCGGCTTTATTGCGCATGCCCCCGGCCAGTCCCGTCAGGCAGCACCCGAAGGTTCGGATGAGGCCGCCGAGATGCTCATGCGGTCGCTCGCGCCGGAGGATTTGGTGCGTTTCGGCATGATCCCCGAATTTATCGGACGCCTGCCGGTGGTTTCCGTGCTCGCTCCGCTGAAGCTGGCCGACTTGGAGAAGGTATTGTCCGAAACCAAGAACTCCTTGGTAAAACAATACTCCAAGCTTTTCGCGATGGACGGTATCGTCCTCCGCTTCACGCCCGAGGCCCTGAATGCGGTGGCGCTCAAGGCCATCCAGCTCAAAACCGGCGCGCGCGCCCTTCGGGCCATTCTGGAGCAGATCATGCTCGAGGTCATGTATGAACTGCCGAACCGCGAGGATGTCTGCGAGGTCATCATCGATGGCGCCGCGGTCGCCGGTGTGAGAAAGCCCCGCTTTCGCCGTCGCAATGACGCGAAAAAAACGGCGACACCTCTTTCGCAGCACAAGGATGCCGCCTAGGTGCGGCGCATTGATTGATGGCAATGCCCGGACGGCCCCGGGATGCGAGCAGCCATGAGACCCTTTGTGCGACTCGGCTGGGCTTGCCTCGCCGCCAGTTTCTTTTGCCCGGCAACAACGCGCGCGGAAGCAGTAACCGTTTTTGCTGCCGCCAGTTTGACTGAAGCGCTCGCGGCTGTGGTGAAGGTTTACGAACCTGCCAGCGGGGATCGCATTCTGTTCAATCTAGGCGCCTCCAGCACGCTGGCACGGCAGATCGCAGCGGGCGCCCCGGCGGATGTATTTTTCTCAGCGGATGCCGCGAAGATGGACGAACTGACCCGGGCTGGCTGCATTGTCCCGCCTACGCGGTGCAATCTGCTCTCGAATGCCCTCGTCCTGATCGTCAATGCCCACGAGGGGGCGGTAATTTTTAAGCCTAGGGATTTGGCTGGCCCGGCGGTGCGCCGGCTTGCTCTCGCCGAGACTTCCACCGTGCCGGCGGGCATCTACGCCCGGGAGTTTTTGACCCAGGCCGGGCTATGGGAAGGCGTCGCAGCCAAAGTCGTCGCAACCGGGAACGTGCGCGCGGCGCTGGCGGCCGTGGCGGCGGGCGATGCCGATGCGGGCATCGTCTACAAGACCGACGCACTGATCTCAAAGGACGTGCGCATCGTCCACGAGGTGCCGGCGGCCGAGGGCCCGCGAATCCTCTATCCGGTGGCGTTGGTGAAGGACGGACCTGCACCCGAGGCGGCGCGCCGCTTCGTCGCGCATCTGGCGACGCCCGAGGCGCGGGCGGTGTTCGCGCGTTTCGGCTTTTTGTCCGCCGAGTAGAGCCTGTGGCTATTGGGCCGGGGAAGTTTGGACGGATTCGAGCCACCAGCCATCGGATTTTTTGACCAGCGTGGCGGTGATCGCCTGGTCTTTTTTCGCGGCGGCGAGGGTGGGGGCGTCGACCTTCAGGAGCATCGTCATGGCGGACATTACTCCTGGGATTTCCTCGTGCTTGACCAGCAGGGCGGATTTTTCGGGCAGGACGGCCACGACCACGCCGCGCAACGGGTGGCCGGCCTCGGGGGCGGTCTCGGCGGCGGGGAGCTTGGGCGCGAGGCAGGCCGGGCAGGCGTCGTCGGCGTGGCCGGCGATGGAAAGGGCCACGAGCAGGGCGGCGATGGCGGCGCGGCGGTGTTTCATATGGTGAAGGATGGGCGAAATGGGCGACGGGGCAAACGGGTTAAAAACGGTAGGTGGCGCTGGCGCGCACGGTGCGCGGTTCGGCGGGGTGGAAATGGGTGTCGAGGACCGGCGCCGCCTCGGTCGCGAGGCGGGACTCGTAGGCGTAGGCGATGTCGTAGTTGTCGCGGTCGAAGACGTTGAGCAGGTCGAGCGCGAGTTCCCAGTCGCCGAGGCGGCGGGCGAGGCGGGCGTTGAACGTGAGCGACTCGGGGGCGGTGATCGAAGCGTCCTCGTTCAACGGCTGCGGACCGAAGTAGCGGGCGCGCAGGCTGCCGGACCAGCCGGACTCGAAGTTCAGGATCACACCGGCGGTGGTGACGGCTGAGATGGAATTCGCGATGCGGTCGCCGCCGGGCGGGTTGCCGGTGTAGCGGGCGCGGGTGAAGGCAACGTCGGTGTCGAAGGCCAGCCAGGACGTGGCGCGGTAAAAATTGGCGAACTCGACGCCATAACGCCGCGTCGGGTCGCCGGCCTCGGTCGCGCCGGCGTCGCCGACGTAGGCGAGCTCGGAATCGAAATCGAGCCGCCAGACCGACACGGTGCTCACCAATCCGGGCAGGGCGGAGGTGCGCACGCCGAGCTCGGCGTTTTTCGCCCGGACGAGCGGCGTGGCGGGATCGACCGGGTCGGTTACGCCGCGGGCGTCGTTGCTGTGGAAGCCGAGTCCGGCGTTGGCGTAGAGCTCGGTCTTCGCCCAAGGGCCGGCGACGAGGCCCAGCTTGGGGCTGAATATGCCGGCGGTCTCGGTGCCGGAGTTGACCGGGTCGCGGCCCTCGACGTCGAAGACGTAGAAATCGCCGCGCGCGCCGCCGGTGGCGCGCAGCCAGGAGGCCACGGCCAGCGTGCTCTCGGCGAAGAGTCCGGCGCTGCCTTCGCGGACGTCGTCGCGGCGCACGGTGGCGAGGCGGCGGCGGTCGACGGTGCGATGCAGGCCGACGTCGATGAAATCCTGGCGCAGTTGCAGCCCGACGCTGGTCAATAGAGTGCGGCCCGCGAGCGTTCCGTCCCAGGTGCGGCTGGCGGAGCCGCCGAGGAGCACGCGGTCCTCGCGCTGGTTGAACTGGTCGCCGTTCACCGGGTCGTCGAGGAAGTAGGTGAAATTGGAATACAGATCGAGTTCGCTGCCGACGACGTAGGCGTTGAGCAGGGTGGTGGCGTCGGGCTGGCGGGTCACGCGGTCGAAGGACAGGCTGGCGCGGCGGCTTTCGCCGCCGTCGGACGAGTCGAGGTTGCCGTAGCGGCCGAGGTCCCCGGCCTCGACGGCGCGAAGCGGGATCTGGTCGGAGGAGTTCCAGCGGCCGTCGTAAGCCAGGGCGGTCAAGGCGTAGTCGCTCGGGCCGGCCTCCCAGACGTGGCGGGCGAAAGCGTTCAGGCGGCGGGAGGCTTCGGGTTTTTCCCAGGGACCGTCGGCGTAGCCGGCCTCGGCGGCGACGGTGGTGGCGGCGGTGGAGCCGGCCGGTTGGCGGAAGGTTTCGGCCACGACGGCGCGGGTGTAATTGTCCTCGCCGAGTTCGATTTTGGCGAAGCCTTGGGGCAGGACGCGGACGAGGGAAAACTGGGCGGCGCCGGCGGCGGAGAAATCGCCGTTTTCGGCGGCGAAGGCGCCCTTCTGGTAATCGACGTGATCGATCAGCTCGGGGATGAGAAAATTGGTGTCGGCGTAGCCCTGGCCGTGGGCGTGGGAGCGGGCGTTCGCCGGCATGCCGTCGACCGAGACGGCGAAATCGGTGCCGTGGTCGAGGTTGAAGCCGCGCAGGAAATACTGGTTGGCCTTGCCGCTGCCGGAGTGCTGGGTGACGACGAGGCCGGGGACGACCTCGAGTAGCTCGCCGCGGCGGAGGAAGGGGCGTTGGGCGAGCTCGGCGGCGCCGACGCGGCCCTGCGAGGAGGTGCCGGCCTCGCCGACGAGGTCGAGCGAGCGACCGTAGACGACGACCGGGTCGAGGGTCTCAAGCGCTTCGAGATCGGCCGGCGCGGCGGGGTGGGCGGAGAGGCCGACGGGCAGTAGGGCGGCGGCGAGGAATCGGCGCGGATGTCGGTAGTTTTTCACGGCGGACGGGGATTTGGGCAAGGATTGCGGCGCGGATCGGATTAGCGATACTCGACGAGGCGGTAGAATACGCGGGGGCGGTCCGCGAGGGGATCGGTGAATTCGATGACCGACCCGGTGCCGCTGGCGAACCCGATGGTCGTCCAGTCGTCGGCGGCGAGGGTGGCGGAGGCCTGGAGATCGTAGCTCAGGTCGGGACGGCTGACGAAGGCGAGCCGGGCGGAGCCGCCTTCGGCACGAATCGAGAGCGGCGGCGTGGCGAGAACCTCGATGGTGGCGACGTAGGGTGCGCTCGCGGCGCGGGGGGAGGACGCCGTGCCGTCGATGGCGCGGAAGGCGACCGTGTAAGTGCCCGGATGGGTGGCGGTGAAAAGACGGCCGTGGATGTGGCCCACGCCGCTGGCGTCTTCGTAGGTGATAAACTCGGGATAATCGCCGCCGCTCGCGTTCCAGCCCGTGGCGCAGGTCCAGGTCGGCGTGGTCGCTCCCGCTTCCCAAAAGGCGAAGGTCGCCCCGGCGGGGCCGGAAACGGAAATTATTTGGATGCGCGGAAGCGCGTTCGGGGTCAGCGGGTCTTCGGAGGAAAAGGTGAGCTCGGTGGCGTAGTAGCCGCCGGGGAACCGGGGGGCGTAGAGCGTGAAGGGCTCGCCGGGCGGAACGTAAAGCATCGTCTCCTTGGTTGCTCCCACTAGGACCAGCTGGCCCGAAGGGCCGGCTTGGACGTCGACGTGGCTGTGGGCGGACAAAACCGGGCTTAGCAGGGCCAGGCCCAAAGCCGGCATCCAAGTGCCCATTAACCGACGGCAGGAGGCGAGAAATGCGCGGGTTTTCATGGGTAGACCAGAACCGATTGAGGGGTGGCGAGCCGGCCTTGAATGGCGTTCCAGTCGAGCGGGGCGACATGGCCGTCGACGAAGAGGTAGTTTGACGTGGAGCCGTGGACATCCACGCGAACATTGGAGCGGAAAAACGCGGGCGTGACGCCGCGCGCCGCGCCGGAGAAGTGGATGTGTTCGGCGGTGTAATCGTCGGGAATTTCGGCGAGCATCAGGGTGGCGGACGGCGTGCGGCAGGCGCCAAAGCGCACTCCTTCTCCGGCGGGGGTGACCAGCAGGTCGTTCCAGCCATAAGTCACTTTGGCGAGATGCTCGGGCCGGGCCGGGCAGCGTCCGATAAAATGGGGACCGACATAGAGCTGAAGTGTTTCGGTCCAGGAGTAGGATAGCCCATCCAAGCGCATATGACTGACGGAGGGCAGGCGGCCGCGGTGTTCGTTCACATAAAGCAAGGACGCCGCGCCGACCTGGCGCAGGTTGCTCAGGCATTGCGCGGCGCGGGCCTTGTTGCGCACCGCGCCGGTCACAGGGATGAGCAGACCCGCGAGCACGCCGACGATGGCGATGCTCGCGAGCAACTCGATCAGGGTGAAGGCGCGGTGCGAGGACACAGGACAGTGGCGAAGAGGTCGTTTTTAGACGCTACGGCGACGGCGGAGGGCGGCGAAACCGATGGCGCCGAGGCCGGCGAGGACGACGGCGGAAGACGGTTCCGGGATGGCGCTCACGGAGACGGTGATCCCATAGGTCGGGAAGGTGACGCCGGTGGTGCCATATTCACCGCTGTTATTGAAGTTCGCTTGGTCGGCGTAGCTGGCGCCGCCCACGGCGATGAAGTATTCCCCGGCCAGGAGACCGGTGAAGCTGGCGGTGACGAAGCCGTCGGCGAGAGCGTCGCCGTTGATGCCGGAGGCGAGGCCGTAGTTCCCGGCGCCGCCGTCGGCGGCGTGACCGATGTAGCGGAAATCACCGACCGCCCCCGCGTCGTTGTAGATCTGCCAGTCGCCGAGGGCGTTGAAGGAGCCTTCTTTGCCGGAGTTGCCCAGGCCGGCGGAGTCCCAGACGCCGTTGCCGTTGGCATCGGTGAAACTTTCGCCCGGGGTCCAGAAGGTGTCGGTGTTCGAGTCGGTGAACGCTTCCGCCACGCCGGCCGTGCCGAAGGTGGTGGTGAGGTAGGCGATCGAAGCGGCGGCGCCGTCGTGGGTGCTGGCCGGCATGGTGCCGGTGCCGATGCGGTAAAGCGAGAAGCCGGGCAACAACACGCCGGGCGCGCCGGTTTGCGTGCCGTCACGGCGGGCGACGGAGACGGTCACGTCGGTGGGGCTGCCCAACACAAACCGGAAGTAGGTTTGGCGATGGCTGTCGCCGAGGTTGGCATCGGTGCCGTCGGCCCAACCGTAGGCACCGCCGACGGTGCGATCGGAGCTGGTTTCCGGGACGCCCAGAACGAGGGTGTCGAAATTGCGCGTGCCGCTGAAGCCGATGTGGGCGGAGGCGGTGGCGCCGGTGATGAGGGCCGCGAGGGCGGCGGAGACGAAGAAGGAGGATTTCATGATGAAGGAAGTTGTTTAATTTGCTTATGCACGGCCGGTTTGGCCGGGATCGAAGGATCCAAGGGTGCGCCGCATCGGGCGCGGGGCCGCAATGCTCAAGAAGGAGGCCTAATGCAGGGTCGGCGCGGACACCGCGGGCCAAAAAAGCGGCACGAGGGTTCCCATGTCGGGAACCGCGTGAGCCGCTTGCGGGAGCTTGGATCAGACCGCGCGCGGCGGCTCGGTGGGCGGTGCCGGACGGGCGCAGGCGTCGGCCAAAAAAAGCTCCGCCGGCCAGGAGGGCGCAGTCGCGGAGCCAAACACAAACAAATGCTCGGGGGCGGTCGCGAGGACCAGTTTGCCCTTCTCGGGGGACTCGGGGGCGGCCGGGGCGTTCGAGGCAAAGCCTTCGGCGGAGGAACGAGTTTTGTTTTCGGCCACGAATTCGCAGACGCCGCAAAGATTTTCTGGCGAGAAGGTGAGGCGAAGGGCGTCCTCCAGCGGCATGGTGCGGCTGTAGCTCACCACCATGCGAGCCCAGCCAAAGCCCTGCGCGAGGTCCCAGTGCGCGCCGCTGGCAAGGAGCCAGGCGCAGAGCACAAGGAGGGAGGAGAAGCGACGCATGGGAACTTAAACGGCGCACACAAGGACGGCGATCGGGGCTTTGGCAAGCGCAAGAAAACCTGCTTGCGTCTGCCAAGCGACTGCCAGTGCGCGCGGTTTGACAGGGGCGGCGGGGTGCGCACGGTGACCCGACATAATCATGGCATACACGGAAGATCGCGCCGTCTGGTTCGAGGGGCAGGGGCTCTGGCAGCACGTGCCCGCGAGTGACTGGAACGACTGGGCTTGGCAGCTCAAGAACCGCATCACCAAGCTCGAGGAACTGGAGCGCTACATGACCCTTACGGCTGACGAGCGGGCCGGTGTCCTCTTTGCCAGCCAGAAGCTGGCCCTCGCGATCACACCCTACTTCTTCAACCTCATCGACCGCGACGACCCTAACTGCCCCATCCGCCTCCAGATGATCCCGCGCAGCGGCGAGACTCAACTGCATGCCGAGGAAATGCTGGATTCGTTGGGCGAAGATGAGCATTCGCCGGTGCCCGGTCTGGTGCACCGTTACCCCGACCGGGTGTTGTTTTTGGTGACCGACCGCTGCGCGGCCTACTGTCGATATTGCACGCGGAGCCGGTTGGTCTCGAACGCGCAGGACTACAATTTCCATCCCGAATACGAGCAGGGTTTACGCTACATTGAGAGCCACCCCGAGGTGCGTGACGTGCTGCTCTCGGGCGGCGATCCGCTCCTGTTGAGCGACCGCAAGCTCGACCACCTGCTGGGGCGTTTGCGCGCGATTCCGCACGTGGAGTTCATCCGCATCGGCTCGCGCATCCCGGTGTTCCTGCCCCAGCGCATCACGCCGGAGCTTTGCGAGATTTTTAAAAAACACGGGCCGGTCTGGATGAGTATCCACGTCAATCACCCGCGCGAGGCGACGGCCGAGTTGAAGGCGGCCTGTGAGCGGCTGAGCTATGCAGGCGTGCCGCTGGGAAATCAATCCGTGCTCTTGCGCGGAGTGAACGACGACGCGGACGTCATGAAGGCCCTGGTGCATCGACTTCTGCGCATGCGGGTGCGGCCCTACTACCTCTACCAGATGGACCTCATCACCGGCGGCTCGCACTTCAAGGTCGATGTCCGCAAGGGACTGGAGATCATTCAAGCCCTGCGCGGGCACACCACCGGCTACGCGATACCGCAGTATGTCATCGACGCGCCGGGTGGCGGCGGGAAGGTCCCGATGAATCCCGAGTATCTGGAGAAACTCGACGGCGAGGCGGCGGTCTTTCGCAACTACGAGGGCCGGACCTTCCAATATCCTTTAAGTGCGACGCCGGTGGCGACGGACGAGGCGGCGATTTTGCGGGCGCACGACCTCGGGGCGTGAGGAGGCGCGGACGGAGCCGTTGCCTTGAGGCCGGATCCCGCGATAAGCGCGGTATCCGGGTTTAGACTTGGACGGAGGCCGCTCGGTCCGCACGGTGCGCGGATGTTACGAATCTTATTTGTGGGCGATATCGTCGGGCGGCCGGGGCGGGAGATGTTGATGGAGCGGTTGCCGCGTCTGCGTTCCGAGCTGAAACTCGACGCGGTCATTGCCAATGGAGAAAACGCGGCGGCGGGCGCGGGCATTAACGGCGGCATCGCCAAAGGTCTGCTCCAGAGCGGCGTCGATGCCATCACGCTAGGCGATCACGTGTGGGACCAGCGTGGCTGGGAGGTGGAGATCGACGATTTCCCCAGAGTCTGCCGCCCGGCCAACCTGCCTGGTGCCTGTCCCGGGGCGGACCATGTGATCGTCAACGTGAAGGGCTTTCGCCTGGCGGTGTTTACCGTGCTGGGGAGGACCTTCATGGGCTTGAAGGCGGAGTGTCCCTTTCTGGGGGCGGACACCATGCTGCGGAAACTGGCGGCGGAGGCGGACGGGTTTTTCGTGGAAGCGCACATGGAGGCGACGAGCGAAAAAATCGCGCTCGGCTGGCACCTCGACGGGCGGGCGGTGGCGGTGCTCGGCACCCACACCCACGTGCCGACGGCGGACGCCTGCGTGCTGCCGGGCGGGACGGGCTTTATGTGCGACGTCGGCATGACCGGGCCGTATGCGTCGGTGCTGGGGCGCGAGATCAAGCCGGTGGTGGAGCGTTTCCTCGACGGCATGCCGCGCAAGCTGGAGGTCGCGGAGGGCGACGTGCGCATCTCGGGCGCGGTGGTGGACTACGACGAGGTCGAGAAACGCACGCTCAAAGTGGAGCTCCTCCACCTCAGGCGGGGGCGCTGAAGGCGCCGCGCATGTCGCCGGTTTGTTGGAAGCGGCGGTGGAAGGCGAAGGCGTGCTCGAAGGCGAAGGGTTCGTGGCCTTCGCGGCAGAGGGCGAGGTAGCGGCGCAGGTCTTCGCGGAAATCGGGGTGGGCGCATTTCGCGATGATGCGTTCGGCGCGCTGGCGGGGGTCGAGGCGGCGCAGGTCGGCCACGCCGCGCTCGGTGACGATCACCTGCACCGAGTGTTCGCTGTGGTCGGCGTGGGTAACGTGCGGCACGAGCGTGCTGATTTTACCGCCTTTCTGGAGCGAGGGGCAGGTGAAGATGGACAGGTGGGCGTTGCGGGTGAAATCGCCCGAGCCGCCGATGCCGTTCATCAGGGTCTGGCCGAAGAGGTGGGTGCTGTTGATGTTGCCCTGAAGGTCGGCCTCGAGGGCGGTGTTGACCGAGATGATGCCGAGGCGGCGGACGATTTCGGGGTGGTTGGTGATTTCCTGAGGGCGGAGAACGAGGCGCGAGCGTAGTTCAGCCCAGTCGGCGTAGAGGCCTTGGAGGGCGGGCGGGCTGAGGGTAAGCGAGCATCCGCTGGCAAACTGCAACTTGCCGGTGCGCAGCAGGGCGAGGGAGGCGTCCTGGAGCACTTCCGAATACATCGAAAAGCGGGGGATCTCCGGGTGGGCGCCGAGGGCGCCGAGGACGGCATTGGCGATGTCTCCCACGCCGGATTGCAGCGGCAGGAATCCGGCTGGGATTCGTCTGGCGCGGAGTTCGGCGGCGAGGAAATCGGCCACGTTTGCCCCGATGCGGGTGGTGATGGCATCGGGCGCGGCGAAGGCGGCGGTTTCATCTTCGCGGTCGGTGAGGACCACGCCGGCGATCTTGGCGGGATCGAGTTGGAGCCAGGGTTGGCCGATCCGGTCGGAGACGTCGTAGAGCGGGATCTCGCCCCGGTGGGGCGGATCCACGGGCTCATAGATATCGTGCAGGCCGCGGAGGGTGGAGGGGTGGCGGGCGTTTAGCTCGATGAGGATGCGCTCGCCGAGGCGGGCGAAGGTGGGGGCGGCGCCAACGCCACTCGTCAAGATGACGCGGCCGTCGGGCGTGAGATCGGAAGCCTCCAGAATGGTCCAGTGAAGGGGGCCGAGGGCGCCGGTGCGGACGTGTTGGGCGACCTGGCTGAGGTGGAGGTCGAAGAAGCGCACGCGCCCGGTGTTGATGGCTTGGCGCAGGTCGGGGTCGGATTGGTAGGGCGTGCGGAAGGAGATGGCATCGGCCCGGGCGAGGGCGCCGTCGAGGGAGGGGCCGGTGGAGGCGCCGGTGATCACGCCTATCTGGAAGGGGCGGCCGGCGTCGTGTTCGGAAAGGGCGCGGGTAGCGAGAGCGGCAGGGATCTCCTTCGGTGTGCCAGCGGGCGTGAAACCACCGAACGCCACGGTAGCGCCGTGCGGGATCAGAGCGGCGGCCTCGGCGGCGGTGAGGACAGGGAAGGTAAAAGGCATGAGAGGCGTTTCCGCGCTTTGGGTGAGGGGGCAAGCCGGGCCGGCTCAAGCATCCGCAGTTCCATTCCGAAACTTGCAGCTGCCGCTTTCTCTACTCGCTTCGCACGGCACTCGACCTGCGGTCAGTTGGTCTCGGGATTTTTCTTTCGGGCCAGCTTCAAGGCGGGCTCGCCTGTGCCCTCCGGGGTTTCGAAGGGCGGGGCGGTGGTGGCGGTTGAGTAGGGCACGGGCGGCTCGACCGTGGGGGCAACCACGCTGGGGGGCAGGGGGATGGAGGGGCGGGCGGGAGCGGGGGTTTCGGGAGCGACGGGCGGAGCCTCCGCGGCTGGGGTTTTGCGAGGCTTGTATGCTATTTTGGCCTTCGGGGCATCGGGTCGGTCGGCCTCGATGCGGCGCAAAGAAGGATGCACAAAGTCTTTTTTGTCGGCCTTGGGTCGAAGAGCGGACCGCCAGGGCAGGCCCCAGGCGTGGGTGAAAAGCCATTGCAAGGTGAGCAGCCACGCCACCAGCACCGCCCACTCGCCTGCTTGGGTGTTGCTCCAGATCACCTGCCAGGCGAGGGCGCCGGGCTCGACGATCAGGAAGGGCACCGTGGGGGCGGTGGTATCCGGGGCGGCCTCGGCCACGGGGCGGGGTCGGAGGTGGACGCCCGGGGCGGGCGGCCCCATGGCCTTGTCGAGGGCGCGTTCAAACAGATCGGTGTCCTGCAAGGTCACCGGGGTGCCGTCCTCCTTGGTGTGCAAGCGGATATTATTGGATAACTCCCGCACCGACATCCGTCGTGCCTCCGCCGCGACGTCGCGCAGGAGGAAGCGGATCGGGTAGGTCTGCTTTTCGTTTAAGGCCCAGTCGGTTTCGATGAGGACCCCGTGTGTGTCTGCCATCGTGCCGGTGTAGGCAGAGATTTTTTTGATCGGCAGCGGTTCTGCCCAACGGGACTCGTTATATTTTTTGCCCACCTTGACCGTGGCTTCTCGGCCGTTGGCCAGGAAGAACTCGGTGGTTTCCCATGTGTTTTTGAGGATGACGCCGAGGTAGGCGGCCAGCGCGAAGGCGAGGGCGAACCAGAAGAGTTTTTTCATGCGGGGAAGGGTGGGGTGGTAGCCGGCGACGCATGTCTTTAAGCCCGCCGCCGCCGTTGGCGTCAACCGACACGTGGGCATGGTCGCGGAGAAAAACGTCGCCGGCGCGCCGGCTTTGCGGTTTTCCCGTCGGCCTAACGAATCATGCAACGCGCCCCGTCCGCCTCCATCCCGCCGTCTTCCGAGCCTTCAGCCGAACCTTACGCGGAAGGTGACGACGAGAGCCTGCTCCAACCTGCGCCGGCTCCGGGCGGCGGGCGGCAGTTGCCGCCGCCAGTGCCCCCGGCGGAGCGTCTTCGCCCCTGGGTGCAGTTGAAATACTTCACCTTCCAGCCCGCCATCTTTCCGCGCCTGATGGGCGAGGCCTCTTCCGACGCGCGTCCGGGCGATCTGGTCAACGTCTATGACAAGGGCGGCCAGCCCCTCGGCATCGGCGTCTACAACCCCCGCGCCAAGATGGTCCTGCGCGTCGTTGCCCACGGGGCGGACGCCCTGCTCGGCGAGGCCTATTTCGAGACCGCCCTGCGCCGGGCGGTCGCGCTCCGGCGTGATATCTTCCAACTTGATGCGACCACCGACGCCTATCGTCTGGTCAACTCCGACGGTGACGGGCTCTCCGGTCTGATCGTGGACCGCTACGCCGATACCCTACTCTGCGAAGTCACCAGCTTTGGCATGGCCCGCCGCCTGCCCGGCTGGCTGCCGCTGCTCCATGAATTGGCCGGCACGAAATTCGCCCGCGTGCACGTTGACCATGACCTTGGCTCGCTCGAGGGCATCAAGCCGAGCTGGTTCAACGAAACCAACGCCGCCGCCCCTGCCCGGGTGAAGATCCGCGAGCACGGCATCCGTTACGAGGTGGACTTCGCCGAGGGCCACAAGACCGGTTTTTTCTGCGATCAGCGCGAAAACCGTCGCCTGCTCGCGAAGTTCACCCGCGGCGCCCGCGTGCTCGACCTGTGCTGCTACAGTGCGGGTTTCTCGCTCAATGCCAAACTCACCGGCGGGGCTGAGGATGTGACTGCGGTGGATCTCGACGAGGCCGCCCTCGCCCAAGCCAAGCGTAATGCCAACCTCAACCAGGCGCGGATAAAATTTGTTCACACCGATGCCTTTGCCTATGCCCGCCAGATGGCCCAGAACGGCGAGAAATGGGACGTCGTCGTGCTCGATCCGCCCAAGCTCATCTTCACCCGCGAGGCCGCCGGCAACGCCGAGGGTCGGCGCAAATACGAGGATCTTAACCAGCTAGCCCTTGCCCTGGTAAAGCCGGGCGGGGTGTTTGTGACCTGTTCCTGCTCCGGCCTGCTCTCGCTCGAGGATTTCGAGGAACACGTCATCAAGGGGGCGCACCGCTTGAACCGCCGGCTGCAGTTCTTCGAGCGTTCGGGGCCCGGAGCGGATCATCCGGTTTATTCCAACTGTCTGGAGAGCCGTTACCTCAAGCTGCTCTGGGCGCGGGTCTGGTGAGCGCTGCGGCCGCTCAGGCCCCGCCCGTGAAAAGTTCCAGCACCTTTCCGCCGAAGCGCCGAAAGGTCTCGAGCACGATCGCGCCCCAGAAAACAAAGTAGCCGATGGTGAAAACAAACAGGCCGTAGCCGGCCAGCACGCCCGCGCCGTCTCGCTTGAGCGCAGCCATGGTCATGACCACGGCCACCAATGCGGGCAGCGTGTTGGTAAAGGGAGGGAGAGGGGGGAGCGGGAGCATGAGGAGCAGGGCGGCCAGAATCACGACTGTGGTGTGAAGGCGCAGTTTCCACTCCTGATCGACCAGCGAGGCGAGGCGCCCGGGGCGCAGCCGGTGTTCGAGCCAGCCCACCAACCGGGCGCTGGCGGCGAGCAGTTTGCCGAGAAAGGAAGGCGGGAGTTCCACCCGCCGCAAGCGGCCCGGGAGCCAGGGCGGGAGACCGCCCAGGTAACGCGCCGCCAGGAGCAGGATGACCAGGCCGAAAGGCGTGGAAAGGCCGGGGATGCTGATCGGGGTGGAGAAGGGCAGGGCGCAGATGACTACTAGAAGGGCGGAGGCCCGCGGACCCAGCGTATCCAGGACCTCCCCCAGCGGGGTGGGCCGGTCGGCAAAACGCGCGGCCAAGTGGCGCAGGGCGTCGCCGAGCCGGTCGTCGGTGTGGCCCGGGGATGGTTTGGGTGGCGGAGGGGTGGCGGGTGCGGAGGAGGACACGATGGTGGATTAATTGGCCTGCATTTCGCCAAGGCGAGGCGTTTGCGGAGGGAAACAGCCCGGCGTTGCACCCGGGATTCCAAGACCGCAAACTGCGGGAATGATGTCTCGACGCGCCTGGACCGCCCCGTTGCGCCCTCTTGCGCGCGCGGGCGAGCGTTTGCTTGATCGCGCGCTTTGCGTGCTTGGTGCGGTCGGGCTCTCGCAGGCGCCGGAGTTTTACCAGCAATACCTGCAACGCCTTGGCGGACACCTCGACGAGGCTCGGCTGACTTTGGCCCGCTATGAGGCCGTCGCCCGCGAGAGCGGCATCACTCTGGCGCGGTTGATCGAGACTACCCGGGCGCAGGCGGCGGCCCCGGTGGCTCGACTGGGCGACGCCATCGCCGAGGCACAGGCGAGGGTGCTGGATTTGGAGACGGCGGAGGCGGCCCTGCGAGCGGCTGCGCTCTGGGAGCGGCCTTTCGTTTTTCTCCGCCAGGTCGATGCGGGCATCGCGGCGCGGGCGTGGGCGGTTTTCAAGCCGGCGGTGCCGGTCACGACCGAGGGCTTGGTCTATGCCGGCGCCGGCATGGTCTTGGCACTCGTGTTATATCGGATCTTCGTGGTCCTGCCGGGGCGCGCGCTACTGGGGCGGGTGCGCTGGCGGGCGGCCAAGCGGGGACCGGAAGATGAGGTTGACCGCGTCCCTGGCGACGGGCCACGGATAGTCTTATGATCAAAACGATCGCGGTGGTCGGGGCGGGTGCGCTGGGGCTTTATTATGGCGGTCGCATGGTGCTGGCCGGCTGCGAGGTGTCCTATCTGGCGCGGAGTGACCGGGACCTCCTGCGTGCGGAGGGCGTAACCCTAGACTGGGCGGGCGAGACCCGGCACTTGCGACCGGCGCAGGTGGCCGGCGAGCCCGGCGAGATCGGGCCGGTGGATCTGGTGGTGGTCGCGCTCAAGGCCACTGCTAACAGCGAACTTTTCCGCCTGCTTCCGCCCTTGCTCGGCCCCGCCACCCTCGTGGTGAACCTCCAAAACGGCCTCGGGGTGGACGAGGCGGTGGCGGCGGTCGTCGGCGGAGAGCGCACGGTGGGTTGCCTGTGTTTTGTCGGGGTAAATCGTCTCGCGCCCGGCAGGGCCACTTGTCTGACCGAGGGCTACGTCGAGCTCGGGGCCTTTGCCGGGGCCTCCGAGGGCCGCGCCGAAGCGGTGGCCGAGGTATTCGGACGTGCCGGGGTGCGGGCCAGGGTAGCCGCCAGCCTGGCGGCGGTGCGCTGGCGCAAGCTGGTCTGGAATGTGCCTTTCAACGGTCTGACGCTCACGGAGGGTGGTTTGACCAGCGACGAGGTCTTGCGCGACCCCGCGCGGGAGGCGCGGGTGTGGGCCCTTATGCGTGAAGTGCAGGCGGCGGCTCGCGCCGAAGGCGTGGAGATTGAGGATGCGTTTTTGGAGCAAAACGTGCGCATCACCCGGGACATGGCCTACCGGCCTTCGACCTTGCTCGATTTTCTGGCCGGCCGACCGCTCGAACTGGATCCGATCTGGGGTGAGCCGCTGCGCCGTGCCCGTCTTCTCGGCGTCCCGGTGCCGGAGTTGGCACGGCTCCACGCCGAACTAACCGCGAATGCGGCCCTGGCTGCGGGGTGAGCCTGCGCCGGCTTTCGCTAGCCTCCGAGCTTGGCGCGTAAGAAGGGGGCGGTGGGCGAATGCTTTTGTTTTAGCAGACCGGCGAGGGGGCCTTGGTAGAGCAACTCCCCGCCATCCGGGCCGCCGACAGGGCCGAGTTCGAGGATCCAGTCGGCTTCCGCGAGGAGGTCGAGGTGGTGCTCGATCACGATCACGGTGTGGCCTTGGTCCACGAGCGAGTGCAGGACGTGGATAAGTTTTTCGCAGTCGCTCAGGTGCAGGCCGATGGTCGGCTCCTCGAGGATGTAGAGGTTTTGAAAACCGAGGTTGCGGGAGCGTTCGCGGTAGCTGGCGAGGCCGTGGGTCAGTTCGGTGACAAGTTTGAGGCGTTGGGCTTCGCCGCCGGACAGGGTGGGGCTGGACTGGCCGAGGGTGAGGTAGCCGAGGCCGCAGTCGCACATCAGCTGGCAGACTTGGCTGAGCTGGCTGTGGAAGTCGAAATAGGCGACGGCCTCCTCGAAGGTAAGCGCGAGCACGTCGGCGATGTTTTTGCCCTTCCAACGCAGGTCGGCGAGTTCGGGCGCGTAACGGGTGCCACGGCAGTCGTCGCAGGGCAGGTAGGTGTCGGGCATGAAGGCCATCTCCAGCTTCACCCGGCCGGCGCCGGCGCAGGTCTCGCAGCGGCCGCCGGCGGTATTGAAGGAAAAACGCCCGGCGGAGTAGCCGCGGATTTTTGCCTCGGGGATGCCCGCGAAAAAGGTGCGGATGAGGTCGAAGATGCCGAGGTAGGTGGCGGGGGTGGAGCGCGGGGTTTTGCCGATGGGGGACTGGTCGACCTCGATCACCTGTTTGAAAACCTGGGCTCCGGTGAGCGCGGAGAAGGGAGTGAGGAGCGAGGAGCTCGGAGCGAGGAGATCGGAGGCGTGGACGGTGGCTTTGGCGTAGGCTTTGCCCGTGAGCTTGGTCGTCTTGGTTTTGATCGCGTGGGTGACGGCCGGGAAGAGGAGGTCGCGGAAGAGGGTCGATTTGCCCGCGCCGGACGGGCCGCAGACCAGGGTGAGGCGGCCGAGCGGGATGCGCACGTCGAAGCCCTTGAGGTTGCGCAGACGGGCGTCGGTTAGGGTGAGCCAGGAACAAGGTTCAGTTGGGACGCCCGCGCCGGCACGTTGGACGCGTGAACCCCTTTGGCCGATGGAGCGGTAGGCGCCGCGCAGGGGGTGTTTGATGCCTCGTGTGAGGTATCGCCCGGTGAGGGATTTTTCAACGCGCTTCACTTCGGCGGGAGTGCCTTCGGCGAGGATTTCGCCGCCGTGGATACCGGCGGCGGGGCCGAGGTCGATCAGGCGATCGCAACGCAGCATCAGCTCGTCGTCGTGCTCGACCACGAGGAGGGTGTTCCCTTTGTCGCGCAGGGCGAGCAAGGTCTCGATCAGGCGCTCGTTGTCGCGGGCGTGCAGGCCGATGGAGGGTTCGTCGAGCACGTAGAGCACGCCGGCGAGGTTGGTGCCGAGCTGGGCGGCCAGACGGATGCGCTGGGCCTCGCCGCCGCTGAGGGTGTCGGTCGGGCGGTCGAGGGAGAGGTAGCCGAGGCCGACGTGATCGAGGAACTTCAGGCGTTCGCGAATCTGGGGTATGATGTCCTGCACGATGGCGCGGCCGCGTTCATCGAGGGCGAGGCGGTCGAGGGTGGCGATGAGGGCGGCGGGAGTGAGGGACAGGAGGGCGGGCAGCGAGAGCGGGGTGTGTTTGCCGGTGAAGTGGAGTTTCACCGCGCGGGGGCTGCGGGCGAGGCGCTGGCCGTGGCAATCGGGGCAGGGGGTGCCGGTGTCGGCGACGTCGTCCTCGGAATCGATACCGAAGGCGCGCAGACGGGCGGCGGGGTCGTCCTCGTTGTCCTCCTCCGGGACCAGCATCCAGGGGAAGACGCGGCCGTGGCCGCGACAGGTGGGACACCAGCCGCGCGGGGAGTTGTGCGAGAAATGCTTGGGGTCGAGCTCGGGGAAACTCTCGCCGGTCTCGGCGTCGGTGCGCGTGGTGGAAAACCAGGACAGGACGATGCCCTTCTCGGTGAGCAGAAAACAGGCGCCTTTGCCGAGTGCCAGCGCCGCGTGCAATGCGGCGCTGGCACTGTCGAAGGCCTTAAGGTCGGAGGTCGAAGGTCGGGTGCGGCCGCGCTGGGGCGCGGCGGGGGATTGCGAGTTTTCACCCGAGCCTTTTGACTTTGGACCCGAGGTGGTGGTGAGCGCCTTCAAATCGCTCACCACCACCTCGACATCGTGCTCGGCGTAGCGGTCGAGTTTGGCGAAGGCGGAGACGGGAAATACGCGGCCGTCGGCGCGCATGAGCTCGTAGCCATGGTTCTCGATCCAGGTGGCGATGGGCTGGTGGTGGCCCTTGCGGCCGCGGATCAGCGGGGCGCAGAGGTAGAGGTGCCGGGCCTTGGTCGCGGCGGGGGTGGCGAGGACTTTGGTGAGGAGTTTTTGCAGCTGCGGGGGCGAGAGCGGCTGGACGGGGCGGTCGGTGTCGGGGTGGTGTTGCACGCCGAGGCGGGCGTAGAGCAGGCGGAGATATTGGGCGACCTCGGTGATGGTGGCGACGGTGCTCTTGCGGGAGCCGCGGGTGATGCGTTGCTCGATGGCGACGGTGGGCGGGATGCCGGTGAGGCGGTCGATGGCGGGGCGGGGCATCTGCTCCACGAACTGGCGGGCGTAGGCGCTCATCGAATCCATGAAGCGCCGCTGGCCTTCTGCAAAGATGATGTCGAAGGCGAGGGTGCTCTTGCCCGAGCCGGACACGCCGGTGACCACGCTGAGCTGGCGGTGGGGGATGGAGAGGGAGAGGTTCTTGAGGTTGTTTTCGCGGGCGCCTTCCAGCCGCAGCTCGGCCGCGCCGGCGGCGAGGAAGGGGGTGGGGGCAGGTTCGGCGGCGAGAAGGTCGCCGGAGGTGTCAAAGGCCGGCAGGAGGGCCCCGGCGAGGTAGGGCGAGGTGGCGGTGCGGGCGCGGGCGACCTCTTCGGGGGTGCCCTCGGCGACGATGCAGCCGCCGCCGGCGCCGGCCTCGGGGCCGACCTCGATCAGCCAGTCGGCGGCTTTCAGCACATCCAGATTGTGCTCAATCACGATTAAACTGTGGCCGCGATCGACGAGGGATTGGAGCACATGCAGCAGGCGGGCGACATCGTGGCGGTGGAGGCCGGTGGTAGGCTCGTCCAACAGCAGGAGGGCGCCGCCGGGCTGAAGTCCGGAGTTTGCAAGGGCGGAGGATGTGTGGCCGCCGAGGTATTTGACCAGTTTCAGGCGCTGGGCCTCGCCGCCGCTGAGGGTGTTCAGGGGTTGGCCGAGGGTGAGGTAGCCGAGGCCGACCTCGTCCAGCACGGCAAGGCGGCTGCGGATGGCGGGCTCGGCGGCGAAGTGCACCAGGGCATCCGCGACCGAAGTAGCGAGCAGGTCTGCGATGGATTTTTCCCGGTGGGTGACGGCGAGCACCTCGGGCTTGAAGCGGCAGCCTTCGCAGACGGGGCAGGGCACGAAGACATCGGAGAGAAACTGCATCTCGACCTTCTCATAGCCTAGGCCTTGGCAATGGTCGCAGCGCCCGTCGCCGGCGTTGAAGGAAAAGGAGGAAGAACTGTAACCGGCGGCCTGGGCCGCGGGGGTCTTGGCGTAGAGGTCGCGGATCAGGTCCCAAGCCTCGGTGTAAAGGGCGGGGTTGGAGCGCGGGGTGCGGGAGAGCGGGGACTGGTCGACGAGCACGATCTCGGTGAAGGCCTCGTCGCCGGTGATCGCGTGGATCTGCGCGGCGTCCTCAGTGAATTGGCGGCGTTTCGCAAGCAGGCCCTGATGGATGACTTTATCCAGCAGGGTGGACTTGCCGGAGCCGGAGACGCCGGAGAGGGCGACGAAGCGGTGGAGGGGGAGGCGGAAAGTGAGGTCGCGGAGGTTGTGTTTGTTGACTCCGGTGAAGGTGAGCCAGGCGGTCGGGCTGGAATGACCAAGGTCCAAGGACCGATGCCCGATCGGGCGGCGCGTAGTCGGGGTGGCGATGGAGTGGCGGCCGGAGAGGTAGGCGCCGGTCAGGGATTTTGGGTCGGCGAGGAGGGCGGGCAGGTCGCCTTGGAAAACGAGGTGGCCACCCTTGGCGCCGGGCACGGGCCCGATCTCGAGGACGTGGTCGGCGGCGCGAATCATGGCTTCGTCGTGCTCGACCACGACGACGGTGTTGCCGGCCTCCACGAGGGTGCGGATGATGCCGATGAGGCGGTCAATATCCCGCGGGTGCAGGCCGACTGAGGGCTCGTCGAGGACGAAGAGGGTGTCGACCAACGAGGTGCCGAGGCAGGACGTCAGGCCCACGCGCATGGTCTCGCCGCCGGAGAGGGTCTTGCTGGTGCGGTCGAGGGTGAGGTAGCCGAGGCCGACTTGCACGAGGTAGCGCAAACGAGTCCGGATGGAATCTAAGGCGAGGTGGGCGCTGGAGGCGGATGAGGAAGGGTCGAAGGTTGGAAGGTCTAGGGTCAAAGATCGGGTGCCGTGGCGCTGGGGCGCGTCAGGGGAGGCGGTGATAAGATCGAGTAGTTCGGCGACGGGGAGTTGGTATAGGTCAGGGAGGGTTTGGCCGCGCCATTTCCAGCAGAGCGACTCCGGCTGCAGGCGGGTGGAGTGGCAGTCCGGGCAGGGGTTGTAGGCGCGGTAGCGGGAAAGGAAAACGCGGACGTGCGTCTTATAAGTATTCTTCTCCAGCCAGGAGAAAAACCCCTTCAGTCCATACCAGGCGTGGGGCCATTCGCGGCCCGGTTGGCCGTAGTCCGGTTCGCCTTCGAGGACGAGTTTTTGGTGCGCGGGAGAGAGGTCGGCGAAAGGGGTGTGGACGGGCAGGCCGGCTTTTTTGGCGAAGCGGAGCAGGTCCTTTTGGGATTCGCCGTAGGTCTCGCCTTGCCAGGCCTTGATCGCGCCATCGGCGATGGACAAGGAGCGGTCGGGGATGGCGAGGTTTAGGTCGATCTCGATCACGCGGCCAAAGCCCCGGCAGCGCGGACAGGCCCCGAGCGGGGAGTTGAAGGAGAACAGGGCGGGGCTGGCGGGGCGAAAGGTGCGGCCGGTCTCGGGCGAGTGCAGGCCGCGGGAAAAGTGCCCGGCGGGCACCAGTTGAAGGGGGGAGGGGGTTGAAGTTCCGGCAGCGGCGGGGGCGAAAAGGTGGAGCTGGCCCTGGCCGAAGTGCAGGGCTTGTTCGGCGGCTTCGAGAAAGCGGAGGCGGGCGTCGGGCGTAAGGGTGAGGCGATCCTGCGCGACGAACAGGTGTGTGGCCTCGGCGAGCGGCGCAGGGTTGGCGAGGAGGTCGTCGAGGCGGTGGGTGCTCAGGTCGGGGAGCAGCACGCGCGCGTAGGACTGGCCCTTCAGGCTGGCGAGGATCTCGGGCCAGGCGAGGTTGGCGGGGCGGGTGATTTGGAAGGCGACCACCACGGTTTCGCTGGCGCGGGTGGCGGAGGCTTTATCCCAAATGGTGGCCGGGGTATCGTCCTCGACGGGCAGGCCAGTGGCGGGGTCAAAGCAGCTCGCGACGTGGCTAAACCAGACCTTAAAGTAGTCGGTCAGCTCGGTCATCGTGCCCACGGTGGAGCGCGAGGTTTTGACCGTATTGGTCTGCTCAATGGCGATGGAGGGGCGGATGTTCTCGATCGAATCCACCCTCGGCTTGTCGAGTAGGTCGAGGAACTGGCGGGTGTAGGCCGAAAAGGTCTCCACGTAGCGGCGCTGGCCCTCGGCGTGGAGGGTATCGAACACGAGGGAACTCTTGCCTGCTCCGCTGGGGCCGGTGACCACGATGTAGCGACCCAAGGGCAGATCCAGGTCGAAGCCCTTCAGGTTGTTCTGGCGGACGCCGCGCAGGCGGATGCAAGCGGGGGCGGCGGGTCGGGGGAAGGCGGTGTTTCTGGCCACGCGGGCACGAAGGCCACTGTGGGACTGAACGCAAACCTCGGGCGCGATCCGCGGGCGGTCTAGCTGGAGGCGACGTCGAGGCCGGCCTTGGCGGCGCGGATGGAGGCAGCGACGGCAGGGGCGGGTTCGCGATCGGTGACCAGGGTCAGGCGGGGCTCGAAGCCGGTGGCCAGAGCGAGGGCCTTGCGGCCGAACTTCGAGCCGTCGATAGCGAAAACGGTGCGCTCGGCGGCGGCGATCATGCGGCGCTGGGTGGCGACGATGAGGGCGTTATGGTTCCACACCCCGGTTTCGGTGACGCCGGCGCCTCCGAGGATGGCGAGGTCGGCGTGGATCTGGGCTAGGGACTGTTCGCAGAGGGGGCCGACCAGCACGCCGAGGCGGCTGTCGATGCTGCCGCCGGTCACGATGGTCTCGAGTGAACCAAGGTCGGCGTAAAGGGCGGCAATCGGCAGGGAGTTGGTAATGACTTGGAGGCGTTTGGCCACGAGCAGGCGGGCGACGGCGTAGACACTGGTGCCGCCGTCGAGGATCACGGTCATGCCGGGCTTGACCAGATCGGCGACGCGGCGGGCGATGGCGTGTTTCTCCGCCGACTGGCGTTCGTCGCGGGCGATGAAATCGTATTCGCGGGCGCGCTCGTCGGTGGCGACGAGGGTGGCGCCGCCGTGGTGGCGCCGGAGCACGCCGCGGGTTTCCAGGGTGTCGAGGGCGCGGCGGACGGTGGAGAGTGAGGTCGCGCAGCGCGTCGCGAGGGTGTGCAGGTCGGCGTATTTGTGCTCGTGGATGTAGCGTTCGATCAGGTCGAGGCGCTGCTTGGTGGTCATTCCCTTCGCGATACGCGGGGGAGGGGTTGCGGGGAAGATTTTAATTTCGGCATTGCGACCGGCGGCGGGGGGCGGATGGTCCGCGGCATGAACAGTCCTTTGCTCGGTCTGATCCTGCGTTGGCTCGTTTTGGCGCTGGGCGTGGCCCTCGCGGCCCGCCTGGTGCCCGGCATCCATTACACGGACGGGGAAACGCTTTTCCTCGTGGTGGTGTTGCTCAGTTTTTTCAATGCGGTGCTCCGGCCCCTCCTGGTGTTGTTCACTCTCCCCTTTATTTTGCTCAGCCTCGGGCTGGGCTTGGTGGTCATCAATGCGTGGCTTTTCCTTCTGGTGGGCAAGCTGGTCACCGGATTTACGGTTGACGGGTTCTGGTCGGCTCTGGGCGGGGCGGCGATCGTGGGCGTGACGAATTTCGTGCTAAATCGGATGATCGGGCGGCCGCCGGGCGGGAGCGGCCCGGGGCGGGGCGGAAAAAAGAAGCCGGGCGGGCCGGGTGGCGAAGTGATTGACGTTTGACGCTGGTCGCTCCTCAGCGGTCGGCGTCGGAGGCTGGCGGGATGTGCATGGCGAACGGGTTGAGAACCACGTGCACGGGGCGACCGTTCTCATCGATGCCGTGAAAGCTACCGAGCGCGGTGACGTCGCCGCCGGCTACGTGGTAGCTGTTGTAGGAAAAGCTTTCCCCGGGGGTGAGCACGGGGGTCTCGCCGACGATCTTGTCGCCCTCGATCACCTGGCGGGAGCCATCGGCGTGGGTAAGCACCCACTTGCGGCCGAGGAGGGTAATGGTGTGCTCGGTGGCGTTCCGGATCGTCACAAAATAAACGAAGGCGTGCGGCTGGTCGGGGGGCAGGCACTTGCCGCCGTGGTGGTAAACGAGTTTATCGAGACGGGCGGAGAGACCGGGTAGGGCGAGCGAAGCGGGCATGGGCGAAGACTGCATGGGGCAAACAAGGCAGGACGGCACGCTTGGCAAGTAGCACTGCAAATCCCTCATGCGTGTGGCGCTAATCGCCGGGAGCGAGGTTGACGCGGGCTTGCGTGTCGGCGGGGCGGGACAAGGGTGCGCGCCGATGATCTGGTCCGACTACGGTGCGGTGGCTTTGATGGGCTTGCTCGGCGGGGCGCACTGCGCCGGCATGTGCGCGCCCTTCGCGGTGGCCGTCACGGCGGGAGTGCGGGGTGGGGTGGGGCTGCTGCTGGCGCGCCATGTAGCCTACCAACTCGGCAAGGCCACGGCCTATGTTTTTCTGGGGCTTTTGCTTTTACTGGCGGAGGGCTGGGTGGACCTCGTCGCGCCACTTGCCCGCTTGCAGGACTGGTTGGCCGGGTTGGCCGGCGGGGTGATGATTGTGATCGGGCTGGGTTATCTCTTTGCTTGGCGCTGGGCGGGGGCTTTGGCGAACGAGGGGCGTCTGGTGGGCCGGGCCTGTGGCGCGTTGCGGGTGTTGTGGGCCACGCCCTCGCTCTGGCGTTGTGTGCTCACGGGCTGGATCAATGGATTTCTGCCCTGCGGTCTTTCGCTGGCGGCCCTGTTTTATCTGGTCAGTCGTGATTCGTTGGAAGGCGTGGTGGCGGGGGCTTATGTTTTTGGTTTCGCGACGCTGCCGGCTTTGCTGGTCAGCGGCTGGCTGGGGCAACGACTCACCGCCAAGGTGCGCGGGCGGGGCCTGCGGCTGGCGGGGGCCTTTTTGGTGGCGTTTGGTGCGTTGACGGTTGTTCGCGGCACCGACGCGGTCCACGGCTGGTTTCATCGCCACACCTTGCCGGCGGAGGCAGGGGCTCATGCGGGGCATGGCGGCCCGGACGAGGCTCCGCATGCGCCCTGAAGCGGGGGTGTTTGCCGGCGGCCGGACAAGCGGCTTGCCAGCGCCGGACACGGCCCGCACACGTTCCCTTTTTACTATGCAAAAGCTGGCTCTGCTCTCGGTAAGCGACAAACGCGGTCTGGTTGAATTCGCGACCTCCCTGGTCAAGGTTCACGGCTACACCCTGCTCTCAACTGGCGGCACGGCCAAGCTGCTGGCGGCCGAGGGGTTGCCGGTCACCGAGGTCAGTCAGCATACGGGCTTCCCCGAGATGATGGAGGGGCGGGTCAAGACCCTCCATCCCAAGATCCACGGCGGCCTCCTTTGCCGGCGCGACAAGGCCGAGCACCTCGAAGCCGCCCGGGAGCATGGTATCGATCTCATCGATCTGGTGGTGGTTAATCTCTACCCCTTTGAGCAGACCGTCGCCCGCAAGGACGTGCATTTCGAGGAGGCGATCGAGAATATCGACATCGGCGGACCCTCCATGTTGCGCAGCGCGGCCAAGAACCATGAAGCCGTCTCGGTCGTCTGTGATCCCGACGACTATGCGTCCGTGCTCGCGGCCTTCGCCCAGCCCGCCGGCCTGGCGGCTTTGCGGCGCAAACTGGCGCTGAAAGTCTTCCAGCGCACCGCCAGCTACGATGGGGCCATCGCGCGTTACCTCGAGTCCCATGCCGACGAGCCGGATCTCGAAGCGCTGAGCGGTTACCCCAAGCAATTTTCGCTCAGCCTGCCCAAGGCCCAGGGTCTGCGTTACGGCGAAAATCCCCACCAGAAGGCCGCCCTCTACGGTTCCTTTCACGAGCATTTCACCCAGCTTCAGGGCAAGGAGCTCTCGTATAACAACATCCTCGATATCACCTCGGCCACCTACCTGATCGGCGAGTTTGAGAAGCCCACGGTGGCCATCCTCAAGCACACCAATCCCTGTGGCGTCGCCTCGGACGAGACGCTCGAGCTGGCTTGGGAAAAGGCCTTCGCGACCGACCGCCAGGCGCCTTTTGGCGGTATCATCATCGTCAACCGCACCCTTGAGGCGGGGCTCGCGCGCACCATCGCCGACATTTTTACCGAGGTGATTATCGCCCCGCGTTTCAGCGACGAGGCGCTGGCGGTCTTCGCGAAGAAGAAAAACCTGCGCCTAATGATCGCCAAGGAGGGGGTCGGCGCGGAGTCGCTGCTCGATGTGCGCTCGGTCATCGGCGGCCTGCTGGTGCAGGATCGCAACAAGATCCTTGGCAACCCGGCCGACTTCAAGGTGGTCACCAAGCGCCAGCCCACGGCTGAGGAGTGGGCGGCCATGCTGTTTGGCTGGCGCGTGTGCAAACACGTAAAATCGAACGCCATCGTCTACTGCCGCGGTGAACAGACGCTGGGGGTCGGCGCGGGCCAGATGGCGCGGGTGGACAGCTCGCGCATCGCGGTGTGGAAGGCCGGCGAGGCCACGCTCGATCTGCACGGCTCGGTGGTGGTGTCGGAAGCGCTTTTCCCGTTTCCGGATGGCCTCATCGCGGCGGCCGAGGCGGGCGCCACGGCGGCGATCCAGCCGGGTGGTTCGGTCCGGGACGAAGAGGTCATCGCGGCGGCGGATGCCCGCGGTATGGCCATGGTCTTCACTGGTCTGCGCCACTTCAAACACTGAGCGGGCGGCCGGGCGGGCACTGGCGGGTTGACCCTCCGGAATGCGCCCGGTTTGTTCTTTGCGATGGAAAACTCCCTTCGCGTTAATCTCGGCGAACGCAGCTACGACTTGTTTTTCGGCGCAGGCATCCTGGGCCGGTTGCGGGCGGAGCTAGACGCCGCGCGCGTTGTCGGCCGCCGGGTGGCGGTGGTAACCGACACGCAGATCGCCCTCCGGCAAGCGGGGGCGCTCGAGGCGCTGGGCGGGGACTATCCCCGTTTGGTTTTGCCAGCGGGCGAGGGCACCAAGTGCCTCGCCCAGCTCGGGCGGGTCTGGGATTTTCTGGCGGAGCACCGGCTCGATCGGGGTTCTCTGCTTGTCGCGGTCGGCGGCGGTGTGATCGGCGATCTGGCGGGCTTCGCGGCCGCCAGTTATCTGCGCGGCATTCCTTTTATCCAAGTGCCGACCACGCTTCTGGCCATGGTGGACAGCTCGGTCGGGGGAAAGACGGGGATAAACCTCGGCGCGGGCAAAAATCTCGTCGGTGCGTTTCACCAACCGGCGGCGGTGCACGTGGACACGGCGTTGCTCGCCACCCTGCCGCCGCGCGAATTTGCCGCCGGCATGGCCGAGGTGATCAAATACGGTCTGCTCGGCGACGCCGCGCTCCTCGCGCGCCTGGAGCGCGAGCCGCTTACTTTTGCATCCGGCGATCTGGCGGCGGTGGTCAGGCGTTGTTGCGCGATCAAGGCCGGCATCGTCGAGGCGGATGAGCGCGAGACGGCGGCCGAGGGCGGCCGTGCGTTGCTCAACCTTGGCCACACCTTTGGCCACGCCATCGAGCAGGTCACCGGCTACGGCGTTTACCTGCACGGCGAGGCGGTCGCGGTCGGTCTCTGCGCCGCCGCCCGTTTATCGGAAAAACTCGGTCTGGTCGGCGCCAGCATGGTGTCGCGGGTCGATGCGGTGGTGGCGGCGCATGGTTTGCCGGTGCGACTGCGCGAGCCGCTGCCGTTGGACTCTCTCGCGGCCGCGATGGGGCGGGATAAAAAGGTCCGCGCCGGCGGACTGCGTTTTGTGGTGCTGCGTGCGCCGGGTGAAGCGGCGACTCTGGGCGGGGTTGACCCGGCCCTGGCGGCGGCGGCCTTTCGCGAAGTCGGTGCCGCGTAGGCTTCCCGTAATTTGGAGTTTGGCCTCCGGGCGTTTGCGATTTGGCTGGGTCCGTGTCCGCCATTGATGAAGGAATTGTCCGGGAGTATTTTGAGCAAAACGGGTTCTTTGTGCGCCAGGTGCGCAAGCACGCCGTGCAGGCGCGGCGAAAAACCAGCGGGGAGGAAATCGATCTGGTGGTCTACAACCCTACGTGGACCCGGGACCGGCGGCGGCCGGATTTTTTCCTGTTCGCCACCGAGTTGCCCCACTTGCACCGGGCGATTGTCGCGGTGAAGCCGTGGCACACGGATGTGTTTACGCCGGGTATGCTCCGGAGCTCGCCGGAGATTTTTAAATTCCTGGAGGAAGCGGTTCAGAAGCAAGCGGCGCGATTTTTCCCCAACGTGGACGGCGAGGCCGGTGGCGGGGCGGAGGAGTTTTCCAAGATCCTTGTATTGCCCGCCTTGCCGACACAGGAACCCTTCCGCTCGCAGAGTGTCGCGTTGCTCAAGGCGCGCGGGGTGGACGGCATCCTCTCCTTTCGCGCCATCCTTTTGGACCTCGTCGAAAAGGTGGAGGTCAATCGCAGCTATCGCAAAAGCGACACGCTGGAGGTTCTGCGCATCCTCAAGAATTATGACCTCCTGCGGGATCCCCAGCTGGATCTTTTGCCGGTGCGTCCCGGCCGTTGAGGGCGAGGCTTGAAACCGCCCGCAGGGAAGCAGAGGGTTTCGGTTTAAATGATACATCCGACCGCGATCATCGAACCCGGCGCGCAGCTGGGCGTGGACTGTGAAATCATGGCGAGTGCGGTTGTCACCCGGCACGCCGTCCTGGCCGACCGGGTGGTGGTGCATCCGGGGGCGGTGGTGGGCGGCGATCCGCAATACCTCAAGTTTGACCGGGCGACGCCGAGTTTTGCCCGGATCGGCGAAGGCACGGTCATCCGTGAAAACGTCACCGTGAACCGGGCGGTGGCCGCGGGCCAGGCCACGGTGGTGGGGGCGCGGTGTTTTCTCATGGCGGGCAGCCATGTGGGCCATGACTGCGCGGTGGCGGACGATGTGGTGCTGGCGAACAACGTCATGCTTGCGGGGCACGTGGAAGTGGGGGCCTTCACCTTTGTCGGCGGCGGCGCGGGGGTGCACCAGTTTGTGCGAGTGGGGGAGAGTGTCATGATCAGCGGTCTGGCGCGCATCACCCGAGATCTGCCGCCCTTTGTGATCGTGGCGGAGCGCGACGAGATCAGCGGGCTCAATCTAGTGGGGCTCAAGCGGCGGGGCCTGCCGCGTGAGACGATTCGCGAGCTGAAGGAGGCTTTTCGCCGGGTTTATTTTCGTTTTGGCGACATCCGCCGGCTAGCGGAAGAGGCGGCGGCGGGCGAGAACGCGCCAGCCAGTGCGGAGGCGCGGCGGTTTCTGGTTTTTTTCGAGGGTGGTAAACGCGGTTTTGCCCGGCCGGTGCGTGCGTTGGTGCGCGCGGCGCGCCAAGCGGCGGCGGAGGCGGCGCAGGGCCCGGTCATGTCATGAGCGTGCCGCTGGAGCCGTGGCTGGCCATCACTTGCGGAGATCCGGCGGGGGTGGGTCCGGAGGTGATTACGACGTGGTTGCGTGAGGCGACGCCGGCGGAGGTGGCGCGGGTCGAGATTTACGGTCCGCCGTCCTGGCTGCAGCGTCTGCCCCAAGCGGGGTGCTTCCGGGCCTGTCCGGTGGGGCCGGGTGGCTTTGTGGCAACGCCTGGTCGGCCTGACGACCTCGGTGCGGGGATCGCGGCCGAGGCCTTGCGGGGCGCGTCGGCGGCGGCGCGCGAGGAGCGGGTGGCGGCGGTAGTCACCGGGCCGGTCGCGAAAAGCGCGATGGCGCGGATCGGCTGGGTTTTCCCCGGCCAGACCGAATTTTTTGCGGCGGAGTGGGGCGGGGAGCCGGTGATGGCCTTTTGCGGCGGGCGCCTGCGGGTCGTGCTCGCGACCTGGCATATTCCCCTTTCGGCGGTGTCCGCCGCGCTTGACGAGCCGGGCCTTGCCCGCGCGGCGGCGGCCGCGGCGGAACTCTGCGCCGCGGAGGACTTGGCGGCTCGCATCGCGGTCTGCGGGTTGAATCCCCATGCCGGCGAGGGTGGCTTGCTCGGCAGTGAAGAGCGGGACCGGCTCGATCCCATCCTTGACCGGCTGCGCCACACCCACCCTGGGCTTTCGCGGGCCTTGCCGGCTGACACGGTTTTCTGGCGACAGTTGAACGGCGAGTTCGACGCGGTCATCGCGCTCTACCACGACCAGGGTCTGGCTCCGCTGAAGACTCTCGAGTTTGATTTAGCGGTGAATGTCACCCTCGGTTTGCCTTGGGTGCGGACCAGTCCGGACCATGGCACTGGTTTCGAAATCGCGGGCCGGGGCCTGGCTTCGGCGAAGAGTTTTGCCAACGCGGTGCGGGTCGCGCGCCGGCTGGCGGCGCACCGGGCGGCCTTGCGTGTCGCGGCCGGGCGGACATGGTGAGTTTCACTTTTATGGAAACACTCTTGAAGGCACCGACTTCTTCTGACGCCGCTCCGTCGCCGGCGGTCGAGGTGCGTGCGGGGGATGAGCGGTTGGTGCGCTTGACGGAAGCGGCGGGGCGCAAGGTCGCGGCGCTGGTGGCCCGCGAGGCCCAGGGGGAGTTTTTACGGGTGGCGATCTCGGGCGGCGGCTGCAACGGGCTCAGTTACAAGCTGCGTTTTGCACCCGCGCCAAAACGTGGCGATATTCTGGTCCCGACCGGCGGAGCGCGCGTGCTGGTGGATCCCAAGACGGCGCTTTACCTCAAGGGCACGGTGGTGGACTACTCCAACGCCCTCATCGCCGGAGGTTTCAAGTTCACCAACCCGAATGCCAAGGCCTCGTGCTCTTGCGGCGAGAGTTTTTCAGTCTGACCTCAGGGGCGGGGCGGGCTGGCTTGATGGGGCGCGGGGGGCTGTTCATACCACCGTGACCGGCGGGGCCGGAAGGGCGGCGATGGCGGCCATGATGCGTTCGCTGGCGCGTTGGTAGCGCTCCTTGCCGTCCGCTGGACGGTCGTAGTCGGCGGGCTGGAGCGGGGCGCCGAAAACGATGTGCACCGGAGTTCCCGGTCGCAGCCCGCTGCCGCGGCCGAAGGCGATGTGGCTGTCGAAGATACGGCAGGGCAGGACCGGCACGCGGGACTTGCACACGATCATCCCGACGCCGGCCTTGGCGGGCTGCATCTGGCCGTCGGGCGAACGCGTGCCCTCGGGGAAGAGGGCGATGGCGCCGCCGGCATCGAGTGTGGCAAGCACGCGCTTGATCGCGGCGAGATCGGAGCCATCGCGATCCACCGGGATCGCGCCGACTCCATCCATCCACCACTGGCCGGCGCCCGGCCCCCAGAGTGTTTTGCGGGCGAAAAAAGCCAGTTGCCGGGGCAGGACCGCCCCGATGAAGGGCGGGTCGAGGTGGCTCGCGTGATTGGCGGCCACGAGAAAGGGGCCGCTGGCGGGCACGTGCCGCAGACCGGCGACCTCGCCGCGGAAAAAGGCCTGGCGCAAGCCATTAAGAATATAATGGGAGAACCCATACAAGCGCCCCATGCGCAGCTGCGGGAAGCGTTCGCCGGCGTCGGCCATGGCTTGAGCGTTCAGGTGTTGGCGGCGAGGCGGGCCGCGATGGGGGCGGAGACGCGGGCGACGACTTCCTCGAGTGTGAGGTGGGTGGAGTCGAGGCCGGTCGCGCCGGGCGGGCATTGCAGCGGCGAGGCTTTGCGCGTGCTGTCGAGTCGGTCGCGCTCGGCGATGGAATCCTGCTGCCCCTCGGCAGCGCGGCGGCGGGCGCGTTCCGCGGGATCGGCGTGCAGAAAAAAGCGGAAATCGGCGTCAGGAAAAATCACCGTGCCGATATCGCGGCCTTCCATCACCAGTCCGGCAAACCCGTGTTCGCGGGCGATGCGCGCTTGATCGCGCTGGTAGGCGAGCAAGGCGGAGCGCACCGCTGGGACGGCGGCGAAGTGGGAGACGGCGGCGTTCACGGCCGGGCCGCGCAAAGCGGCTTCGTCGACGCCGTGGCCGCCGATTTCAATCTGGGCGCGGTGGCCTTGCACGCGGGTGCCGAGGGCCAAACCGGAGGCGGCGTGGGCAATGGCCGCCGTATCGTCGGAGGGCACTCCCTGGCGGAGCAGTTCATGGGTGACGGCCCGGTAATAGGAGCCGGTGTCCACGTGCAGCAGGTTGAACTGGCTGCTCAGGGCTCGGGCGGTGGTGGATTTGCCGGCGGCTGCGCCGCCGTCGATGGCGACAATGAGGAAGGAGGGGGCCATGGGGGCGGTCGGGTTCAAGCGGCGGAGGCTTTGCGGCGGAGGGATTCCAGCAAATCGAAAAAGTGGGGAAAGGTTTTGGCGCAGCAACCGGGGTTTTCGATCGATAACCAAGGCCGGCCGTCCCCGCGGAGGTCGTGGCAACCGAGGATACCGAAACTCATGGCGAAGCGGTGGTCGTGGTAGGTGTGCACGGTCACGTCCGGGATCAGCGGCCGCGGGGTGATGACGAGGGTATCTTCCGTTTCCAGCACTTCCTGACCCAGGCGGCGGAGTTCGGCGGCCATGCCGGCCACCCGGTCGGTTTCCTGCCGGCGAGTGTGGGCGATGCCGGTGATAAAGGTAGGGCCGGATAACAAGGGGGCGATCGCCGCCAGCGTCAGAAAGGTGTCCGAAAAGGCGTTGAAGTTTTCATCCACGCCATGACGGGAATGCGTGGGATGGTAGGATACCTCGAAACCGCCGGAAGTGGCATTCACGGTGGCGCCGGCGCGGGCGAGCACGTCGAGAAAGGCGGTGTCACCTTGCATTCCCAAGTGCAGGTGTTCGAGACGCAGGCGGCCGCCGACCACGAAGGGCAGGGCGGCGTAGTAGCTGGCGGCGCTGGCGTCCGGTTCGATCGCGTAGGTCGAGGGCGCCGAGTAGGCGGGCACGCCGCCTTTAAGGACGCGGAAGCAGGTATCGCTGACGCGTTCGACGTTGTCCTCGGCTCCCGGCTGGAAGGCGGCCATGATGCGTGCGGTCATGCTGACAAAGGGCCAGCGCACGCCGCCGATGGCGTGGACCTCGACGGCGCGGTCGGCCAGCGGGGCGACCATGAGCAGGGCGGACAGCATCTGGCTGCTTTCGGTGGCGTCGATTTTCACTTTGCCCCCGCGCAGGCCCGAGGCGTGGATTTCGATGGGGAAAAACCCTTCCGCGCCGAGGCAACGGATGTCTGCGCCGAGTGCGCGCAGGGCGTCGAGCAAGCCCTTCATCGGGCGCTCGTTCATGCGGGGTGTGCCTTGGATGCGGTAGGTGCCGCGGGGGGCGGCGGCGCAGAGGGCGGTGAGGAAGCGCGCGGCGGTGCCGGCCAGGCCGACGAATAACTCAACCGGGGTTTCGGCGCGGAAGGCGGCGGCCTGATTCTCCACCTTCAAAGTGCCGGCGGCCTGGTCCGCGGCCACGTGGAAACCAAGCGCGCGCAGGGCCCCGACCATCAATTCGGTATCATCGCTGAACAGGGCCCCGCCGAGGGCGACGGGCCGGTCGCAGAGGGCGGCGAGCAGCAGGGCGCGGTTGGTCAGGCTCTTTGAGCCGGGCAGTTTGACGGTGCCGGAGACGGGCCCGGTGAACGGGGTGATGGGCAGGCAATCGGGAAGGGGGGACGGTTGGGACATGGCGGGTAGCGGTCAGGTGCGGAAGCCATCCCGCCAGGCCTTGCCGCGCTCCAAGCGGGCGCGGAGGTCGGCCCAGTCGGAGCGCTCGAGGGCGAGACGGAAAGCGGTAAACTCCTCCTCCTGGCGGGCGAGGGCCTCGAGGATGGCGGCGCGGTTTTGCTGGAAAATCTCCACCCACATGGTGGCGTCGCCAGCGGCAATCCGGGTGGTATCGCGCAGGCCGTTGCCGGCGAGGTGCCGCCAGTCCCCCTCTTTGTGGGCGAGGGCGCAGGCTAGGCTGGTGGCCACCGCTTGGGGCAGGTGGCTGATATGGGCGACGATTTCGTCGTGTTGGGCGGGTGCGGCCACGACGACCTCGGCGCCGAGGGCACGCCAGAATTTCTCCAGTTGCACGAGGGCCCCGGAGGGGGTGTTGTCCGTGGGGGTGACGAAGCAAACCCGTTTTTCAAACAGGGTGGGTTGGCCGTGTTCCCAGCCAGTTTTTTCCGAGCCGGCCATGGGGTGGGAGCCGAGGAAGCAGGCGCCGGCGGGACGGGGGTGCCGGGCGGCGGCGGTGCAAATGGGGCCCTTCACGCTGCCTACGTCGGTGACGATGGCGCCGGCGGCGAGGCGGGGGGCGATTTCCTGATCCAGCTCGATGATCCGGTCAACGGGAGCGGCCAGCACGACCAGGGATGCTTCGGCGACGGCCGCGCCGGGGGTGTCAGCGACGTCATCCAGCCAGGGCTGGCCGCGCAATTCCGCGCGGACCTCGGCGCGGCGGGCCCAGACCGTGATCCGGCCTGCCAGGCCGCGTTCCCGGGCGGCCCGGGCCACGGAAGAGCCGAGAAGGCCGGGAGCGAGGATGGCGAGGTGTTGGATCACGACCCCTTCAAGGTGAAAGCAGCGCGCGTCTTGTCCAGCCTTCGGGCAAGGCCGGGGCGGGTTTGGGCGGGGCGATGATAAACTTGCCAATCATTGCATTTCTCGTCGCCTCATCTTTGCTCGGACTACTCCCCATGCTATCTTATCGCCAGCGCCAGAAGCTGTATGACTTATGGACCGCCTCGCGGTCTTCGATTTTTATTGGCTTGGGGGTGGTGCTGCTGGCGGGCCTCTGGTTTTTGCTCGCCACGTCCGGCCCGGGCCGGGCGGTCACGGAAGTCCCCAAGGAGACCATTTCGGCCACGGATCCGGTTTTATTGAAGAAAATCGCGGAGGTGGCGGAGCTGGAGGCCCGCTACAAAGGACTCTCCGCCGCGGACATTATTTCAGACGAGGCCCTGCTGGTCCTGGCCGAGGCGGTGGCCAAGCAGCGCGAAATCGCCCGTTCGGCCGTGCATGGCGACTATGCGCAGCAGCAAAATCTTGAGCGACTGGAGAGTGAATACGATGCGTTGCGGGCCAAGCGCGCCCTCGGCACCATCCAGCAGCGTATCGAGGACGGGGATGAGGCGGTGAAGGCACTGCGTTTGAGCGAGGCGGCCGCGGCCTACGACGAGGCCTTGCAGCTCCAGCGCGCGGTGAACACCGGGGCGGCTCCTTCCCGGTTTAAAAACTATGTGCGCGAGGCCGAGATCGAGAAATCCCTGCTGGCGCTGCAGGTTTACCCGCTCAACCAGGAGAAGGAAAAGGCCTTGGAAAAAGCCCGCCAGGCGGTGGCCGGGGAGCGCTGGGCGGATGCCCTCGCCGGCTACACCGCCGCGCGCGATGTCCTTGACCGGATCAATCGCGAATTTGGGACGACGCGGTTTGCCGATCTCGCCGGGCTCGACCGGATCGAGGCGGAAATCGCCACGCTCAATGCCGCCAGTATCGTCAAGGAACTGGATGCGAAGGAGGCCGAGGGTGATCTCGCCGACCGCTCGGGCAACAACAAGGCCGCCGCGGCCCTCTACCTCGAGGCCCTGACCCGCCAGCAGCAGGTCAATCTGCTCTTTGCGCGCAGCCGTTTCGTCTCCTCTAAGCGCATCGAAGTGTTGGAAACCAAGCTCCAGACCGCCCGTTCCCAGCCCATCGCCGTCGAGCTCACCCGACTGGAGCGTTCGATCAGCGCCGACCTGCGGCGGCGGCGGCTCGTCTCGGCCGACCAGGCCCTGCCCCGGGCCCTGGAGCTGACCGAGTTGTTGGAAAAAGATTTCCCGCGCAGCAACTACGTCGACGGCACTCTGCGGATCAAATTGAGTTACCTCGGTCTGAAGCGCGCCGAAATCAAGGGGGTGCAGGACAAGGTTTTTGACCGCTTGCTGCCTTTGATCGGGGTGAATGACCGGCTGATGCTAGCGAGTGAAATGCCGCAGGACATTTATGAAACCGTCATGAACACCAACCCCAGCCGCAATCCGGGGCGGAGCATGCCGGTGGACTCGGTGAACTGGGCCGACGCCCAGGAGTTTTGCACCCGCCTGAGCTGGATACTGGGGGCGAAGGTGCGTCTGCCGGCCGAGTCCGAATATCGGGGGGCGCTGGGGAATAATCCCGGCGAAGTGCGCAGCTCGGCGGGGGACGGCAAGGTCGGCACCACGGAGGGCGGGCGGGCAAACCCCAACGGCTACCGTGATCTGGTGGGGAATCTGGCCGAGTGGCTGGATGCCGATGCCAGCCTAGATCGCGCCATGCTGGCGGGCGGGAGCAATCTGGACTCGCCCGAGGCGCTGGCGAAATTTGTCCTTGAATCGCGTTCCAAGGTGGATCGCGCCCGGCACATCGGTTTCCGGGTGGTGATGGAGTTGCCTGCGGACCGTTGAAGCGGTTCAGAGCCCGAGCACGGCGGCCTGGCGTTCGAAACGGGCGAGGGCGCGCGCGGCGTCGGGGTGTTCGATGCCGACCAGGCGCCAGTCCCACGGTTTCCAGGAATTGCGCCGCCAGCGAAAAACCACCGGCGTAGTGGTGGCGGCCGAGGCTTCGACGACGGCGCGGGCCACCGGGCTGCCCTGGCCGCGGAAACGGATGAGGGCCCGGGTGGTGGCGCTTTGCCTGGAGGGATCGAGGATGAGCTCGGACTGTTCCCGGCGGAGGGAGCAAGTCGCGAACTGGCCGCGGATCTCGGCGGCGAGGCGAAGGGTGGCGGCGCGGTCGTGGCCGAGCGAGGGGGCGTAGTCGGGTCCGAACAGGCGTTCGAGGGCGGGCGTATCTTTATCCGCAATCGCCCCGAGCAGATGGTCGAAAGAGCGTTCCACCCCGCGTCCGGGGCTCAACCAGGGCAGGCCGATGAGCAAAGCCGCCAGCACCGCGAGGGCGCCGAGCGTGATGAGCACCGGGCGTCCGGGGGCAGGCATGGGACGGGGGCCTAGCGGAAGGCGGCCCAGACGCGCTGCACGTCGTCGTTGTCTTCGAGGGCGTGCAGGAACTCGCCGACCTCGGCGCGCTCGGTTTCGCCGAGCTCGGGGTAGGTCTTGGCGAGGTAGCCCATTTCGGAGGTGATGACGGTCCAGCCGTTGGCCTTGAGCCATTCCGAGACGGCGTGGATGGAGGTGCGCTCGCACAGGAAGCGTGCCCCGGACGCGCCCTCCGCGGGGATATCGTCGTTCTCGGCGTGGGTAAGGGCGGCGAAGTCGTTCGCCCCGGCCTCGATGGCGGCGGCCTCGAGGTCGGGTGTGGTGGCGGCGGTGTAGGCCTCCACGATCCCGGCGTGATCAAAAAGAAACTTGTTGGAACCGGTGGTGCCGAGAATGCCCTTCTTGAAAAGCACGCGCATCTCGGGCGCGAGGCGCTGGACGTTATCGGTGTAGCACTCGACGACGACGGGCACCTTGTGGGGGGCGTAGCCGTCGAAAGTGACGTGAGTAAGGTCGCTCTTTTCGCCTCCGGTGCCGGCGCCCTTGTGGATGGCCCGTTCGATCACGTCGCGGGTGACGGAGGCTTTCTTGGCCTTTTCGACGGCGGTGAAAAGGCGCGCGTTGGCCCCTTGGTCACCTCCGCCGAGTTTGGCGGCGACGGTGATCTCCTTGACCAGCTTGCCGACCAGCTGACCTTTGCGGTTGTTAACGACGGCGCGTTTCGCGTGTAGCCATTGGCGTCCCATAAGAAGCGACTCTGTGGCAGGAGTGGGGCGGGGAGGCGAAGGAATTTTTTAACCTAAACATGGCCCGGGAGGGCGGGCCGTGCGGCCGCCGGTTTGGGCATCACCATGGGCCCACGACAAAGCCTTGCGCGGCTTTCACGGCGACGACGGCGAGATTTTTTACGGCGTGCGCGGTGAAGCATGGCAGCAGGGAGCCGTTGGCATTCCAGGGGCCGAAACGGCAGGCGTAGAACCACAGCGAGCCGATGAACAGGCAGCCGGTGCTGAACCAGGCTTTGATGTCAAAGTTCCAGGTGAGCACGCCGTCCTCCCATTTCCACAGGTGGGGGTGGGCGAGCGCGAAGGCGACCGAGGCTCCGGCCGCGCCCCACTGGAGGGTGCGTCGTCCCCTGCCTTCGATCACCAGGTAGCCGCGGAAAACCAGTTCTTCGATGATGGCGGCGGCGAAGACCGAATAGAGGGCAAACAGCCAGGTGATCTCGGTTTGCTCTTCGGCCACCCCGAGCCGGAGTTCGCCCCAAGTCTCCAGGGCGACCAGCACCACCGCCCCGAGCATGCCGATCACGATGGCGCGGGTGGTCGCGGGCAGGGCTCCGGGCAGCGGGTTGGCCGGTGCGCCCGCGGCGGCGCGGTTGGCCAGCAGATCGGCCCGCCAGAGCCAGGCGAAGTAACCCGCCACGCCGAGGCCAATCAAAAGAAACAAGGGGTCGTTCATCCGCCCAGCGAAACAAACGCGGCGGCGCGTGCAACCCGGCACTCGCCCGGAGGCGATGGTCGCAAACGGCGTGGAGGTCTTGCCGAGACGGACGGGCGCGGCCAACTTGACCCTTCGATTCCCGTCATGAGCACTCCCTACGCCCTTTCCCGTTTCCAAACCATCCGGCGGCACACCCGTGAGGTGAAGATCGGCAGCGTCGGCGTGGGCGGGGCCAATCCCGTCCGCGTGCAGTCCATGACCACCAGCGATACCCAGGATGTGGAGGCGACGGTCCGGCAGGCGATCGCGCTGGCCGAGGCGGGTTGTGAAATCGTCCGGGTGACCGCGCCCAACGTGCAGGCCGCGCGTTGCCTCAAGCCCATCCGCGAGCAGTTTGCCGCCGCCGGTTTCGGCCGGGTGCCGCTGGTGGCCGATATCCATTTCCTGCCCTCGGCCGCGATGGAGGCGGTCGAACACGTGGAGAAGGTCCGTATCAACCCGGGTAACTACGCGGACAAAAAGAAATTCGCGGTGCGCGAGTATTCCGACGCCGCTTATGACGAGGAACTGGACCGCATCCGCGAGGCGGTGACGCCCTTGATTTTGCGCTGCAAGCAGCTCGGCCGCGCCCTGCGCATCGGCACGAACCACGGCTCGCTCAGCGACCGCATCATGAACCGTTACGGCGACACCCCGCTCGGCATGGTGGAGAGCGCGCTGGAGTTTCTCCGCATCTGCCGGGGGCTGGGTTATGAGGACATCATCCTGTCGATGAAGGCCTCGAATCCGAAGGTGATGATCCAGGCCTATCGCCTCTTGGTGGCGCGCATGGACGCCGAGGCCATGGACTACCCGCTGCACCTCGGCGTCACCGAGGCGGGCGACGGCGAGGATGGCCGCATCAAGTCGGCCATCGGCATCGGCTCGCTCCTTTTTGACGGGCTGGGCGACACCATCCGCGTGTCCCTGACCGAGGACAGTGTTTATGAGATCCCCGTGGCCCAGGCCCTCGTGCGCAAGGCCATGGCCGCCTGGGTGCCGGTGGGCGCGGCGGGCGGAGTGCCGGATCGGGTGGACCCTTACCTCTACTCCCGCCGGGCCACGACGGCGCTGCCGCTGGGGGCGGGGTGGGTGGCCGGCGGCGAGGCGCCGCCACGGGTGATTACGCGCCTGGCCGGCCCCGCTGAGATCGCGGTTGCGGCGGCACGTTTCGCCGGCGTGCGGCTGGGGGATACCCCGCTGGAAGGCCTCTTGGTGCCGGTGTGCGACGCGGCAGAACTCCAGGCTGCGGCTGCCGCCACCTGGCCGGCGGGCGCGGTCGGTTTTCTGGCTTTGGCGGCCGATATGCTACCGTCACACCTGCTGGCGGCACGGCCGACGGGCCCGTTGGTGTTGATGCGGACCTTTGCCGGCACGGCCGATGACGCCGCTGCGCTGGCGGGATTTGCCAAGTGGGCCCGGGCCGGGGGGCATGCGCTGGCGGTGGCGACCACGGCGGAGGCGCTCGCGGGGGCGGTCTTGGGCGACACGGTGCGCCAGCTCGGTGACGCCGGTCTCCTCTTCACCCTGGATGACCGGGCCAGCGGCGTAGACCGCCGCCACGCCCCCGGTCGTTACCGGGCATTGGCCGAGGCGCTGGCGGGGCTGGGTTCGCGGGCGCCGCTCTGGATCCGGGCCACTGAGGCCACGCAGGTCGCCCCGGCGCCGGACTTTTTATCGCGTTTGCTCGATGCCTCGGTCCTCGCGGGTGCGTTGCTCTGCGACGGCCTCGGTGACCTCGTGAGCGTGGAGACGGAGACGGATCCGGCGCGGGCCTTGAAGCTCGCCTATAACATTCTTCAAGGCGCGGGCACGCGCAGCACCAAGACCGAGTTCGTGGCGTGCCCGAGTTGCGGGCGCACGCTCTTCGATTTGCAGACCACGACGCAACGCATCCGGGCGCGGACGGGGCACTTAAAGGGCGTGAAGCTCGCCATCATGGGTTGCATCGTGAACGGCCCGGGCGAGATGGCGGACGCCGATTTCGGCTACGTCGGCGGGGCGCCGGGCAAGATCAACCTCTACGTCGGCAAACAGTGTGTGCAGTATAACCTGCCGCAGGCCGAGGCGGACGACCGGCTGGTGGCTTTGATCAAGGAGCACGGCAAATGGGTCGAGCCGCCGGCCGAGGCGGCGCCGGCGCTCAGCGCGTGAGTTGGTAGAGGGCGTAGCCGGCGAACAGATTGGGCGCGAACCCGCACGGACTTTTCCAGTCCCCGCGCAGATGGGTGCGCCGGGCCACGCGGTAGCCCGCCTCGGCGGCGAAGTCCTCGAAATCCGCTATGGTGGCGGGGTTGGCGGGGCGGCTGTGCTGCCAGGTGGCGGGGTAGACCGGGTTCACCGGTTTGCGCCCAAGCACGAGGGTGGCATAACGGTTTTTCCAATAACCGTGGTTGGCAAAGCCGACGGTCACGGCGCGGCCGACCCGGAGCGCCTCGGCGATGACGGCGGCGGGGTCGGGGACTTCCTCCAGCGTGCGGGAGCAGACGACGTGGTCAAAATGACCGGCGGGCAGGGCGCGCATGTAGCCCAGCATATCACCCTGGTAGGCGGACAGGCCGCGGCGGACGCAGGCGGTGATCTTGGCAAAATCGAGATCCACGCCAAAGGCCTGGGCGCCGCGCGTCTGGGCGAGGAACTCCAGCAGCACCCCGCGCCCGCAACCGAGGTCGAGCACGCGGGCGCGCGGCTCGATCCAGTCGGCGAGGACCTGCATGTCGATGGTGCGTTTGGCGGCGAGGGGAGTCATCCGGGTGGCGGGAGGCATAGGGCGAATGGCCTCCTTTCGAGCGGGACGCAAGTCGCGGGCGGTGGATCGGCAGGCTGGTGCTCGTTTCGGCAGATGGTCGGGGTGGTGAGATTCGAACTCACGGCCTCTACGACCCGAACGTAGCGCTCTACCAGGCTAAGCTACACCCCGCCGACATCTGCAAGGGTTCAGCTAGGTTTTGTCGCGGGATAGCGGCAAGCGGATTTTGCTGCTTGGCTTGGAAACCTCGCCGGGGGCGGGGCGGGTCAGGTGGTCTCGATTTTCTGAATGCGGGGCTGGTGGCGTCCGCCCTCGAAGGGGGTGGCCAGCCAGGTGCGGACGATGTGCAACGCCTCCTCGAGGGTGACGGTGCGTTCGCCGAGGGAGAGCACGTTGGCGTCGTTGTGGGAACGGTTCCAGATGGCGACCTTTTCGTTCCAGCAAAGGCCGCAGCGGATGCCCTTCACTTTGTTCGCCACGATGGCCTCGCCGTTGCCGGAGCCGCCGAGGACGATCCCGTATTGGAACTCGCCGCGGGCGACGGCTTCGGCGGTGGGGCGGATCCAGTCCGGGTAGTCGCAGGAGGCCGCGGAGTAGGTGCCGAAATCTTTTACGGTATGACCGTCGGCCAGGAGGGCGGCCTTGATGCCCTCCTTATGGCTGAAGCCGGCGTGGTCGGAGCCGATGGCGATGGTGGTGGGGGGGATGGCGGGCATGGCAGGATGGGTGAGGGTTACGGGCAGAGGGGGAGGGCGGCAAAAAGAGAGGCGCGGGGCAAAGGAAAAGCCCGGCGGGCGTCTTAACGTCGTTGCAACTGGCGGGCGCCGATATCCCGGCGGTAGATTTTCCCGGCGAGCTCGATCTGGTCGCACACGCGGTAAGCGGCGTCGGCGGCCTGGCGGAGCGAGGGCGCGAGCGCGGTGACGCCGAGCACGCGGCCACCATGGCTGACGAGTTGACCGCCGGGGTTGCGGGCGGTGCCGGCGTGGAGGATTTTCACGCCCGGGGCGAGGGCGGCAGGCGGTGTGATGACGTCACCCTTGGCGTAGGCGCCGGGGTAGCCTTGGGCGGCGAGCACCACGCACAAGGCGTGGGCGGGGATTTCCGCGGCGCGGCGCGAAGCGGTGATCTGGCCCAGGGCGGCCTGCCAGAGCAAGGCCAGCAGGTCCTCGGCCATACGCGGCAGCACCACCTGGGTCTCGGGGTCGCCGAAGCGGGTGTTGTATTCCAGCACGCTGGGGCCGTCGGCGGTCAGCATGATCCCGATGAACAAGGTGCCGCGGAAATCGATGCCCTCGGCCGCGATGGCGTTCACCGAGGGGCGCACAATTTCGTTTTCGATGCGATCGAGTAGCGCGGGGGTGACCACCTCGGCGGGAGAATAGGTGCCCATGCCGCCGGTGTTTGGGCCGGTGTCACCGTCGCCCACCCGCTTGTGGTCCTGGGAGGTCGGGAGGATGACGTAGTGGCTACCAGACACGACGACCAGCAGGCTGGTTTCCTCCCCAAACAGGCAGTCCTCGATCAGCACGCGGGAGCCGGCCGCGCCGAATTTGTTATCGGCAAGCATATCGCGCACGGCGGCCTCGGCTTCGGCGGGGTGCTGGGCTACGACCACGCCTTTGCCGGCGGCGAGGCCATCGGCTTTGATCACGATGGGAGTGCGGCGGGCGCGGAGATAGGCGAGGGCGGCCTCGAGCTCGGTGAAGACGCCGGCGGGGGCGGTCGGAATGCGGTGTTTCAGAAGGATTTCCTTGGTGAACACCTTGGAGGCTTCCAGCTGGGCGCCATCGGCGCGGGGGCCGTAGGCGGGGATATTTTCGGCGGCGAGGGCATCGACCAAGCCGAGGGAAAGCGGCACTTCGGGGCCCACCACGACGAAAGCCACGCGTTCGCGGCGGGCGAGTGCGACCAGGCCGGGGATGTCGTCAGCGGCGACGGGGAAGCAGGTTACCTCGGCGGCGATGCCGGCGTTGCCCGGTGCACACAGCACGCGGGGGCGGGCGGGAGAGGCGAGGAGGGCCTGGACGAGGGCGTGTTCGCGGCCGCCGGAGCCGACGACGAGGACGGAGGAGGGGAGCATGAGGGTAAAAAAAGTTAGAGCACCTGAAGCTTTTGCCGGTAAAAGCCCAGCACTTCGTCGGGATCGTCGGTAAACAAGAGATAATCCAGCATCCAGGCGGGGGCGCGTTTTTCGCTGACCATTAGCGTGATTTGATCGCGCAGGGGGGAGAAATAGGTGCGGTCGAGGAAGACGTAGGGCACGCGCGGGCGGATACCCAACTTGAGATTGCACAACTCGATCCCAACTTCCTCCAAGGTGCCGACACCGCCGGTGTTGAAGATGCAAAAGTCGGCGACTTCGAACCACTTTTGCCGGAAGTGGCGCGAGGTTTCCTGGAAGGTATTAAAGAAGTCCACGCCGAGCTCGGGGGGCTGGGCCTCCAGCTCGAGGAAACAGGCGCCGGTGAGGGCGCCTTTTTCGCGTGCTTGATCGGTGGCGAGGCGCATCACGCCGCCGCCTCCGCCGGTGAGCACGCCGACGTTTGGGCCCATGAAGCCGGCCAGGCGGTCAATCAGGCCGGAGATACGCCGGGTCTGGGACTCGTCCAGGCCGATGGCACTGCCGTAGAAGGCCAGCAGGGTGGACTCCTGGAAGCGTTTGACTAATTCCTCGCGGACGAAAAAGCCGTGGTTTTTCCGGTAGGCATGGAGGTAGAGGTCGCCCAGTTCGGCGTTGAACCAGTAGACCTTGATCCCGAGGGCTTCGAAGGTATCCAGCCGGGCGTGGGCGTTGCTGGACAGGAAGAAGCCGTGGGTGCGGGACGGGCGGCGGAAGACGAGGCGTTTGATCGGGGTTTTGGCGAGGCGGGTGAGGAGTTCGACGTGCTCCAGCAGATTGGGAAAATAATCAACCAGCAGGGTGTCGGCGCCGGCGGGGGCGGCGTCGAGGGCCTGGATCATGGTGGGGTGTCCGCAGATGCCGCCGCGGGTGCTGCTGGCGGGTTTCTCGCGCAAGGCGGCGAAGGTGGCGGCCTGCACCACCACGGACGGGTTGGCCATGGTGGAACTCTGGCCCTCGACGGTCACGCGGGTGCGGGGCTTGGCGGCGGCCGCGTCGGGCGGGGGCGGGTTGGCTTCCAGGCAATCATACAGGGCGCGGGCGGCATTCACGTCCTGCTGGCGGCGCCGGGTCTGGCTTTTGACGGGGGCGTCGGAGGCGGGGGGGGCGCGGTAGACGTCCACGGACACGACTGGATTTACCACCGGGTGTTCGCCGAGGTTGTAGATCTCCAGCATGATGTTGGTGCCGTGAGTTTTGATGGGATCGAGCAGCACCGCGCTGGTGTGGATGCCGAAGTTGCCCGCGCCGGGGTTGAGCACGACGTAGTGTTCCTTGAGATACATCGAGCAGCTGGTCAGGATGCCGGAGCCGGGGGCGACCGAGATGGGGGAGGCCTCGCGGCGGACCTGGACTTTATCGAGAAAGCCGCGGCCGGAATCGCCGGCGATCAGGCGTTCGAAGGCCGGGCGGGAGAGGCGGGGGTTCAGGGTGTAAGTGACGGAGTGGGGCGTGAGAAAGACGCGGCCGTAGCGGTCGATGCTGGTGGTGGCGGGGAGTTTGAGGCGGTTGGCTTTGAGTGCTTCCCAGATCTCGGTGGACGTGAGTTTGGCCCCGGCTGGGGCGTGGAAAAGGCGGCCGACCGGGGTGCCGGGGCGGAGGAGTTGCTGCCAGTAGGGGGCGTTGGGGAAGCTCTGGTCGTAGAGAAAAGCGTCGGCTTCGAGCACGACGCCGGTTTTTCCCACGCGAGGCGGGCTCAGGGTCAGCATCTCGATGCCGACCCGGGCGAGGGTGCTGCGTTCGGTGAAGGCGAGGGAGGCGGCGTGGGCCTGGATAAACTCCCATTCGGCGGGGTGGCGGGGCTGGAAACCGAGCGTGACGGAAAGGGTGCGGGCGTCTTTACGCCGGACGGCGAGGATATGGCCGTCGGCGCTGGTCCAGAACGAGTGGGGGTGCATGCGGGGTAGTGAGAAAAGGGGCGCGCGGGGCCGCCGACAAGCCTGCGAAAGGAAACCCGGGGGGGGCTGACTATGGGTTTGCCACCGGGGCGCGTTGGGCGGCAGGGTGAAACTTCCGTTGGTGAGCCCACCTCTTGGCCCATCTTCGATCCACCTCCCATCCACCCTACCCACGCATGAAACTCGTTCGCATTCTGCAGGCTTCCACTCTCGCCGCCGTCGGCGCCCTCAGCACTGTTCGCGCCGCCGATGAGGCCGCCGCGACCCCGGCTCCCGCCGCCCCGGCGGCTCCCGCCTACACGGACGTCCAGGTGTTCGAGGCCTTTGGTTATCTCGTCGGCCAGCGCATCGGCATCGCCGAGTTTAATCTGACCGCCGAGGAAAAAGCGGCCGCGCTCCAGGGCCTCGATGCGGCTTTCAGCGGCGAGAAGAATAAATTCAACCCCGAGGCTTTCGGCCCCGAGATCCAGCGCGTATTGGGCGGTCGCCAGCAAGTCGCGCAGGCCCGCCTCGCGGCGGCAGCTGACCAAGAGTCGGCGGCTTTTTTCACTGAGTTGAAGAAAAACCCCAAGGTTCTCTCCACTCCGACCGGTCTTTGCTACGAGGTCATCCAAGAGGGCACCGGCGCCAAGCCCGTGCCCACCGACACGGTCAAGGTCCACTACACCGGCACCTTGGTGAACGGCACCGTTTTCGATAGCTCGGTGCAGCGCGGCACCCCGGCGGAGTTCCCGCTAAATGGCGTTATCCCCGGCTGGACCGAGGGTCTTCAGCTGACCGGCGTCGGCGGCAAGCTGAAGCTCTACATCCCCTCGAAGCTCGGCTACGGCGAGCAGGGTGCGGGTGGTTCCATTCCTCCGAATGCCACCCTGATTTTTGACGTGGAGTTGCTCGAGATCAAGGCCCCGGCGCCCGCCGCCGAGCCGGTCTCGGTGACCACCCCTCCGGTTTCCGCTGAGGACGCCAAGTAAGTCGCGGCTAAGCGCGCTTTTCGCCCGCCTCTTAAACGAGGCGGGCTTTTTTGCGGCTTAACCCCGGAGGGTGGAGGGGCTGATGTTGCTCGGGTTGATTTCGAGCTCGGCCCAGCGGACCAGCATGACGGCGATGGCGCCGAAGGTGGTGAGGATGCAGGCGTTGTAGAGCTGGAAATCCACCCAGGAGTGGCAGAGCGTCAGGCCGAGGCCGAAGAGGGTCAGCAGAAACGCGGGCTGGCCGAGGCCGCCGAGCCGGCAGAGTTTGGCGATCAGCCAGAGCAGGGCGAGCACGGGCAGGGCAAAGCCGATGACGCCGAACTCCGCGAGGGCTTGCACGTAGTCGTTATGGGCATGCTCCCAATAAAAATAACGGCGTGCGGGGCCCCGGTAGATGTCCGGGTAGTTTTGCTGGTGGGTGGGAAAGGCGTGGCGGAAGCTGCCGGCGCCCCAACCGGTCAGCGGCTGGTCGCGAAAGAGTTCGTAGGTGGCTTCGCGGGCCTGGATACGGGCCTCGACCGACCACTGTTTGTCTTCGTTGGCGAGACGGCGGATCTGGTCTATGCTCTTGTCGAGGTTCAGGAAGTAAATGGCTGTGGAGATAAAACCGAGGATCGCCAGAGTGGCCAGGACGGTGAGGAGGCGGTTGGAGGGTCCTGCGCTGCGCCGGGTGCGCCACAGCAGGTAAGTGGTGACCATGATCAGGATGTAGCCAGCGAGCAGGATCATGCCGGTGCGGGAACCGCTCATGAAGACGCAGGATCCGATCACGATGAAACCAAAGGCAAAAACCGGCGAGGGGCTGCTCCGTTCGAGGTGGCGCAGGCCGCGGATGTGATGCCAGATCATCAAGCCCGCCGCCACGATCGCGGTCAGGTTAAAATAGGCGGCGGCGTGGTTTTTATAGTAAAACGTGCCGTGGAAGTAGCTCGGCGCGCCGCTGAAGAACCAGAGGATCTTATCCGCGCCGCTCATTTTTTGCACGATGGCGATCAGGGAGAGGATGGCGGCGTTGATCACGACGGCGGTGAGAATGGTCTGGATCGCGGTGCGGCGGGTGATGGCGGTCCAGAGGGCGCAAGCCAGCAGCCATACGGCGGCGACGATGACGAGGGTGCGCCAGGCGTTCATGATGGTGAACGGGGCGTCGAGGCCGGAGGGTAACCAGTCGATGTGCTCGAGCGGCTTGAGATACCACACGGTGCCGTTGCTCATCCGTTCGTAGGACGGATTGAGGGCGCCGAGCACGATGAAAGTGCAGAAGCCGAGACCGAGCCAGAAGGGGGGGAAGCGCAACAGGCGGGGCCAGGTGTGGAGCGTGAAATCGCCCTCGGGCGCGAGTTCACCGCTGTAACGCCGCGGCCAGAGGGCGATGCCAAAGGAGAGGACCGCAAGAACGAGGGAGATGATTTGCGCCCAGGGCGCGCGAGTGCCAAAGGCCCAGGGCAGGAAACAGAGGTGAAGGATCGCCACCACCACGAGCGCTTGTTCCAGCGGATGCAGCGGCACGGCGGTGCGCGTCTCGCCCCGGAAGGTTTGGACAAGGTTGGCTTTGGATTTGGGGGAGCGGACCGGGTAGGAGGGCACGGGAGGGAAGGGGAGGGCGGGAGAGAGGGTCAGGCGGGCAGGGCCTCGAGCCGGGCCAGCCGGGTGCGCACCCGGCGCAGCCAGTCGGCGGGGGCCAGGCCGTGGGCGGCGCGAAGCTCCGCGACGGAAGAGCCGTGGTCGACGAAGACGTCGGGCCAACCCAGACGTTCCACCGGGGTGTTTACGCCGGCTTCGGAAAGGGCCTCCAGCACGCCGGTGCCGAAACCACCGGTGACGACGCCGTCTTCCAAGGTCACGAGCAGCCGGGCCTCGGCGGCCTGGGTCAGCAGGAGTTCGCGGTCGAGGGGCTTGGCGAAGCGGGCATCGACCACGCCGACGTCGAGCTGGTCCTCGGTCTGGAGGCGGTTGGCCAAGTCTAGGGCGTCGGCGCACAAGGTGCCGATCGCCCACAGCACCACTTCCCGGCCGGGGCGGAGGATTTCGGCCCGGCCGAGGGGCAGGATGGTGCACTCGGAGGGTGGCGGGGTGCCGGTGCAGGAGCCGCGGGGGTAGCGGATAAAGGCGGGGCCGTCGTGGGCTAGGGCGGTCCGGAGCATGGCGGCGAGTTGGTGTTCGTCGCGCGGGGCCATGATCACGGCGCGGGGCACGCAGCGCAGGTAGGCGAGGTCGAAGAGTCCGTGGTGGGTGGCGCCGTCGTTGGGCGAGAGGCCGGCCCGGTCGAGGCAGAAGGTCACCGGCAGGTTTTGGAGGGCGACGTCGTGCAGGATGTTGTCGAAGGCACGTTGCAGGAAGGTCGAATAGATCGCCACGACCGGGCGCAGGCCCTGGGTGGCGAGGCCGGCGGCGAAGACCACGGCGTGTTCCTCGGCGATGCCGACATCAAAAAACTGGCGCGGCACGGCGGCGGCGAGCTGGTTCAGGCCGGTGCCGCTGGGCATGGCCCCGGTGATGCCCACGATGCGGGAATCTGCGGTGGCGAGGCGGACGAGTTCGCGGCCAAAGACATCCTGGTAGCTGGGCGGGGTGCCGGGCGGGCCGGACTTGGCCTCGCCGGTGGTGGGGTCGAAGGCGCCCAGGCCGTGAAACTTCTCCGGATGGGCGCGGGCGGCTTCGAGGCCGCGGCCTTTTTCGGTGATGATATGCAGCAGGATCGGGGTGTCGGTATCGCGGGCGAACTCGAGGTTTTTGACCAGCTCTTCGAGGTTGTGACCGTCGATCGGGCCGAGGTAGCGCAGGCCGAATTTCTCGAACAGGGAGGATTCGACAAAGAAGTCCTTCGTCTCGCGCTTCCACTTATTCCACAGCCGGTTCATGTCCTGGCCGCCGGGCAGGCCGAGGAAGAACTGTTCCACGTCGTGGTAGACCTTGTTGTAGGTGCGGTTGGTCGAGAGCCGGTTGAGGTATTTGGCGATGGCTCCGACGTTCCGGGCGATGGACCACTCGTTATCGTTCAGGATCACCACGAGGCGTTTGGTCGAGCTGACGACGTTATTGAGCGCCTCGAGGGTGATCCCGCAGGTGAAGGCGGCGTCGCCGCAGAGGGCGACCACGTGTTCATCGGTGCCCTTCAAGTCGCGGGCGGTGGCCATGCCCAGTGCGGCGGAGAGGGCAGTGCCGGCATGGCCGGCGCCGAAGGCATCGTGCGGGCTTTCGGTGCGATTGAGGAAGCCGGAGGCACCGCCGGTCTGCCGGACTTTTTGCAGCCCGGCGAGTCGGCCGGTGAGGAGCTTGTGCACGTAGCCCTGGTGGGCCACGTCGAAGACAAATTTATCTCGAGGGGTGGAGAAAACCCGGTGCAGGGCGATGGTCAGCTCGACCACCCCGAGGTTCGGGCCGATGTGGCCGCCGTTGCGGGCGGTCACGCGGATCAGTTCTTCCCGGATCTCGGCGGCCAGTGCAGGTAATTGCGTGGAAGACAGACCTTTGACGTCGTCGGGTGAGCGGATAAGGTCGAGCAGGCGCGGGTTGCTCGGGGGAGGAGGGACGGAGGCGGGCACGGAGGGCGGAAAAATTAGGCGGATTCGGGAGCTTGGGCGGCGGTAAAGGCTTCGGGCCGGAGGGAGCCGTCGCGCTGGCGTTTGAGTTGTTCGATTTTCAATTCGGCGGTTTTCAGTCGCTCTTCGCAACGGGCGACGAGGCGGGTGCCCTCCTCGTATTTGGCCAGCAAGTCGGCGAGCGGCACGTCGCCGGCCTCCATCGCTTCGACGATGGCCTCCAGTCGTGCCATGGAGGTCTCAAACGAGGTTTCGGCGCCGGTGGTTTCGCTGGCAGGAGAGGTGTTGGTCGATTTGGCCACGTGTTGTGATTAGTGAGGCGGGGGGCGCGCTTTTCAACCTTAGGTTTGCCGCTTCCGGTGTGGCGCGGGGGAGACGTTTGGGTCCCGGTTGGTTTTTTTTGAAAAAGCGCTTGCGCGGGCTTTCGTAACCTTGCTTTGTCTTACCTCCCATCGCGCAGCTGTAGCTCAATTGGATAGAGCGTCTGACTACGGATCAGAAGGTTTGGGGTTCGACTCCCTACAGCTGCACCATTTTTAAACCGCCACGCGCAAACGTGGCGGTTTTTTGTTTTCTGCGGGTGCGTGTCCTGCGCCGGGTGCGACCTCAACCGCCACCCCGTTGGAGAAGGGTTTGGTGTCCGGATGCCTTGCGTTATCGCTCTGTGTAGCGGGCCTTTCCCTCGATTTTGCCTGCACTAAGAAGGAGGCGGGTAGCGCCAACAGCCCCGGAAGCACTTTCTCTTTGCTGCTGTGCGGGGCATTCCCGGTTTTGGAGTCATGGCTTTACCCATCGAAGCACTTATGCAAAATTGGCGTGTGCTTTCCGCCTCAGACCGAAGATTTGCTGCTTCCGCCGGGCCCGCTGCGAGCACCCGGGTGATCGAATTACACCGCCGCTTGGCAACCGGTCAGCGTGTTTCCGCGGCAGGGTTCGCGCGGGAACACGAACTCTCCGCCCGCACCGTGAAGCGAGACATCGAGCGCCTGCGCGATTTTCATCGCGCTCCTATCGCTTGGGACGCCGCCGCCCGCACTTACCGCTACACCGCCCCATTTGACCTTCTAACCGGACTCCGGCTCGACGCCGATGAAGCCCTTGCTGTGGTGCTCGCCGGCCGCACTTTTGCTGCCTGGGAAGGCACTCCGCTCGGTCGCACCCTGACGGCGACGTTGGAAAAAATCGCCCGCTTTGCCGGAGCAGCCGTTTCTTTACCCGCAGCCGATCTGCGTGCTGTGCTGCATCAGGAGGAAGCAGACAACAACTCCTTTGAACAACGCCACTTCGCTGGTCTGTTAAATGCCATTATCACCCGTCGCGAACTGATGCTGACCTATCAAAAGCCCGGCGAAGCACTGCCTGAACGCCGTGCCGTGCGACCCCTCCACCTTGCCTATTTGGAGCACCGCTGGATGCTCGTGGCCGAGGATATCTCCCGCGAAGGTTGGAGGAATTTCCTGCTAACCCGTATCCAGACAATCTCAGCCCTAGGCCGGAGCTTCACGCCCCCGCCGCCCGAGAAAATTAAGACCTATCTCGCTGGCAGCCTAGGTCGTTTCACCGGAACGACCGAAATCGAAGTCCGTCTGCGATTTGATGCCATCGCCGCGCCTTATGTCCGCGAACGCCCCTGGCATACGACGCAAAAGCTGCGTGACCTCCCCGATGGAGGTGCTGAGGCGACCTTTCGACTGAATAACGTTATCGACGTGTCTCGCCGTATCCTTGCCAGTGGGGGCCACGTTGAAGCGCTGGCTCCGCCGGAATTGCGCGCAAACCTCGCCGTCGAGATCGCCGCCATGGCCTCAGCTTACGCCCCGGAAATCGGCGCTTTGGGTTCAACGCGTAAAAATTCCGGAAAAGATCGGGCGGGACACCGGGTGGCCCGCCTTACCCGCTAAAGTTGGAGGCGCACGATATCACGAACTTCGCAGTATTCAGCCCGCGCCCCCCCCGCTTAAATGCCCTACTACGCCCACACCGCCGAAGACGCTGACGGCACGCGGTTGCCTGAGTCCTCTGGCAAATGGCAACCCCTAGCCGAGCACCTGCGCAACGTGTCCGAGTTGGCCGCCCGCTTCGCCGCCCCCATGGGCCCCGAAGCCGCCGCCGAAGCCCGCCTCGCTGGCCTGCTGCATGACCTGGGGAAATACTCCGCTCGCTTCCAAGCCCGCCTCCGCGATCCCCGCATCCACGGCATTAACCACTGGTCGATGGGCACGCTCGCCGCCGCGACCACCCACAAACACCTGCCTGCCGCCTTCGCCATTGAGGGCCACCACACCGGCATGCCTGCCTTCGCGGAAAACGACGCCGAAACATCCCTCGAAGCCCTCAAATCCCGCCTCAAAAACCTCAATAGCCCCGACTCCGCCGCGAAGCTCAACGGCTTCCCCGAATCTCTCGCTCAACTCACCGCCCGCATGGCCGACGACGACGTGTTCGTGCCGGCCTCACCCACTCCCGCCCCGCTTGCCACTACCCCAGCGGCGCTCTTCGCCACCGCGCTCCGCACGCGTTTGATTTTCTCCTGCCTCGTCGATGCGGACTTCCTCGATACCGAGGCGCACTTCGCCCCCGACCAGGCTGCACGCCGCCTGCCGCCGCCCCTGCAACCCGAGTCCGCCCTCGCCCACCTGCTCGCATCTCTCGCCGCCAAATCCTCCGAAGGCTTCGTCAACCAACTCCGCCGCCAGCTCCTCCAAGACGCCCTCGCCGCTGCCGAGCGCCCACCCGGCCTCTTCACCCTCACCGCCCCCACCGGCAGCGGCAAAACCCTCGCCTCCCTCGCCTTCGCCCTCCGTCACGCCGCCACGCACAACGCCTGTCTGCCCGCCGACGATCCCGCCCGCCTCCGCCGCATCATCGTCGTCATCCCCTACACCAGCATCATCGAGCAGACCGCCCGCATCTATCGCGAACTGCTCGCGCCCCACTTCGGCCCCAACTACGTGCTCGAACACCACAGCGCCGTCGCCCCCGCCGAACGCCGTGACGACCTGAAAGCCGACGCCGAGGACGAGAGCCTGCGCCGCGCCCGCCTCGCCCAGGAAAACTGGGACGCCCCGATCATCGTCACTACCAACGTTCAGTTCTTCGAGAGCCTCTTGGGCCACCGCCCCTCGCAGTGTCGCAAACTGCACAACATCGCCCGCTCCATCGTGCTCTTCGACGAGGTGCAAACCCTGCCCGCCCGCCTCGTCCCCTCGCTCCTCAGCAGCGTCACCACCCTGGTGCGCGACTACGGCGTCACCGCCGTCTTTGGCACCGCCACCCAGCCCGCCTTCGCCGCCGCCTCCGCCGCCATTCCGGGCGGCTGGTCCCCGGTCGAAATCTCCTCCCAGCCCAAAATCATGGCCGACGGTCTGCGCCGCACCCGTATCGTCCGCCGCTCACCCGCACAGGCCCCCACTTGGCCCGAGCTCGCCGACGAACTCGCCCGTTACCCGCAGGTTCTGTGCGTGGTGAACCTCAAGCGTCATGCCCGCGACCTGTTCAACGCCCTCCCTCCCGAGCATCGTTTCCACCTTTCGTCCGCCATGTGCCCGGCGCATCGTCAGCAGCAGCTCGCCGAGATTCGCCGCCGCCTCAACCGCGCTCATCCCGAGCCCTGCCGTCTCGTTTCCACCCAACTCATTGAGGCCGGCGTGGACGTTGATTTCCCCCGCGTCTTCCGCGCCGCCGGTCCGCTCGACTCCATCATCCAGACCGCAGGCCGCTGCAACCGCGAGGGTCGCCAAACCGAGCCGGGTCAAGTCACTATTTTCCGCCCTCTCGATCACGCTATGCAGCGCGGCACCTACGAACAGGCGACCAAACTCACTGAGGCCTTTCTCCACGAGCACCCCGACGCCGACCTGCACGATCCCGCGACCTACACCGCCTACTTCGCCCGCCTCTACGGCACGCTTGGCCCCTCCTCCGCGCAGGACGACCCCGCCTACGCCGCCTCGGCCAAACTCGATTTCCCCGCCGCCGCCCGCGCCTGCTCCCTCATCGACGATGGCACTCGCTCCGTCGTCGTGGAGTGGGGCGAGGGCAAGGCTCTCATCGCCAAAATGCGCACACAAAAACACCTTACACGCGACGAATGGCGGCTTGTGCAACGCTACTCGGTGAACCTCTATCTCTCTGCATACACTCCCGCCTTCGCGCGCGGCGTCATCGTCCAACCCCTCCCCGACACCGATTTCTATTTCTGGAACGGCCACTACGACGAACAGCTCGGCCTCGGAGAACCCTCCCTCGATCAACTTTGCCAATGAACCAACCCATCTACCTCCGCGCCTGGGGCGACCTCGCCTGCTTCACCCGTCCCGAGATGAAGGTCGAGCGCGTCAGCTACCCCGTCATCACGCCCAGCGCCGCCCGCGGCCTGCTTGAGGCCATCCTCTACAAACCTCAATTCCGCTGGCGCATCCACCGCATCGCCGTGCGCCGCCCCATCCAGTTCCTCGCCTTTCGCCGCAACGAGGTGAAGTCGAAGGCCTCGCGCAACCCTGAGCCGCTCTTCGCCGACGAGGATCGCACCCAGCGAAACACCCTCGCTCTCCGCCAAGTGGACTACGTCATTGAGGCCAGCCTCGAACTCACCCGCCTCGCAGGCCGCCCCCGCCAGCGCCCGTCATGCTACGACGAACCCACCGGTGACGACAACCTCGGCAAATACTACGGCATGGCCCGCCGCCGCATCGAGCAGGGCCAGTGTTTCCACCAGCCCAGCTTCGGCTGCCGCGAGTTCCCCGCCCACTACGAGCCCGCCACCGCCGCCGCCATGCAGGTCGCTCCCGAACTCAACCGCGACGCTGACCTCGGCCTCATGCTTTATGACGTCTTCGATCTCGACGTCGGTGAGAGCTGGGTTCCCGGTAAGATTGAGGCACGCCCCCAGATCACCTTTTTCCGCGCCACCTTGATAAACGGCGTCGTCACCGTCCCCGCTTGGTCCGAAGTCCGCCCGCAACTCGGAGGTGCCTCATGATGCTCCAAGCCCTCCTCGCCTACGCAGAGCGAGAAAACCTCGGCGATCCTGACTTCGAGGCCACGTCCATCCACTGGCTCATTTCCCTCGACACCCATGGCGCGCTCTCCGGCGACCCCATCCCGCTCTACGACGACCCCACCGTCAAAAAGCCGCAGCCCAAGAAACTCCTCCGCGCATTCACCTCGCCCAACGAGCTCAACCAAGGCGACAAATCCCACTTCCTTGCCGACAGTCTGGAGCGCGCCGTCCTGATACCAAACCCAAAGGCTCCCGAAAAAGCCGAAGGCCGCCGCGTCCAACACGCCTACTTCAAAGAACTCCTCCGCGACGCCATCGTCCGTGCGCCCGCCGCCGCCCCCAAACTGACCGCGCTGCTCGCCTTCCTCGAAAACGACGCCGAGCTGGCCCGCCTGCACGCCGCCCTCATCGCCGCCAAAGCCAAGCCCACCGACAACGCCACCTTCTCGATCTCCGGCGAACAACTCCTCGACGACCCCACCCTGAAAACCTTCTGGCGTGAGCGGCGCTCAACCCTCCGCGCTTCGACCACCCTCAGCCAACGTGTCTGCCTCGCCTCAGGGCGGCTCGGCGCGGTGCTCGACACCACCGAAAAGATCAAGGGCGTGCCCGGCGGTCTGGCCACCGGCACCAACCTCATCTCCTTCGATAAAGACAGCTTCACTTCCTACGGCTTGGAGCAGGCCCAAAACGCCGCCGTCAGCCCCGATTCCGAACTCAAATTCCGCTCCGCACTAAACGCCCTCATCCCCCGAGGCCTGCGGATAAACGACGCCGTCCACCTCCACTGGACCCGCGAACCAGCTCCGACCGCCCTCTTCGCCCTGCTCACCGCCGCCGACGAGGCCGACGTCAAAAACCTGCTCACCGCCGCCCAGAAAGGCATCGCGCCTTCCGCACTTACGCCCAACGCCTACTACGCCATGAGCCTTTCGGGCAACGGTGCCCGCATCGTCGTGCGCGACTGGCTCGAATCTACCGTGCCCGAAGTCGAGGCCCACGTCCGCAACTGGTTCACCGACCTGACGATCATCGCACCCGACGGCATCCGCGAGGACAACGCCTTCAAACTCGGTCGCCTACTCTACGCCATGGTGCGCGACAAGATCGACGAACTCCCTCCTCAAATCCCCACCCAGCTACTCTACGCCGCCCTGCGCGGCACGCCCCTTCCCCAGACCGCCCTCGCCGCCGCCCTGCGTCGCCAGCAGATCGAAAACAAAGGCCCCGGCGACGCCTCCGATCCACGCCTCAACCCCGCTCGCATGGCCCTCATCCGCGCCTACCTCAATCGCTCCGCCCACTCACCCAACCACACCACCATGACCACCGCCCTCGATCCCGAATCCCGCCACCCCGCCTACCTTTGCGGCCGACTCTTCGCCGTCTTTGATCGCCTGCAATACCTCGCCCTTGAAGGCGTCAACGCCGGCGTGGTCGAGCGCTTTTACGCCAGCGCCAGCGTCACCCCCGCCCTCGTCATGGGCCGCCTCCACCGCAACGCCCAGTTCCACCTCGCCAAGGCCGGCGGGGGTATCGCCGAAAACGTGCGCAAAGACTTCGAAGAAATCTCCGACGCCCTCGGAGCTAAATTCCCCGCCTCGCTCGACCTCGAGGCCCAAGGCCGTTTCGCCCTCGGTTACTACCACCAAAAGGCCGACTACCGCCGCCGCACCGCCGAGCGCAAAGAAGCCGCCGCTGCCACGGCCGCCGCCAACACCTGATTTATCCCCCGCCATCATCCGTTCCCACATCCTCAACACCACTACTTATCATGTCCCAGCCACTCATCGCCCGCTACGACTTCGTTTACCTCTTCGACTGCAAAGACGGTAACCCCAACGGCGACCCCGACGCCGCCAACTCCCCTCGCGTAGACCCGCAGGATATGCACGGCCTCGTCTCCGACGTCTGCCTCAAACGTAAGATCCGCAACTTCGTGCAAATCGCCAAACCCGGCGGCACCGAAGGCTACGATATCTTCATCCAGCAAAGCGCCGTGCTCAACGAGCGCATCCAAAAAGCCCACGACGACCTCGGGCATAAGATCGACGCCAAGAAAGGCACCACCCGCGACCAAGTCTCCACCGCCAGAGCCAAGATGTGCGCCCGCTACTTCGACGTGCGCACTTTTGGCGCCGTCATGTCCACCGGCGTCAACGCCGGGCAGGTGCGCGGCCCGGTGCAGCTCAGCTTTTCCCGCAGCATCGACCCCGTCTTGCCGCTCGATGTCAGCATCACCCGCATGGCCGTCGCCGAGGCCAAGGACGCCGAGTCGCCGAATCAAACGATGGGCCGGAAAAACCTCATCCCCTACGGCCTCTACCGCTGCCATGGCTTTATCTCGGCCAATCTCGCGAACGAGACCGGCTTCACCACCGACGACCTCGAACTCTTCTGGCAGGCGCTCGCCATGATGTTCGATCATGACCGCTCCGCCTCGCGTGGCACCATGGCCCCGCAAGCCCTGCTCGTCTTCGAGCACGCCACCCCGCTCGGCAATGCCCCCGCCCATAAACTCTTCGAGCGCGTCAAAATCTCCGCCAAACCCGGCGTCACCGTCGCCCGCGACTTCGCCGACTACGCGCTCTCCATCGACGAGGCCAACCTGCCCGCCGGCATCAAGCTCCACCGCAAGCTCTAGCCGGTTGACGCCCCGGCCTCTATCGGCACACTCCTCGTGCATGACTTGGACCCAAAACATCGCCCGCTGGCGCCGCCTCCCGGCGGAGACCAAGCTGCGTCACCGCTGGGAAGCAATCCCGGCGGATGTGGCCCAGAGCATGGCCTTCGAGGGGGAACCCGTGCCGCTGGAGACCATCCGCGCGACACTCGCCCGGATAACGCCACCCGCTGGATTGAAACCACGCGAGGCATCCTCAGCTACCAGCAACTAGCCCCTTTGCTGGCCGAGCGCGTCGCCCTGGCCGAGGCCGCGCTTTATCAGGATGTTTTCGCCCCGCGCCCGCTCGACGAGCACCTCTTGCTCGATCTGCACGCCTGCCTCGGCGCCGATCTCGTGCCGGATTGGGCCGGGCGTTGGCGCGACATTGAGGTGAGCGTGGGGCGGCTGCGCCCGCCCCCGCCCCATCAGGTTCCGCTGGATATGCGAACCTACGCCGCCGATCTCGCCGTTCGTTGGGATGAGGCTTCCGCCGCTTTGTCCGACCTCACTCTCGAGTATCTGGCCTTCGCCGAAGGGCGTTTCCTCACTGTCCACCCGTTTCGAGATTTCAACGGGCGGACCATTCGCTTGTTCCTGTTGGAACTGCTCCGCCGCCTCGATCTACCCCGCGTCGTGCTGGCCGCCGAAGGCGAGACCGCCCGAGCCACTTACTTTACCGCGCTTGAAGCCGCCGACCGCCTCGACTGGCGACCTCTCATGGCGGTGTGGCGGGAGCGTTTCGCTCGAGCCGATACATCAGCGTAGCCCCACATCTTTCCCCCATGTCCACCAAAAGCTCCCTCGTTTCGGGCCCTTCCTTTCATCTTTTCGAGGAATGCTTCGACCCCGCGAAAAACGTCTGGCTCGATCTCGGCGGCTGCGACTTCGAAGCCACCCCGCGCGGCCTCCGCATCGAAATCCCCTTGGCGATCTGGGAAGTCATCCGCCAGCACAGCCCCGCTTGCTACGATCTCGCCGCCCTCAACGACGCCCAGCTCCAAGCCGAGGCCGAAAAACGCGTCGATTCCCAACGCGCCGACTACCAAGCCGACCTCGACACCCCAAGCCCCGAAATCGAACGCCGCCCCAGCCCAGCCTTCTCGTTCTTTAACCGCCACGCCCGCCTCCCGCGCGAGGAACACCTCGCCCACGTCCTGGATTCCCTACGCACCGAACGCGAGGCCCAGAGCGCCCTCCTTCAACGGATCGCCCAGCTCAAAGCCGCTCGCCGCCCGGCCCCGGCCGAGGTCGCGGATTCTCCCGTGGACTCCGCAGCCCCCTTAAAACATGGTCAGTAGCCCTATCACCCATGGACCCGCTTCCCCTCAGCGCCCTGAACGACCACCTCTATTGCGAGCGCCGCGCCCACTTGAAATTCGTGGACGGCCTTCGCGGCACCAACGAGCACACCCTCCTCGGCGACCTCGCCCACGAGGCCGTGGACACCCCCGGCTACGAACACCGCGCCGGTTGGGAACTGCTCCGCGCCCTCCCGCTTTTCTCCGACACCCTCGGCCTCTCCGGCAAAGCCGACCTCGTCGAGGTTCGCCGCGATCCGGCCGACGCCACCCACATCGCCGCCGCCCGCCCGGTCGAATACAAAAAAGGCCCCTCCCGCCGCTGGTCCAACGATCAGGTGCAACTCTGCGCCCAGGCCCTTTGCCTCGAAGAAATGTTCGGCCTCCGCATCGAGTCCGGCCTCATCTTCCACGCCGCCTCCGCCAAACGCGACGAGGTCGTCTTCGACGCCCAACTCCGCTCCCTCACCCTCGCCACGCTCGACGCCCTCCGCGCCACCCTTGCCCGCGCCGCCGCGCCCGCCGCCGTGCTCACCCCGCGTTGCGACGGCTGCTCCCTCCGCCCCGCCTGCCTGCCCGAGGCCGCCGCCCTTCCCTCCCGCCGCGCCCGCCTCTTTGAACCGCGCGAGTATTGACCGCCTCCCGCAATGTGACACATTGGACACATCTTGCTGTCGCTCTTCTTTTTCCGATGAAAACCATCTCCATCCGCGAACTCCACACCCGCACTGGCCACTACGTCCGCCAGGCCGCCACCGAACCCATCACCGTCACCGATCGCGGCCAGACCGTCGCCCGTCTGGTCGCCGTCGCCGAGCCCGCCCGCCTCACCTTCGCTCACCGTCGTCTGCGTCCCGGTTTTCTCAAGCTCCAGTCCATGCCAATGTCCGATCTCGATAGCGGCCAGATGATCTCCGAAGAACGCGACGCCCGATGATCTACTTCGACAGCACTTACCTCGCCAAGTGCTACCTGCCCGAACTCGGCCACGGCGAAGTCAGGTCGGTCGCGCTTAAGGCCGGCTCGCTGCAGAGCGTGGCGCTGGCTAAAATCGAGGTCGCGTCCGTGTTTCATCGTCACCTGCGCGAAGGCCGTTTGCGCGCCCCGGAGGTAGCGGAGCACATGCAGCAATTTTCCCAGGATTGCACCGACGGCATCGTATCCTTTTTGCCCGTTACGCCTGAGCTTTTGGAGACCACCTACTCCGCCTATCAAACCCTGCCCGCCACGCTCTTTCTGCGCTCTGCCGACTGCCTCCACCTCTGCGCCGCCGCCGATGCCGGGTTTAAGGAAATCTATTCCAACGACCGCCACCTGCTCGCCGCCGCCCCCCATTTCGGTCTGCGCCCGATGAACGTGATCCCGCCCGCCTGATTCCCAGACGCCAAGCGATGGCCCAGACTCTGCAAAACGTCCTCTACCTGCTGACTCCGGGTCTTTCCTTGCGCCGCGATGGCCTCGCCCTGCGTGTCGAGCATGAGAAGCAGCTCAAGCTTTCGCTGCCCGTCCATAACCTGGAGTCGGTCTTCGTTTTCGGGGCCGACATCTACGTGTCGCCCTCGGCCATGCGCCTGTGTTGGGAACACGGCGCTAGCGTGTGTTTTTTCACCGATTGGGGCCGGCTCGAGGCGCGCGTGGAGGGCGTCCCCCAGGGCTCGGTCCTGCTGCGCCGCGCCCAGCATACCGCCGCCTCCTCGCCCGCCCGCTCGACCGCGCTGGCCCGCGCCTTCGTGGCGGGTAAACTCCACAACGTGCGCTGGCTCCTCTCGCGAAGCGCGCGCGACGCCGCCGGCGTGGAGGATCGCGAGCGCCTGCGCATCGCCGCCGAAACCCACGCCCACCTGCTGCGCGAGCTCGGCCGCACGCCCGACGATGCGGATGTGATTCGGGGCGTGGAGGGCCGCGCGGCGGCACTGCATTTTGAAGTGTTTGCCCTGCATCTGCGTCCGGCGTTGCGGGCGAGTTTTCCCTTCGATGGGCGGAGTCGTCGCCCCCCTCGCGATGCGATCAACGCCACCCTCTCGTTTTTGTATGCGTTGCTCCGGCACGATTGTGTTTCGGCGCTCACGGCGGTGGGGCTGGACCCCTTTGTCGGCTACCTGCACGCCGACCGGGCGGGACGTGCGTCACTGGCGCTGGATCTGATGGAGGAGTTTCGCCCTTGGGTGGAGCGGCTCGCGTTAACGCTATTCAATCGTGGTGAGTTAAAGGTTAGCCAGTTCGTTCACCGTGAAGGCGGTGCCGTCGAGTTGAGCGAGACGGCTAGAAAAGCCCTGGTATCGGCCTACCAGCAAAGAAAACTCGAGGAAGCCAACCACCCTCTGTTTCAGGAAAAAGTGCGCCACGGCCAATTGGTGTTTATCCAGGCCAAATTATTGGCGCGGGCTTTGCGCTCGGATTTGGACTACACTCCGCATCTGTTTAGTTAAACAAGAGGTTAATAATGTTCCTGGTTATCACCTACGATGTTTGCACCAAGGAAGAGCGGGCCGGGGCTCGCCGCTTGCGCCGTGTTGCTAAAGCATGCACCTCCTATGGCGTGCGGGTGCAAAAATCCGTCTTTGAAATGCAGCTCGGTCAAAAAGAATGGGTGGAATTGAAGACCCGTTTGCTTGCAGCGATTGATACGGAACAGGATTCTCTTCGCGTGTATTTTATCGATCAATCGGCTAAGGATCGGATCGAACATTACGGCGCGGTGCAGCCCGTAAACGTAGTGGAGGACACCTTGACTTTGTGAAGAGGTAAAAGAGGCGAACCTTCCGCTTTGTCCTCCCCTGCACCCCTTCGCGAAGTGTGTAACCGCTTGGTTTTTAGTGTGGTGAGAGATAGTTATGTTAAAGCGATGCCGTGGTCTTTCTGTTCTTTGACAGTTTCGCGATTAGCACTTATAACCCCTTAGTGTTTAGCATTAAAAACTAAACGCGGTCGCCCCGGTCCTCGGATCGGGGCGCGGATTGAAACTCCTTCACCCCTTCGGCGTATTCGCCGGCAAGCAGGTCGCCCCGGTCCTCGGATCGGGGCGCGGATTGAAACACGGAGAGTGGCTCATGTGGCGAGCCGCTGAAGGCCGTCGCCCCGGTCCTCGGATCGGGGCGCGGATTGAAACCGGTGGTTGGTTGGTTAGGCCATTGCAGCGGCGAGTCGCCCCGGTCCTCGGATCGGGGCGCGGATTGAAACAAGAACTGCCCGCGGGCGAGCTGCACGAGGTCGTGTCGCCCCGGTCCTCGGATCGGGGCGCGGATTGAAACAGATGACCTTCCCCACCCTTCTTAACCTCCAAATGTCGCCCCGGTCCTCGGATCGGGGCGCGGATTGAAACTGGAGCGACGAGCACAGCCGGCATGTCGTGGTGGCGGTCGCCCCGGTCCTCGGATCGGGGCGCGGATTGAAACGAGGAAACAACCCAAGGGGGCGAGGACCGCCG
>CAMCZZ010000014.1 GCA_945888375.1 Akkermansia muciniphila | reverse complement strand
GACCCCCGGGCCTCGGCAAAACCACGCTCGCACACATTCTCGGAGCGGAAATGAACGCCACCGTCCGCACCACCTCCGGTCCCGCCATCGAAAAAGCAGGTGACCTCGCCGGTCTCCTCACCGGCCTGCAAGAGGGCGACATCCTCTTTATCGACGAAATCCACCGCCTCTCCAAAGTGATCGAAGAGTACCTCTATCCCGCCGTCGAAGATTTTCGGATCGATATCGTCATCGATCAAGGCCCCGCCGCCCGCTCCGTCCGCCTCAACCTTCCCCGCTTTACGCTGATCGGTGCCACCACCCGCGCGGGCCTTCTCAGCGCCCCTCTCCGCTCCCGCTTCGGCGTCGCCCACCGTCTCGACTACTACTCGGTCGAGGATCTGACCTCCATCGTCCGCCGCTCCGCCTCCCTCCTCGGCGTCCAACTGGAAAATGCCGCCGCCCCCGAAATTGCACGCCGTTGCCGAGGCACCCCCCGCATCGCCAACAATCTTCTCCGCTGGGTCCGCGACTACGCTCTCGCTCGTACCCAAGGTATCGCCTCCAGCCCAACCACCCGACCGACGATCCCCACGGCATCGCCGCCTCCACCCTCGACGGTCTGCTCTACGGTTGCGGCGACGCCGTCATCGGCATCAACCCCGCTACCGACAGCGTCGCCGCCGTCGAGACCCTCCTCCGCCTGCTCGACGAGCTCATCCACCGCTACGAGATCCCGACGCAATCCTGCATTCTCGCCCACGTGACCACCGCCCTCCAGTGCATGGCCCGCGGTGCGCCGGTGGACCTCGTTTTCCAATCCGTCGCGGGCACCGAGACCGCCAACAAGTCCTTCGGTATCTCGCTCGCCCTGCTCGGCGAGGCCCGAGTCGCCGCCCTCGCGCTGAAACGCGGCACGGTCGGCGACAACTGCATGTATTTCGAGACCGGCCAGGGCTCCTGCCTCTCCGCCGGCGCCCACCACGGGCTCGACCAGCAGACCTGCGAGGCCCGCGCCTATGCCGTGGCGCGCGCCTTCAAGCCCCTCCTCGTCAACACCGTCGTCGGCTTCATCGGCCCCGAGTATCTTTACGACGGCAAACAGATCATCCGCGCCGGTCTCGAGGACCACTTCTGCGGCAAACTCCTCGGCCTGCCCATGGGCGTGGACGTGTGCTACACCAACCACGCCGAGGCCGACCAGGACGACATGGACACGCTCCTCACGCTTCTCGGCGTGGCCGGGTGCAACTTCATCATGGGCATCCCCGGCGCCGACGACATCATGCTCGGCTACCAATCGACCTCGTTCCACGACAGCCATTATCTTCGCCAAGTCCTCGGCCTGAAACCCGCCCCCGAATTCGAAGCCTGGCTCGAAAAAATGCGCATCGCCACCGACGGCCGACGTCTCATGCCAGTTGACGCCCGACATGCCCTGTTGGCCAACTCGACCGGCTGACGAAACCCGGAGCCCCACCGGAATACGCATCGCAACTGCGGAAGCAGTGGTGTAGCCCAGCAAGAAACCCCGCTTTCGCGCCATGCTCGCCCTCATCCTGGCTTTGTCCACTCCCGCCCCGGCCTCCGTTCCGGGCACCGCCGCGTCCGCCACCTGCCCCGCCGAGTCCTTCGTCGCAAATCGCTTCAGCCAGATCGTAAGTGACTGGAAAGATAACAGAGAAGACGCCTGGAGCGACGCCCGGCTGAAGGCCTTTATGACCGCCGGTCGCCCCTACCGGGTCACCGGTTCCTCCATCGCGGTAAAGGGCAAGATGCGCCGAGTAAAACTCGCCATCGAGTGGCGCGAGTGAAGCCTTCAAAACGCCTTTGAAACCCACCGTCCTCCTCGCCGAAACCCGCACGCCCGACGGCGCGCGCCTGACCCTCCACGAACACGACGGCAGCTTCTGCATCCGGCTCGACGGCCAGGATCTGATGCACTCCGTCACCAGCGCGTCCGAAATCCTGCTCGGCGAACTCGCCGCCGAGCCGCTCGCCGCCCACCGCGCCGGTCGCGTCCTGATCGGCGGCCTCGGCCTTGGCTACACGTTGAAAGCCGTGCTCGCCAAGGCCGGCCCCAAAGCCGTCGTCGAAGTCGGCGAACTCATGCCCGAGGTCGTGGAGTGGAACCGCAGCCACATGGCCGCGCTCAACGGCCAACTCCTCGCCGATCCCCGCGTGCAAGTCCGCCTCGGTGACGTGGTCGCGACGATCGCCCGCGCCCGCCCCGCCAGCTACGACGCCATCCTGCTCGACGTGGACAACGGCCCCGTCCCGATGGTGCGCGCCGGCAACGTCCGCCTCTACGGCCCCGCCGGCCTCGCCACCCTGAAAGCCCGCCTCCGCCCCGGCGGCCGTCTCGCCATCTGGTCCGCCGCGCCCGATCACACCTTCGAAGCCCGCCTGCGGGCCGCCGGCTTCGAGGCCAAAGCCGTCCCCGCCCGCCTCTTCCCCACCGCCAAACGCTCCGCCTACGTCATCTACGTCGGTGATAAGCCCGCCGAATAGCCCGTCACCCCGAGCGCTGGCATTACCTAGATGGCGGTCGCTTGTCTCGAATGCATACTAAACGTCGTGCATACGCCATAAAGACCCGCGTCACCATGTCCGCCGTCCCTGCCCCCGCCTCCGCCCTTTCCGCCGACTCCGCCCCAGCCGCGCCTGACCCGTGGACGCACCTGCGCCGCTTCACCGCCGCCCGCATCGCCCTCGGCCGCACCGGCGGCAGCCAACGCACCGAAACCGTCCTCGACTTTCGCCTCGCCCATGCCCGCGCCCGCGACGCCGTGCATGCCGTGTTCAATCCCGGCGCGCTCGCCGGTCAACTCGCCGCCGCCGGCCTCCCTTCACTCACCCTCGCCACCGGCGTGCTCGACCGCACGACCTACCTGCTCCGCCCCGACCTCGGTCGCCGGCTCGATCCCGACTCCCGCGAGAAACTAGCCTCCCTCGCCGCCCTTGCCGACTACATCCCGCCCGATTTGGTGATCATCATTTCCGACGGCCTGGCTGCCCAAGCCGCGGAACTTCACGCCACCTCCACCGTCCTGCCTCTCGTCGGCGCGCTGCGCGCCGCCGCCTGGCGCCTCGCCCCGATCATCGTCGTGCCCCTCGCCCGTGTAAAACTACAGGACGAGATCGGCGCCGCCCTCGGCGCACGTTTTTCACTGATGCTGCTCGGTGAACGCCCCGGCCTCGGCACGCCCGACAGCCTCGGCGCCTACTTCACCGCCGCCCCCCGCCCGGACCGCACCGACGCCGATCGCAACTGCGTCTCCAACATCCGCCCCGAGGGCCTTCCCCCCGCCCAGGCCGCCGCCAAGCTCGCCTGGCTCCTGCTCGAATCCGCCCGCACCGGCCGCAGCGGCGTGGCGCTTAAGGACGACCAGCCCAACCCCGCCCTGCCCGCTTAGTTTCCCCCGCTCCGCCCCGTCCCCGCGGGGCTAGCCGCGAGAGCCTGCGCCTTCGCTCTTGCCAGCCGACCCGCTGGCGCGCTGTCCTACACGTTTTCGCCTTTCCACTCTCCGCCTATGAAGACGTCCCCCGCGCCCTCCACCATCTCCCAACCTGAAACCACCCGCGCAATGAACGGTGCGGACGTGGTCGTGGAGTGCCTCGCCCGAGAAGGCATCGATGTGATCTTCGCCTACCCGGGCGGCGCCTCCCAAGAACTACACCAGGCCTTCGCCCGCCGCAGCGACGTCCGCGTGATCCTCCCCCGCCACGAACAGGGCGGCGTCTTCGCCGCCGAGGCCTGGTCCCGCGTCAACGGTAAGGTCGGCGTATGCATGGCCACCTCCGGCCCCGGCGCGACCAACCTCGTGTCTGGCATCGCCGACGCCTACATGGACTCCATCCCGATGATCTGCATCACCGGGCAGGTGTTTTCCAAATTCATCGGCAAGAGCGCGTTTCAGGAGACCGATTTCTTCGGCATGACCCTCCCGATCGTGAAGCACAGCTACCTCGTGCTAAACGCCGCCGATCTGCCGCGCATCTTCAAGGAGGCCTTCTACCTGGCCCGCTCCGGCCGTCCCGGCCCCGTCATCATCGACATCCCGAAGGACGTCCAGCAGGCCAAACTCACCCCGGTCTTCCCCGCCACCGTCGAGTTTGCCAACAAGTCCCTCACCGAGTTCCCCCTCGCCACCGACGCACAACTCAAGGTCATCCTCGACCTGATCGCCAAGGCCCAGCGACCCATCCTCTATACCGGTGGAGGCATCATCTCCGCCGAGGCCTCGGCCGACCTCCGTGCCTTCGCTGAGAAGGTCAACATCCCCGTCGCCACCACTCTGATGGGCGTCGGCGCCTTCCCCGAAGACCACCCGCTTTCTCTCCGCTGGTTCGGCATGCACGGCTCCGCCTTCGGCAACTGGGCCGTCGACCAAGCCGACCTCGTGCTCTGCTTTGGCGCCCGCTTCGACGACCGCATCACCGGCGATGTGAACAAATTCGCCACCGGCGCGACCATCGTCCACGTGGACATCGACGCTTCCGAGCACAACAAAAACAAACGCGTCGCCCACCCCATCGCCAGCGACATCAAACACGCGCTGGTCCGCCTCAACGAGCTCGCCGACGCTGCGCGCTTCACCCCGCCCGATACCAAGCCCTGGCACACCCAGTGCGCCGCGTGGAAACGCGACTACCCCTTCGCCTACGAGGCGAGCCACCATATCGTCCCCCAAGAAGCCGTGGAGATGTTGCACACCCTCACCGGCGGCGATGCCATCATCACGACCGGCGTGGGCCAGCACCAGATGTGGGCCGCCCAGTTCTACCCCTTCAAGGAACCCCGCCGCTACATCAGCTCGCTGGGCCTCGGTGCGATGGGCTTTGGTTACCCCGCTGCCATGGGTGCGAAAGTCGCCCGCCCCGATAAACAAGTCATCGATATCGACGGCGACGGCTCCTTCCTGATGAACATCCAGGAACTCGCCACCTGCCACATCGAGAAGATCGCCGCCAAGGCCATGATCCTGAATAACCAGCACCTCGGCATGGTCGTGCAATGGGAAGACCGTTTCTACAACAGCGTCCGCGGCAATACCATCCTCGGCGACAAGGAGAACGTCGGCTCCCCCGATAACCCCGGCGGTATCTATCCCGATTACGTGACCATCGCCCAAGGCTTTGGAGTCAAAGCCCGCCGCGTGTTCAAACGCGAAGAGCTGAAGGAGGCCATCCAGGAGATGCTCGACCACGACGGCCCCTACGTCCTCGACATTATCGTGCCCTACACCGAGCACGTTCTCCCCATGATCCCCGCCGGTAAGACGGTGAAGGACATGATTCTTAAGTAGGCTCCCACCAGAGAAGCGGGGCGCCCCGCGTGGGGCCCCCGTTACCGGCCTGCCCTCAAGCAAAGCGCCCGCAGCCTAGCGACTCCACGCGGTTATCAAAAGCACCGCCCTCCGGCCGCCGAAGAGCCCGCCTCCATCCCGCCATTTCATCGCCCCCGATCTCCGTGATCGGGGGCTTTTTATTCTACTCCCGCAGGTTCCTAGGAGGCGGACGGGCCTCGTGCGACGAAAACGCAAAAAAGCCGGCGCACCTCGCGGTGCGCCGGCCTGGTTACTATAGATCGTGCGGAAGAACGAGCGACGAGGGGGCTCGGACTTAGTAGTCCATGCCGCCCATGCCGCCGCCGCCATGGCCGCCACCGCCCCCCGCTGGAGCCTTATCCTTCTCGGGGGCATCGGTGATGATGCACTCGGTGGTAAGGAGCAGTCCGGCGATGGACGCAGCGTTTTGCAACGCGGTGCGCGTGACCTTGGTGGGATCGACGACGCCGGCCTTCACGAGGTCCTCGTAGGCGCCGGTGGCGACGTTATAACCGTTGGCGCCCTTAGAGGCGAGCACCTGCTGGACCACGACGGCACCTTCGACGCCGGCATTGAAGCACAGCTGCTTGAGCGGGGCCTCGACGGCGCGGCGGATGATCTGGGCGCCGAGCTTCTCGTCGCCCTCGAGGGCGGCGATGGCGGCGTCCACGGCCTTGGCAGTGCGCAGGAGGGCGACACCACCGCCGGAAACGATACCCTCGGCCACGGCAGCGCGGGTGGCGTGCAGGGCGTCTTCCACGCGCTGCTTCTTTTCCTTCATCTCGGACTCGGTGGTGGCACCGACGTTGATCACGGCGACGCCGCCGGCGAGCTTGGCGAGGCGCTCCTGGAGCTTCTCCTTGTCGTAGTCGCTGGTGGTTTCCTCGATCTGGCGGCGGATCTGCTTCACGCGGCCTTGGATGTCGGAGCCCTTGCCGGCGCCTTCGATGATGGTGGTGTTTTCCTTGTCCACCACGATGCGCTTGGCGCGGCCGAGGTCGGCGACCTGGACGTTCTCGAGCTTGATGCCGAGGTCCTCGGAGAGGAGCTTGCCACCGGTGAGGACGGCGATGTCTTCAAGGATGGCCTTGCGACGATCACCGAAACCGGGGGCCTTGACGGCGCACACGTTGAGGGTGCCGCGGATCTTGTTGACCACGAGCGCGGCGAGGGCCTCGCCCTCGACCTCTTCGGCGATGATGAGGAGGGGCTTGCCGGTCTTGGCGGCGGCCTGGAGGATGGGGAGGAACTCCTGGAGGTTGGAGATCTTCTTCTCGTGGATGAGGATGTAGGCGTCCTCGAGGATGGCTTCCTGGCTCTCCTGATTGGTGGAGAAGTAGGCGGAGAGGTAGCCCTTGTCGAACTGCATGCCCTCGACGACGTCGAGGGTGGTCTCGATGGACTTGTTCTCTTCGACGGTGATGGTGCCGTCCTTGCCGACCTTGTCCATCGCCTCGGCGATGATGTCGCCGATGGTGGTATCCCAGTTGGCGGAGACGGTGGCGACCTGGCGGATCTCCTCGGTGTCGTTGACCTTCTTGGAGATGCGGGCGAGCTCAGTGACGGCGGCCTCGACGGCCTTGTCGATGCCGCGCTTCAGGTAGATCGGGTTGGCACCGGCGGTGACGTGCTTGAGGCCTTCCTTATACACGGCTTCAGCCAGCACGGTGGCGGTGGTGGTGCCGTCGCCGGCAGCGTCGTTGGTCTTGGAAGCGACTTCCTTCACCAGCTGGGCGCCGATGTTCTCGTAGGGATCGGAGAGCTCGATCTCCTTGGCGACGGTGACGCCGTCCTTGGTGACGGCGGGAGAGCCGAATTTCTTGTCGATGACGACGTTACGGCCCTTGGGCCCGAGGGTGACTTTGACGGCTTTGGCGAGCAGCTCGACGCCGCGGAGGATCTTTTGGCGGGCGGCTTCGTCGAAGAGGAGTTGTTTGGCGGCCATGATTTTAGATTAAGTTTAGGATTAGGTTTAAGGATAGGGTGCGGAGAGGTGGCTTAGGCGACGACGCCGAGGATGTCGTCTTCGCGAACGAGGGTGAATTTCTCGCCGTCGATCTTCACTTCGGTGCCGCCGTATTTGCTGATGAGGACCTTGTCGCCGACCTTCACCTCGAAGGCGGAGACCTTGCCGTTTTCATCCTTCTTGCCGGTGCCGAGGGCGATCACTTCGGCCTCCTGTGGCTTCTCTTTAGCGGAATCGGGGATGATGATCCCGCCGCGGACTTGTTCTTTTTCTTCGATGTGCTTCACGAGCACGCGATCGCCGATGGGCTTGATTTTAACTTTGGCCATGATGTTTGGATGTTGGGTTTTACTTTACGGGAGTTTGTTGGTTTTTCGTTTTTCACGACGCTCGGAAGGATGGCGCAAGACCGCTCCAACCGGGCGAAAGGGAGGGCCCGCCAAAGTGGCGGGCAGGGGCTCAGGATTTCTTCTGATCGTCGTCCACGACCTCGAAATCGGCATCGACGACGTCGGCCTTTTTCTCGGACTTTTTACCCGAGGCGGAGGCGCCCGCGCCGGGGCCGGAGTCGGGACCCGCCTCCGCGCCGGCGGACGCACCGGCGGCTTGGGCGGCGGCGTAGAGTTCGGAGCCGATCTTCTGAAGGTTCTCAAGGGAGGCCTTCATCTTATCGAGATCGCCGGACTCGAGGTCCTTCTTCGCGTCGGCCAGGGCCGTATCGAACTTGGACTTTATCTCGGCCGGGATCTTCTCGCCGGAGTCCTTCAGGGTTTTTTCCAGGCCGTAGATGGTGGAATCGAGCGAATTCTTGGTCTCGACCTCTTCCTTGCGCTTCTTGTCGGCTTCGGCGTTTAGCTCGGCCTCGCGAGTCATCTTCTCGACCTCCTCCTTGGAGAGGCCGGAGGAGCCTTGGATGGTGATTTTCTGGTCCTTGCCGGTGCCGAGATCCTTGGCCGTGACGTTCAGGATACCGTTGGCGTCGATATCGAAGGTGACCTCGATCTGCGGGGTGCCGCGCGGGGCGGGAGGGATGCCATCGAGTTTGAAGTTACCCAGCTTCTTGTTGTCGCGGCTCATGGGGCGCTCGCCTTGGAGGACGACGATTTCCACGCCGGGTTGGTTGTCCGAGTAGGTGGAGAATACCTGCGACTTCTTGGTCGGAATGGTGGTGTTGCGATTGATCATCGCGGTGGAAACACCGCCGGCGGTCTCGATGCCGAGGGTGAGAGGGGTGACGTCGAGAAGGAGGACGTCCTTCACATCGCCCTTCAACACGCCGCCCTGGATGGCCGCGCCGATGGCAACGACTTCGTCGGGATTGACGCCCTGGTGAGGGGTCTTGCCGGCGAGCTTGTGGGCGATTTCGACGACCTTGGGCATGCGCGTCATGCCGCCGACCAGCACGAGCTCGTCGATGTTGGCGGAGGTGAGATCAGCGTCCTTCAGGCAGCTCTTGAATGGAGCCATCGTGCGCTCGAAGAGGGAGTCGCAGATCTGCTCCATCTTGGCGCGGGAGAGGGAAAGATTAAGATGCTTCGGGCCGGAGGCATCGGCGGTGATGAAGGGCAGGTTGATGTCGTAACTCTGGGCGGAGGAGAGGGCGATCTTGGCCTTCTCGGCCTCTTCCTTCAGGCGCTGGAGAGCCATCGGGTCCTTGCGCAGGTCGATCTGGTTCTCGGCTTTGAAAGAATCGACGAGCCAATTGATGAGGGCTTCGTCCCAGTTGTCGCCGCCGAGGTGGGTGTCTCCGTTGGTGGCCTTTACCTCGAAGACCCCGTCGCCGATCTCCAGCACGGACACGTCGAAAGTGCCGCCGCCGAGGTCGAACACGGCGATCTTCTCGTCCTTCTTTTTGTCGAGACCGTAGGCGAGCGAGGCGGCGGTGGGCTCGTTGATGATGCGCTTCACGTCGAGACCGGCGATCTTGCCGGCGTCTTTGGTGGCTTGGCGCTGGGCGTCGTTGAAATAGGCCGGCACGGTGATGACGGCGTCGGTGATCTTGCTGCCGAGGTAGGCCTCGGCGTCGGCCTTGAGTTTACCCAGGACAAAGGCGGCGATCTGCTGCGGGGCGAACTGCTCGGCCTTGTCGCCAACCTGCACCTCGATGTAGGCATCGCCGTTTTTGCCGGCCACGACTTTGTAAGGCAGGTTCTTCGCCTCTTCGCTCACCTCGGTAAACTTGCGCCCAATCAGACGCTTGGCGGAGAAAATGGTGTTTTTGGGGTTCGTCACGGCCTGGCGCTTGGCGGCCTGGCCGACGAGACGTTCGCCGTTCTTGGAGAAGGCGACAATGGAGGGCGTGGTGCGTGCGCCTTCCGCATTGGGAATAACCACCGGCTCGCCGCCTTCCATGACGGACATGCAGGAGTTGGTGGTGCCTAGATCGATGCCGAGAATATAGTGGGCCATATGCCAAACACCTAAGCAGGGCGGATGCAGGCCCAGTAGAGAATTTTTTTAGTTACTGCTAAACAGGATTTAATAAATTTTTATTCCTCCAGCCAAGGCCAGCAGCAACCCCGGTAATGCGACAAACTGTCCCATTTACCCAGGAACTTGTGCCGTGCCATGGGCAAGCGTGGCGCAATGCGAAGGAGACGTGCCGCGGGTTGCGCAGCGCGCAGAGCCTGCTCTACTCTTTAGCATGGAAATCGAGCTCACTCTGCCAGACGAGGTCGCGGTCATGACATTGCCCAACGTGACGCTTTTCCCGCAAGCCTTGCTGCCCTTGCGCATCTTTGAACCGCGTTACCGCGCCATGTTGCGGGATGCCTTGGATTCGCATCGGTTGTTTGCGGTTGCAGGACTGGATATGCAGCGGATGGCGAGTGCCTTTGAGCCGCCCTACCGCATCGCGACCGTGGGCATCGTGCGGGCGAGCCAAGAGCACGAAGACGGGACCTCGAATCTCATGCTTCAGGGCATCACCCGGGTGGAGTTCACCGAGATCATCACGGACACGCCCTACCGGCGAGTGCGCATCCGGCCGCTTCCGAGCGAACCGGGAGCAAGCGAAGCGGAAAACGCCCGGCAACGCGCGCGGCTTTCGCGCCTGCTCGGCACGCGGTTTAGGCTCGGCGGCGACGGTTCGGCCGAGCTGACCAAATTTCTGCGTTCCATTGAAGACCCCGATGTGTTCGCCGACCTCGCAGCCTATAACATCTGCACGGATGCGCGCCTCAAACAACGTGTTCTGGAAACCCTGAACGTGCGTGAACGCCTCGCACTGCTGAATCGCTGGGCGCAAGGCGAGGTGGATGCCATCAAGCTACGCCAGTGCCTGCAGGGCAAGCTGGCGGACGAGGATGTCTCGAATAACTGAACCGCATGCACAGCGAACCGCAGCGGTTTCTCTCGCTACTTAGGCACCGGCGCGCCGTCCGCGACGACGCTTGACGGCCTCGTCCGATTGCCGGTCAAGCCAGCGAATAAAAGCGGAACGCGGCACCGGACTTTGAAACTCCGTTGGGCACGCCGTGCCGCCATGGCTGTAAAGGGTGCTCGGATCGACGTAAGTGCCGAAGATGAAATCATAGACCGGCACGCCGAAAACTCCGGAGATGCCCTCGTTGCAACGGATGTCGGCGTGGTGGCGCAGGTGAAAAGCGTAGGCTTTGCGCCAGAACGGTCCGGTGAAGCGGCGCGCGATCAGGGCGTGCCAGCGTTGCACCGGCCAGTGCTCCACGGCGTGCACAAGTTCATAGAGCAGCAGCGAGAAAGTCAGCGCGCTCCAACCGGCTAAAAACCACGGAGCCGCTGGGAAAAGCCAATGGCCCAAAACCATCACCGGCAAAAAAAATGCAGAGAAACCAATCAGCGTATACCAGGGAAAGAAGGAAGACTCGTGCTGGTGCGCCTCGACGATGGGATAACGATTTTCCACCTCGACCAGCACCGGCAGGTTTTCCCCCGTGACCGAGGAGGGGCGGTGCACGATGCGCGTGAGCGCGTGATGCAACGTGTGTTGTTTATAAAAGAAGGAAAAAACCCCGAAAAGCGGCGCGTGAAGCACGTAACGATGAAAGAAATACTCCATCATGCCGGCCAGGGCGTGGATCAGGACAAAAACCGCCACAAACGCCGTCGCCGTGGACGACCATTGGGCACGCCACACCGCCGGAAACAACCAGGCGAGCAGCAGGAGCATGCCGCCCAGACTGGCCGCGACCGTGACCAGAAAGAGGGTAACGGAGAAGGGAGGATCGGAGTGGACGCGGGCTTCAGCAGAGGACATGAAAGATCAGCCAATCAGGCTAGGGAGCGCTAAGGGAGCGCTAATTTGAGTTCAGGTGAGATTTAGGGCGCTTCGGTAGCCCACCGGCGGGCCACCCGTCGCTCGAGCTTATACCACTTGGAAAACAGCGTAGGACTTCTTGCCTTTGCGCAGCAGGATAAAACGCCCGAAGAGCAAATCCGCCTCGCCGAGGGAGCGCGCGGGCTGGGCCGGATCGCTCTTGAGGTTGTTAACATAGGCGCCGCCGGCCTCGATGCTCTTGCGGGCGTTGCCCTTGGAGGTCTCCAAAGCGGCGAGCACGAGGGCCTCGGCCAGCGGCAAACCGGGCTCGGCCAGACGCGCGCGCGGCAGCTCCACGGTTGGGATCTCGCCAGCCACATCGAGGAAGGTCTCCTCGGTGGTGTCACCGATCTCCGCCCCGAACAGGATGGCGCTGGCCTTGAGTGCGGCATCCAGCGCGGCCTGGCCATGGACGAGGCGGGTAACTTCGCGAGCGAGCGCCCGATGGGCTTCGCGCGCCCCGGGATTGGCGGCATGGGCGGCCTCCAAAGGCTCGATCTCGGAGCGGGCCAGAAAGGTGAATTTCCGCAGGTATTCGCAGACCTTCGCGTCCTCGGTGTTTACGAAGAACTGGTAGAGCTTGTAAGGGCTGGTGCGGGCGGCATCGAGCCAGACGGCGCCTCCGGCCGTTTTGCCGAACTTAGTGCCGTCACTCTTGGTGATTAGCGGAAAGGTCCAGCCGAAGGCCGTCGCGTCCGGACCGAGTTTTTTCCGGATAAGATCGGTCCCCGCGGTGAGGTTGCCCCACTGGTCGGAACCACCGATTTGTAATTCGCAATCGCAGGTCTGGCGGAGATGCAGAAAATCAAAGGCCTGCAGAAGCTGGTAACTGAACTCGGTGTAGCTGATGCCGGAGTCTCCCTCCATGCGTGAACGGACCGAGTCCTTGGCCAACATCACATTCAGGGAAAAATATTTGCCGATATCCCGCAGGAAATCGAGGTAGCTGATCGGGGCGGTCCAGTCGGCGTTGTCCACGAGACGGGCTGGGTTGGCCAAGACTTCAAAATCAAGCAACCGGGCTAGCTGGGCCTTGATGCAGGCGATGTTGTGGGCGAGTTGCTCGCGAGTGAGCAGGTTGCGCTCGGAAGAGCGACCCGACGGATCACCCACCATGCCGGTGGCACCGCCCGCCAAGGCGAGCACGTGATGTCCGGCGGCTTGAAAGCGACGCAGGGTAAGCTGGCCCATTAAGTGCCCCACATGCAGCGAGTCGCCAGTCGGATCAAAGCCGCAATAGACCGTGATGGGCTTCCCAGTGGCGAGCCGGGCGCGCAGCCCGGGCAGGTCGGTGCAGTCGGCAAGCAGACCGCGCCATTGCAGATCATCGATGAGGTCGGTGGCGGTGGACATGACAGGGGAAAGGTGGAGCCAAACACCAAAACCCCGCGAAAGGAAACGCGCAAAAACGGGCAAACCGACGCGGTGGCGCAAAAAGCCGCGAAAAAAACGCAACCCAATCACCGGCGGAACGTCTCCGTGTTCACCTTGTCCTGTCTCGGCGGCCATTTTTCATCTGTTCGTTGGACTTTCCCGCCGCCTCCCCTCCCTTTTCTTCTCTTTCCACCGCCATGCCGTTCCGTCCTCGCCGCCTCGTGTTTCCCCTCGTCCTCCTAGCCCTTGCCGGCGGGGGCTATTACTGGTGGCACGCCAGCGAGAAGCCCGCACCGGTCGAATTCAACCTCGTCAGCCTGGCGCGCGGGACCATTAGCCAAAGCGTCACCGCCACCGGCGACTTGCAACCGGTCGAGACCGTCGAGGTGAGTTCCCAGATCTCCGGCCTCATCAAAGAGGTCTTGGTTGACTACAATACCGTCGTGAAGCGTGGCGACGTCCTCGCCCGCATCGACCCCGCCACCTACGAAAACCGCCTCCGCTCAGCCCAGGCCGACCTCGCCAACACCCTCGCCAACCACCGCCTAGTCACCCTGAACGCGGAGCGCATCAAATCCCTCCATGAACGCAACCTCGTGTCCCAACAAGAGCTCGACCAGTCCGTCGCCCAGCTAGCCCAAGCCGAGGCCCAGCTCCTGATCCGCAACGCCGCCGTCGAGACCGCGAAGGTCGACCTGTCCCGCTGCATCATCACCGCACCCATCGACGGCGTGGTCCTCGACCGCCCCGCCACCGCCGGCAAGACCGTCTCCGCCAGCACTTCCGCACCCGTGCTGTTTGTGTTGGTGAACGACCTGAGCCTCCTCCAGATCAAAGCTGCCATCGCCGAGGCCGACATCGGCAACGTGAGGGAGGGACAGACCGCCAATTTCACCGTGGACGCCTTCCCCGGTCAGGCCTTCAAGGGGACGGTCCGGCAGATCCGCAACCAGCCCGTCGTCCAATCCAACGTCGTCACCTATGCGACCTTGATCGATGTGCGCAACGACAGCCTGACCCTCAAGCCCGGCATGACCGCAAACGTGTCCGTAAACGTGCAGGAACGCGTCAATGCCCTGATGCTGGCCAACTCCGCCCTTCGCACCCGCATCCCCGACGAGCTGAAGCTACCCGCCCTCCCCGCCCCGGCTGCGCCCGGCGCCCCCGTCCCGGCGACCGATCCGTTCCGCGATCTTCTGGCCGAGATCGGCTACAAGGAAACCGATGGCAGCCGCCCCACCCGCGAACAGATCGAGCGCGTCCGCGCCCTCGCCGCCGAGCGCGGCATCACCCTGCCCGAACGCGGCCGCCGACGCCGTGCCGAAGCCACGCCCAACGCCGAATCCATCCGGACCGTCTATCTGCAAGTGACCCTAAAAGAGGGCCGGCGCGCCCAACCGGTCGAAGTGCGGCTGGGCATCAGCGACGGCCTGAATACTGAGGTGCTGGGCGGTCTCGAAGAACAAGCCCAAGTCATCGCCAGCGTGGTGGACCCGAACGCCGAGAATACCCCGGCCTCCGCCGGCACCTCCAATCCGTTCGCCCCGGGCGGCGGCCAGCGCCAGCGCCGCTACTAAAACCCGTCCACCCGGCTCCCTCTCCCACCCGCCCTCGTCTCCCTTGACCACTTCCGTCGTCCAGCTCCGCGACATCCGCAAGACCTACCGCAACGGGGACCTCGAGGTCCACGCGGTGCGCGGTATCTCGCTCGACATCCAGCCGGGCGAGTTCGTCGCCATCATGGGCGCCTCCGGCTCGGGCAAGTCCACCCTGATGAACACCCTCGGTTGCCTCGACCGGCCCTCCGGCGGTTCCTACGTGCTCGATGGCATCGACGTCTCCGGCCTCGACCGCGAAGCCCGCGCCGACCTGCGCAACCAGAAACTCGGCTTCGTTTTCCAGGGTTTCAACCTGCTCGCCCGCACCAGCGCCCTCGAAAACGTCGAGCTGCCCATGCTTTACTCGCCGCAACGCGTGCCCGCCTCCGAGATGCGGCGCCGCGCTCTTGCCGCCCTCGCCATCGTCGGCCTCGCCGAACGCGCCGACCACCTCCCCTCCCAGCTCTCCGGCGGCCAGCAGCAACGCGTCGCCATCGCCCGCGCCCTCGTCAACCAGCCCCGCCTGCTCCTCGCCGACGAGCCCACCGGCAATCTCGACAGCCGCACGTCCATCGAGGTCATGGGGGTTTTCCAGCGCCTGAACGAGCAGGGCATCACCCTCGTGATGGTCACCCACGAACTGGACGTCGCCAGCTACTGCAAACGCATCCTCGTCGTGCGCGATGGGCTCGTCGTCCGCGACGAACCGGTGCAAAACCGCCTAAACGCCGCCGAGGAACTGGCCCGCCTCCGCGCCGCCGAGTCCGCCGCCAAACTCACCAGCGTCACGCCATGAGACTCCTCGCCACCACCCTCATTTCGCTGCGCGCCCTTCGCCGGAACAAGCTGCGCTCCGCGCTCACCGCCCTCGGCATCATCATCGGCGTCGCCGCCGTGATCGCCATGGTAGGGATCGGGAACGGCGCCAAAACCCAGGTCGAGGCCCAGGTCGCCTCCCTCGGCCGCAATGTCGTGACCGTTTTCGCCGGCTCCTTCTCGTCCGGAGGCGCCCGCGGCGGCTGGGGCTCCGCTTCGACCCTCACGGTCGAGGACGCCGAGGCCATCCGCCGAGAAGTGGCCGGCGTCGTCTCGGTCTCCTCCGAGGTCCGCGACCGCAATCAAGTCCTCGCCAACGGCCTGAATTGGAATACCGAAATCCGCGGCGTGGACGTCGATTTCCTGAGCATCCGCGCTTGGGACGTCAGCGAGGGAGTGATGTTCTCCGAGGCCGACGTGAAAGGCGCGGGCAAGGTGTGCGTGATCGGCACGACCGTGGTGAAGCAGCTCTTCCCGGACGTAGATCCCATCGGCCAGACCCTCCGGGTGCGCAACATTCCCTTCACCGTGAGAGGCGTGCTGAAAAGCAAGGGTTTCAACTTTTTCGGCCAGGATCAGGATGACAACGTGCTCGTGCCCTACACGACGCACATGCGCCGTCTGAACCGCCGCACGACCGTAAACGCCATTCTGGTGGAGGCCAGCGCGCCCGAAGTCATGCAGCGGATTCAGGACGACATCACCGCCCTGCTCCAGCAGCGACGCGGCGGCCGCGAACCGGATTTCACCGTGCGCAATCAGTTGGAGCTCGCCCAGACCGCCACCGCCACAACGCGCGTGATGACCGGTCTGCTCGGCGCCATCGCCGGGGTGTCCCTTTTAGTGGGTGGTATCGGCATCATGAATATAATGCTCGTCTCCGTGACCGAGCGCACCCGCGAGATCGGCATCCGCCTCGCCATCGGCGCCCACGATCGGGATATCCGCGTGCAATTCCTGATCGAGGCCATGGTGTTGAGTGTGTTCGGCGGCATCGCCGGGGTATTGCTCGGCATCGGGATTTCCCAACTGCTAGCCCAGCTCAACGGCTGGCCCGTGCTCGTTACAACCCAGTCGATCCTGCTGGCGGTAGGATTCTCCGCCTTCATCGGAGTGGCCTTCGGCTTCTACCCGGCCCATAAAGCCGCCCAGCTCGACCCGATCGAAGCCCTGCGTTTCGAATAAGCCCAATGCCGGCGGCCCAGTCGGGGTCATTCCGTTGTCCGATCGCATCGGGGTGACTTGTTGGCACCTTCCGCAGGGGCCCTGACCTCGAAATACCCTCCGGGTAATGTTCAACCTGCGGGCTCACCCTCCGCCTGCGGCTCCGGGCTTCGCTCGGTCAGCGCCGTGCCGCGCCCCGCTGCTCCGCGGTCCGGCGGGATGCTCCTGGCTCAGCTGGAGGCACCCAGCCGCTTGAGCGCCTCCGTAGGACGATTAAAACTCGGCTCCAGCTCGAGCGAGCGAAGGTAAAGCCGGCGCGCATCCTCGCTCTGGTCGAGCCATTCCGCGATCAAACCGAGGCGGTAATAAACCCCGGCGTGGCTGGGCTCGCTCGGGGCCGGCACTTTCTCCAGACAACGTCGCAGCGCCCGCTCGCCCTCCGGCAGCCGCAGGCCGCATTCCGAAACCGTCCGGCCGAGCGAGAAAAGCGCCGCATAGTCGTCCGGTCTTGCCGCCAGAGCCCGGTCGCAGGCGGCCATGGCCTCGGTGAAACGTTTTTCCTGCACCAAAATAGCCGCCTCCCAGGCTCCACCCCGCACCGCATCCATGCGGGAAATTGCCTCGGCGTGGCTTCGCGCCAGAGCGAGGCTACCGCCGGCTAGGCGGGGGGCCTGCCGGTAAAAATCCACCAAACCCTCCCGATATGAGATGTCCTGCGGGGCCAAGACCACCGCCCTCTCCAGCAAGTCCCGCCCGCGCCGCGCCAGCCGAAGCGCCCGCAGGCCCGGGCCGAGTTCGCCAGCCCGGAGCAAACATTGCCCGCCATAGAGGCCAAGCACGCGGGGGTCATTTGGATAGGCGGCCAACGTCGGCTCGAGTAATTCGATACCCTCATCCCGCCGGCCGATGCCATGGTAAACCCGGGCCAACAGCAGGCGGGCATCAAGATTATCCGGCTCACGGGCTACCAGTTGCTCGAGCGGTTCGCGCGCCTCGGGCAGACGGTGCGCCGCGATCAAGGCCCGGGCTTCGGGCAAGGTCTCCGCCTGTGCGGGCGGCCCCGCGAGCAGAAGGCCGGCTCCAGCACATCCGAGGGCCTGTCTCCAGAAAAACATCGCGCCAGCGGGTGAGGGTTTGGGCCTGCCCCTAGGGTTTGGCTGGTGCGGCGGCTGGCTCCACGGCCGCCGGGACGGGCGGGAACCACTTGGCTTTCAAGGCAACGGCCGGCGGATGACTCGGCACGCGACGCAAGATCTCATCAAGGACGATGCGGGCATCCGCGGAGCGGTCCGCATCATGGAGACGGGTGGCGACCAAGATGGCGTTGGCGAGGCGGACCTTGTCGTCGTTGACATAGCGGCGGGCGGCGGCCTGCAGTTCCACCACATCGCTGCCCTGTGCATACAGATCGAGTTCACGCCGGGCCAGCGGCTCGCCTTCACCCGCGATCCAGGCCGGGGCCGCCTTGCGAAGCTCGCGCAGCAGCAACAGGGCGGGCCCGCCGCCCTCGCTTGCGACAAGGCGGTCCAAAGCGGCGTAGAAGCGTTCAGGAGTGACAAAATCCGCCGCCATCTGCTTGTCCGGCCGGGCCGCCTCGGCGGCGGCGCGGGCGGTTTGCAGCTCAGCCTCAAGCTCGTCACGGGCGGTCAGCAAGAAGCGGTTGGCGGGAAAAACGCCCTGAGCCAAACGCACGACCTCGCGGGCCGTCTGCGGCCGCCCGGCTTGCCGCAGCATCACGATGCACTGGCGATACATCGACATCGGCAACTGGCGCAACGCAATGTAGTTGGTGAGGGTAGTTTGCGCCCCATCGGCCGGATCGGCGGCGGCGGCCACGAGGTTGCCGTAAAACTCCAGCAAACCGGCGCGCCCGGTGGTATCGTTCTTTAATTGAGCGCGAAGCCCCTCGATCAGTTGACGGGCCTCCACCCAGTTGCGTTCGTTCATCGCGACCTGCAGTCGGGCGGTATCCAACTTGATATCAATCACGCCCCGCTCGGCGGCGGCGGCCAGCACGATCGCGAGTTCCACCGGGCGCTTCGCCTCGGCGAGCGGCTCCGCCAACAGAATGAGATTCGCGGGCGTCCCGCCGAATCGGAAAATATAGTCCTCGATCAATTCGCGCCCGCGCTGGTCTTCACCGGCCAGCAGATTTTGCACAATCCCATAGGCGCGGATGCGGGGCTCGGCGGGGTTTTGGGCGCGGAGGGAATCGAGCACTTTATTCATATCGGCCGTGCGTTTGGCCTCGCGATAAACGCGAGCCTGCAGGCGCAGGGCCTGCGAGTCTTCCGGCGCACGCAGGCACCAAGCTTCAATGAAAGTGACGGCCTCCTCGATGCGCTTTGATTGCAGCAGGGCGAGCGCGCGCAGTTCGCCAAGGGCAGGGCTGTCGAGCGCACTGGTGACGGCTTCCAGATAGGCCAGGGCGTCGTCACTGCGTTGCTCGGCGAGCAGCGCCCGGATTTTCTGTTCGACCAGCCAGCGACGATCGGCCGGTGGGGTGGCGTCCGTGGCCAGCGCGAGGGCCTGATCACAGATGCTAATCACCAGTTCGTAGTCTTCACCCGCGCCGACCACGGAAATGGCCGATTCCAAATAGGACCGCCCGGGGTAGCCCTGGGCGAGACCGGCGAGCAGGGTCTCTTGGGCTTTATTGCGGATCTTGGCGGCGATAAAAAAGCGCGCCACCTCGAGCCTGGCCTTCAGATCGCGGGGATATTTATCCAGCCCGATACGCAGCTTCATCACGCCCTGCTGCCAGTTGTTGCGCTTCAGATCATCGAAGCCCATCGCAATCATCGCCTGGCCACGCAGTTCATCAATTTCTTTATGACGAAGCGGATAGAGCAGGAGATCGCCGTAGCGGACAAAGTTATACGGCTTTTGCTCCAAACGGTGGAAGACATACCCGGCCACGGCGAAGTAGCCCGCCACGCAGGCCGCTAGGCACCAAAGCAGCACACCGCGCAGGCTGATGGCCAGCCCCCGCCCGCGCCCGCCGGGGCGGTTGTAGCGGCCAAACAAACCGAGATACCAGTCGCCCGGAGTGGTGGCACCGGCGGCCCATTGTAATTTTATGCGGGATAGGGTGATCATTCGGGGGTAGAAAGAGACGGCGTTCAGACGCCGGCGGCGGAGCGGGCCTTCGCGCCGCGGACAGACTCGGCGATGTTCTCCGACTGGCCCTCCGGCTCGCCGCGGGCCTGGTTAAAGCGCATCGAGACGGTCTTCGAGACGCCGCGCTCCTCCATCGTCACGCCATAAATGGCCTGCGCTGCCGAGACAGTGCGCTTGTTGTGCGTGATGATGATGAATTGGGACTCGTGCACGAATTTCTTCAAAAGGTCAGTGAACCGCCCGATGTTCGACTCGTCCAGCGGGGCGTCGAGCTCATCAAGTAAACAAAACGGTGACGGCTTCACCATGTAGAGGGCGAAGAGCAAGGCGACCGCCGTGAGGGTTTTCTGCCCGCCGGAGAGCAAGGTGATACCCTTCAGCTTGGTGCCGGGCGGCTGGGCGGTGATCTCGATACCGGATTCCAGAATATCGTCCGTCACCACCAGCTCGAGGTTGGCGATACCGCCGCCGAAGAGGGTCTGAAAGGTGTAAACGAAGTTCTTTTTGATTTGATCGAAGGTGATCTGGAACTGCGACATGGACGTCTGGTTGATCTCGTCGATGGTGCGGACCAGGTCGGCTTTGGCGGTGGCAAGGTCGTCGCTCTGCCCCTTGAGGAAGTCGTAGCGCTGCTTCAGCTCGGCGTATTCCTCGATCGCACCGGTGTTGACCGCGCCCATGCCGGCGAGGCGGGCCCGCAGGGCATCGATCTCGGTGCGGATGGCGGTCCAATCCGCGGCGGCGGCCAAGGCCGCCAGTTCGTCCTCGGTGGCATCAGGCTTGGGCCCGGCCTTGCGGCGCCGCTTGACGGGCGCCGGCACGGCCTCGGCTCCGGCGACGGCGGCCGCGCCTTCAATCGTGACTTCGGCCTCCTGCGTCCTGGCTTCGGTCTGCTCGTCCTCTTCGTCCTCGAGGTCGAGGTCCTTCAAATCCGGCGGCGACTCGTCCGCCCGGTAAAGCAGGCCGCGCCAATCGTAACTATCAACCGGCAACTGGAACTCTCGCTTCACATCCTCGACGATGAACTGCACGCGACTCTGGGTCTGGGCGAACTCGATCTCGCAACGGCTGAGGTCGGAGGCGGATTTTTCCGCATCAGTGCGGATGCCGTCTTGGGAGCTTTCCACGTGGTTGATGGCGCGTTCGACCTCGAAGAGTTCGGTGCGGATCTGGTCCACCTGCCCGGCGGCGACCACCAGCGTCTCCGCCAGTTGCCCGGCGCGGGCGCGCTGGGCATCAGCCTCCTGGTCGAGCGCGGCGGTCTGGTCCGCCCAAGTCTCGATCTCGCGCTGGCGCTGGATCAGAATCTCGGCGAGCTGGGCGCGCCGCCGGCGCATGTCGGCCAGACCACGGTCGAGCACCTCGACTTTTTGCCGACGCTCGGCGAGCTCCAGACGAGCCTGCGCCAGGGTGTCGCGCTTCACGTCACGCTGGGTGCGCTGGGTCGTGATACCGGCCTCCAGCTCTTGGATACGGGCCCGGCCGGTGGCGACGGAGTGTTCGGCCTCGATCAACTGTTCGCGGGCGCGCTCGAAGCGGGTGAGCGTCTCCTGCCGCGCGGCCTCCAGCTGCTCGAGTTCGCGATCCATGCGCTGCACGCGCAGGGCGAGCTCCTCAACCGCGCGCAGGGCGTTGCGCTCCTCCTGCTGCACAGTGGCGAGCAGCTGGGAGGCCTCCAGCACTTCGGCCCGCTTGTCCTCTAGCCCGTGCTCGGCCTCGGTGAGGCGCTGCTGCAAAGCTTCGATCACCTGGCGCTGCGCGTCGTGCGCGATCTGGTCGTCGGCCAGCGCGACGGCGGTTTCACGTAGGTCGATCTCGCGCTGGACGAGGCTGTTGCCGCCCTTCTTGCGGAAGCCACCGAAAACGACTCCGCGTGCATCGACCAGCTCGCCCTTGGCGGTGGCCACGGCGAGGAAACGAAAGTCCGGGTGCGCGCGCCAGTAATCGAGAAACGCCCCCAGATCATCGGCGAGGAAGCAACTGCCGAGCAGGGCGAGCGCCGGGTGGCCGGCTTCGTGCCCGTCGAGCGCGGCGGTGGCGGGGCGCAGCCCGGGGGGCAAGTCGAGCGAAGCCGTTGAGGGCGCGGTGTGGAGTTGGGGTATTTGCAGGGCGGCGCTGCCGATCTGCTGGCCCTCCAGCTCGGCGAGGATGCGGCGGGCGACCTCCAGATCCGCCACCACCACCGCCTCCCCGGCGGCGCCGAGGAGAGCCTCGACCGCCCGCGCCCACTCCGTCCGGGCGCGCAACCCCTCGGTGACCGGTCGGGGCTTGAAGCTCGCGCCGGCGGCGTCAGCGGCGAAAAGCGGGGCAAAGCGGCCCTGCAAGACGGCCTTGGCCCCCTCGCCGAAGCCTTCGAACTTCTCCGCCATCTGCTGGAGCAGACGCAGGCGGGCGGTGCGCTGGGCGAGATTCCGGTCGATCTCCTGAAGCTTTTTCTGCGCCTCGCGGAATTCCTTGGTCAACTCGCCGATCTGGATCTGCAGGTCCTGGCTTTCGGTTTGGGCACGGGCCTTGCCCACCTGGGCTTCCTCGGCGCGAGCGCCGATCTCGGCATGCTGGGCGGCCGCCTCGGATTGCTGCACACGCACACCCTCGACGTCGGCGGCGAGGGCCTCGTGACGCTGGGCGGAGGTTTTCTGGTCCACCTCATAGCCGGTGGCGTCGGTCCGCAGGCGGGCGACATTGCTCTCGAATTGCAGCACCTGAAACCGGGTCTGCGAAAGCTCCTGCTCGAGCTGGGTGAGCTCGGCGTCGAGCACGGTGAGCTCGCGGTTGCGGTCTTGAAAGACGGCGTCGGAGCTGCCGAGCAGGGTAAGCTGCATCTGCTTGTCCTGCGCACCGGTGTCGGCCTGGGCGTCGAGTTCGCGCAGCTGCATCTCCAGCTCGCCCAGATTTTCCCGGGAGGACGCGAGACGCTCGGCCAAGCCGCTGCGTTTGATCTGGGCGAGGTTGGCAGCGTTTTCCGCCTGCTCTTTTTCCGAGCGCAGGTCGAAGACCGCCTGCTGGGCCTCCTGGACGCGCTGGTTGAGGCGGGAGCGGAAGGCTTTTTTTTCCTCCAGAGCGTGCTGCTGCTGGTGCAAATGGGCGCGGCGGGTCTCGGCGGCGGCGCGGAGTTTGATCAGGTTCTCCTCGAGCGCGGCTAGCTGGGCGGCGAGCTGGGCATGCTGGTGCCCGTGGTGGGCGAGCGCGAGGTGACGCAGGCGCCAGGAGAGTTTTTTGAAACGCAGCGCCTTTTGGGCTTGGCGCTTGAGCGAGCCGATCTGGCGTCCGACCTCTGCCACCACGTCGGCCACGCGGGTGAGGTTGGTCTCGGTCAGCGCGAGCTTCTGCAGCGCCTCCTTGCGCTGGGATTTGTATTTGGTGATACCGGCCGCCTCCTCAAACACCGCGCGGCGCTCCTCCGGCTTGGAGGAGAGGATCTGGTCGATCTGGCCCTGGGCCATGATGGAGTAGCTGGTCCGGCCGATACCGGTGTCCATGAAGAGCTTTTGGATATCTTTCAGGCGGCAGGGCTGGCCGTTGAAGAAGTATTCGCCGCCGCCGTCGCGATAGACGCGGCGCATGATCTCGATCTCGTGGAATTCGCTGCCGAGCTGCTTTTCGCAATCGGTGAGGAGGAGCGAGACCTCGCACATCTGGGCGGGTTTGCGGGTATCGGCGCCCTCGAAGATCACGTCCTGCATCTTGCCGCCGCGGAGGGCCTTGGCGGACTGCTCGCCGAGCACCCAGCGGATCGCGTCAGCGACGTTGGATTTACCGCAGCCATTGGGCCCGACGATGGCGGTGACGCCGGGTTCGAAGCGCAGCGTGCTGGGATCGGCGAAGGATTTAAAACCGTGAAGCTTGAGCGCTTTGAGATGCATGGAGTCGCGAAGGGCGGAGAACCGGCGTGGGCGGGTTTAGCGAACCGGAAAGGGAAAGGTCGATAGAGACAAAGGAAATTGCCGAGACAAGGCCCGTCCGCGCCCGGTGCAAGCCCGGCGCGAGGCCACCCGCACCGCTCCCTTGACCACTTGGCCCGCGCCGCGCTTTGCTTTCCCCTTTTCCGCCCATGCCCACGACCTGCACCGACTACGACTTCCTCCAAATCGAGCCCCACTGGCAAAAGGTCTGGGCCGATACCGCCGCCTTCCGCACCCCCGCCGTCGATCCCGCCCGGCCGAAATACTACGTGCTGGACATGTTTCCCTACCCCTCGGGCGCCGGACTGCACCTCGGCCATTGCGAGAACTACACCATCACCGACGTCCTCGCCCGCTACCACCGCGCCAAGGGTAAAAACGTCCTCTACCCCATCGGCTGGGATGCCTTCGGCCTGCCGACCGAGAACTACGCCGTGAAAACCGGCCGCCACCCCCGCGAGGTCACGGTGGAGAACGTCGCCACCTTCCGCCGCCAGTTAAAGGCTATCGGCGTATCCTATGATTTCGAACGCGAGGTGGATACCACGGACCCGCGCTACTTCCGCTGGACCCAGTGGATCTGGCTGCAGTTGTTTAAAAAAGGCCTGGCCTACGTCGAGGAGAAGCCTGTCTGGTGGTGCCCCGCGCTCGGCACCGTGCTGGCCAACGAGGAGGTGATCGACGGCCTGTCCGAGGTCGGCAAACACCCGGTCGAGCGCCGCCCCCTGCGCCAGTGGGTGCTGCGTATCACCGCTTATGCGGATCGCCTGCTCTCGGACCTTAAACTGGTGGATTGGCCCGATTCGACCAAGCGCATGCAGGCCGCCTGGATCGGCCGCAGCGAGGGCGCCGAGTTGCTCTTCGCCCTCGAAAACTCCGCCCTCGGTGACCTCAAGGTGTTCACCACCCGGCCCGACACCGTCTTCGGCGTCACCTTCATGGTCATCGCCCCCGAGCACCCGCTGGCGGACGCCCTGACCACGCCCGCCCAGCGCGCGGCCGTCTCCGCTTACCGCAAACAAGCCGCCGCCAAGAGCGATCTCGAGCGCACCGACCTCGCCAAGGGCGAGAAGACCGGCGTCTGGTCCGGCTCCTTCGCCATCAATCCGGCCAACGGCCAAAAGGTCCCCGTCTGGATCGCCGATTACGTGATCATGGGCTACGGCACCGGCGCCATCATGGCCGTCCCCGCCCACGATGAGCGCGATTACGCGTTCGCCCAGAAGTTCGCCATCCCCGTCATCCAGGTCATCGAGCCCGACCACGCCGAGGGTCGCAATGGTGACGGCGCGACCAAGCTCCCCTACACCGGCGACGGCCGCCTGATTCATTCCGACGGCTACTCCGGCCTGCCCTGGGAAGAGGCGAAGGCCAAAATCACCGCCGACCTCGCCGCCCGCGGCCGGGGTGAGGCGACCATAAACTTTAAACTGCGCGACTGGTTGTTCTCCCGCCAGCGCTACTGGGGCGAACCCTTCCCCCTCGTGTGGGTGAACGCGGAGGATTTCGCCAAGGCCACGGCGCACGCCGTCGCCACCGGCACCACCCTGCCGCTGCCCGCCGAACCCGTCACCTGCGTGATCGAGGGCGAGACCCGCTACGCGCTGCCCCTTCCCGAAGCCGCCCTGCCCCTCCAGCTTCCCGTCGTCACCAGCTATCAGCCCACCGGCACCGGCGAGAGCCCCCTCGCCTCCATCCCCGAGTGGGTGGATATCTGGTATGACGCCGCCACCGGTGAGGCCCTGCCCGCCACCTCCGCCCGACCCGCCGCGCACTGGGTCCGCGCCCGCCGCGAGACCAACACCATGCCACAATGGGCCGGCAGCTGCTGGTATTACCTGCGCTACCTCGACCCGCAAAACCCCGACGCCCCCGCCTCCCGCGAAGCCCTCGATTACTGGAAAGGGCCCGACATCTATGTCGGCGGCGCCGAGCACGCCGTGCTCCACCTGCTCTACGCCCGCTTCTGGCACAAGGTCCTCTTCGACCTCGGCGTGGTGCCCACCCCCGAGCCGTTCACCCGCCTGTTCCACCAAGGCATTATTCTCGGCGAGGACGGGGAAAAGATGTCCAAATCTCGCGGTAATGTCGCCAACCCCGACGACATCATCCGCAGCCACGGCACCGATACACTCCGGCTTTACCTGATGTTCCTCGGCCCGCTTGAGGCAATGAAACCCTGGAATCCCTCCGGCATCGAGGGTGTGCACCGTTTTCTGCAAAAAGTCTGGCGCGAATGCGTGGAACGCGACTCCGGCGCAACCAACCCGAAAATCACCGACGCCGAGGACGCCACTTCGCCGGAACTCGCCAAACTCCTGCACGAGACGATCAAGAAGGTCGGCGACGATATCGAGGGCCTACGCTATAACACCGCCGTCTCGACGTTGATGATCTTTGTCAACGCTTGGCAAAAAGCCGAGCGTATCGCCCGCCGCGACGCGCTGGCCTTCCTGCAACTCCTCGCCCCCCTCGCCCCCCACCTCGCCGAGGAGCTCTGGACCCGCCTCGGCGGCACCGCCTCGGCCCCCAGCCTCGGGCTCGCCCCCTGGCCCGCCTACGATCCAGCCCGTCTCGTCGCCACCGAAAACAAGGTAGTGGTGCAGATTAATGGTAAAAAACGCGCCGAAATCCTCCTGCCCGTCGGCGCCACTGAAGCCGACGCCACCCTCGCCGCCCAAACCCACCCAGACGCCCTGCCCCACCTCGAGGGCAAAGCCATCCGGAGGGTTATTTACGTGCCGGGTAAAATCCTGAATATCGTGGTGGCTTAAACGGCCAACGCAGACACCCAGAGGCCCCGACAAATAAGATCCCCCTCAAAAGCGGGGCTTATCCACCCCGCCCGGCAATGAAACGCCCCCAATTGGTCTTCGACATGACGGCTCGCATCGTGAAAAATAAGTCAAATTCATGAAAGCCAAAGCCCTCCTTCCGTTTACCGTGCTACTCGCCCTCTCGGCCGGGGTGGCATTGGCCCAAACAAGCTCCAACCGTAAAAGCCCCACGAGCAAGTTCTACGTAGCCGAGGTAACCGGTTTTGCCCAAGTCGATAATGGGGAAAAAGTGGAAGACCTCGTTGAGAAATCCGTGTTCGATGCCGAAGCATCCTACTTATTAAAGCCCTCAAGCAGGGCAAAAACGAGCTCCTCGGCGTGGTGCTGAACGGCCTCTCCGCCCGCCGGATCGAGTATTATTCAAATTACCGGTATTACCGCAGCTACAAAAAATACTACGGCACCAGCAACTGAGCCAAGATCATGCAGCGGGAGGGGTAGCAGGGAGGTGAACAATACCCGGAACTTATTTCGAGCCAAGTGCCCCTCCGCAAGATGCCGCCAAGTCGCCTCGACGCGACCCGGGCCAAGGAGGGATCCAGGCTGAGACCGGGGCATCAGAGCAGCTCGCCCTGCACGCCACCCGCCGGAGCCGCCCCGAGGAGCGCGCCATGGCGCTCCAGCCAGTCGTCCAGTTTTTCGAGGTAGGCCTGCGGATCGTAGCCCGTCTCCGGCGCGCCGGCATCGTGGAGCGCGAGCGGTCGCGCCCGCTGCCAATCACTCGTCCGCCCCTTGGCCTTGGGCGTGAGGTAGTAGCTGACGCGCTCGCCCATCCGCGGTCGCGGGTTGAGCTGGAGCGCCGCCTCGGCCGCCGCCCGGCGCGGCTTGCCGCCCTCCGCGATGAAGCGTTCGTAGGCGTCCGGATTCATGCCGAGGATTTCCGCCTTCGCCAGCTCCGCGACTGGCAATTCACGGGCCGCGATCTCCCGGCGGAGCTGGGCGATGCGCCCCAACGGCGACTCCGGCGCAAGGCCCAGAAGGTAGCGGATCAGATGCCAGGTGAGCCCCTTCAGAAAGGGCTCGATACCGCGCGAACGGAGTGCACTGCCCCGCAAGATGACTTTGTCGCCCTCGCGCAGGGCATAGTTTTTGGCCTTGTAGCACCACATGGCGTCGTAACGGCCGTCGTGCTCGAGCTCGATGCCCGCCGGGAGAAGTTTCTCGACCTTGGCCAGCAAGTCGCCCGGCCGGTCAAAATACGCTTCTGAAGAAAGGTAGATGCCGTCCGTGTCCGCCTCAAGGATCGTGGCGCCCTCCGCCGCGAAACCTTCGATCAATTGCTGCAACAACTCGCGCCCGCGCCGGGTTACCTCCGCCGCTAGCTCGCCGTCGCCAAAACGCGCGCCGGAGAAACCGAGGTAACCGTAGAAGGAGTTGATCAAAATCTTGAAACTCGCCTGCCGCGCCTGCGCCTCCGCCCGCTCCTCGGGAGTTGGACCGGTGCGCGCGATCTGTTTGTATTTGAGCCGGTAAGTCCGCAGCCGGCGGAGCAGCGGGATAAACACCCCGAGCGGGTCGTTGCGCGGGTTGCGATCAAGGAGGAGCAGGAGGCTCGGGTAGAGCGAGGCGACGTCGAAGTGCAGGACGTGGCGGAAGACCCCTTCCTGAAAACTCCGGGTGTAGCCGCCCTCGAAGGGCGCGATTTCCGGAGGCACCGGGCAGGCCCGACGGGCGTGATAGTAGTCCTCCAGGAAGAGAAGGTCGATCTTGCCGGTGGTGCCACGCAGCGTCGCCTCCTGAAAGAGGATGGGGAAGGTCTTGGTTTGCTCGAAGTAGGTCGGGAGCAGGACGTCCGCCACTCCCGCCGTCTCGCGAAGATCATCGCCGAGGTAGGCGAGGAAGGTCTCGCGATCCTCCCGGTAGGCGGCCGCGATACGATCCCCCGCCAGGTAGGTGCGCCCATCTTCATCGGTGGTCGCGCCGAAGTAGATCGCGACCTCCTTGAGGCCGTAGGACTGAAGCTCGCGCGCCGTGATGTCGTGGAGCTGCACCAACAGGTAAGTATCGATAACCGTCCGCCCAGGCAGATCGCAGCGCGGGAAGTCCACCCAGCGCTCGGCGACTTTGAGCCGGCTGGCGCGAAACTTGGCCCGCTGGCCAAAACGCCCCCACGCACAAGGGACCTTGTGCCGCTTGGCCCGCTGGCGCAGGTAGTCGAGGTCGAATTTGAAGAGGTTGTGCCCCTCGATGGTATCGGGATCGAGCTCGGCCAGAGCCTCGTTGAGCTCCTCCAGCAAATGCTTTTCCGCGGCATCGGTCTCCTCTGCCAGCACCAGAAAACGATTCACCCCACCCTGCCGCAGGCCGATGGCGAGCACCCGGTCATCCGCCTGTGCCGCATCGCTAAAGGCTCCCGAGGCCGAGCCGGTTTCGATGTCGAGCTGGCAGCGCCGCAAACGGCCAAAGGGCAATTCGGCAAAGAGCCGCCGGCGCGCCTGAAGGAGGTATTGGCTCTCGAGCGGACGCACGACGTCGAGCCCCTTCGCGCCAGCCGCCTTGCAGGCATCTTGCCACGCCTCGAAGCAGGCCAGATTATCCGCCAGGGCCAAGCGGGTGAAAAATCCGGCCCCGGCCAGCGGCTCGAGCATCACGCCTTCGCCCGCCGGATAGTCACCCTCCGCCAGCCAGGCAAAAGGCCGCAAACCCTCAGCCCGCGTCTCGCGCCCGCCAGTCGCCGTCTCGACGCAGGTATGGACGCGGCCGTCGTCAGCAACCCAGAGCCCGCAGAGCGCGCCGGACATCAGCGTGCGCTCAGAATGGCTTGGTGTAGACCATGACGACCGCCACCGCCGCGAGGCCGAGCGCAGTCCCCTTGAGCGCCCCGACCGCGCCACGACGACGGTAGCCGATGCCACCCAGCGCGGAGAGGCCCAGCCAGCAGACGAGTTTCACGATCACCCAGACCGGAAAGCCGAGCTGGAGCTTGGCCAGCAGACCGAAGCCCGAGATCAACATGAGCAGGGAGGCGATGCCCGAAAAAATCAGGGTGCCCTTGCGCGTCTCCGCCGGGGCGGCGAAGGCGTAGAAAGTGCCGCCGTAGAGGGCGAGCAGGGAGACGACGTGAAGGATGTGGTAGGTGGTTGGGCTCATGGTGAAGAATAGACGTTACCCAAGCAAAGCCGCCCGGGCCCTCGCCGCCAGCGCCATCTTTGCGCCACCGCCGCCGGAAACGGGAAAGTAATTCGGCGCGAACCAGGCGAAGGACGGAGCGAAGCGGAAGATGGTGCAGCGCGGAGCCGAAGGCGGAGGGTGGGCCCGCCGAGTGAACCATACCCAGAGAGTATTTCGACCCGAGGGCCCCACCGCAAGGGGCCGCCAAATCGCCTCGACACGACCCGGGCAACTAAGGGCCTGTAATTAAATAACTGTTACAACATGGCTTGATCCTTAGGCCGGGAACTGCGTTGCGTGCTCGGTTCCAGCCCCTGCGGGGATGCGCCCTCGCACGCGCCTTGCTCGCGACCAAAATCTCGGCGTCATCTTGTTAAACTTATTTAATTACAGGCCCTAAAGGACCCCGGCGCCGGGGGTGGGAACTACCCTCTGCACGCTGCCTGAAGACCGGCTGTGGCTGAACGAAGTAACAACTCAATTTCAGCTCCCGCGGCCAAAACAATTCACCCGCACCGGAGCGGGCCATAGGCTCATCCTCCTTTAAAAAGCCGAATACCGCGCTTTGCCGGAAGGAGTATCGTCCAAGGTATTACTCGGCATTTTCAAAGAATCCCCAGCCTGCCTCGGGAAGGTGCTGGTCGCCAGGGTCCGGATCTCACCGCGCGGGAAATCCAAGTTATCGAGCAGTTGGTGAAGGGCAGTTCCAACAAGATTATCGGGAGCGAACTCAACATCAGCGACAATACGGTTAAGCTGCATATCACGCGCATCATGCAAAAACTCGGAGCCAAGGACCGCACCCACGCCGCCAGCCTCGCCCTGCAACGCGGCATCCTCGACCGCTAAGCCGCCCGGGATTGACCTTTAATTGAGCTGCGGAATCTGGTTTCGGCCGCCTCCGCACTGCGCACCGCCCGCGCCCCCACCCAAACGCTTGAGCCCACCATGAGCAAAGCCGCCACCACGGGGTGCAGACAACCCGACGCCGCCAGCGCCATGCCGGCGAGGTTGTAGCCGGCCGCGAAGCGCAAATTGGCCCGCACGCCCGCCGCCACCCGCCGAGCCCCCCGCACCGCCTCCGGCAGACGCCGCAAGTCATCCCCCGCACAGACCGCCATCGCTGCCGCCCGGGCCAGGGCACTTCCACCCCGCAAGGCCAGCGCACCCGCAGCCACCCCCATCGCGGCCGCATCATTCACTCCGTCACCGGCAAACAAAACCCGCCGCCCCTCCGCCGAGAGCACCGCCACCCGCGCCCGTTTTTCCTCCGGCGTCAGCCCGGCCCGCACCGGCACCCCCCCGACCTCCCCAGGCGCCTGCGCATCGCCGGTCAAGACCTCGAGTTCCAAACCAAGCGCGCGCAAGCCCGCCACGGTCTCGGCCAACCCCTCGCGCCAGCGCTCATCCAGGATCGCTCGCGCCGCAGGCACGCCATCCACCGCCACCCAGACGCACTTGCCGTCAACCGGATCGTGCGCCTCCCCACCCGCGAAGGTCCGCTCGCCCACCCGCACCCGCCCCACCCCCGCGACCACCCCCTCCACCCCGGCCCCCGGCTCAAAGTGACGCTCCTCGGCCTCCTGCCCCCTCTCCGCCCCGGCGACCGCCAAAGCCCGCGCCAACGGGTGCTCCAGACCTCGCTCCACCGCCGCCACCGCTGCCTTCAACTCCATCGCACGCCCCACCCAAGCCGGCTCAAATACCCAGCGGCGCACCACCAAAGCCTCCTCCGAGAGCGTGCCCGTTTTGTCAAAGCAGACCCAGTCCACCTCGGCCAACGCCTCCAGGAAATCCGCGCTACGCGCCACGATGCCGAGCCGCGCCAGCCGCGCCAGCCCGCCCCACACCGCCACCGGCGTCGCCAGCCCCATCGCGCAGGGACAAGCCACCAAAAGCACGGCCATGGCGTTGAACAAAGCCCGCGCCCACGGCACGCCCGCCCCCAGCCACCAGCCGAGAAAAGTAGCCACGCTTGCCCCCGCCACGACCGGGAGCCACCACGCCATCAACCGATCCGCCCGCGCCTGGAAACGCGAGGGCGCCAGGCGCGCCTCCGCCACCGCCCGCAAGACCCCGTCCAACCGTCGCGGCCCGGCCTCCGCCACCACCACCAAACGACCGTCGAGCGCCCGCGAGCCCGCCCACACCCGGTCGCCCGGGCCACGCGCTACCGGCCGCCATTCGCCGGTGAGCGCCGCCTCCTCCACATAGGCGCACCCCTCGTGGATCACGCCATCGACGCAGATCGAGCCGCCCGCCGCCACCGCCACGCGCTCCCCGCCCCGCAGCTGCGTCACCAGCCGGATTTCCTCGCGGCCATCCCCCCCGGACACCGCGCAACGGTCATATTTCCCCGCCTCCGCGTCCGCCGCCCGCAGCGCCGCCGCCCGGCTGCGCGCCCCGGCCAGCTTGCCCAGGGTGTGGACCACGACCAGCACCGCCACCACCTCGTAATAAACCGAGCCCGTCCCCGTGAACGTGCTGAGGAGGGAGCCGCCCAAGGCCCCCAGCAGGGTGAGCAAAAAGAGTAAGTCGATGGTCACCCGCCGCGCGCGCAGCGCCGCCCAGGCCCCGCCGAGCAAATCCCGCCCCAAAAAAAACAAAACCCCCAGCGCACTGGCCAACAATCCGCCATGAACCAGCCAATAAGCCGCGCCCTCCGCCGGGGTGAGGTTAACCGCGAGAGAAAAAACCATCGCTTGCGCCGCCACCGCCGCGCCTATCCCGATCCGCAGCCAGGCCGCCGCCACCGCCCGCGCGTCCGCCCGAAGACCGGGTTCGAGATCGGGATCAATTTCAGCAGGCGACATGGAGTTCGACAACCGCAGCACCAACCCACGCCGGACAAAACACAAAACGAACCGCCCTGCTGGTGCCCGGGACAGGAGTCGAACCTGCACACCTTTCGATAAGGGCTTCTAAGACCCTCGTGTCTGCCATTCCACCACCCGGGCAACTAGCCAGTGCGCCGCAAAGCGCGTTGACATCGAAAGTCGATCCGGGGCACGTCCGCAAGGACCGACTTTATCCCACCCGACGACCCGGCGTCGGCCGGGCTCCTTCAGTTGGACGGCAGAGCCGCGGGGCAAGGAGCCGAGCCGATTTCGGCGCGGACCGAGCGAAGGACGGAGCGAGGCAGAGCTGACGCAGCCCGGAGCCGTAGGCGGCGGGAGAGCCCGCAGGGCGAAAAAACCCGGATGCCATCTCGAATCGGGGCGCCCGCCCAAAGGGGGCGCCAAGTCGCCGCGAAGCGACCCGGGCAGCTGCAGGAGCGCAGCTCAGCTGGTGCCCGAACCGCAATCCCGATCGCTAGAAGCAGGAGCATCTTGCTCCGGCTCGGCCTTGAAGGGCGCAACCGACTGGTCCTGCGCCTTGTCCAGACCACTCAACTCAGGATGCAAGACCTCGCGCACAAGGCGCCTCATACGCCGCGAAGAAATCCGCAGGTTCAGCGTGTCCCGGGAAAAGCCCACATTGTCCGGATGATGCGCAAAATCCTCGGCTTCATTAAAAACCTCCCGAAATCGGCGCAACTTACCCACTGCCTCAATAAAGTCATGATCCGCCGCGAAATGCCGCGGCCACAGCAAACGGACCAGAGGTGCAACCACCTTCGCGTGCGGATATAGAGTCTCGCTCATAACTGCCTTGGCATAATCCCCCTGCTCAATCTTACGCTGCGCGCAATAAAGCGAGGCAAAAGTGTTGTCGATCATGTGTTTAGGTAGGCAGGAGAACTAATCGAATAAAAACAATAATACCGTAGTGTCTTGAAATTAAAAAGTAAAAAGTAAAAAGCTTCGCATAAAACACCGAGATATAGTGCAACTATATGCAACTAAAAAGTGCAGCCCAACACTCTTTAGGATAATCCCGGATGCCAACAGTGTCTTAAACCCAAGCGAAAAGGAGGTTTATGAAATGGTAGCTTTGGTGACTTAGCCTGAACTACCGACAAACGGGCCCGAAGATGAGCCGATTGCACCCGTGGGGCAGGCCGGCCCCTAGCGGCCGAAAAGCAGGCCAAGCACCGTCTCCAAATCCTCCCCCGGCACCACCACGCCACGCCGTCTATCCACCAGATCCCGACCGCGGTTGGCTGCCAGCAAGGCCTCGTCTTGAAACACCACCCGGGCCTCGCCCCGACGCCAGCCGTTGAAGTTCTCCCCAGAAGGACGCCGCCAGCGCAAAGGCACCGCCGTGGCGGAGAAATCAATTTCCCAACCCCCGCCCCCTCCGGCCGCCGACTCTTTTAGCGAGGGATAACGACGAAGGAAATCCGGTGCGTCAGGCGACGCCACCCGCACCCGCACCGCCGTCGGCAAGGTCTGAAACACGACGTCGAGCGATGCCAACCCGTCGGAACGCGCCCGGGCAAAAAACTCAAGTGGATCCAGCCCGAGCAAATTCATGCCATTGAACAGCCCCTGCTCGTTCGGACTGCCAAAGCCACGCCCGCGATACCAGCCCTCAAAACCATCGCTGAGGCGCACCCCGATCTCAAAATGCAGATGCGCCCGGTCCTTGGGGATGCCCCCGCCGGACGCGCTGCGTCCCATGCGGGCGATGGTCTGCCCCGCCCGCACCACCGCGCCCGGGGCGAGGTCCGGCGACACCTCGGCGAGATGCGCGTAAAGGGTGTAAACCGGCGGGGACTCCGCCGGATGCTCCAGCACGATGTAGCGGCCGTAGTTGCTGCCGCCCGGCTTGCGGTAGATGTGCCGCACCACCCCGGCCAGGGCCGCGAAAACCGGATCAAGCGCCTCGCCCGCCCGGTCCCGCTCCAGCGGCAAGAGATCCAGGCCCTCGTGGAATTGGCGCCCGCCGCTGCGCACGCTGCCAAACAACCCGGAAGTCGCCACCCCGGAGGCCGTCGGTTGGACGAAAGCCGCGATATCGCGTCCCTCCGCGTAAGCGCGGTTGGGGGTGGGCCAGACGAGCTCCACCCGCCGTGGCACCGCCGCGGCCGGCCTGGCGGTGCCAGACTGCGGCAGGCCTGCGGCGGCGGCACCCGCGCCGTCCCGGCAGCCCACCAGGGCGCATCCGCACACCAGCGCGATCACGCGCAGACCCGCCCTCCACGTGCCTCGGGGCACCTCCGCCGCAGCCATCAGCGATTGCGCTTTTCGAGCTCCTTACGGCCATCGACCGAAGTGCTCACGATGTTTTTGGCAAACTCGTCCAGCTTGTCGTCGTCCACCTCGACATAGGTGACCAGATAACCGTCCGAGAGCGGATCCTCAATGCGCCGGGCCCCGATGGCGACACCGTTGACCACGGTGACCAAGCGCTTGCCCCGGCTAGTGGCGGTGAGGCGGAAGAGGTCGCGGGCGGCCTCGGGCGTGAGTTTAAAAACCAGACTGCGGCCGAGCTCGTTCATCACCGCCGAGCAGCTCACGATGTCATACTCGGTAAAATAGGTCTTAGGCGCGACCAGAATGGTGGTCCCGCTGCGCGGCAGTTGCACGGTGGCCCCCGCCTCGGAAGGACTGGCCTCGAGCAGGAAACGGGCGACGGTCTCGGGATAGTCTTTTTTCTTGGACGTCGCGCATCCGGAGAAAATGGCGAGCACGAGGGGGAGAAGCAGGGAAAGGAAAAAACGGGGGCGGGTCATGATGGCAAAGTGGCGGCCCTCCCCGCCGTTTGGCAACCCTGCATCGCGCGGCCGGCCCACGATCTGGCGCCGCTCAAGGCAGCCAGGGGAAACGCCGGGCGTCAGGCGGGCGTTTCTCCCGTTGCGCGCCGTGGAACTCCTTGGCCTCGTCCGTCATGTAGTAGAGCAGGGTCGCATTTCCCGCCAGCTCCTGGATGCCCGCCTGACCGTCCAGCTCGGCATTGAAGGCGCTCTTGAGGGCCCGGATGGCGAGCGGCGAGTGCCCGAGGATCTCATTCGCCCAGCGCACCCCCTCCGCCTCGAGTTCGGCGACCGGCACCACCGCGTTGACCAACCCCATGTCGAGGGCCTCGCGCGCCGAGTATTGCCGGCAAAGATACCAGATCTCGCGTGCTTTTTTCTGGCCGACCAGGCGCGCCAGATAACCACTGCCGAAGCCCGCATCAAAAGAGCCCATGCGCGGGCCGACCTGCCCGAAAACCCCGTTGTCCGCCGAGATCGTGAGATCGCAGACCACGTGCAAAACATGCCCCCCGCCGATGGCATAGCCCGCCACCAGCGCGATTACGACCTTGGGCATGGAGCGGATGAGCCGCTGCAAATCGAGCACGTTAAGCCGGGGCACGCCATCCGAGCCGACATAGCCGGCGGAACCGCGCACGCCCTGGTCGCCACCCGCGCAGAAGGCGTATTTGCCATCGGTGTGCGGGCCCTCACCGGTTAAAAGCACCACGCCGATGGCAGGGTCCTCGCGGGCGTCGAGAAAAGCCGCATAGAGCTGGTGCACTGTATCCGGCGTGAAGGCATTACGCCGGTGGGGACGGTTGATGGTGACCTTGGCGATGCCATCCGCTTTTTCATAACGGATGTCGGAGTAGGTCTTCACGGTCTTCCAAACGATGGGTTTCATGGCTGTGCCACCCTGCGCGCGCCCAAGCATCCGTCAACGCCGGGACGCGCTCGCTCGGCCGCCGTTGACTCCCGCCCCGCGTCAGTCAGTGCTGGTCCCTTACATAAGCATGAGCACCGCCCCCGCGCCGTCCCCTTCGTCCAACCGAGCCAGTCTCGGTCTTAGCCTGGGGGCACTAGGGGTGGTCTTCGGCGACATCGGCACCAGCCCGCTCTACACCATGCGCGAGTGCCTCCAGCACTCCGCGCTCACCCTTCCCCTGGAAGAACGCGTGCTCGGCATCCTCTCCCTGATTTTCTGGGCCCTGACCTTCATCGTCAGCATCAAGTATCTCAGCTTCATCATGAAGGCCGATAATCGCGGCGAAGGCGGCATCTTCGCCCTGCTGGCCCTCAGCGACACCCGCCCCGCCTCGGTCGCCCGCGGTCTGGGTTTCGGGACTATCGTCATTCTCTTGGGTGCCGCCCTGCTCTACGGCGACGGCGTCATCACGCCCGCCATCTCGGTCCTGGGCGCAGCCGAAGGGTTCAAAAACATCAACCCCGCCATGGAGCGTTTCGTGGTGCCGCTCGCCGTGGTCATCCTCGGCACCCTCTTCTACGTCCAACGCAAGGGCACCCACACCATCGGGCTCTTCTTTGGCCCCGTGATGGGACTCTGGTTTCTCGTCCTCGGCCTGCTCGGCGGGGTCAAAATCATCGACAACCCCGCCATCCTCGCCGCGCTCAATCCCTTCTACGGCTACCAGCTCCTCGTCCATGACCCCATCGGCATGGGCGCCCTGCTAGGCGCGATCGTGCTCGCCGTCACCGGCGCCGAGGCGCTCTACGCCGACATGGGCCATTTCGGCCGCCGCTACATCGCCGGCGCCTGGTATTTCGTGGCCTTCCCCGGCCTCGTGCTGAATTACTTCGGCCAGGGCGCCTACGTGATCGAGCATCCCGAGATCTACGCCGACGGCCCCAAGGGCGACCTCAACCCCTTCTTCGCCCTCGCCCCGGAAGGGCCGCTCCGCCTCGGTCTGGTGCTACTGTCCATCGCCGCCGCCATCATCGCCAGTCAGGCCCTGATCTCCGGCGTCTTCTCCCTGACCCGCCAAGCCATCCAGCTCGGCTACTTCCCGCGCCTGAAGATTATCCACACCAACGCCGAGCACTCCGGCCAGATCTACATCCCACTGATGAACTGGCTGCTCGCCATCGGCTCCATCTGGGTGGTGATCAGCTTCCGCTCGTCCGATGCCCTCGCCGCTGCCTACGGCATCGCCGTCACCGGCACGATGGCCGTCACCACCTACGCTTTTTACCGGGTCACCCGCCACCGCTGGCGCTGGTCTTGGGCCCGCGCCGCCGGTCTGGCCGGCGTGTTTCTCGTGGTCGACCTCGCCCTGTTGAAGTCCAACCTCCACAAGTTTTTCGACGGCGGCTGGCTGCCCCTTGCGATGGCCGTGGTCATCCTCGCCATCATGCACGCTTGGCGCCGCGGTCGCGACGAGATTCAGGAAAAGGTCTATGGCTCCGCCGTGACCGAGCTCGACCTCGCCAGCATCGCCCGCAGCAAAAACATCGTCCGCATGCCCGGTTCGGCGGTATTTATGGTCGCCACCCCCAAGGGCACCCCCCTCGCCCTCCTGCATCACCTCAAGGCCAACAAGTGCCTTCAGCAAAACGCCGTTCTGCTCACCATCCTGACCGAGGAAGTGCCCGCCGTCGACGAAGAGGAGCGCATGAGCCTCGAGTCCATCGGCGAAGGCGTATGGCGGGCCGTCGTGCGCTACGGCTACATGGAGTCGCCCGACGTCGCCAAGATGGTCGAGCGCATCAAGGCGCAGGGCGTGCCGCTCAACCTCGCCGCCACGACGTTCTACTTCAACCGCGAGATGATCATCCTCGGGGGGAACGCGCGCATGTTCGAATGGCAAAAGGGCCTCTACGCCTTCCTCAGCCGCAACGCCTCCCCGGTGAAAGACTACTACCGCATCCTGCCCACCCAGATCATCGAAATCGGCCTGCCCGTGCAGCTCTGATCCTAAAAAACGCAGTGGAAACCACGGATTACACGGAGAACACCGATAACCAAAGCGTTATGAATCCAGTGATCTTCACTTGGCGGGTGAATCATTTTAGGCCTTAGCCGCCCTCGCAACGCTCTGAATCCGTGTAATCCGTGGTAAAGTTGAACTGCGGAATTTAGGATAATGCCGGGGGTTGGACCCCGAGGGCTACGCCCTTTTCTGATCCGGAGCGGCCCTCCCCGCTCCCTTCCAAACAGGGTCTCCGCGCCCACTAAAAAACCCGGCCCAAGGGCCGGGTTTTTTATCCTTCACAGGCAACGGCCTCAGGCCACGCGCTCCACCACCAAGGGAGGCGGAGTCGGGCGCTTGGGAGCGAGACGGTAGGCATCCTTGAAGTAGTTCAAGGCCTGCTCGAGCTTGGCCTCGTCATTGTAGTGGATCATCATCAGGGGCTCGCCCTGTTTGACCTGGGTGCCGACCTTCTTGATCTCCGACACCCCGACCGCGAAGTCGATTTTATCACTGGGCTTGTCCTTGCCGGCGCCCAGGATGTGCACGCCGCGGGCAATCATGGCGGCGTTGATGGTATGGACATAACCGCGCTTGGGCGCGGGCAGCTTGCGGATATACTTGGCTTTGGGGAATTTTTCCGGGTCGTCGATGTAGGAGGCGTCGCCGCCCTGGGCCTTCACCAAGTCCTTGAGCTTCTCCAGCGCAGTGCCGTCAGTGAGGTGGCGCTCGACGGTCTGCTTGGCCGAAAGGGTGGAGCCAGCGACGCCCGCGAGGCGGACGATTTCCATGCCCAGCTTGAGCACGAGCTCTTTCATATCCTCGGGGCCCTCGCCCTTCAGTAGCTGGATGGCCTCCTTGAGTTCCAACGAGGTCCCGACGGTATCGCCGAGCGGCTGGTTCATGTCGGTCACCAGGGCGACGCAGCGACGCTTCAAGGAACGGCCGACCCGGGTCATGGCGCGGGCGAGTTGCTTGGCCTGCTCGAGATCCTTGATGAAGGAGCCATTGCCCCATTTTACATCGATCACGAGACCCTCGCTGCCCTCGGCGAGCTTCTTGGAGAGCACGCTGCCGGTGATAAGCGGGAGGCTGGGGATGGTGCCGGTCTCCTTGCGTAGCTCGAGGAATTTGGCGTCGGCCGGAGCGAGATCGGGGGTCTGGGCGCAGATCGCACCGTTGATTTTGGCCAGTTGGTTGGTGAATTGATCGACCGAGAGATTGGTCTTCAGGCCGGGCACGGAGGCGAGTTTCTCGAGGGTGCCGATCACGTAATCATGCTCGGGACCGCACATCATGGGCACCACCACGCCGCTGGCCATGGCCAAAGGCACCAGGACAAGGGAGGTCTTGTCGCCCACCCCGCCCGTGGAGTATTTGTCGATCTTGGGCTTCGCGATGCTGGAAAGATCAATCACCTCGCCGGAAAGCATCATCTCTTCCGTAAGGATGGCTGTCTCCTGGGCAGACATCTGCTGGAAGTATATGGCCATCAACAAGGCCGCCAATTGGGGCTGGGGCATCTCGCCATCCAGCGTGCTGTCGATGATGAAGCGGATTTCCTCTTGGTTAAACTCTTGGCCATCACGCTTTTTCTCGATCAGAGAGGTGAACGATGGCTTGATAAAGCGGCGTTGGGGAATAGTGCGTTTCGACATGTGTAGTTAAAGAAAAGAAATGGACGGGCCGGTGGGCCGGAAACTTTCGACTTCACCATAAATTGTGTAAAAGTCGAGCCTATAACGGGGCTTGCGCGGCGACTCCCCCGAAGCCTTCACTTCGCGAATGTCCGTGCCCTTCCACCTCGCCGCCGCGCTCGACGCAGGCCTGAAACAAGCCGCCGCCACCGCCGGCTTTGACGTCGCCCTCTTTATCCCCGAGGTGCGCGTAGCCGCCCCCCAGCACGGGGATTTCCAAGCCAATGGCGTGCTCGCCTACGCCAAGCAGACCAAACAAAATCCCCGCGCCGTCGCCCAGGCCCTGGTCGCCGCCCTCCCGCCGGAACTCCTTGCCATCACTACGGTTGAGATCGCCGGACCGGGTTTTCTTAATTTCACCCTCCGCCCCTCTACGCTGGAAACTTGGCTGGCCAACTTCGGCTCGCCCGCGACCCTGCGAACCGCCGCAGCCACCCTCCTGGCCGGCCAGACCTGGGTCGTGGACTATTCCTCGCCAAACACCGCCAAACAAATGCACGTCGGCCACCTGCGTTCCGCCGTCATCGGCGAAGCCGTGGCCCGCATCGCCGCCTTCGCCGGCGCGCACGTGATCCGGGATAATCATATCGGCGATTGGGGCACCTCCTTCGGCAAAATCATCTGGGCGTATAAACAAGCGCTCGCCAAAGATCAGGCCGCCCTCGAGGCCGCCCTAGCGGAGGCTCCGCTGGAGGAATTTGAACGGCTTTACAAGACGGGCAACACCACCGCCGACGCCGATCCGGCCGTGCTGGAAGCCTCGCGCGCCGAGCTCGTGAAACTCCAGGCCGGCGACCCCGAGAACCTCGCCATCTGGCGCCGCATCGGCGAGGTTTCCGTCGCCGCCTTCCAGAAAATCTACGACCAGCTCGGCATCCGTTTCGACCACACCCTCGGCGAGAGTTTTTACAACGACAAGGTCTCCGCCGTTTATTCTGAACTGGTCAATTGCGGCGTGGCCGAGGAAAGCCAGGGCGCCCTAGTGGTTTTCCACGACGAAAACCCGCGCTACTCCCGCCAGGCCGAGCGGCCCAACCCTTTCATCGTGCGCAAAGCCGACGGCGCCGCCAACTACGCCTCGACCGATCTGGCCACCATTCTTTACCGGGCCTCGCACTTCCGCGCCGACACCGCTCTCTACGTCGTCGACAAGCGGCAGGGCGACCATTTCGAACAACTTTTTCTGACCGCCCAAAAATGGTTCGCGCGGACTAACCGCCCGCTCCTGCGCCTCGAACACCTGGGCTTCGGCACCGTGCTGGGCGAGGACGGCCGCCCCCTGAAAACGCGCAACGGCGAAAACATCAAGTTGAAGGACCTGCTGGCCGAGGCCATCGAGCGCGCCCGCCGCCTGGTGGAAGAGAAGTCCGGCGAACTCGCCGAGCGCGAACGCAGCGCCATCGCCGAGATCGTCGGCATCGGCTCGGTGCAATACGCCGACCTCTCCCAAAATCGCTCCAGCGATTACACCTTCGCGTGGGACAAGATGATCTCCCTCGAAGGCAACACCGCCGCCTACCTGCTCTACGCCGTCTCCCGCATCCACTCGATCTTCCGCAAGCTCGGCGCCACCCCCGGCGACCCCGCCTCCGAGGCCGGCGCCAGCCCGCTGGAAAGCCCCGCCGAACTGGCCCTGGCCCGCAAACTGGTGCAGTTCGCCGACGCCCAGGCCCAGTGCACCACTTCGCTGCGCCCCCACGTGCTCTGCCTCTACCTCTACGAGCTGGCCGGCGCCTTCAGCGCCTTCTACACCGTGGAAAAAGTCGCGGTGGACGACCCCGCCGTGCGCGCCCGCCGCCTGCGTCTCTGCGCCCGCACCCTGTTGCTGCTCGAGACCGGCCTCGGGTTGCTCGGACTGCGCACACTGGTGCGTATGTAATCCCCTGCGCGTCCGCTCGCTTGATTCGTCGTTGGACAAGCACCGGAACCCCCGCCTAGCCTAGCCGCCAATGTCACTGTCCACGCAGGAGTTTTATATCCGCCAAGCCGAGGAGACCGAGGCACGCGGGCCCTTCACCCTTGAACAACTCACCTCGCTGGCCGAAAACGGCAAAGCCGACTCAGACACGCTGTATTACGACGCCGCGGCCGAGGAATGGCTGACGATCAACACCAACGCCGCCCTGCTCGAAGCCCTGTTCCCCGCCAAAAAAAGCCTGCGGGTCAAAGCCAAGGAGCCCCTCCACATACACCCGCTCAACATCCCCCGGGAACAGGGGCGCGCGATCACCGTGGGCGAGATGCTGCTCGCTGCCGAAGGTCGCACGCAGGAGACGCGCCATCGCGCCGATCCCGCCATCGCGCAGGCCCGCGCCGCCGGCATCGGCCTGAACACCGCGATGGCGATTCTTTTTATCACCGCCGCCGCCTACCTGCTGCCCCTGATCGATGTGGTCATGGCCGCAGATTTGCGCGGTATCCTGCAGGCCCCCTTCGCCCTGCTGGGTCTGCTTAATCTCAGCCTCGGGGTGTGCCTCGCCTTGGGCGCGGTCGCCGTGTATCCAGGGGTGCGCTTCGCCGCCCTGCTCGGGCTCGGGTTCGCCGGCTCGCTCTTTGCCCTCGAAGACCAGTCCTACCCGCTCGCCCTGAGCGCGGCCGCCGCCAGCGGCTTGTATTTTTCCACCATCGTCCTGCGCTTGGCCACCGTGCTCGCCGCCGCCGTCCTCGGAGTGGCCGGCGCCTGCGGCCTGGCCCACTTTTTGTTCACGACCTGAGCCACCGTATGTCCGCTCCCGGCCTCCCCCTCTGGCAACGCGCCAGCCAGATTTGCGCCCGCGACATCTGGCTGAACGAGTATCTGGAAAGCCGGTCGCTGCGCGGCCGGTGTTATGCCTGCTTGCGCGTGATCTCCATCACCCTCACCGGGCTAAACGAGACCAAGGCCCCCAGCCGCGCCGCCTCCCTGAGCTTCTCCACGCTGCTCGGGCTGGGACCCTTGATGGCCATCGCCGTCCTGGTCGCCGGATTTGTGCTCGACCGGCAAGACCCGCACCTCGCGGTCAATACCCTCAACCGGCTGATCAAGTTCGTCGCCCCCCAGGTCACCCAATACGAGGAGCTCGAGGCCAGCCAGCCCTCCAGCGCCAAACCCGTCACCCGCTCCGATGTCATCGCGGCCGCGAATCTGAAGCTCGCCCCCCAAGAGGCCGGGACCGCCCCCGCCGAAGCCCCCCCGCCCAAGGTCAACCCCGAACTGGTCGAGCTCATCGATGGCTTCATCGCCGGCTCCCGCAACAGCACCGCCGGTATCGTCGGCATCGTCACCCTGATTGTGATCGTGCTCCAGTTGTTTACCTCGGTGGAGAATGCCTTCAACGAGATCTGGGGCGTGCGGCAGGGGCGTTCCTGGGTCATGCGCGTGGTCTTTTACTGGACCGTGCTGACGCTCGGAGCCGTCCTATTTTTCGCGGTCGTGACCAGCCTCTCAGCCGGCGCCTACCTAAACCTCGTGGAGCAAACCCTGCCCTTCGGCCTCGGCGCCACTCTGGTGCATTTTTTGCGCTGGTTGCTACCGTCCCTGTCCGTCGTTTTGCTGATGCTGGTTCTTACCCTTTTTTATAAATTCATCCCCAACACCCGGGTGCTCTGGCGGAGCGCCGTGGCGGGAGCCGTGCTGGTGGGCCTTCTGGTAGTGGCCAATAACTACCTCGCCTTCCTCTACCTGTCGAAAGTTGTGCAACAGCGCAGCCTCTTCGGCTCCCTCGGCATCCTGCCCATCCTGATGTTCGGCCTCTATGTATTCTGGTTTTTCCTGCTGCTGGGCGGCCAGGTGAGCTACGCCCTCCAGAACGTTCATTTCCGCAACAGCCAGGCCGCGTGGAACACCCTCGCCGAGTCGATGCGGGAACGCCTTTCCCTCACCGTGCTCCTCCGCATCGGCCGGCGTTTCCGCGATTGCCGCCCCCCGTGCACCGCCAGCGAACTCGGCACCGAACTCGGCGTGCCCACCCAGATCCTGAACGAGTGCCTCAACCGCCTCGTCAACATGAACCTCCTTTCGCCCGTTCCCGCCGCGAAAGGCAACGAGGAGAATGACCTTCGCTACCAGCCCGCCCGGCCGCTGAACCACACCACCCTGGCCGATTTTAAACGCCTGGACGACGATCATGGCGGCGACCCCACCGGCCCCACCCTGACCGATATCGATCCAATCGTGCTCTCTTACGACAAGGAGCTGAACAGCTTCCAGCGCGGCGCCTTTTTCCAACGCTCCCTCGACGAGTTGATCAGCGCACACCCCATGCCTGCCCACCCCGAGTGAGCCGACCCACCCCTCGCGATTCGCGGTTGCCTGCCGCCCTAGCATTGCTTCACGTTCCTCCCTTTCCCCCTATGATTTCCTGGATTCAGCGCACCTTCCAACAGCACTTTAAGTGGGTCTTCCTTACCCTGTTGGTCCTTGTGATTATTTCTTTCGTGTTCGTCACGAACGCCTCCCAAGGCCTCGGTGGCGGCGGCGACCGGCAAATCCCCTCCCGTCCGTTCTTCGGCCTCGACCTCTCCCGCGCCGAGGACCAGCGCACGCTCGTCGCGGATGCCCAGTTGAGCATCTACCTGCGCTACAACCCCCAGCGCGAAGTCCCCGAGGCCCAGCTGAGCCAGTATGCGTTTAACCGCCACGCCAGCCTCCACTTGGTGGACCAGTTGCGCCTGCCGCAGCCGGCCGACGACCAGTTGGTGGCTCATATCCGCAGCCTGCGCGCCTTCGCCGACGCCAAGGGCGAATTCGACGCCAAGCGCTACACCGACTTCATCGACTCCCTGAAAACCAATCCCCGCACCACCGAGGCCGACGTCTCCCGCGTGATCTCCGACGACGTGCGCGTGCAGAACTTGGAAAAACTCCTGGCCGGCCCCGGCTACGTGCTGGCGTCCGACGTCTCCGACCTGCTCGCCAAACGCGATACCACTTGGTCCCTCGCCCTCGCCAGCATCGATGGCTCCAGCTTCGCCCCCGCCCTCGACACCTCCGACGCCACCCTCCAAAAGTGGTTCGAGACCAACGCCCGCCGCTACGAGATTGCCGAGCGCGTAGCTGTCGCCGCCCTGCAAGTCTCCTCCCGCCCCTTCCTGGCCGGCGTGACCCTGTCCGCCGCCAGCATCCGCGCCGCCTTCGACGCCAATCCCTCCGCCTACCCCGCCCCCGCCGGCAGCCCTGCCCTGAAGCTCGATCCAGCCACCGGCAAGCCCGCCGACCCCGAGGCCGCGTTCGCCGCCGCCCGCGCCACCGTCGAGGCCGAGCTCCGTCAAAAAGAAGCCGATAAAGCCGCCCTCGCCGCCGCCTCCGACCTCACCGTCCAGTTGCTCGAGCGCAATGTGAAGCCCGCCGACCTCGCCGCCTTCGTCGCCCAGCAACCCGGCTCCACCCTCGCCGAGCTCGGCCCCATCGCCCCCGGCGCCATACCCTCCACCCTCGGCGGCAACACCGCCTCCGCGCAGATCCTCCCGGAAGCCGAGCGCCTTTCCGCCGAACGCCCCTACTCCAACCCCCTCCCGACCCCCGAAGGCGCCGCCGTGCTCGTCTGGCGCGAGACCCTGCCCGCCCGCGCCCCCGCCTTCGCCGAGGTCAAATCCACCGTGCTCGCCGACTACCGCGCCGCCGAGCTTCGCCGCCTGTTCAACGAGGCCGGTCGCAACCTGCAGGTCGCCGCCACCCTCGCGACGAAACTCGGCAAACCCTTTGTCGATACCGTGACCGATGCCGCCACCGCCGCCGGCCTGAAAGTCACCCTGAAGAACCCGAAGCCCTTCAACCTCTCCGGCAGCTTCCCCGAGGATCTCGACTACACCGCCATCCAGGCCCTCCAGAGCCTCGCCAAGGGCAAAGTCAGCGACTTCCTGCCCACTGGCGAAAAGGCCGGTCTGCTCGTTTACGCCGTCGATCAACAGCTACCCGTCATTGACCCCGCCAGCACCGCCTTCCAGGAAATGCGCACCCGCCTCGCCGATAACCTCGGCCAGGCCAACGCCCAGTCGCTGCTGGCCTCGCTCGTCGAGACCGAGCTCGCCAAGTCCGCCCCCGCCGCGCCTTGAGGCGGGCCACCGGCACGGGAGTTGCCTAGTTTCCCGTTCGCCATTCCCTCGGTTTGCGAGTCCACTCGGACCGCACCCTCCTCGCTCCGTGCCCATCCACCGCTACGCCCCCGTCAAAAGCCCGTGCCGCCTTTGCGGCGACGGCTTCGAGCATCGGCACTCCGCGGCCGAGCCGGCGCTGGACCATTGCCCGACCTGCGGCCAGGCCGTCGCACGCGCCTCGATCGAGAGCGTGAATACACCGAAACTTCTCAAACCCTTGTCCGTCTCCGACGCCAAGAACCTCGGCTTTTCCGTCTTCAAAAAAACATCCGCCGGCGAATTCGAACGTCAATGACCCTCCCTGCCCGCTCCCTGCTGCCCGCCCTCGCGACCCTCCTCGCCCTGCACGCCCAGCCCGGCGCCCGCGCCGCCGCGGATGAGCCCGCCCCGGCGGAAACCGGCCTGACCCCGCTCTTGCCCCGCACCGAAGCCGCCGCCGCCCCCGAGACGCCCCCGGCCCCGCCTTCCCCCGTCGCCGCCCTCCTCGCCGCCCCCGCCCCCGCGGTGCCCTTCGCCGAACCCCTGGGAATCCAGACCGCCATCGCCCGTGCCCTCGAAGCCAACTTCGACGTGCAGCTCCAGCGCCTCACCACCACCACGAGCGGCGATACCGTCGAGATCGCTCGCTCCGATTACGACCCCACCCTCACTGCCTCCGCCTCCACCGGCCAGTCCCAGAGCACCCGCGCCACCGTGGACGCCAACGGCAACATCCTGCCCGTGCCCGGCACCCGCTCCGACGACGACAATGCCCGCCTGAGCCTTTCCCAAAAAATCCCGCTCGGCGCCACCATCACCGGCACCACCCGGCTGAATCGTAATGAGCGCACCCAAACCTCCAGCAGCACGCTCAACCCCGCCTATAATTCGGACATCGGCCTCTCCGTCCGGCAGCCCCTGCTGAAAGGCGCAGGCACCACCATCAACAACTCCGCGCTCGAACGCGCCCGCCTCGGCACCGCCCGCGCCCGCGCCGATTTCGCCGCCCAGGTCTTCACCCTCGTGCGCGACGTCGAGGTCGCCTACTCGAATCTCGCCCTCGCCCGGGAACAGGTCGGCATCCGGTCTTTCTCGCTCGAGGTGCGGAAAAAGTTTTACGAGGAAAACCGCGCCCGCCGCGAGGCCGGCGTCGCCACCGATCTCGAAGTGCTCCAGGCCGAGGTGGGCGTAGCCACCGCCGCCCGTGACCTGCTGCTCGCCCGCCAGACCGCCCGCGACCGCGAGGACGATTTGCTCCGCCTGCTCGGCCAGGAGACCTTTGAAAACCCGGTCGGCCCCGTCGCTCTGCCCCCGATCAGCGAACCCCTGATCGACCTCGCCGCCAGCCTCGCCCGCGCCCGCGCCAACACCCCCGAATACGCCTCTGCCCTCGCCTCCATCCGCCAGCAGGAGATCGATGTCGCCTCGGCCAAAAACGCCCGCCTGCCCCAGCTCGATCTCGGAGCCCAGGCCGGCTACAACAGCACCGATGCGACCGCCAAGGACGCCAGCACCAACCTGTGGTCGGGCGATGGCTACAACTGGCAGGTGGACCTGTCCCTGAGCTTCCCCTGGGGCTTCCGCGAAGAACGCGCCCGCCTGCGCCTAGCCCGCGCTGGACGCGAGCGGGAAGAGCTTCGCCTCGCCCAGATCGAGCAACAGATCCTCGTCTCCGTGCGCAATGCCGTGCGCGCCCTCGAGACCGGCGCCGAGAACCTGCGCCTCTCCACCCTCGCCGCCCAGCTGAGCGGTCGAGAATACGAGGTGGAAAAAGCCCGCTACGATTCCGGCCTGTCCACCTTCCGCCGCGTGCAGGAGACGCAAGAGGCGTTCGATCGGGCCAAGCTCTCCGAACTCCAGGCCAAGGTGTCGCTCCGCACCGCCCAGGCCAACCTCGACCGCCTCGAGGGCAACGCCGCCGAACGTTACCAGATCACCCTCGCGCCCTGATCGCGACCCGCCGCCCTCCGGCTCCGCCCGCCCCATGTCCCGCCCTCCGACCCGCCGCGCGCCCGCCGAGTGCCCGGTTTGCGGCGAGGCCGTGCCGCCCCGCGCCACCGCCTGCCCCCACTGCGGCGCCGACGAGCGCACCGGGTGGAACGAGGACGACACCCGTTACGACGGGCTCGATCTGCCCGACGCGGCCTTCGCCTCAGAAGAGGAAAACGCGTCCCCACGCCGCCCGCTGCGTGCCGGGCCGCACCCGCTCTGGCTGGTCGTGGGCGCCCTGCTTTTGCTCTGGCTGGCCGTGCTCGCCCTAGCCCCCGGCCACGCTTGGTTCTGAGCCGGTCTCACCGACCCCCACCAGCCGCAGCTCCACCCGGCCGCTCGCGCGGGTCGCGGCGAGGTCGAGCACGAAGCCGGCCTCCCAGTCGTTGACCTCCTCGGGATCGACCAGCACCTGCGCCACGCGCCACTCCGCCGCGCCAAATTCAGCCTCGTCGAAGTGGGTGTGCTCCGCCGCCCGCCCGGCCGGATCGAGCCGGAAGCGGACGCGCGCCTCGGCATGCGCGGCGAACGCTTTTTCCAGCCGCTTCGCCTCGGCCGCGACCACTTCGTCGGTGACTTCGCCGGGCAACACCCGGGCGGCGCAGGCCTCCCAGTCGCGCGCGGCGGCATCCTGCAAAACCAGGTGGATGGCCACGCGCACCGCCCGCTTCAACGCCACCGGATCGCGCGTGAGCTCACGCGGGCCGGAGCCGAATTTAGCGGCCACCAACGCTGCCGCATCCTCGGTTGGCACCGGCGCCGGCGCCTCGCCGGCCTGCAGGCGTTCCCACTCGTCAATCAGGCTGGAGTCGATGCCCCGCACCAGCGCCTCGAACATCGTCTCCAGCTCCAGCACGGGCTCGGTTTTGGCCGAAAGCGGCACCGTCTGGGCGAGCACCTTCCACACCTGCATGAGGTGGCGCAGCACCAGCCCCTCGGCCCGCTCCAGCCCGTAGTCGCGCACGTAGTCGGCAAAACTCATCCAACGCTCGTGCATCTCGCGGGCGATGCTCTTGGGCCGCACATTCTCCTGTCCCACCCAAGGATGGGCGGCGGCGAAGGCGTTGAACGTCTCGTAGAGAAACTCGCGCAGCGGCTTGGGGTGCTCGATGCCCTCGATCTTCTCCATGCGCTCCTCGTAGGGCACGCCCTCGGCCTTGAGGCGGTTGATCTCGTCACCCTTGGCCCGGCTCACCTGGGCCCGGAGAATCACCTCGGGGTCCTCGACGATGGCCTCGCAGAGCGTGAGCACATCCAGCGCGTAGTCGGGCGACTCGCGATCGAGCTTCTGCACCGTGTCGATGAGGTAGAGCGAGAGCGCCTGGTGCAGGGAAAAATCGTCCTGCAGGGCGAGGTTGACCTGCAGGCGGCGGCCGGAGGGCTGGCGGGGGATGAGGGAGACGATACCGCGGTCGAGCAGAGCGCGAAACAACTGCCAGGAGCGGCGGCGATGGGCGTTTTTCTTCGCGGGCGGCTCGTGGCTGTCGGCGATGAGTCGCCGCATCTCGCGGCAGCCGTCGGCGTCGCGCGAGAGGACCTGAAGAAGCATGCCGTGGGAAACCGAAAACCGTGACACCAGCGGCTCGGCCGGCGCGGTCTGGAGGCGTTCGAGGGTCTTGCGGTCCCAGCCGATGGCGCCCTCGGGGGCGGATTGTTTGACGAGTTTCTTTTTCTTCGACGGATCGGCGGCGGCCTTTTGCTCGGCCCGCAAATTCTCGATCACCCACTCGGGAGCCTGCACCACGACGTAGCCGACATCGTCGTAGCCCTTGCGCCCGGCGCGGCCGGCGATCTGGCGGAAGTCTCGCACGCTGAGAGTGGAGGCCTTCGCGCCGCCGTATTTCCAGAGCTGGGTGAAGACGACGGTGCGCAGGGGCACATTGATGCCCACGCCGAGCGTGTCCGTGCCGCAGATGAGCTTGAGCAGGCCCTTCTGCGCGAGTTGTTCCACGAGAATGCGGTAGCGCGGGAGGAGGCCGGCGTGGTGCAGGCCGATGCCGTGGCGCAGCCAGCGTTTCAACTCCTTGCCGTAAGGGCTGGTAAAGCGGGCGCCAGCGAGGGCGTCGGCGAGGGCGGCCTTTTCCTCCTTCGAGCAGAGCGCGAGGCTCATCAGGTTCTGGGCGGTCTCGGCGGCGGCGCGCTGGGTGAAGTGGACGAGGTAGGCGGGCGCGCGGCGCTCGGTCACGAGTTGCGCCACCCGCTCGGCCAGCGGAGTCTCGGACCACTCGAAGTGCAGCGGCACCGGGCGGCGGTCGCTGCGCACCACAACCAGGGGCGCGCCGGTGACGCGCTCGACCTCGCGCTCGATGGTCCGGGTGTCGCCGAGAGTGGCGGACATGAGCAAGAAGCGGCTGCGGGCGAGGGCGAGCAGCGGCACCTGCCAGGCGACGCCGCGTTCCTGGTCGGAGTAGTAGTGAAACTCGTCCATGATGACCACCGCGAGGCGGGCATCGTCGCCACGGGCGAGGGCCTGGTTGGCGAGGATCTCGGCGGTGCAGCACAGGATGGGCGCAGCGGCGTTCACGGTGGCGTCGCCGGTCATCATGCCGACGTGCTCCGGGCCGAAATCGCGGCAGAGCGACAGGAACTTTTCATTCACCAACGCCTTGATCGGACAGGTGTAAACGGAGCGCTTGCCGCGCGCGAGGGCGAAGAAGTGGGCGGCCGCAGCGACGAGGGATTTCCCCGAGCCGGTGGGCGTATTCAGGATGACGTGACGGCCGGCGAGAAGTTCGAGGATTGCCTCCTCCTGCTCGGCGTAGAGCGAGAGGCCCTTGGCCGCCACGGCGTCGAGGAAGCGCGAGAGCAGCAGATCGTCGTTCGCCGCCTCGGCGAGCGTAGGCGGGGCGAGGGGCGGGGCGGCAGCGGAAGCGGGCGTGTTCAAGAGGGGAAAAGGCAGGGCACGGGTTTGCCGCCGGCGCGGCGGTAAACGCTGAAATCGCGTTGATCGATGGTGATGAGGGTGGCGCGCGGATGCAGTTCGGAGAGCACCACGAGCGAGGCGTCACCGAGATCGGCGCGACCGGGGTAGTCACGAATGAGCTCCGCGACGCGGGGCAGGTGCACGGGGAAGAGGGAGATCAGACGGATCATTCCCGAATGGACGGTGGTGATCAACGCATGGAGGGAACGCGGGGCCGGTTTCAGGAAATGGGCGGCCTCGGCGAGGATCGTCTCGGTCGTGTAAAGCACCGCGCCAGTGCCCTGCATGACGGCCCGGCTCCAGGCATGATGCGAATCGCGCGGCAGATAGGCGGCGACCAAAGGGCCGGCGTCCACTAGGTAGCGGGGAGAGGGCGAGGCCATCACCACTCGCGGGTGGAGAGGTCGGTGGGCACCCCGGGCGGGTGCTCCAGGGGCGGCAGGGTTTTCAGAAACGCATCCCAATCGACCGAGGAGTTCTCCACGCGTTCAAGCACGTAGGCGTTTAGACTCTTTTTCGCGCGCTTCGCCTGGGCTTGCAGCGCCTTCTTACGGACGGCCGAAACCTTGAGGGTGATGGTGACCGATGGCATGGAGTTACCTTGGGTGTGCCTTTTTCAGCGGTCAAGCCGACCGCCGGCTCAATAACCACCGGCGGCGGCCGCCGCGCCGCCGGTGAGCTCGGCTACGATGGCGGCAGCGCTGCTGGTGCCGAGACGGACCGCACCGGCATCGAGCAAGGCGCGGGCGTCGGCGAGGGTTTTGATGCCGCCGGAAGCTTTGATGCGGATGCCACCACGGCGGGCGGCGGCCCAGGCGGCGATGTGCTCGACCTTGGCGCCGGCGCTGCCAAAGCCGGTGGAGGTCTTGATAAACTCGACTCCGGCCTCTTCGCAAAGGCGGAGGGCTTCGAGGCGTTGCTCGGCATCCAGGTAGCAAGTCTCGACGATGATCTTCACGAGCTGGCCGTGACCCTGGGCGCGCTGGGTCAGGGTGCGGAGCTCGGCGGCGACTGCACCCGTGGCACCGTCGCGCAGCGCGGCGTAGTTCATCACGATGTCCACCTCCTCGGCCCCTGCGGCGTGCATGGCGTCGAGCTCGGCCGCCTTGGCCTCGGTGGAAAAACGGCCGCTGGGAAAGCCGATGACCGTGCCGATCTTGATGCCGGTGCCGGCCAGCACCCCGGCAGCGTGCCGCACGGAGGCCGGGTAGATCATCACGCAGGCAAAGCGGTGCGCGGCGGCTTCGTGGCAGAGAGCGGTGATGTCGGCGGCAGAGGCATCGAGCCGGAGGTTAGTCGAGTCGAGCGTGGCGGCGAGCTGGGCAGGGGTGAGGTTCATGAAAGGGTGGCGGCGGACGGGCTGGGCCGGATTTTCAAAAACCGCGCCAGCTCACGCGCGGTCGGCATGCCCGGCGCGGTGCCCGCCTTGGTCACAGACAGGGCGGCGACGGCCTGGCCCACGCGTGCGGCGGCGGCTATATCGCCCTCGTGTTGCACAAACCCGTGGGCAAACCCGCCGACGAAGGCATCGCCCGCGCCGGTGGTATCCACCACTTTCACCACGTGGCCGGGGATCAGTTCTCCGCCCTCGGCGCGGGACACGAAACAACCGCGTTTGCCGAGCGTCACGATCACGACCGGTGGGCCGAGGCGGCGGCAAAGCGCTTGCAAGGCGGCGGGCGCTTCGGCGGCGAGCGCCGCCTCGGTGTAGGCGGCTTTCCGGGGCGCGAGCCCGAGGAGGTTCACCAAGGCGACAAATTCGGTTTCGTTGGGGACGAGGATGGAGACGTCGCGCAGCAGGGCGGGGTTAAAATCAGGCCGCATCGGCGCGGGATTGAGCAGGGTGGCGGCGCCGGCGCGGCGGGCGGTGCGGAGGGTATGGGCGACGGCGACGAGACTCGTCTCGAGCTGGGTGACCACGAGTTTCGCACCCTTGAACAACGCCGGCGGCAGATCGCGCGGAGCGAGGGCGGCATTGGCGCCGAGGGCGACCACGATTTCGTTTTGACCGGCGTCATCCACCAGGATGGCGGCGGTGCCGGTGGCGAGGCGGGGCTTGGCCACGAAGCGCGCCGCGATCTGGTTCTCCGTATAAAAAGCCTGCGCCACGGCCGCAAAGGCATCCGCCCCGACCGCCCCGACGAAAAGCACGTCGGCTCCCGCCCGCCCCGCCGCCACCGCTTGGTTGGAGCCCTTCCCGCCGGGACCGGTGGCGAAGACGCCGAGTGTGGTCTGCCCGGCGGCGGGAAAGGCGGCACACCGCCAGGTGAGATCCTGCACGTAGCTGCCGACAACGACGACCGAGGGGACGGTGGACATGGTGAAAAAGGGAGGCGAACGACGAGCTGTCGCTCAGGCGGAAACAACCGGTCGGGATGCCCCGTTCAACGGGAACGCCTCAGGCAGGAAACGCCGCACCAGCGCGCGGTAGGGCGCGAGCAGGAGCACGGCCATGAGGAGCTTGGCAACCAGGTCCCCCCCCGCCAGCGGCAGCCAGGGCACCCCGGTGCCGTGGAAGGCGATGGAAAAAAAGATCGCCGTGTCGAGGATGGAGGCGCTCACCGACCCCCACAGGGGAGCCTTCCACCAAGAGGCGCGGCGCAGCCGGTTAAACACCGCCACATCCAGGAGCTGGGCGACGAGAAAAGCCGTGCCGGAGGCGGCCGCGATTTGCACGCTGGCAAGCCAGAGCGAGAGCCCGATGCCGACCGCGAACCCGACGAAAGCGACCTCCCGGGCGCGGCCCGGCCCGAAGCAGCGGTTGCAGACATCCGAGACCAAAAAGGCGATCGGGTAGGAAAACGCCCCCCAAGTCAGGTAGTCATTGATGGGATACTGGACCAGCCAGTTGGATACCCCCACGACCGCAGCCATGGCCAAGGCAAACCCGGCACGGGCGGTAAGGGATGGGATGGCGGCGCGTTCAGACATACCCGCGACGTTCGTGCCAAACCGCCCCGCCGGGCAAGGCAAAGGACAAACCGGGAACCACAAAGGGTCGCCAGACCGCCGAAGGCAGGAGGAAGGCGCCAAGGCCGGACTAAAGCGTATTTCTATTTCCGGAATCTTCCTCGGACCTTCGCGCCTTTGCGTCTTCGTGCTTCAAAAGATCATCCGTGTCGTCTCCCGCACCGGTGCGAACCACGAAGTCACGAAGGCGCGAGGGTTGACTGCTTACCGCGACGTGCGAAAGGCGGCGGTTCGACCACGGGGGCGGCCTGCAACCACCGCGCGGACCGGTTTGCGCTTTCCAACCACTTTAAGCGGTCGGCGAAGCTCATGGTCCGGGCGATCTCCCGCCGAAGCACGGCGTGCTCGGTCCAACCTGCGCAGGACCAATCGGTTGTCGCTTTAGCTTCCTTCATCTGGATTTAAACTAAGAAGCTCCGCGATATCCGCAAGATCTTGAGGTCGCGCCGCCGCCCGCTTCCTGGCGAGCAACTGCCTTATAACCACTTTCCGCCCTTCGTGCCTTCGTGGTTAAACCGATCCGGTTGCTGTCCGCGACAAGAACGATGCACCCGCCGACCGCATCGATGCACTCGCCGGCTGCAACGATGCACCGGCCGACAGCAACGATGCACCGGGCGACTACAACGATGCAGCCGTCCGCAACAACGATGCAGTCGGCGACTACAACGATGCACCGGCCGGCTACAACGATGCGGCGGCCCGCTACAACGATGCAGCGGACGACAGGAACGATGCACAAATCCGTTAAAACGATGCACCGGGCCGCAAGAACGATGCACCCGCCGACCGCATCGATGCACCGGCCGGCAACAACGGTGCACGATTCCGGTGCAACGATGCAGCCGGCGGCTGCAACGACGCACGGCGCCGTGGAGCCTTTAAACCCAGATACCCGCCAGGTTGCGCCAGATCGCGGCGACCAAAGTCGGTGTTTGGTTTAAAAACAAAAAACTCCCTGCTCCCGACAATTATACCTCGTCAGGTCGCAGCCAGCGGATGCTGAGAATCCGGAACTGCCGCCCAAAGTTGCCCACCTGCAAAGGAGCGCCGGCGGGATTGGTCGGGGTCATGTTGTCGTCCGGATCATCCGCAGTGGGGTGTTTGATTGGAGTGCGCTGCACCGTGGCCTCGAGCCAGACGCGCGACGTCACTTTCGGCACTTCATGGGCGGAGTCGCTACCCCGGGTAAACACCGTGGGTTCCGTCACATCGCCATAGACCCGAATGATAAAAGTGTCGGACCGGGCAAAAAGCCGGTGCCCGATAAGCTCAAGGATGTCGCCTTGGCTCAGATACGCAGCCGACCCTTCGGGCAAAGCATTGCTGGGATTTGGCGCATTGATACTGGCAACCGCGTCAATCGCGTCTTGTAGGACTCCCGCATCCACGAACTGGGTTACAGATTCAAAGGGACTACCTCGAGCTCTGAGCGTCGCCACAACGTTTAGCGCAAGACTATCAATCTGTGCGTTGGTTAGCTCACGCACCCCACCTCGGTAACTGGCCGTCCGCCGAACATTGGCTACACCGTTAGCTAGGTTACCCTTCCATGTCCCGTAATTCACACCCAGATCGGGAGCCGTTTGAGGAAAGCGGAAGAACACATTACGCAATGGAACGGTTGTATCCGTGCCCGGGCCCTCAAAATACCTCCAATTTGCTCGCAAATCAAAGGACGCCGCCGCCCAATCATAATCATGACTGACAGCGTTATCCGCAAGTGTGGGCAAGACGCCGCCCAACAAGGCCCGCCATGCCGACACGGAGGTCGAGTTGATGTTAAAGGCGTCTTTAACCAACAAATACTGGGCGGAGGCTTCGCTCTGGAGCCCTTTGAGGGTTGGGTTGACGGGAGGCGTAGTGTCTCCGCTCCAAAGATCGTTCAAAGGCGAATTGCCACCAGGCGCAGGGTCAAAGACGACCATCGAACTGTTGGGTAGCGGGTCTCCCGATTTGAGACCCCAGGCATTCTGGTCCCCGGGAACGGTGGAAACAAAAAAGTCTTCAAAGATGTTATTGGGGTTACCGGCGCCTTTGGTCGCGATTGAATTCGTGCGGGTTGACGCAGCCGGATTGACCACCAGGTGTCGCAGTGCACCAATTCCCACCACATCCTGCCTCGGGACATCCGCGAGAATCACCGGTGTTGCCCCCGCTGTGGTGTCATTGAGCAAAAGGAGATTCGTGGTCGGCGAATCCAGGCCTGGCGCCGCAGGCGTGCCGCTGTCGATAATGGGTTTTACTGAACAAGTCGGGTCTATGCCTCCACCGGCGCGAGCGCCAACAGTAGGCCCAAGCGGGTTCATTTGCGCAAGCCAAGCTGTCCCGGTGTAATCTGTGTCCTCGTTCAAGCGCAGGTAAAATTGAAAGAGATTGGTCTGAACGCTACTTCCAACCGCCGCCAAAATCACATTCTCCAGCGAGTAGAGATTAGAGTCTGCACCGGCATTTCGGAGCACCAATTTCACGTTTAGCAACGTGTTCGCAGCGTTGGTGTGATTGATCGAGAAGTCGCTTGCGTTGATTGTGTAGCCGCCCAACTTCAAGGCGCTCGTGGTCAACCCGAAGGTATCATTCGCCAGTAGGGTGAAGCTCCATTTAGAGATCCGACCGGGCCCCCACCGTCGCAAGTTCGCAGCCGGACTTCCGCCGGTGAGATTAACTGTTACCGAAAAATCCGGATCTGTGCCATTCCAGCCAAGTGTGCGCGCCAGACTCACAACGTCGCTAAAGCCGTTGCCGGTATCCTCTACCGCAATGTCCTGCAATAACAGCGTCCCTGCGCGAACTACATCTAAGTTGAACCTTAAACTTTGCGTCGGCGGAATGTATAGTTCGGCATTATAGGGATTCCAGAGTTCAACTTCACCCGCCATTCCCACTCTGAGCGCGCCATCGCCATCGGATTTGAATGTGCCGATCACGGACAGCTCAGAGATAACTGGGACTAGCGGATAAGATGTGGACCCGCCAACAATTGAAAACTGTGCCGACGGTGGCGCAACCAGTGGCACTTGCAGCCGTAAGAGTCCATGTTTTGTCGAGGGATCTACAGGCTGCGTCCCTTGGCCGGCGCTTACCTTCGATGGACGCCAGACATTCGCAAAGGTCTCAAGCCCGCTCACTAGGTTGTTCACATCGGCCGCTGATAGGCTCGAATCTGCATCTATTGCCGTGACTGCGCTGTTGTAGTCAGCCACTGCGTTATACTTCGCCCGACCGAGATAACTAAGATCATAACGCAGACCGCCCAAGCGCATATTGGTCAAAACACCATAGGTCTGAGGCGTGACGTCGTGAAAGAGCTGTTTTAGGCGGTGTCCGATAACCGCTTCGTAATCTTCACGGTTCGGCAATGCAATGGCCGGATTCGCATATAGTAACTGAGATAAATAGGGGTATTGAGAAGCGCTTTCGAGGCGCTGGATATAATCGCGGCCGTCAGGATGCACCACTATTCCGTAGGCAAGCAGTCTATCGACACTGGAGACCGTCCCATTCGCCTTGTCGCGGAGAAACGAGGGATGATTTTCGGAAACAAAGATATCGTCAGCTCCAGGCCCGGGACGAAGCAAAAGGTCGTAACGATTACCCTGCAGTTGCATGCCGTTGAGGAGTTTACGCGCTACATAATCGGGCGTTAACGCACCCGCTCCGGCGGCCACCTCGTAGTCGACCCCGTCGCCCGCCGCAGTGCTGTCATCATGATTTACCTGGTCATACCGATTTGCGGCCGAGAGCGATGCTTTTACCCCGGCGTCCCCAACCCAGTAGGCGTAATGCCCGACCGTGTAAGGCGTCGGAGTAGCCGTCGGGCCGGGATCTCGACCGGGCAGTTTTGCGCCGTCCACGATAATCGGGCTTTTTCGGACAATCACCCGTTCATCGATAGCATGCTTGTAAGAATTACCAAGCACGCTCCCGGTTGGGTAGTTCGGTTCCGCCGGCGAGGGATCGATATCTAACGAGCCGTTGCCTAGTAAATACACATGGCCGTCACCAAACCTGAATACTCCAGCGCCTCCCGGCGCAAAGATTTCGGCCGGAGGTAAAGAGTCATCATACCGCCGCAGGCCCGCCGGAGAATGTATAGGATGACCAGTCACGGTAATTGTTTCGTCTGCCACGTCGAAAATTCTTGTGGTGGATAACGTCTTGTCGACGGAAGCGCTGTTTGGCGAGATTGTGGGTGTTTGGCCTCTAAGGTCCTCATTGCCATTCACCAACCAAGTAATCGGATTGGCGTTTCCGGGAATCCAGACTCCGGTGAGATTCTTTTGATCCGGGTTGTTAAAGACAAGGTCAGCAGTGGCCGTGATTCTTTGGTCTGGCCCTGCGGTTTCCTGCAGTTTGCCCAACGCGACGTTTAAGCCTAGCAAGGCGTTTTGACGCGCTTGGGCCACGGTGTCGTGATTGGCGGCGACCTTGGACTCGACCCGGACCAGGGAACTCATCGCAACCAACAGAAGCACCAAAAAAGACAACAAAAGGATAGTGACGAGTAAGGCGATGCCCCGCTCGGGTTTTACTCGCAGGAAAGATCGGGGGCGCAAAGGCATGGCAGGCATCTCAGAAGGGGCGGGCGGGAAGGGGGATCGTATCGATGAAGACGGTGCTATGTTGCTCGGCGAGCGTCCACCAGTAGGTGTCTCTAGCGGCTTGAGTTGTGGCGTTTGGTGCCAATTGATCGCCGTTTTCATAGGCGGCGATGATGCGCGCGCCCTCGTCTGTGAGTATGCGCACCATCACTTCTACATAGTCCGGGTAGCCCCCTTGGGTTTCACCGGCGGTCTGGAAATTGACCGTGGAGAGATGGCCGCTATGAGGAGTCGCGCCGAAACGAAGAATATTTGTGGAGGGTTGACCATCATAGTTGGCGACCGCCGGTTGATCGCCAGTAACGGCGTAGCCAAGATTCGCGTTGCTAGGCAGATTATTGGTCCCGTTACCACTGGCCGGAAAGATAAGGATGTTACGACCGGTTGCTGGGTCTCGCCGCCAGAAACGCACCCCAAAATCTAGGACGTTTAATGCAAGCATAACTTGTCGATCGGGCTTACGCACACTCGCGGGAAGCCCATTGGTAGCCGTGGCGGGAATCTCATTATAGGTGGGATCAGTAAGGTCGTAACCGGAATTCAGGACCGACGATTGCTGACTCGCTGTCGCTACGCCAACTGGACCAGGCCTCACCACGGACCGGAAAAGCAAATAACGTCTTTCCCGATCGTTGGTCTGGTTAGGCTGGGGAAAATTGCGAACGATCTGGTAAGATACGGCGACTGGCGCTGCGGAGGTCTCTGAATCAGTGATCTGATTGGTGAAAAAACGCAGCCAAACCCCGGCCTGGCCAAAACGATACTCCGCCAAGTCGAACCAACGGTCAGTGCCGATGCCGCCGGGCTTTTCCAGACGCAAGGAGGAATCGTCGTTACCCGCGGTTTTGATTCCCGGCTTGTAGGTGCCTGCCCCGCCTACCGACCAGTCGGCGTCGCTCATATTTGTGTCACCCCGACCCGAGTTACTCGCGTCCTGGTCGGGTTGAACCGTGGCCAAAAGCCAAACATTCCCATCTTGCCGCCACACTATTGAACCAAAATCCCGCCTTAAGTAATCAAAAATAAACTGGGCCTGTTTTTTAGTATTTAAGGTGCCGGTTACTTTATCAAAAGTCTGGAGAGTTGAAAAAGTGATCTGGACCATCAAACCAAGAACCACCAAGGACAGAGCACTCGCGATCAACAACTCCACGATGGTAAAGCCCCCATTAGGGTGCGGCAGGGGCCGGTTTTGCTTAGTCACTAACTTTTCGGGAACCGGGCTCATGGGGAAATCGTGAGATTGAAGTTCAAAACCGAATGCTTAAATGGTGAAACCACCTGCCATGGCAGTTCCGGCGCGGCTGAGGTGCCACGCGAGTTGTAAGCGGAGGTGGAATTGGGGTTGGAAGGCCCGTCGGGTAGCCGATAAGGCCACAGCACTTTTACTCCGACCGGAATAAAAGCCAATCCGGCGGTGTCGGCAGTCGGCTCGGTCGTTGGGTAAGCGGGTGACCTGAGCAGATACACCTCGATCAGGTAGTAGCGGTCGCGAAATGCGATGCCCGGAGGATTTCCAGGGGTGGTATTGGTGATGAGGTTATTCTCCGCGGCCAATTGATCACTAACGGGGACGATAGAATAGTTACCTGATGCGTCGGGTTGATAGGGATTGTTATAGGTGTCGTTCCAAGCTCGGTATGGATCTTCCCCCGTAAGCAGCACACGCGAGCCATCTCGGGTGGCGACCAGATAGAGCGAATTGGTTCGTCCAGCTGGCGCTCCGGTAAAGAATAGATCATCAAAGTTGTCCAAACCCCTGGTTCCGATAGGTTGGGCCGCTGTCACCGAGCGGGCGTGTCGCTGCAACTCGGCCTGCACATTTTCCATCAACCGGCGGGCGACGTCACTTTCGATCTGCTCCGTGACGGCTTGGGTGTTAGGTAGCAGTAATCCGATGATCGAGATAACGGCTACGGCAAAAATGCCGATAGCGACCACCACTTCGATAAGCGAAAAGGCCCGGCGGTGCCGGGACGTGAACACTGGAGGGCGATTTGTCATGAAAAAGGGGCGCTTAATTAGTATCAAAGGCAGCCTTTTCATTCAATAGTATTGGTAGGCCATAGGCACTTAGCTTAAGCCCCCGCAAGTTGTCCACCGAGCGAAAAATGACACCTCGATCGGACGAACTGGTCCCGGTAGCAATATCGCCGGGGGCAACAGCAAGGTAACTAATTAGGTTATTACCAACCTTAGACACAAGATTACCATAAGCATCGAACGCGATGCTTTCGTAATAGGTGGCCGGAGCGTCTGGATCGTTTTGCCATTGAGGCGGTGAACCGTCCTCGAGCCGCTTAAATCCTTTACCTGAAGTGCTCGAACTGGTTGTGCCGTTACCGGATGCCTGAGATTCAGTATAAACGAGTGTGCTTGGCGTGCGCCAGTCAACTAATGGTTCCAACATAGCAGGCAGGTTACTGTCGGCATTTTCTGGAACAAAAAAGATACCCCGGGGAAGATCCTGTATGCCCCCCTGTATGGCATAGTCATCCACCACTCCATCGTTATTAGTATCCACCCGCACCGCGATGGCCGCGCGGCGGAGGTAGGTCGAGGAGTCGTTACTGTTTGCCCAAATAATCACCGTGGCGGTATTATTATCCAAGGCAGCCCGAGCACGGGCGGAAGAGACCAAGCCAGAAAGCGTAGCCTGAGCGGCCTGCAGGGCTGGCCCTTTGCCTCCCGTCCGCAGGACCGCCACCAGCGACCCAGTCAGTATGCCGATGACCGCAATCACTATCATCAGTTCGACCAGAGTAAAGGCCCGGCGGTGATGAGTGCTCATAGATTTGGTATATAAGGGTTAACGCCCGAAGCGAGGGCCTGCCCGTTACCAGCTCCAGACCGCTTCTTCCTTAGTGATCTCGGTGGAGGTTCCCTTGGCCCCCACCCCGGGACTATAGAAAATAACGTCCCCGCGGACGCCCTTGCCGGACCCGTCGGAGTCCTTGATGTAATCGTCGATCGTCGCGGAGGGGAGCGTGCCCTTGTTTCCTTTGCCCATCACCGTCGGGTAGTTCGACACGCCCGCAGCAAGATCACTGGTATTAATAAATCCGTCAGAGTTACGGTCCACCAGCACCACGATCTCCACGTTGCCAAAGGCGTCCTTCAACGCGCCATCTACTAAAATCTCACTGTCTCCGCTGTCAGCGCCGGTTTTGGAGGTGATTTCAGAGATATCAAAATTCAAGAGCGGCAAGCGCTTACGATTCTGGGCGGTGGTCAAGGTTTCCTCGGAGCTACCAAAGACAAAATCTGTGCCGGAGAGCTTGGCCGGTTTGCCGCTAAGGATTTCGCGGAAAAGATAGGCGTCATCGGCCATGGAGGTGTCATCGTAAGTGAGGGTGCCATTGACCCGATGGCGCGAGGCGACAGTGTTGCTTTCAAAGCGCGGGTAGTAGCCGTAGGTCTGGTTAAAAAGGCGCACACCGGCTGACCACTGGATAAACTGCACACGCGTCTTGGTCTTGCGGGTCTTTTCCCGCACGCCGCCGACCACCGGAATGGTGATCGCTGCCAGAATGCCGATGATAGAGATCACGGTCAGCAACTCGATGAGAGTAAAGCCCGAGACGGAACGCCGGGCAAAAAACGAACGGGGGAGGCTCATGGTGGTAAAGGGGCGATGTTGATAGGAGATGGGGAGTGGGAGCGGAACCGGGAATCAGGGAATAGCGTAAATGTTATCCGCGTTCTCCTCCGCGCTGTTGTCGGTGATGTTACCGGCGTTTTTGCCCGTGGTAGCCGAAAAAACGACTTTTCCGTCGGGACCGGCGGAAAACAGCACGTAGTCAGGCGACTTCCAGTTGGTTGGGGAGGAGAGCACTTTGTAATAATACAAATAGCGATTTCCCCACGGGTCGAGCAGGGCGTTGCCGAAATCGGGATCCGGTTCTGTCTGGGAGGCCACCGGATCTGGCAAAGTGGCGAGATCCGAGCCGGGGGCGTCACTGATTTTACTGCGTTCCAACCTAAAGGCGGAAAAATCGACAAAGCTGCGGGCGTATTTGTTTACCATCGCCCCGTCCTTATCGATTTGGCGCTGCACGATGCCATAGGGACTGGCCGTCACGCGCTTGGGGGCGAGGCGGCCACCGAGGGCGCGGACGAGATTGTAGGCCCGATCATTCACCGCCGGAATGGCGCTGGCCGCGGACATATCGTAAAGGTCGGGATTGGTGTCATAGCCCACGGAAGGATAATCGACGACCCAAGGATAATCGCCAAAGTAGCGTTTATACGCCGCTAGGCTAACCGAGAGGGTTTCCAGTTCCGACTTGGCCCGGTTAAGCCTTGCCTGGTCCCCTACCCCACGAAACGCCGTGAAACTAATACCGGCCAGGATGCCGATGATCGCGATCACGGTCAGCAACTCGATCAGCGTAAACGCTTTCAAGTTTCGGGATGGGAGGGGGGCGGACATGGAGGGGAAGCGGGGAGCTAGGCGTTTTCCAAAGCGGAGAGGAGCTTGCCGAGAGTGGCCGCATGGGCCGGAATCCGCCCGTAGATCTCTTCCGCCTTGGCCATAGAGTAGGTGTGCGCGGAGATGTTTCTGTCATCCACCAGGCGCAGCAGGGCGGCACAGGTCTCCTCGTTCACCAAGCCGACCGGAAAACACTTCTGAAACGCCTCCTTGGGAAAACGAACGTCCAGACTATACCGACGCAGGAGAACTTCCTTGGCCGCCTTCCAAGTCGTATCAGCGGTGTATTCAAAACGTTGGATCACGGCGTCGCGTTTCAGCTCATGCTCCACCGCAAAGTGGAGACCGTTTTCCAAAGTGATAAAAGCCTGCCGGGCGCTGCTTAGTTTTTCCATAACACGCCCTCCTCGCGGATTCGCGCCACCCAGGCCGGCGGAATCTCGTCCATGCAATGGGTGTCCACCGGGTAAATGATACGCAGGTCGGCTTCCAAGGCATCGCACCAACGCGCGTATTCTTGGTGCGTGAACCCCGGAAGCGGCTCCACCGCCACGTCGAAATCGCTGCGGCGGAAGTAGGTGCCTTTAGCGCGGGAGCCGAAGATCCAGAGCCGGGCGTGGGGCAGGTGTTGCTCGGCCAGCTCGCGCAAACGCTCCGCCGCCGCATCGGCGGCGGGGTGGTGCTGGGCGGGATTTTGCGGCAGGCGATTCACAGGGGGGGAAGACGGGCAATGGCAGGACGGTCGGAGACGGGAACGGTCGAATGCGGAGATCCAGACTAGTGGAGGCGTAAATAATGTAAATTTCCGAAACTGGAAATCATGACGTGGACGGCGTGGGGCGTAACGACGAAATTGCGGAAGGGAGAAAGAGAACGAGTAGGAAGAAAGAGAACGATGTCCGGGGCTAGGCGGTGACGAGTTCTTGGTAGCTGAGCTCTTTGATCTGGGCGGAAGTTTTGGCGTGCTCGATGGTCATGCTCACGAGGCGGCCGGCAGCGTCGAAATCACCATAAACGTCCTCGCTGATTTCCTTGGTCTCGACCACGGGCGTCTCGGCAAACTCCACGAGCGCCGTGTCGGAGTCGGGGAAGTATTTGATTTTCATAGGATTTTGGATCGGTCGAAAAACGCGTTGTGCACGGTTAAGCCGTCTTCGAGGAGGATTACGCGGAGAACTCTGTTTTAAAATTCGGTTATTCTAGCCCAGCGGCGTATACGCCCATCGGTTTGGATTTCTTGGGCTTCTGGGTTTTGAACGGCATACAAAATCCACTCGTCCTTGATGCAAGCCCGGTCGGCTCGACTCCGCGTGTGGAGGAAAAACTCGGTATGCTTCACGTGGAGGATGGATCACAGGCGGCAGGGCTTAGACTGGCGAGCAGGTGGGGGAGCAGGCGGTGCGGGTCATGGCTTGGGCGAACATCACTAGCGGGGGCAGGACGATCCGAGAGGGGAACGGTCGAATGCGGGGGCCGGACTAACGGCCGCTTAAATAACGGAAGGGCTGCGCTTTCGCAAAGCCTTGCCCGTCGCGGGAGACAGGGGAACACATGGGGGGAGGTGGACAGACTGAAAAATCCGGCAGGGGGACGCAACGGAAAAGTCCCTTGGTGCGGGCTTTACCCTTAAAAAAGCAGTGTGGACCCACCGTGGACCTTTCTCGTTGTTTTCGAGGGGTGTGCGCAGTTTCGCCAGCGGCCAGTTTTGCCCTGGTTCCGCTCTTTCCGGCGACTCGGGGAGCGCATCCGTCCCGGGTGCTGCCTTGGCCGTCACCGAAACGTGACGCCCCCGCACTCGCCCTGCGCCCAAATAGGGCCCTAGCTACAGGTTGGCTCGAACGTCCGGCGCCCTTCGCCCGTGCTATCGCCACTTCCTACGCTCCCTAGACTCAATGCGCATCGTTCTCACTTCCCACGGATCCACCGGCGACATCTATCCGGTCATTGCCCTGGCCGTCGCCCTCCAAAAGGCCGGCCACAAGGTGCGTTTTGCCACCATCCCCCACTACCAGGCGGAGATCGAGGCCGCTGGGGTGGAGTTCTTCGCGCTTTGCCCGAATTGGGAGCAGGCCGACCTCACCTACTGGATGGGGCGGCTCAACAAGATCCGTAACCCCGTTTACCAGCTGCGCGAGATCTACGTCGGCGCCCGCTCCTACATCCCGGAGATGATTTCCCGGATGGATGCGATCATGCCCGAGACTGACCTGCTCGTCTCCAGCTACCTTTTCCCGATGAACAAGGGCATCGCGGACCGTCATGGCGTGCCTTTCGCCACCCTCGCGTTCGCGCCGCACGTCATCCCCTCCCCCGACTACCCGCCGGAAAACATCCCCGCCCCCCGCTGGCTGGGCCGCGCCGCGCACCGCGCGTGGAACCGCTGGCTCTGGCGGACGGGCAACGCGATCGTCGATCGCACCATCAACAGCTCCGTCTCCGAGGCCCTGCGCGCCGCCGGCCTGCCCAAGGTGCGCAACTTCTTCTCGCGCCCCGCCGAGCGCGTGCTCGTGACCGTGCCGGAGAAACTCTTCCGCGTGCCGGGAGCCGAGATCGACGCGCGTTTCCGCTACATCGGCTACCTGCGCTGGCAATCGGCCGAGGTGCCGGCGCTTGATGCCGAGCTGCGTGAATTCACCGCGCCGGCGGGCGGGCGCGTGCCGGTGCTCACCTTTGGCAGCATGGTTTACGAGGACGCAGGCGCCTGGATGGAGCGCTTCATCCGCGCCTGGCCGCGCGACCGCCGCATCATCGTGCAGCGCGGCTGGGCCCAGTTCCCGCAGTTCGGCGACGCCGAACACATCAAAATCATCGGCAAGGTCTCCCACGACCAGCTCTTCAAGCACGCCTCGGCCATCATCCACCACGGCGGCGCCGGCACCACCGCCAGCGCGCTCTACTCCGGCGTGCCCCAGATCGTGGTGCCGCACATCGGCGACCAGAATTTCTTCGGCACCGAGGTCGAACGCTTCGGCTGCGGTTTCCGGCTCAAAAAAGCGGTCTGGCCCGAGCAACTCCACGGCGCGCTCGACCGCCTGCTGGCCGACCCGGTGCGGGTCAAGCGGGCGGCGGAGGTGGGCCGCGAGCTGCGGCTCGAAAACGGCCCGGCAAACGCGGTGGTCGAGCTGGAACGCTTCGCCCTCGAACGCCGCCGCGAACTGGCGGCGGTGTGACGGCGCACGGGGCGGACTGATTTGGCCCACGAAACACACGAAATAACACGAAAGCCGATCCGGATAGTTGACCACGGATCACACGGATTTTCACGGATAAGACCGATCCATCCGTGATCATCCGTGCCATCCGTGGTTTAAAAATCCGCATCCCCTATTCCGTGTCCGTCGGTGCCTTCCGTGGGCAAAACAGTCAGCGTCTCCTCAGGATCGATCCTTTCGTGTCTTTTCGTGTGTTTCGTGGGCCCCCTGATTTAGCGGTTTGAACCCAAAAAAGCGCCCGGCCTCCGAGGAGGACCGGGCGCTGGGGTTGACGAACCGAAGCGGGCGCGGGGCGCTTACTTCTTGTCGGAGGCGGCGTCGAGCAGGTCGCCGAGGTTCATCATATCGCCGGAGCTGTCGCGATTGAGGGCCTCGAAGGCGCTGGTCTCGGCGGCGAGCTGGTCGGCGCTGTAGTTGGCGGCCTTGATGGAGAGGCCGAGGCGGCGCTCTTCGCGGTCGATCTTGACCACGCGGGCGGTGACTTCCTGGCCGGGCTTCACGTGATCCTTTACCTTCTCGATGCGGTCCTCGCTGATCTGCGAGATGTGCACGAGGCCGTCGATGCCGTCCTTCAGCTCCACGAAGGCGCCGAAGGTGGTGATCTTGGACACGGTGCCCTTGACGACGTCGCCGATCTTGAAGTGCGAATCGATGTCGGACCAGGGATCCTCGGCGAGCTGCTTCATGCCGAGGCTGATGCGCTGCTGGGACGGATCGACGTCGAGCACGATGGCATCGACCTCGTCGCCCTTCTTGAGGACTTCGGACGGGTGGTTGACCTTGCGGTTCCAGGTCATGTCGGAGACGTGGACCATGCCGTCGATGCCTTCCTCGAGCTCGATGAAAGCGCCGTAGGTGGTCATGTTGCGCACCTTGCCGCGGACGCGGGCGCCCATCGGGTAGTTGTGGCGGACCATATCCCACGGGTTGGGCTCCAGCTGGCGGAGGCCGAGGGAGATCTTCTGCTCTTCCTTGCCGACGCCGAGGACGACCGCGTCGAGCTCCTGGCCGACCTTGAGCATCTCGGAGGGCTTGGTGATGCGCTTGGTCCAGGACATCTCGGTGATGTGCACGAGGCCTTCGACACCGGGCTCGATCTCGATGAACGCGCCGTAGGGGACGAGGTTGACGACTTTGCCGTGGACCTTGGCGCCGACCGGGAACTTGTGCTCGATCTCGTCCCAGGGATTCTTGGTGGTCTGCTTGAGGCCGAGGGAGACGCGCTCTTTCTCGCGGTTGACCTCGATGATCATGACTTGGATCTCCTCGCCCTGCTTCAGGACCTCGGAGGGGTGCGTGATGCGACCCCAGGACATGTCGGTGATGTGGAGCAGGCCGTCCATGCCGTCGAGGTCGATGAACGCACCGAAATCGGTGATGTTCTTGACCACGCCCTTGCGGACCTGGCCGGGCTGGATGGAGTCGAGCAGCGCCTTGCGCTTGGAGGAGCGCTGCTCCTCGATGAGCTCGCGGCGGGAGAGAACGACGTTCTTGCGCAGCTGGTCGATCTTGATGACTTTGAAATCGTAGGTCTGGCCGACGTATTGATCCAGGTTCTTGGGCGGCTGGATATCGACGTGGGAGGCGGGGATGAAGGCATCGACGCCGATGGAAATGATGAGGCCGCCCTTGACCTTGGCCTTGACGCGGCCGGTGGCGACGGAGCCCTCGGGGAACTTGGTGAGGATGTTGTCCCAGTTCTTCTTTTGCTCGGCCTTGTCGTAGGAGAGGACGGGATAGCCCTCCTTGTTTTCGATCTTCTCGATCAACACTTCGACGGTGCCACCGATCTGGAGATCACCGATATCGATGAACTCGCTGGCGGGGATGACGCCCTCGGACTTGCCGCCGATATCGACGACGATTTCATTTTGGCGGATCTCGGTGATGACACCGGAGACGATCTTGCCCTCTTGGAGCTGGCTCAGGCTGGATGCGGCCAGCAGCTCATGCATAATGGAACTCATAACGTGCGGAAATACGGCTCGATGACGTCCCCGCTCCGAAGACGCCTCCGAACCGCGGGCGCGCCTTGCGACGCGCGGGTTGAAGGTTGCTGCGATTGGGCCGATGGGAGCGACGCGGCGTCACCGGCCTGACCAAAGAAAATACCGCGAACGATCAGAATCGCCTGTCTGAGGACTGCGCCGCAAGGGCAAAGTTGCAGGCGGCAAGCAGCCACGGGACCGCACGCCAAAGTCTTTTCTCGAACGAAACGAAAAACGCCTGATAAATTTCCATTGCAGAACGGGGATAGTGTAAAATAAATATAATACACGAACCTGAGCGGCCAGAGGCGCTTTTATCGCGACGCGTCTAAAATTTCAAAAACCCACCCCTCATTCTTATTTGTGTATGGCATGGTAAACAAGGCAGTGGAAGAGATGGTCGTCATGCACCACGGCGAGGCCATGTGGGAGCAGATTCGAGCCAAAGCGGGGGTGGATGTGGAGGTCTTCATGAGCAACGAGGGCTACCCGGATGAGATCACCTACAACCTGGTGGGGGCCGCCAGCGAGTTGCTCAAGACCCCGGCGGCGGAGATCCTGCACGGCTTTGGCGAACACTGGATCTTACACACCGCCCAGAAGGGCTACGGCGGCCTGATGCAGGCGAACGGCCGGTCGCTTCCAGAATTCCTGCGCAACCTGCCTGATTTCCACAGCCGGGTGGCCATGATCTTCCCCAAACTGCAGCCTCCGCGTTTTGCCTGCACCGAGATCACGGACCACTCCCTGAACCTCCACTACTACTCGCACCGGGAAGGCTTGGCTGAGTTTGTAGTCGGGCTGATGATAGGGCTCGGCAAGATGTTCAAAACGCCTACCACCGTCCGCCAGACGGCGGCCAAAGCGGAAGGCGCGGACCACGATATCTTCGAAGTAACGTGGATTCCCGCGCCGAGATCGTGAAGCCGGGCGGTCAAGGAACGGGGTTTAGGGTGGAGGTGTCGCCGGAGCGCTTTTCCGCCCTGTTTCCATTTTATTTTGCCGTCGATAACAACCTGAAGTTTCTCGGGGCCGGCCAGGTGCTGCAGCGGCTCTGCCCGGATATCGAGATCGGTAAATCCCTGCACCAGGTCTTCGAGACCCTTCGCCCGACCACCGAGGTCTCGCACGATGATCTATACCGCGAACAGGATGAAGGTTGCCAACACTTCTTCCTCTTCAAACACCGCGTGATCCATCTCCAGCTGCGCGGCGGCTTCATGCCGGGCACTGGGCCGGGCTGCCATGTCTTTCTGGGCTCCCCCTGGCTCACCGATGCCGAGCAGTTGACTGAGTTTGGGTTGGAATTCGCCGACTTCGCGGTCCACGACCACACGGTCGATATGCTGCAGGTATTTCAGGCCAGCAAAGCGACGCTCGCCGATTCCAAACTGCTCTCCAGCAAACTCGCCAAAAAAAGCGCCCAGCTGCAGCTTGCCAACCAGCAGCTGCACGAAAGTGAACGCTTTACAGCAAATACACTGGATTCACTCAAAACCGCCATCGTGATCCTAGATGAAAGAGGCGGGATCATCTCCAGCAATCGGGCGTGGACGGAGCTGGCCGAGAGTCGTGGTCTCACCGCTCAGGAGACCGGGGTGGGTGCCAACTATTTGGAGGAGCTCATGGCCAGCCGCCAGGCCCCGCCAGCGGCCACCATGCTGGTCACGGGCATCCGCGAGGTGATCGCGGGCCTGAAACCGGATTTCACTTTGGAATTCAACTGGCACTTACCGGGGCGAGCGCAGTGGATTTTGTGCCGCGCGAGTCGTTTTTCCGGCGATGGTCCGGTGAGGATTGTCGTATCACACCTGGATAACACGCAGCTAAAGGCCCTACAGGACCAGCAGAACCGCTCGCAGCGCATGGAGTCCTTGGGCACCCTGGCCGGCGGCATCGCCCACGATCTCAACAACGCCCTCTCCCCTATCATCATGGGCTGGGAAATGCTCCGCCAGGAGCACCCCCAACAATCCCAAATGCTGGATATTTTCCAGGCTAGCGCCAGGCGGGCCGCCGACATGGTGCGCCAGCTGTTGACTTTTGCCAAAGGGGCGGAAAGCACCCGAGCCCCGCTTGAGCTGAGCGATTTGGCCAGGGAGATGCACAGCATCATCAAAAGCACCTTCCCCAAGAATATCGCCGTGCAAATCGCGCTGGACCCGAAGCTCCCCAAAATCATGGGGGACGCGACCCAGCTGCACCAGATCCTGCTCAACCTCTGCGTCAATGCACGCGACGCCATGCCGCAAGGCGGTAAGCTCACCCTAGAAATCAAACCCGTGCTGGTGGACGAAGTGTATGCCGCTTACCAGACGGATGCCCGCCCCGGCCAGTATGTAAAACTCAGCGTGATGGATACCGGCACCGGCATCCCGCCGGATATCCTCAACCATATCTTCGAGCCCTTCTTCACGACCAAAGGCCCTCAAAAAGGCACCGGACTGGGGCTCTCCACCGTCCTGGGCATCGTCAAATGCCACGGCGGCTTCATCCGTGCCTATTCCGAAGTCGGCAAGGGCTCGATCTTCTCCGTGCACCTGCCGGTGAGCAGCGAGGTCGCCCTTCCGCAGCGCGCAGTCCCTCCGTCCCTCGAGTCCTGCGGACAGGGGGAGACCATCCTCCTGGTGGATGACGAGGCGCCCATCCGGGAGATCGGTTGCGCCGTCCTCACCAATCTCGGATTTAATCCTCTGGCCGCGACCGACGGCCTGGAGGGTCTGCTGCTGGCCACCGAGCACCGGGCCCAACTAAGTGCCGTGATCCTGGATATGGATATGCCCCAGATGAACGGGATTACCCTCGCCCGGGCGCTACGCCGCTTGCGCCAAGACCTGCCCATCGCGGCGATGAGCGGTCGCTTTTCCGAGGAGTCGCAGGCGGAGCTCCTGGAGGCGGGTGTGACCGTGCAACTGGCCAAACCCTTCACCAAGGCCCTTCTGGCGGAAGTGATGAAGAAGTTGCTCGCAACGAAAGCCCGCTCGGCAAACCCGGCATCGTAAGTGCGTTAAAAACCGGCTGCCGCGCTTGTCCAATCCGCCGAAGGAGCGTGCCAGTGGTTGAGCCGCAGGCTCGGTGCGCCCCCAGGCCTGCATCGGGAAGGGGCTATTCACGGGTGATACGGCAAAGCCGCCGGCCAACCGGTTACGCGAAACGACCCGCGATAGTCGCGGTATCCGCGTTTACAGCCCGGAGCCGCCGTTGGTAAAGTAATCCCGCACCGCCTCAACCACGACCGGCCGCGGCACCTCGTGTTCGCTGCGGTCGGTCAGATCGCGGAGCTTGACCACGCCCTTGGCGAGTTCGTCTCCGCCGTAGATCAAGGCCAGCTTCGCGCCCGACTCGGCGGCCGCCTTGAACTGCTTGCCGAAGGCGAGATCCTTGAGCGGATACTCCACGCGATAACCCGCCGCGCGCAGTGCGGCGATATCCCCAAAGGCCGCCGTCCGCTCGGCTTCGCCGCCGATCACCACATAGACCTCGGCGTTGGGTCCAAAGGCCGGCATCAGGCCGCGCTGCTCGAGCAAGAGCCCCATGGTGACGTCTCCAATGGCGAAGCCCACCGCCGGCAGGGCCGGACCACCCAGCTTCTCCACCAGATCATCATAGCGCCCGCCGCCGGCGATCGCACGCAGCTCGCCCTTGCGATCAAAGGCCTCGAAGACGAAGCCCGTGTAGTAGGCGAGGCCGCGCACCACGCCGAAATCGACTTCCACATACGCGCCCAAACCCATGGCAGCCAGTCCGCCGAGTAATTTCCGCCAATCGCCCAGCCGCGCGGTCAGGGCCTCGCCGCCCAGCGGAGCGAGCACGGTCTCGAGCGCCGCGAGGCTCTTGATCTTCAAAAACGCGAGAATCCTCGCCTTGGTTTCCTCCGGCAGCGGGCCGTGGGCGTCGGTGTAGGCCTTGAAGGCCTCGTCACCGATTTTCTCATACTTGTCGACCGCGCCGAGCACGGCCTTGGAGCGCGCATCGTCCAGCCCGAGGGAGGCCAGGTAGTGCAACCAAAGCGTGCGGTCGCTGAGCCGGACGTAAAAATCCTCCGGGCCCAGACCAAAGCCCGCCAAGGCCTGCACCAGCAACCCGATGAGCTCGATTTCCGCCTCCGGACCGGGCTCGCCAAAGATGTCGCAGTTGAACTGGAAAAAGGCGCGCTCACGGCCTTTTTGGGCGCGCTCGTAGCGGTAGAACTCGCCGATACTGCTCCACTTCACCGGCCGCTTGAGGGCGTTGGCCCGCGCCCCCACCAGACGACAGACCGTCGGCGTCATTTCCGGCCGCAGCGCAACCTCGCGGCCGCCCTTATCGACAAAGGAAAAGAGCTGCGCCTCGATCTCGTCGCCCGACTTGGCTCGATACAGGTCGAGCGGCTCCAGCACCGGCGCGTCGTATTCGGAAAAACCATACGCGTGGGCCGCGCGCCGCCAGTGGCGGAACACGTGATTGCGGCGCGCGAGGGCGTCGGGATAGAATTCGCGAAAACCGGGCAGGGACTGGAACTGGGCCATGGGAGAAAACGTGGAGACGGGCTGGACGAGGCTCGCACCGCCACGACAAACTAGGCGGACGCGAAACGAAAACCTTGGCGCGGGCGAACGGCGGGGAGCGACCCCAAAAAACGAAGAGGCCGGCCCCCGCACGGGGAGCCGGCCCGAAAAAACGGGCGCCGGGCGCCCGCCGCGGTTATCAGAGCTTGCTGATATCCAGCTTCTTGAGCATCTGCTTGAGAATCTTGCCCGACTTGAATTTTACCACGGCGCGCTCGGGGATTACCACTGGGGCGGCGGGCTTGTTCGGGTTGCGGCCGATGCGTTTCTTGCGGCGCTGCACCTCAAGGACGCCGAAGTTGCGCAACTCGACGTTGCGCCCCTTGGCCAGAGCGCTCATCACGATGTCTAAAGTCATCTGCACGGTGGACACGATTTCCTTCTGCGGGAACCCAGTCTTCTCGTAAATCTCGAGGACGATTTCGCGCTTGGTCAGATTGGCTTGTGCGGTGGTCTTAGCTTGATCAGCGGGCATGTTTGGTGGGGTTTAGTGTTTATACTAAGGATTAAGAACGCAGTTAAGTAACTCATCATTCCCAAATTGCGTCAATTACCCAACACAGCAAAAAGCGCGAAATACCCCGAATTTCAGATATTAACCTACTGAAGGTGATTACTTTAAATCAATTTATTAGCAATTACACGCAGGCAAGCCCGCCCCGCACTCACCGATCCGGCGTGTTGGCAGGCAGATATCAATATCGCGTTTGCACCGGAGCAGGTCGTGGCACATAAAGGGGAAACGTGGTTTGTGCAATTTCCCGGTTGCGTAACTGCGTCATACCTATGCCCGACCCTATCGCCGTAAATACCATGTTCGCACGGATCGCCGCCCGTTATGATGCGGCCAATCTGCTGCTCAGCGGGGGCGTGGATCGCTGGTGGCGGTGGCGGTTAGTGCGAACGGTGATCAAGGCCAAGCCGGCTGCCTTGCTCGATCTGGCCACCGGTAGCGGTGACGTGGCCTTTGCACTCGCCCGGGCCTTGCCGGACGATGCCCGAATCGTGGGCATGGATTTTTGCCAGCCCATGCTCGACCAGGCCATAGCCAAACAAAAGGCCCGCGGGAAGGGCACCGCCATCGAGTTCCGCCAAGGGGACGCGCTCGCCCTGCCCATCGCAGCAGAATCCTTTGATGCGGTGACAATTTCCTTCGGCCTGCGCAACGTGGCGGACCGGCACCGCGCGCTCAGCGAAATGCGGCGCGTGCTTCGTCCCGGCGGCAAACTGCACGTGCTGGAGTTTTCCCAACCCGCCGAGTGGTTTCGCCCGCTCTATTATTTCTACACCAAACGCCTGCTCCCTCCGATCGCGGGCTGGTTAACCGGAGACCGCGCCGCCTACGCCTACCTCAACGCCTCGATCGAGGCCTACCCCGGCCATGCCGAAATCAGCCAGGAACTGCGGGACGCCGATTTCCGCGAGGTCTCCTGCGCCCGACTGACGCTTGGTATCGTGGCGCTCCACTCCGCCACGCGTTAGAACCGGCACGGGATGGCATCCCGCCGTCCGTTGGTCCCCTAGCTAAAGGATTTCCCGCAGCCGCAAGTGCTCTGGGCATTGGGGTTCTTAATCTCGAAACCCTTGCCCTGCAGGCCGTCGTCAAAATCGATCTGCGTGCCGCCCAGGTAGGCAGCACTGGCCGGATCCAGCACCATCGGGATACCCTCGCTCTCGCACTGCGCATCATCCGGCTTGGGCTCGTCAAAAGACATACCATACTGGAAACCCGAACAGCCGCCCGACTCGACCAAGAGGCGCAGCGCCTTGCGCTCCGCCCCCAGTTCTTGCTGCATGGAACGAATTTGCGCGGCGGCGCGGGAAGTCAGCGTGATCACGCCCGCAAAGTCCACGTTCGCCCCCAACTGTCAATCCGCCGGCGGTGGGTTTATCACTCCGTGTCACTAAAAAGTGCCGACGCATAACCACGGAAGCATAATCCGTGCTAGACTGGATTTACCCGCTTGCCAGCCAGGCGGAGGCTGCTTTCCTGACCCAACCTTGAGCACGCTAAAACACATTTTTAATGAAATACACTACGAGATGGTCCGCAAGATAGCGGATGGCGGCATGGGTATGGTTTACGAGGCCTGCCAGCGGGGAGCCGGCCAATTCCGCAAAACGGTGGCGGTAAAGTTGATTCGCGAAGAGTATTCCACCATCCCCGAGTTTCAGAACAATTTTATCGGTGAAGCCCGTCTGGTGGCTGATTTGGTCCACACCAATATAGTCCAGACCTACCACCTCGGCATGATCAGCGGCCAGTATTTCATGGTGATGGAATACGTGAACGGCGTGAATCTTGAGCAATTCCTCGAACGCCACATCGCGCTCCGCCGCCACATCCCGGTCGATCTGGCCGCCTTCATCATCTCCCGCATCGCCCGCGGTCTCGCCTACGCGCACAACAAACGCGACCGCGAAGGCCGCCTGCTCGGGATCGTGCACCGCGACATCGGTCCGAAAAACATCATGATCGGCCATGAGGGCGACGTGAAGTTGACCGACTTCGGCATCGCCAAGGCGCTGGATCTGATGTATAACGAAGAAGGGCAAGTGATTGCGGGTAAAGATGAATACCTCTCGCCCGAGCAGGCCAGCTACGCCGTGACCGATGCCCGCGCTGATGTCTTCCCCCTCGGCATCGTGCTCACCGAACTGCTGCTGGGCCGTAATATCTTCCGCAGCCAGGATCGCCTCGAGTCGCGCCGCAACATCCTCAACCTGCCCATTCCGCAGTTTTCAACCTTGCGTCCAGACATCGATCCCAAGCTCGAAGTGATTATCCAGAAAGCCCTGACCCGGGATCGCGAACAGCGCTACCAGTCCGCCACCGAGATCCTCACCGCCCTGGAAGTTTACCTCTACGGCGAAGGCTACGGCCCCACCAATGAAAAATTGGGGTCGTATTTGCGCGACCTGCTGGCGGCCTGAGCGCGAATCGGCGCAGGCCCCCCCTGCCCTGCGCTTCCGAAAGACCTGAACGCTCGATGTGCGCCGGCTTTAACCAAGATCTCCGCCAACGCCAGACCCAGTCCCTGGTGCTGGCCCCCCAGCTGCGCCAGTCGCTGAAAATCCTGCAAGTCGCCGCGCTCGACCTCCGCTCCGTCATCCAGGAGGAACTCGAGGCCAATCCCACTCTCGAGGACATCTCCAGCGAGACCGACAGCCTAGACGCCGCCGCCGAAAGCCCGCCGGACGCCCCCACCTCCGGCGAAGACGAAGGCGCCGATGCCTCGCCCCCACCCGCCGAAGACAGCCCGGGCGACGCCCCGGAATCCCTAGATTTTTCCAAGGAATTTGAGGTGCTCGCCAAACTCGGCGAAGACTGGCGCGATTACCTCGCCGAGGGCTCGGGCAACCAACCCTTCACCTCCGAAGACGCCGAGCGCCGTCAGCATTTTTTCGACTCTCTCGTCAGCGAGACATCCCTACAGGAACATCTTCTGCGCCAAGCCGATATGCTGGAGGTTACCCCCGAGGTGCAGGAAGCCCTCCGCCACTTGGTCGGCGGCCTCGACGAGCGCGGCTTCCTCACTCAAACCCCCTCCGAGGCCGCCCTTCAGGCCGGTCTGCCCCTCGCCGCCGCCCAGGAAGCCGCCCGCCTGCTCAAGACCTTCGACCCCATCGGCATCGGCGCCCTCAATCTCGGCGAATCCCTCCTTCTCCAGTTGCAAAACAAAGGCCGCGGCGAATCTCTCGCCGCGCGCATCGTGCGTGATCACTTCACCCTCCTCACCCGGCGCCGCATCCCCGAAATCGCCCGCAAAACCGGCGCGGATATGGACGAGGTGCAGGAGGCGATCGAGGATATCGGCCGCCTCGACCCCGCCCCCGGTCGCAAGTTTGCCGACGATAACAACCGCGTGGTCGTGCCCGATGTCGTGGTCGAAAAAGACGAGGATGAGTGGAAAATCATCCTGAACAACGACTACATCCCGCGCCTGCGCATCTCCAATACCTACAAGGAGATGATCGCCCGCGGCACCCTCAGCAAACAGGAGCGTGACTACCTGAGTGAACGCATGCGTTCGGGTAAGTTTATCATCAATTCAATCGAGCAGCGCCAGCAGACGATCGAGCGCATCACCCGCGAAATCCTGAAGGTGCAACGGGACTTTTTCGAGGAAGGCGTGCACAAACTGCGCCCGCTGACCATGACCCAGATCGCCGACGTCGTGGGCGTGCACGAAACCACCGTCAGCCGCGCCATCGCCAATAAATACATCCGCACACCGCACGGGGTGTTCGATATGAAGTTTTTCTTCACCCCGGGCTACGAGAACTCCACCGGCGAGTCAGTCTCGAACAAGAGCGTGAAGGAGATGATCAACGAGCTCATCCTCCTGGAGGACAGGAGCCAGCCCCTGAGCGATCAGGAACTGGTGGCGAAGCTGCAGAGCAAGGGCATCAAAATCGCCCGCCGCACCGTGGCCAAATACCGCGAGGAGCTCGGGCTGCTGCCCAGCAATCTCCGCCGCGATTATACGAGCTAAGCCGCCGTGGGTCAGGCCTGCCCGATTTCCCAGCCGGGCTGAATCTCCAGCCCCTCCCCCTCCGCCGCGCGCGCCCGCACCGCCGGGTCGGCCCAGGCCGCGAAAGCGATCATCCCGGCATTGTCTCCGGTATGCCGGGGCTCCGCCGCGAGGAGGGGAAGGCGACGGCGCGCCGCCAGCGCGCCGAGCGCCCCGCGCAGCACGCGGTTGTTTGCCACGCCCCCCGATAGCCCGAGACTGCGAAAGGGACCGCGGGTTTCGAGCGCGCTGCCGGCCTTGCGGACCAAGGCATCCACCACCGCCTGCTGGTAACTCGCACAGAGGTCTCCCATGCCCGCCTCCACCTCGGCCGGACTCATTTTTTCTAGTTGGTAACGGAGCGCGGTCTTTAAGCCGGAAAAGCTGAAATCCAATTCCGCCCGCGGCCCCAGCCCCCGGGGAAAATCAAACGCCTCCGCCCGCGCCGGACCTCCACCCGCACCGCGCGTCGCTGCCAGCCGCTCCACCAGCGGCCCCCCCGGATAACCCAGCCCGAGGAGCTTCGCCCCCTTGTCCAGAGCTTCCCCGGCGGCGTCGTCGCGCGTGCTGGCGAGCACCGTGATGCCACGCTCTGCATCGAGCCTCGCCAGCAGGGTATTCCCACCCGAGACGACCAGCGCGAGATGCGGCAAAAGCGCAGCGAGCTTCGCTCCAAAGTCCCCCGGCTCCGCCGCGTGCAGGCCGATGAAAGGGGACCACACGTGGCCACGCAGGTGATTTACCCCAATGACCGGGCAGGCGAGCGCCAGGCCCAGCGCCTTGGCCGAGGCCAGGCCGATGGCCAGACACCCCGCCAGCCCGGGGCCCTGCGTCACCGCGATGCTGCTGACGCCGGCAAAACCCGCCGTCACATCCCGCGCCCGACCAAGCAAGGGCTCGATCGTGCGCAAATGCTCGCGCGCGGCCAGATCGGGCACCACCCCGCCATGGCGCTCATGGATCGCGATCTGGCTGTGCACCCACTCGGCGACCAAGCCCCGCTGCGGGTCAAAAAGCGCGACTGCACTTTCATCACAAGAGGTCTCCAGGGCGAGGATCATGGTGCTACCTTCCCTTCCTGCGCCGGTTTTTCCAGTATTTCAGCAGGCCCGCGGGTGGGCGCAGCCCCAGCCAGTTGGGCCTGCAACTCCCGCAAAGCCGCCGCCAGCTGCCGGTCGGGCACCGCAGCCACCCCGAACTTTTGTTTAAACTCCACCGGATCGGTGATCTCCGGCCGCAGCCGCCCGAGAAAGACGGCCTTTTCCTCCTCCGGGCTCATGGGCTCTAGGATATCCGGCGCGATGCCCCGCTGGTGAATACTCACCCCCGAGGGCGTGTAGTAGCGCGCCGTGGTCAGCCGGAAGCCCGCGCCGCCACTCAGCGGGAAAATGGTCTGCACGGAGCCTTTGCCAAAGGTCTTTTCCCCCACCAGCACCGCGCGGCCGGCATCCCGCATGGCGCCGGCGACGATCTCCGCCGCACTCGCACTCCCGCCATTGACCAGGAGCGCCACCGGCACCGTTAACCGCTCACCGCTCCCGCCGGAGCGCAATTCCGCCCGGTCGGCCGGGGTGCGTCCCTCCGTATAAACGATCAATTCTCCCTTCGGAAAAAAATCCTCCGCCACGTCCACCGCTGCCGTGAGCAAGCCGCCGGGATTGTTGCGTAAATCGACCACGAGCGCGCGCAGCCCCTCGGCCCGGAGCCGGGCCGCCGCCGCCGCAAATTCCTCGCCGGTCTTTTGGGCGAACATCCCCAGCCGCACGTAGCCGATCCCCCCCGGGAGCATCATGACGTCGCGCACACTCTCCACGCGGATGACCTCCCGCTTTAAACGATATTCGAGCTCCCGCGCCGGCTCGCCGCGTTCGAGGGAGACCAACACCTCGGTGCCGGGCTCGCCCCGGATTTTGCCGATGAACTGGTCGAGCTTCCAGCCGTGCACACTCACCCCATCCACCTTCACCAGCACATCTCCACGCAGGATGCCGGCCCGCTCCCCGGGCGTGCCCGCGACGGGAGCGATGACGAAAATGCGCCCGTCCACCTCCTCCACCTGCACGCCGATGCCGCCAAACTTGCTTTCGATCTCCTCCTCCAGCCGGTCAAAAGCCGCCGAAGGCAAATACTCCGAATACGGATCCAGCCCCCGCGCCAGACCCGCCATGGCCTGAGCCGCGAGTCGCTCCGCCTCGACCGCACCGGCATCCACATAGTGTTTGTTGGCCAGCAGCATGACTTCGCGCACCTGCGCGGCCGCGCGTTCGGTGGCGCGGTCCGGCCACCAACCCCAGGCCTGGACCACCTGCAGGACCCCGAGGGTCATCAAATACCCCGCGATCACGCCCAGCCCTATGCTGATAATCCGTTTGAACATCCCCGCACCGTGCCCATGCGCTACTAGTTTGTAAATGGCATCGTCCAATCCTCCCCCCGCCCCGCCCTCGCCCGCCTTCGCCACCGCCTTCCGCCGCGCCGCCGGCGGCGCGGATACGCTGCGCTTCGATGCCTTCATGGGCCTAGCACTCTATCACCCCGAGCTCGGCTACTACCGGCGCGCCCGCACCCGGGTGGGCCGTGCCCGCGGCACGGATTTCTACACCGCCTCGAGCCTGGGGCCGCTCTTCGGCGAATTGGTCGCGGCCGCCGCCGCCAAGCTGCTCACCGACGCCGGCCTCGCGCCCGCCGCGCATACCTTTGTCGAAATCGGCGCCGAGCCGGGCGGCGGGGTTCTAGCTGGCGCCGCCACCCATCCCTTCGCGGCCCGGCACACCCTGCGGCTCGGCGAACCCCTCGTCTTAACCGGCCCCTGCATCGTATTCTCCAACGAGCTTTTCGACGCCCAACCGGTGCGCCGTTTTATCCGCCGCGCCGAGGCCTGGCATGAGCTTGGAGTCGCGCTGGTCGCCAACGACACCGCCCTCGCCGAGCGCGACCTTGGGCCCGCCCCGGCGGATAGCCTCGCCTCGCTGCCACCCTTATCCGAGACGCCCGAGGCCTACCTTTTTGATGCGCCGCTGGCCGCCGCCGCGCTCGCCGCTACCCTCGCCAGACAGCCCTGGCACGGACTCTTCCTCGCCTTTGATTACGGCAAATCCTTCGCCGAGCTCGGCCACTCCGTCCCCGCCGGCACCGCCCGGGCGTATTTCCAGCACAGCCAGCACAACGACCTCCTCGCCCGGCCCGGGGAACAAGACCTGACCGCCCACGTGTGCTGGGACTGGCTCGGCGCCGCGCTCACGGACGGCGGTTGCACCGCCCCGTCCGTCGCCTCGCAGGAAAGCTTTTTAGTCCACCACGCTGCGGACGCCCTCGACCAGGCCCTCGCCTCCGAGAGCGGTAAACCCAACAGCCCCCGCAAACGCGCCCTCATGCAGCTGCTGCACCCCGCGCAAATGGGGCAGAAATTCCAAGTGCTCCACGCGCTCAAGCCCGCCAGCGCGGTCAGCGCCGCTCACTGAACCAGCGACGCACCCCGGCGAGATCCCGGGTGTTGAAGACGTTTTCCGCCGCCAGCCAGCCCTTGCGGGCGGCGCGCACGCCGGCCTCGACGTGCGCCAGTCCGCCGGTGTCGTGGGCATCGGGATTGATCGAGCAGAGCAAACCCCGCTCTGCCGCCCGGCGCCAGTGCCGCCAATCGAGATCCAGCCGGGACGGATGGGCATTTAGCTCGATGATCACACGGTGCGCGATGGCGGCATCGATCACCCGGGCGAGGTTCACCTTGTAGCCCTCGCGCCGCAGGAGGAGACGCCCGGTGGCATGGCCCAGCATCGTCGTGCGGGGATGCTCGATGGCGCGGACGAGGCGGCGCGTCATCTCGTCTTCATCCTGGGTGAACGCGCTGTGCACCGAGACCACGACGTAATCGAGGCCGAACGCCGCGAAGGCGGCCTCGTCATAATCAAGCCGGCCATCCGGCAAAATGTCGCACTCCACCCCGGCAAAGACCCAAGTGCGGAAAGAGCCGGCGGCATTGAGCGCACGAATGGCCGCCACCTGCGCCGCCAGCCGGTTCTCATCCAGCCCGCGCGCCTGCACACTGGATTTGGAGTGATCGGCGATGCCCAGATAGTCCCAACCCAAGGCCTCCGCCGCCGCCGCCATTTCAGCCAGCGTGTTTTTCCCGTCCGACTCGGTCGTGTGGTTGTGAAAAGCCCCGCGCAAATCGCCCAGTTCGAGCAAACGCGGCAAGCCGCCCGCCTCCGCCGCCTCGAGCTCGCCCAGCCCTTCCCTCAGCTCCGGCGGGATGAAGGCCAGGCCCAGCCGGGCAAACAACTCCGCCTCGTCCTCCGCGCGCAGGCTCAGGCCCGCCTCGGCTTTTTCCTTGGCCGTGCCCTCGCCGGCGTCCGGCACCAGCCCCCATTCCGACAACGAGAACCCCCGCGCGAGGGCCCGCTGGCGCAGGGCGACATTGTGCTCCTTCGAGCCGGTGAAGTGATGGAGCGCAAAGGCGAACTGCGCCTCCGGCACGATGCGCAAGTCCGCCTGCAAACCGCTGGTGAAACGCACACTGGCCTTGGTATCGCCCCGCGCCGTGACCTCCTTGACCCCGTCTTGCCCGCAAAACCAGGCGGTGATGGCGGCGGCCTCCGCCGCCCCGACCGCGACGATGAAATCGAGGTCGCCCACCGTCTCCAGATTGCGCCGCAACGACCCCGCCGCCTCCGCCCGCCGCACGCCGGGCAGCGCCCGCAAGCCCGTCACGATGGGCGCGGCCACCGCCCGCGCATCCCACCAACGGTGGCGCTTGGCGTAGGCGGCCCGGTTCGCTAGCCCCTCGAGCAACTTGGCTTGCGTCTTCTCGCCGAAACCCGCGAGGCCCGCCACCTTGCCCGCCCGGCATGCCTCGGCGAGGGCCTCCGGCGACTCCACGCCGAGTTGCTCGCGCAGGGCCTTGATCTTTTTTGGGCCCAGCCCGGGAACCTCGAGCAGCGCGATCACGCCGTCGGGGATCTGCGCGCGGAGCTTGTCGTAGAACTCGAGCCGCCCCGTCGCGTGGAGCTTGCCGATCTTGTCCACCAGCGCCTCGCCGAAACCCTTCAGCTCGCCAAGCGTGCCGGCCGCCATGCGGGCGGTAAACTCGTCCGCCTCCAGCGCCTCGAGCGCGCGCGCCCCGCCTTGGTAAGCACGGGTTTTGAAGGGATTCTCCCCCTGCAACTCCAGGAGCGTGCCGATCTCCTCCAACCTCGCCGCGATCTCGTGCTTGTTCATCAGGCGAGAGCATCCAGCCGGAGCGTTGGGTCAACTTCCGGCCGCGTGGTGCGCGGAAACAACCCGTTTTTTCGGCCTTCAACCCGGCGCCTTCCTGCGTCATGCCTTGCCGATGCCTTTCTCGCACACCCGCACCGTCCGCTTCGCCGACACCGATGCCGCCGGGGTGGTTTTTTTCGCGCGCTACCTGTCGATTTGCCACGAAGCCTATGAAGAGGCTCTCGCCGTCGCCGGTTTGCCGCTGGCGAGGTTTTTTGCCGATACCGGCTTGGTCGTGCCGATCGCCAAAAGCGAAGCTTCCTATCTCCGCCCCTTGGTCTGCGGCGACCACCTGCGCATCGAGGTCACGCCCGCGCGCCTGAGCGAGCACAGCTTCGCCCTCGACTTCACCCTCTGGAAAATCATGCCGGGCCAGGATGCCACGCCGGCGACGGAAAAACGGGCCGCCCTCGCCCGCACCGAGCACGTCTGCATCGAGGCCCGCACCCGCGACCGCGCCCCGCTGCCGCCCGCGCTGGCTGCCTGGGTGGATGCGGGTTGAACGTGCCCCGTCCCGCCATGTCCACTCCCCCCGCCCCCCATCAGTCTGCCCCGGTGCCCCAGGTTATCCACGGCTGGAAACGCGGCCTGGCGGGGCTGGCCGGTTGCCTGATGCGCCTTTGGACGCTCACCCTGCGCATCACCCTTTCCGGGGAATCCCGCCGCTTGCTCGCCGGGCTGGACGGGCCGTGCCTGTTTGTCCTGTGGCACAACCGGCTCTTCGCCGCCGCCGAGGTCTCGCGGCGCTTTCGGCCGGAGCGTCCCTTGCACTCGCTGGTGAGCACCAGCAAGGACGGAGCCTGGTTGACTGCTTTTTTCAACAGCGTGGGCCTGCGCGCCGTCCGCGGCTCGAGTTCCCGCGGCGGTCGCGAGGCGGTGTCGGCCCTGATCGCCGTTCTGCGCGCGGGCCACGACGCCGGTATCACACCCGACGGCCCGCGCGGCCCGTGCTACACGTGCAAACCCGGCGCGGCCATCGTGGCCCGACGGGCCGGGGTGCCGATTATGCTCGTCGGCATGCACTTTGAGGCCGCGTGGCGTCTGCCCAGTTGGGATAAGTTTTACCTGCCCCGCCCTTTCAGCCGGGTGCACCTGCGGCTGCGCGAGCTACCCGCCAGCCAGCTGCGCGGCGAAAACAGCCAGGCCGAGTTGGAGCGCGCACTGCAGGAGCTGAATGCCGACGCGCCCGCCGCGCCAGCCTCAGAAAGCCGGTGAGAAGACCGCGCTGGCCCCGGCGACGAGGGTGAAGTTCTCGCCCACGCTCCAGACTGAGTCGTTGACCAAAAACTTGAAGGTCACCGGTGCCGCGGAGTCCGGCAGCGAGATCGTCCAGCGATTGGCCGCGGCGCAGGCCAGCGGTAGGCCGGTGTCCCAGCTCAGGCCGGCCCCCTCGCCACGAAGGGTCAAGGCGTTGCCGAAACCGACGTCCACCACCGCGACGATGGTGATCGGGGCGGACTTGCCCCCGGCCTTGGGCTCGACCGTCGGCTCGGCGGCGGGGGCCTTCACGACCTTCGGCGCCTTGGTCGGCTTGGGCCGGGCGGGCACCAACTCGCTCAAGACGGCGGGAGCCGGAGCGGCCTTGGCCACCTTGAGCACCGGGGCTTTCGCAGCGGGCTTGGCCTTGCGAACCGGCGCGGGGGCGGGCTTGGGACTGGCGGCCTTGGCGGACTTGGCCTCCTTGGCCGCGGACGGGGAGGACTTGGCGGCGGGCTTGGTGATTTTTTTCATATTAAAAAAGGAATCGTGGAAGACTGGGTCAGGACGTTCGTGCAGGTCGGGGGGAAAATTGGCGGAAGGCCGCCCCGCACAACAGCAAAGGCCGGACCAAGCCCCGGCGTTGCCTGAATTTCACCTCCGCCGCGGTCGTAAAATCTGGTGGAGCAGATGGGAATCAAACCCACGAGGTGTTGCACGCCGGCGCGAGCGAGCCCCACGAGGTCGATCAGCGGACCGGCGGAGGCGACTGGTATCCGCTCGGCACCTACACCTTCGCCGCCGACGGCGCGGAAGGCGTCTTCATCGACAACACCGACACCGACGGCCACGTGATCGTGGACGTCGCGAAATTCACGCCGGCGCCGTGAGGCAAAAATTGGCGGGCAGTGATTGGAGTTTGGTTCCGTTCCGACAAGGAATTGCCTGGGTGCGTTGGCTTTCCATAAGCCTATCCACAGAGGTTTTTGCATGCGGACGCTTTTAAATTGTTGACATTAGTAAAAAAAAAAACATCAAAAAAAGCCCTTTTATGCATAAAAAACTACTCATAAACTGATCACGGCGGCCATTGGCGTCGCCGCTTCGCAGTCCGCGCAAGCCGCGTTCTTTTCCGCCGATGTTTCCTCGGCGGGCCTTAGCTTCTCCACAACGACGCCCGGCAGCATCTACCTCGATTTCGATTCCATGTCGGCCTCGACGTCGCCCATCTTTGGCACCGATCTCAAGATCATCTCTGGCGGCAAGCCTGAATTGAACGATAGTCTCTATGTCGAGGCGAGAAACGTATGGTTTAACCCCACTGCATCAGGAAGAGCGATCAAGCTGGCCGAAGGTGAACCTCTGAGTTTCGGCAACGGAATGTCGCCCTATGCCACTTTAGAATTCATGGGGGTTGGTTCGTGGAACTCCCCCAACGACGGCGTGGGTTACCTCGGCATATTTAACTTTGATCAAGCCCAGGCTTGGGTAAAGATCAATTATAACGATGCGGCCAACACGCTCCAGTTGCTCGCTTTCGGCTACAATTCCGATGGTGCCATCCTAGCGGGACAGACCAGCGCCATTCCCGAACCGGCGAGCGCCGCGGCCATGGCCGCCCTCCTCGCGGGCGGTGTCGCCGCCTTCGGTCGCCGTCAAAAACGCGCCGCCTGATTTCGCTCCGCGATTTTAGCAGAACTTAGCCAAGGCCCGGCTCCCTTTGATTGGAGCCGGGCTTTTCCCTGCATCGGAATCCGAATGTCGTCGAAAGCCAAAATTCTCCTGCTGGGGTGGGATGGCGCCGATTGGAGCGTCATAGATCCTCTACTCCGGCAAGGTCGCATGCCTGTATTGGCCGGTCTCCTGAACCGAGGGGTTCGCGCGGATTTGAAAAGCTTTCCACCTTATCTTTCCCCGATGCTATGGAACACCATCGCGACCGGCCACCATCCGGCCGAGCATGGTATCATAGGCTTTACCGAATGGAATGCGGCCACGACCTCCATCCAGCCGATCTCCAGCCACGCGCGTCGCCGCAAACCGCTTTGGCGCATTTTCTCCGAGCAGGGCCGGTCTTCCCACGTCGCGGGTTGGTTCGCTTCGCACCCGGCGGAACCGGTCAACGGGGTCTGCGTATCCGAGGCTTTCGGCCGCTTCACCGGCAAGGAGGGAAAACTCGCACCCGGCGCGGTGTTTCCGGCGCGGATGACGAGTGATTTGGAAGGGTGTCGCGTCGCTCCGAATGAGGTTGAGCAAAGTTTGCTGACGTGGTTTTCGGCCGATCTGAATCCAGAGCGCCTCGCCAGGGACGCCCGGGCGCAACGGCTTCTGAAGCACCTTTCCGAACTCTACAGCATCCACAATGCGGCCATCGACATAGCCTCCAGCCAGCCCGTCGATTTTCTCGCCGTTTATTTCCATTTCATAGATTGGATCTGCCACGATTTCGCCGAATATGCCCCTCCGCAAATGCCGGGGGTCGGCGACGCGGATTTTCGCCTCTATCGGCAGGTCTTGGACCGGGCCTACGAATTGCAGGATTTGCTCATGGGAGATCTGCTGGCGCGGCTCGGACCTGAAACGTCCGTGATGCTGGTCTCGGATCATGGGTTTCTGTCCGGGGAGGAGCGATTGGCGCACACCCCGTCCATTACCGCCGGGATCGCGGCCTGGCACAGGCCCACTGGCATCCTTGCGGCGGCGGGCCCGCTTTTTCGCGAAGGCGGGATAGGGCTCGGCTCGGCCACCTTGTTCGACATCGCGCCGAGTTTGTTGCATGCCGCCGGATTGCCTGTGGGGCGGGACATGCCAGGCGCGGTGCTGACCGAAGCCCTTCGCACCACGGTGACACCGACCCTGATCGCTTCTTGGGAACGGGAGGATCCGATCTCTCCGCTCCCGGCCCACGATGTCACCAAGCTGGACCAGCGCGAGTTGCTGCGCACGTTCCAGGAACTCGGGTATGTCTCGATGGGCGACGACCCTTTCGACAACGCCGAGGAACTCACCCGTCGTGAAAACGCGTGGAATCTGGGGCACGCCCTGCTCCATGCCGACCGGTTGACGGAGGCTTTGGGATACTTCGAGGAGGCCTATTTTCATAACCCCGAGTCCGTGCATATCGCCGTGCCTCTGGCTCGTTGCCAAATCGGGCTCGGGTTGAAGGCGGAGGCGCGACTCACCTTGGCGACCGTGCGCGACTACCTTCCCGGGCAACCAGATGCGATCGCGACCGTGGCGGAGTTTGCGATTCGGCTGGGCGATCACGTCCAGACGGTCGAATTGCTGCGAAGCGATGCCGGCCGCTCCCTGCCGCCAGAACGGCGATTTGCTCTCCTCGGGTTGGCGTTGTTGCATCTCGAACGTTGGAGCGAAGCGGAAGAGGTTGCGGCTCAGTGGCTGGAGCAATGCCCCGCATCCGCCCGGGCACGCATGCTACTCTTGCGGTCCCTGCTGCGGGCGGGGCGGCTGGAAGAAGCCGAGCGCCTGGCGTTCGATCTTGCCGCGGTCGCTCCGTCCTGGGCGCTCGCCCATTTTAGTCTCGGACAAATCCTACAGAACCGGGGAAGGCATGAGGACGCTTCCGCTTGTTTTGCGCGCGCCTATGACCTGCGGCCCACCGTGTTCGCGCCGAACGGCAGGCGGACGGCGAGGTGGTCGCCCCTGTCGTCCGCGGATGCCTCGCCCCGGACCGTCCTGTCGTTCGACGATTTCGATTTCTCCGGAGTTCTTGAGGAGGACGAAACCGAAAAGGCGGTCGTAAACTCCGATATGGTCCGACAAGTGCGCGAGGCTTCCGCTAGCCGTCTCAGCGAGCTGTATCGGAGGCGAAACCTGAGGCGGCGGGATGGTGCGCCGCAAACGCGTTGTGCGCCTCCGGTGAAGACCGCGCCCGCCCTCTCCAAAAATCTGGCAAGCGCGGTGATCGTATCGGGACTGCCCCGCTCCGGCACTTCGCTTTTGATGCAAATGCTGGTCGCCGGCGGGATTCCGGTGAAATCGGACGGTATCCGGGTGGCCGATCGGCATAATCCGAAGGGATTTTTCGAATGGGAGCCGGTGAAACAGCTTCACCGCCATCCGGAGCGCCTGCTCGAAGCCGCGGGACATGCCGTGAAAGTCGTTTCATCTCAACTGCCGTTCGTCCCCGCCTCGCTGCCTTGCAAGATCATCTGGGTCGATCGTCAGGTGGAGGAGATATGTCGATCCCAAGAGGCCATGATCTTGGCCGAGCAGCCCGCCCGGGTGCTTCCGCCCTTCGCGGAGCGAGCGGCCATGCTTGCCGGTCATCGTGACGAGATACTCGCCTGGGCCGAAAAAAACGGCCGCCCGCTGTTCCGCGTGCGGCATGCGCGGCTGTTGCGCGAGCCGGCGACCGTGGCGGCCGAGTTGGCGGCCTTCCTTGGCGACCTTCTGCCCAATCCGGGTGCAATGGCCGCCTGTGTCGATCCCTCGCTGCATCGGCAAAAGGAGGGCGTGTCATGACGGCGCTTCCGATGCTTCCGCCGGGATTGGAATTGAGACCGCCTTGGCCGGATGAGATTCCCCGGCTGAAGACCATCTTTAAAGCCACCGGCCCCATAGGCGCTTTCCGCCCTCTGGTGCTGGTGGCAAAAGAACCGGAACGGCTTGTCGGCGGCGTGCTGATACTCGAACCGGATTCTCCATCGGGGATCGTGTCGTGCCTGCTTTCCGTTCGTCCCGCCTGGCGCGGCGGGGCGGCGCACGAGGCTCTGCTCGATGCCGCGGGAGCTTTGACCCGAGAGCTTGGCGCCCATACCATCGCGTTTAGTTTCACCGGCGAATCCCCCGACGTTCCTTGGTTGGAGTCGCGGGGCGCGCGCATTTTCCAAGAAGACGTTTTTTATGAGGGCAACGTCCTCACATTTCGCGAGAGGATCTCGCCTCTTTTGAGGCGCGCCCGGGAGCATGCGGAACGTTTTGTCGTCCGGCCCCTGCGGGAAGACGATCATGCACCTGTTTCCTCCATGGTGGCGGCTCACGGGCTGATGGATGAAGAACGGGCGCGCGCCCGGCTCTCTCGGCGTTATGATCCGCGTCTCTGCATGGTGTGCACCGAGCAGGATCGTATAGTCGGGGCGATCTTGACGATCTCGGCCGACAATGGGCGCTTTTACATTGAAAACCGAGTAGTGGCCCCGGACTACATGGCTTCGTCCTCGTCGATCAATCTGAGGCTACTGGATGCGATATCCATGGTCGGGCAGGCGGCCGGTTTCACTTCGTTTCGCTTCAGTTGCCAGCCGGGCAAGGATCGGGAGACGGTCAATTTCGCCCGACGCTGCGGATGTCGCGCAATTCGGCGTCAGATCCGCGTCCATCTACGGCTGACGCCGGCATAAGGGCGAGATGACGAGCGCGATACCGACTGCGGGGCTGTCGCCCGGCCGGCGCTCGCGTTTTTGACAGGTAGCACCTTTGTATGAGCGCCGCGCCTAAGCCGACCCGAAAAGCCCTCGATCTTGCCCGAGCCAACGGTAGCTTCATCATCATCGCCGCCGGTGACCGCGACGCATTCGCCGCCCAGGCTCAATCCGCAAGCGAACTGCTCACCACACGGAAGCGCGCCATGATCAAGGAGCACTCCGAACGTGTGAAGCGCATGAGCGATCTTGCTTCGAGGCTACGCGACAACGCCAAGCCCGGCGACCTTGAGATTGCCGACGACCTTGTGGCCTTGGCTTGGAATCCGGAGCGGGGTCTATGACCTCTCGGGCGGATAAGGGGGGGCAAGAAAGTTATCACACTCAGGCAGGGGATCAGGTAATGCAACCAATTAACAATTTCCAAGAATAACTTTCCGCCGGTTCATTTACAAATGAAACAACCCGCCACCCCACCCGCCACCGCCCAAGGTAAAGTCAATGGCTCGACGCAATGGAGCACCCTTGCCGGACTGCTCGGCGTCAGCCGCCAGACGATCTACAACTGGAAAAAG
>CAMCZZ010000013.1 GCA_945888375.1 Akkermansia muciniphila | reverse complement strand
CGGGGGCCATGCCCCCGCCCCTGCACCCCTCCCCATTTTTAATCTTTAGGTCTTCAATCCACCTACCAACCCAGACCCTTTTGCTGAACTTGACGGACACAACTAAGAGAGCGGTTCCCCGTAGGAGTTGGGGTTGGAGCGGGCCGCGGGCAGTGGGGGCGGTGGCAGCGCGGCGTGGGCCGGCTCCGATTTGGTGGTGGTAAACGTGAACGAGGGGCCCGGCGCCTTCTCGGCGGCGGGTTTGGGCGCATGTTTTACGCGGCTGCCGGTCACGAGGCGGTCGAGATCGCCGACCACTTCATCGAGGGAGATGGCCTGGGCGTTGAGTTGCTGGGAAGCGCTGGCCGTCTCCTCGGCGGTAGCGGCGGTGGTCTGGGTGACCTTGTCCATCTGGGTGACGGCGGTAACCACTTGGGTGATGCCGTTGTTTTGCTCCGAGGAGGCCTGGGCGATTTCAGCGACGATCGTATCCACCTCGCGGGCCTTGGCCACGATTTCCGAGAGGCTGGCGGTGATTTTGGCGCTGATGTTGCCGCCGGCCTCGCTCCGGCGGATCGAGTCGGCGATTTTCTCGGCGGTCTCGCGGGAGGCGAGGGCGGAGCGCTGGGCGAGTGAGCGCACTTCGTCGGCGACCACGGCGAAGCCGGCTCCGGCCTCGCCGGCGCGGGCGGCCTCCACGGCGGCATTGAGTGCGAGGATGTTGGTCTGGAAGGCGATTTCGTCGATCGTCTTGATGATTTTGGAGATGTTGTCCGAAGCTACCTTGATCGAGGTCATGGCCTCGGTCATCTCCTGGATATCGGCGGCCCCGGCCTCTGCGGCTTGACGGGTTTGGTTGGCGAGTCCCTTGGCCTTGCCGGCATTTTCTGCATTCCGGCGGGTCATACCGGAGATTTCCTCCAGGGAGGCGCTGGTCTCCTCGAGGGTGGCGGCCTGCTGGCTGGCGCCCTGGGCGAGGGATTGGCTGGAGCGGCTGATTTCACCGGCGGCGGCGGTGAGTTGGGTGGAGCCATCCGAAAGCCGGGTGCTCAGGTCGCCGAGGACGTTGCGGGTCCGGCGCACGATGGCTACGCCGATGATCGAGCCGAGCAGCAAGGAGGCGCCGGCGCCGATCAGCAGCACGAGCTGAGTTTGCTGGATGGTGGTGACCGCTTTGGTGGAACTGGCGCGAGTCGTCTCGCGGTTTTTGGAACCCAAGGCGTTGAGTGCTTCGATGTAGGTGACGAAAGCCGGGTGCAGCTTTTGGTGAACGAGATCCTCGGTTCCAGCGGTTTTTTTACGACTTAGTTCCAAAAGAGCATTGTGCTGGGCCACATAGGCTTCGCGCAAATTGCTCATGGTTTGATACAGGGCTAGGTCTTCCGGAGAGAGCGGGAGCTCGGTGAATTTTTTATAGAGATCGGCCAGGATGCCGGAGGTTTCCTCCATTTTCTTCTCCAGTTCTTTCAGCCGGGCGGAATCCTTCTCGCTCAAGTGAAGCAAAACATTGATGTAGTTTTGTTTAACAGTAGCCTCGATGTCTCCGATCAGGGCCAGCGCGGGCAGGCTGTGCTCAACGATTTCGTCGTTGGTCTTCTCTACCTGAAGAATGCGTTGATAGGCTACGCCGCAGATGACTGCGATTAGCAGGGTCAGGGCGGCAAACCCCAAGGTGACAAGTCTTCCGATGGTCCAATTTTTCATGTTTTCGCGCTTTTTGGGTGCTCTTTTATCGGCGATCTTGGGCAAAGCTTGAGCACTAGTTTGCTCAGGGTAATTACGAGGTGTGGCGCTTGCTCAAAACCGAACACGTGGACGAAGTTGCGGGGCGGGGCGGGCGCATTTCTTTCCGGGGTTGCGACGCGTTGCGCCAAGGGGGGGCTGGCATACGCCTCCCGGCGATCGTCTTGAGCACCTGCCGGCCCGCTTCGGAAGCCCCGGCCTCGACCACGGGGTTTACGGGTGGTTTCGGCGCGGTTGGCGTGCGTCCGGTCTGGAGGGTTAGGGCGCCAGGTGCACGGCTTTGAGCGGGTGGCGGTCGAGACGGGTAGGGGACCAACCGCGCACCGCGGGGTGCAGTAGGTAAACGTGGGTGTTTACGTAAAGCGGGAGGATGGGAGCTTCCTCCAAGAGGCGGGACTCGGCCGCGATTAAAAGGGCGTGGCGGGCGGCCCGGTCGGGCGTGCGTGCGGCGGCGTAGAGGCTCTGGTCGTAGGCCGCATCGCTCCAGCCGGTGAAGTTTTGCGCGCTGCCGGTGGTAAAAAGGGCGAGGAAACTCACGGGGTCATCGTAATCGGCGACCCAGCCGGAGCGCAGGATTTGAAAATCCCCCGCGCGGCGGGCTTCCAGCAGGGTGGCGAAGTCCTGGTTTACGAGACGCGTCTGGACCCCCAGGGTGGAGAGCCATTGTTGCTGCACGGCCTCCGCGATGCGGCGGTGGTTTTCGGACGTGTTGTAGAGCAGGTCGAGCACGGGCAGGCCGGCGCCGCCGGGATAGCCGGCATCTGCCAGCAGGGCGCGGGCGGCGTCGATGTCGTGGCGCAGCCCGATGGGCGGGGTGTAGCCGCCGGTGCCCGGCGGGACGAAGCCGGTGGCGGGGCGCTGGCCGCCGCGGAGGAGCGCGCCGACGAGGGCCTCTCGGTCGAGCGCGAGGGAGAGGGCGCGCCGCACGCGACCGTCGTTGAGAAAGGGGCGGGTGGTGTTGAACCGGTAAAAATAGACGTCGAGAAACGGATCGGTGCGCAGCTGGTCTGGGTGCTCGGCGCGCCAGGCTTCCACCCGGCCGGCGGGGAGCGAGTCGGTGAGGTGCAACTGGCCGGCGCGGTAGGCGCGCTCCTCCGCATCGACGCTGTCGAAGGCGTGGAAAAACACGCTACGGAGGGCTACGGTTTGGGCGTCCCAGTAGTTGGGCGAGGCCGCGGCGATGATGGCTTGGCCGCGCCGCCACTCACGCAGCACGAACGGGCCGTTGCCGACGAAACTGGCCGGAATGGTGGCCCAGCGGTTGCCCCGGGTATCAGCCGGGCCAGCGGCGGAGATGGCGTGGAGCGGGACAGGGAACCACACCGGATGGCTGAGAAGGGCCAGAAAGTGGGCGGCGGGGTATTCGAGGGCGATGCGCAGGGTGTGCGGTTCGGGTGCGGACACGCCGACGGCGGCGAAGTCGGTGAGGCGGGCTTTATGAAAGGCCTCGGCGTTCAGGACTGGGTAGAGCAACTCGGCGTTGGGCGCAGCGAGGGCGGGCGAGAGGGCGCGGCGCACGGATTGCACGAAGTCGGCGGCCACGAGGGGTTGCCCGTCCGACCAACGGGCTTCGGGGCGGAGGTGAAAGGTGTAAACGAGACCATCGGCCGAGATATCCCAGGACGCGGCGACACCGGGCACGGGCGAGAGATCGGCGGGATTTTCGGCGACCAGGCCCTCGAAAAGGGCGGACAGCACATGGATATCGCCGAGGGAAGAGGCCAGGTGCGGATCGAGGTCGGCGAGGTCCGGGCCGATGCTGCGGTGGAGTGTCTGGGTGCGGTTACCCTGCTCGACCAGCGTCTCACGTGGAGCGCAGGCGGAGAGCAGCAGGCAGGCGGCCGCCCAGCACAGAGGGAAAATTGAAAAGGGACGACGCCTGGAGCAAGATGGGGTGCCGGTATGGTTGGAGTAGCCGAGGGTCCGGAAGAAGCCGAGGGCAGCCTCGCGCAGGGGCGTGGTGGCGAAGGCGGAGAGGGCGGACTGAAGGGCGGAGCGGAGATCGGCGGGCATGGGGTGGAAAGGGGGAGCGGGAGACTAAAGCGCAGCAGGTTAGGCCAATAGCGCAGGGAGGCTAAGAAGAGTTCGCATCTGGGTGATGGTGATTTCGTTGAGCATGCACTCCTTGATGAGGTAAAGCTTGAACTCAGGGTTGAGCCACGAGCCGAACTCGAAGGCGATGTCCTTATGGGCGTAGGTGCCGCCGTAGCGGCCGGCGCTGGCGAGCAGGCCGCGCGCGCCGGTGGGCATGATCCGGAGTCCCAAGTGACAGGTAGTCAGGGGACCTAGGTTAGGCTTTGCGGCAAATAATTCTATACCTTTCGGGCAGCTCCGGTTTTTCGGGGCTGGCCGGGCCTTCGCTCCAGTTTACCTGCAGCCGGCTATTGCCTCCTGCGGGGGCGGGGTTTACGCGGGGTGTATGGGTGCATTGCTCCGCGGCTTCATTCTCTCGGTCCGGGGGCGGGGCGGGTGGCTGGTCGTCTTGGGGGCGGGCTTTTCCTGCTGCTTAAGTGCGGCCGTCTGGATCAAAGGCGGGGACGTCTCCTCGCTCGCCAAGGGGGAGTCTTTGGGCGGGGTCTATCGCACGGCTGGCGGCACGCGGGGCGATGCCCTCGCCATCCTCGCGGGCAACGGCATGAATCTCGTCCGGTTGCGGGTCTGGGTGGCCTCGCCGGATGGGTTCCACGGCTCCGCCGACATCTTGCCCATGGCCCGCCGGGCCCACGCCTTGGGCCTGCGTATCTTGCTGACCTTTCATTACTCCGATACCTGGGCGGATCCGGCGCAACAAACCAAGCCCGCCGCCTGGGCCGCCCTTTCGGCGGCGGACCTGCGCACGGCGGTTTACAGCCACACTTATGCACTCTGCGCCGCGCTCGCCGCCCAAGGCACGCCGGCCGACTACGTTGCAGTAGGCAACGAAATCAACGACGGCATGCTCTGGCCCGAGGGCCGGCTTTCCGCCCAGGGCTACGCCTTTAGCGCGCTCGCTCCCTATCTCCAGTCCGGTATCTCCGCCGTCCGCGCGGCGTCCCCGACTACGGCGGTCGTTCTCCACATCGCCCAAGGCGGCAACTGGGACACGGTGCGCTGGTGGTTCGACGGCGTGAAGAGTGAGGGCGTGGCGTGGGATTACATCGGGCTCTCTTATTACCCATATTGGCACGGGACGCTCGCCGCGTTGGAAAGCACCGTCACCCAGGCGGCGGAGTATTTTCAGAAGCCGGTGCTCATTTGTGAAACCGCCTATCCCTTTACCCTGAGCGCCGGCGACAGCCAAAGCAATATCATCGGCCTGAGCACTCAGCTGACGGCGGGCTATCCGGCCACCGCGACGGGGCAGGCCCAGATGTTGCGGGCGATTTTTGATATCCTCGACCGGGTCCCGGCGGGCCGTGGTGCCGGGGTGATTTACTGGGATGCAACTTGGACGGTCCGCACGGGCAATGGCTGGAACAACATCGATGCCACTTCGGGCAATAATTGGGAGAACCAGGCCCTCTTCGACTACACTGGCCGCGCCTTGGCCGCCCAGGCCGTGTTCGCTGAGTTGCCGGCGCTCGCCGCGCCGTATTTCAGCGCCCGTGACATGGCCCAGACCGCGGTCTGTGGAGACCTCGCCGATCCTGATGGGGATGGCGCTCCGAACCTCCTCGAACTCGCCCTTGCTGCCGACCCTCGCGTGGCGGCCAGCCGGCCGTCAGTAACGGCCCAGCCACTCGCGCTCAACGGCGACACTTATTTCTCCCTCATTTACCGCCGCCCATCTGCCGCGGCCGGGATCGACTACCGGGTGTTTACCGCGACGACGCCGGCCGGACCGTGGCTGGAGAACGCGATACCGGTCGGGACGCCCTTGCCCATCGGGACGGCTCAACTGTGGACCTACCGTGGCCCTATGCAGTTGGCACCGGCGGCGGCGGCGCCTGCCGCCCAGTTCATGCGCATCGGCGTCACGCGGGTCCCGGCGCTGACCTTGCCCTAGATTCGGCTTCTTTGCAGAAAGGGTGGGCCGCCAAAAGGCGTGGAGTGGGCCCACCCCGGCCGGACTCTTCGCGCGGCGCCGTCTGGCGGGTCAGCGGGCGCGCAGGGCGGCGCAGACGATGCCGGCGGCGACGGCGGCGTTTAGGCTCTCAGCGCCGCCGTGGCGCGGGATGGTGATGCGGCGGGTCAAGGTCGCCGCCACGCCGGGGGAGAGGCCGCGGCCCTCGCTCCCGATCACGACGACTGCGGCGGGCATCGGCGCCAGCGCATAGACTGGGTCGCCAGCGAGGTCGCAGCCGAGCACGGGCAAGCCGGCGGTCGCGGCGCTCGCCAGGGCGGGGGCCAAGCCGGTGGTGACGGCGCGCATGCGGGCAAACGAACCCATGCTGGCGTTGATCACTTTCTGGGAAAAAAGGTCGGCGCTGTCGGGCGATAGCAGCACGCGGGAGAAGCCGAACCAATCGGCGATGCGCAGCAGGGTGCCGACGTTGCCGGGATCTTGAATGCCGTCGAGCGCGAGGGTGAGTCCCCCGGTGAGTTCGCCGGGGGCGAGCGTGGCGCGGGTGAGGCGGCCGACGGCGAACACCCCAGACGGGGTGGGCAGGTGGCTGATGCGGCCCAACTCGGCGGGGGTGATCAGGGTGGGGAGTGGGGAGCCGGCGGGGGCGGGGAAGGCAGCGGTGGCGTAGAGTGCCTCCAGCGGTTGGCCGGCGGCGAGCAACTCGGCCACGACCTTGGGGTTTTCGACCACGTAGAGGCCGGCCGCCTCGCGGTTCTTTTTATCCTGCAGGGAGCGCAGGCGGGTGATCTCGGCCTTGGGCAGGGGCATGGCGGTGTGGCAGGGTGGGGGTGTCCGAGCGCGCTTGGCAATGCGGGCGATGTGCGCAGGTTGCGGGCATGGCGACCTGTCCTGAACTTCCTGCCTTGCGTTGGGGCATTCTTTCTACCGGCCGGATCGCGGGTATTTTTGCCCGCGGGTTGGCGGCTTCGCGGGCCGGGCGTCTGGTCGCGGTGGGCAGCCGCACGGCGGAAAGCGCGGCGCGCTTCGCGGCGGAGCACGGGCTGGGGGCGTCGGCGGCGCATGGCAGCTACGAGGCCTTGCTGGCGGACCCGGCGGTCGAGGCGGTTTACATCGCCACGCCCCATCCCGAGCACGCGGTTTGGGTGGAGCGGGCGGCGGCGGCGGGCAAACACATCCTCTGCGAAAAACCGGCGGGCATGAACCTCGCCGAGGGGCGGCGCATGGTGGCGGCGGCGCGGGGCGCGGGGGTATTGTTCATGGAGGCCTTTATGTATCGTTGCCATCCGCAGACTGCCCGCCTCGCGGCGTTGGTGCGGGAAGGGGCGATCGGGGTGCCGCGGCTGGTGCAGGCGAATTTCGGATTTCGCGCGGACTTTAATCCCGCCTCGCGGCTCTGGAATCGCGAACTGGGCGGCGGGGGTATCCTGGATGTCGGGTGTTATCCGATGTCCCTGGCGCGGCTCATTGCGGGAGCGGCGGCGGGTGGGGCGGAGGCTTTTGCCGAACCGCTCGGACTCGTCGCCCAGGGGCGGTTGCAGCCGGAAACCGGGGTGGATGAGTTTGCCACGGCGGGGCTGGGTTTTGCCGGAGGCCTGGTGGCGCAGATCGCGACCGGGGTGGGGCTGGGGCTGGAAAACAACGCCCGGGTTTACGGCACCGAGGGGTGGCTCGAGGTGCCGCATCCCTGGGTCATCACGCGCGGTGGCGGGGCCTTGACCTTCCGGCTGCATCGGCGCGGGGCAGCCGAGCCGGAGACGATCACCACCGAGGCGGGTAATATCTACGGGCTCGAGGCGGATGCGGTCGCGGAGGCTTTGCGCGGGGGCGGGCGGGCCGTCGCGGCCATGACGCCGGAGGATACGCTTGGGAATCTGGCTGCACTGGATCGTTGGCGGGCCGCGCTGGGTTTGAGTTATCCGGCCGATGCGGTGGCTGCCGCGGGGTAGGGCTTCACCGGGCGAAAACCGCCGCGCGGGCCGCCGGCTCCAAAACTTGCCAGACTCCGGGGGAGTGCAGCAGGCCCAGTTCCGCCAGGGTCAGCCGGCCGATGCGCACGCGCAACAGGCGCAGGGTGGGGTGGCCGACGGCGGCGGTCATGCGCCGCACCTGGCGGTTCTTGCCTTCGTGCAAGGCGAGGGCGAGCCAGCTATCGGGCACGGTCTTGCGAAAACGCACGGGGGGATCGCGCGGGGGCAGGGTGGCGGATTCCGCCTCGGACAGTGCGCGGGCGTGCAAAGGAGCGCAGGCGTGGTCAGGCAGGCGGACGCCGGCGGCGAGGCGGGCGAAGGCGTCCGGGCCGGGCACGCGTTCCACCTGAACCCAGTATTCGCGTTCGTGGGCGTGGCGCGGGTCGAGCAGGCGGGTGTTTAAGCCCGGTTCGTCGGATAGAAGCAGCAGGCCCTCGCTATCGGCGTCGAGCCGGCCGAGGGGGTAGACCTCCGCCGGCAGGCGCGGGCCGGGTGCGAAGGGGCGGGTGCCGAGGTCGGCGAGGGTTTTCCAGGCGGAGCCAGGCTCGGGGGTGAATTGGGACAGCACGCCGTAGGGTTTGTGGAGGGCGATGAGCACGGCGGCGGATTTCGGGTGGCGCGGGGAGGGTTTACGGTTTTGGTGAACCTCTCCTTCCATGCGCGCAATCCTGCTCACCGGCGTCAATCAACTCGAACTTCGCGAAATACCCGAGCCCGAGCCGGCGGCGGGCGAGGTGGTGGTGCGGATCGCGGCGGCGGCGCTCAACCACCGCGACGTCTGGATCAAGCTCGGCCAATATGCTGGGCTGAAATTTCCCTCCATCCCGGGTTCCGACGGGGCCGGTCAGGTGGTGGCGACGGGTGCGGGTGTGGACGAGGCGTGGCGGGGGCGGCGGGTTCTCATCAATCCTTCCTTTGGCTGGGGCCCTGGCGAGGCGGCGCAGGGGGCGGATTTTTCGATTCTCGGCCTGCCACGGAATGGCACGCTGGCGGAAAGCGTGGCGGTGCCGGTGGCGCAGGTCTCGGTGATTCCGGACCATCTCGGCGACGAGGAGGCGGCCGCGCTGCCGCTGGCGGGTTTAACGGCGTGGCGTGCGCTCATGAGCCGGGCGGCTTTGCGCCGGGGCGAGCGGGTCTTGGTGGGGGGGATCGGCGGGGGCACGGCGGTCTTTGCCTTGCAATTTGCGGTGGCGGCGGGTGCGGAGGTGTGGGTGACGTCTTCCGATCCCGCCAAAATAGCCCGGGCCAAGACTCTGGGGGCGCGCGGGGGCTTTGATTATACTCGGCCGGGCTGGGCGGAGGCGGCGGAGCGGGAGGCGGGCGGCCTGTTTGCGGTGCTGGTGGACAGCGCCGGGGGCAGCGGTTTCGAGTCACTCGTCGATCTGGCGGCGCCGGGTGGGCGGATCGTGTTTTTTGGGGCCACCCGGGGTAATCCGGGGGTGTTGCCCATGCGCAAAGTTTTCTGGCGGCAGCTGAGCCTGCTCGGCAGCACGATGGGGAGTCCGGCCGATTGGGAGGCGATGCTGGCGGCGGTGGCAGTCCATGCCCTCCGGCCGGTGGTGGGTGAGGTGTTCCCCTTTGCGCGTGCGGCGGAGGCCTTCGCACTTATGGAACGGGGCGGCCAATTCGGAAAAATTGTGCTGAAACCCTGAAGCGGCGCGGGCGTCCCATGTGAGGGTTGCCAAGCGCCGTGCGGCCTGCCTGTCTGGTCCTTTCTGCAGTGAAACTCCCCGCCCACCCCCTTCTTCTTGTCCTCGCCCTGGCTGGGCCGGCCTTGCCGGCTGCGGATTTAAGCACGCTGCTTCAGCGTTCGCCCTTTGCCCCCTTGGCCGGCCCGCAGATCAATCTGGGTGAGGCGGCGGCCGAGCAGGGCACGCTGGAATTCCGCGGCATGGCGGTGGACGAAACCGGTGCCTCTTACAGCGTCTTTGATTCGGCGCAGAGCCGGGGATTTTGGATTCGCGAGGGGGATGAAGGGCCTTTGCGCGTGCTTTCTTACAACGCCCAGGAATCGCTTCTTGAGGTCGAGCAAAACGGCCGGGCGGTGAAGCTCCAGCTCAAGCGGGCCACCTTGCAAAACGGCGCGGTCGCTGTGCCTCAACCGGTCGCGGCCGTGCAGCCCGGCGGCCAGCCTCCCGCGGTGGGGCAGAGCAATCCCGACGGCCGCCGGCTCGAGGCCGTCGCCGCCGAGGTCCGGCGGCGCCGGGCTTTGCGCAACGCCGCCTCGAAGCCCGCCCAAGCGGCCCCCGCCGCGACCCCCGCCCCTGCGCCGGCGCAGTGAGTGAGGGCCGGTTTATCGCCAAAGTTTTTTTTCTATGTTAACCCACCTCCGCTCCCGTCTGCCGCGTGCCGCCCGCCAAGGTTTCACCCTGCTCGAGATTCTTGTCGTGCTCGCCATCATCGGCCTGCTTGTCGGCCTCGCGGTCAAGAACGTCGATAAAATCTTCGGCGACAGCCAAGCGTCCATCGCCAAGATTTTCGTCAACGATTCGATCAAGACCTCGTTGGTCCGCTACCGCATCGACCTCGGTGACTTCCCTTCCACTGCCGAGGGTTTGGAAGCTCTGGTCACTGCGCCTTCCGGCAAGGCGGACCGCTGGAAGGGGCCTTACATCGAGGCCAAGGGCGGCAAGCTGCCCACTGATCCGTGGGGCGAGTCTTACGGCTACCGATACCCGGGCACGCGCAACAAGGGCTCCTATGACGTGTTCTCGAAGGGCGCGGACAAGGTCGAGGGCGAGGACGACATCGGCAACTGGTGATCCGGGTGCGCCGCGCACGCGCATTTCCCGCGGGTCGGCGGGGCTTTACGCTCCTGGAGATCCTGCTTGTCCTGCTGCTCATCGCCTTGCTTGGCACGGTGCTGATCGGCGGGGCGGTCTCGCTGCTCGACGCCAACAAGGAGCAGGACCCGGAGACCGCGCTGCTCGCGCTTTTCCAAAAAGTGCGCGGGCGGGCGGTGGAAACCGGACAGATCATCGAGGTAGTCCAGTTGCCCGACGACCAGGGTTTTCTCTGGGGGGCGGATGAGGTCGAGGTCCTCCCCTTGCGCGAGGGCGGTCCGCGCGTCCGCGTGATCAAGGCCGAGTTTGGCCGGGCTTCCCTGATCGGCGGCCAGCTCGAGGAGTATCCCCTCGAGCGCATGCGGTTTTATCCCGATGGTTCCTGTGATCCGGCGCGGGTGCAGATCCGGCAGAAGGAGGCGCGGCGGGTCTTGGTGATCGATCCGTGGACGGCCGCGCCGCTGCCGGCCGGCCAGGCGGGAGGTGGCTTGTGACTCGTGGTGCCCGCAGGCCCGGCCGGGCCTTTACCTTGGTCGAGGTGTTGGTCGCCCTGGCCATCTTTGCCCTGGCGGCGGTCGCGCTCGGCGCGGCCTACGTCAACCTCATCCAGTTGCATGCCGCGCTGAAGGCACGGGATGGCTCGGGCGACGATATGCAATGGGCGCGGGCGGTGTTGTTGGCCGAGCCGGACCGTGCGGTGGCCGAGCAGGGGGGCGACGTGGTGCTCCCGGACGGTCGCAGCGCCACCTGGCGAGCGGTCATTACTCCGACCGGTGTCAGCGATCTTTTCGAGGTGGAAATCGAGCTCAACGCCCCGCCGCCGGCCGGTGGTGGCGACCTCGTCCGGACTCGGGCCAAGCTCCGCCTCCTGCGCCCAACCTGGTCCATTCCGGCCGAGCGGGAAGAGCTGCGCCGCAAAGCCAGGGACCGGCTGAAACGCGAACGGGAGGCGCTCCGATGAACCGCCACCGTGATACTTTGGGTTACCGCCGTGCGCGGGCCTTCACTTTGGTGGAGGTCTTGCTGGCGCTGGCCTTGCTGGGCTCGCTGTTGGTGGCCTTGAACATCTTTGTTTTTTCGATGGCCGAGGTCTGGGGCAAAGGGCGCGACGAACGGCTCTTCGGCCAGCACTGCCGCGCCGTCTCGGCCCATGTCGAGGAACTGCTCCGCGCGGCGGTGCTCGGGCCGGGTGGCGACGGGCTGGCGATCAAAGAGGTGAAGCAGGAGAACGGAGGCGAGGTCCCCGAGTTGTGTTTCACCCTGGCCGAGGGAGGGCGTCTTCTCTCGTGGCCGGGCGCCGCGATCCCCGATGTGGAGCTCTCGTTTACGGTCGATCCGCAGGGCAAGGGACTGATCCTTCACTGGCAGTCGGTCCTGGAGTTGCGGCGCGAGCAGGAGGCGCCGCGGGTCGTGGTGGTTTCGCCTTTTGTGGCTTCGATGGGCTGGGATTATTATGACGAGAGTTTCAAGCGCTGGGAGACGCTGGAGGAGCCCAAGCGCGAGCCCGACGGTTCCTACCTGCTGCCGAGGCGCCTGCGGCTGCGTTTCGCCCACAACAACCTCACCGCCGAGCGAGTGCTGCGCGTGCCGGTGCGCGGGGAAGGGGCGACGGACTACTAATATGACCACACGTGTAATTTTTTCCCGGAGCCGGCGCGGCTCGGTCATCGTGGTGGTGCTGGTCACACTCTTGCTGGCCTCGCTGATGCTGGTGAAATTCATGGAGAGCAGCGCGGTCGAGCTCACCCTCGCCACTCGGCGGGCGGATCGCGAGCGGTTGCGCGAGGATGCCTACGGGGCGCTGGAGACGCTCCTGGCCGTGATGGCGGAGATCAAGGAGGTCGATGACGACCAGCTCAACGACCCCGGCCAGGGCTGGAACGACCCCTACACCTATGCCGGCGAGTCCCCGCGCGAAGGCGTCACGGTCAGTTATCTTTTCCAAGATGAGAGCGGCAAGGCCTCCCTGCCGGGCATGCAGTTCGAGGAACTGGTCGAGCTGTCCCGCGCGCTCGGGCTCGGGGACAACGATGCCAAGCGTTTCGCCGACGGACTTTTTGCGTGGAGCAAGGAGAATCATCTGCCGCAGGACATCGAGGCTGAGGCCTCCCGCTACGAGCGCGATGACCCCCCGATCAGCGTGCCGAAACGTTCCCTGCGGTCCTGGGATGAACTCAAGGCGGTGCGGGTGGCGCGTGACTATGTTTATGACGAAGAGGGTATGCTCACGCCCTTCGGCGCGGCGCTGCGGGAGAATGTTTCCCTGTATGATTTCGAGGCCACCAACGTGAATTCCCTCGCTCCGGCCCTCGGCACGGCCCGGGGCTGGGATGAGACCCAGGCGCAGCAACTCGCCGGCTACCGGGCGGGCAAGACGGGGCGCAAGCCGGGTTCGCCGCCCTGGTTTCGCACTCTGGAGGACGTCACCGGCGTGATCGGGGCGAATGTGGACGTCAAGGGACTGGATGCCTCGATCAAACTCCTGCACGTCACCGTCACCGTGCGTGAGGGGGCTGCGGCCATGACGCTGCAAGCCCTGCTCGGGCTGGCCGAGGGGGTGGCCCTGCCCGAGTTGGCCCGGCCCGGAGAGGAAACCCCGAATGCAGCCGGGGCCAACCAGGGCAATGCCGCCGGCGAACCGGGGGCGGCGGGTAAAAAAACCAAGGCCGGTGCGAAGCCAGCTGAAGACAAGCCGGCGCCGGGCGGGCGGGCCGGGCGCCGGGGGGCGGCTGGAAATGCGGCGTCGGATGGCAATGGCGCAGCGGAAAAGTTGGACTACCCGTTTAGCATCCTTGAACTCGTGGAAACCGCCGCCCCGCCGCCGATGCCCGCCCCAGAAGCTGAACCTACCTCACTTTGATGTCCGTCCTTACCCAGTATCTGCCTTCCGCCCTGCCACCCCCGCCGGTCGTGCTCGCGCGCGGCGACGCCTTTTTCGTGCGCCGGGTCGCGCTGGCCGAGGGCGAACCGCTCGAGGCACAGGTGACGCTCGCGCTGGAGGGCATGGCGCCGTTTCCGCCTGATCAGCTTTACCACGGCCATCTCCCGGCGGCGGATGGTCGTTCGGCGCTGGTTTTTGCGGCTTTTCGCCGGCGCTTCGAGGCGGTGGATACGGATCTTTGGGACATTGCCGCCTTGGTTACGCCGGATTTCGTGCCACTGCTCGCGATCAAGCCGGCCGGGGCAGGCGTGACGCTGCACGCGGCCGAGGGCCGGTTGACGGCTCTGGGCTGGGTGGGGGGCGAAGATTTGCCGGCGGCGGTGCTCGTGCGTGCCGGGGGTCCGGAACAGGTGGCGGCCGTGCTGGACGAAGTGCGGGCGCGCGCGGGCCTGGCGGCGGACGTCGAGGTCAAGGAACTGGCGGAGCAATACACCCTCGCGGCCAGCGGGGAGGGCGAGTTTACGGTCTCTGAGGGGGGGCGCCCGGTCGCCCTCTTGCCGTTGGCTTGGACGGCGGGTGCGGACGTGCGCGACCCCGAATTTTTGGCCGCGCGACGCCGGGCGGGGGTGCGCGACCACTGGCTCTGGCGCGGTCTGCTCGGTGCGGCGGCTTTGCTCGCCTTGGCGGCTTTGCTGCAGACCGGCTCGGGCGGTCTTGGTTTTTTCACCAGCCGACGCGAAGCGCAGGTCGTGGCGCAGAAGCCGCTGGTGGCGCAGATCGATGCGGCCCAGATGCTGGCCAACCGGATTGCCGAGTTGAGCGAGAAGCGCCTGATGCCCTTTGAAATGATGGCAACGATCAACCCTCCACGGCCGGAATCGGTGGTGTTTCAGCGGCTCGTCACCCGGGGCCTGCTCGGTCTGGAGGTCGAGGCTCAGGCGGTAAACCCCGAGGATGTGGGGGCTTATGCCAATGCGCTGAAGGCGCTGCCGGCCTTGGCCAGTGTGCAGACTCGCGAGGTGCGGGCGCGTGACGGGGTGACGAGCTTCATCCTGGCGCTCGAGTTCAAGCCTGACGTCCTGAAGAAAGGCGGTGCGCTGTGAATCTCCTCCGCGTCTGGTTCCTGAGTCGTTTGTTGCGGGAAAAACTGCTCGTGCTCGCCTTTGTGGGCCTGGGAGCGGCGATCTGGTTGTCTTCGGCCTTTGATAATCTCAGCGCCAACCTGCGCAAGTTTCGCGCTGCTGAAGCCGAGTTGGCGACCCAGGCAATCTGGCTGGGTAACCGGGACGCGATCGAGGCCGCCGCTACTGCCGCGGCGCGCAACCTAGACGGTTCGAAGACCTACGACGCCACTTTTCTGGTGGCCGAGGTGCTCGGCATGGCCAAGCGCTCGGGGCTGGGCGTGGTCACGGAGCCGCCCCGCACCCAGCGTTCGGCCCAGTTCGCGGTGCACACCATGCAGGTGTCGATGCGCAAGGCGGAGCTCGCCGCGGTCATCCGTTTCTACCAGGAACTGGCCAGCAAGGCGCCTTATCTCGGTTTGGAGCAGATCTCGGTGCAGGGTGACCGCAGTGCGCCGGGCATGATCAACGTCACGCTGCAGGTGACCTCGGTCGAGTTGCTGGGCGAGGCCGCCGGCCGGGCCGCAACCCCCAAGCCAGCCGCGCCCGCGGCGCCGACCCCGCCCAAGGCCTAGGCGCGGGCAAGCGCGGCGGCTGGATGGCCGAAGAGGCCCCGGCGTTTGATCGCGGCGACCACTGGGGCGGGAACCATGCTCTCCCATCGTTTGTCGCCGGCGCGGATGCGATCCAGGACATCGCGCGAGAAGATATCGAGGATATCGTGGTTAAACCCAACGATGCACTCGAGGTAGTGATTTTCTAGCAGATGTTCGTAGAGATTGCGCAGGTGGGGGGCGACCTGGACGTTGCGGGCGTTGATCAACACTTCGCGGGCGAAGGGGGCGGCGCCGATGGCAGGGGGGCGCGGGGTGGTGCCTTCGGCGCCGGCCGGCGGGGCGGCGTGATGGCCGGTATCGAGGTAGCGATCGTAGGCGGCGCGCTGCATCGGATACACGTAGAGGCGGACGCTGTTGCGGAACAGGCGGCCGAAGTTCTCGAGGATGCCGCCTTCGAGGTGTTCGTAGTATTTCTCGTTAAAGATCTCCAGCAGGTTGTTGATGCCCATGGCGACGCCGATCATCTCCTTCGAATAGCGGCGGAAGTAGGAAGTTAGCCGGTAGTATTCGCTGTAGTTAGATATCAGCACGGTGCAGCCGATGTCGCCCAGCATATCGACCCGGGAGAGGAAATCGTCCGCGTCGAGTGCGCCGTCGGCGAGCAGGTTGTTCATGGTGATCTCCATCAACACGATCATGTCCTTGCCTTGCACGGCGGGCTCTTGGAGGAACTGCGCGGTGGCGCAGTTGATCATATCGACATTCACGTGGGTGACCGGGCGGAAGCTGCCGCGCTCGACCAAGATGGCTTTTTTATAGAGGACCTCGGAGGGCTGGAGCACGTCGCCGTTCGGCCCGAACATCACGGCGTTGGTGAGTCCGTGGCGGACGAGGTGGAGGGACATCAGCCGGTTGTCGGCTGTGGCGAAGGCCGGCCCGGAGAACTTCAGCATGTCGATCTCTATGCGGTCGGAGCCGACGTTGTCGGCGAGGGAGGCGATGAATTTGTCCAGGTTTTCGCGGAGGTAGAAGGCGGCGTAGATGAGGTTGGTGCCCACGATGCCAATGGCTTCCTGTTGGCGGACGTTGTCCTTATCCCACATGCGGACGTGCAGCATCACATCGCTGGGGGTGGCCTCGCCCGGCGCCGGTTGGAAGCGGATGCCCATCCAGCCGTGGCACTCGTTGTTCCCCTTATACGCTTTGGCGGCCACGGTGTCGGCGAACACGAAAAACTTGGTGGTGGCGCCGCGCTTTTCCCCCAGGCGGGCGACCAGCAGCTCGTATTCGTGATCGAGCATCGTCACGAGTCGCTCGCGGGAGACGTAGCGGGGGGCCTTGCCGTAGATGGCATCGCTGAAGGTCATGTCGTAGGCCGACATCGACTTGGCGATGGTGCCGGCGGCTCCGCCGGCTTGGAAAAAGACCCGCGCCACTTCCTGACCGGCCCCGATCTCGGCGAAGGTGCCGTATTTCGAGTCATCCAGATTGATTGTGAGGGCTTTGCGATTGGTCGTCAGGAGAGTGGCTGCGGGTTCGTCCATGGTGTTTAGGTTGGCTGGCCAAACGACGGCTGCAAAGCCCGGAACAGGTGACGTTTTCGGGGCGAAGGGGCCGTTTTTACGGATAGACAGATGTGGCTCGCCGCGCGGGAAGGGGGGAACCTAACCTAGCTGGAATGAAAGCTTTTTTCGCTTCTTTTGTTGGCACGCTGCTCGGGCTCGCGGCCTTTTGCTTCCTCGCGGTGGTGCTGCTGGTGGGTGGGCTCGCGGCGCTATCCAGCCTTTCGGAAAAGGGCGTGGTCGTGGTGGAAGAGGGCGCTTATCTGGTGCTAAATCTCGACGGGCTAAATCTTACCGATGCGCCCCCTTTGGTGGATCAGGCGGGGTTGGGCTGGTTGCTCCAGGGGGAAGGCCCGCAGGCGCTTTCGTTGCGCCACGCCTGCGCCGGACTGCGTCAGGCGGCGGTGGATGATCGCATCCGCGGCGTTTTCATCACCGGCGCTTTTTCCCCTGAGGGCTACGGCACGGGGTTCGCGGCGTTGCGCGAGCTGCGCGCGGCTTTGGGTGAGGTGAAGACGGCGGGCAAGCCGGTGAAGGCCTACTTTGACGAAGTCGGCACGACCGAGCTCTACCTCGCGGCGGGCGCGGGCGAGCTGGTGCTCAATCCCTTCGGCCTGGTGGTCCTGCCTGGTCTGGCGAGCGAGCCGATGTTCTATGCGGGGGCATTTGAGAAATGGGGTATCGGCGTGCAGGTGACGCGTTCCGGCAAATACAAGGGCGCGGTCGAGCCCTACATCCGCACCGACCTGAGTCCCGAAAATCGCGAGCAGCTCACGGAGCTCTTGCAAGGTCTCTGGGTGAATCTGCGCGATGAGATCGCGTTGGATCGTGGCATGGAGCCGGCCAGGTTACAGGCGCTGGTCGATGCGGAGGGGCTGATCCCGCCCGAAGCAGCTTTAGCGGCCGGGCTCATCAGCAAGGTCGGCTACCGGGACGAGGTGCTCGATCAACTGCGCACGGAAACCGGCGTGGAGGCCGGGGCCTCGTTTCTGCAAATCGCCTTGCCGGCCTATTTAAAGACCCTCGAGCCCGTCCTGCGTCCGCAGGGAAAGATCGCGGTGGTCTATGCCGAGGGAGAGATCGTGGATGGCGAAGGGCGGGATGGTCAGGTGGGCGGAGCGGCCTACGCCCGGCAGCTGCGGGCCTTGCGCGAGGACGACGAGGTGGCGGCGGTGGTTTTGCGCGTCAACAGTCCCGGTGGATCGGCCAGCGCGGCCGAGGAGATGCTCCGGGAGCTGCGTTTGCTGCGTGCCGCCAAGCCCTTGATCGTCTCGATGGGCAGCTACGCCGCCTCGGGGGGCTACTGGATCGCGACCTTCGGGGAGCGCCTTTATGCCGAACCCACGACCATTACGGGCTCGATCGGGGTGTTCGGTCTCCAGTTCGACGTGGAAAAACTGGGCGGCTCGATCGGCCTGACCTGGGATCGGGTGACCACCGGCGAGAAGGCCGGCCTTTTGACGTCGGCTCGGGCCAAGAGCCCGGCGGAGCTGGCGGTTTTCCAGCGGCTCGTTGACCGGACTTACGACGAGTTTCTGCTCCGTGTTTCGGAGGGCCGCGGTCTTGAAAAAGCAGCGGTGCAGGAAATCGCCCAAGGGCGGGTTTGGACCGGTGCCCGGGCGGTCGAGCTCGGATTGGTGGACGAGATCGGCGGCCTCGAAGCCGCCATCGCCCATGCCGCCAAGCTGGCCCAGATCGAGGGCGCCCCAGCCATCGAGGAATACCCTTCCACGCGTCCGCTGGCCGAGGCGCTGGCGGAGATGATTGAAGAGGGGGAGTCGCCCGAGGCTCGTTTTGCGGCCGGCCTGCGCGGGCCGCTCGGTGACCTCGTGCGCCGAGCCGGGTCACAATTGCGTGAACTCGCCGGCTTCAACGATCCCCGAGGGGTCTACGCGCGCCTGCCGCTTGACCTGCGCGCGCGATAGGGTGGCGTGACACCATGAGCACGACCCGACTACTCGAAGACGTTTCTGCCACCGTAATCCCGGCTGGCACCCCGGCGACACTGGCGGCGGGCGAGTCCGTGCACATTGTGCAGACCTTGGGTGGAAACGTCACCGTCCGCACCGACCATGGCCTTTTCCGCATCGCGCGGGCCGGGGCCGGCGCCATCGCCGGTCTCGACCTGGACAAGCTCGATCGTGAGGCGGGGGCGACGGTGGTGGCGGGCGATTTTTCGGAACAAGGGGTCTGGGAGGCGCTCAAGGGGTGCTTCGATCCGGAGATCCCGGTCAACATCGTTGATCTCGGCCTGGTGTATGACCTAGATATCGGCGACTCGCCCTCGGGCGGGCGCCGGGTGGATGTAAAGATGACGCTCACCGCCCCTGGTTGCGGCATGGGGCCGGTGATCGCCGAGGATGCACGCCAGCGGGTGGCGGCTTTACCCGGAGTGGTGGAGGCCCGCGTCCATATCGTCTGGGATCCGCAATGGACGCCCCAGATGATTTCCGAGGCGGGACGCAAGCAGCTGGGCATCGCCTGAGCGGGAGGCGGGCCGGAAGGTTTTTAACATGAGGATCGCGCTCGTCACCGAGACCTATCCGCCCGAGGTGAACGGCGTCGCCATGACGTTGAGCCGGCTCGTGGGCGGCCTGCGCTCGCGGGGGCACGAGGTCCAGGTGGTGCGGCCCCGCCAACGCGGCGAGGCGGGACCGGGCGACGACCTTTTGGTGCCGGGCATGGCCATCCCCTTTTATTCCTCGCTGCGGATGGGGCTGCCTGCGCTACACCGGCTCGAGGCGAGTTGGCGGCGCTGCCGTCCGCAGTTGGTGCATATCGCCACGGAAGGTCCGCTGGGGCTGGCTTCCCTGGCGGTCGCGGGTCGCCTCGGGCTGCCGGTGACCTCGAGTTTCCACACCAACTTCCACGCTTACGGCGGCCACTACGGGGTGGCCGCGCTCCGCGATGCGACCCTTGCCTACCTGCGCTGGTTTCACAACGCCACCCGCCGCACCCTGGTGCCGACGCGCCAGATGGTCGCGGAGCTGGCGGCGGAGGGGTTTCGCGGGCTCGGGGTGATGTCGCGCGGGGTGGACGCCGCGCTTTTTGACCCGGCCAAACGGAGCGACGCTTTGCGCGCGGCCTGGGGCGCGGGACCCGACGATCCGGTCGTGCTCTACGTGGGCCGGATCGCGGCGGAGAAAAACCTCGGGCTGGCGGTGGAGGCCTTCCTGCGTCTTCGCGAACGCGAGCCGCGCGCGCGCTTCGTCCTTGTGGGCGACGGGCCGGAGCGCGAGCCGCTGGCGCGGGCGCATCCGGAGTTCCACTACGCCGGCATGCTTCGTGGAGCCGAGCTGGCGGCGCATTACGCCTCGGGCGACTTGTTCCTTTTTGCCAGCGTGACCGAGACCTTTGGCAACGTCGTCACCGAGGCGCTGGCGAGCGGCCTGGTGGCGGTGGCCTACGACTACGCGGCGACACGGGAGCACCTACGCGAGGGCGTGGACGGCTTTAAGGCCGAGTTCGATGTGCCGGGGGCCTTCCACGCGGCGGCGCAGCGGGCGCTGGCGGCGCGCGCCCGCTGGCCGGAGATCCGGGCGGCGGCGCGTGTGACCGCACTGGGCATCACCTGGGACGCGGTGGTGGCGCGCTTCGAGGCGGATCTGGTCGAGGCGGCGGGGCGGCCCTAGACTTTGGTGGCTCAGGGCGCGACTACGATGCGGTAGAAGACTCGGGTCTCGGACGGCGCGGGGGTGTCGGTGAAGAGTAGCGTCGCGCCCGTGCCGGCCTGCGCGACGCCGATATCCGTCCAGGGGCCGGCGGCGAGGTCGGGGGTGCGCTGGAGTTGATAAACGTGCCCGGCCAAGGATGCCAGGGTGAGTTGGATCACGCCGCCGGTTTGGGTGATGGCGGGCGTGGGGATGTCGCCAGCGAGCAGGAGCAAACCGGTGCCGGTAAGCCCGGCAGGCGGGACGGAGCCGGCGGTCACGAGGTCGAGCGTGCCGGTGTTGGTGAAGACGCCGGGGGCGGCGAGGGTGGCGCCACGGGTGAGGCGGATCACGCCGGAATTGGTCACGGCGCCGTTTAGGGTCCAAGCCGAGGTCGTGCCGTCCGAGCTAAGCGTCCCCTGGTTTATTAGGGCGCCATTGATCGTGCCGCCGCCGGTCAGGGTGCCGCCGGCGCGGACGGTGACTGAAGCGACGGTCAGCGTGCCGGTGAGGCGCAGGGTCGCGCCGGAGAGCACCTCGACGGTGGAGGTGTTGGTCAACCCGCCGGCGAGGGCGAGCGTGCCGGCGGAGACCACGGTGGGGCCGGTGTAGGTGCCGGCGCCGCTCCAAGTCCAGGTGCCGGCGCCGAGCTTGGTGATCGCGGTGCGGGAGGGGCTGGTGCCGTTGGTGATGTTGCCGGCAAAGGTGGCGTCGGTGCCGAGGCCGCCGATCTGCCAGGTGACGAGGTTGGAGCCGGGGGTGTTGTTGTCCGGCACGATGCCGCCGAGGACGGCGTCGGCGGCGCCGGAGAGCGCGCCGAGGGGCAGGGTTTGGTTCTGGTTGAGGAAGGTGAGGAGGGTGACTTTGGACCCGAGGTCGGTATGCGCCTGGGCGAGGCCGGCCGTGTTCGCGAGTCGGAACAGGCCGCCGTCGGCGTCGGTGGTGGCGTTGATGCGGCCGGTGAAGGCGGACCAGTTGCCGAGGGTTTTAAAGCGCAGCCAAGGCACGTAAAGATTGAGGGTGCCGGCGCCGGTGAGCGGGCCGGAAAGGTCCATGCGCGAGTCGGCGCGCAGGGTGGCGTTGGCGCCGGCGGGGACGCGCAGGTCGTAGGTCGAGGCGCTGTAGCTGGCGCTGCCATCGAGCTGTTGAAGCGTGCCGCCGAGGAGGGTGAGCGGACCGGAGCCGAGGCCGGAGAGGTTGGCAGTCTCGTCGGAGAGGTTGAGCGTGCCGGCCTGGAGGGTGATGCCGCCGGTCAGGGTGTTCGAGCCGGTGAGGTTGAGCGTGCCGGCGCCGGCTTTGATTAGGCTGGTTCCGCTCGCGAGGCCGCCGGCGGTGGCGGTGAAGGTGTAGTTGCCGGCGGCCTCGACCGTCACGGTGGCGGGGTTGAGGGGACCGGTGACGGCGACGGTGGGGTTGCCCGCGCGGGTGTCGTCGAAGCGAACGTGGTCCTGGGCGAGGAAGGTGGTTGCGAGGCCGCTATCGGCGAATTTCCAGTTGTCGGCGAGGGTGTCCCAAGCGCCGGAGGTGGCGCCAGTCCACACCAGGTCGGCGGGGGCGCGGGTGGTGGTGGACACGAGCGTGATGGTGACGACGCCGGGGGTGGCGGTGTTGAACGTGGCGGTGAAGGCGGGATCGCTCCACGTGAAGGTCGGCGTGCCGGTCAGCGAACCGTTGTAGGTGAAGAGCGGATGCGTGCCGGTGCCGAGGGTGCCGACGGGTTGGATCTCGACGGCGCCGGCGAAGGTGAGCGCGCCGGCGAAGACCGGGCCGGCGGCGCCGGTCGCGCGGAGTTTGGCGCCGGTCTGAAAGGTGACGGGGCCGGCGAAGACGCCGGTGCCGCCGAGGGTCGCGCCGGAGGCGACGGTGACGGCGGACGCGGACAGCACGCCGTTGGAAACAAGGGCGCCGGCGGAGACATTGGTGGCGCCGGTGTAGTTGTTCACGTCGGTGTAGACGAGGGTGGGGCTGCCGGTGGCGGTGGCGGCCTGGGTCAGGGTGAGGGCGGTGGTGCTATTCACCGCCGCGATGCGGGTGCCAGCGGGGATGCCGGTGCCGGTCACGGGCATCTGGGCGAGGAGGCCGGTGGTGCTGGTCAAGGTGACGGCCGTGCTGCCGGTCGTGGTGGTGGTGGCGAGGCTGGTGGTGCCGGCGGGGGCGAGGGTGAGCACGCCGGAGCCGACCTTGGTCAGGCTGTTGCCGGTGATGGTGCCGGTGAAGGTCGAGTCGATGTTCTTCGCGCCTATCGTCCAGGCGGTGCCGGAGAGCACCGCGCCGGCGGAGCCGGAGAGGGCGCCTAGGCTGGCCGAGCCGGTGAGGGAGTAGGCGTAGACGAGGTCGGCGAAATTGACGGCGGCGTTAGCGTAGCCGGACGAATTGTTGATGCGAAAATCGCCGCCATCGGCATCGGTGACGACGTTGATCTGGCCGGTGAAGGCGGACCAGTTGCCGCTCAGGGCGGTGCGGTTGAACGGGGTGTAGAGGGTAAAGGTGCCCGCGCCGGTGAGCGTGCCGGACAAGGTGCAGCGGCCGTCGGCGTTGAGGCGGCCGGTCGAGCCGGAGGGAACGACGAGGTTCCAGGAGCTGGCGTTGTTTGACTGCAGATTGGTCATCGACAGGGTGCCGCCGTCGAGGGTGACGGGGCCGGTGCCGAGGCCGTCCTCGTTGGCTTCAAAGGAGCCGAGCAGGAGGGTGCCGGCCTTGATCACGGTGCCGCCGGAGCGGGTGTTGGGGACGGCTAGGTTAAGGGTGCCCGCACCGGTTTTGGTCAAGGTGCCGGCGCCGGTGAGGTCGCCCGACCAGACCAGGCTGGCCGAGCCGGTGGAGATCTCGATGGTGCCGCCCGCCGTGGCGAGGGTGGCAGAGCGGTTGGTGGAGTAGTTCAGTGCACCGGTGTAGCGCAGGGTGCCGCTGTTAAAGACGAGGTTGGCGGCGGAGGCGTCGGCTGCGCCGAGGGGGCCGGGGGAGCCGGCGGGGCTGACGCTGGCGATGGAGAGCACGCCGCCGTTCAAGGTGGTGGGGCCGGTGTAGGTGTTGGTGGTCTGGACGGTGAGGGTGCCGGTGTTGGACTTGGTCAGGCCGCCGGTGCCACCGATGGCGCCCGCACCGGAGAAGGTGTAGTTTGTGGTGGCATCCATGGTGACGGAGGCGGGGAAAACCTCGGTCGCGAGGGAGACGGAGGCGGCGGCCGCGCCGGTGGCGTCGAAGCGCACGGCGTCGCCGGTTACGAAGGCGTCGGGCGTGCCGGCGAGGAGCCAGTTCGAGCTGGTGGCGACGTCCCAGATGGCTGCGTTGCCGCGCCAGACAAGCGAGTCGGGGGCGCGGGTCGAGGCGATGTTCAGCACGAGAGCGCCGCCGGCCAGGGCGAGGGTAGCGGGCGCACCGGCAAGGCCGGTGACGTTGACGTTGTCAACCGAGCCGGTCAGGGCGCCGGTGTAGGTGATGAGGGAATACGAGCCGGCGGCGGGAGGGCCGGCCAGGCGGTTCAGCTCGATGCTTGTGACACCAGAAAGAGCGAGGTCGCCGGTCACGGCGAGGCGGTCGGACGTGGCGGCCGGGGTCGCGCCGAGGTCGAATTGCAGGACGGCGCCGGTCAGGTCGAGGCGGGAGCCGACGGCGAGGGTGGCGGCGGAGCCGGTTGTGCCAGGGGAGAGGCGGCCGCGAGATTTGACCAGCAGGCCGCCGCCGAGGGTGCCGGAGCCGGTGACGCGACCGAGGCCCTCGACGACCACGCGGCTGGTGGAGAGGGTGCCGTTGACCACGAGGTCGCCCTGCTGGACTCGGGTGTCGCCGGCGTAGGTGTGGGCGGACTGGACGGTGAGCGCACCGAGGCCGGCCTTGGTGAGTGACATCGGCCCCGAGAGCGAGCCGGAGCCGGCGAACGTGTAGTCCTTGCCGACGGCGTTGTGGACCACGACCTCTCCGGGGGTGAGGGTGCCGGCGAGGGTGAGGGCGGAGGAGGTGTCGCCGCTGTGGTCGAGCAGCACGGTGTCGGTGCCGGTGAAAGTGCTCGCGGCGGCGCCGCGCAGCCAGCGGGCGCTGGAGCCGGCGTCCCAGGTGTTCGCGCCCGGGGCGCCTTTCCAGACGAGGTTGCCGCGCCAGATGGGGGCGCGGGGCGGGGCGGCCATGTCTTGGCCGAGGAAGAAACCGGCGTGGGGGGGCTGGTTGTAGCCGGTGTTTTGCCAGGCGATGGCCGCCCGATACTGCGGGTCGTGCATCAGAGTGTAGAGGCGGCTGGTGGCGGGGATGGTGGTGGTGTAGAGGCGCAGGGCGGTGTTGTCCGAGGCGCGCATCAGGATCTCCTCGCGCCAGTCGCCGAGGAGGTCGCCGCTAAGGTTGGGGGTGGCTTTGGTGCCGTTGTTGGAGGAGGTGCCGCTCAGGCTGAGCAGCGTGGTGACGTTGGCGCTAGCGGGGACCCATTTGGAGATGGTGGTGCCGTCGAGCAGTTCGCGCAGGGGGTCGGCGTCCCACCATACGCCGAAGTTCACCGCTGGGCGGGTGTTGGTGGTGATGGGCACGCCCTTGATGGTGAAGACCGAGCCGCTGTTGGTGGCCCAAGCCTCGTAGCCGGGGTAGCGCGGGTCGATATCGAAGGCTACGCCGCGGCCGACGTCGCCGCCGCCGGGGACGCCCCAGAGCACGGAGCCGTCCCGTTGCTCGGTGAGGCTGGTGCCGTAGATGCCGTAGGCGGAGGGGGTCTCGTGGGGCATGAAGAACTTCAGCCCGGGTTTGTCCGGGTCCATTTCGGAAAGGTGGGTGGCGTCGCCGTGGCCGAGGCCGGTGGTCCAGAGGCCGGTGCCGTCGTCGTTGATGGCGCAGGCGCCGTAGGCGATCTCGTCGCGGCCGTCGCCGTCGAGGTCGCCGACGCTGAGGCTGTGGGCGCCTTGGCCGGCGTAGGCGCGGTTGGAGGCCGGGCCGGAGCCGCTATCGAAGGCCCAGCGGCGGGTCAGCTGGCCCCCGCGCCAATCCCAGGCGGTCAGGAAGGTGCGGGTGTAGTAGCCTCGGCAGAGGATGGCGGACGGGCGCTGGCCGTCCACGTGGGCGACGGCGGCGAGGAAGCGATCGAAGCGATTGCCGTAGCCATCGCCCCAAAGGGTGGTGAGGCGTGAGCTAGACGGGTTGTCGATGAGGTTGTCCGGATCGCGTTGGGGGAAGAAACGCGTGGTGGCGAGTTCGGCACCGGTGAGGCCATCGAACACGGTGAGGAACTCGGGGCCGGTAAGGATGTAGCCGGAGGTGTTGCGGTAATCGTCGGTGTCGTTGAAGGCGGGGCGGGTGCCGCCCTGCCACTTGGCCGCGCCGCCGACGTAGGTGCCGGTGCCGTCGAGGGCGCCGGGGGCGCTCCGGCAGATGATCTCGGCCCGGCCGTCGCCGTCGAAATCGTAGACCATCGGATCCAGATAATGGGCGCCGGAGCGGATGTTGACGCCCATGTCGATGCGCCAGAGACGGGTGCCGTCGAGTTTGTAGGCGTCGAGGTAGGTGTTGCCGGTGTGGCCGGACTGGGAGTTGTCCTTCGAGTTGGTGGGGTCCCACTTCACGAAGAGCTCGTATTCTCCGTCGCCATCGAGGTCGCCGACGCTGCAGTCGTTCGCGTTATAGGTATAGGCGCCGCTGGCAGTGGTGCCGCCGGGGGGGATTTGCAGTGGGACGTTGAGGTATTGCCGGATGGGGGCGTTGGCCGGGAGGGGGAAGGACGCGGTGGCGGGTTGTTCGATCCCGGCGATGATCGGGCGGACGGAGTAGACGTTGGCGACGGCGAGGTTGGCGGAGGCGTCGGTGTAATCGGTGCTGGTGGTGAGCGGGGTGGCGTTGAGTTTGATCGGCGCGCCGCCGTTGGCGGAACGGTAGAGGTTGAAGGCAATTGATTCTGGATCATCGCCGAGCAGGCGCCACCCGAGGTAGGCTTGGGTGGACGTCGAGCGGACGACGACCAAGCCGCGGCCGAGGGTTTCCATCTGGCGTTGGGCCTTGGACGCGGGGACGAGTGGACCGAAGAGCAGGGTCGCGGCCAAAAGGGCGAGGCGGACGAAGACGAAAACAAGGGGATTGCGCCGGAAGGTCATGACAGGGAAGTTGCTCCGGTGATTTTATGAATTTGCGGATTTTGTTTAATCGGCTGCAGGTTGGGCTGGGGCTTATTCTGGCGGCGGGTGGCGGGACGGTGGTGCTCGCCCATGATGTCCGCGAGATGACGGTTGATGCCCGGGTGCATACGGACCGGACCGAATTGGTGGTCGTGGTCTCGGCCCACTTTGCGGGCGTGATTATTGATGAAAGCGGGGCAGGGCCGGCCGTCACGGCGGAGACCTTTGCGGCCTGGCGTCCTCGTCTGGAGGCCAAGGGGCGGGAGTTGTGCGTCTTGCGCGCGGAGGGCGAAGGTGTGGTCGCGGTGCCGCTGACCACGATAGATGTCATCCAAGGGGCGCAGGATGAAGTGATGTTTTTTCTGGGTTACAGGGCGGCGGGTGGCGAGAGGTTGACCCTCGCGGTGCCGCTGCTGGATCGCATCGCGGCTGGTTATCTGGTCTCGGTGCGGGTGGTGGATGAGAAGCGGCGATTGCTCGGGGCAAAGGCGCTCGTTCGCGGGGAGGCGACTCTCACGTTTCCACTCGTGGCCGGCATAAAGGCGGCCGCGAAGGGGTAGGGTAGGCGAAAGCATGCTAGTGGGCGGCAGCCCGGGGCCGGGGGGAGCCGAATGACGGGGGGCGTTGTTTGAGCTGGGCGAGACTACTCCGGCGGGCAACGCCGGGGAAATTGAACAGTCAACATTTCGGCCGATTTACACCTTCGGCGAGGCCTTGATGCTTGGGTGTTGCTCGGCCCGGGGCGGGATCGGTCGGAGCAGATGTAAAGTAAGCTTTACTTTTGACAAGTATGCTTTACACCTAGGTTATGAATTCTAACCCCGCTCCCGACCGAACCCCAACGCAAGTTGACCGCTCCCTGGTGAAACGGGCGCTGCGCTCGTTTGAACTCAACGCCTGGTTGGCGGTGACCACGGCGACCTACCTGGCCGCGCTCTTTCTGGTCCGGCATCACCCTGAATGGCGTCCGGGGTGGAAGATCACCTGGGCCCTGACGCCGATCTTGCCCGGTTTGTTTTACCTGCGGAATGGACTGCATTTGTTGCGCGGACTGGATGAGCTGGAGCGGCGAATCCAGTTTGAAGGCTGGCTTTTCGCCGCCTTGGGCACGGTGATCTTCAGTGCGGTCCTGAACGTGTTCAACCTCCACGGCCAAGGGGGAAACTGGCTGCCCCACGGCCTCGGGGTGGGCGAAACCTATCTGACGATGTTCATTTTCTGGTGCGTGGGCGTCACAATCGCAAACCGCCGCTACCGATGAAGAACCGGTTGCGTGAAATGCGCACGGCGCGCCAGTGGTCGCAGGGTGAGCTGGCGGACAGGCTCGGGGTATCTCGCCAGACGATCCATGCGATCGAGACGGAAAAGTATGATCCTAGTCTGCCGTTAGCCTTTAAAATAGGCCGCTTATTCGAGAAACCGCTCGAGTGGATTTTCGTGCCGGACGCTTGAGACGGTCACGGAATCGGAGTGCCGGGGCAGACTTTTTTCCCGCGCACTGCTTTTACCGGGGTGGCGTCTGGTGCAACCGGTTGGGCGGCTGCTCGCCGGGCTCCGCGCGACCAGCACCTTCCAGGTGCAGACTGGGGATTCCGCGCTGACTTTGCGGCTCAACAACTTGAGCGATATTCCGCCAGGAGAATCGCGGTATCCGAGCTAACTGGCTTGGGTCGAGGGTTTTTTGGTCTCGATCAAGCCGATGTCGAAAGCGTAGCGGGTGAGGCTGGCGACGTCGTGCAAGTTCAGCTTGCGCATCAGGTTGGTGCGATGGTTATCGACCGTCTTGGCGCTGATCGCGAGTTTGTTGGCGATCTCCTTGGTGCTGTGGCTCTCGGCGACCAGTTGGAGGATCTCGCGCTCGCGCTCGGTCAAGAAATCGGGGCTGCTGCTGGATGCGGGGTTGGCGACCACGTCGCGCAACAGGGCGGCGACGGCGGGGCCGAAGAAAGTGCCGCCGTTGGCGACGGTCTCGAGGCCTTTTTTGAACTCGCTCAGCCCGGCGGTTTTTTCGACGAAGCCGTGGGCGCCGGCCTCCAGCATTTCGCGCACGAGCATGGGGTTTTCGTGCCCGGAGAAAACCAGCACGCGGATGTGGGGCAGTTGTTTCACCAAGCGGCGGAGCAGGTCCACGCCGTTCAAACCCGGTAATTTGGCATCGAGCACGAGCAGGTCGGGTTTTGTCTCCAGGCACAGCGCAAGGGCTTTCTGACCGTCTCCACTTTCGCCTATCAATTGGTAATGTTTATCTGCGCTAAGCACTTCCACAAGTAATTCGCGGATGGCAGTCTGGTCTTCGATGATGAGGAGGCGCTTCATGTAAAGGGAGGGGCGGCAAAAGGACGGGATAAATCCCTAGCCAATCTTATCGATTATTTGCGAATGCCAAGTCTTGTTCCTCGCATGCTATGCGTTAAGATACCGATGGTTGGGTGGGGGCTACCCTTGGCGGGGCTTGTCTTGGGTGGCGTGGCTGGTTGTGTCACGGAACCAGTTACCTTTAAACCGGTTCCGGCGATTTCTCCGCCACGGGCTAACGTCAGCCGTAATCAGGCCTGGCGCGATGCCGAAAGTCTGGCGGCGCTGGATCCGGCGCGGTTAACGGTGATCGGCGCGGGTGCCTCGATGCGGCCGGTTTACGGGGAGAACACGGTGTTGGTTTTGCAGAAAATACCGTATGCCGCGCTCCGAGCCGGCATGAATGTGGCCTATCGCAGTGACCGGGGCTCCCTTGTATTGCACCGCTTGCTTGAGCTGGAGGCCGGAGGGTGGCGGGTGGCTGGACTGAACAACGAAGCCGAGGATCTGGGTCGGGTGACGCCGGGGAACCTGCTCGGCATTGTCTACGCCGCCTTTGCCAATGATACAGTGGAGTGAGCGGAGTGTGCCGCGTTTGGTGGGTCGACCGGGATTCGAACCCGGAACCAACAACTTAAAAGGATGCTGCTCTACCGTTGAGCTATCGACCCGAACCAACTGCTTTCAGACGAAGTGGTCATCTGCCTGCGCCTGCCGGTCTGCATCCTGCGCCGGGGCTTTGTCGGGTAAAGACTAAGCACTGCGAAGGAATCAGAAGGGCAAGCCTTGGCAAAGAACCAAATCCCCGGCCGGCTTTGGCGCGAGGGGGGGTGTTACTACGGGACGTTTTCCCAGCGCCGCAAGACAAAGTTTGTGGCCATGACCGGGCGTTTCACCGGAAAACAGGCCCGCTCCTGGTTTTATGCTTCGCCGGCATAAGCGCGGTAACCGGATCCAGCGCCGCGGCCCAGGCCCGGTTTATTTCTTGGCGGCGGCGGTGAGGCCGCCGGGGAGGCAGGCGCCGCAGCCTTGGGCGAAGAAGTCGTTGCCCTTGTCGTCCACCAGGATGAAGGCTGGGAAATCCTCCACCTCGATCTTCCAGACCGCCTCCATGCCGAGCTCGGGGTATTCGAGGACCTCGACCTTCTTGATGTTTTCCTTGGCGAGGATGGCGGCGGGACCGCCGATGCTGCCGAGGTAGAAACCGCCGTGTTTATGGCAGGCCTCGGTGACGGCCTTGGAGCGGTTGCCCTTGGCGAGCATGATCAGACTGCCGCCGAGTGACTGGAAAAGATCGACGTAGCTATCCATGCGGCCGGCGGTGGTGGGGCCGAAGCTGCCGGAGGCGTAGCCGGCGGGGGTCTTGGCGGGGCCGGCGTAGTAGACGGGGTGGTTTTTTAAGTAGTCGGGCAGGCCGAGGCCGGCGTCGACGCGTTCCTTGAGTTTGGCGTGGGCGATATCGCGGGCTACGACCAGCGGGCCGGTGAGGAGAACGCGGGTGGTGGTGGGGTGTTGGGAAAGCTCGGCCAGGATGGCGGCCATCGGCTGGTTCAGGTCGATGCGCACGGACTTGTCGTCCTTGATCTGCCGTTGGGCGGGGGCGAGGAAGCGCCCGGGATTGGTTTCGAGTTTTTCGAGCCAGATGCCGTCTTGGTTGATCTTGGCCTTGATGTTGCGGTCGGCGGAGCAGGAGACGCCCAGGCCGATGGGCAGGGACGCGCCGTGGCGGGGTAGGCGGATCACGCGCACATCCAGCGCGAAGTATTTACCGCCGAATTGCGCGCCGATACCGGTCCGGCGGGCGAGGTCGAGGATCTTGCCTTCCCATTCGAGGTCGCGAAAGGCGCGGCCGTGTTCGTCGCCGGTGGTGGGGAGGGCGTCGTAGTATTTGGTCGAGGCGAGTTTGAGCGTCTTCATGGTGGCTTCCGCGGAGGTGCCGCCGATGACTAAGGCGAGGTGGTAGGGCGGGCAGGCGGAGGTGCCGAGGTAGCCGAGTTTGTCGGTGACGAATTTCTCCAGACCGGCGGGGGTGAGCACGGCGCGGGTTTCCTGGAAGAGAAACATCTTGTTGGCCGAACCGCCGCCCTTGGAGACGAACAGGAATTTGTAATAATCACCGGGCGCGGCCATGAGGTCGATCTGGGCGGGCAGGTTGGTGCCGGTGTTGACCTCGCGCCACATGTCGAGCGGGGCGTTCTGGGAGTAGCGGAGGTTTTCCCGGGTGTAGGCCTCGTAGACGCCCCGGGAGAGGGCCTCGGCGTCGTTGCAATCAGTCCAGACCTGCTGGCCCTTGTAGCCGAGGATGGCGGCGGTGCCGGTATCCTGGCAGAGCGGCAGGATACCCTGGGCGGCGACCTCGGCGTTGCGCAGAAGGGTGAGGGCGACGTAGCGGTCGTTGTCGGAGGACTCGGGGTCGGAGAGAATGCCGGCGACTTGTTCTAGGTGGGCGGGGCGGAGATAGAAATTGGCGTCGTGATAGGCCTCGCGGGCGAGGTGCGTGAGGGCTTCGGGGGCGATCTTCAGGATGGTTTTGCCCTCGAAGCTGGCGGCGCTCACGCCCTCGGTGGAGAGCAGGCGGTATTCGGTGGTGTCGGGGCCGAGCGGGAAGGGCTCGGAGTAGTGGAAGGCGGGCGTGGGCATTGGTGAGAATCTAGCCACAAATCCGAGAAACGGGACGACGAAAAACGTGATCCGGCCGGTGGTGGAAAATTGGGCGAAGGCGTGGCTGCGGGGTGCGCCGGGAGAGCGGACCGTCTAGATGATCTTGAGCTTGGGCAAATCCTGGCCGTCGATCAGGCCGACGGGTTTGCCCTTGGCATCGATCACAATGAGGTCGTCGATTTTGTGGGCTTCGAACAGGCGCAGGGCTTCGACCCCGAGGGCGTCGGCGGCGATAGTCTTGGGACCGCGGGTCATGAAGCTGGCGGCTGGTTTTTGCAGAAAATTGGGCCCGGTAAGGGCGCTGCGGCGGAAATCGCCATCGGTGAGGATGCCGGTCAGTTTGCCGGTGCGGGGGTGGACCAGCGCGATGCTGCCGCTGCGGGCCTTGGTCATGCTGAGGATGGCCTCTTGCACGGTGATGGTCTCGGATGCGACGGGCAGGCGATCGCCGGCGCGCATGATATCGCCGACTTTTAGCAGAAGCACGCGGCCAAGGTTCCCAGCCGGGTGGAAGCGCGCGAAATCGTCGCGGGTGAGGCCGCGGGCCTCGAGTAGGACCATGGCGAGGGCGTCGCCGAGGGCTAGGGCGGCGGTGGTGCTGGCGGTGGGGGCAAGGGCGAGCGGGCAGGCCTCTTTCGGCACCTTGTAGATGAGCCGGAGGTCACAGCCTGAGGCCAGGTCGGATTCCGGTTGGGCGGTGAAGGCCACCAGACGCACCCCGAAGCGGCGCAGCAGAGGCAGGAGTTTCAAGACTTCATCGGTCTGGCCGCTGTTGGAGAGGATCAGCGCGAGGTCACCTTCCGAAACCATGCCAAGGTCGCCGTGCAGGGCCTGGGTGGCGTCGAGGAAGCTGGAGGGCGCGCCGGTGCTGTTGAAGGTGCCGGCGAGCTTCTGCGCGATATGGGCGGACTTGCCGACGCCAGTGAAAACCAGTTTGCGGCCAGCGACTAGGGTTTCGTGCACGGCGCGGGCCGTGGCGACGAATTCCGCGCCGAGTGCTTCGCGGGTGGCCGCTAGAGCCTCCTGCTCTATGCGAAGGACTTGGCGTGCGCGGCGGAGGACGAAGGTGGAGTCGAGGGCCATTTCGGGTTTGTGTCCGTGGGGGAGTCGCAAGACTTGGTCTCTGAGCATTTTCGTTCAACTCCCTTTTCCCTCCGCCTCCCTGTCTGTCTCTCTTTTCGCGTCATGCGTCGTTTGCCGTCCTGGTTTCTTCTCTCCTTTCTGGCTTTTGCGTCACTCCTGCACACCGGGTGCGTGCCGCAGGCGGTCATGCCTTTCACGGCGGAGGCGGATGATCCTGATTACCGCCGGGCCAAGGAGTTGCTGCGTATGGGGCGCGAGCAGGAGGCGCTGGCCCAGTTTCTCCGGCTCATCGACCAGCGAGGCGGGGCGGCGGCGGAGTCCCACCTCGAGGTGGGCATCCTTTATCACAAGCACATCAAGGATCCGATCGCGGCGATCTACCACTACCGCCGTTACCGGGAGTTGCGGCCGGGCACGGAGCAGGCTCGGTTGGTGTTGCAAAGCATCGAGGCCTGTATCCGCGATTTCGCCCGCACTTTGCCGGCCCAGCCGCTGGACAATCAGGTGGACCGCACCGATTTGATGGACGCGATCGATCGCTTGCAGCGGGAGAATCTACAACTCAAGGAACAGCTTGCCGGGGCCCGTGCGGCGGTTCTCGACACCACCCGACAGGCGGCGGCGGGCGAGGGGCTCTCGGTTTCGCCGGGCTTTGAGCTCGAGCCTTCTCAGGGTGGTTTTGCCGCTGACGCTCCGGCGACGGGCCTGGCGGCGCGGGGCGTCGAGCCTGAATATGCGGCCCCGGTCGAGGTCTCGCCGGTGCCGGTCGTGCCGGTGCCTCTCCCTGCGCCCTCACCCGCGGTTCCGGCCGTGACTTCGCCGGTCGCTGCCACTCCCGCGGCCGGGATGCGCCGGCATGTCGTGGCCAAGGGGGATACCCTCCAGCTGATTTCCCTGCGCTACTACGGGACGCGTTCCCGTTTCCGCGAGATCTATGCGGCTAACCGGGATGTCATGTCCAACGAGGGGACGCTGCGCATCGGGATGGAATTGAAGATTCCGCAGTAAGCCTGCGCCCGCTCTTTACGCCCGGTTCGCTTTGCCCCCAATTCTCCCCCGATGCCCACGACTTCCCGGCGCACCTCTGTCTTCACCGAATCGCTGATCCGCGAAATGTCGCGGGTCGCGGCCCGACATGGCGCGATCAATCTCGCGCAGGGGTTCCCCGATGGTGATCCGCCGGAGGGGCTGATCACGGCGGCGCGGGCGGCGATGGATGCGGGCCGGCATCAATACGCGGTGACCTGGGGTGCGCCTGAATTGCGCGAGGCCCTCGCGGCGAAGATAGGGCGTTGCTCCGGTCGACCGGTTGATGCGGCAGGCGAGCTGGTCATCACCTGCGGCGGCACCGAGGCGATGATGGTGGCGATGATGACGGTCTGTGACCCCGGCGACCGGGTGGGGATGTTCTCGCCTTTTTACGAAAACTACAATGCCGACGCCATCCTCACGTGTGCGACGGCGGTGCACGTGCCGCTGCATCCGCCCGGCTACGGCTTCGATCCCGCCGAGCTGCGGGCGGCTTTTGCGAGTGGCGGCGGACTGAAGGCCTTTATCCTCTGCAATCCGAGCAACCCCAGCGGTCGTGTTTTTACCCGGGCTGAGCTCCTGCAGATCGCGGCGCTTGCGGAGGAGTTCGACACCTTTGTCATCACGGACGAGGTCTATGAGCATCTCGTCTACGACGGCCGTGAACACGTGTATTTTGCCACCCTGCCGGGCATGGCGGAGCGCACGCTCACCTGTTCCTCTCTCTCCAAGACTTTTTCCATCACCGGCTGGCGGCTTGGCTACGTGCAGGCCCCGGCGGCGGTGATCGCCCAGGCGCGCAAGGTCCATGATTTTCTCACCATTGGCGCGGCGGCACCGCTGCAGCATGCGGTGGTGACGGCTCTAGGCTGGGGACCGGACTACTACGCCGATCTCTGCGCTGAGTATCAGGCGCGACGTGACCTGCTGCTCTCCTACCTGGACCGCACCGGACTCGGCTACTCCCGGCCGGAGGGCGCGTATTTCGTCATGCTCGACGTCACACCGCTGGGCTTCGCGAGTGACGTCGAGTGTGCGCACTGGATGGCCCGCGAGATCGGAGTGGCGCCGGTGCCTGGCTCCTCGTTTTTTCCGGGCGCGGAGAATCGCTATGTCCGACTGCACTTCGCCAAGGGGCGGGAGGTGCTGGCGGCGGCCGGCGAACGCTTGTTGCGGTTGCGCGACGGAAGGGCGTGAGCGGCGTGGCCATGGAGCGATCCGGCCAGCGCGAGGGGGAGGCGGGTGTTGCCGTGGCGGCACCGGCTTTTCGCGAGGCCCTGCGGTTCTGGCTGAAACTGGGGTTTATCAGCTTCGGCGGGCCAGCGGGGCAGATCGCGATCATGCAGCGGGAGTTGGTGGAGAAAAAGCGGTGGATCGGGCAGGAGCGTTTTTTGCACGCGTTGAATTTTTGCATGCTTCTGCCCGGGCCGGAGGCGCAGCAACTGGCCATCTACTGTGGTTGGTTGCTGCACCGGACGCGCGGCGGGCTCGCGGCGGGCCTGCTTTTTGTCCTTCCATCGGCTTTTATGCTCTGGGGCTTGAGTTATCTTTACGTGGTCCAAGGGGAAGCCCCGTGGATGGTGGGACTGATGGCTGGATTAAAACCCGCGGTGGTGGCGGTGGTGGCTTCGGCAGTGCCCCGGCTGGCGGCGAAGTCACTAACGACGCCGGTGCTGGCGGTGATCGCGGCGGCGGCCTTTGTTTTGATCTTCGTTTTTGAGGTTGGGTTTCCTTGGGTCGTGGGCGGGGCCGCGCTCGCGGGCTGGGCGGGGCAGCGGTTCGCGCCGCAGTGGTTTCCCGGGAAGGCTAGGGCGCCAAACAGCGGCGGGGTGCCGGACTCGGCCGTGAACAGCTCCAGAGAGTCCGCGGGGTGGGGGCGGGCGCTGCGGGTGGCCTTGCTCGGCGGGGGCCTGTGGGCGGCCCCCATCGTGGCGGCGGGCTTCGCTTTGGGGTGGGGTAGCGTGCTGGTCGCGCAGGGGCTCTTTTTCAGCCAAGCGGCGCTGGTCACCTTTGGCGGGGCGTATGCGGTTCTTCCCTACGTGGCAGAGCGGGCGGTGGAGGTGCACGGCTGGCTCACCGGTCCGCAGATGTTGGCCGGGCTGGCCTTCGCCGAGACGACGCCGGGGCCACTGATCATGGTGCTTCAGTTCGTGGGCTTCATGGGCGGGTGGAATCAGCCGGACGGCGGCCTTTCCCCTCTGCTCGCGGCGACCCTTTGCGCGGGCATGACGACCTGGGTGACCTTCGCGCCGTGTTTTCTGTGGATCTTTCTCGGTGCGCCCCACGTTGAGCGTTTGCGGGATAAACCCGGGCTGAATGCGGCTTTTGCGGCCGTGACTTCGGCGGTGGTCGGGGTGGTGCTTAGCCTTGCGGTCTGGTTTGCGTGGCAAATCTGGCGGCCGGCTACGGCGTCAGGCGGGGAGTGGGATTGGTTTGCCGTCGCGTTGAGTGTGGCGGCCTTCGTGGCGCTGCACCGGTTCAAGGCCAACCTCATCGCGGTCATCGCGGCGGCCGGCGCGGCGGGCTGGCTCTGGACGACCGCGGCAGGTTGAGGCGGGCGCCGCCACCGGGGGTGGGTTTCAGCGTCGGAGCTGCGCCACGATCTCGGGGTGGGCGTGTAGGTGGCGGGTGAGGCGTTCTAGGGCGTCGAGCGTCTCGCCGCTGATGTGGTGCTCCATGCCCTCCACGTCGCGGAAAATCACGTCCTCGGGTAACTCGAAAAAGCGCAGGAGCTGGGTGAGCAACTCGTGCCGGTGGGCGATCCGGGCGGCGACGGCCTCGCCGGCGTCGGTCAGGACCATGCCGCGGTATTTTTCGTATTTCACCAGGCCGTCCACATCGAGGCGTTGCACCATGGTGGTGACGCTGGCCTGGGAAATTTTCAGCTCGGCGGCGATGTCGACGACGCGGGCGTAGCCTTTGTTTTTGATCAGCCCGGCGATACGTTCGAGGTAGTCCTCGGCGGCGGCGGTGGTCCGGGGCGGGACCATTGGGTTGGTGACGGGGTCGGTCACGGGCGGTGCAGGAAAATGAAAAGGCCGCGATCGGGGATCGCGGCCGCTGGGTTTGGATTCGGGCGGCGAGGCTTACTTGGCGGCGCGTTCGGCCTTTAGGCGTTTTTCGCCGGCCAGCACGACGCGGAACATCTGGATGGCCATCCAGAAAACGCCCGTGACGCAGAGCGCGGTGGAGGCGCCGAAGAAGAGGATGAAGCCTGGGCTGCTGGCAGGCACATGGCTCTTCACCCAACCGAACATGTTATAGAAAAAAATCGCGACCAGCACCAGATCGACGGCGATGGTGACGGGAGTAACGTGGGTCTGCTCGGCGGGGGCGTGGACGTTGTCGAGGGAGTTCGGTTGCGAGGCCATGATGAGGGCGATTCAGGGCCTCGCGCGCGTCATGTCGAATGCGTTTTTTCCGAATGCGTATCCTCTCGGCTTGGGACGTGCCCCAAGCGGGTGCCGCGCGGGCCACAAGGATTCCCCTCCCGGGCAGCGCGAAGCTGGCTTACCCTCGGCTTTCGAAAGCGGTAAGCTCACCCTGATGATGTGGCGACCTGGCCACCAAGGACGGGTTTTAGACGCGGGGCGATACGCTTCGTTTGCCACGGAAGCCGGGCGCGGGCCCGAATGCTGGTTAATCTTTTTTGGCCGGACGGAACTCGCGATGCCCTTCTTTTTGCAGCATACCCAGTCGCCCCAAGCTCGCGGCGGCTTCGTCGTTATTGCCGGCTTGAAGCGCGGCCTCGAGTTTTTGCACCTCGGCGAGGAAGACCTTCATCTTGGCCTGGTAGGCGGCGACAAATTTTTGCCGCTCCGCCTCCGGGGTCAGCTTGGCCTTTTCGGGGGTGAGCGGAAGGGCGGTCTCGGCGGCGGCGCGCAAGCTGGCGACGAGTTCGAGGGATGAGGCGTTGGCGGCGGGGTCGGCGATCTGGCGGCGGAGTTTTTTGAAGGCTCCGTTCAACGCGCTCATTTTGTCAGCAAGCTCGGTTTTCTGGCCGTGGCCGGCGAGTGGGGCGGGTGCGGATGGAGCGGGCGATTCGGCCTGCAGGCACACGACGGACGCCAAGAGCAACAAGACGCGGACGGGTAATCGCATGGGGTGGCGCCTGGTTGGCGCGGTAAGCTCAAGTTTCGTCGAACTTGCGCGTAAAAAGCGCTTCGAGTTCGTCGAGCATGGCGTTGGCGTCGGCGCCGGAGACCAGAAATTTGACTTTGGAGCCTTTTCCGGCGGCCAACATCATCAGGCCCATGATTGATTTGCCGTTCACCTGCTCCTCGTCTTTTTCCACCATTACATCGGATTTAAATTTGTTGGTGATGCGCACAATCATGGCGGCAGGACGGGCGTGGATACCCATCTTGTTCTGCACAACGAGCTCGCGGGTGAGCTGGGAGGCGATGTCGGTCTTTTCCATGAAGGAAGCTACCGTCCAACGCAAGGGGACGGCTTGCAACCCCAAAACCGACGACGCAACCTAACATTACATGAGCGCATCCACGGCCATCATCGTTCCTTGTCGTCTCGAATCTACTCGCTTCCCGCGCAAGCTTTTACACCACGTGAAGGGCAAACCCCTGGTGCTCTGGGTAGCGGAGCGGATACGCGCCGAGGCCCCGGAGTTTCCGCTCTGGTTTGCGGTCGATGACGTTTTGCTGGCAGACCCGCTGGAGGCGGCAGGCTTTCGTGTGGTGATGACCTCGGTGGCCCATCAGTGTGGCACTGATCGGTTGGCTGAGGCCAACCGCGTGGCGGCTGCCGCTAGGGTAATCAATGTGCAGGCCGACGAGCCGCTGGTTACCGGCGCGCAGATCCGGCGCCTGGCGGAGCTGATCGCCGGGCCGGCAGCGATGGCCACTTTGGCAACGCCTTTTCGGCGCGCCGAAGACTTCAACAACCCCAACCAAGTGAAGGTCGTCTTTGCTCCCGGCGGAGGCTGTCGGGCACTCTATTTTTCGCGTTCTCCGATGCCATATGCCCGCGACCTTGGCGGGCGGGTGGATGACGCCTGGGTGGCAGCGAATCCCTGCTACAAGCACCTCGGCCTCTACGCTTATAAGGCGGAGCTGCTAGAGCGCTTCGCCGGGCTGCCGGCGGGCCGCTACGAGCTCATCGAGAAACTGGAGCAACTGCGTGTGCTGGAAAACGGTTTTGAGATCGCCTGCGACGTCACCGAAGACCCTGGGCTCGGCGTCGATACACCGGAGGACGCAGTGCGCTTCGAGGCGGCGCTGGGCTAGGCTCGGTCTGGGGCAGGTGGCAAAAAAATAGGGCCGCTGGAGTTTTCCAGCGGCCCCTCGAAATGGTGGACCCTAGCAGGTTCGAACTGCTGACCTCCTCAATGCCATTGAGGCGCTCTACCAACTGAGCTAAGAGCCCCTGTGCGAAACAGGAAGGTGAAAAAGCCTTTTGCTTTCCGCGAAGGCAAGCGGTTTTTCGCGGAAAGTTTTATCCGGTCTTCTCCCCGCCTTTTGCCGGTGTTCAGGCTTTCGGACGGGGACGGACTGAACTCAAGCCGCCGTCCACGCTCCAGACCTGACCGGTGACCCAGTCGGCTTCGGGTGAAAGCAGGTATGCGATGGCCGAGGCGATGTTGGCGGGCGTGCCCACCCGGCCGAGCGGGTGCATCTTCTCCGAAAAGGCCCGCGCGGCCGGATTGCCCAGCAGGCCGGCGGCGAGCGGGGTGTCGACCAGGCCGGGGGCGACGGCGTTGATGCGGATGTTGCGCGAGGCGTAGCTGGCGGCGGCGGCGCGGACCAAGCCCTCGATCCCGCCCTTGGCGGCGGCGATGGCCTCGTGGCCGGGCAGGCCGGTGGAGGCGGCGACCGAGCTGAGCAACACGATCGCGCCCGCGCCCCGCGCCTGCATCGGGCCGACGGCGGCGCGCAGGCCGTAGAAGGCGGAGTTCAGGTTGAGGTCGAGCGTGCGCCGCCAGTCCTCGATGGACGTGAGGTGGGCAGCTTTCAGGATGATCGAGCCCACGCAGTGAACGTAGGCGTCGAGCTGGCCACCGCCCCGCGCGGTGAGATCGGCGAGGGCAGCCTCGACCGACGCCGGGTCGGTGGCGTCGGCGACCGACGTTTCCAGGCCGGGCAACTCCGCCGCGAGCGCGGCGAGCCGGTCGGGCGAGCGGGCGAAGCCGCCGACCCGCCAGCCGGAGCGGTGGAGGCGGCGCGCGAGGTCGGAGCCGATGCCGCCGGTCAGGCCGGCGATAAGGACGAGCGGGGCGGGGGAGGTTTCGGTGGTGGACATGGGCAAAAAGGGGACGGGGCTCAGCGCAGGGCCTCGACCGCGCGGTCGTAGCCGGTGAGCTCGAGGTAGGCGGCGCCCAGCGAGGCGCCTGCGGGCGAGAGGATGCGGCAGGCGCCCTCCCAGTAGGTCACGCCGCCGAGCGAGCCGCCGAGCTCCTGGTCGGGGTGGAACGGCTCGACCAGGAAGACCGCCTCGGCGCCGGTCGCCGGATCCGTCGTGGTCAGTCGGATACGTTGCGGGTAGATCGCGCCGGTGTGCGGGCTTTTCCAGGTGGTCAGGGGTTCCCAGCGGAAGGGGGCGGTCGAGGTGCGGCCGTCGCGGTCCACCCACGTGAGGGTGGAGGCCGGATCGGTGCCGCCGTCGGTGGTGCGCAGGCGGTAGAACATCAGTTCGCGGCCGTCGTCGAGCTGGGCGCTGAGCCAGTCCCAGCCGACCTGGTTTTGGTCGAGCTGGCTGCTGCTGTATTCGTGGTCCATCCAGGCCTCGCCCGTGACGCGGAGTGCGCGGCCGTCCAGCGTGAGGGTGCCGGTGGCGGCGAGGCGCGGGAAAGTCAGGTAATAGCTGGCGGCGGTGGGCGCGGTGCCCTTGCGCGAGTAGCCGCCGGCGCCGAAGCGCACGAGGGGTTTTTTCGGCACGAGGGTCAGGGCGAAGCGGGCGTCGGCGCGGATGCCGCCGACGAGCGTGAGCGTTTCGGCGCCGGACATGGCGGCGGGGTCGGCGAGGGCGAGGGACCAGTCGCCGTTGCGCACGTCGAGCGTGGTGGTGGACGCGGTCGCGTCCCAGCCGGCGCGGTTGAGGCGTTCCTGGTGTAGGAAGTGGCCGGTGGAGACATCGATCAACGCCATGTGCGCGAGGTAGATCTGGTCGTGGCCGAAGGCGGTTGGACCCGGGCTGGCCGCGACGCTGCGGGGCGCGGCGGAGCGGAAAAAAGTCGCCTGAAAACCGAAGCGACGCGGCACCGGGCCCTCGTCGGCGTAGAGGTGGCCGGTAAGATACCACCACTCGATCTTGTAGTCGAGATGGGCGCCGTGATCGCGGGGAAAGGCGAAGACCGGGTCCGGGCGCGGCACGGCGAAACCGTCGGTGGTGAGCGCGGGGATTTCTTGGCCACGCGCGGCGGGGGCGAGGGCGGCGAGGCCGAAGCCAACAAAGAGGAGGGAAACGAGGGCGCGCATGAGTGGGTTATTCCTCGCGGTCGGAGGGCAGGTCGGCGCCCCAGCGGCCGACGAGGTGGCTCACGCCCACGCCGGTCGCGACGACGAGCGCGCCGAGGGCGGCGAGTTGTGCGCCGGGCACGGCGAAGGCGAGGGTCCAGCCGAAGCTCTGTTTGTTGATCACGTGGATGAGCAGCCAGCCGAGGGCGAAGCTCAGCGCAATCCCGGCGAGGGCGGCGCAGAGGGCGAGCACGCCGCCTTCCACGGCGGTGGCGTGGGCGATCTCACCCCGGCGGAAACCCAGCGCGCGCAGCGTGGTGAGCTCGTCGCGGCGGTCGAGCAGCACGCTGGCGAGGCTCAGCGCGAGGCCCACCACCGCGACCGCGAGGCCGATGCCCTGGAGGGCGTAGGTGATGGAGAAGGTCTGGCGGAACACGCGCAGCACCTCGACGCGCAGGGCGGCGTTGGTGAAGATGGCGAGGCCGGGGTGGGCGGCGAGCAGCTCGGCGCGGACCGTCTCGGCGGAGGCGCCTGGCGCGAGGTCGAGGGCGAGGCTGGTGGCGTGGTCGTCGGCGAACCAGCGCACGGTGTGCATCCGGTCCACCAGCACGGTGCCGCGCTCGTTGCCGTAGTCAGCGAAGACGGCCGCGACGCGCAGGGTTTGCGACCCGCCCGGCGTGGGCACGGTGAGGGTGTCGCCGCGCCGGATGCGGAAGCGGTCGGAGAAACTCTCGCTCACGAGGGCGAGGCCGGCGTTGTGCGCGGGGTCGAGGGTCTCGGGCGCGGGCGGGCCGTCGACCCACAGAAAACCACCGCGCCCGGCCTGGTCGGCGAGGTCGCCGCCGCCGAGCGTGGTGGGTTTGCCCTCGAGGGTGAGAGGGTAGGCGGAGAAGACCGACGCGTGGGCGACGGCGGGGTGGGCGGCGAGGGCGCGCCAGGTGGCGGGGGCGATGTGGTTGTCGGTGGACGCGGATTGGGCGCCGGAGCTGGAGAGGTAGAGGTCCGATTGCAGGGCGGTCTGCACCCAGGTGCGGACGGATTTTTCGAAGCTCGCCACCAAGATCGCCATACCGGCGGCCATGCCGATGGCGCAGACTAGGGCGGCGGCGGCAAGGCGATGGCGGCCCGAGGGGCGGGCCAGATGGCCGAGGGCGACGCGCCAGGGCGCGCCGCGGACGGCGAGCGGCCGGAGGGCGCGGCCGAGGACGGGCAGGGCGAGGGCGGCGAGCATGCCGCCGCCGAGGATGCCGCAGAACGCGGCGATGTGTCCGGCGAGCGGGAAACGCGTGCCGCCGCCGAGGTCGAGCGGGGGCAGGCGGGAGAGGACCACGCCGAGGGCGAGCACGCCGGCGGCGAGCGCGGGGCTGCGCAGCCAGCGTCCGCCGATCGCGCCGGGCGCGCCGCGCACGAGCACCTGGGCGGGTGGGGTCGAGGCGGCGGCGCGGGCCGGGGCCCAGCCGGCGAGCACGCTGGCGACCACGCCGGCGGCGAGGCTGAGCGCGGCCTCGCCCCAGGCCAGGCCGGCGGCGTCCACGGTGGTGGTGTAGTAAAGCGCGTTGACCGTCTTGCCCACGGCTCGGACGGCTACCTGGGCGCCAGCCCAGCCGAGGAGCAGGCCGAGCGCGCCGCCGAGCAGGCCGAGCAGGGCGGCCTCGGCCAGCCAGGCGCGGCGGATCACGGCGGCGTCGACCCCGAGGGAGCGCAGCACGGCGATCTCGGCGCGGCGGCGCACGACCGCGCCGTCGAGGGCTTGGAAAACCAGGTAGAGCCCGACCAGCAGGGCGATGAGCGAGAGCACCGTGAGGTTGAGCCGGAACGCCTGGGTCATGGTCGCGGCGGTATCGCGGCGAGCCCCGGGGGTCGAGACCAGCCAGCGGGCGGCTTCGCCGGGAGCGGGCGCGGCGAGTTGCTCCAGGCGGCGACCGAGCTCGGCGCGGCGGTTTTCTAGGGTGGGACCGGCTTCGAGCACGAACTCGACGCGGTCGACCCGGCCGGCGCGGCCGACCAGTTCCTGGAGGCGGGGCAGGTCGAGGACGAGCAGGTTGGGCGGGGCGACGGGGCCGTCGGGGGCGCGGGGGATGGGGCCGGCGAGGCGCAGGCGGACGGGGCGGTCCTGGATGATGAGTTCGAGGCTTTCGGGCAGCGGCGAGGTGAGGCGCGGGCTGGCCCAGGCGAGCGGCTCGGCGCCGAAAAGATCAAAAAAGCCGGCGGGCGTGGCCGGGGTGTCGGCGGCGGCGCGGGCGCGGAAAAACGGGTCGGCGGCGGCTTGTTGCGCGGCGAGATTAGCCACGGCGACGAGGTCGACGCCGAGCAGGGTGTAGGTGCGGCGGCCGAAGCGTTTTTCGGCGGGGGCGTCGGGCGCGAGGGGTTCGGCGGCGGTGCTTTCCACCACCGGATGGATCTGCACGGCGAGGTCGGCGAGGGCGGCGCGAAGTTCGGGCAGGACGGCCTCGGGTAGGGGGCCGGCGGGGGCTTGGATGATCCAGTCGGACTGGCCGGTCAGGGTGTCGGTGAAGTGGGTGAACGACGAGACGGCGGCGCGGTTGGCGAGGCGGACGGCGGTGAACACGGCCACGCCCAACGCGAGGATGAACACCAGCAACGCGGTCTGGCCCGGGGCGAGGCGCGCGTGCCGCAGGGAGAGGCGGCGGAGTAGGAGCGGGAGGAGGGAACCGTTCAAAGGAGGCGGGGGCGGCGGAGCTCAGGCCGGGGATGATGCGGACGCTTCGACCACGCGGCCGTCGCGCAGGCGGACCCGGCGGTGGCAGATGGCGGCGGCCTCCTCGCTGTGGGTGACGAGGACGAGCGCGGTGCCGGTTTCGTCGGTCAGTTCGCGGAGGAGGGCGAGGATGTTGGCGCCGTTGGCGGAATCGAGGTTGCCGGTGGGTTCGTCGGCGAGGAGGAGGGCGGGGCGGTGGACGAGGGCGCGGGCGATGGCCACGCGTTGTTGTTCGCCACCGGAGAGCTGGGAGGGGAGGGCGGCGGAGCGGGCGGCGAGGCCGACGCGGCCGAGCAGGGTGGCGACGCGTTCGCGGCGTTCGGGGGCGGGGACGCGGAGCAATTGCAGCGGCAGCTCGATGTTTTCGGCGACGGAAAGGGTGGGGAGGAGGTGGAAAAACTGGAAGACGGTGCCGACCCGTTCGCGGCGGAGGAGGTTGAGGCCGTCGGCGTCGAGTTGGTCGATGCGCGCGCCGAGCAGGCGGATCTCGCCGGAGTCGGGCCGGTCCACGCCACCGAGGCAGTTGAGCAGGGTGGTCTTGCCGCTGCCGGAGGGGCCGGTGAGGGCCACGCGTTCGCCGGGGGCGACGTCGAAGGATACGGCGTCGAGCACGCGGCGGGGGCCGTAGTGTTTGGTGACGCCGACGACGGCGAGGGCGGGAAGGGTGGAAGGGACCGGCATCGGGCTGCACGGAAACACGACCGGCGCGGGAAGCGAGCGGCCGGGCATAAAAAAGCCCGCGTCCGGGGGGACGCGGGCTCGTGAGGGGAGCCGGAACGGGACGGTCTGCGGATCAGGCGGCGCGACGACGGCGGCGGCCAGCGGCGAAGGCCAGGCCGGAGAGACCGGCGAAGGCGGCCCAGGTGGAGGGCTCGGGGATGGCGGAGAGGTAGCCGTCGTTGTCGATGATGGCGGATTGACCGTTGATGGTGATGAGGGCCAGCTGGGCAGGAGTTAGGCTTGTGCTGCTGCTGCCGAAGCGGATCGAGCTACCATTTAAGAAGCTGCCACCGATGCTGAGGCTAAACGATCCCCAAGCAGAGGAAAGGGAGCTGCTATCGGCGAAGAACAACGAGCCACCGGTTCCCAGCGTGATGAACGAATTTGCGTCCAAATCGAGCGTTCCGAGGGTATCGGTGAAGGTTCCGGCGGCGAGAGTGCCGCCGTTCAGCTTGATCGCAGAGGTGTTGGCGAAAACATTGCTGGCTCCGAGGGCGAGGGTGCCGGCGCTGACCGTCGTATCACCGGTGTAGGTGTTGGCACCGCTAAGGGTGAGGATGCCGGTTCCGACCTTGGTGATCGCGGTGGAGCCGCCGCCATTTTGGATCACGCCGGCAAAGGTCGTGTCGATATCTTTGCCGCCTATGATGTAGCCGACATTTTGCACGTTGCTCGCGCCACCCGTTGAGCCGGAGAGCGTCGAACCGGCGGCACCAACTAGAGCGCCGAAGGTGATCGCGGTCTGGCCACTGCGAACGCTAATGCCTCGGGTGCCGAGATCCAGCGTGACGGCGGCAGAGCCGGTGGCGCTGCCGAAGAGCCGGTAGCCCGCATCGCCAGCGAGGGCGATGGTGCCGGTGAAGCCAGACCACGAACCGGTGAGATCGCCCACGAAACGGGTCGAGTAGGTCAGGGTGCCGGAGCCGCCTGTGATGTTGCCGAGGCTGAAGACATTGCTCGTGTTGTTGGTCGCGGTGATCGCGTTTGTGCCGTTGACCGTGACGTTGTTGATGGTCTGGCCAGAGTTCTGGGTGATGGTGATCGCGGCGTCGTTGTTGAGGACGATGGCCCCGCTGGGTAGGGCGTTGACGTTGCCGACCGTGATTCCCCCGGCGTTGATCGTAGTCGACCCGGTGGCGGTGGCGGCGCTCCCGAGGGTAAGGACGCCGGTGCCGTTTTTCACGAGATTGCCGGAGCCGCCGAGGGCGCCGGAGACGGTTACGGCGTTCCCGTTCGTGTTGATGATACCCGTGCCGTTGGCGAGGGAGATATTCCTGTTTGCGGCGAGGGTGGTCGCGCCGTTGAACTTCACGCTCGAGGTGTTGCCGGAGCCGGGGTTGAGCGTGAGGTTTACGGCCGGGGTCACGGGCACCGCACCAAGAGAGGAGTCGCCGGCCAGTTCGATGGATGTGTCCGCGCCGTTGAGCGTGGTGCCGCCGGTGGAGGCGCTGGAGCCTTTCAGCACGAGTCCGCCGCCGTTGATGGTGGTGGATCCGGTGAAGGTATTGTTACCCTGCATGGTAAGGGTGCCGGAGCCGCTCTTGGTGAAAGCTCCCGTGCCGGTGACCGCGGCGCTGTAGACGACGTTGTTCGCACCGATGTTGATCGCGGCGCCGCCTGCGCCGATGGACAAGCCTTGGGCCGAAAGGTCGTTCGTATTTACTCCTTTGTAAGTGAGAGACGCGTTGTCTACCGAGATGGCTCCGGAGCCGAGGCCGCCGGATACGAAGCCGACGGAACCGCCGGTGATCGTGGTGCCGCCGGAGTAGACATTGACCGTATCGAGATCGAGGGAACCCGCGCCCGATTTGGTGAGGATGCCGGTGCCGGAAATTTGTCCTGAGACGGTAAGGCCGGTGCCAGAGTCAGTGGAGGCGACAGTGTTGGAGGCGAGCGCTACCGGCGCACTGATGGTATGTGATCCGCTTGTGACGATGATGCTGGCTTGGCTGACGCCGCTATTGAGGGAAAGCGTGCCACCGGAACCGGCGGCGATGGTGTAGCCGTTGGCGCTGTTGAGGGTCAGGCCGCCGACGGTTTTATTACCGTCAAGGGTGATGGATGCCGGCGAGGAAAGTGCCTTATTAAGAATAGCCCCTTCACCCGCTCCGTTCGGAACTGCGCTGCTCCAGTTGCCCGCAGTGTTCCAACTGCCCCCCGCATCGACGTTCCAGTTAGAGAGGACAGCTGCGATATAGACTTGGAGGGTAACGAAGCCGCTCGAGGAGCCGAAGGTATAGCCATAACCAGCCTGAGGATTCAGGACGGAAAGTTCGCTGGTTCCGGTGCCTTGGATCGAGCCAGTATACTGGATCAGGTTGTAGTCACCTGTTGTGGTCCAACCGTTGAGACTGCCTTCGGTGTAGAGATTGAAGCCGCCGCCGTTTAGGGTCAGGCCGTCGGAGGTGGTGACGTTGATCCGGTCGTTGGCGGGGGTGCTGTTGAACTCGAAGTTGAAAATCGAGCCCGAGGCGGCGGTGAGGGAGCCGACGGTGAGCGTGCCGACGCTGTTGCCGGGGGCGACGATGCCGCCCAAGGCCACGGATACCGGGCCCGAGATGGTGCCCGTGCCGCCGAGGGTGCCGCCGGAGGCGATGGAGACGGAGCCGGAGCCGGTGGCGGAGCCGGAGGCGTTGTTAGCCTTTAGCGTGCCGGCCGATACGGTGGTGCCCCCCGAATAGGTGTTGGCGCCGTTCAGCGCGAGGGTGCCGGTGCCGGATTTGGTGATGGCGATGGTGCCTGCGGCGCCGTCCTGCACGAGGCCGGCGTAGGAGGAGGACCCCGCGGTGCTGACGGTGAGGGTGGAGGAACCGGCGATTCCATTCTCGATCACGGGCGTGCCGACGGTGGCGTTGCTGTTCAGGCCTGCGACCGATATGCTCTGGCCGTTGAGCTGGAGGGTGGCGGTGCTACCGGAGCCGAAGGCGACGGACCCGGAACCAAGGGCGGTGGCGGCGCCAAGGCGGGTGGTGCCGGAATTGAGCGACCAAGACCCGATGTAGTTGCTCGACTGCCCGAGAAGAACGGTGCCGGGCCCGGATACGTTTAGGACCGTGTCCGAGGCGCCACCAGTGAGGTCATTGGCGGCATTGCCAACCGTAAAAAAATCTCCGGAGCCGGTGGTGGACAGGGTTGCGGATGAGGATGCGGCGGTCGTCAGATTCACTCGCCCGTTGGTGGCTGCGGTTCCGTTGGAACGAATGGTGCCCCCGTTGTTCAGGTTGAGCGACAGACCGTTGTCCAAAGTGATTCCCGAATCGATGCGCAGCGTGCCGGTGCTGTTGACGCTGACTTGGTTTGTGTTGGCTGTCGCGTTTGTTCCGAGCGCGCCGTTGTTGGCGGCGACCAGAGTGCCGGCATTAACCTGAATACCATTGGCCACGGCGGTGGCTCCGGTTCCGGTGAAGGTGTTCGCACCAGAAAGAATCCATGTTCCGGCGCCCGTTTTGGTGATGACGTTGACCGCTTGTGAACCTGTGGCATTAGTCAGCGCGGAACTGATCGTGTTGTTGCCCGTGTTGGTTCCGCCCAAGGTCAAGGTCGTCGGGCGGCCGTTGGCGTTGGTAAGCGTGTTGCTGGCGACGTTGAACGTGAGCGTGGCGGACTCGGCGGTCGCGTTGTTGAGGAACGAATAGGCGCCGTTGGTGCTGGAGCTCTGACGAACCTGCCAAGTATTGCCGAAGATCTGCGCGTTGGCGGCGCCGGCGTTCATCGTGATCGAGCCGCCGTTGCGCAGGTAAAGGAGACCGCCGGTGAAGGAATAGGCACCAACACCGGTGACGAACTCCATGGAATTGATGAACCGGAGGTTATCGATGGCGATAGTCGTGTTGGTCGAGCCGGATCTGAAGATGATCATATCCGTGTTACCGGTGTTGTTGTTAGCCGCGCCGCTCGCGCCCGGGACGGTGCCGCCCCAATTCGCGGCCGTGATCCAATCGCCGGTTCCGGCGGTGGAACTCCAAGTGCCGTTGGCAGCCCGGACCGAGTGTGTAAGGGCAGTCGCGAGCATGGCGGCGAGGATGAGACGGGCGGCGGGGGAGCTGCCGACAGGGCGGGTATTCATGGAAGCGAACGGGGGTTTCATGGGCTGGAACTTAAGAAGACTGGGGTTGGGATTTTGGAGAAAATCGTGGCTCACGGCTGCCAGACAGTGGCCGAAGGCGTGGCGACCGGGCCGACGTTGAGGTGCGTGTTGTCGGCGCGGATCAGTTTCAGCCAATACCAATAGGTCACGGTGAGGTCGGGCACTTGGTCGAGCAACTGGGTCGCGTCGGTCCGCGTGGTGTTCACCCGGCCGCGGTCGGCAGTCGAGGAATTGGGGTTTCGGTAGAATTCGACCCGGATAAAGTCTCCTCCGGGCAATTTCCTAGTGAGCAAAACCTCGTTGCCCGTGCGGGCCGCCTCTATGCTGCCGACAAAGGGGACGGCGGCAGGCGGAGCGGCCTCGGCCGCAGGGCATAGCGCCGCCGTCGTCGGCAAAGCGAGGGCATGCAAAAGCGCGAAATTACATGAGGCCATTCGGGGTGGGGGCACTGATCGGGGTTGTTCGCAAATTGAATACCTTTGAGGCGGGGGAACAGATCAACCGATTCTTACAGTCAAAATCTGGTTGGCTTATCGTCCGCGTTTTTTGTCGGATGATCCGCCGGGAGTGATCGCGATGACCGCGGCGCCCAGCGGCGCGAGGGTGAGGGTGCGGGTGGCTGGCTGGCCGGTCAGCAGGTCGAAGCCGCGGCGCGCGCCGAGCGGCACGCTTACCGGGGTATGCCGGTGGTTGAGCAGAAACAGGTGGCGCGTGCCTTCGGCGGAGACGCGCTCCGAGACCTCGACCTTGGACGGGGCGGCGAGCACGGGCGACACGTCCGCCTCGGTGGCGAGGAAGGCGGCGAGGGCGTCCCAGCCCAGGGCCTCGAGCCCGGCGGCGAGGTAGAGGGCGCGCCCGGCGCCGACGCGGCGGCGGGTGAGGGCGGGGCCGCCGGCGGTGAGGTCGGCGGCGAAGGTGGCGAGCACCTCGGCGTCCTCGACGCGCACGAATTCGGACCATTCGCGGCAGTTCAGTTTCGCGCCGCCCTTGCCGGGCAGGCGGAAGGTGTTGGTGAAGCGGTCCCCGAGCGGGGCCCATTCCTCGACCCACACGCCGAGGGTGTCGCGCAGCAGGCCCGGGTAGCCGCCCGGGACGACGCGTTCGTCGGCGTCGACGATGCCGGTCGCGTAGGTGGCGACGAGGGTGCCGCCCTTTTGGGCGAAGGCGGAGAGGTTGGCCGCGCCGGCCGGGGTGAGCAGGTAGAGCACGGGGGCGACGACCAGGGCGTAGCCGGAGAGGTCGGCCTCGGGGTGGATAAAATCGACGGCGTAGTTTTGGGCGTAGAAAGCGCGGTGCACGGCGTGCAGGGTCGCCATGTAATCGATTTTGGTGGGACGGGCCTCCAGCTCGAGGGCCCACCAGGCGGCCCAGTCCATCACGATGGCGACGCGGGCGCGGATGACCGAGCCGGCGACGGGGGCGAGCAGTCGAAGTTCGGCGCCCAGCGCGCGCACCTCGGCGTGGATACGGCTGCGTTCGGGGTCCACGTGGGCGACCATCGCGCTGTGGTATTTTTCCGCGCCGGAGAGGGAGGCGCGCCACTGGAAAAACATCACGCCGTCGGCGCCGCGGGCCACGGCCTGGAGGCTTTGCAGGCGCATGAGGCCGGCGGGTTTGGGGCGGTTGAAGGCGCGCCAGTTCACTGCCGAGGTGGCGGCCTCCATCAAGACGAAGGGCAGGCCGGGCTTGAGCGAGCGGGTGAGATCGTGGCCGACGGCGGCCCAATGGCGACCCTCGTCGGGCAGGGTGGGGTCGGGGTAGGAATCCCACGCGGCAAAATCCATCTCTCGGGCCCAGGCGTGGTAGTCGAGGGGCTTGAAAAACGCCATCAGGTTGGTCGTGACGGGCACGTCGGGCGTGGCGGCCTTGAGGATGGCGCGCTCCATCTTGTAGAGGTCGAAGAAGGCCTCGTGGGTGAAGCGTTTGAAATCCAGCTGCTGGGCGGGGTTGCTGGCGTAGGGGGCGCGGCGCGGGGTGTGGATCTCCTCCCAGTCCCCGTAGAGCTGGCTCCAGAAGGCGGTGCCCCAGGCGGCGTTGAGGGCGGCGAGGGTTTTGTATTTGGCTTTCAACCACACCCGGAAGGCGCGCGTGCTGTGCGGGCCGTGGCACTCGTTCATGTGGCAGGCGAACTCGTTCCCCACGTGCCAGACGGCGAGCGCGGGGTGTTTCGCGTAGCGTTTGGCGAGGCGGCGCACGAGGGCGGCGGCGTGGCGGCGGTAGTCGGGCGAGCTGGGGGAGAACTGCTGGCGCGAGCCGATATGGAGCGTCACGCCCTCGGTGGTGACGGGCAGCGAATCGGGGTAAAGCCGGGCCAGCCAGGCCGGGGGCGAGGCGGTGGCGGTGGCGAGGCAGACCCGCACGCCTTGGGCGTGGAGCAGGTCCATGACGCGGTCGAGCCAGGCGAAATCCCACGTCTTGGGGGTGGGCTGAATGCGGGACCAGGCGAAGATGCCGACGCTGACGAGGTTCACGCCGGCCTCGCGCATGAGGCGCGCGTCCTCGGGCCAGACGGACTCGGGCCATTGCTCGGGGTTGTAGTCGCCGCCGTAGGCGAGCGTGGAGGAGAGGGCGGGGATGAGCATGCGGAAAAAAGAGTGGGGCACCGCGTCAAATTCGGGCGGGGGGCGGGGTGAAGATATTCTTACGTTCAGCGTCTTTCCTGGTGGCCGTCGGGCAACGGGGGTGGAAACTGACAGTATGAAGCTAGTTTGGTCCAGCGTGAGAGTTTGGGTAGGCGGCGGGCTTGTGTGGCTGGCGCCTTTGGTGGCGGGTCAAGACGGGGCGCGGGATGCGTTTCGCGGCGGCTTGGCGGCATGGGTGGTGGAGCAACAACCGGGCGGGACGGTCGAGGCGACGGACGGCGCGCTCACGATCACGGACCGGGCGGGTTGCACGGTGTGGTGGCGGGAGCGCCTGCAGGCGCCGCTGGTTATCCGTTACACCGCGACGATGAAAGGCGACGCGCGGGTCTCGGACCTGAACTGCTTCTGGATGGCGGTCGATCCGCAGAGGCCGGACGACCTCTTCGCGCCGGGACACGGGCGCGACGGTCGTTTCGGCACCTATGACTCGCTCGCGACCTACTATGTCGGCTGCGGGGGCAACGGCAACACGACCACGCGCTTCCGGCGTTACGACGGACACGGGGCGCGACCGCTCTTGCCGCAGCATGATTTGAAGGAGCCGGCGGCTCTGCTCGAGGCGGAGCGGACCTACCGCGTTGAGATCACGGTGGATGCGGACGGTCGGACCACTTGGGCGAGGGACGGTGTGGTCTGGTTCACCTATGTGGATCCGGAACCGCTGCGCTCCGGTTGGTTCGGGTTTCGCACCGTGGATTCGCGGATAGAGATCCGGGATTTCGCCGTCGAGCGGCGGTGACGGTCCGCGACCGGGCCGGGCCTCCAATTACGCCTGGTTAGCGGTGGCGGTTTCGGCCCGGTAGGCCTCGGCGAGCAGCACGATGGGGTGGGTGACGCGCGGGGTTGTGTGGTGGGCGGGTGCGGTCCGCAGGCCGTTTTCGAGTTGCAGGTGGCAGCCCGGGTTGGCGGTGGCGACGGTTTGTGCGCCGGTGGCGAGCACGTGACCGATTTTCCGTTCCTGCAAGCGGGCGGCGGTGTCGGGCTGGGTGATGTTATAGATTCCGGCGCTTCCGCAGCACCACTGGGCCTCGGCGCACTCCTTTAACTCGACGCCGGGTAAGGCGCGCAGGATGGCGCGGGGTTGGGCACTGACCTTCTGGCCGTGGCAAAGGTGGCAGGACTCGTGATAGGTGACGGTCACGGGTGAAACGGAGGAAGCTGGTTTGCGGAAGCCAATTACCACGAGGTATTCGTGGATGTCTTTCAGCTTTTTGTCCCAGGTAGCGGCGCGGGCGGCGTAGGCGGGGTCGTCGTGCAGGAGGTGCCCGTAGTTTTTAAGGTGGGAACCGCAACCGCCGGCGTTGGTGAGAATGGCGTCGAAGTCAGCGGGGTTAAACAGGTCGAGTTGGCGGCGGGCGAGGGTGCGGGCTGAGGTGAGGTCGCCATTGTGGGCGTGGAGGGAGCCGCAGCAGGGCTGGACGGGCGGGGTGTGGACTTCGCAGCCGTTGGCGAGAAGGACGTCCACGGTGGCGCGATTGACATCGCTGAACGCGAGATCCTGCACGCAACCGGTCAGCACGGCGACGCGGCGGGCGGGTTTGGCGGATACGTCGGAGCGCGGTGCCGGGCGTTCGATGGGGCGGATGAGCTGGTGGGAAAACTTTGCGCGGATGGCCGGCGATTGGGGTTCGAGGCGGCGCAGGTTGGCGGGCAGCAGTTTGGTCAGACCGGAGTGGCGGGCGAGGGACTGGAGTCCGGAGGCCTGCCAGAGCCAGAGGGTGCGACCGGCGAAGCGGAGCAGGCGGGGGCGGGTGAAGAGGAACTTCACCACCCAATAGCGGATGAAGCTACGCTTTGGCGCGTCGAGCACGCCCTGTCGCTCGACCTCGGCTCGGGCGGTTTCGAAAAGCTCGGCGTAGTTCACGCCGGCCGGGCAGGCGGTGGTGCAGGCGAGGCAGCCGAGGCAGTAATACATTTCCTCGCCGAAGGCCTTCGAGACGGCGAGTTCGCCGTCGGCCACGGCGCGCATGAGGGCGATGCGGCCGCGCGGGCTGTGGCGCTCCAGCTTCGTCTCGTCGTAGGTCGGGCAGGTCGGCAGACACAGCCCGCAGTGCATGCACTGCTGGAGCACTGAGTAGTCGAGGCCGACGAGGAGGTTGGCGGACTGCGGAGAAGAAGTTTTAACCACGGAGGACACGGAGAGTCGGGATTATACAACTGCAGATCGCGCGGATTGGCGCGCAAACGAAGATGATTTGGTTTTATCCGCTTTCATCCGCGTTATCCGCGGTAGGATTTCAGTCGAAGATTTTCCCGGGGTTGAGCAGGCCGTCGGGGTCGAGGGCACGTTTCACGAGGCGGAGCAGTTCGTAGGATTGGTCGCCGAGTTGGCGTTTGAGGAAAGGTTTTTTGGCCAAGCCGATCCCGTGTTCGCCGGTGATGGTGCCGCCGCGCTTCAGGGTCTCTTCGACGATATCGACGAGGGCAAGCTCGACGCGGTGCATCTCGGCGCCGTCGCGTTCGTCGGTGAGGATGGTGGGGTGCAGGTTGCCGTCGCCGAAGTGGCCGAAGGTGGCGATATTCAGATCGTGTTTTTCGGCGATGGCCTCGACGGCGCGAATCATGCCGGCGAGTTCGCTGCGGGGCACGGTGACGTCCTCGAGAATCGTGGTCGGGCGGAGGCGGGCGAGGGCGGAGAAGGCGCTGCGGCGGGCGCTGGCGAGCTGGGTGGCCTCGGCGGCGTTGGCGGCGCGGCGGACGGAGGTGGCGCCGTGGGCTTGGCAGAGTTTTTCGATGGCCGCGGCCTCGTCGGCCACGGCTGCGGGGTGGCCGTCGGTCTCGATCAGCAGAATTGCGGCGGCGTCGCGCGGCAGGCCGACCCGGGCGAAATCCTCGACGCAGCGAAGGGTTTTTTGGTCGAGAAACTCCAGGGTGCAGGGAATGATTTTGGCGGCGATGACGGCGGAGACCGTCGCGGCGGCGGCGTCCATCGCCGCGAACGTGGCCAGCAGGGTCTGGCGGGCGGTGGGTTTGGGGAGGAGTTTGAGGAGGACCTGGGTGACAACGCCGAGGGTGCCTTCGCTGCCGATGAAGAGGTCGCGCAGGTTGTAGCCGGCGACGTCCTTCACGCATTTCGAGCCCAGCCAGCAGATCGAGCCGTCGGCGAGCACGACCTCGAGGCCCATGACGTAGTCGCGGGTAACGCCGTATTTCAGGCCGCGCAGGCCGCCTGAGTTTTCCGCGACGTTGCCGCCGATGGTGCTGATTTTCATCGAGCCGGGGTCGGGCGGGTAAAAGAGGCCGGCGGCGTCGGCGGTTTCGTAAATTTTTTGGGTAATGACGCCGGCCTCGGCGCGGAGGGTGAGGTTGGCTGTGTCGAGTTCGAGTATCCGGTCTAGTTTTGCCAGACACAGCACGATGGAACCGGGGAGAGGCACGCTGCCGCCGGAGAGGCCGGTGCCGCTGCCGCGGGTGATGACGGGGGCGCGGTGCTCGTGGGCGAGGCGGAGGATGAAGGCGACGTCGGCGGCGTCGCGCGGGAAGACGACGCAGGCGGGCAGTTGTTTCAGCGTGGCGGTGCCGTCGAAGCCGTAGGGCAGGATATCCTCGGGTGCGGTCAAAACGCGATGGGCGCCGAGACGGGCGGACAGAGCGGCGGCGAGGGGCGCGGTGGGGGAGGAGGGCGGGAGTTTGGCCAAGCGGGTGGGGGGGCTGACGAAAACGAAAGGGGGGATTTGGCGCCCCTTCAAAGGGATCTATGCGGGGCTTCGAAACCCTCGCTGCAGACTTTTAGGGATAAAGTGGTGCCAGAGGCCGGGATTGAACCGGCGACCAAAGGCTTATGAGTCCTCTGCTCTACCACTGAGCTACTCTGGCGTTTGCCTTGGGTTGGGGAGGAAGTCGGTGAGGCGTGGCGGTGTCAAGGCGGCGAGTTGATCTCCCCGCAAGTCGGACGAATCCAGGGTGCGGCGGTATCGGGCACCGGGATTCGCTTCAGGCCGGGGCTCACGTCATCGGAAATCATGCCGCACTGCGGAGTGCGTGCGACTCCACCCGGGGGTAGTGTTGCAAGGCCGGAAACTTTGGCCCCGGGGAGTCTGTTTGAGGGTAGCCCCTTTTGGCTGTGGAGGTGGATTTAGCTTGGTTCAGGCCATTGGAGCCACCGATTTCACCGAAGGTCAGGGACGGCTACGGCTTTTCTTAAATTGAAGACATCTTGCCGGGGAAAAACTTACCGCAGTCCTTTCCTGTATAATTTTGGTAATCGTCGTGCCCGTGGTGCGGCCGAGTTCTGACTTCTTGGCTTTGGGGGCAGGCTGGGTGCGGGGGCAAGCGGGAGTGCAGGCGAGCAAAGGGAAACGCCCGGGGCTGGGGTAACGCGGCTGGGCGAGGCGGCTCTTCAAGGGGCGAGGGACACGCTGAGGCGAAGGAAACGGCGGCCGGTGGTTAGGGGGATGGTTGCGGTGGTGGTCCCGTCGGCGGCCGGGGTGCCTTGATTGACGCCTTCAGGGGTCCACACGGGGGTTCCGCTGAGGTCGTTGGTGGTCTGCACGCTGTAGAGAATCTCGACGGGGCGGATGCGTTGGTAGGTAAACGACAGGACCGACGCAGTGGCGGACACGCCGGGGCGGATCGTGGCGGCGTCGGCCACCATGGGTTTTCCACCGAGGGCGAATTCGAGCAGGTTGGCCATGCCGTCGGCGTCGGGGTCGGCGGTGGCGGTGCGTTGATCAGCGGGCACGCCCTCGGTGGTCAGAAAGGTGGCAAACACGCTGGCGGGGTTCGGTGCCAGTGTGATGCGCAACTGGCCGGCGGTGGCGGTGCTGAAGGTGGCGTTGAAACCGGTGCCGCCCCATGTGAAAGTCGGGGTGCCGGTGAGCGTGCCGGTGTAGGTGCAGAGGGTGTAGGTGCCGGCGGCGAGGGTCGCGCCGGGCGCTGGCGAGACGGTCACGGCGCCTTCGAAGGCGAGATTGCCGGTGAGGGCGAGGGGGCTGGTCGGGTTGGCGAGCAGGGTGGCGCCGGAGTTGAAGGTCACGTTGCCTGAGACGGCCCCGTTTCCGCCGAAGCCGGCGCCCGATTGGACAGTCACGGCGGAGCCGGTCAGGGAGCCGCCGGAGAGGAGGAGTTTACCGGAAGAGACGGTGGTGGCGCCGGTGTAGGTGGACGCACCGGTGAGGGTGAGCGTGCTGCTGCCGGTTTTGGTCAGGGCGCTGATTCCAGTGCCGTTTGTAATGATGCCGGCGAAGGTGGTGTCGGTGCCGCGTGCGCCCACCTGCCAGGTGAGGGTGCGACCGGCCGTCACGCAACCGGCGAGGGTGCCGGAGCCGGCGAGGGCGCCGATGGGGTAGGTGAAGTTCGCTCCAAGCGTGTTGTTGTAATAGGTGTAGGTCGAAGCGGCGACCTGGAGCAGGGCGGCGGGCAGGCCGGCGGACTGCATCAGGCGCAGGTCGCCGCCATCGGCGTCGGTGGTGACATTGAGGATACCGGTGAAAGCGGACCAATTGCCGGTGAGATCGGTGCGGATGAAGGAGCTGTTGAAATCGAGGGTGCCTGCGCCGGTCAGCGCGCCGGACAGGGTGCTGCGGCCGTCGGCTTCGAGACGGGCGGAGGCGCCGGCGGGGACGGTGATAGGCCAGGCGGAGGTGTTGTAGGAGGAGGTGTTGTCATACATCCGCAGCGTGCCGCCCTGAAGGGTGATCCCGCCGGAGCCGAGGCCGGAGGTATTGGCGGTGTCGGAGGCGAGCACGAGGGTGCCGGCCTGAAGGATGGTGCCGCCGGAGTGGGTGTTGGCGGAGGCGAGGATGAGGGTGCCGGCGCCGGCTTTGGTAAGCGCGCCCGCGCCGGTGATGCCGCCGCTGATTTGCAGCGTCACGGATGCGGTGGGGACGTCGAGCACGCCGCCGCCGGCGCCGAGGGTGAGGGCGCGGTTGGTATTGGTTTGCGGACCTACGAGACGAAGGGTGCCGCCGTTGAGAGTAAAGTTGGCAGCGACGGCCGGGGAGGCGCCGATCGAGCTCGGTTCGCCACCGTTGGCGAGGTTGTCGATGGCCAGCACACCGCCGGTGATGACGACGGGGCCGGTGAAGGTGTTGGTGGTGTGCAGCGTCACCGTGGACGCGCCGGACTTCGTCAGGCCGCCGGAGCCGGCGATCGCGCCGGAGCCGGAAAGGGTGTAATTCGTCGTGCCGGAGAACGCGAGGCTGGCGACGGGTGCGGCGACGTTGAGCGTGACGGCGGGGCGGGCGGAGCCGGTGTCGTCGAATGAGACGGCGTCACCGGTTACAAAGGTCGCGGGTGAGCCGGAGAGTTTCCAATTTTGGGTGGAGGAGAGATCCCAGTTACCGGAGGACCTGCCGGTCCAGTTGATGGAAGCGGCGGAGCGGGTGACGGGCACGGTGAGGCTGAGGGTGCCGGCGCCGAGCGAGAGGGAATAGGCAGTGCCTTCGGGGACGATCACGGAAAGGTTGGAGGTCGAGCCGGTGAGCGAACCGGAGTAGGTGGCGAGGGTGTAGGTGCCGGGGGCGAGTTGGGCGGCGAGGGGGTTGATGACTACCGAAACGATGCCGGAAAGGGCCAGGTTGCCGGTGATGGCGAGGCGGTCGTTGGCGGTTGTGAGGCCGGTGGGGTCGCCGGACAGATCGAAGGCGAGGGTGGCGCCGTCGGCGGCGGACAGGCCTCCGCCGAGGGTCAGGGTGCCGGCGGCGTTCATGCCCCCGCCGGGGGTGAGTGTCCCGCGGTAATGGAGTGAGACGGATTGGGTGACGGCGCCGGAGCCGGCGAGGCGGCCGCCGGTCAGGCCCTTGGCGAGGGGGCCGCCCCAAGTGCCGCCCCAGACGGTCACGGGGGAGGCAGACAAGGTGCCGTCAACGCGCAGGGCGCCGTCCCACACGGTGGTGGCGCCGGTGAAGGAGTGGGAACCGGTGAGGCGCAGGGTGCCTTTACCGGCCTTGACGAGGGTCATCGCGCCGGTGAGCGAACCGGTGGTGCCGTCGAAGGTATAATCGGTCGGCGAGAAAACGGTGACGTCGCCGGGTTGCAGGGAGCCGGACAGGGTGACGGCGGCGGCGTTGTTTCCAGCGAGGTCGAAGCGCACGGACTGTCCGGCGGAGAAGGTGGTGGCGGCGGCGGTAGTGGTGTTTTTCCAAGCGGCGGTGGAGCCGGTATTCCAAGTGGAGGCGCCGGTGCCGCCGGCCCAGGCGAGGGCGGCGGGCACCATGGGGGGCGGCGGCGGGGTGGTCATGCCGACGCCGAGGTAGTAATCCACGTTGGAGGACTGCACGTAGCCCTTGGTGGTGGCCTGACAGCGGTAGGCCGGGTTGTGCATTAAGGTGTAGAGCCGGTTGGTTGCCGCACTGGTCGGTGTGTAGATGCGCAGAGCGGTGTAGTCGGTGGTGACGAAGACCAGTTCTTCGCGCCAGTCGCCGAGCAGGTCGCCCCAGAAAGCGGGGCGTCCGCCATAGGCCTGGGTGATGCTGTAGGCGCCGGAGTCGCTATACAGGGTCCATACCCGGTCGGAGACTCCGGTGGACTGGTTGAATTTGTTGATGACGGGGTTGAGCGCGCCGTTGCCGGCGCCGTCGATGAATTCGCGGAGCAGGTCCGAGTCCCACCAGAGGCCCTCGGGGGCCCAGACGTTGTTCGTGTAGATTTGGGCGCCCTTGGCGTTGTAGATGCCGGGCTGCGTCGAATACATTTCGTAGCCCTTGTGGGTGGAATTCAGGTCCTGGGCGATACCCCGGCCCACATCCACCACGTCGGTGGCATACCACTTTTTCAGCATCTGCCCGGTGCCGGCGTCGTAGTAGGCGGTGGCGAGGAAACTGGGATTATTCTGCTGGATGATAAAGTTTTCCAGGCCGGGGCGGTCCGGGTTGATATCGGCGACGTGGAAGCGGTCACCGTGGGTGATCTCGGCGATGTCGAAAAGCTGGGTGCCGTTGTCGTCGATCACGTGGCCGATCTCACAGACCTCGTCCTTGCCGTCGTTATCCACGTCGGCGATGCGGATCTGGTGGCCTTCGGAGCCGTGGAAGGTCTGGGCGGTGGACCAGCGCTGGGTCAGTTGACCGTTGCGGTAGTCGAAGGCGCTGAAAGCGCGGTAAAACGGGCCGGAGCCGTCGCGGTTGTAGCCGTAGAACAGCACGCTCGGTCGCTGGCCGTCGAAGTAGCCGATGGCGCACTTGCTGGTAAGGGTGCCGTATTGGGCCCAGGGGTTGGGCAGGGTGGTCCGGGCGAGCTCGGCGCCGGTCAGGCCGTTGAGGATCGAGACAAACTGGGTGGTGTTGCTGGCGGCGGAGATGGTGGCGACGACCGTGCCGGCGGCGTTGGTCACGGTGACGCCGTTGGCGGTGCGCACGGCGACCTCGGCGCGGCCGTCGCCGTCCAGGTCGTAGACGGTGACGTTATCGGTGTCGCCGATGGAGATGGCGGAGGCCCCGGGTTCGTAGGCGTATTGGTTTACCGAATTCACACCCATATCCATGCGCCAGAGAAAAGAGCCGTCGCGTTTATAGGCCTCGAGGAACTGTTTCTCGGCGGTGGGGTTGGTGGAGAGGCGATCGACGAGGAAGTCGTATTCGCCATCGCCGTCGAAGTCACCCACCCAGCAAAACTTCACCGTATGGGGGAAGGTGGATGCGGGGTTGGGATACGCGGTGGCTAGGGGGAGGCGGATGAACTGCTGTCCGCTGGTGGCGTTGGCGGCGAGGGTGTAGGGGGCGCTCGCGTTTTGCTCCCTGCCGTTCCGAACGGGGACGACGTAGTAAGACACGGGGCCGGTCAGGGCGGTGGAGCCAGGGGTATCGAGGTAGTTGGTTGAAGCGGTGAGGACGGAGCTGTTGAGCTTGGTGGCGGTGGCGCCGCCAATGGAACGATAGAGATTGAACCCGAGATCGGCCGGATCGGAGCCGAGCAGGCGCCAGCCGACGTAGACTTGGGTGGAGCTTGTGCGCATGGCGACGACGCCACGGCCGAGGGGTTCCATCTGGCGCTGGGCGTGCAGGGTGGTGACGCCGGCGAACACGGCGGCGAGCAGCAGCAGGACAAGACGGCGTAGCTGGTCGGGCAAGTTCACGGCAGGGCGGGGAATGCGTGCAGAGGACGCTCTTTGAACAAAATGACGCGGCCGGGAGGAGTGGTTCTTTGATCCGAGAGGATACAGAAAAAACCGCGGGGCAAACGGGCCAGGGCGGGCATGGAGAAGTCGGCCGGTTGGAGGCCGGAGGGGTAAAGGAAGAGGTAGCGAATCTCGCCCTCGGTGGTTAGCGACACCAGCACTCGGGCGGGCTCCAGTTTTTTGCCGGACCTGTCGGTCGCGGCGGCGAGTAGTGGCGCGATGGCCAGGAGGGCTGGGCGGAGCTGATCGAAGTTCTCCGTTGTCAGCGGCAGGGTGGGGGGCGGCACCAGCAATGCGGCGGCGTAGGGCTGGGCCAGTGTGAGGGTAAGCTCCAGATTTTCCGGGGTGCTTGCGATCTGGGCGGAGCTTTCCAGCGCCTGGTGTGCCCGGCTTGGAAGGGGGACCAGCCAGATGGCCAGCAAACAGGCCAGCAGGGGTAAGGGAAGGCGGGGCACGGTGTAAGGATGCAAATGAGGGGCGCAGGGTAGCCGGGGGAAACAACCGTGCTAAGCGCGCCTGGCTGCTTCGTTACCTTCGGAAATTTTTAAATGACGGTCTTTGCCCCGGCGCGGGAGAGCGGAGGATTCGAACAGTAAGATCGCCCGGCGCAATGGAGGCACCGGGGTGGGCGTTTTTTAATCGCGGCGCCAGACGGTCACTTCTTGCCAGCGACTGCGGCCGGGGTTGAACCCGGCCAAGCGCTGCTGGGTCCAGCCCGGGCCGGTTAAAAGGTTGGCCGGGGTTTTTTGGGTGCGCCAGCGATCGAGGCCGGTAAACAAATGCAGGGGGTCGATCTGACGCTCGACGGTCACCAGCACGATCGGGCCGGGGGTGGCGATTTCCGTCTCGATGACTTTGGGCGAGGCATTCTCAAGCCAGTGGCGGTGGCTGTAGAAAATCAGGCTGGGCTCGGAAAAGCCGGCGCCGATGAAACGGGTTTCGGCGGGGGCGTCAGCCCAAAGGGCAGGCAAACGCACGCTCAAACTGGCGGAGCGCAAGCCCGAGGCGAGTTGGCTGGCGCCAAACGCGACGATCAGGACGCCCGCGGTGAGGCCGGCGCGTAACCAGCGTCTACCGCGGACGAGGGCGGTGGCGATCAGCAGCAGGCCGAATACGGCCGCGATCGCTCCCGCGAAAGCCGGACGGAGTGCGGAAGCATCGGCTGGCAGCGGGCGGAGCAAGACCGTGGCGAAAAGAATCACGACCACCCCGCTAATGGCGGCGAGGGTGATCTCGCCAAAGCGTCTCCAGCGATTTTTTCCGAGGCCGAGGCCTTCGGCGAGCAGCAGGAAAAAAGCGGGAAATGCGGGCAGGACGTAATGGGGTAGTTGCGTCGCGTAGAGAGTGAAAATCAGGTAGGGTGCGGTCAACCAACTCGCCAGCCAGCGGTGGCGGATATCCTTGGTTTTAAGGGCGAGGAAGGCGAGGGGGGCGAAGCAGATCCACGGGAAAAGGCTGAGGGGGGCGGTGCCGAGATAGAAAAAGGGATTGTAGCTGCGTCCGTTAAACTTCTCGTAGCCGCGGGCTACGACGTGTTCGCCGATCCCAACCGTAAAAAAGCGACCTTCGGTGACGATCAGCGCAGGCACGCCCCAGGCGGCGATCACAGTCAGGGCAACCAAAGCACCGCGTCCCGCCCCGAGGCGCTGCCAAGGCAGGGGTTGCCGCCAGAAGACGAAACGCAGCAGCAACAAGCTGACTATCGGCACGGCGAAGGTGATGGGGCCTTTGGCAAGAAAACCGAGACCAACCGCCAACCAGAGCGTCCACCACCAGCGGCGGGCGGCTGCGGAATCGGGTGCATCCGTGGCCGACCAGGGCCGATTGGCAGGGAATAACAGGGCGGCGAGGGCGAGCTGGATAACGGTGATGGCGAGGATCATCGGCATATCCGCCAAGGCGAGCCGGCCATGGATAAAAAGCTGCAGACAGGAGGCGAGGCCGAGGCCGGCGAGCAGGCCGGTCTCCGGCCCGAACCAGCGCACGCCGAAGAACCACACGGCCAAAACCAGTGCGGCGGTGCACAGCACGGTAGGAAGCCGGGCACCAAGCTCGTTTTGGCCGAACACGGCGTAGCCGCCGCGCATCAGCCAGTAGGACAGGGCGGGTTTATCGAAGCGATCACGGCCGTTGAAGGTGGGTTTGATCCAATCCGCGCGCTCGGCCATTTCTCGGCTGGCGGTGGCGAAGCGCGGCTCGTCGCGATCGAGCAGCGGGACGGTGCCGGTTCCCGGCAGAAGCAGCAGGAACACGAAGGCGAGTAGCAGCAGGGGGGCGTGGCGGCCGGAGGAGAGGGTCTTCATGAAGAGGGCGGGAGGCGTCCGAGTTGACGTTGATAGTCGAGAGCGGCCTGGCCGAAGCAAAGTCCGCAAAGCAGGCCGAGAGTGGCGCCGGCCAGCACATCAGTCGGGTAGTGGCGCGGCACCAGAATGCGCGCTGCCATCACGGTGACGGCGAGGGGGGCTATCCACCGGGCGAGGCGGGGGGAGACCATCCAGAGGGTGCCGATGAGGGCGGCCCAGTGCATGGAGTGGCCGGAGGGGAAGGAATCCCATTGCGTGTTAAACCAATCGAGTTGGTCGGGGACGCGCAAGTGGGGGCGGGGGCGTCCGAAAAGGGGTTTGAGCAGTTGGGCAAGGAGGCCGCTCACGGCCATGGCGAGCAGGGCGGAGCCGAGCGGGATGCGCCGTTCTTTTTGATGGCGCCACTCGGCCACGCCCCAAGCTCCGAGCACCACCCCGAGGGGGGCCAAGTGGAGTTCTCCGAGCAGACTCAGCAACTTGGCGGCCGTTACCACATCGGGCGTTCGCCAGGTTGCCAGCCATGTCATAATCGGGCGGTCGGCAGCGTGCCCGCCCAGCAGGGCGGCGGTGAGTCCGGTAAAAACCAGCAGCAGCGTCCCGCGTCGCGCCCAGGCGACCTTTGCTGCTCCGCGACACAGAAAAGCCGCGCTGCGCCAAGCGGACGGAGGCGAAGCGGAGTTCAGGCCGCGCCGGCTGACCGGTGTTTGATGTCCAGCCATAGATTATAGGCGGCGGTGAAGGCGGGGAACAAATTCGACAGCACTCCGACCGAGTCGTTTTTCCCCACGATGAAATAGGTGAGCAGCAGGAGGCTCCCGGCTACACTCATATACCAAAAGGCGCGCGGCATGATGGGGCGACCGGCGCGGCGAGAGGCAAGCAGTTGCACGACCCAGCGTCCGGCGAAAAGAAAGACACCAAGGTAGCCGACCAGCTTCCAGCCGGTGATGACGAGTGCGAGGGGTCCGAGTTCGAGGCGAAACAGGATTTCGTTCACGTGGGGAAAGGCCGGGTGGCTTCAGGCGCGGTCTGGCGGGGTGGAGGATGCTTCGAGGATGCCGGCCGGAAACCGGATCTGGCGTTTTAGCAGCCAGGCGACGCCGAAGAGATCGCGGATGCCGCGGAGGGCGCGGCCGCCGATGGTGTATTTGGACACGCCGCGCAGGCGGGGCCGGTGGTTGACCGGCACTTCGACGAGGCGGAGTCCGGCGTTGCGCAGCAGGGCGGGGATAAAGCGGTGGAGGCCGTTGAAGGGCACGAGCAGATCGATGTGTTCGCGGCGGAGGGCTTTCAGGGAGCAGCCGGTATCGCGGATGCCGTCGTTCAGGAAGGCGCGGCGCACCCGGTTGGCGATGCGGGAGGCGGCGCGGCGGTTCCAGGTATCGCGCCGGTTGCGTCGCCAGCCGCAGGCGAGATCCGCGTGGTCGAGGGCGGCGACGAGGGCGGGGATATCGGCGGGATCGTTCTGCCCGTCGCCGTCGAGCATCACGCAAATACGACCCCGGGCCTGGCGTAGCCCGGCGTAGAGAGCGGCGCTTTGGCCCCGGTTGGCGGGGAAGAGCACGGTCCGGATGTTGGGTTCCGAGCGGAGAATATCGGTGGTGCCGTCGGTCGAGCCGTCATCCACCGCCACGATTTCGGCACCGGGGCAGGCCGCGCGAATCTCGCGCAAGAGTTCGCCGACGTTTTCCGCCTCGTTGTAAAACGGCACGATGACCGAGAGCTCTGGGGTGGGCATGGATGGGAGAAGAGGGGAGGGCACCGGTTGTGAGGGCCAGCGACAAGCCTTTCTCGCGGAGGGGGCTGGGCGCGGGTCTGGCCAGCGCTGCATTTGGATGGGTCCCAGGCCTGATCGTAGGCGGAAAAGGGATTGCGGGGGAGCGTATAGCACTTCGTGGTTTTGGGTATGTTCAATACCCTCGCTCCGAAACAGGACCATCGTTGGCGCTATCTTTTGGTTTGGATCGTGCTGGCGGCGGGGTTGACCCCCGTTTTCTGGTTAACGGATCTGGATATCAGGGCGGCGGGAGTGTTTTTTCAGCGCGGGCATTCGGATGGTTCCTGGTTTCTGGAGCGGGCGGGCTGGGTGCAGATGTTTTACTATGCGCCGCCGTTTTTGGTCGGGGCTTTGGTTTTGGCGGTGGTGTGGGGTTTTGCCGTGGGCACGTGGCGGGCGGAGGCGCGGCGCTGGCGGGCGGCGGCTGCCTTCTTGTTAATCACCTTGATTTTAGGTCCGGGGGTGCTGGTGAATGCGATTTTCAAGGACCATTGGGGCCGGCCGCGGCCCAAGCATATCGTCCAGTTTGATGGCACGCAGTCTTATCTGCCGCCTTTGCTCAAGGGCACGGCGGGCAAGGCCAAATCCTTTCCAGCGGGGCATCCCTCGGTGGCTTTTGCTTACGCGGGGGTTTTCCTTTTGTTGCGGCCGAAACGGCCCCGGCTGGCCTGGGTGGTTCTCGGCGTTTCAACTTTGATCGGGGCGGGCATGGGGGCGGCGCGCATGGCGGCGGGCGGGCATTTTCTGTCGGATGTGCTTTGGTCGGCCTTGCTTACTTGGTGGGCGGCCTGGTTCGCCTATTACTTTATCGTGCGGGTGGAGCGGGAGCCGGCCACGACGTCAGGGACGGAGGCGGAGCGTCGGGCGGAGCGGTGGAAAAACATCGCGATGGCGGCAGGCGTGTTGGCCTTGGTCGCGGGGGTTTTGCTGGCTACGCCGACCCATAAACGCTCGGCCTTGAACTGGCCTGCGGCGGTTTCTCCGCCGGAGGAGGTTTTAGTAGTGGCGCCCGGGGCACAAGTGCGGGTGCGGGTGGTTGGCGGGGCGAGCTTGCCGGCGCTCGCCATGCGGCAGTCGATCCAGGGCTTCGGATTGCCGGGCAATCACTTGAAGGTGCGGACGGATCCGCTCTCCCCGGCGGTCACTTGGAAATACTCGGGACTGGCGAAGGGTTACTACACCGAGTTGGAGAACATGCTCGAAGTCACGCTGCGATCCGGAGTCCGACCCAGGCTGCAATTCCAACTCGGGGCCGGAGGGCGCTTGGTCCTGGAGGGCGTGGCGGCGGAGCTAGCGGTCGAGGCGGACGTGCCCCTACTGCGCGAAGCGGATTCTGCGGTGGCTTCCGGTGCGGCTGATTAAGGATGGCTCCCTCGACTCCTAGGCTCCAAGAAAGATTCTGAATTTTATGCGAATATTGGTCACGGGTGCGGCCGGATTTATCGGGTATCATGTGTGTCGACGCCTGCTTGAGGAGGGCGGGCACGAGGTGCTGGGCTTGGATAATTTCAATGATTACTACCCGGTGAGTTTGAAGCGTGACCGGATGGCGCGTTTGAGGGCATGCCCGGGTTTTAGCGCGGTGGAGGGAGATCTGGCCGAGGGGGAGCTCTATGCCTCGGTCCACCAGTCGTTCCGCCCTGAGGGAGTGGTGCATCTGGGCGCCCAAGCCGGGGTGCGCTACAGTCTGGAGCGACCGGAGGCCTACGTGAGCAGCAACCTGCTGGGGTTTACCAAGGTCCTTGAGGCCGCTCGGCGTGATCCACCGGAGCACTTGGTTTATGCCTCATCCAGCAGTGTTTATGGTGCGGGCTCGGTTTCGCCTTTCCGGGAGGATCAGGCGGCGGACCGGCCGGTGTCCTTTTATGCGGCGACCAAACGGGCCAATGAACTGATGGCGCACAGCTACGCGCATCTCTTCGGCTTGCCGGTCACCGGCCTGCGTTTTTTCACAGTTTATGGTTCGTGGGGCCGGCCGGATATGGCGCCCATGCTTTTCTCCCGTGCCATTTGCGAGGGACGCCCGATCCGGCTTTTTAATCATGGTAAAAATCTCCGCGACTTCACGCATGTGGACGACATCGCGACGGGTGTTTTGGCGGCCCTGAGGTGTCCGCCTGCGGTGGATCTGGCCGCGGGCCGGGCGCCGGCGCGGGTCCTGAATTTGGGGCATAACGAACCAGTGGAGACCTTGCAGTTTGTGGCCCTGCTCGAGGCGGCGCTGGGGCGCAAGGCGACTCTGGAAATGCTCGGGCCGCAGCCTGGTGACATGGAGTCGACTTGTGCGGATCTCTCGTTTGCTCGGGAAACCATTGGTTATCTCCCGCGTATCTCGCTGGAGGACGGACTGGCGGAATTTGCCCGCTGGTTTTTGCCTTACCACGGATTTGGCGGCGAGTAGCCGGGGCAGTTGGAACCTCTGGCTTTCTTTATTTAAAAAGTGTCTGGTGCGAACCGACTTGTCCGCGGCGGCGGGATGCCGCCGCGGCTTTGAGTCTTTTACGTTGTTCTGTCATGGCGGCGGTCTGCGGATCTACGCGGGCGATCAGACGCTCGATCTGATCGGCGGGTTTTTCTGAGCCGGCCACGTGCGTGCGCCACTGGTTGGGGTAGGCTTTGAACCGGCGGCGGAACACCCGGCACAGGTCGCTGGCGCTGTTAAACCCGCTCCGCCGCGCCACTTCATCCAGCGTATCTCCGGTAGTGGCCAGTAACTCGGCGGCTTTTTCCAATCTTAAATGGGTCAGCACAAAGTGCGGGCTCTGGCTGTAAACGAGTTGGAATTGGCGGCGGAGATGGGCGGTGGAAACGTGCACGACATCGGCCAGCGCTTCCAGCGTCGGGCGTTCGTGCAGGTGTGAAAGATACCACTCGATGGCCCGCTCCACCCGTTCGACTGCCACGGTCTCGAGCGGCAAAGCCGAGGGGAAGTCTCGCCCTCTTAAAAATATAAGGCTAAGATCAATCAATGCTCGGTCGAACAGCAGCAGCGACGCGGGCGAGGGTGAGCGGTAGTGAGGCTCGAGGGAGCGGCCGAGGGCGTGCAGCATCTCCACGTCGGACGGTTCCAGTTCCGCGCTGAGGAAGCCTCTTTCCGCACAGGCTTCGCGGATGACATCTGGCACCGAAGAGAAATGCAAAACCAGGCGATCTATTGATTTGTGTGATACCCATCCGTGGGGGCGCGCCGGTGGAAAAACCCAAATAGTGGGGCTGAAGATGAAGGGCCCCGGCTCGATCGTCGCCTCGGTGGGGCGCAGGCCTCCCTTTAGATTCGCGTAGAATTCCCAGTTAAACCGGGTTATCACGTCGATCGGCGTCAGCGCCAGATCACGTGGGCCGTGGGCGAGATAGCGCAGCATGGAAGTTAACTAGCACGTCTGGCATAGTGGTCTTTTGTCAACGGGAAGACCTGACGCTGCGCAGATCTTCGGGTGGACGGGTCAAAAATGCTAAAAACCGGGACTTGACGCCGGTTAAGACCCATCAATGTTCTCCCGTCCGTTGGTTCCGCCCCCATCGTCTATCGGTTAGGACAGGAGATTCTCATTCTTCAAAGCGGGGTTCGATTCCCCGTGGGGGCACCAGCTACAGAGCTAAGGCGGATTCAAGGGAACGGATAGGGAACAAATCCCCCCTTCTTTGGCTCCATTACTCGGGAGCGTATAACGGGGAACGCCCAAATTTCCGTCTAAGCGCCGCAACCAAAATCGAAGCAGCGCTCAGCTGGACGGAAGATGGATCACCAACGCTCGCTGAACCGCCCGCGCAAATGGCTTCAGTGGCGCCTACAGCACGCAGACGCAGCAAGATCGGGGAAGGAGAACCCAGCTCACCTCCACAAGATCTTCATCTTCACCGACGTATCCGCCACCGGCAACCCCAACGAAACCGGCATTGGCGTCAGTGCCGGATTAGGAGTTGGAAGAGGCGAGCGCATCGTTTGCCGTCTTATAGGCCGATACTGCAGGCAATCGGAGCAACTCAAAGCAGGGGACGCGCCGCTTCGAAGCACATGACGTCCACGAATCGTTCACCAAACATAACACGCGTAATTCCAGCCTAAGTCTCGCTTTTGCCAATGGGATGTTCGAGTTTCCAGCGGAAAACGCAAATTTTATTGTCTACCTTTGAGCGGGACGTGTCGTCCTTCGCTTAAACGCCCTGGCCTGCCGACCGCAGCCGGGGCTTTTGCTTTCTAAGCGGTCGGCAAGGAAAGGACCCATCATGGCCGTGTTCATCAAGGCCACCTACGTCAAGAAACTGGGATTGCCCCAGTTTTCATCGCACCAATACAGCGTGGAGGTCAGCGCCGAGTTGACCGACCTCAGCCATCCCCGGCGCGAGGTAGCCAAACTCCCCGGCTCCTAGCGGACGCACGGCGATAACCGGATAACGAAGAGATGCTCCGACCGGGGGGCCGCCTACACGGATTTCGCCCAAAACGCCGGACATTTTTGCCCGTTATGTCGCGGGGGAAGCCCGGCCTTTACAATTCAATGACTTGTGCCAAAACAAAGAAATAAAATCAAAATAAGTGCTTGATCTATAATATTTAATAAACTTAAATAAATCACTTAAACATCACAAAGACGCTCACCTAAGTTGTTCTCGATAGGTTCTACTTCTCCGTCATCGTCGGCCGCGTGCTGGACCTCACCAATGCGGCAACGCTGGGCACGCGGGGAACCACCGCCCAGGAAATGACCGGCCCCTGGGTGACGATGGCTAATCCGCCCACCTAGGAACTGGGACGATCCGAGAAGAAGGGCCTTCTTGGTGTTGCGGGCGCCGATGGTCCACGCGGCGATGCGGATTAGGTGTCTTGAAATCAGTGTATCACACCGAAAAATACGAGGTCGGTGGTGCAGCCGATGCAGTCAGAACGGACCCCGCGGGTGGTTTCAAAATCTAGGGTGTGCGGACCGGGGGCGAGATCTTCGGCGAGGATGGTGGGGCGGAACCAGCCGGAGGGGCCGGCCCAGGCCGGGCGTTCGCGTTCGCTGAGCTGCCACTCGCCACCGTCTATGCGCCAACGAAACTCGGCGGATGTCGCGCCGAAATCGAAGGCGGCGACGAGGCCGCGACCGTTGAAGCGCGTCGTCAGCGTCGCCCCCGGGGAGGTGCAATGCAGCACCTGATCAATCCAGTTGAGCTGGCCCCAGCGACGTTCGGTCCAGGGGCCGGTGCGGGCGATGTCGGCGTAGGGTATCTGTGATACGTTTTGCCAGCAGAACGGATCGAGAGGCGGAGGGAGCGCCGGGCCGGCGGGGGCGGCATTGGAGCGAGGCGTATCGAGGAGTTCGCGTTGCAGGAGGGCGATCACGGCCTGCGCGTAGCTAAGGCTGCCGCGGTGCTCGGGGTGAAGGCCGTCAGGCAGCCACTCTTCCCAGCGCAGGAGGCCGATCTCGACCTCGCGCAGGGCGTGGAGGCCGACCCAGACGGAACCGAGTTGGTAGTGCGAGGCGAGGGTCTCGAAATCGGCGACCGAGGCGGGCGCGCGGCCGGCGGCCATGTCGGCGTGGTGCTCCTGCATGAAGGTGTAAACGAGCACGACATCGCGCGGCTCGGCGAGGAGCTGGCGGAGCAGGCCCTCGCGGGAGCGGCGGCGTTGCACGGGGGGAGTGCCTTGGTCGTTGACCGCGTATTCGACGAAGACGAGGTCGCAGTCGCGGGAGAGGGTGTCGCGCGCGGCGCGGAAGACGGCGAGGTCGCTGCCGGTGGCGCCGATGGCGGCGTTTTCGACGATCAGGCGGACTTGCGGAAACGTGGCGGAGAACCAGGCGAGCACAGGCTCGGGCCAGCGCGCGCCGGTTTTTTGATCGGTGATGGAGCCGCCGAGAAAACCAAGACGGACGACACCGGCGGCGAGGGCGCGTTGCAAACGGGGCAGGCCGGAACGGAGTTGGTGAACGAGGAGGGGCGAAGGCATGGAAATCATCGGAACGACAGATCGTAGCTGAGCGTGCCGCCGGGGGCGGCGATCACAAGCGCGCGGCGGGATAGGCCGCCGGCGAAGGGCTCGGGCGGGCCGAGGGTCAGTTTCGCGCCAGGTGATTTTACCTCAATGAGGAAGGTTGCGCCATCGCGGCGGCCGATCTGCAGGCGGGAGGCGCTTTGCTCGACCTTGGCATCGTCCGGGACGAGGAGCGGGAGGCGTTCTTCAAAATCGCCGCGATGGGTAATCTCAGTGGAGATGCGGGTGGCGGCGAAGGTGACGGACTTGGTGCCGGCCTCGGCCAGTTTGTAATTCAGGCAAAGGTCGCCCTCGCGCAGGGATTGCTCGCCGACCATGGGCGTCACGCTGCCGCCGGCGACGAGGCAACGGGTTGTGGCGGTGGATTGTTCGTAGAGTTTTGCATCGGGGATGGCGGGTCGCGTGCCGGCGGCCCACGCGGTGCCGGCGACGGCCTGCAGGGCGGCGCCGAACTTGTCGTTCCAGACGAGGCCGAGGCCGTAGTTTTGGCGCGGGACGCGAAGGCGGCCGGAGTTGAAGGCGACGTAGTAGGTGGGGCGGCGGGCGAGGGTGACGGTCAGCGGCCAGGCGTCGTGGAGTTGACGGTTGAAGCTGGTGGCGGCGCGCCAAGGCATCTTCGCGAGGGCGGCGGCGCGATCGGGCTCGGGAGCCTGCCAGGAGTTGAGCGGGCGCCAGGCATCGTAAACGAAACCGGGGCCGTAGGAGTAGGGGCTGGGGACGCGAAGCTCGGGCCACTCGCCCCAGGAGGACGCGAGTTTTTCACGTTTGGAGGCGAGGTCGCGGCGCTGTTCTGAGGGTGTGTCGGCGAAGGGGCGCGCCTCCGCGATCAGCTCGGCGAGGGGGCGGGGACGAGGGTTTTGGAAGGAGTGGGAGGTGCGGGCGTTGATGCCGGCGTTGGTGATGAAGAGCGGGCTTTGGTCGGTGCCGGGTTGGAGGACAAAGTTGTAGGCGAGCCAGCGGTTCCAGCGCCGGTCGGCGTCGAGGATGGGGCGGGTAAGGTCGGGGCGCTCGCGCAGGAGCGGCCAGGCGATGCGGAGATTGTTGTCGTGGACGCCGGAGTAGCCGAAGTCGGGGCCGCCCTGTTCGTAGTGGAAGCCGGCGGGCGACTGGTCCTCGCGGCTGGCGCGGGTGATGGCGGCGACGAAGGCGGAGTCGAGCTCGGCGTCGGGCCAGAGTTTTAGGTAAACGAGGGCAGCGTAGTAGGAGCCGCTAAACTGGTTGCTCCAATCGCGGGCGTGGCGAGCCATGTCGTCACGGGTGAACATGGCCATGAGCGCGGAGCGGAGGGAGCTTTTGGCGGCGGCGAGGATTTCGGGATCGAAGGGGGCTTTGGTGCTGACGATGATCTCAAGGGCTTGGGCGGCGGCCATGGCGCCGAAGTTGGTGGGAGCGAGGCTATAGTTATCCGGCGAATACTCGGAAAAGAGACCGTCGGCGTTCTGGATGCGGGTCCAGCGCACGAGCATGGCCTCGAGCCGGACGCGCACGGCGGGGTGGCGGTGATAGGGATTCCACGGGCGGTCCGCGCCGTAGAAATAGGCGAGGGCCATCTGCATCTCCATAATGCGCGCGTTATAGGGTTTGTTGTCATTGGTGTCGCGGTTGACGGCGAGGTCGAGGAAGCCGCGATTCTCGCCCGATTCCACGACCGCGTTGGCGACGCGGGGGAAGTGAAAAAGGAAGTAGGGGACATCCACCTCCTGGTCGGTGAAGTCTGCCGGTTTGATGCGGCTGAAATCGGCGGAAGGAACCTCGGGCCAGACGGCGGCGGACTCGGCCGAGCGAAGGGACGGCGCGGTCAGCAGGAGGAGCAAACCGGCAAAGCGGAAAACCGGGATAAGGGCTATAAAAGGGTGAAAGGGGGGCATCGCGCGCGAGGCTTAAGCGGAGCCGCGACGAGGGCGACGCGGGGTTCACTGTTTCGTAAACCCTGCGCGGTGAATTGAAAAAACTATGGCCGACGGCGCGGTTTAGCGTGGCAGGGCGCGGGTGACGGTGCGGCCGGCATCGGGGCCGGAGGGCAGGATGAAGTCGGCGCGGGTGGGGCCGAGGCGGACGTTGACACTCGTGAGTTTTGCGGTGGGGTCGGCGACGCTGAGTTCGGTCGAGCCATCGGGGAGGCGGTGGAGCAGCACGAGGCAGGGCTGATCCACGGCAAGGACGCCGGAGGCGCCCAGATCAAGTTCGCCGGGAGCGTAGAACGCCGCGCCAAGGAGGCCGTCGGCGGGTTGAGCGGCGGCTTGGAGGGTGGGGGTGTTGGCGAGGATGCGGACGCGGGGTGCGGTGCCGAGGGCTCGGGTGGCGGCGGCATCGGTGGCGGGAGCGACGAGGTAGGCGTAGGAGGCGTTGCGCGGGGCGGAGCCGTGGTCAAGCCACACGGTGAAGAGGTCGCCGGTAATTGGCGTTGCGGGCAGGTTTTGGTGAATAGCGCGCCAGGATGAAGTGCGTGGGCCGGCTTCGTGGTGGAGCGAAGCGCCGTCGAGGGAAACGTAGGCTAGGCCATCGTGCCATAGCCAGGTGGTGGAGGAAGCGACCGGGTTGGACTCGGTGACGACTAAGCCGCGCAGGAGGCATTGGTTTAGGGTGGTGGCGACGGGATGGTTTTCCGAATCCGAGAGGCCGGTGCCGAGGGCGAGCAGGCCGGCGTCGGTGAGGAACCATGCTTTGCGGGCGGCAAGGCCGTCGCGCTCGAAGTCGAAGGCGGCGAAGGCGGCGCTGCCATCGCTCACGCCACCGGCGAAATCACGCGAGCCGTTTTCGCGACGAGGGCTGCCGGGGGTGAGCGGAGGAGTCTGGCGGGCGGTGACGCCGGGGAGACGTTGCCAATTCCAGAGGGGAAAGATGGAGGCGTATTCGCCGCCGCGGGCCATCAGAGTGGTGGCGCCGTCGGCGAGGTGGTGGCCTAGGAGATTTTCGGGGCCGTTGAAATCGGTGTTGGCGAGGCGGGAGGAGAAGGTGCGCACGGAGGCGTAGAAGCCGGGACGCTGGAGCACGGTGAAGTCGGCGCGCCAGAAGTGGCGGGCGCCGGAGAGCGGCGGGGCGTCGGGCTGTTCGCGGATGCGGGCGACGAGGGCGCCGAGTTCGGCGGCGCGCGAAGAGGGCGGGGTGAGGGCTAGCAGATTTTCGGCGGCGGCGGCCTGGTAGGTGCCGAGGCCGCGACCGATGCGGGCGATCTCGCGGCCGCGTGCGGCCCAGTCCTGCCACGGGCCGAGGCCCATCCATTGCGAGCCGTCGAGGAGGAGGTTTTCGAGCAAGGCGATGCGCTCGGGCGGCAGGGCGAAGCGGGTGCCGGAAAGCAGGCGGGCGAGGCGTGTGCCGTCCACCGCGAAGGATGCGCCGTAGCCGTGGTTGTAGAGGCAGCGGCGATGCTGGAGGAGGCTGAAGTCGGCTTGGAGACCCTCGGCACCCGGGGTGACGACACGGATTTCGGCGGCGATGCGGGCGTAGGCGCGGGCGACGAGGGCCTCGTCGGCGGCGAGCAGGCCGCGCAGGGCGTTGATTTCGGCGAGCCAGACGAGGTTTTGCGACTCGGCCTGGATCTTGGCGCGGGCGAGAATGCGGATGCCCTGTTCGAGTTCGCGCGGAGTCAGCTCGTCGCGCAGGAGCACAAGACCGGTGGCGAGGGTGCGCGGGATGCCGATCTCGTTATACCACCAGTTGACGTTGGTGAAATCGCGGGCGAACCAGAACTCCCAGGCGCGGGCGATGGCGATGCGGACGGCGGGGTCGCGCGCGAGGGCGGAGCCGGGTTGGCAATAGGCGCGGGCGAGGAGGGAGGCGCGCTCGATGTGTTGGAGGTGGGGCCAGTTGGTGCCCTGATTATCGGCGTAGTCGATGTCGGGCCAGGAACCTTCGGGGGACTGGGCGGCCAGGGTGCTTTGGGCGGCGGGGACGTCCACGTTGGCCAGCCATTCGGTGGCGAGGCGGGCGCGAAGGATTTCGAGATCGCCGGTCAGCGAGGGGACGGCGAACGAGATGAAGGGCGCGAGGAAAAGCAGCGTCGGGAACAGGAAGCGGGGAAGGTGACGCGGCATGGGTTTTCCCGATGGGCGGAGCGTGGTCGCGCCTAGGGCGACGGAGTGGCAGCGGCGGCTCGTTGGCGAGCGAGTTCGGTGCGGAGTTCGGCGAGAGTGGAGGCGGCGGCGGGATCGGAGACGAGGTTATGCATCTCGTGAGGATCGGCGCGCAGATCGAAGAGCTGGGTCCAGTCGGGATGGGCGGGGTGCTCGACGTATTTGTGGGTGAGGGTGCGAACGGCGAGGACGTCGAAAGTGACCTTCGGGTAGGCGGGGTCCTCGAGGTTTTCGTAGAGGAAGGCGGAGCGCCAAGGAACGGTTCCGGGCGCGGCGGCGAGGAGAGGGGCGAGGCTGCGTCCGCTTTGTTTCCAGGTAGACGCGAGGCCGCAGTAGTCGAGGATGGTGGAGGCGAAGTCGAGGTTGAGCACGAGTTCGTGGCGCACGGAGGCTGCGGGCACGCGGCGGGGATAACGGAGGAGAAACGGGATGCGGATGGATTCCTCGTAGGCGGTGCGCTTATCGCCGAGGCCGTGTTCGCCGAGGTAGTAGCCGTTGTCGGCGGCGTAGATGATGAGGGTATCTTCGGTGAGGTGGAGTTCGTCGAGGGTATCGAGCAGGCGGCCGATGTTTTCATCCATGCCGGCTATGGTTTGGAAGTAGGCGAGGCGGTCGGGGTTTTTGGGATTCCACGGGCCGGGTGGATTCTGACGACGCCACGGGGCGACGTCGCGGAAGCTGGTGGGCTCGGGGAGAGTGAGGTCACCGTAGAGTGAGGCATGACGCGGGGCGGGGGTGCGCTTGTCGTGCGGGGTTTTGAAGCCGACGAACATCGCGAAGGGTGTGTCGCGGTGGCGACGGATGTAGTCGATGGCGTAGGAGGTGGTGACATCGTCCACCCACCCGGTGGTGGGGGTGTCCACGCCGTTGATGACGAAAGGGCAGTCAGTGTAAACGCCCTGGCCGATGAAGGTGGCGGATTCCTGGAAGCCGGGGCGGTGGCGCTGGGTGCCCATGTGGAACTTGCCGAAGTAGCCGGTGCGCCAGCCTTGGGCGGCGAGGAGGGCGGGCCAGGTGGCGGTGGAGTTGAAAGGCTGGTCGTTGTGGGTGATGCCGTGGGCGCGCGAGTGGAGTCCGGTGAGCATGGTGGCCCGGCTGGGGGAGCAGAGGGAGTGGGTGACAAAGGCATTGCGAAAACGCGTGCCGGAGGCGGCCAGGCGGTCGAGCTGGGGAGTCTTTAAAAACGGGTAGTTGGCCTGCGCGCCGAGTTCGCGTTGGACGACGCCGAGGGCGTCGTGGCGGTGGTCGTCGGAGACAAGGACAAGGACATTGGGGGGGCGGATGACGGGGCTCGCGGCGGCGGAAACGAGATTGCCGGTGGAGAAAGCGGCGAGAGCGGCGGCGAGGAGCGAGCGCGGCAAGGAGGGGAACGAGGGCATGGTATTGAGCGAAGTGCAGGGCGGGATTGAAGGTCCTAGGGGTATCTCTTGATCAACTCGTCGAGGTCGGAGGCGAGGGTGGTGGCGTCGCCGAGGAGGAGCCAGTAGCGGAAGGTGTAGGTGGAGTCGTGGTTGAGGGTCATGGTGGCGATGGGGGCGACGTGGGTGGTGTCGGCGTGCTTCGGATCGGCGGAGCGGGAGGTGCCGGTGATTCCGCTGTTCCAGGTGGCACCGGCGGCGGGGCTGTAGATGGCGAAACCAAAGCCGTCGGCGCGGAAGAAGGCCATGGCGCGCTTGGGCACGACGGGACGGCCCCAGCCTTTGGCAGAGAGCGCGGGCATGGGGAAGTCGGTCCAGCGGCCCTCGCCCTCGTAGATGCGCGCGGTGGCGAAGGCGCGGACGAGGTAGATGGCAGGGAGTTCTTGGTGGTTGGGTTTGGCGTCGCCCCAGCGGTCGTCGGCGGGGCGGCGGATGACAAGGGTGTTGGTGACGCGGATGACGTTGCGCTGGCCGGGCTCGAACTCGGTCCATTGCTCCATGGTGCAGGCGGCGGTCTCGTCTGGCATATCCCAGAGTTTGGGACGGGTGAGACTGTGCAGGACGCCGTCGCGCGACTCGAATTTATCGAGGATGCCGGGGGCGTGGGCGAAGCTGCCGCCCTGGACGGGGTTCCAGGTCCAGGGGCTCCAGGCGGGGGACTGGCCCTCGGCGCGGCGGTCGAGGCGGGCGCCGGCGTAGTAGGATTGTTGGACGAGGCGGCCGAGGTCGTGGAGGTTGATGAGATTGGTGCCGCCGGAAACGGAGACCCAGGTGATGGCCCCGCCGCGGGTGCGGTCTATTCTCACGGTGGTGACGCCGTTATCGAGGGAGAGGGATTCGGCGGAGGCGATGGACACGAGGGTGAGGAGGGCGACGAAACCGGGGAAGCGATGGCGAGGGCGTGGAACGATCATGGGGGAGTCACTCTTAGGCGGAGGAAGCGTCGGGGGGCGGTAGCGAGAGAGATCGAGTCGGTGAAGGTGAGCGGAGTGGAGGCGCTGACTGTTCCCGGATTGGTGGCGATGGTCTGCCAGGCGGCGAGGTCGGAGGAGGCCTGGATCTCGTAGGTGAGATCGGAGCGGGCGCGCAGGAAGGTTAAGGTTAAAGATGAAGCTGAAGGATTCAGACCACAGACAGGAATGTCTGTGTCACGCGGATCGAGCGGATTGGAGCCGAAGGCGTATTCGAGGAGGTTGGGCAGGCCGTCGACGTCGGGGTCGGCGGTGGGGGCGGAGTCGGCTGCGGCCCAAGGAGTGTTGGCGAGCCAAGTCGCGTAGGCGGAAGGCGGGGCGGCGACGGCGAGGGAAAAGGCGCGATCCACGCTGACGGACCGGAGATCGGTGACGCGGAGGGAGAACGAAAAGCTTCCGGTGACAGGCGTGCCGGTGAGTGCTCCGGCGGAGGAAAGCGTGAGGCCGCCGGGGAGGGTCGAGCCCGGGGCGAGCGACCACGTGTAAGGGCCGATGCCTCCGCCGACGGCGAGAGTCTGGCTGAAGGCGGTGCCCGCGCTGGTGCCGGGGAGGGTGGCGGCGGTGGTGATTTGGAGCGTGGAGACGCCGGTGGCGGAGGTGATGCGCAGGCGAGGCGAGAGAGGCAGGGCATCGCCGGGGGAGGCTTGGAAGCCTAGGTTGTCGAAGAACGTGCCGGCGGGGATGGTGGCCTGCCAGGAAAGCGGCGTGAACGTGCAGGCGGTGCCGGCGCGAGTGAGGGTGCCGTTGAAGAAGGTGAACGTGGTGCCCGAGAAGTCGAAGAGGAGCTCGTAGCCGGTGATGGTGGCGGTGCTGGAGTTGGTGATCTTAAACGTGCCCTGGTAGCCGGAGCCCCAGGAGTTGCCCGGCACGTATTCGACCAGCGCACTGCCCGGCGGAGGCGGGGGCGGCGGGGTGATGCCGTTGATCGTGCCGGTGGCGGTGTCGTTGGCCACGGACGCACCGGACGGGGTGATGAGCCGCAGCGAAAGGGCGAGAGAAGTGCCTTGCAGGAGGGTGCCGGCCGAGACCGGAACGGTGACGGTCTGGCTGGTCTGGCCGACGGCGAAGGCGAGGGTGCCGCTGGTGGCGGTGAAGTGGGTGCCGGCGAGGGCGGTGCCGTTGGCGGTGGCGTAGTTGACCGTGACGGCGCTGGCGGAGGCGGGCGTCAGGGTTAGGGTGAACACCAGATTCGCGGTGCCGCTCGCGGGCTGGTTGACGGTGGCATCGGAAACGGTGAGGGCAGGCAGCACGAGCGGGGGCTGATCGCTCAAGGTTAGGCGGTAGGAGAGGCTGCCGGAGGCGGCGATGCTGACGGCGCGGCGGACGATGCCGGTGGTGAGCGCGGAGGTGCCGCCGACGGTGAAAGTCGCGCCGGGCGAGGTGGTCTCGATCACAAGGGAGGCGCCGTTGGGCCGCTGAAACGTAAGCCGGGTGGCGGTGCTGGAAAGCACGGCGTCGCTGGCGTGGGCGAGGGGCAGCAACTCGGTGAACGCGCCGGAATGGGTGATGGCAACATCCACGCGGCCGGTGCCGAAGGTGACGGTTTTTTGTCCGTAAGTCGTGCCGCTGGCGGCGAGCGGGTAGGTGGCGACCACATCGCCGGAAGCGAGGTCGCGCACGCCGGTGGCGGGGGTGACCGTCGCGCCGTCGGCGGTGAGCGTGGCGGCGAGGTTGGCGGTTTCGTAGGTGCCGCTGGTGACGCCGGAGCGGCGGGTGCCCCAGACCCAAGTGTTGCCGGAGAGGGTCGCGGCGACGGACTGGAGCGCGACGCCGAACTTCTCGTGCCAGAGCAAACCGAGACCGTAAACCTGGCGGGTGATGCGGATGTTTCCGGTGGTGAGGGCGGCGTAGTAGGCGGGGCGGCGAACGGTGGTGACGGTGACGGGCCAGGCATCGTGGAACTGGCGGTTGACCGAGCCTGAAGCGCGACAAGGCAGGGCGGCGAGGGCGGCGTCGCGCTGGGCGGCGGTGGGTTGCCAGACGTTGAGCGGTTGAACGGCGTCGAAGACGAAGGACGGGATGTAGCTGTAGGCGTTGGGCACGGAGAGCGCGCCCCAGTTGCCGAACTGGGTTTGCACCTGGGCGCGGCGGTTCACCAGAAGGGAGGCGTATTCGGTATCGGTGTAGGAAAAAACCCGGGACGGTGCGGAAAATTCGGAGAGCGGGCGGGTAGCGGGGGTGAGGAAGCCGTGGGAAGTGCGTGTGTTTATGCCCGCGTTGACGAGGTAGGTGGGCGTGGCGGAGCCGGGTTGGGGAACGTAGTTGGCGGCGAGCCACTGGTTCCAGCGCAAGTCGTCGGCCTGGACAATGGGGAAGAGATCGGTGCGCTGGCGGAGGCGGGGGAGCGCGATGCGAAGATTGTTCTCGTGAACGCTGGAGTAGCCAAAGTCGGGACCGCCCTGCTCGTAGAAAAAGCCGGCGAGACTCTGGTCCTGGGCGGAGGAAGCGTTGACGGCCTGAACGAAAGCGGCGTCGAGGGCGGAATCGGGCCAGCGGGCGAGGTAGAGCAGGGCGGCATGGTAGGAGCCGTTGAACTGGTTGCTGTATTGCCGGGCGGCGGAGCGCATGTCGGCCCGGGTGAAGAGGGCGAGCAGGGCCTTGCGCAAGGCGAGGCGGGAGTTTTCGAGCACGACGGCGTCGAAGGTGAGACCGGAGGCGGCGACGAGATCGAGCGCCTGAGCGGCGTGGAGAACACCAAAGCCAGTCGGGGCGAGACTCCAGTTGGTGGCGCTGTATTCGGCGAAGAGACCCGCGCTCGCGCTCGTATCCGGAGCCTGGATGCGGGTCCACCGGTCCAGCATGGCTTCGAGACGGACGCGGACGACGGCCTGGCCGTAGTAGGGGTTCCAAGGGCGATTGGCGGTGTAGAAATAGGCCAGCGCGAGCTGGTTTTCCATGATGCGGGCGTTGTAGGTCTGATTGTCAACGGGGTCGCGGTTGACCTTGATGTTGAGGAAACCGCGATCGGTGCCGGACTCGACCACGGCGTTGGCGACCTGGGCGAAGTGGTTGAGGAAGTAAGGCACCTCGAGCTCGTGGTCGGCGAATTGGCTGAGGGAGAGGCTTGAGAAGCTGCAAGGCGGCACGGGAGTCCATGCTTGGGCGGAGAGGCGCAAGGGAAGGAGGGCCGGCAGGAGTAGCAAGACGGCGAAGAGGAGACGGAAAACGCGGGGCATGGCGTGAGCACACAGCAAATCCGGCTGCGGGTGCCTTGCGACTGCCGCGTGGCTATACCGTATCAGCGCCGGCCTGTGCAAAGCTCGCAGTGGGTATCCGTGACCTGGAGCACAGGGCGGCTTTTTTGGGTTGTCCTATAAATAGAATAACTGGTCGCTTTCACCGCGAGGCGTTTTTTGGCAGAGGTTTGAAAACCCACCCCCATGAACTTAAAAAACGCCCGTCAGTTACCCCGTCCGTCAGTTGCGTCCGCTCTGTTGCTTGCCATGGCCGCGACTCCGCTGGTTCTCCAGGCCCAAACTTGGGACGGAAACGGCACCCCCAATGTCGGCGGCAACTGGTCCACCGCCAACCTCTGGACTCTCGACACCGTTCCCACGACTGGCAACACCGCGAACCTCGATGACACCGGAGCCAACCGCACGATCATCTACGATACCGGGGCCAGCGGAGCCTTGGGCACGCTTAATTTCAACCAATCTTCCGCCTTCGCGAACATCCTCGATATTCAGAAGGGTCTTACGGTCACCAATCTCATCACGTTGGGGGCCGCTGCTGGCACGGAGCGCATCATCATCGGCAGCTCTTCCAGCACTGGCTTCAATCTGACGCCGAGTGGCGGGGTAACGTTGAACGCAGGTGGCAATCTGGTCATGACGGGCACGGGCAACGGAGGTTCCGCACTTAATTTCGGTCAGACCGGCGGCACTGGCCTCCTCACGGTGCAAGGAGGCACACTGACGATTGGCGCCACTACGGGCACGACTAGTGCCACGTCGGCGGCCAATACGCTGAGCATGGGATTCACTATGAGCTCCGGTGCCTTGACGATCGAGAACGCGACCGGGCTCGCCGACCGACGTTTGCTTATCCAAGGCGCAGTCAATGTAACTGGCGGCGCCATCACGACCGCAAAGACGGGCGGCGGCGGAGCGATTACCTTCTCAACCACAAGCCCCATCACCTTTAGTCCGACAACTTTCGACACCGATATCACGCTCGCTTTGGACACCGCAAATGCCCAGTCGCTGACTACCGACAAGACCCTCGCAGTGTTTCAAGCCCGCACCACAGGGGTGAAGACTCTGACCAGCACAGCCAGTGGCAACGGCATCGGCCAACTCCAGCTTTTCGATGGCAACAACGGTTCGTCTAATAGCACCACCACTGTAAAACTCGGCTCCAACCTGACGTCCACCGCCGGCGCGGGGATGCCAGCAGCCCAGAGCTTCGGCAACGCTCACGAGTCCGGTCGCGTCGACCTCGGCATAGACACCAACGGCAACACACTCGATCTCTCCGCTGGAGCGGGTTCCGGCCTTTGGACGCCCAATGCTAGCACGCAGAGCGGTGTGACAAATACTGTCTGGAATCTCTCTGGCAGCGGCGTAATCAAAGCGAATCGGTTCACGTTTTCCACCAGCAACGTTACGACCAACGTGGCCGCGAACACCGTGATCAACGCAGTTGGCGGAAACTCGACGGCCAATGATCTCAGCGGCACCGGCACATTGAATGCCAACTCATCCTTTCGCTATTCGGGCTCAGCAGCCACTTCCACGCCCGCCACGCTCACCTCCAACCGTAGCCTCGGTGATCTCGAAGTAAGCTCCGGCGCGCTGAGGGTCCTCACCGCCTCCACCGGCACCGTGCAAGACCTGCGCGTTTCCGGCGGCACCCTCGACCTCGACGCCAACACCGGTCGCACCTTCGCCACCATCAGCCTGACCGGCGGCAACCTGACCAACGGCACCTTCGCCACCGCCGAGACCAATTACACCGGGCTGCAAACCGGCACGGTGGCCGGGAAACTGACCGGCGCAGGGAAAAAGCTCATCAAGGATTCCGCCGGCACCCTCACACTTAGCGGCGCCAACGATTTCACTGGAGCGGTGGAAATCAAGTCTGGCGTCCTGGCCATCACAACTGTCGCCGCTTTCACCAGCACCAATCAGATTGATGTCATGGGCGGAACCCTTGACTTGGGCACCACGACCAACCTGCAGAAATTCACCATCTCGCTCACCAACGGCGGCGTGATCCAGAACGGAGCTCTCCTGCGCACCAGCAATACCAATTACACTTGGTCAGATGGCACTGTTTCCGCCAACGTCACCACGGCCGGCGCTGGTGCAATCAACATCACGAAAAACACCGCGGGCACGGTCATTCTATCCGGAGCCAACACTTACGCCGGCAGCACTCTCATCACCGCAGGCACGCTTCAGCTTTCCGGTTCCGGCACCTTGGGTTCTGGGAATGTGACCGTATCCGGCGGAACGCTCAACCTCGGCACCGCCAGCATCACCAACACCCTCGGCGCCCTCACCGGCGGCGGTGCGGTGAGCAACGGCACCATCACCAACAACTCCGGCACCTACGATGTGCAGAGTGGCTCCATCGGCGCGATTTTGGCCGGCTCGAACGGCCTGTCCAAGAGCACCGCCGGCAACGTGACCCTCTCCGGCGCCAACACATATTCAGGCAACACCACCATCTCCGCCGGCACTCTCGCCCTCGGTGCCTCCGGCTCATTTGCCAACAGCCCCTTTATCAACCTCGGCACCAGCGGTTCGCAAGGCACTCTCAATCTCACCGCGAAGGGCGCTTCTTTCGCCTTCGGGACCGACCAGACCATCGCCGGCCACGGAACGATCAACATCGGGACCGGCAACACCGTTACCATCAACGGCACCCTCGCCCCCGGCAACAGCCCGGGCATCACCAGTGTGATCGGCAACCTGACCATGGCACCGACGACCGTCACCAACATGGAGATCATCAGCCGCACCGGCGCGGCGGGCACGGATTTTGATCAGGTCTCGGTCACTGGCACGCTTACCTTCGATGGTTCGCTCTTCATCAACACCACCGGCCTCACCGGTCTGGTCGCGAGCGACAGCTTCTTCCTCTTCAACGCCGCCGGTTCCTACGGTGCCGCCGGTCTCGATAGCGTCAGCATCTCCGGCACCGTCTATAATCCGGGCGCGCTTTCCGGCGCGCTCGGCATTTGGACGGTCAACGATACGGCGAATAACCTGACCTTCACCTTCACCGAGTCCACCGGCTACCTTTCAGTCACCGCCATTCCCGAGCCCTCCGCTTTCGCCGTCCTCGGCGGCTTCGGAGCCCTTGGTCTGGTTCTGTATCGTCGTCGCCGTTCGCGCGTCTAATCCTCTGCTCTCGCAGGATTCTCTTTCGTTCGGTCGGCGCATAACGCCGGCCGTATTTTCGTCCGGTTCCGTCCCTCCCCAAACCCTACTCCCATGCGTTTACCCACCCTCGTCTGCTCGCCTCCCTCGCCCTTGCCCTTCCGCTCTCGGCCCAGAATCTCCTCAGCAATGCCGGCTTCGAAGGCGGCAAAGTGAGCTGGGTTTCGTTCATCCCGGCCGACAGCACCGCACACTCGCCGGTGCTGGATGTCGTCCAAGGCACCGCCCGCACCGGTCGCTCGGCACTGCGTCTTTCCAGCGACGTTCCATCCCGTTTCGCCTTTGGCAACTACCCCCTGCTCCCGGTCGCACCCGGCGAGCGCTTTCGTATCTCGGCCTGGTTTCGCGCCGAACCCGGTGCCGTAGCCGAGCCCGCTGTCCCTGGTTTCTTGCTGCGTGCGAACTTCTCGTCGCAAGACGCCCCTCCCGGCACTCCTGCGAAACACCTTTACCTCGGTCCCACGGGTCTGGTCAGCAGCTCCATCGGGCCGCACTTGAGGGGCTCCTCACTCCCGACGGATTGGGTCGGCCTCACCGCCGTGGTTGAAATTCCGGAAAACACCGACCGGCTCTCCATGAATCTCTTTTCCTGGGGCCTCACTGGCGCGGTTCTCGTGGATGACACCGCGATCGAGTTAGTGCCTTTCAGCGTCGCCCCGACCGCGCTTACCGATGCCAATGGCATGGCATCCACGCCTGCGCCCGTTGCAGCCACTCCGCCACCCCTTCCTTTAACCAAGTCCGCCACCTCGCCTGCCGGTCCCGATCTTCCGCGCATTATTCCACTCACCAACCCGGGGTTCGAATCCGGGCTGCGCGGCTGGAATAATCTTGCCGACTCCGGCATGAGCCGCTCGACCCCCGAGGCCGCATCACGCGGCGATGGCGGGCTTCGCGTCGAAGACTCCGATCCCGTGCGCGGCTCCAGTTTGCGTAGTGCGCTTTTCCCCGCTTCCGCCGGCCAGGCCTTTCGTGTCAAGTTCACCGCACGCTCGGTATCCGGAGACGGCATCGCCGTTTACCTCGCCTACAGCGATCAGGCAAAACGTGGTATAAACTTGGGTGCCAAAGAAGGCGAACACCGGCTCATGATCGCCCCCGGCCTCACCGAGTTCACCCCGCAAACGTTTGTGTCGAAAGCGCCAGCCGGTGCCGCCTTTGCCCAGATCTGGATTCACTCCTTTACCTCGGCTGTTGTCGTGGCCGATTTCGACGATTTCGAGTTGATCGAAGTCGCCCCCTAACTCGCAGCTGATCACCTCGCCCGAGGCAGCGATACTCGTCCCCGCCTCAACTCCCCTATGCGTAAAACACCGCTTCTTTCCACCGGAGTTGGCCTGCTGGTCATTTCCACTTTTTCGCCCCCTGCTCCGGCTGCTGGAGCCGATGCCTCAGCGCCGACTGCATCCGCCACGGCCGACAGCCTCTCCGTGAAGGAGCATGTAACTCCGGTTTCCTTCCAAATTTCCGAAGGTCGCCTGGAAGATATCCTCGGGTCACTTGATCTTTCCCGGCCGGATTTACTCAAGGTGAAGGAGGCGGCCGCAGCCAAAGACCACGCCGCGGTAATCCAAGCGTTGGCCGCTTACCTGCGTGAGCGCAAACGCCCGGCTTGGGGCGGGCTTCCTCCCGGACCGCGAAACACCAAGATCGCTGACGCCGCCGTTGAGGGGCGCGTGGTCGGCGGTCTCGTCGCGGTCGAGCACCAGTTCCCCGCCGGCAACATCAACTGGCTTTTTAACCCGACCGAGAACAACCCGGACACCGCCTTCAACCCGGAATGGCAGTGGCAGTTGAACCGCATGAATATCTGGGCTGATTTGGGCCGCGCCTACCTCTCCACCAAGGACGAGAAATACGTCCGCGCCTTCGTCTCGCAGATGACCGACTGGGTGGCTGAATGCACGGTGCCTCAGGCGGTCATGAACAAGAGCCCATCGGCTTGGCGGACCATTGAGGCGGGTCTGCGAACGACGTATTCTTGGCCCGACGCCTGGTTCACTTTCCTCGACTCGCCGTCGTTCACCGATGCGGCCGTTGTCACGATGCTCGGCTCATTTCTTGACCATGCGCGCTATCTCCGCGCCCACCCGACCATCGCCAACTGGCTCGCGATGGAGATGGCGGGCCTTTACACCACGGGGGCCGTGTTTCCCGAGTTCAAGGAGTCGTCCGAGTGGCGCGACTTCGCGGCCAGGACGATGGCGGCCGAGGCCGACAAGCAGTTCCTTCCGGACGGCGGGCAGGTCGAGCTCACGCCCGCCTATCACAATGCGACGATAGATAACGTTCTCCGCATCGCGGATGTCGCGCGGCGGACCGGACGGGAGACGGAACTGCCTCCGGCCTACATCTCCTCCATGGAGAAAACCTACGATTTCCTACTCACCCTCATGACGCCGGACCGGAACCTGCCGCGGTTCAACGACTCGTGGCCCGTGCCCGCGCAGAGAATCTACACGCAGGCGTTGAAGTTCTTCCCGGAACGACAGGATTTCCAGTGGGCGCTCGATCCATCCGGCGCAGGCAAGCCGCCGGAGTTCACCTCCCGGTTTCTCGACTGGTCCGGCTTCGCAGTGATGCGCTCGGACTGGTCTCCGACCGCGAATTACCTCGTCTTCGATGTCGGGCCGCTCGGCTTCGCCCACGTCCACCAGGACAAGCTTAACATCGTGCTCTGGGCCCACGGTCGCGAACTGCTTCTCGACAGCGGCGGGGCCAGCTACGAGCGAAGCAAGTGGCGGACGTGGTCGCTTTCCACCGCAGCACACAACTGCGTGCTGGTTGACGGCCTCGGGCAAGATGTGCCGGAGGCCTATCCGATGGAGAAACGCCTGACGGACCCCGCTTCAGTTGCCCAAGAACCCATCAATGCGCACTGGGTGAGCACGCCGGTTTCCGACTACGCCCGCGGCGTGTTCGACCAAGGCTTCGGCCCCTCACGCCTTCGACTCGCCACGCACCAGCGGGAGGTGCTTTTCCTCAAGCCCGACCTCTACGTGGTCGCCGACCGGTTGACGCCGAATGACGAAATGGAGCACACCTATCAGGCACGCTGGCACCTGCTCAGCACCAGCACGGCGAGAGACGAGAAAACCGGGCAGGTCGTCACGACCGACCCGGTGATGGCGAACCTCGCGATCGTGCCGCTCCTGACGCAGGGCCTCTCGGTGGAGGCGGTCAGCGCGCAGGAGGAACCGGAGATCCTCGGCTGGAACACGCGCAAGGACATGACGCCCCCGCGCCTGCCCTGCACGACCGTTCTCCACACTCGGAAGATCAAAGGTGAGCAGCGTTTCCTCACCCTTTTGCTTCCGCTCAAGCCTGACCAGCCGAGTCCTGTTCACCGGGTCACGCAGGACGGCGGAGACACCATGGTTGAGTTCAACGACAGTCGCAGGTTCCGAATCTCCACCAAGGCCGGACTCTCCGCCATCGAGTTGCTGCCCGGCGGCGGGAAAAGCGACAAGTCCGGGGCGCGCTGACGGCACGCGCGCGATCATCGTTTGCCCCGACGCCTTATCCGTCATCACGCGAAAACATCGGGTTCTTCATGGAAACGAGTAACACCAACCTGAATCAAACTCAGCGTAACGTTTTCGTTTACCAAAACCCCATCACGCAGGGCATCGCCATGGGCGGCCTGCGCGACTGCCAGGTTTTTCGCGACGGCGACAAATGGTTTCTCACCGGCACCGCCTGGCCTCACTGGCCTCGCGAGGAGAGTTTCGGTCTAAACAATCCCGGGGTGGTGCTCTACTCATCGGATGATTTGACGAGCTGGCATTTTCAAAAAGTGCTCGTGCCGGCACCAGCGCCCGAGGTCTGGTATCGCAAACGTTTCTGGGCGCCGGAAATCCACCGGTTCGACGGAAAATATTACGCGACGTTCAATGCGAGTAATCCCGAATACGGTTATCCCGGCCAGCACCTCGGCTACGCGGTGGCCGATCAGTTGGCAGGACCCTACATCGTGGTCACCGAAGACAAGCCCCTGACGGAGGGAAACGACTTCACGTTGTTTCGCGACGACGACGGCAAGATGTGGGCTTTCTGGAATCGCGACCACGACTTCGGCATCCGTTTTGCCCAGATCGATTTGGTCACGGGAACGTTTCTCACCGAGGCGCAGTCGGCCATCGAGGCGGGCCGGATTGACTACGCGTTTGATGCCGGGGGCAAGCCGCTCACGGTGCCCGGTTACGACGGAAGGCCTGAGCGCAAGATCGCTAACTATTACGAATGGGACAGCATCGGCATCGAGGGCGCCTACGTCATCAAGCGCGGTGACACCTACTATCTATTCTACTCGTCCTGGACTCGCGGCTACGAAATCGGCGTCGCCACCGCGAAAGCGATCACCGGGCCATGGACAAAGTCGCCGCAGAATCCGGTCTACGGCGGACAGAGCAAAAAAGCCTGCGCAAAGCACGGTGTAGCTTACACCGGAAATCCAGAAAGCCCGCTTGAGGAAGTCGGCCACAATGCGGTCTTTTCCGGCCCGGACGGCCGACTTTGGGTCTCGTGTCACGGCATCACGGCTGGCGGTAAGCCCTTTCTGGTGATTGATCCGATGAATTTCGACGCGGCAGGAAACGTGAGCATCCAAGGCCCGACTTGGACGCGACAGGAAATCCCCCTCACCAAGTAACCGACGGACCAGACGCCCGGTGCGTCATCCAGAGCGCCGCCGCAGCGACCCCATTAACCGATTTTTCTCTTCCCATGCATCCCCGCTTTACCCTGTTTATCTTGTGTTTCCTATCCGTGTTCTGCGCAGTCACGGCCGCCGAACACCCCCTCGCATCGGCTCTGCCGCTCCAGACCGAGATCGCGCAGTTGTTCATCGATGACATGAGCATCCCGAACGCCATCCGTCCGGTTAAAATCAACTACGGCTGGACCTACAAACCCCGCGTCGGCTCCGGCAACATCATTCCCAAGGACTGGACCCACTCGATGATGTGGGGCCAGGTTTACGTAGGGCGTCCCGGCAATCCGGCACGCAACGTGCGCGTGCAAATCCGCGACTGCGCGCAATGGGTGCTGAGTCGCAAGACGGGCCAGTGGAAGCTCCTCCAGCACAGTGTCACGCCCGAGGGCGCGGCTTATGCCGAGGACTTCAAGGACGACGCCAACATCCCCGCCGATGCGCGCAAAGAACCCGACGGGGCTGTCTCCGTGCTGCTGAAGCCGGGCTACAACTACCACTTCTGGCCAGAAAAGGGACGCGCCCGCGTCGAGCCCGCCGAAATCGCCGGCCTCGCGACCGTCTTCTTTGCCCGCCTCGTGGTCGATGATCCCGCCCAGAATGACGACCGCGACGAGGCGCGACTGATTGCGTCGGCCGGTGGCGACTACTGGCGTAGTTTGGATGCGGCGTGGAAAAGTGATTGGAGCAACAATCACGACTGGGGCATGGGGCGCTTCAAACGCCTGACGAAGGATTGGCAGCCCTTCACCGCCTGCACCTACGGCAAGGCCCTCGAGAACGACAAATGGACCGCCTCCGCCAAGGCCGCTCTCCCCGATGATTTTGCCCCGGTTCTCTCTGAGGCCACGCTACGCGCCACCCCACCTCCGCTCCGCGAACTGCTCGGCTTAAAATAAGCCGCCCGCCCCGGCCTTAGCCACGATCTTTTTCCATGCCCGCTAAAGTAACCATTCGGCACGAGTCCATCGTGTTGCCCACCTACCTGCCGCTCCCGCCCGACCGGAACCCGATGTTCCTGGAAAAGCGCGTTTTCCAAGGATCAAGTGGTGGCGTCTATCCTCTGCCCTTCACCGACCGCATCGCCGAAAAACCGGTGAACCGCCCGTGGCGCGGCATCTGGATCGAGAACGAATACTTGCGTGCACTCGTGCTCCCCGAGATCGGCGGCCGCATCCACATCCTCCAAGACAAGACCAATGGCTACGACCTCATCTATCGGCAGGATGTGATCAAACCCGCCCTCGTCGGCCTCGCCGGTCCATGGATCAGCGGCGGCATTGAGTTCAACTGGCCACAGCACCATCGTCCGGCGACGTTCCTGCCGACCGAGACGCATATCGAGGAAGGCCGGGATGGCTCCATCACGGTCTGGTGTGGCGACCATGACCCCATGGCCCGCATGAAGGCGATGCACGGCATCTGCCTTCGTCCTGGCATCGCCAAGCTCGAACTCCGCGTGCGCGCCTACAACCGCACCCCGCTCCCGCAGACCTTCCTCTGGTGGGCCAATGTCGCGACTCGCGTTCACGAGTCCTACCAGAGCTTTTTCCCGCCCGACGTCTACTATATCGCCGACCACGCCAAGCGCGCCACCAGCCGCTACCCGCTCTGCGAGGGCCACTACTATGGGGTTGATTACGGTGAACACGCCCGCTCCGGCGTGCCCGCGCACGAGGCACCCGCCCACTACGTTCCTCCGTCCAGCGGTGGTCGGACATCGGTGAATTATGCGGCGAACGATCTCTCGTTCTACGCCAACATCCCCGTGCCCACCTCCTACATGTGCATGGGCAGCCGGGAGGATTTTTTCGGCGGCTACGACCATCGCGAAAACGCCGGCCTCATCCACCTGGCCAATCACCACATCTCGCCAGGGAAAAAGCAGTGGACTTGGGGCAACCACGCCTTCGGCTACGCTTGGGATCGCAACCTCACCGACCCGGACGCCAAGGGTGAATGCGCGCCTTACATCGAACTCATGGCGGGTGTTTACACCGACAACCAGCCTGACTTCAGTTTTCTCCATCCCGGCGAGACCAAAACCTGGACACAATACTGGGCGCCTCTCACCAAGATCGGACCCGCTCACCACGCGAACGACGAAGCGGCGGTGTCGCTCATGCCTCGGAAAACTAAAGGCGCGGGAGTCAGCCTCGGGGTGGCCGTTTTCGCTGCGCACCCGCAGGCCGTCATCACCGTCACCGCAAACGGTAAGCCGCTGATCACCTTCACCCGCGATCTCGCTCCCGGAGCGCCGCTGCTCGAAATCCTCGCGCGTCCCCATCGCGCAACCCTCACCGACCTGCGTGTCGTGGTCCGCACTGCCGGTGGCCGCGAACTGATCGCCTACCAGCCCAAGCCCCGGGTGGAGGCCGAAGTGCCGCCCGCCGCCACCGAACCGCTCGCCCCGGCCGACATCACATCCACCGACGAGCTCTACATCACCGGCCTTCACCTCGCCCAGTATCGCCACGCCACCCGCGCCGCCGATGCCTATTGGCGCGAGGCCCTTCGTCGCGACTCGGGCGATTCCCGCTGCCACACCGCCCTCGCCGGTTGGCACCTGCGCCGGGGTGAATTCACCTTGGCGGAGACCCATGCCCGCGCCGCGATTGCCCGCCTCACCCGGCGCAACCCCAACCCCGCCGACGGCGAGCCGCTCTATCTGCTCGGCCTCATCCTCGTCCACCTCGACCGCGCCGCCGAGGCCTATGACTTTTTCTACAAAGCCACCTGGAACCAGGCCTGGGCCGGCGCATCCCACCACGCGCTCGCCGAACTCGACTGCCGCCGTGCCGATTGGACCGCCGCCCTCGATCACCTCGACCGCGCCCTCCGGCTCGACACCGACAACCTCCGCGCCCGCGCCCTCCGCGTGATGGTGCTGCGCCGCCTCGAGCGCCCGGCCGAGGCCGGGGAGTTACTATCCGCGACCCTCGTCCTTGATCCGCTAGACGGCTGGTCTCGCCACCTTTCCGGCCGTGCTGA